>NZ_OZ034691.1 GCF_964026725.1 Wolbachia endosymbiont (group B) of Germaria angustata
TGAAAAGAAGTAAAGCAAAAATAGCAAGAATCATCAGCCAGAACGAGTCAGATGAAAAAGTTCCTATTTGGTTAATGCGTCAGGCTGGTAGGTCTCTTCCTGAGTATCGGAAGGCAGTGGAAAACATGAATAATTTCATGGAGATATGTTATAGCACAGATTTGGTAACAGAGTTAACGTTACAACCAATGAGAAGGTTCAACATGGATGCAGCGATAATTTTTTCTGATATTTTGATAATAGCTGACATTTTAGGTTGTAATGTAAATTTTATTCGAGGTGTGGGTCCAATAATAAGACCTATAGAAAGTGCTAAAGAATTGAAGAGTCTACAAGGAATTGAATCTAACACATTACCAATCCTAAATGCTATAAAAGAAGTAAGAAGCCAGTTGCCAGAAGAAAAATCGCTTATAGGCTTTGCTGGAGGGCCGTGGACGGTAGGTTCATACATCATAGAGGGCGGTGGTAGTAAAACTTTTTCCAAGGTGCTAAATTTTTGTCCATTGGCACTAGAGGAAATAATAAAAAAAATAACGGAAGCGACAATTATTTATCTGATCAAACAGATAGAGTTTGGAGCAGATGTTATTCAGTTATTTGACAGCAATGCTGGTGTATTGAAGGGAAAACTATTTGAAAGATACATCATCAAGCCAACAAAGGAAATTGTTTTGGCAATAAAGAGTAGATTTCCTAATTTTCCAATAATAGGTTTTCCGCGCTCTGCTGAAAATCTTTATATAGATTACTGCGAACAAACAGGCGTATCTGCAGTAAGTATAGATTATAATGTTCCAATAGAATGGGCGAAAGAAAATCTAAAAATTCCTCTGCAAGGGAACCTTAATCCTAGTCTTTTGGCCTACAATAAGTCAGAAGCAATTGAAGAAGCAAAGCGTATAATAGATTGTTTTAGAGGGTTACCTTTTATATTTAATCTTGGACATGGAGTGCTTCCTGATACTCCGGTTGAAAATATTGCTGAATTAGTGGACCTAGTAAGAAACTACTAAAACTCTTGTATGAAAAGCCTTTATGAGGGTGGAATGAAAACCTTACTTGACAAACCTCATTCTCTTCCTTACTATAACGATAAGAGTATTCATCCTTATTTTTGGGCTCAACGACAAAATTCAGTAAAAAAACTCAAATATTTATTGGCAAATTACAAAAAATTATAGCTGCCGCATGTCTTTTTTATTTTTTCTACATTCAGCCAAATCGCTCTTATTTTAAGCGTTAGCACATTATTACAGTGCCAATTTACATTATTAAAACTCGCTATACAGGGGTTTATTTGCCTTTTTTAATTTATTAAGCTTTTTAATATCTATATTTAAGAATACAAAAATACCGACCTTTATGTAAAATAATAAAACTTCTAGCTTTTTTGTTGTGTAGAGTTTATCATTTTTATTTAACTTTAGTGAGATTATGTCAGACCTTGCAAAGAGGATGTCTCTGATAAAACCGTCGCCTACAATTGCTGTGACCGATAAGGCAAACAGACTAAAAAGCGAAGGAAAGAAAATTTGCGTTTTAGCTGCGGGAGAGCCGGATTTTGACACTCCAGATCATATAAAAAAGGCAGCTATTCAATCGATAAATGAAGGCAAAACTAAATATACTGCTGTTGATGGAACGCATGAGCTTAAAGGGGCAATAATCAATAAGTTAAAAAGGGATAACAATCTAGAATATACACTGAACCAAATTTGTGTCGGCGCAGGTGCTAAGCAGGTGTTATTCAACTTATTTATGGCAACAATTGACCCTGGAGATGAGGCTATAATACCAGCTCCTTATTGGGTTTCGTATGTTGATATGGTAAATCTTTTTGGCGGACTGCCAGTTATTGTAGAGTGCAAACAAAACTTTAAGCTTACACCGGAGTTACTGGAAAGCAATATAACTGAGAAAACTAAATGGTTAATTCTTAATTCACCGAACAATCCAGCAGGAATTGTCTATACATATGATGAATTGAAAAGCATAGCGAGAGTATTGCTTAAACATCCACATGTGAATGTTGTTACAGATGATATTTATGAACACATAGTATACGACGAAAAGTTTTTTACCATTGCTAAGATTGAGCCAAAACTTTATGATAGAGTTTTTGTGGTCAATGGAGTATCAAAAGCCTATGCAATGACTGGCTGGAGAATAGGTTATATTGCAGGTAGGAGTGATATAGTAAAAGCTATTTCTACACTGCAGTCTCAAAGTACTTCTAACCCAAATTCAATAGCACAAGCGGCAGCAGTTGAAGCGTTAAACGGTGATCATAGTTTTTTGAAAGAAAGAACAAAAATCTTTAGGGACCGTAGAGATTTTGTAGTAAAAAAGCTAAATTCTGCTTCAGGCTTGTCAGCATCTATTCCACAAGGTGCATTCTATTTGTTTGTCTCATGTGAAGGTTTATTGGGTAAGAGTACGAAAAGTGGTAAAGTAATAAATAGTGATCTTGATTTTACCGAATATTTATTAGAAGATCATTTAGTTGCTGTTGTTCCAGGAATTGCATTTGGTCTGAAAAATTTTATCAGAATTTCTTATGCAACCTCTCAGGAACAATTAGAAATTGGATGTGATAGTATTACTAAAGCATGCGAAATGCTAAGTTAACTTTTTAATATTCCTATATATAATATTTCAGTAAGATAGAGTTGATTTATGGCTTGGGTGTATTTGCTATTAGCTGGTTTGGTTGAAATAATATGGACCACAGCACTGAAATATAGCAATGGCTTTACTCGTGTTATACCTGTAGTAATTATTTTAGTTAGCGGTTTTGTGAGTCTTTACTGGCTATCGTTAGCAATGAAGTCTATCCCTCTTGGAACATCTTATGCAGTTTGGACTGGTATAGGCTCTATAGGTGCAGCGATAATAGGAATAATGTTTTTTAATGACCCAGTAAATTTGGGGCGTTTATTTTCCCTTGCTTTGGTAGTGCTGGGTATCATAGGGTTAAAAGTATTTTCCAATTAAAAAAAATTAAGTACGTCTATTTTACCATTTCAGGACTTTCTACTAAAGTTGCTTTGGATTTTTCAGTTCTCGAAGAGGGCATTCCTATTGATTTAGAAAGTACCTTTCTAATGTTCAATATTTCATTTTTCTCATTTTGTTGGATTAAGTTAATATCGTTTATTTTATTCACTAAATCTTTTCCTTCCTTTAAAATTTTTAAATCGCTTTCGTTGATGTGATGCTCATCGTTAAATTCTGCAACGATCTCTTTCTTCTTTGGATGAGTGTTTAAGAATTCCATCACCTGATATTTGGCGAAGGCTTGAACAAATTTCTTATTAAATCTTGAATCGTTATGTAATTCTTCTAGGCTTTCATCATATTGTTTTGCTTCGTTTATAGTAAGCTTTATTATTTCTTCTACGCTGCTTAAGAGTTCCCTGTACAACTTGTCGTATCTATTGCCTGTGTGTGCGGTAAATGTTTGTTCAATGTATTTTGTTGTGTAGTTTTGTAGTGTGTTGTCTGCTGTGTTTATATTCATTCACTCACCTTGCTTTTATATTATATTTTACACACGAAAAGGTTAATATTTAGTTAACTGCAGCGTTTCTGATACTGAATTTCATTGAAAATTATATTATTTAAAATATAATTGTTATCACGAAATAAAAGCGTAAGTAAAATGAATTTTGTAACAAAACTAAAACTTATAGTAAAAAAATAAAGCTTAAGATGAACAAGGGTAAAATTATAAAAATCCTTATCATCTGTGGTATAATTTTTTTCATATACCTTATCCATGAACCAGTTATAGATATGCTAAAAGGTCTCTTTTAGAAAGATACTCGGATTAGAGTAGCTATCTAAAAAAGTGTTGCTCCTTGCTGATAAAATACATATAATCCTATTTTTAGGTAATATTAGCATTGCAGAGAAACTTTTTCATATGGTTGCTAGCATCACTATTTTATGCATACCAGTATATATTACGTGTAATTCCAAATATAATCGCGCCTGAATTAATAACGAAATTTAACATAAGTATTACAGATATTGGTCAATTTGGTGGGCTATATTATATAGGCTATACGCTTGCTCACATACCTGTTGGTCTTGCCCTTGATAGATTTGGGCCAAAGTTTGTTTTGCCTGTGTGTATTGTCTTAACGTTTGCTGGGACATTACCACTAATATGCTTTGATGAGTGGTATTACTCAATACTTGGTAGAATGATTGTTGGAGTTGGGTCATCTGCTTCGGCAATTGGGCTCTTTAAAGTTGCAAGTATGTATTTCTCACAAGAAAAATCAGCAAGGATGGCTAGTTTATCTATAATAATAGGGTTACTGGGAGCTATTTATGGTGGATTACCTCTAGACTTCTTGCTCAACAAATTTGGTTGGAATTATGTTATATACACTTTCTCAGCGTTTGGTTGTTTGCTTGCTCTGTTGTTGCTTTTAATAACGCCAAAAAGTAACATAGAGGAGAGTAGAAATGACAACATACTTCAAGATTTAAAGACTGTACTTTTCAATAAACATATCATTCTAATCAGCTTTTTTGGTGGCTTAATGGTTGGACCATTAGAAGGTTTTGCTGATGGTTGGGCAAAAGCGTTCTTATGTGAAGCATATCAAATGACCGGGGATCTGGCATCTTCGCTTTCTTCCCTTATGTTTATAGGTATAGGAGCTGGATCATTCTTTTTAGCTTATTTACTGGAAAAATACCCAGATAAACATTACGAGGCAATTATTGCCTGTTCTTTTGCAATGATTGCTAGCTTTATCTTGCTTTTTATACAAGCTGGAGGTTTATATATTGCACTACCTGCACTTCTTGTTATCGGCTTTGCGTCTGGTTATCAGGTAATTACTATTTACAAAGCAATGAGTTATGTGAACAGTAACTTGGTAGGCTTAGCCACAGCCATATCAAACATGATAGTTATGGTTTTTGGCTATTTTTTTCATACAGGGATTGCAAAAATAATAGACTTGTGTTGGGATAGGATGGTAATACAAGGAAATCCTGTGTATGGTACTAAATTGCTCATAAAAGCGATATCAATTATTCCTGTATGTTTGCTTTTGGCTATTTTTGGATTTATTTGGTTAAGGTCTTATGACAAGTGTTTCAGAAAGGGTTTGTAACTCTGGAAATAATTTAAAGTCTTTTGATAATGAAGTTTATCAATCTATAGAGAAAGAACTGCGGCGACAAAAATCACAGTTGCAACTGATTGCATCAGAAAATTTTGCGAGTAAAGCAGTGATGGAAGCACAAGGTTCTTTTCTGACCAATAAATATGCAGAAGGTTATCCTGGTAAAAGATATTACTGTGGCTGTGAGTATGTAGATGAAGTTGAAAATCTGGCTATAGAAAGGCTTTGTAAGCTGTTTGGTGTTAAATTTGCAAACGTTCAACCTCACTCTGGTTCTCAGGCAAATCAAGCAGTGTTTGCTTCACTACTTGCTCCGGGTGATACAATACTTGGATTGTCACTGAATTGTGGTGGACATTTAACTCATGGTGCAGCACCAAACCTTTCTGGTAAGTGGTTTAAGTCGATCCAGTATACAGTTAATAGAGACACTTACCTGCTTGATATGGATGAGGTGGAAAGGCTAGCGCTGGAGCATAAACCGAAGCTAATCATTGCTGGTGCTTCTGCTTATCCAAGAGAAATAGATTTCGAGCGCTTTCGCAAAATTGCGAATAAAGTTAGTGCATATCTGCTTGCAGATATTGCTCACTATTCAGGGCTTATTGCTGCAAGTTGTTACCCATCACCTGCCAAATATGCGCATGTTATAACTTCAACAACTCACAAGACTCTACGAGGTCCTCGTGGCGGAGTGGTAATGACAAATGATGAAGCGTTACATAAAAAAATTCAGTCTGCAGTTTTTCCAGGGTTGCAAGGTGGACCGCTTATGCATGTGATAGCTGCAAAAGCTGTTGCATTTAAGGAAGCATTAGCGCCAGAGTTTAAAACTTATAGTAAAAAAGTTGTGGAAAATGCGAAAGTGTTAGCTCAAGCGCTGCAAGGGCATGGGCTGAACATTATAACCGGTGGCACTGACTCTCATATAGTGCTAGTTGATTTAAGATCACGGAAATTGACTGGAAAAGACGTTGTGAATAGCCTTGAAAGAGCTGGCATTACCTGCAATAAAAACTCCGTGCCGTTTGACACAGAAAAACCAACCATTACTTCAGGGCTCCGTTTTGGTACCGCTGCTGAGACAACACGCGGACTTGAGAAAAAAGATTTTAAAGAGATAGCTGATCTGATAAATGAAATAATTCAGGGATTAATTGATGGAAATAGCCTTGATATTGAAAGAGCAGTAAAAACTAAAGTTGAAAGGATTTGTAGTAATTTTCCTATTTATTAATTTATTTGGCATTCAAATTTCCTTCCTTTACTTTGGATTAAACTATTGTATAGTGATTTTATAGCTCTTTAATTTTATGATAAATGTACCTAGCATAGAGAGTTGTGATTTTCACAATAAAAATGTTCTGCTCAGGGTTGACTTCAATGTTCCTATAAAAAATGGAAGAATTTGTGATGCCACTCGTATTTTGAGAGCTCTACCTACCATTCAATATTTAGCAAATGCGGGTGCAAAAGTTATTGTTATCTCACATTTTGGGCGTCCAAAAGCCAAAGACAGTAACTTATCGCTAAAAAACGTAGTTGAAACTTTATCGCGGCTGCTAAGCAAAGAAGTGAAATTTATTGATGATTGTATTGGTGAGAGAGTACAAAGAGCAATAAATGCGATGGATGGAGGAGATATAATATTACTAGAGAATCTGAGGTTTTATAAAGAAGAAGAGCAGAATGATTCAAATTTTGCTAAACAATTAGCATCTCTAGCAGATATATATATAAATGATGCGTTTTCTTGCTCTCACAGAGCTCACGCTTCTATTTCACGCATTACGGAATTTTTACCTTCTTATGCAGGATTTTGCTTGCAAGATGAGCTAAAGTATCTTGAGCAAGCTATATCGTTTGACGCTAAACCTATTACTGCGATAGTTGGTGGAGCTAAAATATCAACTAAAATAAAAATGCTTATAAAGCTAGCAGAAAAGGTTGATTACCTTATTCTGGGCGGCGCAATTGCTAATAATTTTTTGTTATTTAATAAAGTTAATATAGGCAAGTCTTTTTTTCAAAATGGCGTTGATGATCTTCTGCACGATATTGTTGAGACGGCAAATAAAAACAATTGCAAAATAGTTGTGCCAGAAGACGTTTTGGTTGCAGTAAATTCTGATTATAGCACTAGCATTTTAAGAAAAAACGAATCCGTTTTGGATGATGATATAATTTTAGATATCGGACCTAAGACTTTAAGCACAATAAGCGGTATAATAGCAAGCAGTAAAACTCTGCTGTGGAACGGACCTATTGGTGTTTTTGAACATTCAGCTTTTGCAAATGGTACAGTAGAGGTGATGAGAGTAGTAAGTAATTTAACGCACAAAGGAAAATTAACCAGCGTAATAGGAGGAGGGGATAGCCTATCTGCAGTAAACGCTGCAGGTCTTACTGATAAAGATTTTACATATATTTCAACTGGTGGGGGAGCATTTTTAAGTTGGCTAAGTGGTGATGAGATGCCAGGACTGCGATCAACATTAGATTAAAACTTTTTTAAGTTGTTGCTTATACCCTAGCTTCTTTATGAATATGATTATGTCGAAAATAGCTAAGTTAATCTTGTGCTTGATAATACCAGTAATAGGATTTGTTTTTTACATTAAGGAGCACTATCTTGATGGTACAAATTCACGAATTAGTTTTGAGCCGTTTTTCAAAACAGATTCTTCAGATCCAGACTATATTCCACCACTTCCGGAGCTGACTGATTTTGATAGAGGAGTATTAAGAGTTTGTGGAGATTGGGGAGCACACCCTGATGAAGAAGATTTCAGAATTTTACTTGATTGTCCGCAGCATCAAGAAGTGCTGAAAAGGATATACGATAAGCTCGATCATCAAGTGGCTACACCAAATGCAGGCTTGGGGTTATTTAAAGATGAATTGACTAAGATTTGGTTTACAAATAGCGGAGTTGAGAAAGAAACTATAGGATTTGGACATATTTTTTGTGGTGAACCAGATAGATTGGGACTTGGTGGTATGCATTTTGTAGGTAGATATGTTGAGGCTCAAGAAAATAAGTGGGCGGGTGCAATTTGGGGTAATAAATCTCTGTGCAATAAATTAGATATTAAGCCACCTGTTTACACGTTTGGAATGAAATACTTAGGTAAGGGTGGAGAAGTAAAAGTTAAGTGCCCAAATGGGTATGCACATAACCTTCATGCTGATGATATTTTAGTTTCTGCAACTAAGGCGTTTAAGGAATTGGGAAAAGATGGAATGTGTCTGTATAAAATGGAAGATGCCAATTATCAATCAGTGTTTGTGAGAAAGAATGACGCTATACTTACGTTCTATCCTGACTTAACACCAAAATGTAATGATAAGAGTATTAATTGTAGCTGTAGCAAGTCTTGATTGGCTGAAAAAAAAGTAAACATTTTATGTGTATTATGCTAATTTAGTTATATTGAGGGCAGTTTGTAGAGCTACATGAAACTTATAGTAAAAAAATGTTTGTCTGTTTTATTTCTGTTGCTGCTTGTAGCGCCTCTTGTATATGGACAACAATCTTGTTTAAGTGATATTGAGAACGATTTTCAAGATTTGAAAACATCATTAAAAAATCCAATATTTTTAGATCCTGCACCGAGTTTAAATTATGATGATAGAGAAGGCAAAAAAGTGTTGATGGTGGTGGTGCACCATACCGAATCACCAACATTAAAAAGCACAAAATGCGCATTAAATTCTTCAGGGATATCAGTACAGCTTATTGTTGATAGAGATGGTAGCATTACTCTGATGGTTCCACTTGAAAAACGAGCATGGCATGCTGGTATAAGTTATGCGAAAGTTCAAGTAGATAATGTGGTTGAAGAGCTACGGAAACTGAATGATTATTCTATAGGCATAGAGATTGTAAACACAGGGCTTGAGCCTTTTCCAGAAGAGCAAATGAAATCTGTCAAAGATCTGATTTTGTACCTCATGAAGCGCTTTAAGATTAGAAAAGATATGATATTTAGTCACGCTGAGATAGGTACTATAGTGTACAACTCAGTAATTGAAGGTTACGCAATGCGTAAGCCTGATCCACATAAGTTATTTGATTGGGAGTTATTAGAGAAAAGTGGTATCGGATTGCATATAGGTGATAGAATCAGTCCTCAAGACGCAGAACAAAAAGTAAATGAGGTTTTGTATAAGGTAGGCGATAAGAGTGAAAATATTTTGAAATTAAAAAAAAGGTTAAACGGTTTTTTTTATAAAATACTGCCTTGGAACGATAGGAAAGGTAATATGATTTTTCCTGACAATAATGCTGATTACTCAAATGAGTTTGATGAGAATTTTGCTTGGGTTATCAATCAGTTTTCAATGCACCACTTGCCGAAAGAAATTAGAAAAGACTTGCCTCTAAAATTAGAACAAGAAGATATTTTGCCTGAATTTTTAGTTAAGTATAGTAATCTTATTTTTAGTGAATTCTTATCTTTAAGTGATAAAACTAAATTAAGCTTAAAGCCACCATTTTTGAATGAAGAGGATTATAAGCATTTATTATCTTCTCTTGCAGAATATGAAAATAATATTTCTTCTGATGCATTTGCTATGCTCATGTACAAGATTAAGCTATATTATGACTCTTATCTAAGATACAATATAAGATCTTCACTTTATATTCCATTTAGACTTAATTCATTTGAAAAGCTAGATATTTTAAAGAATGAAATATTATCTTTTAAGTCTATAAGCCCTGAAAAGGCTATAGAAGTTTTGAATTTAATTAATGGATTTAGGTCAGAAGTTTTATCTGATTTCCAAAACTTTGAGAAGCAGTGGTTTCAAGAATTTAAGGACACTTGGAAACAAAAATTTATACCGAATATGGAAAAGCAAATGTATTGGACTGCGCTGCATGAAACTGTGTTGGAATATTTAGAAGAGGCGAAGAAAGAAGTCTAATGAGTATTACGATGGCAAGATGAATGGGCAGAGAAAAATAAAGGACTGGTTTCACATGCATCTGGAAGGATACAAAAATTTCTAAATGAGATTAATATAGTATTGGGATGACAGAGTTTAAAAAATAAGTTACTTTTTTTTTATTTTTGGTAAAAAGTAGTCTATGGGTATTAAAATTGCACCTTCTATACTTTCAGCAGACTTTGCAAAATTAGGAGAGGAAGTAAAAAGAATTAGCGACTTGAATGTAGATTATATACACATAGACGTTATGGATGGAAATTTTGTTCCAAATATTACAATAGGTCCGAATGTTATCTCTGCGATACGTAAATATAGCAATCTTCCTTTTGATGTACACTTAATGATTAAATCTCCTGGTAACCATATTGAAAGTTTTATAAATGCTGGTGCTGATATTATCACTATACATGCAGAAGCAGAGATACATCTTGAGAGGCTAGTAAGAAAGATAAAATCATACAAAGACATAAATTATACAAAAAAAACAATACAAGTTGGAGTTTCAATTGTTCCTTCAACTTCTCCAAGCGTGCTTGAATATATAATACATGAGCTAGATATTGTATTAATTATGACAGTCAATCCTGGATTTGGAGGACAGGAGTTTATTCATTCGCAGTTGAGTAAGATATCTACCGTGAGGAAAATGATACAGGACCGTAATCTTAAAACACAAGTTTCAGTAGATGGTGGAGTTAACTTTTCTAACGCAGCTGATGTAATAAAAGCAGGTGCAAATATATTAGTTGCTGGATCAGCAATATTTAAAGCTGAAGACGTGAAAAAGACTATAAACGATCTTAAAAATCTTTCGTTATAACCCTACAGATAACACAAACCATTTTTGTTATCTTGTCAGTTTTAAAAATTTCTATTATCCCAGTGTTTCGACACTGAGATAATAGAAAGTAAGTTCAACCTCAATAGAAACCTGATGACGAGTCATTATTACCAAATTTTGGTCTGTTTCTATTACTAAAACCAGAACGAGGACGAGTAGGTCTATTACTATGATAATTATCTCCAGGTTTTTTATTAAACGAGTTGTTATAATAATTATCTCTATTATTTAAACCATCTCTCCTTTCTTCATTGTAAAGCTTACCTTCAAAAAATTCACCTGTTTCTTGATCAACACGACGTCTTGATAATTTTGGACATCCACCTTTTTCAAAGTCAATTATCAAAGCTTTGAAGGTATCACCCTGTTTAAGTATATCCTCAATGGACTCTACATGTTGATTAGCTACCTCGCTTATATGCATTTTTCCTTTTCTTCCATTAAGAAGTTCTAACTCTACAATAGACTTCTCTATCTTTACAACTTTAGCATCAATTATAGAACCTTGTTCTAGCTCTGTTATTGAATCAATCATCAAATCCTTTGCAGCTTCAGCTTCAGTACTACTAATGGCAAAAACAGAAACTTTACCGTCATCCCCTATTTCAATTTTTGCATTACTTCTTTCACATACACTGCGTATATTTTTTCCTTTAGCACCAATAGCTGCAGAAATTTTATCTTTATCTATATAAAACGATAACACTCTTGGTACATGATCTTTTATATCCTTACGATGTTCTGAAATTACTGCATTCATTTTTTCTAAGATATGTAATCTTCCGACTTTTGCTTGTTCTAAAGATTTTTCAACAATTTCAAAGCTTATACCAGGAATTTTCATATCCATCTGCAGTGCTGTAATCCCTTCGCTAGTTCCTGCTACTTTGAAATCCATATCACCAAGATAGTCTTCATCGCCCAGTATATCAGAAAGTATTATATGCTCATTTTTGTCTTTGATGAGACCCATAGCAATTCCTGCAACGGGAGCCTTTATTGGCACACCTGTATCCATTAATGCAATGGAAGTTCCACAAACTGTTGCCATAGAAGAAGAACCATCAGATTCCATAATCTCAGATACTACCCTTATTGTATAAGGAAATTCAGATTTATCAGGTAAAACAGCATGAATTGCTTTCCAAGCAAGTTTACCATGACCAATTTCTCTCCTTCCTGGTGCGCGTATAGCAGAAGCCTCTCCAACAGCAAATGGAGGAAAATTATAATGCAACATAAAATGTTCACGTCTATCCCCTTCAATGTCATCCACAATTTGCTCATCTTGTGTAGTACCAAGAGCAGTAACAACTAGTGCCTGAGTGGTACCCCTTGTAAATAGCGCAGAACCGTGAGTCTTGGGTAGAATGTCAGACTCAATTTCTATCTGGCGTATTTCATCATACTTACGGCTGTCTATCCTCACACTTTTCCTTCTAATCATTTCACGCACTAAAGATCTTTCAAAGCTTTTTACTGCATAAGTAATTAACTTTTCGTATTTTCCAGCCTCTTTAAGAGTATTCAATATATTATTCCTGACTACTTCTAGAGCTTGAACTCGCTCTTGTTTTACTGTTTTTGAATATGCTTCTTCAAAGTCTTTTCGATATTTTTCAAGTTCTTGAGTTATATCTGATATATCAACAGGAGCAAAGCTTTCAGGTTTATTGCCTACTGTATCAGCAAATTCTTTTATAAGCTTAATAACAGGTTGAAGATGTTCATGGCCGAATTTTATTGCACTCAAAACATTTTCTTCAGAGAGCTCTTTGACTTCCGATTCGACCATTAAGATCGAATTTTCATCACCAGACAAAAACAGATCCAAGTTGCTTGCTTTCATCTCTTGAACGGAAGGATTGAGTATATAATTGTTATTTTCATCACAACCGACCATGACTCCAGCTATAGTAAAGTGGAAAGGAACACCAGAAATTGCAAGAGCTGCGACGGTACCTATCAATGCTGGTACTTCAGGAGAATTGACCGTATCGTAAGTTAATAGATTACATACTACACTAATTTCATCATGAAAACCTTCAGGAAATAACGGTCTTATACTTCTATCTATTACTCTTGAAATTAAAGTTTCTCTATCAGATGGTTTTCCTTCTCTTTTGAAAAAACCACCAGGAATCTTACCCATTGCATAACTTTTTGCAATAAACTGCACATTTAAAGGGAGAAAATCAACACTTTCTTCCTTCTTTTTTCGTACAACAGTGACTAAGATAGAAGTATCTCCATAATTTACAACTACTGAACCATCAGCTTGACGTGCTATTTTCCCAGTTTCTAAAGATAAGGTACGCCCTTCCCAATCTATAGATTTTTTTATAATTTCAAACATACAAAATTCCTCGATTATTTTCTAATGCCTAACTTCTCTATTAACTCTTGATAGGCTTCATTACCAAATTTACGTTTTATATAATTTAAGTGCTTGCGCCTTCTACCTATCAATACAAGTAAACCGCGCTTAGAATTATGGTCATGCTTATGCGTTTTAAAATGCTCAGTTAAATTACTGATTCTCTCGGTTAAAATTGCACACTGTACAAAAGATGAACCTGTATCATCTTCTTTAATTGCATATGTACTAATCAAACTTTTTTTCTTTTGGGATGTTATTGACATCTAAACCTCATTTCAAAATATTAAAAACACGAATAGGCTTCACATAACCATGAGTAAAACTGCAAATTGCAATAGGTACATTACCCACTATCGTACAAAAAATATCATAATTCTTTAAACCACGCAAGTTATTTAATATAATTCCTTGACCTTTTCTGATTTTCTCCGCTTCCTCTAAGGAAATTTCAACTTTGAACATCGATTTTAAAGCCGATTCAATGGGGATGATGAAGCCTTTTGTATTACCTCCATCATCTTCTGCTATCCCACATCCTTCTGTCATCCGAGTAGCTGACACTGAAATCCAGCCTATTTCATCACGAACATTGTTTTTGACATATGCTCCTAGAATCTTTTGTCCATTACATGATTTGTAAGTATTTGTATCCAGTGTCAAGCACTGGGGAGAGTAGGTTGTTGTGTTTCTTTCAGCGAGCTGTTCAATTGTCACTGATTCGTTTTCTCTAAAGTCACCTACCATCGTTCTTCTTAATTTTGTAATATGTCCAAAACAATTTAATTCAATTCCAAGATCTCTTGCAATTGATCTTACATATACGCCGCTACCGCAGATCATAGAAAAATCGGCACTATTATTTATGGTGTCCACAGATATCAATTTTAGTTCATGTATTTTGACTTGTCGGGGATTTATATTCACCTTTTGCCCACTTCTTGCCAACTTATATGCTCTTGCTCCTTTGATTTTTACTGCTGAAAATTGAGGAGGAGTTTGTGTTATCTCACCAATAAAATCCTTAATCACACAATTTATTTGGTTATATTCAGGTTTTATAGTGCTAGTTCTAATGATATCACCACCCAAATCATCCGTAGTTGTTTGCTTTCCCCATTTGATTGTGAAATTGTATGCCTTTAAGTTACAAGATAAATATGGTATAGTTTTTGTTTCTTCACCAAGAGCGATCGGTAATATACCTGAAGCCAAAGGATCAAGTGTTCCCAAATATCCGGCTTTTTTTATTCCAAAAATCCTTTTAATTTGAGTTACAGCTTTTGCAGAACTCATTCCTGTTGGTTTATCAAGATTCAACCAGCCATTTACCATGTATCAATCTTACATAATTAGTAACAATTTAGAAAGTAGATAAAACATCAAATTATTAATAAAATACTTGATTAGTTTACATTCTTAATATATAATCAACTTTTTATTAACCTTAATTAAGGAGGAAGTAATTATGACTACTATATGGAAATTGAAAAATATAGCACCCATAACAAAAATGAGTATTGAAAGTACAGTTGCAACTGCATCTTTGGCAGCAGCAATAACAACAGTATTGATTGCTACTAAAGTAATTGCTGGACCTGCATCTTTAGCACTTATTGCTAGCCCTGCTGCAATTGCAGTTCTATTTATTGCAGCTATATATTTTGCTGCAGCAGCTTGTGCTTCATATCAGCAAATGCATAAGAATGAAGAAATAAGTGAACTTAAAGCAGGCGTTGAAGAAGTTAAAGAAGAAATTAAAGATTTAGCTACTAAAGATGAGTTGAATAGAAAAGCTGACAATTCTGAAGTTCATACGAAATTGGCTGAAAAACTGAATTCAAGTGAATTTAATGAAACATTTATTGGTTCATTAGAGGATTCTAAAGTTGTTGAAGCAATTAGACAGAAAGGATTTCAAAAAAGCTAAATGGTAAAGAGGTAGAGACTTCTACCTCTTTCTTTTTCCTTTCATCTGAACATATAAAAGTTACAATAGCCTATCCCACACCTCAACTACATCCTCACTAAAATCTATTACCTCTGCTTTTTTGAACCGATAACATTCATTGATGGATTGAATTCCTAAATCTTCTATAAAAGGGATGGCATCATTACCTAAAATTTTACCACTGCGGCAGATTATTAATCTATCGATTAAATTATGTTTTAATAATTCTGTAATTAACACTCCTCCACCTTCAACTAATAGCCTTGTTATACCAATTTCTGAAACAAGTTTTGATGCCATGTCTTTTAGGCAGACTTTGCCAGCATTGTTTGAATTAACTACTAAGTAGTTAATGTTTTTTATTTTTTTCTTTACTTCATTGTTTGTAATTACCCAAGTTGAACCTCCTGTCATCCCAGTGCGTGACACTGGGATCCATTCTTCTTCTTTTTTTCTAGATTCCAGCGTCACGCGCTGGAATGACATCGAAAGGTATGCTGTTGGCTCTTTGCTTAAATCATGGTTATATAAGGTATCTGCAGTCTTTGCAATATTATGCTCTTCCTGCAATTTTTCCTGGCTATCTATAATTAGCCTTATTGGTGATCTATTTTCGAGCCCTGGTAATCTGCAAGTTAAGAGTGGATCGTCACTAACAAGGGTATTGCTGCCAATCATAATTGCGTCATATTTTGCTCTGAGCTCATGTATCCAATTTCTCGTATCCTCACTTGTTATCCATTTGCTATCACCTGTAAACGTTGCGATTTTTCCATCGAGAGTTGTTGCGATTTTGCAAGCTATGAATGGTCTATGGAGTTTCTTGGTGGTAAAAAAGCCAACATTCAGCTTCTCTGCTTCTTTCTGCATAATACCTTGCTTCACTTCAATTCCTGATTCTTTCAGAGCTTTAATTCCTCCGCCTGAAACTCTACTATCTGGATCAATTGCTGCAATCACTACCTTTCTTATTCCTGATTTTATGATTTCTGCAGTGCAAGGTTCTGTAACTCCAAAGTGGCAGCATGGTTCGAGAGTGACGTACATAGTTGCACCATGAGTTAAGTCTTTAGCATTTTGTAAAGCAACTACTTCTGCATGTGGACGTCCACCGATTCCTGTGTAGCCTTCACCGATCACTATACCGTCTTTTACAATGACACACCCAACAGCAGGGTTTGGTGCAACACTTCCAAGACTTTTTTCTGCAAGTTTTAATGCGATCGACATGAAATAATCATCGGTCATTAGAAAGAAGTCATTTCGTATGAGGTATCAAAAATTCTTCTGTGCTCGTGTATGGCAAATCTATCTGTCATACCTGAGATATAATCACATATTATTACTGAACGCTGAGATTCACAAGCAAGCTTGTTCCACTCTGTGGGTAATAACCTTAGGTTTTCATAAAAACATTGAAAAAGCTCCTGTACTATACGTTTTGCTTTGTTCATTGTTCTGGCCAGTTTATAACTTCTGTATATTTTTTCCATGTTGAATTTTTTCATCTCTTTTGTGGCATTTGCAACTTCTGGTGAAAATGTGACTAGCATATTATTCAAGCTCCTTACATCTTCTACACTTTTTATTTTGTGATCTTCAATATTTCTTTCGGTCTGAAAAACGACATCATTTATCATCATTCCTATAGTTCTACTCAGTGATTCATGTATGAGTTTGCTTTGAGCCAATTCTGAATATTCGCTTTTTACTTCTTTGAACATTTTGCCAATTAAAGGAACATCGAGCAAATCTTCGATGGTTACTAAATTTGCCCTGAGTGCATCATCAAGATCGTGAACACTGTAAGCAATATCATCGGCAATTGAAGCAACTTGTGCTTCAATGCTTGAAAATTCCTCAAGTTTTAGATCATATTTTTCATTATATTTTAATAACAGCTGATTATTTATAGAAGACTCCGCGTTTTGACCAAGCAAGGGACCGTTATGCTTTGCAACACCTTCAATCACTTCCCAACTTAGATTCATGCCATTAAAGTCAGCATGTTTTTGTTCAAGATAAGTTAAAATCCTTATAGCTTGAACATTATGATCAAACTTATACTTCTCCTTATCAACTTGAACTAGAGCATCCTCACCTGTGTGACCAAATGGAGGATGACCAAGGTCATGTGCAAGCGCTATGCATTCAGTGATGTCCTCATCTAATCTGAGCCTGCGTGCGATGGATCTTGCAATTTGTGCAACTTCAAGGCTATGAGTTAGCCGAGTGCGATAGTAGTCATGCTCATAATTGATAAAAACTTGTGTTTTGTATCCTAGTTTCCTAAACGCATTAGAGTGAATAATTCGGTCCCTATCACGCTGAAAGCAGCTGCGATTTTCATCTTCTGGCTCTTTAAAATTTCTTCCTTTTGTTTTATTTGGAAAGCACGCGTAACTTAATAGAAAATTATTGTTTGACATGTAAAATTTCTACTATAATAGGTTATCAATAATGAACGGTGGTTGTTATGTCAACAGATTACAATATTAGCTTAACTGACAATGCATTAAGGAAAATCCACTCCCTTGTAGAACAGGAAGGAGATGAGAGTTCTGTTTTGCGGGTTGCAGTTTCAGGTGGTGGATGCTCTGGCTTCAAGTATAATTTTCTTATGGATCAAATAAATAAGAAGATGTCTTTGGGTGACGATTTTGACGATGATGAAGACGACGATTTTGACGATGACGAAGATAGCGAGGATTATAGAAGCCACTCCAGCTTTAGTGAAAAAGGTAAAGATATAGTAATTAATGATGAGAATGGAAACCCTGTATTAATGGTTGATAATTGTTCAGCGAAATTTTTAAATAACTCAACTATAGATTATACTGAAGATCTCAGTGGTTCTGGTTTTCAAATCAAGAATGCTCTCGCTAAGTCTCGATGTGGGTGTGGTAACAGTTTCTCGGTCTAATTCTCCCTCCTGGATCTTTTTATAATATGGGTAGTTGTGTAACACTAGAGCTAGCTTCTGTAAGTAAGAGCTTCAAAAAAAGTCCTGCTATTATAGAAGATATCAATCTGAGTCTTACAAGGGGGCAAGTAGTTGCATTGATTGGTAGTTCGGGATCAGGAAAAACAACTATACTACAAATTGCAGGCCTATTGGATAAGCCAACTTTAGGTGTAGTGACAGTAGATGGAGTAAATTGCACGCAAGCCAGCAATAAATATAAAACTCATGTAAGAAGAAATTTTCTTAGCTTTGTTTATCAATTTCACTATTTATTACAAGAGTTATCAGTGTTGGAAAACGTTATGCTTCCCCAGCTTATTGCAAGAAGAAGCAAAGCTGAAGCAAAAAAAAAATCGCAAGCAATATTAGAAAAATTTGGTCTGGAAAGTAAAGCAAGTAGTATGGTATCTGAAATTTCTGGTGGAGAAAGGCAGAGGGTTGCAATTGCAAGAAGCATTGTAAACTCTCCAAAGCTTTTACTTGCAGATGAGCCAACGGGAAATTTAGACCCAACAAATTCTTTGAATGTGTTTTTGCTATTACATTCATATGTAAAGGAAAATAATAGCTCTATGCTTATAGTAACACACAACTATATCCTTGCAGAAAAAGCAGATCACATTTTTCAGTTAAAAAACCGATCATTAGTAAAGTTGTGAATGGAAGAAGCAATACAAAGCTACCTATAACTTGTACTTATTTAACCAATGATCATTAACGGAGTATAATTCGCATGAAATACCTTCATTGCTTTTTATACACGGACTCTTTAACTTACGCTGTTTACTTAGAAAGCATCCTGACAGCATAAATATCGCTAAAACGAGAAATAATAATTGCCTAAACATAACAAGACTTTTTTTATTTGTATTAATACATTCATTTCTCTCATTTGTAAAGTTAGGCATATTCTTTTACCCTTATCTCTTTTTTAGCTTTCTGAGGAGAAGTAGCTGCACTGTTTAAACGTAGTTTTATATAATTATCTATAATTTGAGCTACTTCCTCTTCTTTATCCCTTAGAAAGTGGTTAGTATCATCTACTATATGGTATTCCATATGGTTGTTTTTTACCGAATTTATTAACCTTTGTGCTAATTCTGTTATATCGCTTTCTTCTGAAATTGTATCATTATTACTTTGTATTATAAGTCCAGGAACTGGGCAAGGAGAGAGAAAAGAGAAATCGTACTTAGTTGCTGGAAGAGAAAGGGCAACAAAACTTACTATCTCTGGACGGCGCATTGTCAACTGCATAGCTACCCATGCTCCAAAAGAAAAACCGACTATCCAAATTGGAACGTTGTTAGAGTTATGCTCCTGAAGCCAATCAATAGCTACTGCAGCATCAGTTAATTCTCCTATACCCTTATCAAAAGTTCCGATAGATTTTCCGACGCCACGAAAATTAATTGTCAATGCAGAAAAGTTATTATCGATAAAAGATTCACATATACTATGTATAATCTTACTATCCATACTACCACCATATTGGGGATGGTGATGTAAAATTAGCACAACCGGTGCATTGGTATCTTTGCTTTGATGGTATCTACCTTCTATCTTTTTTGTTGAATTATTTAAAAAGACTTCTACCATAATGACTCCTAATAAAAACCTGTTTTGACAGGGGTTGATAATGTAAATTGTTTATTAATTATGTATTAATTTTGCTGTTTTTGCAATAAATTTTTATTGTGTTAAAGTTAACATACATAATTGGTTGATGGTAAGTGACAAATAAGCCTGTGAGTTTATTCTCCCTGGAAGATAGTAGTTACGTGTATGCTGATTATAATGCAACTGCTCCAGTGAGTAAAAATGTAAAAAAAAGTATACTTGAGATTTTGTCAAAACAAACACTAAATCCATCATCCCTGCATAAAAGAGGACAAGAAGCGAGGAAGATTCTTAAAGAGGCAAGAGATAACGTACGTGATGCTCTTAGCATTCCAGATGATAAAGAAATAGTTTTTACGTCTGGTGCAACTGAAGCAAACAACCTCGTCATGAGAGGAATAAAAGGCTATCTGCATGTAATTTCAGCTACAGAGCATCCTTCAATTCTTAATTCTGCATATAATCCACATATAATACCCGTTAATCAAGAGGGTATTGTTGACTTTTTAGAGCTAGAAAAAATTCTAAGCGAACTTGAAGGGAATAAAGTAATAATTTCAGTGATGATGTCTAATAACGAAACTGGAGTTATCCAGCCTGTTAAGGAAATAGCTAAAATGGCACATAAATTCGGCACAATCTGTCACGCTGACGCTGCTCAAAGTGTTGGGAAAATCGAAGTAAATATGGAAGATTTAGGAGTGGATTTACTTACTTTATCTGCTCACAAATTTGGTGGTATAGCAGGTAGTGGGGTTTTAATATTTGACAAAAAGCTTGTAATAGAACCTATTATAATAGGTGGTGGGCAAGAAAAAGGATTGCGTGGTGGTACAGAAAATATTGTTGCAATAGTAGGTCTTTCTGCTGCATTGCAAAACATTCCAAACCTTCTATCAAAAATGGATGAAGTAGAGAAGCTGCGTGATCAATTGGAGTGTGAGTTATTAAGTCTTGTCAGTGATATCAAGATCTTTGGCAAAAATTCTAAAAGATTGCCAAATACAAGTTTCATTTATATGCCGAGAGTGAAGAATGATCTGCAGCTCATGCACTTTGACTTAAATAATATTGCAGTCAGCAATGGTTCTGCATGTTCTTCTGGAAAAGTTGGGCCTTCTCATGTTTTGCTTGCAATGGGAGCAACAAAAGAGCAAGCAGAATGTTCAATTAGAATCAGTATAGGTCCAGAGATTAAACCGCGAGACATAGAAAAAATAGTAGATTGTTGGCATAGTATCTATAAGAAGAATGCCTTAGTAAATGCAAAAACCACTTTCACTATTTCTCTTTAATCATGATAAATGGAATGGTGAAAATAGTTTCTATTGGCAAGAATTGTTATAATAGTTATATGCTACTGAAACCCGACTTGCTTATAGTTATGGAAGAAATTCTCTAATTGCACACCACACCATTCAATTGCAGTATGTCATTTTATAATTGATAAAAATGCTGTATTGTATTATAATATATCATCAAGAGATAATAAGGAGTTACATATGTCTTATATGAAAAACGAACAGGATATTCGCTCTCAGGGCGTTTATTATAGTACTGGACTCAGGAGTTACCTAACTAAAGTATACAATTATATGGCTTTAGCTTTAGGTGTTACAGGGCTTGTTGCGTTTTTAACAGTATTTTCTGGTCTTTTCCAGGTGATTTATTCTAATCCTGTTCTATCGCTTGTGGTAATGCTGTCTCCAGTTGCATTGGTGTTTTATATGTCTTTTAGGCTTCAACACCTAAGTGCTCAGTCAACACTTACTGTATTTTTTCTATTCTCAGTTTTAATGGGAATTTCTTTATCTCATATTTTTATAATTTATACTGCAGAAAATATAGCGAGAGCATTTTTCATTACATCGATCATGTTTGGTTCTATGGCTTTATATGGTAATACTACAAAAAAAGATCTGACCAGTATGGGTTCTTTTTTGATTATGGGAATCTGGGGATTAATCATTGCATCTATAGTTAATCTGTTCCTTGGGAGTAGTCCACTCTATTTTGCAATATCATTTGTGTCAGTAATAGTGTTTACTTTAATGACCGCGTACGATGCTCAGAGAATCAAAGATGTTTATTATAGGTATAATGATGGCTCAGAGGTTGCAACTACTAAGCTGGCAGTACTTGGTGCAACTAATCTTTACTTTGACTTTATCAACATATTCCTCAATTTACTTAGGTTGCTTAACTTGTTTAATAATAGGGATTAGGTGTTCTCCTTTTTAAGGGGAAATAATGAAAATTCTATAGTTTTTTTCCTAGTATCTTTAGTGGTATTGATGCTGTGTCTTGCATATGCTTCAGTGCCATTGTATAGTATCTTTTGTAAAGCTACTGGATATGGTGGCACAACGAGAAAAGCAACTAATACGACAATAAATGCAACTGACCAAAAAATCAGGGTTTACTTCAATGCTGATGTAATGTCCGGTCTGCCTTGGAAATTTAAATCAGAAACTAACTACATTGATACGAATATAGGGCAAAAAAGTTTAGTGTTTTATTATGCAGAAAATTTATCTGACCAGCCTTCGCTTGGAATGGCAGTGTATAATGTTACACCTTTTAAAGCAGGTAAGTATTTCAATAAAGTTGCATGCTTCTGCTTTGAAGAACAAATTTTGCAGCCAAAACAAAAAGCAGCTATGCCAGTATCCTTTTACATAGACCCTGAAATAATTCGTGACAATAGTACAAAAGATTTAAGTGAAATAACGCTATCGTATACGTTTTTTAAGCTTAAATAACAAACCTTTTTCTATAAATAAGTTATGCAACAGATCTATTTAATTGGGCAGAAGCGCTTATTTGTTTTTTGTACACTAAGTACTTGTGTTGCGGTTTTTGGTATTGCGAATTCCCATTCTTCACTATTTGCTTTACAAGCATTCCAGTACTCAGTTAACTCTTTATTACTTTTTACAGAGACTGGCATTTCTATGTTGGG
The DNA here is from genome assembly GCF_964026725.1 of Wolbachia endosymbiont (group B) of Germaria angustata. Taxonomy (NCBI): domain Bacteria; kingdom Pseudomonadati; phylum Pseudomonadota; class Alphaproteobacteria; order Rickettsiales; family Anaplasmataceae; genus Wolbachia; species Wolbachia endosymbiont (group B) of Germaria angustata. Next base: position 22,823 of record NZ_OZ034691.1, read on the forward strand.
ATTTTTTTCTAATGTATGCTTAATTAGAATCTCATAGCAATTCTTGTATTCAATTGGCTTATCTCTACCATATAATTTAGCAACATAGTCTAAGGTGGTATTTCCACCGTAGTTTTCATTTGGGCTATCATTTACTCCCGCTTTTATGAGAGCCTTTAATATGTCCGGAGAATGGGTCAAAACACAGGTATGTAAATATCCTTTTTCGTTTTGCACATTAGTTCCTGCTTTTATTAAAACTTGCGCTAGATTTGTTAAAGTGTACGGTTTATAGTTAATGGCGATGGAAAAAAGACTATCTATTGGAAAGCCATCATAATCTTTCAAGTCAAATCTGTGATTAATATCAAATCCTTTTTTTCCCAAGAAGTATATAAATATTTACAATAGTCTCCTTTTTTATCTGATTTTTGCATTTTACATTTTAACCTTTCTTTTATTTTTATTATTGGTATCTAAATTGTCATCTTCATCCACTTTACACAACACATTGAATAAAACACCATAAAGCCAAGTTTCTCTGTTTGTCATAATTTGTGCCTCAAAACTATTAACAATACGCTTATGTAGTGTATAAACTCTAAATAACATTTTGCAAAATATTAATTGCTAGATAACATAATTAAAGTTTTTGTCTTACATTTATCATGGTTAGAGCTATACAAATTAAAAAAACTGGGGGGCCAGAAGTATTAGAATTTGTAGATAAGAGCATAGGTGAGCCAAAAGATGAGGAAGTCTTAATACGTCATACAACTATCGGCTTAAATCGTTATGATTTAGAACATAGAAAAGGTATGCGCAAAATTAAAGATCTGCCATCAGTACTTGGAGTAGAGGCAGTAGGAGTTGTTGAAAAGCTTGGTAAAAAAATTAGTGATGGACTTAAGGTTGGAGATAGAGTTGGATATTGCACAGCTCCTCCAGGGGCATATTGTGAAAAGCGCATTGTACACCAGAAATATTTGATAAAAATTCCGAATGATATACCTGATGAAGTTGCTGCTGCAGTATTGTTTAAAGGTATGACAGCTCACTATTTAGTTAATCAATCTTATAGAATCAGGCCTGGTGCTTTTGTACTAGTTCATGGAGCTAATGGTGGTTTGGGGCAAATAATATGCCAATGGGCAAAGGATAAAAAAGGTGTAGTGATAGGTTCTATAAGCTCTGACGAAAAAATGAAGATAGCTTTACAAAGTGGCTGCACATACGCAATAAACTACAATGATAAAGACTTCGTTTCTAAAATCATGGAGATTACGAAAAATAGAGGAGTAGGTGCGGTGTATGACCCTATAGGTTACGCTACAAGCAAGCTCTCTTTTGAATCTTTAGGTAAGTTTGGCATATATGTTTCCTATGGGCAGATATCAGGTAATGCTCCTATTAATTTCTCTTTACTTAGTTCGCGTTCGTTATTTGCAGCTGGAACTTCGATATATCACTACAAGCACAATAGACTTACGTTAGTGCTTACTGCAATGGAAATTTTTGAAATGATAAGAAAAAAACTTTTAATTGTAAGAATTAATAAAAAATATAAATTTGATGAAATAATAGAGGCTCATCGTGACATGGAAAATAGAAAAGTAAGTGGGCTAAATATTATTAAAGTTTCTTAAATAACTTAGTAACCTAAAATAATTATTCATTAAGTCATATCAACAAGAATTTCACATGGTTAATTTTCTTTTTGGGAGAGTTAAAAGCATACAGCTGTAGCTAAACTGACTGAGATTTTTATCGGACTAGTTTGAAAAACTTGTCATTCTGCTACTCGTTAGTGGCATGGTAATGCAATGTTTTATCTATAGATATTATGTTCACAGTAGTTTCAAAAGAAGCTGAGTAAATAAGTTATATTTCAAATTAGATTTGGTGTCACATCTAACATTATAAGTATTATCACTTCAATAGTATATGGAGCTGTTATTTTTCTTTTAAATGAATGATTTTTTCTGTTTTACAATAGTTTTAGAGTTGAGGTTATAGTACTTAGAAAGTTTACATTGCTTTATGAATTGTCTCTGTTGTTCTGATATATCCAGTAATCATAAGTTCTCCTTTAATGGCATTTTGTTCTCATATTTTATATACCATTGCACTCTGGGACCATACATATAAGGCTAAAGTGTGCTGAAAGTCAATTAAAATTACTTAATAAATTGACTATATAAACTAAAAATGCTAGTATTATATTATTAATTTTAAGTAAGAGTACATACTATGAGCTATACAAGAGGACAGTTAAAAGAGGAAAGGCAAGAAAAAAGTAACCTAGAAAAGAAAAGTGAATCAAAACTGGAACTAGGATTAGTAATATTAACAGGAGTAGTAGTAGTAACACTAATACTAGGAATGGCAGCTGGTACCGGGGCTCTTGCAGGTTTAGCTCTAAGTTATGTTAACTTGCCACCTCTCATTGCAGGTGGAATCATTGGTTCTGCAATGTTATTAGTATGCTGTGTAATCAGTGCTTGTTCTTTCTCAAAAACTACAAATCTCAACGATATACCAGAAGGCATGTCCAAAGAACATGAACAAATTTTGAGAGAATATAGCAACAGCGCTGAATATAAAATTAAAAATTATGCACATACTATCAGTAGTATTGGTGTTTTTTTTGGAGTTGGAGCAGGACTAGTTGCTCTTGGTTTTACATCACCAGCAGCTATAGGTGCTTTAACTTTTGTAGTGAGTGTGATTGCTTGTATTCCTTTAAATTTCTTAATTGATAAAGCAATTGAGTGCTTTTTTCCAGAAGGAAATAAACAGCCAGGTAGCTCAGTTGATAGTGATGTGAAAATTGTTGATGGGGGTGTGTGCAGGAGAGTATTTTAAGAGACGATAGATAGAAGTTTTTGAAGAGGATTTAGCCCATTTTTTTGTGTTAAGTATAATTGAATTATCCGCTCAAGTCCTAATCCTGCATAGCTAGTTGATTTTTCCATCCAAGAATCATTTTATTAGCTTGCCTCAATGTTTCAATAGAAGGCAAGTCTTCTGTGCTTAGTGGTAGACGAACAGTTTTGTGTTCTATAAGCCCAATGTCATGCAAGAGTGCTTTAGTAGGTATTGGGTTACTGGCGGTAAATAACGCTTCACAAGTCTGTTTCCACACATTTACCTGAGAGTTTTTACTACTCAGACATTGCTTAACATATTCATGTACTATATGTGGCCAAGTGTTAGTAGCAACAGAAACCAGACCAGCCGCACCCTTAGCAGCCATATCGGGTATCATATTATCATCTCCACAAAACACCTCAATATTTGGAGCAACTTTCTTATACTGAGTTAAAGTATCAACGGTGCCACTTGAATCTTTGATAGCCCAAAATTTTTCGTGGCTGGATAAATTACGTACAGTTTCAGTGTGAAGACTCACTCCTGCTCTTGATGGAATATTGTAAAGCATTGCTGGCACATGTGCTTTTTCAAGCAGCTTTTCAAACCATAAAGTTTGCCCCATGATTCCAGGCTTTGCATAAATGGGAGTTGTCATTAGATAGCCATGAATAGGCATACCCTTGCAAAAATCAAGCCATTCAAGAGTCTGATATAGATTTACTCCTGGTACACCAATTATAATTTTCGTATTTAATTTTAGCTCACATACAAATTCAACTAAGGTGCGCTTTTCAGAATCAGTAAGTGATAAGCTTTCACCTGTGCTACCGAGCAACACTACACCATTTTCAGCTTCAGCTTGCATTGTTAGTAAACGCTGCAAGCTTTGGTAATCTATACTATCTCCACTGCAATTAAAAGGAGTAACACAAGCAGTCCATAAAAATGTAGATTTCAATTGAAGTTATTAAAATGGTATTTCATCATCGATTAGTTCGTCTTTTATATCGTTGTCAAAACTTCCGTGTTTATCTTTTTGTTCTGTTTCATTTTGTTTGTATTCACTTGGCTTGTAATCAGAGTTTAACATACTGTTTCGTGAATCTAAAAGGGTAAGGGCACTATTAAAGTTATATAGCACCACCTCTGTCGTATACCTTTCGCTACCATTTTGGTCAGTCCATTTTCTAGTTCTCAGAGAACCTTCAACATAAACTTTACTACCTTTGCGCGCAAAATCCTTAACAATTTTTACTAATCCTTCACTAAAAATTACAATATTATGCCATTCTGTCTTTTCAGAGCGCGTACCAGAAAATTTGTCAGTCCAACTTTTAGATGTGGCTATCGAAAAACTTGCCATCTCTTTTCCATTTTGTGTAGTCCTAATTTCAGGATCTTTTCCTAGATTACCAACTAATATGACTTTATTTATAGTACCACTAGACATAATTATGCTTTAAAATAAATCTCTTTATTATCTTATGTGAGAGTATTATTGTCAAATTTAATTAAAAACGCGCTTGGAGGGATTCGAACCCACGACCTTTGCCTCCGGAGGGCAACGCTCTATCCAACTGAGCTACAAGCGCAGATGTATTAGATTATTTAATAGATAAACTATCTAAATCAAATTTTTGTTCTGGATAAAGCGTAAACATAATACCTCCATGTCCAAAATGTACATTTTTAGAATTGCTTATCCGTTCTTTTGTTATCTTTTGGTTTACAGCCCATGAAAAAGTTACATAATTTTCAGTTACTGAGTGCACTTTTAAATCCTTAGTATTTATGAACAACTTTCCATTTACCCATATTTTCCATGTATCGGGGGAAAAGTATAAAATTGAATCTAAACTGACTACTTTACAATTGAAATTTTCTTCCTCTGTAACTTCTGAAGACTGTAAGTTAAACTTTTCCATCTCACTAACTATTCTATTAACCTGCTCTTCATCAAAAAAAATGCTTTTTATGCTACCATATTGCGATAAAGTACTCTCTGCTGCCTCTTTTATTATATCGTCTCGATCTATATAATAATTGTTGATAAAAAAACACTCCTTCGCACGCAAATTTGCTATATCAATGAAGTCATTTATTTCTTGATTTCCAACTTTTAAAATACTTTTTAAGTACTTCTTTTCTACAATCATTCCATTATTGGAATGATGACAGACCATTTCATCATTGTCTTGTTTTTCTATATATACACATAAATTTTCACTATTTAACCCTAATATTTTATGCTCAATAAAATCTTCATTACTAATATGCTGTTGGCAAGAATATTTTTTACAAATCCCTATATTTTCTACAAGATCTTCGCAATTGCAATATGCACTAACATTAAAAAATAGCAGCGTAAAAATAAAAAACAACTTTATATTCATCTACTTAATATGGTATACCAATCAAAAACTATACTAGCTCTCACTATCTCTATCATATTACCACTTAAAATCTGGTTTATAACTTTAGCATCTATATTTCTCTGCTTATTCAAGGTAAGAGATCTGATCATAACATAACCAGGAAGATTTGGAATAGACTGTAGAAATAAAAAAATATGCTTATCGCTAATTGAGCTTAAACTTAGAACCACTTGACTTCTTATTACTTTTGTATGTTCACTTTTATTGTGGAGTTCAGCTTCTTCAGGTATAGAAATTGATATTTCAGGTTCTAACATGTAGTGTTTTTTATATAGCTTGTTAAGCTCAAAATTTAAATTTGTAATGTATCTGCTACTATGTAAGTTTGAAGAAGAAATTCTTTTCCATAAATCTAGGTTTTTATTTAGAACGACTTCTTTCTTTTGAATTTCAATGATCTGTAAATTAATAGAGCGTATTTCCTCAGCTGCAGTTTGATTTTTATTATAAACCTTTTTGTTATAGATAATAAAACACGTTGATAACCCTATTAATACAATAGATAACAATAAGTAATATATGCACTGAATTGTAGCTTTTCTTTTTAGTTGAGAGATAGTCATCAATCTACATTGCCTCTCCTATTTCAACATCAATAGATAGATTTTTCTCTTTAGTAGTAGGTAAGCTAGAAATACTAATATCATGAGTACGGAAATTATCGTTTAAATTTTTCTGTAGTTTCTTGTATTGATAAGAAATGTCTTTACCAGATTGAAAATTAAACCTTAAAGTTGTGGTAATATAACTTTTTGCCTCATTATAATTCCACTCAAATAATTGAAGCTCTACATCTGGTACTTTTAGCTTTTCTACATACTTAACTTGTGTGAGAGGAGAGTACTCTATTTTTGATAAAATATTATTGATATTAATAAAATCGTAAACTTCATCTATCTTTTTTACATTATAGCTTTGGCTAAGTTTTATTAGTTTGTTATTTAAAGCACTCCGCTTTGCAGATAAATTATCAGCAACATTAAAATTTGAATATAAATTTCGCAAACAAAAGGCGTTAATTACAACTAAAACCAAGAGTAGGTATAGAAAAATTTGAGGAGAATTTAAATAAAGATAATTAAATAGATAAAATTCTTTAGTTTCTTTTGTGTTAAAAATATTTATTGGCTTATTCTTAAAGCTATGGAACAAAATTGTAGTATCACAAAAGCTATCTTTTTCGCATATAGCTAATTCTGCTACCAATAGTTTACCTAGCTCATATGGAGTCAATATGTTCACACTATTCTCTGAAAAATTTATAACTGATAAACTAGATTTAATAGCTTCTGATACTATGATGCAAAGGTCGATAGGGTCATTTTTTTCAAATCCAAACTTAGTTAAAGATTGAATTGTATTTTTCACTTCCTGATATATTTCACCAGCAATGATTCCTGGTAAATTATCATTAGTAAATGGTATTAAACGTGTAAATATCATTTTGTTCTCTTTAAGAACCACTTGTCTATAGCCACCTGTTTTAGTTGCAGCAACTATAATTTTCCAGTTACTAGGATCTTTGTGTAGAATCTTTTTTGCTATACTGACTAGTTCTATAGGAAACATTAATATTCCTTTAAAGTTAGAGCCTATTTCAACAAACACGTCCAACCAATATTCTATTAAATGATTTGCTTTTGATGAAACAAATAGATACCACCAGTTTTGATTAAATTTATTCGGCTTTTCGACCAAGAGAATAGAATTTATATCGTTATTATGAGCAAAATGCTCTACTTTTGTTTTTGCTGATAGATAAGCACTAATCCTATTTACTCTTGGGATAGACTGTAGCAAATAGTTCTGATCAGTGTGATTGAGAACCAGATATAAGGGTGCTTTTTTATCTGATGAGAGACATGAAATTAAGTCAGAAACAGCTTTATTATTTTTGTCCTTAGCAAAATATCTTTTATTTAAAGTATCATTTTTAAAATATAGTAACATTGTGCCTTCTTTTCCTATAGAAAGCATAAACTTACTTTTGGGTTTTGACCCAAACATATTAACAAAGTGTATACTCATCTAGAATTAAAAAGGTAATTTATTGAAATTCATTAAACATTAGATGACAATATTACTTATATTATAAGTTTTTGATAAAATTAGTAGTAATATTAACCCTTTTGTATGATGAAGGTTTTTTATATTTGTGCTAGACACAACTTAACCTGACAAACGAGGATTAATCATATCTCAGCTTGATATTTTATTCTCCAACAGACTGAAAATTGAATTGAGCTAAAGACTTGATTTGACGCACGTTGTTGCACATTACCATTTAGTATACTTGAACTGAACATTTTCAGTGAATCCATCTGGCATGACTGAAACTTTTGTATTCATATTTATTTTTAAGTAATTTACTAGCTCATCAACTAATATATCAGGAGCAGAAGCACCTGCAGTAATTCCTATTTTTTCTGCGCCCTGCAACCAATTTTTGTTCATACATTTATAATTATCAATCAAATAGGCTCTTTTTCCTGTGGAAATGCACAGGTCTAATAAACGGTTTGAATTTGAACTGTTTTTGCTTCCTACAATTAACACTACGTCTGTAATTTTAGCCAATTTTTTAACAGCGTTCTGCCTATTTTGTGTTGCATAGCATATATCTTTTAAGTCGGGGCCTGTAATGCTTGGAAATCTGAGCTTCAGTGTAGCAATAATTTCTTTGGTATCGTCAATACTTAACGTGGTTTGTGTTACATAAGATAAATTATCTGGATCTTTGATTTGTAAATTGTATACGTCTTGCATAGTTTGCACTAGAGATATAGGATTACTTACTCTTCCTATAATTCCTTTAACTTCTGGATGATTTTCATGTCCAATTAGAATTAATTCTTTACCACTATCCTCATACCTTTTTGCCTCTTTATGTACTTTGCTAACTAATGGACATGTTGCATCAATCACTTGAATCCCCTTTCTTTTTGCTTCATCCTCTATACTTTTCGACACTCCATGTGCGCTAAAGATCAATATTCCTCTATTGTCTTTAATGTCTTCTATGCTGCTTACAAAAACCACTCCTTGTTTCTTGAAGTCCTCTACTATATACTTATTATGAACGATTTCGTGTAGTACATAAACTTGGCGTTCGTTTTTGTATTTCTCTAAAGTAATTGCTAATATGTCTACAGCTCTTTTAACCCCTGCGCAGAAACCGCGTGGTTCAGCTAAGATAATCTCCATTTTTTAAGTAAGTATGTAAACATTGCTAAAAAGTAAGCTCCGCTCACTATGTTTCATATCATGACTGCTTTACTATAATTTCAAATTTATCACTACCAAGACTCTTGTTAATATACCAGGAACCGTCATCTTTAATTGTAAATTCAGGACTCTTGAGGTCTCTTTTTATTGTCTTTCCATCTTGGCCATCCATAGCAATATGGATATCGAATGTAACGATGTCTAGATTTATTGTAGCTTTTTTCCCACTGTATGAATTTAGACTAAACTTGCCCAACATGACATCATTAATACTCACTTCTCCTGCATAAGTATCACACTGACCATCTACACAACACTCACTTTCAATATAAAAAAGGTCTGACATATTTACATCTATAAAAAAAAAGAACTAAACTTACATACTAAATATAACTTACCATTAATAAGCAATTACAGATTACTTTGGCTACAACAATAATGCAACTGGAAGTATAACATAATTAATTGTATAAGAAACTACACTTTAGAGAAATGGTTGTTTGGTTTTTTTATTAATTTTTTTACCATACTGTCAATCATGTGTTTTATTCCTTGATATACAGAGTGTATACTTTCATCACTACGCATATAAGCAGAGCAGGAAAATATATTATGCTTTTCGTCTTCTATTGATAGCTTTGTATCGCATGTTATATGTTCGCCGCCGAGCTTCTCTATCAACTGGTCTTTGTCGTCTCCTATAGTTACCTTAATCTTACTTTCTTCTTTACCTATCTTGCTACTTAAAATTAAAACAATAATGGCTGGAGATATACATATAGTTCCTATTGGCTTTTTTGCAACAAAGAACTCTGAGACTAATCTTTCAAACTCAGGCATTACTGTTTTATTTTCAGCTAAGTCAGATAAATTTTTCGCAACTCCATATCCACCAGGTACGACTAGCATGTCAAAATTTTCAGCTTTAGCTTCTCTTAAATCATTTATCTCACCTCTTGCAATTCTTGCTGCTTCTACAAGTACACTCCTTTTTTCTTTTACTTCTTCTTTTGTTTTGTGGTTCATAACTTGTGTGATATCAACATCAGGAGCAAAACATGTGACTTCAACTTCCTGCTGATCAAGCACAAGCAGAGTTAAGACCGCTTCTCTCACCTCTGTGCCGTCGAGGTGGCCGCATCCTGATAAAACCACAGCGGCTCTTAATTTTTTCTCACCCATAAAATACCTTGATTTCATATAATCTAGGTATTGTAATACAAATTCCATATTTGGAAAGGAGTAATTATTTTATGTCAATTATTATATAATTAATAATTAGGCATATTTATAATTGATAGGAATTGAATATGGTACAAGGTGGTACAACAAATCCAACCAATTCGGACGAGTTCATTGAAAATGTAGTAAGATATATTAGTGGAAAAAAAAGATTTGTTGCAAGTATTCGAGACTCTATTACAAGCAAATGAATTTATAAAAGAAGGTGAAATTTTTAATGAATCAACCATCAAATATGTGTCTGAATTGCTGATTCAAAAACAAGATCTTTTGAAGGACACAATGGATATTGTAAAGGAGCATCTTGAGAAAGACGATAATCAATTAAAAATACTTCTTAAACAAGTAAATAAAGTAGAAGGCATGGAGAAAGAGCTTGAAACTTTAGGCAATCAACTGTTAGCTCAAGGATTGATAAGTGGAGCAGCAGTGACAACACTAACAGGTGCACTAGCAGGTTTATTAACAGTAGGAGGAGTGACCGGTGCATTAATTATTGGTGGAGCAGCATTAGTAGGGTTTGTAGCACTAGTTGCTATAGTTGCTATTGGTTATGCTATATATCAGAATAGAAGTGAGATAAAAAAAGGAGCGATTGAAGCAGGAAAAGCAGTGAAAAGTTTTGTGAAAAATGTGATCAATAAATTACCTACAATTCAAGCAAGAGAGAATAATTTTGATAAGTTCAAAAAGGACTTGTCTGAGCGTATTATAGCAACTAGTAAGGCACAAAAGCGAGAAGAAGCTGGAGAAGATGAAACTAAAGACAATCTTCTGATATGCTAGAAGTGGTAAAAATGCTTCAAAATGAAGTGAAGCAATCGGCTATAAAGAAGTTGGTAGAAGAAGGAGTTATTAAGAATTTTTCAAAAGATGATATGACCAGACTTCTGAAAAAAGGTCTTAGTACTCATCTAAGTGATCAAAAAGCACTTAATGATCTTATACATAAATTTCAACCTGAAATTATGGCAATTGGTAATAATAAAATAGAGAAAGTGGAAAAAATAGTTGATGATAAAGTTAAAGGAATGAAGCCGCCAGCTCCTCAATTAGATAGTCCAAATTCTGAACAAGTGAGTGAAAAAGGAATCACAAGAATGAGTTGATGCATTTGAAGAGCATTTTGATGCAAAAATGTATCTGTCTATCTTATTTTGTCACCCTGCTAAGCGGACACAAAAAATTACTTCCGCATATTTTCAATCTCATTATAATTACAAATAGAGATATTTTAAGAGCTCAAAATCTATCTTTAGTCTGCAGACTTTTTAACCAAACTTATTAAAAATGTATTCTTCAGTGTATATCTGTCGTATGTGCACTGCATTTTTTTCTAATCTTTTTTACAGGGGGATTTTATGTCCAGAATTCCAGATATTTGACCTTTACTTTAGCTAATAAAAACCAACTGGTACCTGCGGTTTTTATAGCTACGTTTCTTAAACAAGTTTCAAATGAATAGATTTCTTGCATAACTGGAATTCAAAAGTTGATGTCATTCTAGCGCTTGACTCTAGAATCCAGTCCTTTTGTGCAAAAAACGTTGTAAAGTAACTTAGTTGGATCCCAGTGTCAGCTACTCTGATGACAAGAAAGGGAGTACAGGTTTCAATATTTGCATGCATCTGAACAGATAAGCAATTACTATCAGAAAGAGGGAGACTATGCTACTCCTTTCTATCCGCCTTCTTGAGCAATTCACTTTCAAATCTAACACATATCTCAGTGATTATAATATCCAATTTTTGATCGTGTTTTTCCACAGGTAAATTTTTACAATATTGCTTCTCATAGGCTACACCTATAAATATTTTTCCAAGTGGCCGTAATTTTTTTATCATTTCATCATACCAACCACCGCCAAAACCTAACCTATTAAAATGATCATCAAAAGCAATAACAGGAGTAATGATTGTGTCGGGAATTATATCTTCATCTGCTTTATTCCATTCCTCAAATTTTAATAACTTACTTTTATTAGGAATTGCTACTTTATAGCCTAAATCAAGCAAATGATGCATCAAAGGCACAACATTAATTTCCCCGTCTGTTGGAATGTAAGCTGCTATTGTTTTACCTTTAACGCAACTTAAGTTTTGACTAAAAAGATTAATAAGAGAATTTGCTGCATAATTAGAATAACTTTCATCAATATCTTTTCTTATGGTTCTATATTGCTTCCTTAGTTTCTCTTTGTGCTGTTTAGTGTCTTTGAACATGTTCTATCCATTTTGCAGTGAGCTTTTCTTGTAAACTATTTTGCTTCAAGCGCTCACTTAAAAAATCAAAGTCAACAAGCTCCATATCCTGGTCTTGATTACTGCAACTATAAACAAAACTTATTTCTCCTGTTTCCTTATTTATGTGTTGCTGAATACATTGAGCGCAGATTTCTTTCATCATGCACTGCATAGGAGAGTTAACAGATGATATTGCTACGTGATTTGGTTTTAGGTATGGTTTTAAAATTGTTTTTCTAGCTTCATTTATAGCTTTCATCATTTTATCAGAACCAATAGTGATGATTTTATCTATAGTGTTTAAACTAATAGTAATTTTACCTAACTTTCCTTGCTGATATGAGATTATTGCATCAACTATATTACCATGAAAGGATTTATCCTGTTCTCTGCTTGTTTCTATCAATCCTTCTTCACATGCCCAAACTGTCACGTTTGATGCACGTTCTATCAGTGCTCGTTTAAATACATCACTTAATTTCTTATAGCCAGCGAAATATAAAACCTTATGATTGTTTTCAAGACAAGCTTTGCCTATCGAAAATAACACTGCATTTCCAACTCCACCGCCAATGAGCATTATATTCTTCATAAACTTTTTATGGAGTAGAAAACCTCTCTAACTTCAATTAAACTGATAACTAACAGCTGCATTTTTACGCATATTATCCAATAACAGGTTGCTTTGTATCATAATCTTTTGTTGATACATTTCCTGTTTGATTGCTTCTATATCCATTGCATTATTTTTGATATCACATAACATCATCAACTTTGCAGTGCTATTTTCTCTTAATTCTACTATTTCATTCATATTTGTTTTACTAAATAAAATCTGTAAATCAGGATTTAAATTTCTCATTTTTATTTCAAACTCTTTTACGCTTGGCAACTTGAAATCATCTGCTAACTTGTCAAAATTTAAACAACTGACCTTTTGCTCCTTAAAATTAGAGAGTAAACTTTCTGAACCTTCAACTACAACCTGTTTCAGTTTTAAAGTACTTTTCAGCAGTGTATGATCGAGCTGTACCTTATCTATGACTTTTATAACAGAGTAACCTTCGCTTAAACTAACCGGACCTGCTACATCACTGATTTCTAATCTTTCCAAAACGTCCTTGAGAGTACCTTTTAGCTGACTTAAATTAACTGTTGCTTTGCGCATCTTTATTGAAGATTCTGGATTATTACTGGTACGTAATTTTTTTACTAAGTCTTCAGCTATCTTCTGATCGGGAATTATGAACTCCTGAAACGTAATAAGGTAATCAGACTTCTCTTTTTGCTTTCTTGCATCATCCACTTCTTGATCGCTGATATTAATAAGCGGTACAACTCCTACTTCAATAATCTTGTTCCACAGTAGCTGACACTTTACTTGTTTTTTTAGGGTATTGAGATCTATATTATGCTTTTTTACATATTGATCAACTTCATCAGCCTTAAGTTTTAAACTTTGAGTTAAGAATAACGTGACAGCATTATTTAACTCCTCATTACTCAATTCTATATTCATCTTCTGTGCTTCGCTGACAATGATAATTTCGTCTATTAACTGTCTTAGAATTTGAGATTTTACCTCTTTTTGATTAATCTTCTGAGTGCCAAGCAATGAATTTATGAAGTTTATACGTCTTTCGATATCTAAATTTGAAATTGGCTCACCATTTATATCTGCAACAATTTCAATCTCAGTTGCAAGTAACCTAAGCGGCAGCATTATTAATATCAAAATTAGTATTTTATGCATATAAAATTATTTAGCTAATAACTAATTCTATAATAAATACTGAATAAACGCTAGCTAACTTTTTAATAATTAAAAAAGAGGATAAAATTACTGTAATGAATACCTAAACAATAATATACGGAAGGAGAGGGATTCGAACCCTCGATACGACTTTTCAATCGTATAACGGTTTAGCAAACCGCCGCCTTCAGCCGCTCGGCCACCCTTCCAAATTATTACTATAATATCAAGACCTTTACTGCCTGTCTAATGCTTTTAATTGCAATATTTGTATCTGTTCAGATGCATGCAAATATTGAAACCTGTACTCCCTTTCTTGTCATCAGAGTAGCTGACACTGGGATCCAACTAAGTTACTTTACAACGTTTTTTGTGCGAAAGGACTGGATCCCAGTGTCAAGCACTGGGATGACACCATTTGTTGTAAACTCACTTTTACTCTATGGTTATACTACCTTGCCGCTATCCTGAACGGATACCAATATTTACCCATTAAAAACAACAACATTTTCCGAATAACTGTAATTTAAGGCTAAATCAACGCAAACTAATTTCTACTTTTTTCAATGATTTCTTTTGCTTTTTTCACATTAGCCCATTCTCCAACTGTCACCGTTTTTCCCTTTTCTAAATCTTTATAATGAGAAAAGAAATGAGCTATTTTATCTAGTAAGTTTTTAGATAAATCAGAATAGTTTTTTATATTGTCATAATAGCTATCAACACTGGAGATAGGTACAGCTAATATTTTTTCATCCTCTCCTTTCTCGTCTTTGGTAAGTAATGCACCTACTGGACGCACCGATATCAAAACTCCAGGCGCTAAAGGAAATTGAGTTAGCACCAAAACATCCGCAGGGTCACCATCACCTGCGCAGGTATTTGGTATAAACCCATAATTGCAAGGATAAGTCATTGAGGTAGACAAAAATCTGTCAACTTGTAACAACCCAAGCTCTTTATTAAATTCATACTTTACAGGCTCAGCATTTGCACTTATTTCAATTACTACACTTATTGCATCTGGTTTTGTTGTTATTTTACTTAAATCCATGGATTACCTCTTAACTTAAGAATAAGCATTATACAATATGTGCTTTTAAGTTGCCACATTTATGTAGTTCTGAGCTTATTTGCATGGAGCGGTTCTAATTTTTTCTTCCGCACATCATCGACTGTTGAAAGTGGTGGTTCCTGTGGTGGTTTCAATAATTGAGATAAGGCATATACTATTACGATAGTAAGCATTGCAGCAATTACTAGATTAGCAAAATTATCCTGTGGTAGGACACCTTTTATTGGATTAAATAATTTTTGCTCCATAAGGAAATAATCAGCAACATATAACCCAACAGACAATACAAACATACCTAAAATAAGTTTACAGAATGTATTTTTGTGATTTTGCTTGCTGAGGATGAAATTTGGCCTACATTCATTCTCTTCTTGTTGCACTGAGTAGTATATATTCTCAGGGCTTGTTACTAACTGTTCAAATTCATCGCTGTTTTGGTTTTTTAACAGTTGCTCTAGAGTACGTTTGATATTTTTAGGATATAGGAAATCTTGACTGTGTTGCTCTCTTTGAGCTGTAAATGTCTCCTCCAATGCACTTATATCTCTATAATTAAGTGTATACTTGGTGAATCCATTTCTATGCGGTAACTCAATTTCTTGTAATACTTGTAGTAACTTCTGAATGTAATCGTAATACAGTGGTGTATTGATTGCTTTAGCTTTCTCATTAATATATTGATTAAGTGGTAAAATATCTCGATTTTCAGTACATGTAGAAAATATACCATAACTAGAAAATAGTAATGCTATGTCTTTATCCACTTTTATATTATGTATGGAATAATAATGATTTATTACCTCTTTACATAAGCTAAACTCTTTATCAAATTCATTTGAATAGCTTATTTTGAGTAACTTTTTAACATTATTGAGTACTTGTTTCTCAAAGTCATCATTATTGTTAAATAGAGCTTCACCTTTCGGATTTGCTAGAATATTAAAAAGCTTTAGTTTTTTTTGATCTTCTGTCAATCCTACTTGATCTACAATTTCCCTTAGCAGTTTCTTCGAAGTGTCACAAAGAGTAGGTATTTTTTTATTTTCAACTGCAGCATATATTTTATCAATTACTTCTTGAGTATTGAACTGAGCATTTTCTGCAAGAACTCTATAAGCTTGAACATAAATTAAAAACAATCCTTGTAGACTAAATTTTAAGTTAAAATATTTATCTAATGGCTCTTGTTCTTTTTTATTAATGAATTCGGATAGACCTATATGATTTCTGCAATCCATGCAATGATGTAAGTCAGCATGTTGAAAACTGCCCAAACAAATAAATGCGGCCTCTAGTAAATTGCCCTTACCAACAATTTTTATTAACTCTTCAACTTCTTTAACCATCCCTCTAGTCCACAATATAATAATTACCTTTATAGTATAAAGAATATAGGATAAAACAGCAATAAATTTTATTGTATGTTTACATTCTGCATTAAAAAATTAAACCACCAAGTTAGGAGCATATCCAACCTCCACCTATAACTTGTTCGCCCTTATATGCTACACAGGCTTGACCTGGACTGATGCCAAAGTAATCGTCGTTTAAGATTACACAGGCTTTGTTCTTTTCGTCAGTTGAATATATTGTCGCTAAGCTTCCTGCATGTGATGACCTAAGCTTCACAGTTACTTCCATGCCTTCTTTTGGTTGTTCTAACCAATTTAACTCTTTGACCAATATCTTTTTTTGCATTAGAGCATTGATCGGGCCTACTACAACTTCATTATTTTCTGTATTAATTTTTATCACGTAAAGAGGCTCATTGTGTGCGATGCAGAGGCCTCTTCTCTGTCCCACTGTAAAATTTACTATGCCGCTGTGCTCACCTAGCACTTTTCCATGAATATCTACTATTTTACCTTTCTGTACAGATTGTGGAGCTAATTTAGCTATTGTTTTACTATAGCTTTCGGAAACAAAGCATATATCTTGACTATCCGGCTTTTCAGAAATTTGTAAGCCAAAATACTTTGCTAATTTTCTTATATCACTTTTATAGAATCCACCTAATGGAAATCGCAAAAGCTTTAACTGCTCCTCAGTAGTTGCAAACAAAAAATAACTTTGATCTTTACTTTTATCGATGCTTCTACACAATTTTACCTCACCATTTTCTTCTAATCTTCTTACGTAATGTCCTGTTACGAGCACATCCGCACCAAGATTTTTTGTAACTTGCAATAGATCGCGAAATTTTACTGTTTGGTTACACCTTACGCACGGTATGGGAGTTTCTCCACGCATATAGGTATTTGCAAAATCCTCTATTACTTCCTTTTTGAATATTTCCTCGTAGTTTAAAATATAGTGGGGAAAGCCAACACTTTCAGCCACGTATTTGGCATCATAAATATCCTGTCCAGCGCAGCATGCACCCTTTCTCGCATTAGCATTACCATCACTGCCATAGAGCTGAAGAGTCACACCTATCACTTCGTACCCAAGGTTATACAGCAGTGCTGCAGCAAAGGAGCTATCAACTCCCCCGGACATTGCAACAATAGCTTTAGTTTGATGCGGAGCTTTATCTTTTAATAAAGGTTCAATTTCAAATTCTTTTAGCATATAATTTATAAACACAAACCTGGTGTCAAGCACTGGAATCCAGTTTCTATTACACAATTTCATCGAAACAGCGTACTTATTTGTAGTCAAGTTCCAGTGTCAAGCGCTGGGATGACACCCCTTCCTGCTGGAAGTTGCCTTTAAATTACTTGGTGCGTGACACTGGGATCTGATTTATATTACATAATTCCATCAAAACAATTCGATCTTCAAAAACAATTTAATCTTGCTTGAATAAAACATGGCCAAAATAGTCCATGTTTTCAAGTACTTTTCCGCTACCCAGGGCAACACAACAAAGTGGATCATCTGCAACACGAACTGGTAATTTTGTTGTTTCACTAATAACTTTACTCAAGTTGCGCAATAACCCACCTCCACCAGATAAAATTATTCCTCTATCAACTATATCAGAAGAAAGTTCGGGTGGAGTACTCTCCAGTGCAGTTCTAATAGCAGAAATTATCTGATGTACAGGCTCTATTAGGCTCTCTGCAACTTGATATTCTGATAAAAGCATTTCTTTTGGCATACCACTCACTAAATCCCTGCCTTTAATTATCATTCCCTCTTTGTTGTTTTCAACTGGCAGACTGGCTGAACCGACGTTTTTCTTAATTTTTTCAGCAGTTGTTTCGCCAATCAATAACTTATGATTTTCACGAATGTATGACTTTATTGCCTCATCCATAATATCACCACCTACTCTGGCAGAACGTGAATAAACAATCCCACCTAAAGAAATAATTGCAACTTCAGTTGTACCACCTCCTATGTCAACAATCATAGAACCTTCAGGTTCGGTAACTGGAAGTCCAGCCCCAATTGCTGCAGCCATTGGTTCTTCAATTAAGAATACTTCATTTGCACCAGCACTTTCTGCTGCATCTTGTATAGCACGCCTTTCAACTGGCGTGGATCCAGATGGAACGCATATGATAATATTAGGTTTATTAACAGTGAATTTTGTGTTTGCACTGCGTATGAAATATTTTAGCATTTCTTCCGCACTTTTAAAATCAGCAATAACTCCGTCTTTCAAGGGCCTTATCGCTTCTATTTCTCCAGGTGTTTTTCCGAGCATCATCTTAGCTTTTTTGCCAAAAGCATAAGGAACGTAACTTCCTTTTTCTTTTACTCTTGCTACAACTGAGGGTTCATCAAGCACTATCCCCTGACTTTTCTGATAAACTAAAGTATTTGCAGTACCAAGATCTATAGCAATATCGCTAGCAAATAAACCTTTGAAAGTAAAAAAATTTCTGATTAAATTCTGAACAAAACTCATACACAACTCAAGAAAACCATTTATTGAGACAAATTATACTTTTCAGATAAGTAACTAGTGTAGCACTCAATATCTAAATCCCTACCTGTTACCTTTTTTAGCTGTTCCAAAAAGCCATAATTTGCACTATATACATTTTTAGAGAACCAATCGATAAGTAAACTGAAATCTCCTTTTACTATAGAATCTAAAAATTCGTAATGATTTTTCTTAATGAAAGAAAAAAACTGCACAGCAGCGATTAACGCTATGACTTTAATAGGAAAGTAGCCTATAACACCACTTATCCAATACTCATCTTGAAAATAAGTGTCTAGCTCATTTTTAGCTTTTACTGAAATCTTGTAATGCTTCATACCTTCCAACCATTTATCGTGTAGATCTTTAACTTCTAACGTACCATTTATTAGATCTTGTTCTAATTTAGTTCTTAGCATAATGTGAGCCAATAAACTAAATTCATCCGCATTTTTCAAAAAAGATGAAAGATTTACTTTATTGAAAATCAAATACAAATTTTCAACACTACTATTAATTTTGTTTTTTGTAGAAAGTTTCTCCTTTATGTGTGGTTGAATGAACTCAATAAATTCTCTGGATGTTCCAATGATCTTTTCCATGAATAACCCTTGAGTTTCATACATAATATGTTTTGTAATTGAGCTCTTTATAGAATTTTGCGCTAAACATTTTTGATGAATTGCATAACCAGTATGCCGTAAAAGTAAAAATAAACCATAACAAAGGTCAGATTCATCATAATCGATAGAATCGTAATAAGAAATGGAAATCTCATTTGGTGTAACACTCATTTGCTGTAAGAATAAGGAACCAAGTTCAATCTGTCTCTGAACCGTAACTTTTTGTATATTAGTAACCTTATCCTTCTTCTGCTTTTGAGTTACTTTCTCTACATTTTCACTAAAAAATTTACCTAGCTTAGGAAATATTTCCTTTATGTTCTTTTCTGTGATATTAGAGTCATAGTCAGCAAGCAATGACTCATAGTTTGAGCGCTTTAATTGCTGCGATTTTATAGAAGCTGCTTCACGAGTAAGCTTAATTAGGTTAGTAAAGCATTCTTTCAGCTTTTCTAAGTTACTAATTTCAGAATTAGTTAGCCTCCATAAGTTTTGGCATTCAATCTTAGCTTTGGACAAAGATTTTACTAAATCAACAGGAATAGCACTGCTGCTTTTGTGTATCCCCTCTATTAACTTTAGCTGCTGAATATTCGCACTCTTTTTATTCCTAAGAGCATTCGCTAATGATTCCTTTATTGCATCATGAGAGATAATTTCATGTCTGATTTCCTCTAGAAGACACATTTGCTCGATCTTATCCTCTATATCCAGTTGGCTTTTGCTTAGTAGTTTTAGTATGTTTTCGATATTCCTTACCTTATGTAATACTTCCTCTAAAAACTTATAAGATCTCATTTTTATTCATTGCTTTGAAACATCCGCTTAATAGCGTAATAGATTAATAATAAAGTTAAAAGTATATTTGCTTAAAGTACAATAAAAAATTGTATTTTTATTCTTTTATTGTACTTCATTGCTAAGAATTGAGCATCTTATCAGAAAATTAATTATAAGATTGTAAAGAAAACATTTAGTATTTTATTTCCCTTGACTCTATTCTAGTATAGAGGGATTATTAGTACTAAAATTAAAATTACGTACTATATTTAAATTTATGGAGGTTTAGTGATGTGGAGTAGACTGATTATAATGTGTTGTTTTTGTTTACTGCTTACTGGTATAAGTTCTTGCCCTAAAAAAGGAGTAAATACGACAAATAAAATGAATGCTGTTGTTAAGCAGATAGGTGATAAAAGAGTTTTTTTTGGTTATGATGAATCTAGTATCAGTGAAGTGAGTGCAGATGCATTACTTGACGTGATGGAAGTGTTACAAAATAATCCTGACGCAAAGGTTACTTTAACTGGTCATACTGACAATCGTGGTTCTCACGAGTATAATCTTGCACTAGGAGCTAGAAGAGCAGATGCAGCTAAAAAATTTATGGTCAGCTGTACACCTTATCTAGAAAATAGAATAAAAACTGCTTCTAAAGGTGAAACTGAGCCTTTGGTTAATGTAAAAGATGATTTTAGAAATTCCAAGTATGAGAGAGAGCATGCTAAAAATCGTAGAGTAGAATTTTCATTCTCTGGGATCAAAAGTTAATCTCCTTCGCATCCCAGTGCTCAGCACTGGGATGATACAGTGTACAAATCCTTTGCACAGATTGTTAGTTTGCTTGTATTGAAGTTCCTTAGCGATATAATGTAGAGAGATATAAACTACCTAACCGTCAAGAAACATAATGGGATTGGAGCTGTCATTTCAAAATATAGTTAATAAGTTTGCTTTTCATGATAATCAAGTTGCGATTGCAGTATCAGGTGGTGTAGACAGTGTAGTTTTATTGCACTTAATGATTAATTGGGCAAAAAAAAATAAACCTTCACTTCCTACAGCATTAACAGTAAATCACGGGTTACGTTTAGAATCTCAAAAAGAAGCTGATTTTGCTGTAAGCTATGCAAAAGAACTTGGGGCAAAGGAATCGTTTATATTAAATTGGGAGAAGAAAAATATTAAAGGCAATATTCAGTTGCAGGCACGAAAAGCACGGTATAACTTATTAACAAAATGGTGTAAAAATAATAATGTTAAATATTTATTTGTTGCTCACCACAAAAATGATCAAGCAGAAACGTTCTTGTTGAGATTAGAGCGGGGTAGTGGAGTAGATGGATTATCATCAATGGACTACAAGTATTTCTTAGATGGTATTTATGTATTTAGGCCGTTGTTAAATTTTAGTCGTAGTGAAATAGAAAAGTATGCTAAACTTCACCAATTAAGATGGATCGAAGATAGAAGCAATTATGACTTAAAATACAGACGAACTTTATACCGTAACTTACTTAAAGCAAGTGATAATCAAGATGTTCTAACAGAGCGAATATGCCTTACAGCACTTCATATGAAAAGAGCTGCAAAAGCGTTGATGCACTACACACGCCTTGCACTTAATGACTGCGTTAATGTTCATGATCTTGGTTATATTGAAATTAAACTAAGTGAATTTTATCAATTGCCAGAGGAAGTAGCCTTGAGGCTTCTTCTTTACTCTATAATGGCAATTGTCAACAAGCACTATAAGCCAAGGTACCGTAGCCTTATCGCAATATTTAACAAAATATCGCAAAAAGATAGTGATATTAACTGTACACTCTCTGGGTGCAAAATAAGAAAATATGGAGGGAGAATCTTGATAATGAGAGAATCATCAAAGATACAGGAAATTACTGTACACCTAACATTAAATGTCCCTATTGAATGGGACAATAGATTTAGCTGTACAATACTTAGCAATCAGAAGTATTCAGTAACTATTGCTCCGCTAAAAAAAACGCAAAAAATTCCTGAATTTCTGAAGGATTACAACTGCTGCCCTGAAGTTTTCTACTCTTTGCCTACAGTACAAGAAGATGGAAAGGTGCTTGCTTATCCTGATATAAATTATAACGGAAAAAATACCAATGACGATAAGGTTCAATGCATTATTAATAGCACGATAAAGCAAAATTTGGTAAGCTTGATTAGTATTTAATTAGAAATGTAAATGAAAAAATTTTTAGAAGGCTTATTGATCTGGTTAGTGATTATTGTTCTTATTTCAGTTACTTGTATTCAATTTAGCGGAAGTATAGGTAAGAGTAAAACAACCATACCTTTTTCAGAATTTTTAACTAGATTAGAAGATAATGATATAGAAAATATTACAATAAGAAACCAAAGCATCGAAGGGAAGTTTAGGGATGGGTCAGCCTTTAACTCAAGTGGTGTTATATATAGTGACTTAATAAAAAGTTTGCATGATAGGAAAGTGAAGTTCTCCTTTTCAATTGGAGACTCTGCAATAGGTATAATTGGTGGATTACTTATTCAATGGGTTCCGACGCTTATCTTTATCGGTTTATTACTTTTCCTTTTTAAACAAACGCAAGCAGGAGGTAATAGAACTATAAGCTTTGGCAAATCAAAAGCTAGGCTTATGACTACTGGAAAAAAAGTGACATTTGATGATGTTGCTGGGATTGATGAAGCAAAAGAAGAGTTGGTTGAAATTGTTGATTTTCTTAAACAAAGGCAAAAATTTCAAGTGTTAGGTGGGAAGATACCAAAAGGATGTCTTTTAATTGGTTCCCCTGGAACTGGTAAAACTCTACTTGCTCGTGCAATTGCAGGTGAAGCTAATGTACCGTTTTTTAGTATTTCTGGATCTGATTTCGTTGAAATGTTTGTCGGTGTTGGTGCAAGCCGTGTCCGGGATATGTTTGATCAAGGCAAGAAAAATGCTCCTTGTATAATTTTCATAGACGAAATAGATGCAGTAGGTAGGCATCGCGGCATTGGTCTTGGTGGCGGTAACGACGAAAGGGAACAAACATTAAACCAGTTACTGGTTGAGATGGATGGTTTCGAGTCTAATGAAGGTGTGATAATAGTTGCTGCAACTAACCGTCCAGACGTCCTAGATCCAGCACTACTTAGACCTGGTCGTTTTGACCGACAGATTACTATTTCTTTACCTGATATAAATGGGCGTGAAAGAATATTAAATACGCATATAAAGAAAATATCGATAGCACCAGATGTAAACGTAAAAACAGTTGCTAGGGGAACGCCAGGTTTTTCAGGAGCTGATCTAGCAAATTTAGTGAATGAATCTGCGCTTATTGCTGCAAGAAGAAATAAGAAAATTGTTACCATGGATGATTTTGAGTATGCACGTGATAAAGTGATGATGGGTATGGAAAGAAGGTCCTTAGTCATTACAGAAGAAGAAAAAAAGCTTACTGCTTACCATGAAGCTGGTCATGCAGTAGTTGCAGTTAATATGCCTGCTTCTGATCCTATACACAAAGCAACAATTATTCCACGTGGTAGAGCACTCGGTTTAGTTATGAGACTACCAGAAACAGATAGAGTGTCCCTCACAAGAGAAAAGATGCTAGCAGATATAACTGTTGCAATGGGTGGACGTGTGGCAGAAGAGCTAATTTTTGGATATGATAAAGTCACAAGCGGCGCATCCTCAGATATAAAACTAGCATCAGATTTATCACGTGCTATGGTGACAAAATGGGGAATGAGTGACAAAATAGGGCCAATATATCACAATCGTAAACAAATCACACATGATTCTGAGACGATTTCTGAAGATACGTTAAGACTTATAGATGAGGAAATAAAGAAAGTTGTATTTTCTTGCTATGAAAAAGCAAAAGACATTTTAACCAAGCGTAGGAAAGACTTAGAGCTCATTGCTGAAAATCTACTGGAGTTTGAAACTTTAACAGGAGATGAAATAAGAAACATATTAAGTGGAAAAACAATTGTTAGAAATGAAAATGAAGGTAAAGAAGAGATAAGAAGATCCTCTCTCTAATTAGATCTGACTTTGATTTAACTGCTAAAATAAAAATCTTTAACCAGAACCTAAAATACAAAGCTATAATTAAACCTCTGTATTTTACCAATGAACTTCCTTGAACATTTTTCCAATTTTTTTCTAAATAACTCTTTGCCTATTTAAATAAGTATGTTCAGTATTAGAGCTTTCCAGACCGCTACTAGGAGAAAGATTAGGTTCTTGACCTTTAAACATCTCTATTAGCTTTAATACAGGAGCAGTTCCTGCTACAATAGCTCCTATAACAGCAGTAGCACCCATGATGAGAAGAATCGGTTCTGCAGTGGTGATTACACAAAGCTCAATACATAAACCAGCAATGACCATACCAACCATTGTACCAATGAAAGCACCTACAATTATGGACGAAACTACAACAATTAATTGTCCTATTTTTGAACTAAGTGGTACTTCTCTTTCACGTCTAACAAAATTTGGCCGCATTCGCCTTCCCGCTCTTCTTCTTCCTCTCATTATTGTATATTCATCCCTATTTTCGGAGAGATTTAGTGATACTTCACTTGGCTGCATTTGTTCTCCTGGTCTTCTTATATTTTCACTCCTGTTTCCAGAGAATAGTTCTCTGTCAGCTGCTCTATCAAGATCTCTGATGTTATTTAGTATCTCTTGCGTTCTTTGCCTTACTATATTTTCATCCCTGTTGCTAAGGAGAACTCTCCGAGGTTGATTTAGAACATGATCTAATCTCTCATAGTTCCTTGCCCTTCTTTCATTCACGTTTTCAAAGAAGTGGAAATTCAGAAATGTTTCTCTTTCACCTCCAACATAACCTCTTGAATTTCCCTTTGATCTTCCTCCAACATCCTTAATTTTCTTTTCAAATTTTAATAGCGACTTGTTGTTTAGTCTAACATGATTCTGAGAATCACAAGCAACGATCCAGTCTAAAATTGGCATTTTTTGACTATCAAATCCTGTACCATGTTCTATATCATCATTAATGTGTTCTTTTATTTTTTTAATTATCTCTACTGCTCTTAGCTCCATAGTTTCTATGGTACTATCTTCACTTTCTACCAGTATATTGAAAACAATTCCTAATAACTCCTGTTGTAAATCCTTTCGTTTTTTAATATTCATAATTAGCCTCAACTTTTATATGCTATTTTGCCAAAATAATTTTACCAAATAAGTAATATATATACAATAATTCTCGTTTAAAAATTTTTTTACATTGGCCTATCTAAGTTATGTTTTAGGATGTAAAAGCTTCTTACTTTAATAATTTATTAAAGTAAACCATATATGGATTGCTATTTAGGAGCAGCTGTTGTACTTTAATCAGAAGGTACAGTAATGTAAGAAGGAGGTACTTTATGTCTTTAAAAAAGAAAATTTCTGAGTTTATAGAGGAACAGCTTGATATAAAATACCATGACAATTACTTGGCTTACACTATACACAATTGGGCTGCAAGTGAAATATCTAGATCTGTCGCTCTGTGTATAATTGGTTGTGGCGATTGTGAGATTAAGTATCAAGGTATTGCTAATTCATTTAACATAACGAAAGAAGAAATTAACCAAAGTAATATAGAAAGCATAAAAAATAAGATAGAAAGTGAAGCTAGAAAAGAAGGTAGTGAATTTTCCGAGTTGATTTCTAAAATGGATCAATCGATGAAAGAACAAAGTGAAAAGTCTATTATACAGATTTTAAATTCATCTGCTGAAGAGATGTTAAGGAGTTTTTATGGTAGTTCTATACAGAGGACAGAGGATAAAGAAGTTAGTGTATCCTCTGCTTCACATGAAGAGCCTGCTACAGAAGATTCGGAAAATACTGTTAATTCTGATCTTTTATCAATTTAACCAGCTCCCTCATATAAATTTTTCTGTACCCAAGCTATATGTTTGTGAGAGGATAGTAAGCACTACATTTTTCTATTTCCATTATAATAGGTTCGTCTATTTTCATGATGATCTTACTATTTGTACTCTGTCTAGGACTAAGCAATAGAAATAGTAGGATAACAGTAGTCAACCAAGATTCCAGCATCACGTACTAGGATGATATAAGTATCATAATTTACGATTAGATTGACATAGGGTAAAGAGTAAATTAAAAATTAAATAGATCTTTTAATGCAGAATAAATGCCTATAGAAATATTGATGCCTGCTCTTTCCCCAACAATGAGTAAAACTGGAGGAAAAATTGTAAAGTGGTGTAAAAAAGAACAAGATAAAGTTGAAATAGGTGATGTAATCGCTGAAATTGAGACTGATAAAGCCATAATGGAGTTTGAATCTGTCGATGAAGGAGTTTTAGCAAAAATTTTAGTGTCGGAAGGAACAAGTGGCGTACCTGTAAATCAACTGATAGCTCTAATGTTAGAGGAAGGGGAAGATAAAAGCGCACTTGATTTAGCTTCTGCCGTCAATACCAAGGTTGAGAAGGAGGTTGAAGCCGATTTTTCAGTATCATCCAACTCTTCGATTTCATCTAGCTCTTCAATGTCATCCCAGTGTGTGACACTGGGATCTAAAAAAGAGGATAGAGCAACAGAAAATAGAATAAAAGTAAGCCCCTTAGCTAAAAAAATAGCTCAAAATGAAGGTGTTGATATAAAGCGATTGAAAGGTACAGGTCCATATGGTCGTATCATCAAAGCTGATGTATTAGAATTTTTAGATCAAACTAAAAGCTATGAGAGATTTGAGGAAAATACAACATTTGAAGTAAGCAATATGCGCCAAGTGATAGCGCAGCGCCTAGTTGAATCTAAGCAAAATATTCCACACTTTTATTTAACTGTAGACTGCCACGTTGATAAGCTAATATCGCTCAAAAATGAGGTTAATTCAGCAAATGAAAACAATAAAGTAACAATTAATGACTTAATTATAAAAGCTGTGGCTTTCAGCATGAAAAAATTTCCTGATATAAACTCATCGTGGATAGATACTAAAATAGTAAGATACTCAAATATAGATATCTCAATTGCTGTGGCGCTTGAGGATGGACTGATTACTCCTATAGTAAAAAATGCTGATGAAAAAAGTGTTTTATCTATATCAAAAGAAGTGAAAGATTTAGTAAGTAGGGCAAGATCTGGAAAACTAAAGCCTGAAGAATTTCAAGGAGGAGGATTTACTATCTCCAACTTAGGCATGTTTGGTATAAAAACTTTCAGCGCTATAATCAATCCACCGCAATCTTGCATTATGGCTGTTGGTGAATCTAAAAAACAGCCGATTGTCATAGGTGAAAAAATAGAGATAGCAGAGATAATGACAGTTACTCTCTCTGTTGACCACAGAGCAGTTGATGGAGCACTCGGAGCAAAATTTTTAAATGCCTTTAAGTACTATATAGAAAACCCTACGGTGATGCTTCTTGAGCCTTTATTATTATAATAAAATTAATACCTCTTAATTTATACTTTTATTAATTGATAGGTTTAGAGGTAAAATATGACTGATAAAAAGATAGAAAAACGTAGTATATTTTTTGATGCTGCAAAATCAAAATTTTCAAACGATAGGTTTCAAATAGATTCCTCGTCTAATGAGTCAATGGATACCATTGATAAAAAATTTAAGTATGAAGTGAAACTTCCAGGTGTTATTCACACTACGACAAGAAAAAATAATGTTGGAAGCGGATTAAATGAGTTAGATCTAAAAAAGAAAAACGAAAACTCTTTCAAGACATCAATAAAGAATATTGAAGAATCAGATAGTAAGAGAAACCAAAGTCATTTGCTGTCTCAGGAAGACTCATTTCCAGAACTACCAGCATGTGCATATAAGCCAGCACTGCTGCCAAAACCATCAAAAGAAAAAATAAAGGAAGCTGTAGATAAAATGCGCAATAATAGAAAAGCTCATAATTCTGCAAGTGTTGAAAATGGTGTTAGTTCAGACAGGTTCAAAGTGCGCCCGTTCTTATGTAGTGATATAGATGGATATGTAGCTCCTGACAAACGTGACCGTAATATAGAAAGGTGTAGGGTTACACATGATAGCAGTAAGCTTGAAGCACAAATGGAAAGAAAGCATGGGTTTCAATCAGATCCAAGTGTTAAGCATGTAAAGGCTGATACTGTAGTATGTTCTATTACTAAAGGTCATGACAAAAAAGGCGTTAAATCTGATGTCTCATATACACAAGAGCCTACATCAGAAATGTCTAAGGTTAATGTGAGAGAATTAGCAAATAGGTTCCGTGGCTAATCATTATTGGATTTTTCGAATAACAATTGCTTAAGATTTTATAAACTGTGCATATAGTACTCTATAAGAGAAAGAGAAGTGTGACAACTTCTCTCTTTCTTAACCACTTGCTGAATAACGTTTATCTTCTGTGGCATCTGGTGATGGAGCAACTAATCTACTCAAAATCTCATCTTTTGGTCCCATAGCATAAATAACCCCATCTGACATGACGATCACTGTATTGACTACAGATAGTAGCTGTAGCTTATGAGTGATGATAACAGTGGTAGTATTTTGCTCTCTTGCAACATTGATTGCATTAATCAAGCGCGCCTCTCCATTACTGTCTAAGTTAGCATTCGGTTCATCAAGCACTAAAAGCTTAGTATTACCATAGAAAGCCCTTGCAAGTCCAAGAAGCTGTTTTTGGCCACCAGAGAGTATTACTCCTCCAGGTCCTCCTATTGTTGTATCATACCCATTTGGTAAGCTCAGTATTAATTCATGTATTCCTGCAATTTTTGCTGCTTTGATTATTTCTTCAGGATTTGGATCTGGTCTCATGCGGGTAATATTAGCTTTAACGCTCGTGTTAAATAACTCAATATCTTGAGGTAAGTAACCAACATAATTACCAAAGTTCTCTCGATTCCAAGTATATACATCAGCGCCATCTAGTCTGACTACACCTGATATGGGTTTCCAAACACCAACGGTTAGTTTTGCAATGGTCGACTTACCAGAAGCACTTGCACCAATAACACCAACAACATTCCCTGGTTCTATTACAAATGAGATTCCTTTTACTGTTGGCTTATTGCTCCCATAAGGAGTAAAAAATACCCTATCAAATTCCAACTTCCCTTCAGGCTCTGGTAGAGCCATAGTTTGCTCTCTTTTTGGGGATGTTAGTATAAGTCTTTGTAGCCTCTCATATGACATTCTGGCTTGATTTAAAAATTTCCAAGTATGAACTGCTGCATCAAATGGAGCCAATACTCTACCCATCAAAATCGAGGCAGCAATGATACTACCGGCAGTTTTGTGAGCTGTAATTGCAAGTAATGCGCCTGTTCCAATTACTGATATTTGCAGAGTTGAGCGTAGAAACTTAGTAATTCCAGTAATCACATTAGAACGATTCTGCGCTGTAATTTGCATTGCACGATTTTGATCATTCCGTTTACACCAATCAGAAACTATAAATTCTGACATGCCCATAGCTTCAACCACCTCTGCGTTTCTTGTTGCAACATCTATAGCATTAATATTGCGTATAGTTTCTTCATTGGTTTCTTGCAATATACGCTTAGTGGCAAATTCATTCCATACTGCCATTGAAACTAATATAATGATCCCGGCAATAGCTATAAACCCTGTAGAGGTATGTATCATAAAGATCACAACAAGGTAAATTAGCGACCATGGAGTATCGAACAGTGAAAATATACCATTTCCTGTAATGAAATTTTTTATTACTCCAAGATCTCGTATTGCTTCACCACTTGAAGTTGAGCTTTGTACTGATGTTAACCTGATTGACCTTACTATTAGATCTGGTGTTGCAGTTTTATCAATCCAATCACCAATTTTAGCCATAGCTAAATATCGACAAGTTTCAAGCATTGCAGAACATGCAAACGCAGATAAAGTAATAATCGTCAGCATAACTAGTGTTGACACACTCTCGCTCGATATCACTCGATCAAGTACCTGAGAGGTATAAAGTGGCAAAAATAACATTAACGCATTAATCCCTGAGCTAAACCAGAAAATGAACCAAAATGCACTCTTGCACTTCTCTAGACAAGTATATAGTATACTTTGCTTTAATTCCTTTTTTATTGACGGAGTGATTTTCACAATCTTCCTTTTATTTAATTATATGTACCATATATAGTTTTTATTTCAAAAGTATTAACAGTTATTGCCTTACCATATCATTAATGTAATAAAATATTAATGATATGCGAATATAAACTTTTTCATGGAAATTTAGCAAGGCTATCTAATTTCTTCTCTACTATAACCTTATACGATAGCCTTGCCAATTGTTCTACGTTTTTCTTATCCACTACTCAATGACAGTTCTTACTATCACTCCTCTGAAAGTTGATGCTATCAGAGTCAGTGACTACAATCTGCATCTATTTTCCTCTTTCTATATGATCAGGAAGTATTACATATTCCAATGATCTAGCTGTAATTGCTCTTTTTCTCACACAAGATGGACTTGAATATACCCTTGGTCTATATCTTTCGAATTTAAAACAGTCAACAGTAATCCCCTCCTCAAAGTTAGAAAGTATTAGAGATAGAGATTTACTAACTTCCTTATCACTCACAGGATTATTTGCACTACCATAACTCACATGACGCGCTGCACTATGATTGTTACCACACTCTTCTCTTGAGGTTGAACTGCTTGGATTAAAAGGAGTCGAAAATATTGAATACCCATTGGTATCACCAAATCGTTTTATCAACCCACAGTTTTCTTCATTCATTTTTGTAATATTCTCGTGATTAGCACCTTCTGATAAGCTTGATGAAGCGATAAGATCTTCTTTTTTCTTACTAAAGATATTGCCTATTTTTAGCTTAGTTGCAACATTCTTGAATTTGTTTTTCGGAGCTTTTGGTTTAATTTTTGAATTCTCATTTATAGTAATTACACATGATGGATTATCTAACTTGTCCATTGTATTTTGTACTCTACTGTTGCGTCTTGAACACAGACTAAGTTTTGCTGTTAAATCATTCAAAACAGGTGAACTTTTTCTACCTTCTAAAGACTTATTCGAACATAGTAGTGCACTACCACCCCTACTCATTTTCTGAGGAGAAATATTGAGTTTGTCTTTACTCTCTAATCTAGTTTCATGCGTAAACTTGTAAAGTTCATTTTCCAATCGTGAAATATCTTCTGCATTCTTTATTAATAGTTCCAATATTGAGTTGTATTCCTCCAAATCATGATCCCCTACTTTTGTCTTAGCTAACTTTCCTGTAGCCTCTTCAATTCTGTTCATTTTTTCAGTATAGTTTTCTATCTTACGTTTAACAGGTTCTTTTTGAAGGCCAATCACTAAGTTGTATAAGATAAGTAAAAATGATATCGAAGAAAATGCAATGGAAATCCAGGTAGAAATTTCTTCCTTTTCAGATTCTGCATTATTATACTTAATGCAAACAGAAATAATCACACTTGATATTGACATGGCCAGATTATAGTAGTCTAGAAGCTTTTTGCTTCTTTCTTGATCTTCCATATTAAGTTTATCATATTTCCTTTTTTTGTTTTCCCTTATTTCATAAAAGAAATCTAAAAATAACCTCAAGATATTTGTGTCACCATGTTTAAAAGCATAATCTAAAGCTGTTTTTTTTTGCATTATCCTTTATATCAAAATTTATCTTTTCATTTAAAGTTTTCTCTCCGGTGCTGATTGTTAGGTAGAATAAGGCTTTAATAGCTTTTTCCCTTAAGTGCTCATTTTGTTTACGCTTTTCTAAAACCAACTTTTTCAAAAATTGACCTTGCTTAAAATCCTCATTTATAGTTTTTTCAAAATCATTATCACTCATTACAAGATAGTGTAATGCTGTTCTTCCAGATTTAGATACAACATTTAACATTTTCTTATTATAGGGGTAATGATTATCTGTCATAAAATATTCTATTAACTCAGCATTAAGGCTCATGGCAGCTAAATGTAGAGGTATAAGCCCTTGACTGTTCCTGTTAAAAAGTGGTACTGTGTTCCTAATAGTTGACTTAGCAATACTTTCAATAACATACTGAGAGAATTCTATGTCGTTGGCAAGAGCAGCCATGTGTAACGGTGTATTGTCATTTTCATCATATAACACTTTGATGCTAGCAGCCACCTTTTTACCTACAAGTTCTTTTGACACAAATTCAAGACATTCCTTGTTGCCGCTCAAAATAGCTGCAAATAACAACTTTTTTTGTGTATTTTGTTCTAAAAAAATACCCTTTGGGCTTTTTTTTACCAAATACTTAACGCATTCTACTCTTCCACTGAGAATAGATAAGTGTAGTAAAGTTTGTCCATCCTTATTTTTCTTACTTAATATTTCTCCCACTCTCTCTTTTTTAAAAAGGTGCTCAAGGCATGATTTATTACCAACACGTGCTGCCATATGAAAGACGGTGTCACCGTTGCTATTCTCACGCAAAACCTCTTGATAAACGTCAAATTTCTTCTCTTCCAACTTTTTTTCTATCATGCTTAAAAACGATAAATCAAGTTGGGCAGCAAAATGTAAAGGGGTGTTTCCTTCATTATTACTCTTATTTACTTGCATGCTTCTGTCTATTAATAGACTCACACATTTTTTTCTTAGTTCTGTTTCTGTATTACTCGATAGAGCTAAGTGTAGGGCCATATTTCCTTTGTGTGTTTCTGTGCTTAAATCGTAATCAGGAAATTTCTTGAGTAAAGATGTTAGACAATCATACTTCCCGTACATTGCAGCTAAATGTACAAGATCTCTTCCATAATCACCTTTGGATTGAAGTATGCTATTTCCTATATTTTCATAAAATAGGTCTATACAATATGAATTACCATGTATAATAGCAATATGTAAGGGGGTGTTACCTTGTTTATTCTGAACAATTTTTGCACCTGATTGAGTAAACAATTTCATTAGCTGGTTATTTCCATGTTTTGCAGCTATATGCAATGGGGTGTTACCATCTACATTTTCTTGATTAATTTCACTTTTTAGTCTACCTAAAAATTTTAGATGCTCTATAAGAAAATTTATGGTATTTTCTTGAGTTTCTGAGTTACCTACAATCTTATGAAAAGGATTCTCATTATATTTATTTTTTAAAAATTGTACTTGATTATCAATGAAGAATTTTATGCACTCAGCATTTCCAGATTGCACAGCATAGTGTAATGCGTTATTTCCATATTTATCTGTTTTAATTTTCTCCCTATCAAAAATTCCTTTTGCTGTCAATATTTCTTTTAAATATTCTAGGAGGTTAGGACTTCCGCTTCTGGCAGCATAGTGTAACTCGGTTTTATTATTGGTAGTGCAACTAAAATCTGCTTCATTTTCTATGAGAATTTTCAAGCATTCTTTATTGCCAGATTTAGCCGCATAGTGTAGTGGTGTTTTACCATCTCTATCTTTATTCCTTACTGCTTCTTTAATGTCAAAATTAGAATTTTCTATCACAAAACATAAAATATCTTCTTTACCCGACTCAGCTAAATAATGTAGAAGTGTTTTATCATTACTATCTGCAAAATTCTCCAATTTTATAATCAATTCTCTGCCCATACTAAGAATTAGAGATACAGCTATTTCAACATGAATATCATAATTCCTATTTTTCTTTTGTTCTTTCCTAATTCTTTCAATAGCCACTGTTAATAGCGAAGAACCATCATTACTTATTATATTCCATCCATCTTGACGAAATTTTTCAGCTAATGAATCACTTATATTTTCTGCTAAAATCCTGCTTTTTATACAATCAAGATTATTAGTACATATATTATAGTTTTCTTCTTGAGTTACTTTATTAATATAATCATATATGATTATTAGGTCTTGCTTATTGACTTTATCTTCTGAATTGCCTTGTAATGAAGAGAGGTCTATCTCACTAATTGCTCTGGCCATAACAACGTTTCCCGCAACAAATAAACCTGAACTGAGTGTCTTTGCGCTTGTACTAGATTTAGCTTTGAAAACACTAATAACTGTGTCAAATTTATTTTTGAACATACTGTACCTCATAAATAATAATGCCGGTAGTGAATAAGGCTTTAGTAGATACCACTGTAATTTTTAAGCCTACAAAAATTCACCAGCGGCCGCATTATATAGTAGATAATTTTTTGTGCTAGTAATATTTTTCTAATTCCCACTTTGGCCTTGGTGCAAAGTCAAGAGAGTCTACATAGCTTCTCTGTAACCTTTCAATTCCTATCCATCCAACCATCACTGCATTGTCTGTACATAAATTGCTTGGAGGAGAAAGCACGTTCAAGTCTATGTGCTTTTTTAATCTCTCTTTCAGGAAATTATTTGCTGCAACTCCACCAGTAATTACAAAATCATTGATTTTAATATTTAAAGATACAGCGATACCAATAGCATTTCTGACTCTATCGAGTAATATGTCGCTAATACACTCTTGAAACGAAGCACACATATCACACACATCCTGTTCACTCATTACAAATTCTCGTGCTAAGTTTTTTACCGCTGTTTTAATTCCAGAAAATGAAAAGTCACATCCAGAACGTTTTATCATTGCTCTTGGCAGCTTAAATCTCATACCATCACCTTTTTTAGCTAACTCTTCAATTAATGGACCTCCCGGATAGCTTAGACCCAGCGTTTTAGCGACTTTGTCAAATGCTTCTCCTAATGAGTCATCAAGCGTTTCTCCAAGTTTGATGTATTTACCTACATCCTGTGCAATTAAAAATTGGCAGTGACCACCTGATATCAGCAGGACTAAAAACGGAAATTCAACCTCATATAGTAGCCTAACAACTAACGCATGTGCTTCTAAGTGATTAACTGCAATAAATGGTTTTTGTGTTACGTGTGCAATTGCTTTAGCCATCATTGTACCAATTATTAATCCACCTATGAGTCCTGGTCCTGATGTTGCTGCAATTGCATCCAAATCACAAAAATTAAGGTTATATCTTTCCATAGCACTTTTTATTAAACCACTTAAATGCTTCATATGAGCACGTGATGCTATTTCAGGAATCACTCCACCGCACTTTTTATGCTCTGCCTGAGAAAGAATTTCGTGAGCAAGAACTTGCTTGTTGCTATTTACAATCGCAACTGCAGTTTCATCGCAGCTTGTTTCAATAGCTAAAATAGTCTTCATAAATACTTTGATTATAAAAAACTATACCTTGAAATGCTGTAGAAGTTAACTATATTCTGCTGAGCTAATTATCATCTTCAAATATAGAACCAATTTTTTTGCTTCCAGGAGAAAATTTATTAGTCCAACTGCTTTGTACTTTGTTTATATCTTTAAAAGCAGTTTTATCGCTATATTCCTTTACTTCTTTATCTATTCTCTCCATTATTTGTAGATCCAGGTAGCTCTTTTTCCATTGGTTAGTAGCAAGAAATACTCTGTTTAAATCTTGAGTGCGAATTAGATATTCTTTATCTTTAGGATAAACTTCCTGAGCCCAAGCAAACAGCTCAAAATAGCGTGCGAATAATTCAGACGCACGTGATTTTGGAGTTTGATAAGCTTGTATCTCTTCAAATATAATTTGACCAATAATTTTTTGTACCAGAATATTTGACTGCTTTAAGTTCTGTTCAATATCCTGATAAACTTTATAGAGAAATTCTTGCTCTAAGCTTAAGTTCAGTTCATTTTCAATCATATGTGAAAGTTCATGTACTATGATGTAAGGATTTGACCTTCTTAGCACAATAACATACTTATTTAAACCAGAAGAACGAATTGTCTTACACACTCCCTCTTCCATATCCACTAATCCTTCTTGATATATTTCAAACGAGAGTCTATTTTGCTTTATTAGTGACAAAGTGAGGTTTAATGTATTTCTAAACTTCTCAAATTGATAGAGATATTTGACATATTGTATTACGTTTTCACTATTTCCTACTTGAGTTGCTTGTTTTATTAAGTTTCTGATTAGCATGCTTCATTATTAAAGGAATTTTCTTTATGCTCAAGAATTATAAAGTGTTTTCAGGAAGTATAGCTAAAAAAGTTTAATTTACTTACATTCCGCTACTTATTATTAGCCAAGAGGTATCACGTCAGTATGACTTAGGAATGTACTAGATATAAAAGTGCAATATCAAATATATTTTACTAAAAATCAATCAACTTTTCACATGTTTGCTCTTCATAAAAGAAGCTCAATGTTATCGTAGTACCAAGTTTTGCTTCACTTTGAATGTTGAAAGTCCCACCCATTAACTCTACTAATTTCTTGCTTAGAGGTAATCCGATACCTGTGCCTTCGTTTCTATATCCCGAATCTGCTTGGCCAAAAACGGACATAACTTTATATATTTCCTGCTGCATTATCCCTATTCCATTATCATGAAACTCAATAGTTAATAAATTTTTTTCTATATTCTCTTTAACAACCATTCTTATTAAACCACCTTGAGGAGAGAACTTGATTGCATTTGATAACAAATTTATTATAACTTGCTTCATTCTTTTGGGATCGGCGATAACTAATAATTGTTTATCAGATATCTCTTTCTTTAAACTAATTCCTGTTTCTTTTAGTTTAGGTGATAACATTTTTAAGCACGAATCTATTATCTTATTCAGATTAAACTTTACTTTCTCTACTGTTAAACTACTTGATTCAGCTTTAGAAAAATCGAGCACATCATTAATCAAAGCAAGTAAATGTGTACCAGCATTATATATATCGTCTACGTATTCCTTGTATTTAGAGTGATCTACCGAACCTAAAGTTTCATTTTTGATCAACTTTGCAAATCCAATAATAGCATTAAGAGGTGTACGCAACTCATGTGTAACACTTGCAAAAAATTTTATCTTATTTGCATTTTCTTGCTCTAATGCCTCTTTAACCCTTTGTAATTCAATATTAGTTTTATGCTGCTTGGCTAGCATTTGGGTGTTGGAAAGGTGCAAATAAAGCATTATTAGTATTAAGATAACCAGTAATAAGCCTATTAATATTGAAAATAGACTATATACCATAATATAAGAGTCATTATAGCTTTGAATGATCTTCAAAAAAAATGAAGGCTTAATGTCATCTTCATGAAATATAGGGAAAGTAGAAGTTAATGTATTTCCTGTAGCGTAAAATATTTCTTGATTGCTTAGCAATTTATCAATTTCATCATTTGTAAGCAACTGCTCATAGTCATGACCTTGAGTATTAAAATTACTGAAAATTATTCTGGCATTTTGATCATACAGTATTAAGCTAAAATTTCTTACTTTGCTTACTGATTGTAACAATTCAGCACGCAATTTTACCAACTGGTTTATGTAATCAAAACTGTTATATTTAATATGATGTTTTTCTATTAGTAAATAATGATATTTTTTTATTATACTATTTTCCAATAGATCTTTTAAGTTTGCATTTGAATTACGGTAAAAAGAAAGAAAATTATTCTTTAATGAATAATTGCAGTATATTGTGCCCAATAAAACCACAAAAATTAATAAGAATAGCGAGATAATTTTTGTATATCTATTTGTTTTTAGTGTAGTAAACATTAATTTACTTAATTTATACATATTCTTCTCATTGTGAAATAACGTCTTTTATGGTATTAATAAAAAATTAGCATATCATACTTTTATGACAATTTCTCCTATCTTGCCAGTTTATTCTCCTATTAACATAAATTTTTCTTATGGCAAAGGTATTTACTTGTATGATATTGATAATAAGCGCTATATAGATTTTCACTCTGGAATAGCTGTTAGCAGTTTAGGTCATGCCAACCCACGATTAACTGATGTCCTAAAATTACAAGGAGAAAAACTATGGCATATATCAAATACCTATAATATATCTACTGCCAACAAATTTGCAGAAAATTTAATAAACAACAGCTTTGCTAATACTGTATTTTTTGCAAATTCTGGATCAGAAGCAGTGGAATGTGGACTTAAAATCGCTAGGGCCTATCAAAATGGAAAAGGTAATAAAAATCGCTATAGAATTCTAACATTTCATGGTGCATTTCATGGAAGGACATTTTTAACTTGTGCAACAAAGGATAGACAGAAATTTTCTGAATTACTGAATCCTTATATTGACTGGTGTGATAACATAGAGCCCAATATTGAGAGTGTAAAGAAAGCAATTTCTAATGGCATAGGTGTTATATTAATAGAACCAATACAGGGACAAGGTGGTATTAAAGTAATGAGTGAAGTCTTCATGAAAGAGCTAAGAGAACTATGTAACGAAAACGACATACTGCTATTTTTTGATTGCGTTCAGTGCGGTGCTGGCAGGACAGGAAAGTTATTTGCATATGAACACATAGGAATTAAGCCTGACATATGTGCTCTTGCAAAAGGAATAGGAGGAGGTTTCCCTCTGGGGACTTGTCTTGCAACTGAAAAGGTTGCTAAGTACATGGCGGTCGGTATGCATGGTTCTACTTTTGGTGGTAATCCACTTGCAACTTCAGTAGGTAATGCTGTATTGGATGAATTGCTCAGCCCTGGCTTCTTAGAAAATGTTGAAGTTAGAGGTAAGTACTTAAAAAACAAACTAGAAAATTTAGCAAGCAAGTTTCCAATGATAGAAGAAGTGAGAGGAAAAGGGTTGATGCTAGGAATAAAAGTAAAAATGAATAACCAAAAATTTGCAGAAGAGCTAAGTCACCGTGGTTTACTTATTGTTGGAGTAACATCAGATAATGTTCTAAGAATCTTGCCTCCACTCATTATCACTGAAAAAGAGATTGATGAAGGCATTGAAATCCTCACTCAGTATTTATCTGAAAAGTTCTAGTTAAAAACTAAACCTTCCTGCTCACTAGTTGTTGGCTGTATCAAAATTGCAGATAAAGCAGTAGCTACAACTTTATCAGCTACTTCATTTGTACACTTTGCCTTTTCCTGTTCTCTTATCAGTGTAAGCTCATTTATATCACTTAGTGAGTCAAATTTTGTTGCATCTTTAAATATAAAAGATTGCACGGCACTCTTCTCAACACCTAAGAAAGCACCATTACCAAACGATAATGCCACATCTAATAACTTCTGCATTAAACTGTTTTTAACAATGAATTTAAATAGCTCCTCTAACACAACTGGCACTCCAAAAGTAAAAAATGCTCCTCTCACTAAATAGGTTGTTATTTCATATAACAATGCACCACACAAGAGTGCCAGTGGTCCAAATACTATAAAACCGCAAAGTAAAGGCAATGGCATGGTCTGACCTGATGATATTCTACCTATAAGCTCCATTGAAATTATAAACCCAATAAGTAACATAGCTCTACCTAGATATGTCCTTTCTTTAGAGCGTTTGTTAAAGTTTTTCTCACGTAACTTAGAAAAATCATTGTTAACTCTTACTTCAAAAATACTATGGCCATTTTTTAATTTTAGCTCCAAATCCTCTATTCCATGATGCCACTTATGACACCTTACAATTTCATCAATTATCGTACTAACTTGATTATTGATTTTGTATAATTTGCTTTCTTGATATAAGTTGCCTTGATAATATTTTTCTCTCAAGTCTACACAATTTAAATTCTTTAAATCACATAAAAAATCTTTGATTTCTTGTGCCATTTTATTAGCA
This sequence comes from Wolbachia endosymbiont (group B) of Germaria angustata, assembly GCF_964026725.1. Classification (NCBI taxonomy): domain Bacteria; kingdom Pseudomonadati; phylum Pseudomonadota; class Alphaproteobacteria; order Rickettsiales; family Anaplasmataceae; genus Wolbachia; species Wolbachia endosymbiont (group B) of Germaria angustata. Next base: position 62,529 of record NZ_OZ034691.1, read on the forward strand.
TCATCTTTGTAGCCTACAGCTTTCAAAATTGTTACCAAGTGTTTATTTTCAATTTGAGCAATTGTTCTATCTAATGCACGTATATATTGCTTGGATTGAAAATATGAGATGATTTTTTCTTTACATCTATCCTCATTGCCTTCGTACAAACTATTTCTTTTGAAACTGCTGTCATGTTCTTTGGCAATTTCTAATGCATGAACCAATACATTTTGCGCCTTCACACTACTTTCACAGTGACAGTTTCTGATTATGTGTACATACGCTCTTGCACTGGTATCTCCAGATTTATCTATATTGTACGCTTTAGCCAAAAAGACTAAATAGTCAAACCCTGCCCAAAGATAATACATTACCTTTGTTATAGCACTCCCCACAGAAAATAAAGCTGAGCGTGTGCAAGATAATTTACCGTTGTTTTTAATTCTGTTCTCATATGAACGAAGGTATGCCTCTGTACTTTTTAAAATCTTATGTAAATCTTATTCTGTCTTTTTGACATCAAAATCATTTATATCATGAACTTTTTCATACGTTTCTTTTATCAAATCACTAGAAAACTTCTTCAGAGCTGAATCATCAATATTTCCTAATGCATCAATATTTTTACTAATATAGATTTCTATTTTTCTTCCAAGTTCTTCTCCCATTCTATTTTTTAGCAACTTATTGTATTTATTAGTAGCTGGAAACAAAACTTTCTGACAAAATTTCTGTGGTTCGTTTTTAAAATTTGCTAAGATCTTATTCACAAATAGCTCAACTTCTTCACCTGCAGCAGCGAAAAACCATGATTGTCTGCTCTCATTACGCTCTCTATTTCTTCCAAGATTCTGTAGGGCTTCAGATGGATTATTGAACTGACTAACCGAATCTGCAAATATTGATGCAACATGATTATATTCACTATCAAATCCACGACCTTTCGATCCATCTATAACCGTTATCAACGCATATTTAGCCAATGAATCAAAATCTCTTTTTTCATAATCACAATAAAGAGTTCGATATCCACCTATCTGATTACGTATTATCGCTGAAAAGAGTCTGTTTTCTCCAATACCAAGATCATTTTTCCCAATTCCTGCAAAGATACATTTATTTTGTTTGCAGAAATCAATGAGACTATGTAGTATACCTTCCTCTCTTTCCATGAGGTCATGGAGCTCTTTGCTTAAGCGCCAATTATCAACTATTAAGCTGCATTGCTCATTATCACTTTTACTCAGTGCTTCAATTACTGTCTTTATTTGCAGTAAGAGCTCATCTCTAGCAAATTGCTCACTAAAGCCTTTTCTCTCTAGGTAGCTTATAATATTGTTATCATTAGTGGTGCTAACATTCTTTTTAACATCTTCTATCAATTCACTCAAACCTTCTCTTCTTTTTTTATCTAAAGTAATATTATCACACTTCATTAAATATGAGAGAGTAAGATCGATCATTGAATGCATTACTCTATATTTTAGATATTCAGCAGTACTACTGAAATCCACCTTTTCTTTTAATTCAGATATCTGCTCTTCTGTCAGACTAGGATGTTGCTTTTTAACGCAGCTTATAAAGTTCGCTTCGCGTAACTTGAGCCTATAGTCTTGATAAGATATCCCTTCAGGCTGAAATTTATTATACACTTCATAACGTGTACTACCTTCATATACTAAATTATCTCTACCCTGCAACGCAAAGTTAAGATTAACTATACTATTTACATCATCAGCTAAAAGCAGAGCACTTTCTCCAATTGGGCTTTGCACATTCCATCTTATAGAAGTTAATAAATCATCGGTATCAACAAGCTTATTGTAATTAAAAACTTCTTCGCTCTCTTCAACATATTCATGAGCTGGGCTCGATTTTTCTCTAGTAAATAAGCTACGCACGTTAGCAAGAAATCTAGAAAGCAGTTCTTTTGACTCTACACCAGTTGCTTTAGTTAGTACCCACCAAATTGGCAACATTACTATACCAAATATAAACATAGAAATTGTATAATATAAGTTTCCAGTCAAAGCAGAATACAGCCAATAATCTGAAGTTAGACCAATTACAGCAGCAACATTACTATTTATAACAGGAAATAATGTAATCATAGGTATTATAGTAACAGCAATATTCACTACAAATGCTAGAGTGAAATTTGTTCTCCTATTGGTTTTTGCAATAACACTTGCTGTTTCGATGGCGTTTGCAATACAACGTCTACTCAATCTTGTCGGGCTGATAACTTTTCCGCATCTATTTAAAATCCTTCTCTTTGGTGTTACAGTTAGGTAAGTTGTAGGATATTTCTCATCAAGCTTGCACATATTCTCAAAATCCTGCTGCTTGTTAATACTGTCTGCTTCATCAACACTAATCCACAACTTGGTATTTTGGTCTTTAAATTTACGATCATTTTCTTGCTGTAATAACAGGTTATGTGTCACTATAATTGTTGTAGGTTTAGTTGCCTTCAGTGCATTTTTAATTTCCTCAGCAGTTTTAGGTGTCCTAATGTTTACAGTAAATGCACTACTCATCATTTTTTTAGCTTGGTTTACTAGATCACTGCTTGGTACTGCAACCAGATGATGAAATCCTGCTTGGGCTAGTACATGACTCAGTATTCTAATGTCGTAAGTCTTACCAAATCCAGTTTCTGCATCGATCATAACATTACAGTTAGCAATGGAAGGGTTTTTGAGATGTTCCAATATCCCTTTAACAACAGATTTACGACGTGCTACTATTATAGATTCCTTTGTATCATCAAGTTTTATAGATTCACCTTTTAGCTTGCAGTTGATTTTTTCTAAGGTACTTATAATACTTTGCCTTTCTTGATTACTGATAGAACTCACACATTACCCGCTATAATTATTACAATATTAATTGTATGTTAATTCAGTAAATTGTCAATTCTATGGACAAAAAGCTGATTTCAACTATCATATTAATATGAATATATGCCTCGGAATAATTACTTCTCCTCATGGAATCAAAGGAGCTGTCAAAATAAAAACCTTTACTGAAAAGCCCGAAAATATTTTCCTATATGGTGAACTAATAATCGGAAGTGAAAATTATAAAATAAGCTTGGTGTCTGTTGTCAGTAATAATTTAGTAATAGCAACAATTAGCGGTGTGAATTCCCGTAATGAAGCAGAGCTTTTAAGAAATAAAAAGTTATATATAGAAAGAGATAAGCTACCACAGTTAAATGATGAGGATGAATTTTACCAAGATGATCTTGTGAATATGGAAGTAAGACTAGAGAGTAATGAATTATATGGCTATGTGAAGTCTGTGAATAATTTCGGCTCGGGGGATATATTAGAAATTTTGGTTATCAGCACAAAAAAAAACATTATGTTATCTTTTACTAAAGAAGTATTTCCATACATCAACATGAAGGAAAGGTATATAGTAATCAACATGCCAGAATTCATTGGCCAATAAAAATTTTGATATTTGTATAAAGTTATTTATAATAATCAGACCAAATTAAAAGTGTAATTATGGCAGAAAGGGCTAATGATATCAGGCCAGGTCAGGTACTAGAACATAACGGTGGATTGTTTTTGGTTGTAAGTATTATGCATACTCAACCTGGTAAAGGTGGTGCATATATACAAGCTGAAATGAAAAATATCCAAACAGGAGCAAAGTACTATGAGAGGTTTCGCTCTGATGCAACAATCAGAAGGGCAATTTTAGATGAAGAGGAATATGTTTATCTCTTTACTGAAGGGAATATCGTAAATCTTATGCATCCAAGTAGTTACGAGCAGATTGTTATAAATTTAGACTTATTAGGGGAAAAGAAGGCTTATTTGCAAGATAATATGAAAATTAAAGTAGTAACTTATCAAGATAAAATAATTTCTGCACATGTGCCTGATCACGTTACACTAACTGTAAAAGAGACAGAGTCTGTTATCAAAGGTCAGACTGTTAATGCTTCTTATAAGCCTGCAATTTTGGAAAACGGAATACGTGTTAACGTGCCTCAATTTATAAAAGAAGGGGATAAAATTGTATTACATACTCCTGATAACAGCTATTACGAAAGAGTAAAAGAGTAAATGGCCATTTCATCACCACGAATCAATGTGATGCTTGATTCTGTACGCAGTGCCTCCAAGCAGCTTATACGTGATTTTAATGAATTGCAAATTTCAAGCGTTAAGTCAGCAGACTTTATCAATAAAACTTATTTGAAATCCAAGCAACTTATGTACGATTGCTTGAAAAACTACAACCAGAACTATGACTTTATTTTTGAAGACAATGTAGGCCAAGATCTAAAAGAAGGCAGTTATACTTGGTTTATTATGCCTATAGAAGGCAAGGAAAACCTTTTTAGTTGTATGGTTTATTTTGCAGTATCAGTTTGTCTCATTCATAAAAACAGAGTTGTAGCAGCTGTGATTGATGCTCCAGCCCTTAGAGAAACTTTCTGGGCAGAGGAAAAGAAAGGAGCTTTTCTTGAAGATTTCAAATCTCGCCATGTAAAAATGCGGATGAAAGCTCGTGAAGGGGGAATAATAGACATAAGTGGTAATTTGTTAAATAAATTACCACTTGACAATAATAATCTACGCTCCCTTGGCTCAACGGTACTAGGTTTTGCATATCTTGCTGCCGGAAGATACAATGGAATAATTTACTCTGGAATTAATAAATATAAAACTTCACTCGGTAAGCTTTTTCTGCAAGAAAGCGGTGGGAGATTAAGGGAAGATAACGCGCTTGTCATTGCTGGAGATATAAACTAAAGTTCATTCAAAAGAGCAAAAGTCACGTAGTGAAAATAATAAATTGTCTTACCTATCCCTCATTGCAGCAGGGTGGCAAAATAAGATAGACGAGAAAAGACAACTATAGGAACAAATAGTCAGTGTGTGACAATGGCATCTAGTCCTTTAGCACAAAAAACGTTGTAAAGTAACTTAGTTGGATCCCAGTGTTAGCTACTTTCATGACAAGAAATAAAGCACTGATTTTGTACATTAACCATGCTTTTAAATAGATACCTTATTCTTGACAACTTTAAACTCAACAACAGACACAAACAGACAATTTCTCAAAAACTTTTACAAGAGATTTTGTTAAATGCTCTATCATTTCATTTGTATGGTAAGGCGTAGGAGTAATACGGAAGCGCTCAGTCCCCTTTGAAACTGTTGGGTAATTTATATGTTGTACATATATTCCATACTTATCAAATAACAATTTTGATGCTTTTTTGGACAACTCAGGATCGCCAATTATGATTGGAATTATATGAGTTTCTGTTTGCATAAAATTCACTCCTGCGTTTCTCAGTGAGTCTTTTACCTTTTCAACAGACTGCTTTTGCTTCTCTCTTTCAACATTGCTCGATTTTAAATGCTCAACGCTTGCCTTTGCTGCTGCTGCTAAAACGGGTGACATAGCAGTAGTAAAAATAAATCCTGGGGCTGAACTTCTTATTACATCCACCAAGCTCTTTGAAGACGCTATATATCCACCCATCACTCCAAAAGCCTTTGATAATGTACCCTGAATAACAGTTATTCTATCCATCAAACCTTCTCTTTCTGCAATTCCGCCACCGCGCGGTCCATACATGCCAACTGCGTGTACCTCATCCAAATAGGTAATTGCATTATACTGATCTGCTAGATCACATATCGCTTCAAGCGGTGCTACATCACCATCCATTGAGTATACAGATTCAAGCGCTATTATTTTCGGTGTTTTTATATCTATAGATCTTAGCAATTGCTCTAAGTGATCAGTGTCATTATGCCTAAATATGTGCTTCGGTCTTTTGCCTGACTTTATACCTTCTATCATTGAAGAATGGTTTTTCTCATCTGAAAAAATTACCACGCCCGGAATAACAGACGATAAAGTACTAAGTGTAGTTTGGTTGGCAAGATAGCCACAAGCAAAAGTTAAAGCAGCTTCTTTTTGATGCAAGTCAGCCAAAGACTTCTCGAGCTCAACAACTTCCTTTGTTGTACCTGATATATTTCTTGTTCCTCCAGCACCAACAGATGAATTTTGAATAGCAGCAATGACACTATCGTTTTGTGACATTCCCAGATAATTATTACTGCACCAGACAATAACCTCTCTATTTCTTTCATAATCCATAATATAGGGAAGTTTGCCAGGTAATGACGCAAAATGCGTGAATTCACGATAGCGCCCTTCTTCTTTTATATCTTTGATTTTATTTAAGAATATTTTTTCGTAGTCTACCAAGTTTTTATCTATTAACAATAAATATAATCATAATAAATTATTAAATGATAGACTACTATATTTATTACTTAGACTGACATTCTTCTGTCTGCATAACCTTTTTGACCTGATTATCCTCAACTAAGCTTTTAGGCCTATAGCAGTACGTAATTGTAGCTGCAATAAGACAACAAACTGCAACTGCTATTCCTATTGCTAACATTTCCAAGTAAACTGCAACAGCTGCTCCTAAGGCAATACCAGTTATTGCAAGCGCAGAAGCAGCTACGACATACTTTTTTGTGTTTTGTGAATTTTTTTTGAGGCCACTTTTGCTGCTTTGCTCATTAATTCTTGGCAATTCTGTTTTTGGCTGTCCATTTCCGTTAGCAACTTGTTCTACATGTCCAGTAGGTTGATTAACGTTAACACCATTATTAACATCTTCAATTGCAATCGAAAGAAATTCATCTTCATCATCACTTGTTAATTCTATTCTTGAAGTACAAGGAACAGGATTACTAGAAACATTACCATTAGCTGTTGCTTCAGCTTCCACTGTGTCAATTACAGATATCCTTGTTTCATGACCTTCTTCACTAATTTTTTCAAATGGAGAATTACTATTAGAGTCTGAGGAAGTTCCGGCAGAGCAATCACTTTTATTACCTTTAAGTTTAGAAAAATCATCATCTTCAGAACTCAGTGATGATTCACTTCCTTCACGCTCTACCACAGGAATTTCTTGGCTAATTACAGTAGCACCCATACTTTCTACACTATCATTTACTGGTAATACAGCAGTAGTTTTTTCTAACTCTTTTTCAAGAAATATTTTAATTTCTGCGAGTTTGCTTTTAGATACTTTATCTTTCTTACCAACTTCCGTCCTATTAGCGTCTTCTAAGGCTTTATTCAAGATTTGCTTTGTGTCTACACTATTGCCCTCTTGCTTTGCCTGTTCCACTAAAGATATTACTTCTTCATAATTAAGGGCGAAGATAGCATCAGACAACATTTCCCCTACGGTTTTTATATTTTGATCACTACTATTCATTTTAACCCTCCTATAATTATTATTATCTATAGTTTCTTCTATTGAAACCTTTTTATTATTCATAATATTTTCTCCTTCATCAACAATACTCTTTTGTAGCTGCTTACTATCAGTGCTTTGAGATTCTGAATTTTCTGATAAAATATCGCTTGTTATGGCTGGAATTGCTGATTTATCTGCAGTGTTATCACTTTTTTTTTCCGTACAATAAAAGTTGCTGGAGTGCTGTACATTTGATTCCATAAATCTTGACGTTCGGTGCAAGAATATTCTTGCACATCGATAGAAAATTGCAGAATATTTCTAATATGTATTAAATTTGATACAAGATCGGTATTCTCTTGGCGTTTATTGTATTTTGGATCTTCAGTGTATATATCATATCCTGCATGAGCAACTTGAGCTAATCCATTTATAACACCCGGCACATAATTGTAGTTATATTCATGTAAAGCTTCAGACTGCAATAATTTATTTTCCCTTTCTAGATCTTCCATGCGCTTCTCTATGCTAGATTTAAAAATCTCACACTCCTCTCGAAAAATTATGCTAATTTCATCACTTTCTGTGCACAAATAACATACTTTTTTGACTAATGAGTAATCTTCTTGATCTGTCGAGTAGTGTACCGCATTTCTCAGTATATTCTGTATGACCTGCCTAGTTATTTGCTCATTGTGTGATATGCTCTGATAGATTTGAATGTGGGCAATTGTATCGATTACAATATCCTTGCTTTTGATATTAGACAAGGTAATAAGAGCTAATTCATATGCATTATCAAATTCGTTATTTTTAAATTTTTGATTGAGATAATCGATAACATCGTTACTACACTCAGCATATTCTTCACATAAGTGCTCAATAAATGTGATATTACCAGCATCTAGTGCAGTTTTTAGAACTAAATCATAAATTTTTTTCTATCACGAGCTCCTATATTCTTTAAAATTTGTTGATTGAGCACCTTAATAACTCTATCGTCAGCAAATGCTTGCTCATATATATCATAATTAGTAGAACCCTTGTTATTGATATATCGTTTGCACAAGTATTCGATGATAGGCAGATGCTCCTGACTTATCGCAGTCTCTAATAGAGTAACAAAACTCCCTTTTAGCAGATCTTTTACATCTTTAGTTGGCTCATTAATATATCTTTCAAATGCGTTTAGCACTAACGTGATAAATTTTTCATTTTTGACCAAAGATGCTGTTTCAAGGACGCCATATAAAGGATCGGGATTACTTGTTTTTAGTACATGCTCAAGATCCCTTAAGAAGGGTTCTGCAAGAACTGTCTCTAGTAACTCTTGTTCTTTTCTTAATGCTATGGTTGAGAAAAAGCCAATCTTATTGGGTTCAACAAGTTGTATAGTTTGATCCTTTATTTTATTATAAACCTCATCGATACTATGGAATTTTTCTATAAAAGCTTTTATATATTCTTGACCACCAACAAGTAAAGGTAAAAGACTTAAGTTTCCTTCAGCAAAAAGTATGTCTTGATATTTTTCTGCCAATTTATCGTTAGCTGCAATTGCAAGTAACACCAATTCTTTTACTAAATAATCGTACTTAAGCTCTACTTGATTAAATTTATACTGTGATAGTATATTTGAATATATATGTTGATTATTTCGTAAATCTAAGTTAAGTTGTTGCTCACAAAAATTCTTTAAGTTTGTACTCTCTAGCGTAATAGACCTGCCTTCATAATCCTCAATATTTTGTATAACTTCGTCTAATTTTTCATAATTATCTTCTTTTACAGCTTGATTTAAGATACTTATTACTTCAGCAAAAGTTAAATTTTAGGAATAATGTCATACGAGTCTTCATCTTTTGATTCTACAATAAATGATCTATCACAACCATCAGGAAAGTTTGCAAGTATTGCATTCTCTAAGCTTAGATCCTTAGCATATGAAACATCTTGATTTTCATTATTTAAAACTTCAAATTCTTCTTCAGCACCTGAATCTCTGGAATGGCGACGCTCCCTTTCTTCTGCAGTATCTACTGCTGGCGGCATGAGCCCACCAAGTAAATTCCACCCCATGTTTTACCCCCTAATTATTAGCTAAACTAAGTATAGCATTAAATAGAAATTTTGCCAAGCAAGTTATTGAGCCTTTTAGCAAATAGACTTACGTCTTCCATCTCTTCACCTTCCACTATACAAGCTTGATAGAACAATAAGTAAATCATATCTCCAAGTGTTGGATTTTCACCATTTTCAGCGTGAGATTCCATTATGTTTCTTATCAAAGGATGCTTAATGTTAATTTCAAGTACTTTTGGCGTGCGGTAATTTAGCTGCTTCTGTTCACGTAAAAAACGCTCCATACGGAGATCCATAGTTCCTTCATCAACTGCTAGACACACAGGACTATCGGTTAATTTCTTAGAGATCTTTACACTTTTTACTAAGCTTCCAAGAACCTTGGTGAAGTATTCGAGTATAGAATCCGCGTTTTCTTCGCTTTTGTTTTCATCTGATTTATTTTCTTCATCTTTCTTACCTTCTTCTGAAGAGAATTTTTCTAAATCAACATCAGCACGGGTCACAGACTTAAATTTTTGATCTTTATATTCATGAATTACGCTAGTCCAGAAATCATCAACTGGATCAACAAATAGAAGCACCTCCAATCCCTTACTGACAAATCCTTCAAGTTGTGGACTGTTTTTCACTGAATCGAGACTATTACCTGTGAGATAGTAGATATGTTCCTGTTCAGGCTTCATTCTGCTTATATAATCATCAATACTAACTAGCTTATCATCACTGGTGCTATGAAATCTGCAAATGGAAAGCAACGCTTCTCTTTCATCAGTTGGCATAGCTTCGCAAAGACCTTCTTTTAACACCGCACCAAAATTGCCCCAGAATTTTGTGTATTCCTCTAAATTATCTTTTGCTTTTTTGCCGAGCTCTGATACCGCGCGTTTAGTTAGGGATTTCCTAATCTGCTCAACAACGCGATTATTCTGCAGTGTTTCTCTGCTGATGTTGAGAGGCAAATCTGGTGAATCAACCACACCTTTCAAGAAACGCAGGTATTGTGGTATAATTTGTACATTATCTTCAGTAATAAATACTTTATTGACATATAACTTTACAGAGCAGCGTCTATCTGGATGAAACAAATCATAAGGCTTGATAGAAGGAATATAAAGCAAATTCGTATATTCTATTGCACCTTCATTTTTATTATGCAGTATCATCCAAGGCTCATCACCTACATGCGCAACACCACGGAAGAAGTCGTTGTGCTCTTCTGGAGTAACGTCATTTTTTGGCTTAGTCCAAATTGCAGCTTTGCTATTTAATTTTTCACTTTTTCCTTCTTCATTTACAAACTCAATGGGAAAATTTATGTGATCAGAGTAAGTAGTAACGATGTTTTCAATACGAAATTTGTCTAAAAATTCGCTTTCTTCAGGACGCATGATGAGCGTAATTTTTGTGCCACGAGAGATTTGACCATCTAACTTGCTGATTGAATATTCTCCATCTCCTTTAGATTTCCATACCCAAGACTCTTCTTCTCCTGCTTTTCTTGATTCTACTATAACTTCTGAGGCAACCATGAAGCTTGAATAAAAACCAACACCAAATTTTCCAATCAGTTCTACAGCTTGGTTTGAATCTTTATTATTCTTAATTGCATCCAAGAATTTTTGCGTACCAGAACTTGCAATCGTACCAAGATTATCTATTAAATCCTGTCTGTTCATTCCAATTCCATTGTCGGTTATATACAGCTCATTCTTATCTTTACTGGAGCTAATAGTAATCTTCAACTCATCACTTGAATCTAATAAATCAGCATTTAATTGTGATCCATAACGCAATTTATCACATGCATCTGATGCATTTGATATTAACTCACGCAAGAAAATATCCTTATTGGTATAAAGTGAATGAATTACTATATTTAGTACTTTGCCTACTTCAGCGTCAAATTTTAAACTTTCAGTTTCTTGTATGTTGTGCATTCTGAGCTCCATTATTAGCTTGCTATTCTAATAATTTAAGTATTGCACAGCGATCTTTCAAGGTCATATATGCTAAAATTTATGTGAGCCAATTTGTCATACAAGCTGAAATGATAAGAAGAGGGTTCTGTTCTACAATTCTCTTTATTCTTAGAATAAGATATCTCTTATTTGCTTCAAAGATTTGTGAGTCTTTGATTCTTTTTCTTTAAAAGTAGTCTCAAGAGAAGTTTTAAGCTTTTCCCATTCTTCCTGAACGTTTAGAATCAAAGCGCTCTCAATCTTCTCCAGTGCTTTTTGAGGTGATGAATATAATTCCTCATACAAATCAGTGTTTACTGACTGTAGTATTATTAAAAATGTAAATAAATTTGGATCAACTTTCACATAGTTTAAAAAACATAGCTTTATTTTCTTTACGCAGTACTGTATTGCTTTTAATGATAATGAGAAGCTTTCTGCATAAAATATAAAGCTATCTATAATTAAGCTCTTTGATTTTTTCGGTAATTCAGAACTTTCAAACAGTTTTCTTATAAACCTCTCTGTTGGCTCTTTTGGTAAATGCAAAGAGAGATCAGTAAAAGATTTTAGGCTGGAATTTGGTCCAAGTATTGTGCTGATTGCTCTTTGCACGTTACTTTTATCTTGACTAACAGAGATAATGAAAACCAGTCCCTCAACATCAAGCATGTACTTTATGGATTCTAAAAAATCGACAATGAATTTAGGGCGACATATATCAAGATCATCCACCATTATATAAATGTTTTTGTCTTTCCTGATTTTATTAACCACATCTGCTAGTTGTATTTTAAAATCTCTAATGTTCTCTTTTCTCCTTTGGAGAAGATTTAACTCACCCAAGACAAAACCAATGTCTTTCTTATCAGCCTCTTTTGCAGCATCGAGAAATACTGAAAGCATAGCAAGTGGAGATTTACTGATTAGCTTTCCTAATGTATTGAGAGAAAATAGTTCTTGGTTTATGTTTTTGAACTGCTGTATAACACTCCTTTTTACTTTGTATGATGCGAATAGATCCTCAAACAGGAAATGCAAAAAAGAAGGCAATGGTTGATCTAGCGCACTAATATCCCATGCGCTGTAATAAGCTGCAATTTCATTTTGCTGCTCTAGATCCTTTGCCCACTCTTTCAAAAAAAACGTCTTACCCCACTTATCATATCCTTCTAAGGATACAATAGAAAAAGACTTATCAATTGTCTTAATTATAGAACTAAATTTACTTGCAACTTGTTTATAGCCTAAGCAATCATTCTCCCAAGTTGCTACCTTAGGTAATTGCTCATTTTCTTTTTTTCTGAATCTTACTAATGATATAAGTTTTTTAAAGCACATAAGATTCTTACACTATATTTTACTATAGTATTTTATAAGTTAAGAGTCTATTTACTTAAATAACCCATAATTTTCTATCACTGCAGAAATGGAAAGATTCTTCAAGCTGCTTACAGGATCACCATATGGATCATATGTGATAGTTTTTATTCCTGTTTTTTCTTCTATGCATCTTTCCACGTATTGCACGTAATTTTGTGTAAGATCGTTTATTACTTCCTGTGTTTCCTTTAAACTTTTACAATCTTTGAATTCAGTTACTAGTTGCTCAATTCCACTTTCATAGAGTCTAGAATAGTTTTGAATTATAAAACTCCTGTTTTTAATAGCTTTTTGTATTAAAGGAAACATCTTGTTTATATAAGCTAAGCTTCCTGCATCTAAACTGATATCTATTGTTAACTTTCCTTCTTCCTTCCATAAGTCTATTTTTTCCTCCATGATTTTCCTACTATCACAAGTTTTTATTAATTCTATTAGTGCAGAATTACCATACTTATCAGATACCCAGTCACTATGCACAAAGTTTTTATACACCAGCATTAATGGAAATATAAAGCTTAGGTTATCAATATATCGAGCATATTCGTCTTGATTTAATTCTCTTATTATTTTACTGAAATCAGGTTTAATAATAATATCCTTTAATAAATCTGTATTGTGAAAATTAATATCGCTTTTTGTTAAAAGTAGATCATTTGATTTAAAATCAAACTCTTTTAATTTTTTCACTTCTAAATTAGGCACTTGTAGTCCTAAGTCAATCTTTATATCCTTTAATATGTATCCAATTCGTTTACTATCTGCGTACTCTTTGTTAAATAACGCAATGAAATCAAGAGCGATTGATCTTGATTTTGTGATTAACCAATTATAAGTATAACGTACTCCATCTAGTACAAAAGTTAATATAATCCCTCATTTTAAAACACTATATTTTAAATGTATAATATTTTCAATTAGTAAGCAAGTTTCTAAGCTGAAGTACGTCACAGTATTTTTAAAGTATGTTGCTCAGAAGAAATGGAATATTATTTAATATCCTGTCTTGAAGTAAGTGCTATCTTCAGCGTCCCTTCATCTAGGTAGTCAATTTCTCCACCTATCGGTATGCCGCAAGCAAGGCGCGATATTTTGACATTCAAGTTTTTTAGCAATTCAATTATATATTGTGCAGTAACTTGGCCTTCTAATGTCGGATTGATTGCAATAATGACCTCTTCAATTTTAAATTCTGTAACTCTTTTGGGAATGTTATCAAGATTCAGTTCTTTTGGACCTATACCATTTATTGCTGATAGCCTTCCACCCAAAACATGATACATACCTGAATATATATTTCCTTTTTCAAATGCCCATAAATCGCCCAATTCTTCTACTACACACATTAACTTGGTGTCACGCTTTGGGTTAGTACAAATAGAACACGGCGATTTAGTATCTAGGTTTCCACAAATCTTACACTCTATTATAAGATCTGCTAACTCTCTAATCAAAGATGCAAGTGGTAGCATGACCCTCTCTTTGTTCTGGAGCAAATGTATAACTAGCCTTCTTGATGATGATGGACCTAAACTTGGCAATTTAGAAAAAGCATGAACTAAACTCTTTATATTAATGTTCATTCAGTAAATTCAAGATAGTTCAAAAATGATAACATCAAACCTTTCGTAAAGAAAGTAGTAAGTCTTTATCTTGATTAGCTATAGAAAAATTTTTCCACTTTTCTCAGAAATTGTCTTGAAAAAAGTAATGTAATCACAATCTACTGTAACTTAAGTCTGACTCAGGTGTAACTGAAATTATCTCAGACATTTGAGTATTTGTTCTAGTATTTCTTTTTTGAAAATGACGCAATTTATTTTTCAACATATTTCTTTCTTCTACATAACTGTCTGACTCTTTATTCAAACTAGAATTTTTTTCTTCATACTTGGAAAGTATTGTATCGATCAAATAATTAAAAAATAATATTAGACCTGTAGTGTTGGCAAGCAATGCAAGAGAATAATATAACATATCTTCACTCACTTCTTCATTTATTATGTCATGGGAATTTCTATACATTCTAAAACAAGAGCCGAAGGCTGCTAAGCATACACAAGTAAGTTTTGTTTTGTTTAGGACGCACTTAATTCGTGCTAGTTTTTTATTATTATCTTCTAATTTTATACGCAACTCACTAATTTTACTACTATAGTGCTGAATAAACAATTCTATTGCCTCTTTGTTATTAGCATAATTATATGCTTTGTAAGATTCCTTATCTATGAGTTCAGTATCTATATCCTTTGATTTGAGAAGCTCTTTGATTGCTTCATTTTTGTTAAGAAGCATAGCTTCGTGTAGAGGTGTGTACTCATTTTCAACATCTTTTCTTCTGTTAATATTTTCACGAGTTAAGTAGTTAAAAAGAGCTGAAATGCATTCTGAATTATTGCTTTCAATAGCCAGAGTAATTGCATCTTTTCCATCCTTGTTATTAGTATTAATAACTTTGAAAAGCGGCTTTTCATTCTCTTGCTTACGTTCAAAATATTTGAGTTTGTAAAACTCACTTGAACAGTATGGTTCCTTAAGAATACACAAAAGTTTTTCTACAAAACAAGTACGATTTCTTTTTATAGCTACATGTAAAGGTGTGTCATGATTCTCCTCGTCTTGCAACAATAAGACATCATACAAATAACCCTCTTTATATAAAAAATTAATCTCTTGATCAAAAGAGATATCTTCTTCTCCTTTACAGATATTTAGTAGCCGTAACCCTATACTTTCTGTAGTACTGTAATCAATTGCAGAGCTACGTTGCACTTTAGATTGATAAAGGGTTACGTCCATACTATTCCTACCTTTAAATAACCCAGCTATACCTCTAAATATTCCAGCTATACCTGATTCACTCCGAGCAGCACAAGGCGTTTTATCTTGAATGTGAATCTCAACATTTTCATTAGAAAAAAGTTCTAAAACATGCGAGCTGCCTCTTCTACTGGAAAAAGGTGCCTCATTCTTTTTATCTTTAGCTTTAACACTATTTTCTAGCTTTTCATTCGAAGCACTTATAGGGTTAGCTAAACAATCAAAATCCTTATTTTTAGATACAAAGTCTTCTGATTGAAAATTTGCTGCAGCGTTCATTTCACCTTTCATATTTCTTTTTTTTTCAGAAGTTGCATTTCAGGTAGGGTATCTCATCTTTAAAATTTTTCAACTCTATTTAAATTTTTTTAAAATAGTTTTTGATAAAAATACTTATGAAACTAACTTCTGTGTTAATTTTTTAGAAGATTTTATAGCTAAAAAATTACTTCCGCATATTTTAAATCTGATTACAATTACAGTTAGAGATATTTATTGAGCTCAAAAATCTATCTCCGTCTGCAGACTTTTTTATTAAACTCATTAAAAAATGTAGCGTATCCTCTTCAGAGCATATCTGTCGTATGTTCACTGCATTTTTTCTAATCTTTTTTATACAGGGGATCTTATGTTCAGAATTCCAGATACTTGACCTTTAATTTAGCTAATAAAAACCAACTGGTACCTGCGGTTTTTATAGCTACGTTTTCTCAAATAAGTTTTAAATGAATAGATTTCTTGCATAATCAGATGTCATCCCAGTGCTTGACACTGGGATCCAATAAGAAAAATGCGCTGGAACTTTCGAATTCCAGTTATGCAAGAAATCTAATGTTAAAAAACTCACAGTTATCCTAGTACTGCTTTATTATCTGCAGTCTTTTCATGCTCGACAGAAGAGAATTGAGAATTAACAGCTTCTTCTATTGATTTAGCCTGTTTATAGTCTTGACTTAGGAAATATATAGCCACTCCAACTGCTATTCCAGCAACAAGAGCAGATACTGCGAGTGCGCATAATATAATAGTCATTGAAGGGACTAAAGCACCACCAACACCGAGTTCAATGCCAATCAAACTATTACATCTAGCACTTTCTTTTTTCGATTTAGCTTGATCTTTCATAGATTTAATGAGTGCTTCTCTTGTTTTTTCTTCTTGAGCTAAATCTAATGGCATTTTGTCTCCTTTATTCCTTATCAAAGGATTTGCACCATATTTCAAAAGGGCTTCTATTGCATCAGTGTTATTACTTGTAACAGCTTGGTGTAATAACGTCTCTCGATTTTGATCTTGAAAATTGATCAATTTGTAGAAATACTGGGGAGTAACAAATCTATTCACCATTTCATCTAAAATCTTCATCACGTTTTGGAACGATAATTTCTCTTTTTTCTCAGATATTGCACTATTGTGTGCAATGCAGTGTTGCAAAATAAGATACACCATCTTTTTTCTTATATCTACAGCACCCTTTATAGATAAAGCTGATTTAAATAACTCTTTGTTAATTAATATTTCGTTATTCTTATCAAGAAACTCCTGCAATTCTCTAGTTTTGTCTTTATACCTTATCTCTTTCTTACAGACGATTTCAAGTAAAGTAGTCATATTATTTACCCATTCTAATTATATCAATAATATAATAAATTCTAATAAAAGTCAAATTTTAATTAAAGAATTAATAGAACTTATTAGCAATTTCTACAAATGTCAAATAAATTCAAATAACATTAAAAAAAACTCACAGGATCAACATCTATTGTTATTGCAATGTTTGAACTCAAGTTACAGCAATGTTTCAGCTTTTTCTTTATAGACAGACTGTATTTATTGTGTATTTTGAGTAACACTCTATACCGATATTTATTATTTAAGAAATTTATTGCTGCTGGTGATGGGCCAAAAATTTCAAATTCTTTCAATGTCAAGTGCTGAAAGGTAGTTGAACATTGATTATGCAAAAAGTTTGTTATCTCATTTGCTGCTTTCTGCGTTGCAAATTGATCCTTACCACAAACTATAAGCGCTATTAGCCTACTAAATGGGGGCATTTTAGCTTTGCGTCTTAACTCAAGTTCAATTTCATAAAACAAATCCCTTTTTTGCTGCTGCAATGCTTTTATTATCAAACTTTCAGGATTATTAGTTTGTACTATTACCGTTCCTTTTTTATTGAATCTTCCCGACCTTCCTGCAACTTGATGCAATAATTGATACGTCTTTTCTGTTGCCCTAAGATCAGAATTTTCAAGTCCTAAATCTGCATTTATCACTCCAACCAAAGTTAATTTAGGGAAATTATGCCCTTTAGCAATCACTTGTGTACCGATTATAATATTCACTTCTTCTTTGAGCACTGAGTCAATTACGCTACCAAGCGACTTCTGGTCGCTGCTAATAATCGCAGTCTTTGCGTTTGGTATTAATTTTACTATTTCTTCAAGTAACCTCTCAATTCCTATACCACAAAGGGATAATGACTGCTGACTTTGACAATTAGAACACTTTTCTGGAAGTTTTAATTGATAAGAACAGTGATGGCATAAAAGGACATTCTTTTTCTTGTGATACGTAAGCCAAACAGCGCAATTTGAGCAGGAAATTTTGTATCCACACTTTTTACAAACTACAAGTTGTGCATACCCCCGGCGGTTTAGAAAGAGCATAACTTGCTGTTTTTTCTCTATGGTTTGTTTTATGCCTTCGAAAAGCTCATTGGAAATCCATTGTTTGTTGTTTCTCATATCTACCACTTTAATTAGTGGCAGTTCTGCACCACCGAATCTTCTAGTTAGCTTTACATGGTTGTAATTCCCTTTTTTAACATGATAAATTGTTTCAAGCAGCGGAGTAGCGGATGATAAAATAATCGGAATATTTTCGAGCTTGGCTAAGATAATGGCCATATCTCGAGCATTATATATAATCCCCTGTTCTTGTTTAAAGGATGAGTCATGCTCTTCATCGACGATAATTAATTTTAGGTTTTTATAAGGCAAAAAAAGCGCTGACCGTGCTCCAATAATTATCTGCGCACTTCCATTTGCAATACTGAGCCAATTATTTCGGCGAGCTTTTGGAGTAAGTCCTGAATGCCACTCAGCTATATTGCCAGATGTCTGACTGCGAACACGATTTACCAATTGTGAAGTTAGAACAATTTCTGGCAGAAGGATAAGGACTTGTGCATTACCCTCTTCTGGTGTCATTCCAGTGCTTGACACTGGAATCCAGTCTTTATCGTACAACTGCTTAGTGTACTGATTTGAAATTAAGTTCCAGTGTCGGGGCACTGGGATGACATCCTTTTTGGTAAAAATTACTCTTATATTGTAACATTCGTCTAGTTGTGTATTGAACGCTGGAATGACATAACGTTTATTTTTGAAAGTAAATTGCATAGCAAATGGTGTCATTCCAGTGCTTGGCAAAGGCAGTATGCTAAGTGTTACAGTGGGTTTTACCTTAAATATAAGGGTGTCATTCCAGTGTTTATCCAGGAATTTTGATTCTAAATTTGGTATTGATTTTAAATTAAAATAAATGTTTGTGATGAGATTATATGAAAAACTGGATCCCAGTGTCGGGGCACTGGGATGACAAGAGAAGAGAGCATTGGAATTGCAAAAAAAGTAGGCGCTGTGATGACAGGAGAAGGAGGTACAGGAAAAGGAAACACCGGAATGACACCATAGGGGAAACATCACGGAGTGACACCTTTTTGGTAGACAATGTTCGTAAATACTATGATTCTTAATTAACCTTGCAATCACAGAGAGATAAACTTCCGTTTTTCCAGACCCGGTTTCACCGTCAAGTAAAGTTACTGAATACTCATTCAAATTACTTATTATTTTATCTCGAGCTACCTGCTGCTCAGGGCTTAATTGGTAATCTATTTCACTTATTTCTTGCTTTTGCTTAGTGCAAACTAACTTATCTATTTGATTTACCTTTAATACTCCTCCCATTATCACTTTGGCAAGCATACCGATAGGTATTACATTATACTGTGCAACCCACTCTGCAAATTCGATCAGTTTTGGTCTGATGCTCGGCAAATCGATCTTTTGCTCAATAAATTTTAATTCTCGATCGCTTTTGCTACTTTCTCTCCAAACTATTCCAATCAAACGCTTTCTGCCAAACGGCACCACTACGTAATCTCCAATTGAAACTTCAGTATCTTCCTCAACTGCATATGAAAATAGCTGATCAATTGGAAGTGGCAGTAATACGTCAACTGTTTTTGTCATAAGTTAGCGCTGTTTTTAGATACATAGAGAAGCCTTAATGCTTTTTTCATAGTATACAATTTATAATCATAAATATTGGAAATGTGAGGAAATTCTGTATGTTTAGCGATAAAATAGTCCTAGACTTTGAAATAGAAAAAGGTGACCGAATAGATCGGTGTTACTTCTCTACACGCATCAAACTTACAGATAAGAGCAAGAGTTTTCTATGTGAAAAGCTCGGTAAACCTAACAATTTAGATGATTACTTTAATCTTAATCCTGAGAATTTTTATATTTATTACAACAAATATAGTGGACACTATGGTATAAATGAGCTGTATGTCAGAGATAATAATGGTAGATATTTAGCTACTAAACTTCCACTTGATCAGAGCGGATTTTCGATAGAGTTATCATTCGACGAGGTGAATTATGGCTTTTATCCTATGTATGCAATCTATAACCCCACTCAATATGACAAAAAGCAGGAAAAGAGCTTTGAAGATAATGGTGAATTGCAGCCGTTTGTGTCAATTGTATTGGATTACTTTCTAAATGGCTTAACCATTCAAGATATGTTTTTGCAAATACAAAATGAGCTTGTTGAAAAAGAAATAAAATTAGAAGAAGACAGAAGAAAAGCAGAGAAAGAATTAAATCAAAAGAATGAAAAGTTAAGAGAACTCATAGAAAATGATGAGATTAAAGTACTTAAAGTAATAAAAGGCCATAGTATTGGGAATGGACGTTCAGCGGCAATTTTGCAGCTTGATGGTGATCTTGATGCAAGTAAGTACTACATAGCAGAGTATGAAGGCAATGAATACTTACATTGCACGAGCTCTGGTTATGACATACTGCTTGACCAGAGCGATTTATTTTTTGTTCTCAATAGCAGCTCTTATCTTGAACTTGAAAGTGGTTTCTACTCAATACTTGCTGGCAACTATGCTAAATATCTCGATACTAAGAATCTGCTTTTTAGCGATGATCAACTATCTAAGCAGTTATGCAAAAACAAGGTAAAGGCTGAATCTACAGTTAACGCATTTTTCTCAAGACTTATTTATAGTGAAAATTTTTAAGAGGTGAGTATGAAATTTAAAACAAATTCTGGATATGATAAATCAAAAAATTTAGACTTAGATGCTAAAGACTCTACAGGCTATGCTCCTCTACATAAAGCTGTTTTTAGTAGGCGTTTCGATGAGGTCAAACTGTTAATAGATAAAGGCGCTAGAGTGGACGTGCAAGATAAACATGAGCTCACTCCACTTTTTTATGCTGTTATGAATAATGATGAGAAAATGATAAAATTTCTAGTCGAAATAGGTAATGCCGATGTTAACCTGGGTAAATATAATAATCCTCTTGGCATGGCTATTTCACGTGGACGTATGGAATTAGCAGAATATTTGATAGACAAAGGTGCAGATATAAACCGACAAGACAGTATCGGCAGAACCTTTCTGCATAAAGCTGCTGAAAATGGAAATTTAGCTGCAGTGAAATTTTTAGTAGAAAAAGGTGCTAGGCTTGATGTTTTAGATAAATGGAATGATACTCCTCTTCATGTTGCTGCAAATGTAAAAGTCAATAAAGGTCATATAGAAGTAGTAGATTATTTAGTAAAAAACGGTGCAGATATAAATCTTACTCATAACTACACTCCGATACACCTAGCTATTACACGTGGAAATTTAGATATGGTGAAATGTCTGATAGATAATGGTGCTGATCTTTATATTAAAAGAGCATGCGATGGTACACCTCTTACTTATGCTAAACAGCAAGGGCAAGTGGAAATAGTAAATTACATGGATAGTGTAATGTCAAACCTTTCACTTAGCAAAACTGTGTCCCTTGATAACACTAATATAAATATCAAGTATGACTTAGCTGCTAATAAGCTAGATACAATAGAAAAAAGCATTAAAGATGCTGTACGAGACTTTAAGGGTGCTTTTAATACCTCTGACCATGATATAAGGATCAATGCTTATGTATTCAACACTCAAAATGAGTTTAAAGAGTACTTGAAAAAAGTTGGATTTGATGCTGGCGACGGTGTTAATGGCTACACAAGAATGATCGATCTAAATAAGGGAAATGCTGCTGACGTTTATGTTTACCTAGATAGTAAAGGGAATTTAAATCAACATACGTTAGAGCACGAGATAGGGCATGCAATGCACTTTGCAAATCTTGGTCTAAGCTATATCTTGCCAAAAGCAATGCACGAAGCTATTGCTAACTATGTTGCTGGTTTAGAAAATGGCAAGCACATTAATGATCACGGAGATAAAGAAGCTTTAATTGCAATAAAAAATAAGAATCTTAAACTAGATGAGATATTACGTAATGATTATCAAGGAAATCACTACTATTCAGAAGCAGAGCAAGTAGTAAAGTTTCTTGAACATAAACACCCGGACTTAATTGATAATTTACTAAAGAGCCTCTCCACTTATAAGAGATATCATGATAGGGATGAAGGTAAGAAATTAGTTGAGGATTTTTTGGCTGAGCTGAAGGGTTATGATCAAGAATTTAAACAATGGGTCAAAGCTGAGCTAAGTGGTGAACAACATTCGCAACATATGGAATATAATGTTGTTGAATCTAACAGTGTTGAAAGTTCAACAAGCCAACAAAGTGCAGGCAAGGGTCTATATGGTTATAGCCCAGTACATAATGTAAGTGGTGATAAAACCAAGATAGAAAGTGTCAGTAGAGAAGATTCTATGCAACCTGCTAAAAAAGCGAGTGAAGACGAACAAGGAAAAGCTGTTACAACAAAAGTTATGAAGTATAATAAACAGCCTTTCTTAAAGGTGAATATTGATGACAATAATGTAGAAAACACTATAGGAAAAGTAAACGAGATAAATAAGGTAACAGGTGCGACGAGTTTACATTTTGCTGCTTCATTGGGAGATTTAAGCAAAGTAGCAATGCTACTAAAACACAATTCATATACTGATACAAGAGACCATAATGGACAAACGCCACTACATTATGCCATTCAGTCAGGAAATACGGAAGTAGCAAAATATCTTATTGATCATGGAGCAAATCTTAATGTTCATGACAATTATTATCAGAAAACTAATACTAAATATGTGTATTATAAGACACCTTTACACTATGCTATTGAGTCTGGAAATATAGAGATAGCTAAATACTTAATAGATCGTGGTGCAAATCCTAATATTCAAGATGCTTATTCCAAAATGCCATTATACAGTGCTATTTATTCAGGTAATACAGAAATAGTGAACTATCTATTAGATTATAACGCAGATCCTAATAGTAAAAGTTATTATACTTTTCCGTTACTTGCTGCTATTAAGCTAGGGAATGCGGAAATAGTTAAGAGTTTAATTGAGCATGGCGCAGATCTTGGTATCAAAAACACGTCAGCTCAAACACTGCTGCACTATGCAATTGAGCTAAAACATACGGAAATTGCTAAATACTTAATAGATCGTGCTATAGATGTTGATACCCGTGATATTAGCTCTGGTAAATCTCCACTACATTTTGCCATGCACATGAAAAATATGGAAGTAGTTAAATATCTCATAGAGCACAATGCGGATATTGATATTCAGGATAGCTACGGCTTAACACCTTTGCATCTTGCTGTTGATCTTGGGAATAAGAAGATGATAGAGCAGTTAGTTGAAAAAGGTGCGAATATTAATGCTCAGGATAATGATGGTTGGACACCTTTAGTTCATGCAGTGAGGCATGGAAAGTTAGATACAATAGAATATCTAATAAAAAACAAAGCTGACGTTGACGTTGTAGGCAAAGATGGCAGGACACTTGTTGAACATGCTGAGTTATGGGCAGAAGAGAAAGGACTAGCAAGAGATGTAATAGATAGCAAAGGCGATAATGATTCTTATTATCGTGAGCTTTCAAAAGAAGCTGCAACTTGGGAAAAAGATGGAAAAGATATGCTTAGCTATCTCAAAAAAATTACTATGCAAGAAGAAGAATCTAACGATATAGACCAAATGCCAGCAGATCAACCTGTAATTGAAGAAAGGAGTAAAAGATCGATAAGAGTAGACGAAGAGAAGCAAGAGGAAACAATTGTTATAGATAATGTGAAAGAAGAATCACAACATCCTTTAAAAATCAAAGTGGGTGAGGCTGTTGAAATAGGGAAATATAAGGTAGAACTGCAAGTTACGTATGATGATGTAAGAAATTTTTATGACACTATACGTGATAAATATCATGATGGTAGTGGATACAATTATGAGCAAGTAATGGTTTTGTACAATGAAATTGTTAGGCCAGCATCACAGCATCATGATGAACCATTTACTCTTGCTGAGTCCTATATTGCAGATGGGCATCTATTTATTAAAAATCAAGATTTTGGAATTTCTCATGATTTTAATGAGATGTTCTATAAAAGTGATGAGTTTATGTAACATAAAAGGTGGATGAGAATTAATTGATATAAGGAATTAGATCTTTCACTGTCATCCCAGTGTTTCTTTCTCCTGCCATTCCGGCATTTCCTTCTCCTGTCATCCCAGTGCCCCGACACTGGGATCCAGTGTTCATATAATCTCATCACAAACGTTTATTTTAATTTAAGACCAATACCCAATTTAGAATCAAAATTCCTGGATTCCAGTGTCAAGCACTGGAATCTACTATGCAATTTACTTTTTTATATAACAAATAATATTAATTTATTAATTGACAGGTGGCGTGGGTTATACTATTATTAAGATATATAGTTAATATCTTAATAATCAATATGCCAAAATATATTAATCGCATTGCTCAATCTATTGTATTAAAAGTCTATACTGACAAGAAAAACGCTAAAATTAGAGTATTTTCTAAAACTAAAGATGGAGAAGTTGAAAAAACACTTTCAAAACAGCAAATTGTAGAATTTTTAAACCTATTCACTAATATAAGGAATCAAGGAAATAAAGAACTTGCTATCAGTAAAAATGTAGAACGTGGTATCGTTGAAGATATAGAAGGTATACGTAGAGAAAATGGTAGATATGTATATAAGGCGCCAGATTTATCAGCTGAAGAAAAATACAATAAATTATTTGAAAGTGAGAAAGCTATTCAATTTAATTTGAATACTTTTATGTCAGATAGTATATCTAAAATTGTACAATTAAAAGATAGATTTGAAGAAATTTTAGGTTTTTCTCTCGAAAGAGGGTTATGTCACTCATTAAATTACTTTATTACTTTTCTAAAATTAGAGAATAGGCAAGATTTTGTTGAATTTTGCGAGTCTGATAATATTATATCTGAGCAAGATTTTATGAATTATATTGATGGAAGAAAAGAACAAACGATTAAGTTATTGATGATGCAGTTTTTATCGCAATTCTTACCTATTCTTGATGTTCAGAGCATTAAAAAGCGAGAAGGAGATCCATTTTATTCTGATGAGACAATATATGAGCAATTATGTGATGATTTATCTTCAACAAAAGTATGGATAGATACTAACCAAGAACAAATCAAACGTGTCTTAAATGATGTGGAGATAGGATGCTACTTAGAATTTAGTTCTTTTTGTTTTACTTATAATAGAGCAGATGTCAAGGGTGCTGGACATTCTATGTTGGTGTATAAAGCAGAGAATGATAAATACATATTTTTTGACTCTAATAAAGGAGCGGTTGGCTTTTGTCCTAGCACAAGAATTGCCAATTTTACATTAGAGGAAGTTTGTAAGGTAATGGAACTTGCTGTAAACCGTTATTCATATGATATGTATATTAAAATTTTGCAGATTATTGCGAAATTTTTATTACGCTTAGAAATGCAACACTGATGTTAAAGAAAGCTGAAAAGCTTTACGAAACAATGGAAAGAACAAATTCAAAAATAATTGATATATCAGTTGATAAAGGCATGAATCAATTGTTGTTCACACCTGCAAGTCTGTGAACGTACATATCTTGATCTTTTTGGTTATTTACAAAGTATAGACATCAACTCATTCCATTCTCTTTTACCAATGCCACTTTCTTCCCTTGTAACATTTTCTCCTTTAATTAGCTTGCGAATTATTTCAAGGCCAGTTTTTGAAATGCAGGCTGATTTTAGGGAATATTCAACAAAAGCATTATAGGCCAGCGGAACCCATTTCTTCACTATGTCCAACATAATTTCTGCATAGACTCTAATTTCATATTGGGCGTGCTGATCAGCTCTAAGCCTTAAAAAGTGAAAAAGGTTGTGTAAATCTATTTTCCAATAAAACTGAGTATAGTAATTAAGTGTTAGATTAGTTCGGGCAATTTCCCTTGCAAGGCCCTGTTCAATAAATTTTTCATAATGAGAATATACTAAATTAGAATCATTTATTAGAGAATCTATTATTTCTTTTGAAGTACTTGAGTCAAAAGCTTCACCGCTGCCTTGTTTATTATTATCAGATTGTTTTGCAACCTGTTCTGGTATATAAAATTCATTATCAAGTATCGAATACCTTCCGGAATATTCATTCACATTTGCAGTTCTGTGTCTTATCCACTGTCTTGCAATAAAAATTGGAAGTTTCACGTGAAACTTAATTTCACACATTTCAAATGGAGTTGTATGATGATGTCTCATCAAATACTTTATAAGCGCTTCATCTTGATTTATCTGTTTTGTTCCTTTTCCATAAGAAACACGAGCAGCTTGAACTATGGCACTATCAGAGCCCATATAATCAATTACTCGAACAAATCCATGATCTAACGCCTTATGTTCTTCGTATAGAATTTCATCTATCTCTTTTACTGTAGTTTGCTTATTCATAACATGTCCTCAAGGAAATATCGGCTCCACACGAATTGAGTTTTTCGTCCATTGCTTCATAGCCTCTCCATAAATGATGTGAGTTATTTATTGTAGTTTCTCCTTTAGCTACCAAAGAAGCGAGAATTAAAGCTGCTGTTGACCTTAAGTCATTAGCATGCAGATTAGCTCCAGATAGGCTCTTTGTTCCACTTATAGTAGCTTTACTTTTTTCAATGCTAATGTTAGCACCTAATTTTCTTAACTCATTTGCATGTGCAAATCTACTTTCAAAAACGTTCTCTTCAATGATTGATATTCCATCTGCAATGCACATAGCAGACATTAGTTGTGGTTGCATATCGCTGGGAAAGTTAGGATATGGATTTGTTGCAACATGAGCAGATTTAATAGGGCCATTTTTTCTAGAAATAATAATACCATCATCATGTAACTCAACTCTGGCTCCTATAGTCTTCAATTCATTTGCAATGCATTCTATATCAGACAAACTTACTCCTTCTAACTTTAGCTCGCCGTCGGTAATGACAGCAGCCAAAGCATAAGTACCGCCCTCTATGCGATCTGGTATTATTTTATGCTCACACCCATTTAATGCTTCAACACCTTCTATTGTGATTTTTGTATTATTAACTTCAATATTGGCACCCATTTTTTTTAGAAACTCTATTAAATCAAGAACTTCCGGCTCCGTTGCGGCATTGTTTATTGTTGTTACTCCTTCTGCAAGTGTTGCTGCCATGATTATGTTTTCTGTTGCGCCAACACTTACTTTTTCAAATGTTATTTCTTTGCTTTGCAATTTCCCCTTTGTTGTTGCAGTTATATTACAGCTATCAATTTTAATTTTAGCTCCCATTTCTTCGAGTGCCTTGATATGCATGTCAACAGGACGTTTTCCAATATTACATCCACCAGGAAATACTGTTGAAACTTTACCAAATCTGCTGAGCATTGGACCTAGCATTAAAAAAGATGCTCGCAGTCTGCTTGCAATTTCATGTGATATTAAATAGTTATTGATATTGCTACAGTCAATTTCCAAAGTATGATTTGCTTTATAGTCTTTATTGCATATAAAATTTACTTCTGCACCAAGACTCTTAAGCAGCTCAGACATCAAATGCACGTCAATTAAATCAGGTACGTTATGCAAAGTTATTGAAGAATTACTAAACAAGCTTGCCGCCATTATTGGCAAGACGGCATTCTTTGAACCATTAATCTTGATTTTTCCAATCAAGGGCTTATGGTTACTTCTTACTAATATTTTATGCATTTAATCAAGCGATAGAACTTATCAAGTAAGTATAATAGGTTAGCCGTAAAAGGCAAAATTTTGCTTTTTCTTCTTCTGTCATTCGAGTAGCTGACACTGGGATCCATTTCATCATCAAAATGTTATATTTCAACATTACTTTTATGCTGACCAATTTAACTGGATTCCAGTTTCAGCTACTCGAATGACATTTTCGTAGTCGATTCAAAATAGCATAATTAACTACACCTTTCCAAAGATGAGAGACGCGTTGGTACCACCAAAACCAAATGAATTAGAAAGCGCATATTGAATTTTATGCTCTTGAGCTTTAAGTGGTACAAAATTTAAATCACACCCTTCTGAAGGTTTGTGTAGGTTTAAAGTTGGTGGAACAATTCCATTGTTTAATGCAAGGATACTAAATATTGCTTCAACACTTCCTGCGGCACCAAGTAAATGTCCTATAGAAGATTTAGTCGAGGAAACAGGTATTTTATAGGCATAGTCACCGAATAACTGCTTCATTGCTATTACTTCAACTTTATCCCCAAGTGTTGTTGAAGTCCCATGTGCATTGATATACCCAATTTGACTTGGACTTACTTGTGCACTCCTTAAAGCAAGTTCCATTGCCTTAAGTGCGCCTCTTCCTTCTGGATGTGGTGCTGTGATGTGGTGCGCATCTCCTGTGAGTCCATATCCAGTGAGTTCTGCATATATTTTTGCTTCCCTTTTTTTTGCATGTTCATATTCTTCCAGAACTAATATACCTGCCCCTTCGCCCATGACAAATCCATCGCGTTCTTCGTCCCATGGCCTTGAGGCCTCTTCAGGCTTATCATTGAATTTAGTTGATAGCGCCTTCATCGATGCAAAACCTGCAATTCCAACTCTGCATAACGCACTTTCTGCTCCGCCTGCAATCATAATGTCAGCTTCACCGAGTTTTATAGCTCTTGCTGAGTTTATAATCGCATGCGCACCTGTTGCACATGCAGTAACCGCTGAGTCATTTGGACCTATAAATTCGTATTTAATAGAAATATGACCAGATATCAAATTTATTAGACTTGCAGGAACAAAAAATGGGCTAACACGTCTAGGCCCCTTCTCCTGCATGGTAATTACATTTTCCTGAATTGACGGAAGACCACCTATACCAGAACCAATAGCTACACCTATTCGCTCTTTATTAATATTTTTATTTTCCAAAATTAGTGAATCTTCTACTGCCTGAACAGCTGCTGCAATTCCGTAGTGAATAAAACGATCTGTTCTTTTTAGGTCTTTTTCAGAAATATAATCTAGCGGATTAAAACAGCTTTCAGCGTTGTAGGATACCTGTCCTGCAACCCTGCAAGCAAGATCAGAAGAGTTGAACCTATCTGTACTGATTGCTTTTATGCCAGATTTACCTTCTTTCAGCTTTAACCAGGTGTTATTAACATCTGCTGCTAGTGGAGTAATTAAGCCAACACCGGTAACTACTACTCTTCTGCTCATTCAACATCAATTGTTTGCTTTGTTTACTACATATTCAACTATCTGTTCCATAGTTTCCATTTTTTGCGCATCTTCATCAGGAATCTCTATACCAAATTCTTCTTCAGCTGCCATGATTATTTCAACTGCATCTAAACTATCTGTGCCATGGTCTGAAAGCTTTGAAGAACTACTAAATCCCTCTACATCCTTACTGATGTGCTCTAGTATAATCTTCTTTACTTTTTCTTCTATATCTTCTCTAGTGCTTTTTGCCAATTCGTTCATTTCTTACTAAAAAATAATCTATTCTCTGATGTTATAAGAAATTTTGATGTTTGCAATAGCTTTTATGATTATATAAACTATTAAAAACTTCCTATCTCTTAGCACTCGATAGTTAATAAATTTAAAAATGCTAGACGAAACAACAAAAAATTTGCTTGTTGTAGAAGTGAATAAGCTCTTACCTGAAAATAGCGAGAATAAACTTATATCAGCTATGCGTTATGTGCTTCTTGCTCCTGCAAAACATATACGTTCTTTTTTAGTTATAGCATCTTCGTCGATATTCAACATAAAGGTTGAAAAAGCAATAACAGCAGCAGCAGCAATTGAATTTATTCATACTTACTCCCTCATTCACGATGATCTGCCATGTATGGATAACAGTGACACCCGCAGAGGCCAGCCAAGCTGCCACAAAAAATTTGGTGAAGCAACAGCAGTACTGGCCGGAGATGCATTACTTACCCTGGCTTTTGAGGTATTATCTTTGTTAAATTGTGAGATCATAAAAGTGCTCTCTCAAGCAATAGGAATGAAGGGAATGGTGGGAGGGCAGATTTTAGATATAGGTGCAGATTTTGACAAAATAAAAGAAATTCATTTGATGAAAACTGCAAAACTATTTGCAGCTTCATGTGAAATAGGGGCTATAATAGGAGGTGCTACAGACAAGGAGCGGGAAGCATTATATAACTATGGAATAAATCTAGGGCTTATTTTTCAAGCCAAGGATGATATCGAAGATTATGAGCAAGATAAAACGAACAATTTAATGTCCGTGCTTGGAAAAAATGAAATGGAAAACTATATAGATAGTCTCTTTAAACAGGCCTCAGATAATTTAAGTACGCTTTCAGGGAATACTAGTGACTTATATGATTTATTGAATCAAGTAAAAAAAGATGGTTAGAAAAATTATATTACAAATGTTTATCTCTGTAGTAATGATTCTCACTTTAGCTTCTGCTTTTATAATTACGATTGTTTATATAAACAAAGATAAACCAGAGAAAAGGGAAAAGCTTTACGAAATAAATGCTATACATGGTGGTTTGACACAGATGATAGCAAGTTATTTGGTCAGGCCGATACTTGAATCAGCTCTTGATCGTTATATTGAAAAGCATGGGTTAGCAGAATATTTAGAAGAAATAACACAGCAAAAAGAAGAAGAGATGATAAACTTTTATGAAATTACTGAAGGTAGTGGCAGTAAAGTTTTCTGTGGCCAAGAAGTTCTGTTACAAATGTACAAAGTCTCCAACAACCTAGCAACGCTACTTCCGACTGATGTCAATTTGAAAATAGGTCAGGATTACTTAAAAGAAGTGAGTTTAGGGGTAATAGGTATGAAAGAAGGCGGAGAGCGTGTAGTTACTATTGCTGCTGATGACAATAAAATGAGTTTTAACTCTTATTACATCAAACTGATTGAAGTAAAAGATAAATATCCCGATTCAGTAAATAACCTGATGATTTTTAATGACTTAATTAACAAAACTGGAAAGCGAGTAAAATGTGGCGATGAGATATCAGTTCAATATAGCATAAAGAGACATAATGGTGAGTATATAATCAAAGATCAAATAGTGCAGTTTAAGGTTGGTGACAAAAAAATACCACTTGCTATAGAACTTGGAGTTGTGGGAATGAGAGCTGGTAATAAAAGAACAGTTCTTTCTCCACCTGATCTTTTAACTGGTATATTAATAAAAGAAATAGATTTTGATGAAGAAAATATCTCAATAATTGATTTAAGCTTGAATTCTACTATTGAAAAATAGCTTAAAGAATTACGAAGTAAGAAAAAATAAAACCTCTTGAATGCTCTATATTACTTAAAGTAGGCTTCCTCTAAAGTATAAATTTAGATAAATCAAGCTGCTTTGAAATTGACTCTAGTTTATCTCTTACATATTTGCTATCTATAACAAATTTTTCACTATTTTTTTCAGAAGCGATAAAACTTATTTCATCCAAAAGCTTCTCCATGACAGTATGAAGTCTTCTTGCACCTATATTTTCCACTTCTCTATTAACTGTAAATGCTATTTCAGCTATAGTCTCTATACCATCATCAGTAAACTCAAGTGTTACATTTTCCGTTTTCATTAACGCTATATACTGTTTTAACAAACTAGATTCTGGTTCCTTTAATATTTTTATTAGATCCTCTTGAGTAAGCGCCTTAAGTTCCACTCTAATTGGCAATCTACCCTGTAATTCTGGTAAAAGATCAGATGGCTTAGATAAATGAAAGGCACCAGATGCAATAAATAATATATAGTCTGTTTTTACAGGGCCATACTTAGTTGAAACAGTTGTTCCCTCAAGTAATGGTAACAGATCGCGCTGCACTCCTTCTCTGTTGACTTCACCTTTTATTTCTGTACGTGCTGCAATTTTATCTATTTCATCTAAAAACACTATACCTTCATTGCTAACAAGATCAATCGCTTCTTTGATTATCTTGTCTTCATCCATTAACCTTTCGCTTTCTTCATTAATCAATATTTCACGTGCTTCTTTCACTTTAACTGTAATAGTTTTTGTTTTTTTGCTCCCATTAAACATCTTGCCCACGATTTCTGTTACGTTCATCACACCAATTTGCCCACCTGGCATGCCAGGTATATCAAAAGTGGGTAACATACTCTTGCTCTCCCTGACGTTAATAGAAACTTCTCCATCTTCAAATTCCTTATTTCTCAGTCTTTCTCTGAAAACTTTTTTGCTTTCCTCGGTTGCATCTTCACCAACCATGGAGTTGACTATTATCTTTTCAGCCAAACCTAAAGCTTTTTTAGTTAAGGCTTTACGTGCTTTTTCCTTAACTAAAACTATTGCTGCATCAACTAAATCACGTATTATCGAGTCAACATCACGTCCAACATATCCTATTTCAGTAAATTTCGTTGCTTCAACTTTTATAAAAGGTGCACCAGCAAGCTTTGCTAAACGGCGAGCTATTTCAGTTTTACCAACTCCCGTATGGCCTATCATGAGTATATTCTTAGGTATAATCTCTTCACGTAGTGGAAGTGGGACTTTATTTCGACGCCAACGATTTCTGAGTGCAATAGCAACAGCGCGCTTTGCGTCATTCTGCCCGATTATAAATCTATCCAACTCTTTAACTATCTTCTGTGGTGGTAGATCATCTAATAAAGCTTGTGAGCTTTGGATGCTGCTACTTTCTGTACCTTCATTTTCATAGAGGCCGTTTTTTTTATTGCAGTCATCATTATTATCAGATTGACCTGCTACAGGTTGACCAGAAGAATTGGTATACAAAGTTCTTGACATATTACTCCTTTATTTTTTCAATAATTAGATTATGGTTTGTATAAACACATATATCGGCAGCTATCTTCATAGCCTTTTTTGCAATCTCCTCTATTGATATTCCTTCAACGTCAATCAAAGCTTTTGCTGCAGATAAAGCAAAATTTCCTCCAGAGCCAATGGCTGCAATGCCATCTTCAGGTTCAAGAACATCACCCGTTCCTGTAATGACCAATGAAATGGACTTGTCTGCCACGATCATCATAGCTTCTAATTTTCTTAGATATTTATCCATTCTCCAGTCTTTTGCAAGTTCAACACATGCCCTCATTAACTGTCCTGGGTGCTTATCAAGTTTAGATTCTAGCCTTTCGAAGAGAGTAAATGCATCAGCTGTTGCTCCAGCAAAACCGGCAATTACGGAATCACCAGAAAGACGCCTAACTTTTTTTGCTCCAGATTTTATAACGGTATGGCCTAGCGAGACTTGCCCATCACCTATTACTACTACATTTTTGTCTCTTCTAATTGATAGTATAGTAGTACCATACATTTTACTGCTGTCATGATGAATCATTTTTTTGTTATTTTAATTCGTTATATTATATTAAGATTATAGCTTATAATATAGTACTTTTCTTATAACATTTAAAGTGTAGATGCAAAACATAATTCGCCCAGATTTGGAAAAAAGTATAAATAATTGGTTTGAGGCAAAATTTAACGGCCTTACATTGCCATTTTATAGCTCTATAGATCTTAGAAACTCCAGCTACAAAATTGCCCCAGTGGACGCTAATTTATTTCCTGCAGGGTTCAACAATCTAAGTGAGACATCAAGAGCAACAGCAGCAAAACTAATAAAAAGTTATTTTGAAACAAAACAATATAAAAAGACTCTTATAATACCGGAGAATTACACACGAAATAAAATGTATATAGAAAACGTATTTGTTATAGAGAAAGTACTGCAACTCGCAGGTTTTGAAACTAGAATTGGCCTCTTTCATAATGAAACGTACAATTTAATAGAACAGTATGAAACTGTTGTGAAAGAAAACTCTTTGCTGAAGACAACTTCAGGATTTGTGCCTGATGTTATTATACTGAACCGTGATATGACGAGCCACATTCCAGACACACTAGAAAACGTAAAACAAGAGATAGTGCCAAGTCCATTATATGGCTGGCACAGTAGGCAGAAATTTCAATATTTTGAAATCTATCAAAAATTAGTGTCCGAATTTTGTGGCGAATTTAAAATGGATCCATGGCTTATTTCTGTGCTTACAGAAAGCTGTAATGGAGTTGACTTTAATGATGATTCATCACTAGGAGCAGTAGCGACTAAAGTTGACCAAATATTATCTCTAGTGCAAAAAAAATATGAGGAATATGAAATAAAAACACAACCTTACGTTTTTATCAAAGCAAGCAATGGCACATATGGAATGGGCATTATAACAGCAACAAGTGGAAAGGAAATATTAAATCTCAATAAAAAAAAGCGTCATAAAATGAAAAAGATAAAAGAAGGAATAGCAATCAATAGTGTTATTATACAAGAAGGTGTACCAACTATTGACATATTTAAAAGTAGTTCTGCAGAACCGCTAATATACTATATAGGAGATACTCCAACATGTTACTTATACCGATGTAATAGCAGGAAAGATGTATATTCTAGCTTGAATTCCACTGACTGTGAATTTTATGACATCAGCCAAGAAAATAAAACTTTGCCACTTTGGAATATTGTTAGCAAATTAGCAGTGCTAGCATTGGCAATAGAAATTAAGTCTTTTCATCTCTAATAATTAATTCCTACAATGCTGCCATTATGCTGAATATGGTGAGCGTCATCAAGTCCAGTAGAAGGATCAGTACCATTATTAGGTTGATTGACAAACTTATCGATGTTTGATACTAGATATGCTATACTTAGTATCAAACTGACCGTAACAGTTAAGTTGAAATTATAGATTATGCCACCACCCAAGTCTATTGGTATGGTTGGAAGTTCCATTCTTTTTAATATGAAGCTTAACAAGCCCAATGACAAAGTGAATGTGCTAAACATAACATTCTTCTTGCATTTAGCAAGCTCAGCTTCACATTTCGTAAGTTCGTCATCACCCTTTTTGTATTTTTTACATGCTTCTTGATATTTTTTATGCACTTCCTTATATTCTTCGCACTTATAATAACAGCTTACGAATTCTGAAAATAGAAATAGAACTACTGATGTTAAGCTAATATAACTTATTACATCCTTGTTGTTTCTAGCTAAGAAATGAATGATTTTTGCCTGCATCAATATTCCTATGATACAGCTTGCCAAGTACGCTGAGTTACCTACAACCTGTATTGGTTTTTCAGGTTTATTTTCCTCTTCACCATTCGCAGGTTTCTTAGATTTATATCCAGCTAGATTTAGCCCAAGATGAAGAGCAAATATTATTGATGTTGGTAGTTTTATGAACTTAGAAATATCTAATACAGTGCAAATACTTGATCTGTTGTTGTCAATAAAATCGCAACAAAATTGCAATGAAATTTTACATAATATACCTGTTAAACCTGTTGCAATACAATACATCTTTCTAATATCATGATTGTGAACATCATGTATACTTTGTATAAATGTATTTGGTTTACCTTTTGGCATAAGTAGATAATAAAATAATAACTTTTTAATATTATAGTATAAAAATCTAAAAAGAAAAGTGCTATAAATCAGTACTTTGAGAGTGATCTAAACATAAATCGGCCAAGCACTTGATAAACAAGAGATCAGTACTGAGAGTTGGTACGCGAAAGTAATATCCGTCTTTGATAATTGCTTTATACTCTATATCAAGTTCAACCAGTGTTTCAGAATGCTCAGAAACAAAAGATATAGGTGATAAAACTACAGGTATATTATCGTCTTTTGCGCGTGATAGCTCACTTTCAGTGCTAGGCTCCAACCATTTTATAGGGCCAACCTTACTCTGATAACATATTCCCCAATCAAGATCTTCAATATTCAATTTTTTTACTATTAATTTTACTGTTTTTTCTATCTGTGAAGCGTAAGGGTCGCCTTTTTTAATGATACTAAGAGGTAAGCTATGAGCCGAGAATAGGACTCTTGGCTTACCGATTTTGCTAGCTAATTTATAATATTTAGACGTCAGATTAACATGAGCTTCAATAAAGTCTTCATTGTCATAATAATGGTGAATTGTTTTTGTGTTACATTCCAGTTTGGCATTTTTTTGCCAATTCTCGATGGATGATAGAGTTGTGGTGGTTGAATATTGCGGATATAGTGGTAGTAGAATGACTTCGTCAGGGTCGAATTGCTTTACGTTTTTAACAACTTCATCAGCAAATGGATGCC
This sequence comes from Wolbachia endosymbiont (group B) of Germaria angustata, assembly GCF_964026725.1. Classification (NCBI taxonomy): domain Bacteria; kingdom Pseudomonadati; phylum Pseudomonadota; class Alphaproteobacteria; order Rickettsiales; family Anaplasmataceae; genus Wolbachia; species Wolbachia endosymbiont (group B) of Germaria angustata. The sequence continues at coordinate 98,785 of NZ_OZ034691.1, forward strand.
AATAACGCATGCAGATGAATATCTTATATACATGGTTTCCATTTTCATTTAATTTTAGTTCTAAAGCATCAGCTTGTGCTTTTGTATTCTCCAAGATTGGCGATTTACCTCCAATGTGCTCGTATATTTCTTGTGCAGTACTTTCTCGCCTTTTGGAGATAAACTTTGCTAAAAGAAAGCGGAAAGGATTGGGTAGATTGACTATTCTTCTATCATAAAATAGATTAAACAAGAAAGGACGTACTGCACTTAGTGAATCAGGTCCACCAAGGTTAAATAAGATTACTGCCTTCTTCACTGACAGCACCTTTCTTCAGGTTTGCCTATAAAATCAGCTACACACTCATCAAGTTTAGTTACAGGCACTAAATTTCTTACACTGGCATACAATAGATGACCAGATCTCTTCACGTTACTCTGTGTAGATACAAAGTTTCTATCAAAAACCACATCAACACAAAAACTTGGCACTGCTTCAAAAAGTTCAACAGCAGCCAAAGATATCATTATGCAGCTTTGTAGAGCCTTCAGAAAAATCGTAAGGGGAAAAAGTAGAACCCTAACAAAGAGAGAGGGAGGGCTTTCATTCATTAGTTGTCCTGGATTAGGAGAATTATATTCAATATGCTGCCTGTTTTTATCAAAGATAGGAAATTTTATAGTGTCTTTCTTAAATTCCGGCTCTATTTGTTTCTCGGTATCATTTTCATTATTAGTCATTTTTTTCAATAACTTTTCACGCAAGTGAAAGGTTCTTACAACAAAACATGTTGCAACCATCAGTGCAGCACATATAAGTGCGCACTCGATAAGGCTTATGTTGCCTACCATAGCTGGTAATACAAAGCAAACAAACAGCGGTATGGAAATCATTTCACCAAATGGAACAACGTTCCTTTTCATCGCAAAAGCGGCACCTTCTTTTAATTTTGTATTATTGTGTAAGCTATACTCTAAATAACTTAAAAGTGCCAAATTAAAGGTTAAAAAACCTTTTGTTCCGCAGAAAATTGATGATTTAAGATTATTCACTAGTTTCTTACGACGGTAAACCATAAACTACCCCTTGATGTTTTATTCTTGACTATAAATAAAAAATCTCTTTGATGGAACAAAAATTCACAATAAAGTAAATATACGATCTTAATATAAGGAAATGATATGGCAATTGAGAGAACACTTTCGATATTAAAACCTGATGCAGTAAAAAATAATATTACAGGCAGTATAAATTCTTACATTGAAAAATCTGGACTAAAAATTATAGCACAGAGAAAGATGCTGCTGACAAAAAAACAAGCAGAGCTGTTTTATGAAATTCATAAGGATAGGCCTTTTTTTGAAGAGTTGGTGGAATTTATGACTTCTGGGTCTGTGATAGTTCAAGTTTTAATTGGTGAAAATGCAGTCAGTAAATACAGACAAATCATGGGTGCTACAGATCCAAAACAGGCAGATAAAGGTACAATTAGGGGTGATTTTGCTAATGATATTAGTGAAAATAGAGTGCATGGTTCTGATAGTCTAGAGAATGCTCATAGAGAAATAGCTTTCTTTTTTGCTGAATGTGAATTGGTGTAGTTTTACTTTTTTACATATTAAATTTCTGAATTTTATGTTGAACTGTATAATATTAGCCCAATTTTTAGTTTAAGCAATATTAAGGGAAAGCTTTTTCATGCACAGTATAGATAATATTTAAAATGGATCATGTTGTTAATGCTTATAATAGATCTGAAGCTTCTATAGTTAGAGGAGAAGGAGTATATCTCTTCGATAAGGATGGTAAAAAATATTTAGACTTTGCTGCAGGAATTTCTACAACCTCTCTAGGGCATTGTCATCCATACATTACAGATAAACTGAAGGAGCAACTGGATTCATTATGGCACTGCTCTAATATTTTTACTATTCCCCAGCAGGAAAGGCTTGCTCAGCGTTTAACAGAACTTACCTTTGCCGATAAAGTTTTTTTCTGCTCAAGTGGACTTGAAGCAACAGAAGCTGCAATTAAATTTATTCGCCGCTATTTCTACTTAAATGGACAAGAAAAGCGCAGTCACATCATTACAATTGAAGGAGGTTTTCATGGCCGCAGTATTGCTGCAATTTCAGCTGGGGGAAATGAAAAATCACGCGAAGGTTTTGCTCCACTCCTTTCTGGTTTTGATAAAGTTCCAAGAAATAACATTGAAGCATTAGAAAAGAAAATCAATAGCGAAACAGCTGCCATATTTTTAGAGCCCATACAAAGTGAAGGCGGAGTACATCCATTGGACGTAAAGTATCTTAAAAAAGTAAGAGAGATAACAAAAGCTCAAGGAATAATTTTATGCTTTGATGAAGTGCAATGCGGATATGGAAGGATTGGCTCTCTATTTTACTATCAAAATATAGGAGTTGAACCTGATATGCTCACTTGTGCGAAGGCTATGGGTAATGGATTTCCTCTGGCTGCATGTTTAGTAAAAGATTATATAGCAGAAGCAATCACTCCAGGAACTCATGGGTCAACTTATGGAGGTAATCCACTTGCTATGACTGTTGGTAATGCAGTACTCGATGTAATGCTAAAGGAAGGCTTTTTTGACCATGTTAAGAAGGTCAGTAAATATCTAAAAGAAAAGTTGTTGTCTTTGACTGAAGAATTTCCGAAGATCGTTTCAGAAGTTCGTGGGGAGGGTTTATTGATAGGGATAGAGCTTAGATTACCTTTGGCTGATAAAATTGTTAAACAATCTCTTGACAAAGGCTTAATAATGACTAAAATTTTAAATAATAGAGTAATAAGAATAACTCCTCCACTTGTTGTTGAGAATATGCATGTGAATGCAGTGTGTGATATATTTCATGATTTATTTTTTTATATTAAAGATATATAGACTTGCAAATGCTTCTTACAACATATAAAATCAACTCTGTTTCTATATCGCAATAACATCATACTTTAATGGATTGGTTATTGATTTCAGTATTGTCAGCAATTTTTTTCTTATTGATTTTATCGTTTTTGTTCTCAGGAGCAGAAATAGGGTTAACCTCAATTAGCCGATCCCGAGTGAATAAACTAAAGCTAGAAGGTAACAAAAAAGCCAAGATAATAGAGCTTTTGTTAGGTAAAAAAGAATTAACAATAGGAACAATATTACTGTGTAATACAATTATTAACATTACTTGCTCTGCTTTATTTACAGTAATATTTATAAATTCTTTTGGGAGTGAGGGCATATTTCTTTCAACATTCATGATGACGTTTTGTATTTTGCTATTTTGTGAAGTTTTACCAAAAACTTACGCCATGCAAAATCCTGAAAAATTTACATTACTTTCTGCTTATTTTATGCTGTTTTTTGTCAAGATTCTTTCTCCATTGACATTAGGCATTCAGTTTATTGTCAATATCATTCTGAAGTTATGTGGGCTTCATAAGAATAGGGAGGTAATATCTGCAGCAGATGCAATGCGTAATATGATTACTCTTCACCGCAGTGAGGGCACTATGTTACAACAGGATTTAGATATGCTAAATAGTATACTTGATTTGGCTGAGACAGAAATATCACAAATTATGACCCACAGGAGAAACTTATTTTCTCTTGATATAGATCGAAACAAAGAAGAGTTAATAAGAGAGATTTTAACCAGTAGCCATAGCAGAGTACCTTTATGGCAAAAAGAACCAGATAATATTGTTGGAGTGGTTCACGTGAAAAATCTAATAAATGCCTTGCGTGAAAAGGATAATAAAATAGAGATTGCCAAAGTTATGTCAAAGCCTTGGTTTATACCAGAAAGTACTCCACTCAGTGTACAACTTCACAACTTCCGTAAAAACAGGAAACACCTTGCATTTGTTATTGATGAGTATGGAGCACTACAGGGAATCGTAACTCTTGAGGATATACTGGAAGAAATAGTTGGAGAAATTTCAGATGAACATGATTTGATCACAGAGAATTTTATAAAAAAGATATCCGATAATATGTATCACATAGAAGGAAAATCTACTATTAGGGATATTAATAGACAGTTACATTGGGATCTTCCTGATGAAGAAGCTACAACTCTAGCAGGTATGATTGTAAACGAGATAGAGCGCATTCCTGAAGAAAATGAGGAGTTTTCCATGTACGGTTTTTACTTTAAGATTTTAAAAAAAGATAAAAATATTATTACTATGATTGAAGTACAAGTAAAAACTGATAATACTGTAGTAGCAATTAATTAGTTGGGTTCTATGGAAGATACAGTAAAAATAACGGCTGAAGATTTGAAGAGCTATATAGAGAGAATCGAAAAACTTGAACAAGAAAAAAGGGATGTGCAAGATCACATTCGTGATGTATATGCAAAAGCTGCAGATGAAGGTTGGGATATAAAAGTGATGAAACAGATTATTAGGCTAAGAAAGATGGATGATGATGACAGGGAGGAACAGGAAATATTACTTGATACCTACAAACGTGCATTGGGAATGAATTACGAAGGTGAATAGTAGGATTGTAATTGGAATAAGTGGAGCATCTGGTTCTATTTACGGTGTACGGATTCTAGAGGCACTAAAAAATACCAATCATGAAACTCATTTAGTAATCAGCAGTGCTGGAAAAATAACTATAGCTCATGAGATTAAAGAAAAACTTGAAGATATTATATCGCTTGCAGATTTTTACTATTCTGAAGAAAAAATAGGAGAAAAAATAGCAAGCGGCTCATTTAAAACCTCAGGTATGGTTATTGCTCCATGTTCTATGAAAACAATGTCTGAAATAGCATCGGGGGTGACTTCCAATCTATTAACAAGGTCTGCAGATGTAACTCTAAAAGAAAGAAGAAAATTAGTTCTTATGGTGCGAGAATCTCCACTACATCTTGGACATCTCCGAAATATGTTAAAACTAACGGAGATGGGAGCAATTATTGCTCCGTCGATGCCTGCTTTTTATATTAAACCAAAATCTTTGGATGATATTGTAAATCATTCTGTTGGTAAAGCATTGAATTTATTTGATATCGCATTACCTGACTTCAAGGAGTGGCAAGGAAATGTCAATTATTATTAACGGTAAAAAAATAGCAAATGATCTCTGTGAGGAGCTATCAAAAAAAATTGATATTTTAAAGAAAGAGTATAATGTTTTTCCTTGTCTTAAAGTAATTCTTGTGGGTAGCAATCCAGCAAGTCAGGTCTACGTTCGTAATAAACAAAGAAAAGCAGAATTAATAGGCATAAGTTCTGAAACTATTGTTTTGCCTGATAGTATCTCAGAAGACGAATTGATTGAAAAAGTTAATACATTAAATGAAGATTCATCTGTGCATGGAATTTTAGTTCAGTTACCTTTACCAAAGCACATCAGTGCAAGCAGAATAATTAATACAGTAAGTGTTGAAAAAGATGTAGATGGCTTTCATGATGAAAATGTTGGCAGGTTAGTTAAAGGTGAAAAAAATTGTCTGATACCTTGTACTCCCAAAGGTTCTTTGCATTTAATTAAGTCAGTTGAAAATAATCTGTCCGGTAAAAATGCGGTAATCATTGGCAGATCAAATATTGTGGGTAAGCCAATGTTTCACCTATTGTTGCAAGAAAATTGCACTGTTACCATCTTGCATTCGCAAAGTAGGGATTTAGCTGATTATTGCTCTAAGGCGGATATAGTAGTTGCAGCAGTTGGAAAGCCAAATTTTGTTCAACCAGATTGGATAAAAAAAGGTGCAATAGTGATTGATGTTGGCATAAATAGCATTAACATAGGAAATCAAAGTAAGCTTGTGGGTGATGTTGACTTTGAGGGAGTAAAAGAAAAAGTCAAAGCTATTACTCCAGTGCCTGGTGGAGTTGGCCCGATGACAATAGCATTTCTTATTATAAACACTGTAGTTGCTGCTTGCTTACAGCGGGAAGTTGATCCTTCTGATTTTATTGCTTAAGGTTTAGCTTAATGTTAGCATAAACAGAATACCTTTACAAATAGCACATATATAGCACCGAGCATACAACTGTGTATAAGGATTCAAAGTGTTCATAGCTTAAAAATTATAACGTATACCTACTTCTATGATTGCATCTGGTTTTTTCATCGGTGGTTTAAAGCCACTTAATTGACCGCTTGCAGCAATAGCAACTGTGCCAATTATCTGCGGAATAATTTCACAATCAACACCTAACTTTACTTTATAGGCAATAGTACCCAGTATTTTATCTAGTGTTTCATTTTGACCTGCGGCTGCGGCTACAGTTGCAGCTGAATTTGGAGTGTTAACTGCATTTGTATCCTCACCAAGACCAAAAGATGGCAATATTCGAATATATCCACCCAGTCCTATACTAGCATATAATTTAATAGGATCAATTTCAAGATCAGGATAGTAAAGGTAATTTGCCAATAAACTAGCTCCTACTTTTCTTTTTGCTTTATCAGTTATATCACTTATGTCAGCAAGAACCTCAAGTTCAAACTTAGAATTTTTGTTATGATGATAACCAAAGACAACGTTAGGGTTCAATTTAAAGCTTTCACCCCATCGAGTCCCAAAGTTTAAACCTACATAACCTACATAGTAATGATCTTCGTATTGGTCTTCATATCGATCTTCGTATTGATCTTCACAATGATCTTTGTGTTGATCTTCATACTGATCTTCATACTGATCTTTGTACTGGTCTTCATACCGATCTTTGTACTGATCTTCTAACTCACTTGTACCATTATTAGCTGTACTTGCTAAAGCAATCAACACAGCGAACACTTTCATCGTTCTCATATAATTCATACACATTACTTCCTTAAAACAGACTGGAATAAGTGTTCAAACATGCTAGCAGCAAGTTTTGAGCATTGCTTATGGTTACACCTAACCATTAAACATGTACACAATGCCATCCAGCATTAAAAACTATAACGTACTCCTACTTCCAGCATCGCATCTGGTATTTGTTTTGCTTTTAAACCACTCAGTTGCCCGCCTACGGTTAAAGCAGCTGTACTAACTATCTGTGGAGCAACTTCATAATCAACACCAACCTTCAGTTTGTACGAAATAGCACCCAGTATTTTATCTAGTGTTTCACCTTTGCCAAGAGAAAAAGGCATTACTTGTAGATGTCCTCCTAAACCTCCACTGACATATAGTTTCACAGGATCAATGTCAACGTCAGGATAATAACGGTAATTTGCTAATAAACTAGCTCCCATTTTCTTGGTTTCCTTACCAAACATATCACTTACGTCAGTGAGAATCTCAAGTTCAAACTTAGAGCTTTTATCATAATTATAACCAAAAACTAAGCCAGGTTTTATTTTTAATCCAGTACCCCATCCACCACCAAAGTTTAAACCTGCGTAGTACTGCTCTTTTGCACTATTACTAGCTGCACCTGCTAGAGATGAAGTGAGCAACACAGCTAAAACACACAATCCTTTTATTTTCATATAACTACCCATACAAAAAAATATATAATGCACAAGTATATATCCTTTATATTAAAAAAGATATAACCTCATATCAAAAAAAGTATACCTACGAAATTAGCGACATGCTACTCAAAATTTTTATATAACTATGTTTACTATCTTATTTGGTACAGCATATATAGTGCGAATTTTGCTTTGATCGATTTTGTTAGATACAGAATCTGTTGCTATTTTCTTCAATTTTTCTTGAGGTAAATCAGTTGCCACTTCAATGGTCGCACGTAACTTTCCATTGATCTGCACTGCTACAGTCACCATATTATCAATTAGTAGTGATTCATCAGCTTTTGGCCAAGGCTTTAGATATAGCATACCTTCGCCTCCTATTTCTTGCCATAAATTTTCAGCCAGGTGTGGCATGAATGGCTCAATTACTCTGATTAGTATGCATATACCTTCATCAATAAGAGATTTTCCAGTTTTTACGTCTATTTCAGCTATTAAATTTGTCATTTCACGAAACTTTGCTACCACACAGTTTAATCTGCAGTTTTCCAAGTCATCTGTAAGTCCTTGCAATAGTTTATGGATTTTTTTTCTGTACTCTAGGAGTTTACCTACAATGTTTTCATTATCATAGTGTATGTTTACGGGCCTAAGTTGCACTATCATACGCCACAATTTATTTATGTAGCGAAAACAACCTTCCACTCCATCATCAGACCATTCCATATCTTTTTCCGGAGGAGTGTCAGATAATACAAACAAACGAGCAGTATCAGCACCGTATTTTTCTATGATAAAGTTTGGGTCAACTGTGTTCTTTTTCGACTTGCTCATCTTTTCGACTTTTCCAACTTGGATCTTAGTACCCTTCGCAATCAACTCTTTTGCTTCTTCGGGAAAGAGCCATTTGCCATTCTCATCTTTATAAGTTACATGACAGACCATTCCTTGAGTGATTAAAGTAGAGAAAGGCTCTTTAATGTCAAAATAGCCACATTTAGTTAAAGCACGGCAGAAAAACCTTGAGTAAAGCAAATGTAGAATTGCATGTTCTATTCCACCTATGTAATAATCAACAGGCATAAAACGATTACAAGTATCTTTATTAATCGATTTATTTTCACTGCAAAATGCAGCAAAATACCAAGAAGATTCAAAAAAAGTGTCAAATGTATCAGTTTCACGTTCTGCTTGCTTTCCGCACTTTGGACAATCAACAAATTTCCAGGTTGGGTGCTTGTTCAGGGGATTACCACCACTTGTAAATTCTACATCCGTTGGTAGAACAACAGGGAGGTCTTTTTCTGGAACTGGAACAATTCCACAATCTTTACAATATATAACAGGTATAGGACATCCCCAATAACGTTGCCTTGAAATTCCCCAATCATGCAAACGGTAGTTTACTGTTTTTTTGCTTATTCCTTTTTCTTCAAGCTTTTTAATGATTACTTCCTTTGCCTCATTAATCATTAGTCCGTTTAAGAATTCAGAATTGAACATCACTCCATCACCGAAGTACGGTTCTTTTAAGATCTCTTTGGTCTCTTCACAAACTACAGGAATAATCGGTAAACCATACTTCTGTGCAAATTCAAAATCACGCTGATCATGTGCAGGGCAACCAAAAATCGCACCTTCTCCATACTCCATCAACACAAAATTCGCTATATAAATTGGTAATTCCTTGTCGAGAAATGGGTGCCTGACGTTCAGTCCAGTGTAAATTCCAATTTTTTCATCATTCTCCCCCTTTGCCTTCACACTGTCGATAAAGCCTTGTATGTCTTCGTCCTTAAGGTCTTGTACAATAGGGTGCTCTGCTGCTACTGCAAGAAAAGAAGCTCCAAATAAAGTATGAGGAGAAGTTGTAAAAATCTTTAATTTCTTATTCAGGCCAACTATTTCAAAATCTATAGTTGCCCCTTCAGATTTTCCTATCCAGCGCTCTTGCATAGTTTTGACTTTTTCTGGCCAATTTTTTAAACTTTGCAAACAATGAAGCAAATCTTCAGCAAAATCAGTAATCTTTAAAAACCACTGAGATAACTTACGTTTTTCAACAACTGCACCTGATCGCCATCCTTTTCCATCAACCACTTGCTCATTTGCAAGCACTGTTTGGTCCACTGGATCCCAATTAACCCACGACTCTTTTCGATAGGTAAGACCATGCTTTAAAAAATCCAGAAAAAATTTCTGTTCGTGTTTGTAATAATCAGGCTCACATGTGGAGAGCTCACGATCCCAATTGTATGAAAGACCTATAGATTTTAGCTGCGCGCGCATATTATCTATATTATCTTGTGTCCATGCTGCAGGGTTAATGTTATTGTCCCTTGCTGCATTTTCAGCTGGTAATCCAAACGCATCCCAGCCAATTGGGTGCAAAACCTCAAATCCACGAGCTCTCTTGTAACGTGCTATAACATCTCCTATTGCATAGTTACGCAGGTGCCCCATATGAATCTTACCAGATGGATATGGAAACATTTCCAACACGTAACATTTCTTCTTTTTACTATCTTTGCTTACAGAAAAATCCCACTTATTTTGGTAGAATTTTTCAACGGTTTTAAAATCATATTTCATAAATTCAATCACAGTTTATATGTACTAAAGGATCGACTGCTTGACCATTATGCCTTATTGTGAAACACATCTGCGGATCTTTATCTTGTGTGCTTGATTTACCTGCAGATCCAATTACTTGACCTTGTTTTACTTTATCACCAATTTCAACTTGTATGTTTTTTAAGTAGGAGTACATAGTCATGTAATTATCTTTATGTTCCACTATAATTAAATTTCCGTACCACCTCAGGCCTTTGCCTACGTATATTACTTTGCCAGGTGCAGAAGCAATAACCTTTGTTCCACTTTGAGCAGTAATTTTTATGCCATCTTGACATATTTTATCAGAAGAGATAACTGCACCTTTAACCGGTATTACAAATTTACACATGCTTTGTGCATTATTGTTATATACCTTATCTACGAAGGCTTTTCTACTTTCTTTTTGCAGCGAAGAATCAACATTTTCTTTAATTAAATGATACTCCCTTGTGTACTCTAGGTCTCTTTTTCCATAAAATTCTTCGCCTTTAAGTAGTACAGGTGCAGGTTTTTGCAGGCCACAGCTTATCAGTATTGCTGATAATATAAAGAACAAGGCTATACGACACATAAACTTATCTCTAGATAGATCAACTTTCACAAAACTTTATAGTATTTTTCGTCTATTTATTACTTTCTTCATTTATTTTATCAGTCAAATAGTCTCTTAAATCGGTAAGTTCTTGCAACAAATTTCTTGAATAATGATCAATTCTTACATCGTTACCAAATTCCTTTTGTACTCCTTTTATTGTATATCCTTTATCATATAGCATATATTTTATTTTCTTTATTGCCTCTATACACTTATGATCATATAGTCTTCTTCCCTTCCGTTTTATGGGTTTAATTTGATGGAATTGACTTTCCCAGAATCTTAAAACATGCTGCTCCAAATGTAGTTCTTCAGCTACTTCTCCAATTGTGTAAAATAATTTTTCCTTATTCATCGGTTATTTATTAATTTCTTCATCACTTTTGAAGGTCTAAAAGAAATTGATTTTCTCGCTTGAATTACTACCCTTTCCAATGTCTTTGGTATATTTCCTGGTCTTTCTTTCTTGTTTTTAACCAAAAATGTTCCAAATGAAGATATTTTTACTATCCCATCCTTTGCTAAGCTCGTTTTTATCTCATCCAATATATCATCTATTATTGCAATAGAGTCTTCTTTCGATAATCCAATTTCCTGGTTTATACATTCAGCTATTGTTGCCTTAGTTACTGTTGTGTCTTTTGTTGTCATAATTTATTATAGTATGTTAATATAATATAACAGTCGACTCAAGATTCAGCTACTTTATTTTTATAGTATGTTTCTTTTGTAGCATAATTAAAAATACTAGCAAATGTTAACATTGCAAATATTGTGAAAAGCGCCATTTGATGATCTGAAAAAAGTGCTAAAATTGACACTAAAATTCCACTCATAACAAACATAAATCCATTGATAATGGATGATGATGTGCTAATATACTTCTGCTCAACAATCTCACTGCCAACAGTAAAATTAAGCATATGTCCGCCTGCAAAAAAACCAAACATTAACATACAAAAGTATATAATATGAACTGTTAAATTGCCGTATGGTAAAATAATAACTGAAATACCTTGCAATATGGCAAAAGCAGAGATTACGTGCCTTCTATTTTTAAATAGATTTGAGATTAAATCTGCAATTGGAGCACCAACTGCAAGACCAAGCCACAATATTGCAGTTGCCACACCTAACTCCATTGTATTTAGTTCTAAGTTGCTTAGTAACCTTGGTGCCCACAGCATATTAAGCGCTAAAAATGTTCCAAAAGTAATAGCACCTACTACTGAAGTTATCCAGATATCTCTTAATTTTAGCACCGTTAGTATAGAACATATTACTGTTTTTATAGAGCTTGTTATTGTGCATTTTTCCAAACTTTTTTTTGAAAGTCCTTTCGGATAAAAAAACATAAGTACAAATATCGATACGCCAAATAATATTACGTATACAATCAAATTCTTCCAATCCATACCTTCAGCAAGGAAGCTAGAGAACAACATTTGAATCATCAAAGCGGAAAGACTTGAAATTGTCTGCACTAGTGAGAACATCAGTCCAAATTGGGTAATGGGAAAATATGTGCTACTTATATGAGCAGCTCCAACAAAACCAAATGATGCTCCAATTGCAATCAAGAATTGAGATAAAATTAGATGGACAAAACTGTCACTACTAATAAGGATAAAAAACCCAAAGATCATAATCGATAATGAGAGAAAATAAATTTTTTTGCTGGAAAAAACATTAAACATTGCCCCACTAAAAAATTGTGAGATAGCAAAAGTCCAAGTATATGCTGAATTAGCCAGTGCAACTTGCGCAATCGTGATCCCAAGTTCTTTTTCAAGATCCACACTTATAAAGGTGTAGATTATTTGCATATTGCTGAATAGAACAATTAAGTTGCTGATCAGCCAAATGAACCAAGCTCTACTTTCCATAAGATTTTATAAGTAATCCATTAATAACAAGCCTCTTTTAGGTTCTGATTAATGTTAAAACAGTTGCAATTATAGATTATATAAAAGCTATGAAACAACAAATTTGTTGTGAGATTTTAATTGTTAGAATCTGTATATGATCTCAAAAAAAGAATAGATTTTTGCTTTTTATCCCCTGTTATAAAGGAGTATAAAGCGTACGGTGAAAGGCCTGGGTAAAGATGATATAATTCCAACAAGAGAGATACCCTTCAGATCATCTTCCATTGAATGTAATGGTTGATGTCACAGTTGAACAGCACAAGCAAAGACAATTAGAGTTATAAAATCTTGTTTAATACACATTAAAGAGGACCTATTTTTTGCCACTCAGAACCTGTCTTGAAAGGGAAAAAAAAAGAATAAAGCAAGAAATAGGAGGGTAACAAGTGATATAAGTGACAAGGCCAAATGTTGCACAAGTAGCAATAGGGAGAGCAAAAACATAACAATTATTAATGCGATAAAATATGTAATGAGTAGTAGTTGCTGGTGCTAACCTTTAATATAGTTATGCAAGAGGCCTAATTTAAAATATTAAATAGCTAACGTAAAAAATTGCTTCCATATATTTTAAATCTGATTATAATCGCAGTGAGAGATATTTTAAGAGCTCAAAATCTATCTTTGTCTGCAGACTGTTTAGTCAAATTTTTAATCAAAAAGCGTAGCGTATCTTCTTTAGTGCATATCTGTTGTATGTGCGCTGCACTTTTTTCTAATCTTTTTTACACAGGGGGATTTTATATCCAGAATTCCAGATACTTGATCTTTACTTTAGCTAAAAAACAATAGGCGCCTATAGTTTAACGCTAATTAAAATAAAAATTTTTCTAATATATAGAAGAATTACAAAATCACTGTTTACTGAAAACGGGCCAAGAAAGCTGCTAATGTCACAGAATTTTAGGTAAACGTTGTTTGCTTAACGTATGAGTGTGCTCTCCTTACTTCAAGAACTCTTTAATATTTAACCACTTAAGTCCTTTCAAGATATGTTCTTAGATAATAGTTTTTCAAATCTTTGGTAAATCAAAGTCAGCTTAACTATTAATTATTTATCTTTTTTCTAGTTATGTAACGGGTCTGTTATTAAATTTTTCAATAATACCTTTTATTTTTGCCGCCTCTTCAAACTCTAAATTTTCAGCATGCTTCAACATTTGCTTTTTCAAACTATTTAGATCATTCTTACTAAAATTCTCAACTACCACTTTTTCCTGTAAAGTATTTGATATAGGCTTTATTATAGTTTTTGGTACAATATTATTCAGTGTATTATGCTCTGTCTGTTTCTTTCTTCTCCTTTCAGTTTCTTTCAGTGCACGATCCATAGAATTAGTAATTTTGTCTGCATATAAAATTACTCTGCCTTCAACATTGCGTGCAGCACGGCCTATCGTTTGAATGAGCGAAGTCTCTGATCGTAAAAAACCTTCTTTGTCAGCATCTAAAATTGCAACCAGCCCACATTCGGGAATATCAAGACCTTCCCGCAATAAGTTAACGCCAACAAGAACATCTATTTCTTTAGATCTTAATTTGCATATAATTTCAATTCTTTCCAGTGCACCAATATCTGAATGTAGGTAAGTTACTTTCATACTGAGCTCACTCATATGCTCAGCTAGCTTTTCAGCCATTTTTTTTGTCAATGTGGTAATTAGAATACAAAATCCTTTTTTTATTGTTACTTGCGCCTCGTGAATCACATCATCAACCTGACTCTCTGTTGGTTTTATGGTGCAGATGGGATCTGTCAGTCCTGTTGGGCGGATAACTTGCTCTATGAATGCGTGGTTAGTCTTTTCTAACTCATATTTTCCTGGAGTAGCCGAAACGTAAATAGTCTGGGGCCGTATTGCCTCCCACTCTTCCAATTTTAATGGACGGTTATCAAAAGCAGAAGGTAGCCTAAAACCATAATCTATCAATTTCTTTTTACGTGCTTCATTACCGCTATACATTGCACCTATCTGGGGAACGGTTACATGGCTTTCATCAACAAATAAAATTACATCTTTAGGTAAATACTCAAACAATGTAGGCGGTGGATCTCCGGCTTTCATTCCATAAAGATAACGCGAATAATTTTCAATACCTTTACACACTCCCGTTGCCATCATCATTTCAATATCAAAATTAGTACGCTGCTCAAGGCGTTTTGCTTCAACAATTTTGTTCTGTGAATAGTAATAATCCAGGCGTTCATGTAGTTCTTTTTTAATCAATTGAACTGCTTGCAAAAGAGTCTCACGTGATGTAGTGTAATAGCTATTTGGAAAAATGGTGACTTTATCTATGCGTCTGATAATATTGCCATTCATGGCATCAATCTCAGAAATTTCTTCTATTTCATCACCAAACAATGATAAACGCCAAGCTTTATTTTCATAATAGGCAGGAAATATATCAATAATATCGCCGCGCACTCTGAAATATCCTCGCTCAAATCTGACATCAGAACGTTTATATTGGAGATTAGCTAAATTATTCAGAAAGTCATTAACATGAATCTTATCTCCAGCACTTAAAGTCAAGGTCATGCTGAGATAGCTCTCAGGCGAACCAAGACCATATATACAAGAAACACTCGCAACTACAATCGTGTCCCTACGCTCCAAAAGAGAGCATATAGCAGAATAGCGTAGCATATCAATTCTTTCATTTATTAAAGAGTCTTTTTCAATATAAGTGTCTGTTTGTGGCGAATAAGCCTCAGGCTGATAATAATCATAATAAGAAATGAAGTATCCAACAGCATTGTGGGGGGAAAATCCTCTCATCTCCTCGTAAAGCTGTGCCGCTAAAGTTTTATTATGCGCCATAATTAACGCAGGCCTGTTTGTTCTTGCAATAACATTTGCCATAGTAAAAGTTTTTCCAGAGCCAGTTACTCCAAGTAAAACCTGATCTCTTTTTTTGTTATTTAGTCCTTCAACTAAACTATCTATTGCTTGTGGTTGATCCCCAGCTGGCTGAAAATTTGTAACTATTTGAAATGCCATAATCCCTATACTTTCATAATATATTTATCATTACATAATACACATGATATTATGAGTAAGGTATAAAAACGAGCGTAAATGAAGTTCTATTTTCCTTTTTTATAGAGTTGGCTCCAAACTCTATTGTTAGTGAGAACAAAAAACACCGTCAAAATTATAAAATATGTCACTATTTTTAGCCCAAGTTTATGTCGGCGCTCCAGTTCTGGCTCTGCTGCCCATTGTAAGAAATTTACCACATCATATGCCATATTTTCAACTGTGGCTTGCCTTGTACCATCATATTCTACCATTCCTTCAGAGAGTGGTGGTGCCATAGCTAACCTGCCTGTTGAAAAATATGGATTAAAATATAAACCGTTCTCATCATGTTCACCGTTTTGATAACCAATTAGTAGTGAATAGATATAATTTGCACCATCATGTCTTGCTTTGACAATTAATGATAAGTCCGGTGGAATTGCTCCATTGTTGCTTGCTGCAGCTGCTTCTTTTGTATCAAAAGGTGCAATAAAATAATCCGAAGACACTCCCGGCCTATCAAACATTTCACCCAAATCATTCGGACCATCTTTAACTTGGTAAGAGGCTGCAATTTGTTTTACATCCTCTTCAGAAAAACCAACATCTTGCAAATTACGAAACGCTATTCTATTCATTGAATGGCAAGCAGCACAGACTTCCTTGTATACTTTATAGCCACGCTGAATTGACTCTCTATCGAAAGATCCAGTAATTCCATCAAAACTCCAGTCGATTTTCTTATTTGGTAAAGGTTTAAACTCCTCTGCAGATAGAGAATTAGCGAAAAATAATACACAAAACACAGCAACTTTAACCAACAGCATCACTTCATCTCCGGAACGGAATCGCTTATTGTTTTTGGTAATTTTTTTGGTTTCTCATATTTACTAAGTAAAGGTAAAACTATCACAAAATATGAAAAATAATAAAGAGTTGAGAGTCTACTTAAAGTAATGTAAGGCTCTTTAACTTCCTGCCCCCCAAGCCAAGCAAGAAATGCAAAATTTATTGCAAAAACCCAAAAAAATTTCTTAAATAATGGGCGATAAGCACCACTTTTAACTTTTGATTTATCAAGCCAAGGCAAAAGAAACCAAACTAAAATAGATCCAAACATGGTAAGTACACCAATGAGCTTATTTGGAATTGAGCGCAACATCGCATAAAAAGGTAGGAAATACCACTCTGGTACTATGTGTACTGGAGTTACCATAGGATCAGCTTCTATATAATTATCAGGATGCCCAAGATAATTAGGGGCATAAAAAACAAATCCAAACAAAATTATAAAAAATAAACCAAAAGTTATGCAGTCCTTTGCTATATAATAAGGATAAAAAGGAATAGTGTCCTTACCTGACCTTACTTCTATTCCACTTGGGTTATTAGAGCCAAATCTATGCAGAGCAACAACATGCAACATAGCTAAAGCAATAATAATGAAAGGAAGAAGATAATGAAGTGCAAAAAAACGATTGAGCGTTGGGTTATCAACGGAAAAACCACCCCACAACCATATAACTATTTTATTGCCAATTAAAGGTATGGCTGAAAATAAGTTAGTTATAACTGTTGCACCCCAAAAGCTCATTTGTCCCCATGGAAGAACATATCCCATAAAGGCAGTTGCCATCATTGCAAAAAATATAAATATGCCAATAAACCACACCATTTCTCGCGGTCTCTTATAAGATCCGTAATATAATCCACGCATGATATGAACATAGACCACCATAAAGAAGAGTGACGCCCCAACAGCATGAGTATAACGTATCAGCCATCCATAACTTACGTCACGCATTATACGCTCCACACTATTAAATGCATGATCAACATGCGGAGTGTAGTGCATGGCAAGAAATATACCTGTTATTATCTGCAAAATTAGTGCTATACCAGCCAAAGAACCAAAATTCCAAGCATAATTTAAATTTTTTGGTACTTGATAAGAAGCAGTATGTTTTAGAAAAGAAAATATAGGCAGTCTATACTCTATCCAACCTAATATACCTTTTTCTTCTGTTATTTCTTTCTTGCTATCATCTTCCATAACTTAAAGTTTTTTTCATCTTAACTCATTTTATTGTAACAACTTACCTACAACGCACAATAAAAAGTTTAATTTAAATAATAGATTTCACGAAAACAAGCACTCAGACTTGAGTGCTTGTTTTAACTGATTGAAAGGGATTTTTGGTGCAGGCCTTTAGATATTGTGAAGTTGCTCAGTGAGCTTTCAGGATACTGATAAAGTTTGTCACACTTGCTAAGTGCCATCTTGACATCTCTTTCTAGAGAATTAAGTTTTCTTTCTTTAACCTGTCTTATCGTTAAAAGTGAATCATCCAGTGGCATTGAATATCTTTTCCCTGTGAACTTACTTATTGCTATAGCAGTTAGCAGAATTGTTCCATTACAATCAACTTGTGAAGAACCAATTGAGCTTCCAGTCGAATGTGCAATAGATTGCTTTGCAAGAGGTAAAGCAGGGGCACTCTGAAATAAGCTACTGAGTGCAGCAATTGTTGAAGTTCCCATCCAACTAAATACACTATTAATAAAAGAAGAAGGTCTTACTGCACTACTTGGTGCAGGAGTAATATCTTCTGAGTTTACATTGGCACTCTCTGCTTCTGCAGCAATTTCTTTTATCGTTTTGCCGGAATAAAATAACTTAACATAATCTGATGGTGTCTCGTTCCTTATATTCTTAACATTATCAATGTCGGCACCATTATCATATAACAGCTTAATTATTTTTGGACGTTTTGAACTAATAGCCAAATATATAGGTGTTTCCCCCCGTTCGTTTTGAACATTGACATCAGCTTTATATTTAACGAGAAGTTCAACTATTTTTTTGTAATCTCTTAGGATAGCAGCATGTAGACACGAATCTTGTGAATCATCGTAAAAGTCAAATTTGCTATTTGGACTAGCACCATGCTTAAGCAGGACTTCAACTTTTTCCGGACTATTTTCATCTATAGCCCAGCCTACAAGAGTGCGTTTTTCACCAGCATATGAAAAATAACCACTAATGCTAGCCTTTTTATCGATTAGAAGCTCTATCATTTCTGTGGTGCTCTTTGTAACAGCATAGTATATAGGAGGCACACGAAAAAAGTTCTCAATATTAACATCTGCGCCATTCTCAATTAAAAAACTCATCATTTCTAAATCTTGTTTACTAACAGCAATCGATAAGGGTGAGTTACCATTTCTATCTTTAGAGTTAATAACGTTAGTAGTATGTGTCTTTCCTTCTCTAATATACTCCTCAGCTTTTTGAAAATCACGTTCCTTTACTGCAGAACGTAGCCCATCTCTCCATTTTTCAACTTCTGTTTTTGTAACCATAATCCCTCCTAAAGGATAAAATTTTTACCTTTGTACCACATAATTTGGGCATATGCTAGTACAATTTATATGTAAAATTAAAAGAAATTTACAACGTAAGAGATTGTTATTTCATCACGTGCTACATTTAGTTTTTGTACAAAATACCATAAGCCTCCTTAATTTACTTAAATTTCGTAGCAGCTTATTCCCAACATATAAGAGCTTTAACTTAAAGAGGATTATACGAAAATAAGCACTCAAGCTTGAGTGCTTATTTTAACTGATTGAAAGGGATTTTTGGTGCAGGCCTTTAGATATTGTGAAGTTGCTCAGTGAGCTTTCAGGATACTGATAAAGTTTGTCACACTTGCTAAGTGCCATCTTGACATCTCTTTCTAGAGAATTAAGTTTTCTTTCTTTAACCTGTCTTATCGTTAAAAGTGAATCATCCAGTGGCATTGAATATCTTTCCCCTGTGAATTTACTTATTGCTATAGCAGTTAGGAGAACTGTTCCATTACAATCGACTTGTGAAGAACCAATTGAGCTTCCAGTCGAATGTGCAATAGATTGCTTTGCAGGAGGTAAAGCAGGGGCACTCTGAAATAGGCTACTGAGTGCAGCAGTTGTTGAAGTTCCCATCCAACTAAATACACTATTAATAAAAGAAGAAGGTTTTACTGCGCTGCTTAACACACTTGTACTATTATGATAGCTAAAGTTATTGCTAGCTTCTATTACCTTAAGATTTGTCCTAGAAGCTAATGTCTGACAATTAACTTTATCAGCACATTTTAATATAGATATTATTTTTTGCCTTGTATTACTATTACATATAGATTTTGGATCATCTCCAACAACATCCAGTGGTATTCTACCACCCGCATCTCTTATATAAATATTAACATCATGCTTGATCAGAAGTTCCACCATTTCCACTTGGCAATGGAAAGACGCTAAGTGCAAAGGCACCTTACCCATTATATCTTGCAAATTGATCTTAGCATAACGACTAAGTAGAAACTGTCCTGCGTCTTCTCTACCATATTCAGCAGCAACGTGCAAGGCAACTCTCAAACTTTCACTACTAGCAGCATTAACATTGGCACCGTTATTAACCAAAAACTTCAATGTCTTGAAGCTATTTTCTTTAACAGCAAAACTTATAGGTTTCATACCGTATCTTTCACCAATAAAAACCTGATTTTTTAGTTTCATCATCACTGCAGTTTTGATACATATGTTAGCTTTTAGAAGACTATGCTCTTCTATAGCAACAAATAACTCATCTATAAAGTTCTCAATCCTTATCCGTTTTTGCATATATTGCATTAAATACTTCCCAAATTACACCGTTCCTGGCTTTATATCACACAAGTTAGTATGCGCAAGCAAAATTTACAGAGAAAAAATTTCAATGGTTAAAAATGAGGTCTTCAGTAACTTATCACGTAACTTTTGTGCAAGATATTCGAAGCCCCTCATTTAAATTTTCAGTACTTGATAAGAAGCAGTATGCTGAAGAAGGAGGAAAATAAGCACTCAAACTCGAGTGCTTATTTTAAAGGGACTTTTGATGCATGCCTTTAGATATTGTTGAATTGCTTAATGAATTCGAGGACATTGATAACGTTTTTCACAATTACTAATTGCCGTCTCGACTTTTTTGTCTATAATATCAATTCTTGTCAGAGGTGGATTGTCCAGTGGCCTTAAATATTGTTTTCCTTTAATATAACTTACTGCCATAGCAATTAGCGTAGCTATTCCATTACAGTCAATTTGTGAAGAACCAATAGGGCTAACAGCCAAGTGATCAACAGATTGTTGTGCAGGAGGTAAGGCAGGAGCACTGCTGAACAAGCTACTGATGGTAGTAGTTATCCCACTAAATATACTATTAATAAAAGAGGAAGGTTTTACAGCATTGCTTGCAGTGCTGCTAACTTCTTCAAAATTTTCTCTGATAAGAGTGGAGGAAGAGTTCACTGTGCTACTTGCCAAGTTTTTGGTATTACTAACTTCCAATTCTACCTTAATTGCTTTGGTAGGGGATAATTGAAGACTCGCTGCACTACTTACAAAATCTGTGCTGTCGTTAGCGTCTTTAATACCTGCTTTTATAGAAGTTAATTTTGCTTCACAGTCAGCTTCAGTAGCACTGCTCAATACAGATTCTATTTTTTGAATTTCACTACTACTACATTCATCTTTTCTAGCATTTCCAACAACATCTAATGCTGTTTTGCCGTAACGACTTTGAATACTAGCATCAGCACCTCTACAGAGTAGGAGTTTTACCATATCTAAATGACAATCGTTAGATGCTAAGTACAAAGGTGTAAAACCTTTATAATTTGTAGCATTGA
Organism: Wolbachia endosymbiont (group B) of Germaria angustata; assembly: GCF_964026725.1. Lineage (NCBI taxonomy): Bacteria > Pseudomonadati > Pseudomonadota > Alphaproteobacteria > Rickettsiales > Anaplasmataceae > Wolbachia > Wolbachia endosymbiont (group B) of Germaria angustata. The sequence continues at coordinate 120,088 of NZ_OZ034691.1, forward strand.
TGTTAGCATCACGATCAAGTAAAAACTTTGCTATTTCTAGTTTGTCATGTCTAGCAGCAATGTGCAAGGGAGTACTCAAATATCGATTACTAATAGTAGCATTAACATCAGCACCGCTGTTACATAAAAACTCTAATATCTTTAAATTACCCAAGAGAGTAGCATGATGTATAGGTTTCATATAGTATCTTTCATAATTCAACACTTCATTTTTTATTTGTTTATACTCTATCTCTTTAATACATTCTTTAACTTTCTGAAAATCACCTCTGCTTATAGTAGAAACTAATTTTCTTCCTAAAATCTCAATTATTTTTTGTTTTTCCATCAAATACCTCCTAAAAGAGAATGCTCCCGGCTTTATATCATGCAACTTAATATGTGCAAGCAAAATTTACAGAGAAAAATTTCAATAGTTAAAAATTAGGTCTTCACCAATTTATCACTTTAACTTTCGTACAAGACATGCTGAGCTTCCTTATTCACATTTTTTTGTTCTTAATAAGAAGCAATCTGCTTTAGAAAAGGAAATAAGGGAAAATAAGCACTCTAATTAGAGTGCTTATTTTAACTGATTTAGAGGGACTTTTGATGCATACCTTTAGATATCGTTAAATTACTTAATGAACTTTCAGGACATTGATAAAGTTTTCACACTTACTCAGTGCTGTCTCGAAGTTTTTTTCTATAGTGTTAAGCTTTCTTTCTCTAATTTCTTCTATTGTGAGAAGTGAATCTTCTAGTGGGCTTGAGTATTTTTTCCCTGTGAACTTTCTGATCATTACATCAGTTAGTAGAGCTGTTCCATTAAAATCAACTTGTGAAGAACCAATAGGGCTACCATCTAAGTGGTCAACAGATTGCTGTGCAGAAGGTAAAGCAGGAGCACTGCTGAATAAGCTGCTGAGTGTGGCAGTGGTTACCCAACTAAATATATTATTAATAAAAGAAAAAGATTTTACTGCACTGCTTGGTGCAGGATCTGGAGTATCACCAGCTTCCAATCCTATCTTAATATCTGCCCTGGTGGAGGCTGAGAAAGGGTTCGCTGTACTACTTGCTGCATCTGGAGTATCACCAGCTTCTAATTCTAACTTAGTATTTATTCTAGCAGAAAGTAATAGTTCTGTACAATTATTTTTGTGAAATTTTGATAAATCTAAGTATATTTTGCTCATGTCACAGCCATCACTGCAAAGGCTTTCATAACCTGGGATAACCTCAAATGCCGTTTTGCCATTTGCATTTCTAATAATAACATTATTAATGTTATTATTGAGCAGAAGATTCGCGATATCTAATCGACAATAAAAAAAGGCTAATTGTAAAGCTGTAAAACCTTGCATTACTTGGGAAGTGGTACTACTAGTACAATGATATATCATTTCTTTTATTTCTGTTTTGCTACTCATGGTAGTAACGTACGAGTAAGGAACAAGACATCCATCACTAACAGCATTAATATTAGCATTATTTTTAAGCAAAAACCGCACTATCTTTAAGCTACCTTTATAAACAGCAAGATGTATAGGTGCCATACCATCTTTTTTACCATTAATAATCTCTTTTTCTTTATTTATATATCTTGCCTTTTTAACATATCTTTTAACTTTCTTAATATTAAGCTCATCTATAGCCGCAAATAAATTCTTTCTCAATCTCTCAAGTTTTTTCATCAAATACCTCCTAAAGAATAATGTTTCCGGCTTTATATCATGCAACTTAATATGTACAAGCAAAATTTACAGAGAAAACAATGGTTAAAATTAGGTCTTCATCAACCTATCACGTGCTGCGTTTAACTTTTGTGCAAAATATTCCGATCCTCCCTTGTCTGGATGGACCAGTTTCATTAAATTTTGGTATGCCTTATTGATTTCATTTTGGCTTGCCTCGGAATTCAGCCCCAGTATTTTTAATGCTTCATCTTTGGACATATTATCACCAGTGTAATTTTGGGTGTAACTTTTACTACTGTTAAATTCGTTCAAAAACTTACTTAATATAGAGTTCATCATAAAACTTATGTTATTTCTCTTTGCCAAAAAGAGAAAAAATACAACAACGCTAGGTAAAACAAACGTGATTATTGTGAATATCAAAAAAAGGAAGAAGATGAATGACATGTATATTTTTTTATCATTTTATGATTAAATAGTAACAATTATAATTGTCATGGTAAATAACATGTTTATCCAGATTGAAGAAACACCAAACCCAAACACGCTGAAATTTCTTCCTGGTTTTGAAATTCTGAGCGAAGGAGAAACAGCTGATTTTTCAAATGCAGATGAAATAAAGAACTCCAAACTAGCAGTAAATCTTTTTCAAATAGAACATGTTGTAAGAGTATTTTTTGGTCATGATTTTATTTCAGTAACAAAATCAGATAGAATGAATTGGGATATAGTAAAGGTGGAAATTTTAACTACAATTATGGATCACTTTACTTCTGGTGGAAAAGCATTTGATAAAGAAGGAGTAAGTGATAATAAAATGCTAGAGGAAGAATTCTTTAATGAAAATGATATAGAAATTGTAAATAGAATAAAAGAATTGATGGAAAGTTATATTAAACCTGCAGTTGCTCAAGATGGTGGTGATATCAAGTTCCGTGGCTATAAAGACGGAATAGTTTACGTTGAACTGCAAGGAGCTTGCTCTGGGTGCCCAAGTGCTGCAATTACCTTAAAACAAGGAGTGCAGAATATGCTAAGCTATCACATACCAGAAGTTTCAGGTATAGAGACTATGCTATGACTAATCAAACAGTTAAAGGAACGAAAGATCTTCTGTTTGATGAATGGTATAAATTTAAATACATAGAGCAAACAGCAAATAGAATCTCAAGTTTATACGGCTTTTTACCTGTTCAAACTCCGATATTTGAATACACAGAAGTCTTTACAAAGACTTTAGGTGATAGTTCAGATATCATAAATAAAGAGATGTATACTTTTATTGATAAAGGAGGAAAGAGCATAACTCTGCGTCCTGAATTCACTGCAGCTATTGTTAGGTTACTCATTGAAAAAAAACTGCAAACACCGATAAAATTATTCTCAACAGGACCTGCATTCCGCTATGAAAGACCACAAAAGGGACGACAAAGGCAATTTCATCAGATAAATTTTGAGATTTTTGGCATAGAAGATCCGAAAGCTGATATTGAATTGATATCACTTGCTCAGCATTTACTCACTGAATTTGGCATCAATGAGAATGTAAGACTGGAAATCAACTCTTTGGGTGAGAGTGAAACAACAAGTAAGTATAGAGAGGCTTTGATATCGTATTTAAAAAAGTTTCAAAATGACCTATCAGAAGATAGTCAAAATAGATTGATTAAAAACCCACTCAGAATATTAGACTCTAAGGATAAGATAGATAAAGAAATAATCTCTGACGCACCAAAAATCAGTGATTATTATACAAAAGAATCTTCATATTTCTTTGACCAGGTGTTAAATGGACTGCAAGCTCTTGGCATACCTTACACTGTAAATAGCAAATTAGTTCGAGGTCTAGACTATTATTGTCACACAGTATTTGAATTTGTCACAGAAGATTTAGGTGCACAAGGAGCAGTTTTTGCCGGTGGAAGATACGATAATCTAGTATCTTCAGTAGGTGGAAAACACACTCCAGCAATAGGATTTGCAGGGGGGATTGAGCGTATAATGGAATTAATCAACTATGCTGAAAAAAAAGAGAGGCCTATTTATATAATTCCAATCGGTGGAGAAGCTGAAGAACATGCTCTAACACTTGCAAGTGAATTACGCAGAAATGGTTTATATGTGATTTACGAATATAGTGGAACTCTAAAAACCCGAATGAAAAAAGCAAATCAAGCAAATGCAAAAGTTGTATTAATCTTTGGTGATGAAGAGCTAAGCAGTAAAACTTTAAAAATTAAAAACATGGACACGGGTGAAGAAAAAATGATTACTCGCGATAAAATCGTAGAAAATATCTAATCAGAAGCAATAGGAGTGTTAGCTATAGAAGAAAATTCCTCTGCACAAGAATTTTTCATAGCATTTAATATATCATAATCTGTAAAATCTAATTTTATCGGTGTAATAGTAATAAAACCTCCTTTTATTTTATTTATACTACCACTGCCTGAGTGCTCTCGAGACCAATTTAAGCTCAAAGAACCATTCAAGTTTTCAGTAAAAGTTAAATCACCATCAATGTTATATTCACCTTGTTCAGCAAATTCGACCCCTTTCACTTTTTCTGTAGCAGGAAAATTTATACTCATCACTATATCCTTAGGCCAACCAACTTTCATTAGCTTGGCAATAACCTTTGGTGCAAAAATCTTTGTATTGTTCCAGTCTATTTTACCATGATAAACTTGGCTCAGCGCAATAGAAGGTATAGATCTTGCAGCACCTTCCATTGCAGCACCGATTGTGCCTGAATAACAAATGTCATCTCCGACATTTGATCCAATATTTACTCCAGATAATATTAAGTCTGGTTTTTTATTCATAATCTTATTTAGTGCAATAATGACACAATCTGCGGGAGTACCAGACACACTAAACTCCCTTTCACTATGTTGACTTATTTTAATAAATTGCTTTACTGGATAGTCAAGAGATCTTGCAGATCCACTCCTGTCAGTATCTGGTGCTACTATCCATATTTCTGATGCAAAATTATGTGCAATCTTTTTAAGTAATTTTATTCCTTTACTTTCAAAACCATCATCGTTTGTTATCAATATTATCATATGTAATACTAACCTATCAAAGTATACTAATGAGGTTTGAAGTTTCTTTTCATAACCATAACAAAGAACCTGCTACAAATCAATAAGGAAAAATTAGAAGTGTTTCTAGGTTGCCATTGTTTAGTTTGCTGTGAGTTAATTGTAAATACCAATTTTAGCTTCACGCCTAACTCACAATCAAAGCTTAGGCAAGTCTCAGAGCTCTAAGCAGCAGAGAATCTTGTATGCCCTGCAAAAAATGCTTTCATCTTTTCAAGATAAGTAGATGGTTTTTCAGGGATTTCTATATTATCTATTACAGCACTTACTGCTTCCTTGATATCCTCATCTGTAATTAGTTCTTTCAATTTCTGCTTTATAGGGCCCCTTCCAACTTCTTGACCATATCTATTATAGTAATCAATATACAATTTATTAAAGACAAATTGCTTTGCCTCTTCCATCAACTTACCCATACTATCTTTTACTTCAAGATCCATATCATTCTCAGAGTAGAAATTGTCAAAATTATCCTTTAAAATCTTCATCTTTTTACTTTTACAATGCTTAAGAAACTCTTCCGTAATGCTCGGCATTCTTTCGTATACTTGAGCATTTACCTCGACTGTAAAGTTGTTTTTTGCTTCAAGACAACTAAGTGAATAAATAATACGATTAAACATTCCAAGATGACATGCACCACTTCCTTCTTGTAAACGCATGAGTAACATGCATTTTAGTAAGTCTACATCTAACTTCTGATTCTTAGCTGCAGCTAAAACTAAGTTTGCAGCTTGCGTTAGCGTTAATCCAGTTCTTGATTCTCTATAAGTTGCTCTATTGGAGCCATTAAAGTTAAGATAAAGGTTTAATTGCTCTTTTTGTGGAGGTGTAAGCTCATCTGAATTATTTATGTAGTCTGCAAACTCTTTATTGAGCATATTTGGTTGATTTCCGAATTTCTGCTTTAAGTCTTAAGCGCATTGGAGAATGCTGTATTCAAAACTACTCGTATGAACACTCTGACTGCCGGTGCCTACATCACTTACATTAAACAAAAAGCTCATTTGCTTTACACTTAAACCCAGAGGCGAGAAGAGCTTTATCAATGGATACTTTATTAACTCAAGAAGTGCTACTGGGATCAATAATATAGTATTAATAAGCACTAAACATATTCTAAGACCCAACGCTCTACTATTTGATAATGTTCTGCTAAGCTCTGATATCTTCGATGAACAATACAAAAATGGTAATTGGATACAATATATTGAGTATATAGAAAAAAATAAAATCTTATCTTTCAACCCTATTGTCGGGTCATTATATACTTCAGAAAAAATGTTATCATTACTATTTTCATTTTTGAAAGACTGATAGCTGCTTGTAACCCTTTCTGTAAAAATAGAACAGAGCTTATGCAGTCCGTAGCACAAAACACAAGTGGCAAGTAAAACTGCAAGTGTTCCAAAAACAGCTAACACCTCACTTGGAGTTTTTGCAAGAAAGAATGCATAAAGCGCATCAATAAAGATCTCAAGTAAGTAGTCAAATAAAAAAATTGCTCCAATAGCAGCACCAACTAATAGAACATACCCACAAACAACCAAAAATGTTTTTAACCTCGGATTCATAAACCACTTCTTAATAACCTATTAATATACTTCTCATTATATGCTTAAATTAAAAAAATGCAAATTTTTATACAAAAAAGATCAATTGAAATTTTCGAGCTTCAGCTATATTGTTAATATATTCAGATAAAAATTAAACATTGTCGTGTCAAATAAAATAGGCTTTTTGGCTATTTTCGCCTTGGTGATCAGTAGCCAAATCGGCTCTGGAATTTTTATGCTCCCAATTAGCCTTGCACCATACGGCGCTTATAGCCTCATAAGCTGGGTTATATCAGGATTTGGTGCTATATCTCTTGCTTTAGTTTTTGCTTCACTCTGCGCAAAATTTCCAGAAACGGGTGGTCCTCATATTTATGTGAAACATGCCTTTGGCTCTACAGCAGCTTTTTTTGTTGGCTGGACATATTGGGTAAGCTCGTGGGTAAGCTCAACAGCTGTGACAATTGCAAGTATCGGTTATTTAGCCCCGCTTTTTCATAATGATATACAAGATATACGTTTGCTTTTAGAAATAACATTAATTTTAGCTATCATGCTAATAAACTTAAGAGGGGTAACTACTGCTGGGCATGTTGAGCTTCTTCTGACCATTGTTAAAATTATCGCACTTCTTGCAATACCCATAGCAGGATTATTTTTCTTTGATAGAAATAATTTTGTTGTAAGTGAGGAAGTATCAAACTTTACGATGTCTCAAGTCCTTGCGCGCTCTACACTCCTTACTCTATGGTGTTTTATTGGACTTGAATCAGCAACGGCACCTGCAGGATCTGTCAATAATCCCTCTAAAACAATACCAAGGGCCATTGTACTCGGAACAATTTGTGTTGCTGTTATATATTTCATCAATAGCCTTTCAATCATGGGGTTAATAAGCGGTCACGACCTAGCAAGTTCAAAAGCACCATATGTTGACGCAGTAAAAATTATGCTTCCAGGTAATTGGCATTTGATAATTTCTGTTATTGCTTTTATTGTCTCTGTAAGTAATTTAAATGCTTGGTTTTTAGCTGATGGACAGGTCACCTTGGGCCTTGCAGAAGATAAGTTAATGCCGCAATTTTTTGCAAAAAAAAACAAGTACGATGCTCCATTCTGGGGAATAATACTCAGTACTTTAGGGGTGTTAGTTTTACTTATCTTAACGTCAAACAAAAGTTTTGCTGAGCAAGTAACTTCAATAATTGATATCTCTGTGGTGTCATTTTTGTTTATCTACTTAGCATGTAGCCTTGCTTTTCTCAAAGTTAATATACAAGACAAAAGCTACTGCAAATTTTTAATTGGAGGTGTGGCTGTATCTTTTTGCTGTTGGATAATATACGAGACTTCTATAAAAACATTGTTAATATCAAGTCTATTCCCTTTAAGCGGAACACTTATTTATCTACTTTGGTATCATAAACTAAAAACTTAACTTAAATTTTTTATTTGCTAAAATTCTTAAGCTATACTACTGGCTTACATTAATAGAATTAAGAGGTATTGTGTCAAATAAAATAGGTTTTTGGGCTGTTTTTGCTTTAGTCATTAGTAGTCAGATCGGCTCTGGGGTTTTTATGCTTCCAATTAGCCTTGCTCCATATGGCGCTTATAGCCTTATAAGTTGGATGATATCAGGAGCTGGTGCTGTGTCTCTTGCGCTAGTTTTTGCTACGCTATGTGCAAAGTTTCCAGAAACAGGAGGTCCTCACGTTTATGTGAAACATACTTTTGGTCCTGCTGCAGCGTTCTTTGTTGGTTGGACATATTGGGTAATCTCATGGGTTAGTACAACAGCTTTAATAGTTGTGGGTGTTGGCTATCTTACACCATTTTTCCATGAAGATATCAAAAGTATGCGTTTATTTTTAGAGCTGTTGTTATTTACAATCATTACATTAATAAATTTAAGGGGAATAGCTACTGCAGGGCACGTTGAGTTTCTGCTCACGGTTGTGAAGGTTGCTGTATTGCTTGCAATACCTGTAGCAGCGTTGTTTTTTTTCGATAGAAATAATTTTATCATAAGTGAAGAAATATTAAGTCTTACAACATCGCAAATTCTTGCGCGCTCTACACTCCTTACTTTATGGTGTTTTATTGGACTTGAATTGGCAACAGCACCTGCAGGGTCAGTTGATAATCCAGCTAAAACTATACCAAAAGCTGTGGTGCTTGGCACAGTTTGTGTTGCTGTTATATATTTTATCAACAATTTTGCGATTATGGGATTGATCAATGGCAACAATTTAGCAAGTTCAAGAGCACCATATGTTGATGCGATAAAAATTATGTTTTCTGGTAATTGGCATTTAATTGTTTCTATAGTTGCATTCATTTTTTGTGTTGGCAGTCTAAATGCCTGGGTTTTATCTAGTGGACAAGTTGCTTTTGGTCTTGCAGAAGATAGACTAATGCCAAAATTCTTTGCTAAAAGGAACAAGCATGGCTCTCCTTTTTTGGGAATAACAGTTAGTTCAATTGGAACTGCAATTTTACTAATTCTCACTTCAAACAACAATTTTGCCCAGCAGATTACGTCGATTATTGACTTTTCTGTAATTTCATTTTTGTTCGTTTATCTTGCGTGCTGTTTTGCCTTTCTAAAGGTTATTATACAGGAGAGGAGTTGTTATAAGCTTTTAATTGGTAGCATAGCAACAACCTTTTGTTGTTGGGTGATATTAGAAACCCCTGTAGGTACTCTGCTGATTTCGAGCCTGTTCACTGCAAGTGGCATACCCATTTATTTATTTTGGTACTGCAAAACTTCTGTGCAACAAATTCAGTAGTGAGAGATACACTTTAAATGGTTAATATTTATGGGCCAAGGTTTTTTTTCTCTTTATCTACTTGTTCAATATTACCATTCTCAAGTTTGCTACCTACTTCTTCTGTGCGTTTATTATCTATGTAGATCTCATTTTTTGCTTTATTAGAAAGACCTATTTGTGATTGCAGTTTTTTATACTCTTCTTTTTCAGGCGTGAAAATTTTCACTAAAAATCTTCCTATTATTGGTATTGAACTTAAAAAATCTCTTAATCCAAAAGATTCTTGCTTCTTGTTTGAAAGATGCTGGTCTATCTTAGAAATTTTCACACCATACTTTTTATCATCAAAATTTATCGCTGGCTTGCTTTTTTTCGAAAGAACATTTTGAATCTCTAATCTATTGACTTTTTCAGGCTTTTGAAATGCAGATTTGACCTTAGTGTCATCATGTTTTTTACTCATTTCATTCTACCATGCAATATTACTAGTATCTTATAATTATAACTAAATTATGGTTAATTGCAAGGTAAAAATATTAAAGTAATTGTAAATTTTATCAGTAAAAATATAATATAGCTTTAAAGTCAGAGGTTTATCTATATGGGATATAAAATTGCTGTTATTGGAGCAACAGGAAGAGTAGGGCGTGAGGTATTAAGCGCCCTTGCCGAGTTTCAAGACAAAGGAAAAATTTCAATAGATTCTGTTGTTGCTTTTGCATCAAAAAAATCAGAGGGAAAAAAGGTAAGTTTCGGCGATGAAGAATTAACCGTCTTAGACCTTGAGAACTACGATTTTGTTGGAATTAATATAGCAATTTTCTGTGCTGGGTCTCATGTTTCCGAGAGATACGTACCGATTGCAACTGAAGCTGGATGTATTGTCGTAGATAATACCTCTCGTTTTAGGATGAAAGAAGGCGTGCCACTAGTTATTCCAGAGATCAACAAAGATAAAATTACGGAGTATAAAAACCATAACATAATATCTAATCCAAACTGTACTACAATACAAATGTTGTTGGCATTACATTTATTACACCAAAAAGCAAAAATAAAGAGAATCGTTGCTTCAACTTATCAATCAACTTCTGGTGTAGGTAAAGCAGCAATGGATGAGCTTTACAATCAGACAAAAAAAATCTTTATGAATGAAGCTAAAAAACCTGAAATATTTCCTAAGCAAATAGCATTTAATTGCATTCCTCATATAGGAGAGTTCATGGAAGATGGTTCTACAAAAGAGGAGTGGAAAATGCAAGAGGAGGCAAAAAAAATTTTAGAAGAGGATATAAAAGTAACTGCAACTTGTGTCCGAGTACCTGTTCTTGTTGGTCATGCTATAGCAGTAAATGTAGAATTTGATCAGCATATAACTGAAGAAGAAGCTCGTGAAATGCTCAGTGAAGACGATGGAGTTTTAGTGCAAGATAAGCGCGAAGATGGTGGATATATGACTCAGATTGATGTTGTGCAAGAGGATGCCGTATACATATCGCGTATTAGACAAGACGATACCGTTAAACACGGATTAAATATGTGGATAGTAGCTGATAATCTACGCAAAGGTGCAGCACTAAATATAGTGCAGATCTTGGAGATCTTGATCAAAGAGCATTTATAGCTCAATAACTTAAATCTATATTGACATGTCCCATTTTACGCTTGTCCCTAACCTCTTTTTTCCCATATATGGTTAAACTAGCTTTTTCGTTGCTCAAATATTTGTGAGAATTATATATATCATTACCTATTATATTTTTTGTCATGCAAGGAAAGCGTAATACTACTTCCTGCATAGATAGCCCGCATATTATCCTAACTAGCTGCTCGAATTGACTAACGTTGCATGCATCCAAGCTCCAGTGGCAAGAATTGTGGGGTCTTGGGGCCAGTTCATTAACTAGTAATTCATGATTTTGAGTGATGAAAAATTCAATAGCTAGAATTCCTACTACATCAAGTGCAGTTGCTATTTTCTCTGCAGTTTTTTGTACCTCTTGGGCTAATTTATTATCTATTTTAGCTGGTGCTATTGAAGTATTAAGTATTCTGTCAACGTGGTGATTCTCTGCTATAGGAAAAAAAGCTACTTTACTGTTTTTATCTCTTGCAACGACTATTGAAACCTCTTTCAGTAAATCAACACTTTCTTCAAGAATGTACTCTTTATTCCAATCGAAGGAAGCAAATTGCTTCAGTTCAGAATCATTTTCAATCACATATTGTCCTTTTCCATCATAACCCATTTCTGTTGTTTTTAGCCTCACTGGATAGCTAAAAGTTTCACTACTTTCTAGTAGCTGATTATAATTTTGTATACTTTTGTAATCAGCAGTTTTTATGCTTAAATCTCTAATAAAATCTTTCTCTCTCAGCCTATTTTGCGAAATGTGTAACGCCTTTTTACCTGGATAAAAATCTGTATGCTGCGACACAATATCAATTGCACTACATGGAATATTTTCAGACTCAATAGTGACTAAATCCACACTCTGTGCAAAAGATTCAAGTGCCCTCTTATCACAGAAGTCTGCTATTGTTAAATCATCAGCAACAGAACAAGCTGGATCGTTTTTAGTACTGGCAAAAATATGCGTTTTGTGCCCAAGTTTTATTGCAGCGATAGCAGTCATTTTACCTAATTGCCCACTTCCTATTATTCCTATCACTTTTTTATCCAGTGGATCTGTTTTGTTCATCATGTAGATTAATATTTCCTAGTTAGAGTACGATAATATGCTTGGAAAATCTATGAAAAAAGTGTATAATTGAAGTGTGTTAAACTTTTATCATGAACACTTTACGATGACCATGAAATACACACTTATTACTAATTCTGTTGAAGTTACAGTTTTGCCAATTTACATTGAAGAGCAATCCATTCCTTATGAAAATTGTTACGTATGGATGTATAATGTTAAGATAAAAAACAAAAGCTCATCAACCATTCAATTATTAAGTCGCTATTGGCAAATAATAGATCATAAGGGCAAAATAAATGAAATTGCCGGAGTTGGTGTTGTTGGAGAACAACCTGTAATAAAATCTGGAGAGGTATTCAAATATACAAGTGGAACATACTTAAATACACCATCAGGAATAATGCAGGGTAAATATGAATTTCTGAACGAAGAGAGCATAAAAACCTTTGATGTTATGATACCACTCTTTTCCTTAGACAGTCCATATGTTAACACTAGACCTCATTGATCATCAAGATAGTGTATTTGTTTAAGTGCATCTGAAACCAGTGCTTCTTGTTTTGTCATTTGAGCTTACATAATGTCATCCGAGTAGCTGATACTGAGATCCAACTAAGTTGATAAACACGAAAGCACTGACCATTTGCTTCTATAGTTGTCTTTTTTCGTCTATCTTATTTTGTTACTCTGCTGAACAGATGCAAAATAGTTTATTTTTGATTCTTATCATCAAGTGTGAATAAGATTATTGTAGAGGTTAAACCTATAATAACTATCATTAACGAAAATGGGGCAGCTTCTCTGTAACGCTCATCGCTGACAAGTTCATATACTCTAGTTGATATAGTTTCAAAATTAAATGGTCTGATAATTAGTGTTGCCGTGAGTTCTTTTACCGTATCCATAAACACGAGCAGAAATCCCGATAGTATGCTTTTCTTGATAAGGGGAATATGAATATTCAGGCACGTGGAAATAGGTCCATGACCCATAGTATATGCAGTCCATTCAATTTCATTTGGTGTTTTTTTGAGTCCCGACTCTATCGCCTTGAAAGATATAGCAAAAAAACGAAATAAATATGAGTAAACTAATGCGCCAATAGTTCCTACCAAGCTAATTTCTACAATATATTGAGTAATGAAAGAAGATATTCTGCTTAAAAACATTATTATGCTAATTGCAATAATTGCATTTGGAATTGCATATCCAAGAGAAATGAGACGTGCTATATTGCTTATTACCTTATTTTTACGTGCTGTATATCCAATAATTATTGCAATGCTGATCGAGATTAGCGCGGTAATAAATGATAAACTAATACTGTTTGTTATTATATTATAAAATCTTGCTTCGTATATGAAAAAGCCTTTCTCTATGCTCCAATATATAAGTGGAATCATTGGTAAAATAAAGCCTATTAATATCGGCAATAAACACATAAGATAAGAAAAGATCAACGATATAGAACCGTTTATACTACGTTTATTGTGATAATCTGCATTAGTATTGATTGAAGAGTAAGATATTTCTCTTTTTTGTAGTTTTTTCTCGATAACTATTAGTGTTGCAACGAAAATCAGTTCTGCAACTGCCAAAACAGTAGTTGAATATTTGTCATGCAATAAAAACCAAGTACGGTATATTCCTGTCGTGAAAGTATCGATAGCAAGAAACTGTGGTGTGCCGAAATCTGTAATTACTTCCATTAGTACCAAGGATAACCCAGCTATAATTGATGGACGTATGGAGGGTATGATGACAGAAAACAGACTCTGTAATGAGGAGAACCCAAGTGTTGATGCAATAGTGACTGAGTTACTAACGCTCTTTAGACTTGAGCGGACCAACATATAAACGTATGGATATAGACTAAATCCCATTACTAATATTCCACCACCTAGGGATTTGATCTCGGGAAACCAATAGTTACCTTTGTTCAATTGAAAAGTATCTCTTAACAAGCTCTGAATTGGACCTGAAAACTCTAACGTGTTTACATAAACAAACGATACTATATATCCAGGAATTGATATCGGAAAGAATAAGGCAATCTCAAAAATTCTACTTCCGGGAAACGAAAAAAATGTAGTAAGCCAAGCTGGAATTACTCCAAATATAAAGGATATTAACCCCACTCCTACCATCAAAATCAACGTATTGAGTATATATTCAGGAAAAAGTCTACTAATTACCCATCCAAAGTTTGCTGATTCTGTAAATAGAATCGATATTAACGATAGTATAGGGCAGACAAATAATACACTTACTAAAAACAAGAATATATTTTTAAATACTCTCAGAAACATTAACTTGAATCTATATTTGATATTGAAATGTTATATGCAAAAACTAAAGATATCCAGTAATTAACAGCCGTCCTATTGAATATCTTCATAATTTTATATATTATGTTTTAAATCGATAAACTAATTAATTATGAGTTTTGTCATTGCAACTTTCTATCATTTTGTAAAACTCTCTAATTATTATGACATGAAAGACGAAATAAAAGTTGCATGCGACAACGTTGAATTAAAAGGTACTATACTCCTTGCAGAAGAGGGTATTAATGCAACTGTATCTGGAGAAAGAAACGCAATTGATAAAATACTTGATTTTCTACGTTCTGATGACAGGCTAAAAGGTCTTACTTGGAAAGAGAGCTCGGCAGAATATCAACCATTTAGTAAGATGAAAGTGAGATTAAAAAGAGAAATTGTGAATCTTGGTGTAAGTAATCTCGGTACTTCCGTTAGAGGCCAGTACGTTGATCCAGAACATTGGGATGATTTTGTCTCTCAACCTGATGTTTTAGTAATAGACACACGAAACGAGTACGAAGTAAAACTAGGCAAGTTTAAAAATGCAATTAACCCACATACTCAACGTTTTCGCGATTTTCCTCAGTGGGCAGAGTCTTTCTCTGAGAGTAAAGATCTGAAAGTGGCTATGTACTGCACTGGTGGAATCAGATGCGAGAAATCTACAGCATATATGAAAAGCCTTGGATTTAACGATGTTTACCACCTTAAAGGCGGTATTCTTTCCTACCTTGAAAAAACTCACAACAAAAGTGGTAGTTGGGAGGGCGAGTGTTTTGTTTTTGATGATAGAATTGCTGTTGATCACTCACTCGCCCCAAGTGATAAAATAAAATGCATATTCTGCTCAAGTAAAGTTTCAACTGATGAGCTGAAATCAGTTTCACGTGGCCAGGTAGTTTGCTCTGATTGTAAATCTTTAAGTATTGAAAGAAATTCAGAATACAACACGAACCTTTAACAACTTCTTTCTCTTTGCATATTTGTAACCTTAATTTTATCAAGGCATTTACCTACAACATAGCCCGCTCCAGCTCCAAGTAACGCACCAACTATAGCAAATGCAATCAACACTACACCAGAACCGCCAATAAGAGCTAAAGTTTCTTGCCCTAAACAACATCCTGCAACTAGACCAGCAACTAAACCAATGCCTACACCTATACACCTAAGTTTCATATTATTACCACTAGTATTATGATCTCCAAAACCAAATTCTTTGATATCTTTTCTTTCTTTTATAAAATTGATAAGCTTACGTATTTCTTTGTCACTTGTGTCGTTATGCAAATCATATAAATTTATAACGCCATCGTTTACATATTTTTCAAAATCCATTTTATTTTTCCATACTATTAGAATATATTTTTACTACACTTAATGTCTTAATAGTTGGTAGATTCCCATATAAGAATAAGTAGATAATCTTACCACTATAGGTGGGACTAAAGCGCTATAAGATTAAATTCCTGAAAAATGTTGGTAAGAAGAGCTTTTCCAAAAACAATAAAGTTAAGAGTTGAAGAGATAGTAAAAGAGCGACTTACAGTTAATCCAATTGATTTTGGTGAATCATTTTGTTACAAACTCAAAGGATACAGAAAACTGAGAACTGGCGATTATATGGGAGCTTTCTTGTGAAAGCTCTTTTGCATAAGAGATTTATAATTGACCTAGAAGGTCAACGCTGATATACTTTTATATAATTTAATGCGTGGAGGTATATGTTAGGTAATCCTAAAGGTCTAATTAAAACTATAGGTTCTCTTAGTCAAGAGACAGGTGAGAATTTATTTGCGCTTAAAGGATGAGTTCTTTAAAAGTGTAAGCCCAGATAGTAAAATACTTATAGATTCTGAAGAGAAGAACGAAGAAGTTAGTATTGATGATGATAAAGTGTGGTTTAAACACTTTTCTACTGTGGTTCCTAGTGAAGAAGGGCAGCAACAGTATAGATATGAGGTTAACGGCAGATATGAATACAAATATGCTAATAAGTACGATAGCAAAAATATTGTAGGCAAAATTGCTCAAAAAATTGCACAAGGCGTAAATGAAAGTATAAAAGACAATACTTTAGAATATGTAGGAATTAAAGAAAGTAGAAAGAAAGGTAAGATTAAACCTGCACTCAGAATTATGCTCAGCGATCTTACAAAACCAGTAAATATGTTTGATATTCTAAATAGTGATGCATGCAGAAAATATAATGTAGATGGAATTACATTATTACTGCCTAATCAAAGTAAGTGTGAAACAAGAGGAATACGCTGCAGAGTTGATGAGAATGGAGTAAGAATTTATGAGGTGGCTAATGGTTCATATGATATGGATTTAACGTGGTATGTTGAGGGAAAAGAGTGTAAAATAAAAATTATCATTAGGGATAATGGTTCTGTAGAGTTTATTGAAAGCAATGGTGTCACTTGGGATCAATTAGCTGCACATAAAGAGGTGAAAGTAGGAAGACAATATGAAGCAAAAACTCTATATGACGCATTGTCATATTTAAAACAAGAAAGCTCTGAAGTAATAAAAGCTTCATGTCAGCCTCCAACAAGTGTGGAAAGCATCCAAATCACTACGGGAGTTAACAGACAAGCAGCTATTTAAATTTAGAATTTGAAATGAAGCCTTTTTTCAAAGGCTTCATTTCAATATCCTGCCAGTATCAACCTGATAACGCACAGTGACTTTGCCGGTTGAGCCACTTCTATTTTTTGCAACGTTTATCAAAAAAACTCCGTAAAACCCCATCCTTCAGGGCGGGGATATAAGGCGGAAGCGGACCGAATATACGCCAAACTATAATAGATTTAGCGGCAGGGCATGCCGTGTTATGCCTGTGGAGGGGATAGTGCATTTAGCCTCCCGATGAAGCAGGAACCCGCCGAGATGATTCAGACTTCGGTCTGAACGTGGTAGGAATCCTTGCCCTTTAGGGCGGGGAGGATGTCAAATTATATATAAATAATATAACTTATAGTGGGGGGTACCCCAAAAAAATGGTTTTTTTTGAGCTGAGCAAAGCCGCCTAAGGTGAAGAGGAAGGAGAGCTGTATAATAATATATTTATAATTTACTTAACGAAACAGAGTTTATTGAAGAACATAGTTATTTAGTACTTTAAGAGCCTTCTCGTAAATAGTGTCTCTATGTCCTATTGTAACGATAGTTACTTCATGTTTTTTGGTGTCTGTATAATACATGATACGATAGTCGCCAACCCTTAGTCTTCTGAACCCTTTAAAGCTATGATATAAAGGCTCACCAAGATTAACTGGATCGACTGTAAGGCGTTCCTGTATTGCTTTATTTACTCTTGATTCTATTTTTATCGGTAAAGCTGGAAGATCTTTTTCAGTGACATTCTTCAAAAATTTAATCTTGTAATCCACTTGATCTCCACTTTACATCTTTGTAATCAACTGTTTCTGCACCTTCAATATCATATTGATCAGCAACTACAGATAGTAAAAAATCTTCCATTTCACTATCTATTGCTTCTTTAAGTAGTTTTTCTGCTAATGCTTGAGCAGGTTGCTTAGTAAGTTCAGATAATTCAGCAAGATGCTGTAAAGTTTCTTTACTGAAAGCTAAATTTGCCATAAGTTTTACCGAAATCTACTAATAATTATACAATATTTTCATGAAATTTTCAATAAAGAAAGCGAAGTGATTATAATAATACTAACATAATATTATTATGTTAGTATTATATTAGTTTTTAATTAAGGAGAATGTTATGTCAAAAAATACACAAAACTACCATACTTATCCTTTTACGAGTAAAAGTAAGATGCAAGAATCTACACAAAAATTATTTTCTTGGATAGACGAGCAAAGAGCACGTGACCATAATCTTTGCCACAGAAAATGTGAAGAGATACATGATTGGTATGATCCTGCCGGGCGATCTATATGCAAAGTAAGATGTAATGATATATATGGTCTAAGTTCTGAACCATTTGATCCACAAAAGACAATAATGGAATCATCTTTGGATGAATACGATTACATTTCTATTTAACAAAAAAGTGTGAGGCTTCTTTATTTTTCCCTAAAATTTTCAATAAAGAATTATATCGGGAGAATGGATCAGAAAGAAGGGCTGTATAATAATATATTTATAATTTACTTACGTAACTTAGAAATTATTGAAAAACATAGTTCTTAAGTACTTTCAAAGCTTTCTCGTAAATGGTGTCTCTATGTCCTATTGTAACGATAGTTACTTCATATTTTGTGGTGTCTGCACAATACATGATACGATAGTCACCAACCCTTAGTCTTCTGAACCCTTTAAAGCTATGGTATAAAGGCTCACCAAGATTCACTGGATCGACTGTAAGTCGCTCATTTATTGCATCTACAGCTCTTGACCGTACTTTTTTTGGAAGACTTGGAAGATCTTTTTCAAGAACACTGTCTAGGAAGATAATAGTGTATTCCAATCCACGTCCTCACTTTTAGTTTTTTTTTCATTTTCAATATCATATTGATCAGCAACTACAGATAGTAAAAAATCTTCCATTTCACTATCTATTGCTTCTTTAAGTAGTTTTTCTGCTAATGCTTGAGCAGGTTGCTTAGTAAGTTCAGATAATTCAGCAAGATGCTGTAAAGTTTCTTTACTGAAAGCTAAATTTGCCATAAGTTTTACCGAAATCTACTAATAATTATACAATATTTTCATGAAATTTTCAATAAAGAAAGCGAAGTGATTATAATAATACTAACATAATATTATTATGTTAGTATTATATTAGTTTTTAATTAAGGAGAATATTATGAAAAATATTAAAGAAAAAGGACTTTCAAGTGCAAAAGTTAAGTATTCTGTTGAACCTACGGTTAGTGAAAATGCGGAGGTAAATACATTCGAAGAGTGTTTTGGAGCATGTTATAACAAATACCAACATGATGAAAAACTTATGGGTTCGTGCATAAGGGGATGTCAGTATAGGTTCGGGCATAATTGGGATTTGGATGCTCCTGAATCAAAAGAGTCAGAACCTATTTACACAAGTGAGGTATTAAAAAATATTGGAGACAATTTCCATGCTCTTGCAGATTCAGTGTCTATTCTGTAGTAGGCAAAGGTTAAAAAATGTGAGGCTCTATTTTTTCAAAAAAGAATTATATTGACAGATTATGATAGGTTGAGTATACACGAGTTTGCTGATACTCGTGAGAAATTACACAGACTAAGTATAGTACTGCAAGACATTATTAGGAATAGGGAAGGTATGCCAGCAGCTGGCTACTGGATGTATTTCTATGATAACAACTACTCTTCGTCATCAAAAATCAAGAAGGCTCTGCAACTTGATAACTCTATTCTTTTATTGACGTAGATGACTCTGAAAAATTGCGGACTGAAGTGCTAATGCTATATGGTTATTACGTTCAAGAACAAAACGGAAAATCCTATATTATACTAGAAATAATGTGCGGAAAAGGGGGGATTCGAACCCCCGACATATTTTCATATGTGCACGCTTTCCAAGCGTGTGCTTTAGACCGCTCAGCCACCTTTCCATACTTATTCATAATATTAAAAATTATGCTGCTAAACAACTGGTATATATGGTTCGCCACGGAAATTCACAGTATTGTTAAACTTGTTTTTGCACGTTAAAAACGCTTTATCACAACCTGCAAGTATCGAATATTTATCTCCGGTAGAAATTTGATATGGAGGAGAAGCAAATAATGTGACTACTTTATTTTTGTATTCTTTAACTATAACTTCAAATGTTGCTGAACTAAAGAATTTTACCACTCCGTGCTTATAATATCCATCACTTTCGATTAAATTAGTGTCTTCAAATCTTCTTTCATCTATCACTTTAGTAATTGTGCTCATTCTACTAAACTTTTTAGCATCAGCTTTACATCTATTATCGCAAAATTGTGCTCTGCATACAGGAGAATATAGCTCTGTTATGCTTCTCTCAAGCTTTGTCCCAAGACCTCTAATTTCAGCGATAAACCTCCCGCTATTTAATGTTACTTTACCAAAAGTTCCTGCATGCAAATTCATAATTCCCTGACTCAAATCTTTATAATTCACAAGAAATATTTCAATATTTGCAAAGTCATACCTTCCTGATAAAACATCTTTTTCTTTAATATCAACACTATTTAATATTCCTTCAATTTCTAGATTATCAGTTCTCAAATCGCTATTTAATATTATACTGCTGGCTATAAAACCGCTTGAAGATTTATAGAGTATATTATTGAGATTTAAATCTTCATCATAGTCAGTAAATCCCATTACTTCTCCACCTACAAGTGTTAATTTCCAGCAAGTAGCGATGGTAAGTAATTCTCCAGCTAAATGGTTTTTTAGTTTGGTTTGCATACTGCTTAATTGATTGAATTTGAAAACGTTCGATAGGTAAGGGATTATATCCATTATCTGAGTAGCCATAGGGTGTCATGCCAGCGCCCAGACATTGGCATCTAGTTAAATTTACGAGTATAAAAGTAATGTTAAAATACAACGTTTTTGATGATGATGGAAAAATGGATCCCAGTGTCAAGCACTGAGATGACACCATTTACTATGCAAATTGCCACAATTTTCGTACAGCTGTGACTGGGATGACATTACTTATTGTGTGAATAAAATAAATACTCGTAGAGTTTGTTACGCACTGGCTTATGTTTATTTGATCGACAAATAAACACTAACAGACAAGACACACACCACATTCAAGTTGTGGTGTGTATTGTTAAATAACTAGAAAGAAAACTTCACACCAGTGAGGAGAAGAACTCCTTTGTTAGAAGGTACATCAGTATTACTTTTATCTTTCAGTGCACCTTTTTCATCAGTCATAAAATAATGTAAGGCTGCATAAGGAACAAATTTGCTCTTATTGCAAGAAGATAGATCATACTGAACACCAAGTGCAACATCATGAAGCATATCTTTATTGCTCATTCTGCTACCAAAGTATGTCAAGCTTGTGTAGATATTATCATATTGATAACCAGCACCTGCAGTCCAATACATAGTGTTTTTATCATCCCCATCAAACTGAGCTTTCAGCCCTTGTACTCTTTTGTCATCATCAGTAGTACCTTTACCATCAATTTCTGTATAGGTATCACCGACTAATTTTTTAATACCCTTCGGTTGACCAGACTTGCCCAAGTATGCAAAAGAGGCAGCAAATTTTACACTTTGATCTTCATCAATCTTATAATCAGCGCTTGCACCTAAATTCATACCTGCTAGGTTATTGTATTCTATGAACTCATTATAAAGGTGCTTATCTTTACTCGGTTGCTTTAAAAACCCATATTCACCAACTACGGAAGTTTTAACTTTTACATTATGTTTACTAAAGTCATATTCATATGATGCACCAGCGCTTACTATATGCTGATAATCTGGCCCAACATGTCTTAATATTTCCTCATTCTTTACCCCTGTTATCGTATTACTTGAATCTTTGAGGAAATCTGGAACTATTTCTTTTACAACGGATAAACCACTATCGTAGTGAGGTGAGTAGCTAATACCAAATCTTGCACCCATATAATTTGGTGAGTAGTAAGCAGCTCTAAATGGCAATGTGGTCATAACCTCTTTGTTGTATTTTCCTGCCATACGGAAGGAGAGTTTTTCGCTCTCGCTCGAGAAGCTTTCAGTGTAAAGACGTGGTGTTACGTAAAATGGGAAGTTTGCAGCACTTCCTTCTAAGTTTACTTTTCTGAACCAGTCACTATCTGCAGCTCCATCAACAGTTGCAATTCTTGTTGCATCAAGTCTCATCAGAGACTCAGGACCAAACTGATAGCCAAGTTTCAGATCACCATATTTTGAATTCAAAAACACATGTGCACCTCTACCTCTTGCAGCATTCACGCCTTGTGAAGCTTCTTTACCTTCAGTAACTGGAACATGGAATTGTACATCGGCACCATAACGAAGACCAATATCCTCATTTTTATTTTCAGCTCTTAAGTGCAATATTGCATTTGAAATCATGCTCATGTTTTCACTGTAATCACCAATATTCCCTATCCCTTTAGGAAATATTGGATTTGCTCCTTTTATACTATCTGGAGTATTGTTAAAATAATCTGTAGATTTACCTGGCATAACAGTATAATGGTTATAGCCACTTAGCCCATGGTTACCATAACCTTGAGAATCAACAACGCCACCGAAAGTTATTCTTAAACCATCCCCTTGATTGGTATTGATAATATCAACCCCACCAACTGAAACAACAGGACTTGCCTTACCTTTTTCCTCTGTATTGCTGTTAACAACTTTTACATCCTTTTTTATATCTTTAGCTTCAATTTTAGCATTCTTAGTTTTAGAACCCTTAATTTTTGACTTTTCTACATTAGAATTTTTAGTGCTTAGAGCTTTCGCCTTTGAATCCTCTATAAGCTTTGCTTTTTTCTCTTTTGCTAGCCTAATTTCATCTTTTTTCTTTTGTTTTGCTACTAATTTTAACTCTTCTTTTTTCTTCTTTTGTTCAGCTGCTAATTTTAACTCCTCTTTTTTCTTCTGCTCAGCTGCTAATCTTAGTTCTTCTTTTTTCTTAAGCTCCTCGGCTTTTTTTCTTGGATCAGCATTACATATCCTGTCCATTTTTTCTTTTAGTTTCTTATTTGACGTCTTCATCACTTCCATCTTTCCAGAAGTTTTGATTGACTCGTTACTCTCTTGCTTTTTTACTTCCTTCATACTCTCGTCAGAAAAGTTAGCAGCAAAGCCACTGAAAGAACATAAAGTCAATAGAGAAGCTAGAGCAGTTCTAGTATAAATAGATTTTTTCATGAAGTGCCCCCAAAAAATTTTAAAATCATAACATAAAACATAAATAGTATAAAGGTGTTGAAAATCCAACTTAAAGCAACCTTATAGCGAAAATAAAAGTAAAATGCAATACTTAAAAGCAACTTTCTTAATACGCTCAACGTGTATATTAACCAAAATTTAGTACAGAGGTTTGCTTGTTAGTGTATTATAACTCTATACTTATTCTATGGAAGTAAAATTTACTCAAGTGAAAGTACATAAAGATTAAAAACATTAATATAACTATTGACAATAATATTAGTTTATATTATAATTTAGTGAATTATTGTTTTATTTTTAATAATCAAGGTATTTATGGATTTTAGTTTTTTACGAAATTGGTTTAGCACTACAGGTGCTGCTACAGGCTCAGAGCCAGGTAATACTGAACAGCCAGACTCTATTTCAGTAGATGATGGCAAATACGAGATGAAAGAATATGACGATGAATTTGAGATCATTGAAGATTATGAATTTATAAATCGTGCTGATCCAAATGAGCCATGTTCTTTACCTTCTGACTATAAAATAGATGAAAGTATTGTAAAAATTGCAGGATTTGATAGAGAGAAATTATTAGAAATGGGTAATTTCTGCAAGATAAGCTATGGCGATGATGATGGTAAATTAAGTAAAAAAAGATGTAACAACCTAGCTCAAAGAGCGTACAAAACTGAATTTGAAATTGTAGAAGATTTTGAAATTGTTCCATCTACTGAAAAAATGTATAAAACTAGAGCTGAACTCATCAGCGAAGGTTATGAAATTATTCCATTTGGTAATAGCTTTGAAAAAGATGCTGGTCACGTTTTTATAAAAGGTAAAGAAATAACAATAGCTTACCATGGTACTCGTCTGAGCCAGAGTTTTAATGATGGAATTACTGATATAAATGTACTTTTTGCTACTTCGGAATTTTTACCTGAAGGTGGAAGAATTCATTGTGGCTTCTATAATTCATTTATGGATTCATGGCCTAATCTGTATGGCATTTTGAAATCTCATGCTGAAAAACAGGGATCAGAAATCAAGGATTTTAAAATTAATCTCACAGGTCACAGTATGGGAGGAGCTATTGCTAAGATAGCTGCTTTATGCCTCAATAAAACAGAAGGAGCTGAAGATGTTCATGTTGCAACTTTTGGTGATCCACGAGTTTTTGATCTTACTGCTAGTGAATTTTATAATGATGTTCTTCAAGAAAAAACCATTAGAGTAACTCAACATAGACAAGACCCAGTACCAGCGGTATCACCTGGTATTTGTGGTTATGCTCATGTAGGTGCACAATTGAGAATATCAGTACCTGAAGGATATTTTGTTCATCAAATAGATGGTTATCATGAAGCCATTAAAATAATGGATGAAAAGGATTTCCGATCGAACAATAACGTTTCTCTCTTTTATTACCCTTCGAGAATATTAAGTCGAATTAACTGTGCAGTTTTAGGTAATGCTCAATATTATGCTGCTAATTTAGGTAATTATATTCTTGGTGGACAAAATTTTTTCGAGAAAGTAAAAAAGGAATACCAAGATAAAAACTTAGAAAATTTTTCTAAGCTTGAACAAACAGAAGTTAAGCAGATGGCATATCAGAATGCCTTTTCTACTACAAGGAGTTTATAAATATTATTATGGGGCAATTATTAGATTGCTCCATAATATCTATTCATTTAAATTCAATATAAAAATTTCCATCGCAAGTTATCTCCCACTCTTCTTTAAACTTTTTTAGATGTTCTTTTTTTTCGCATTCCAAAAGCAGTTCTTCTATGCTCTTATTATAGCTTTCTGTAGTAATTCTTCCTTGATGATGCATGAACTTCAAGTAAATCAAATAGGTGTTAATCACATCTGTTTCGCAATAATCGCGAATCTCTTGTATTTTGCCACTATCGTATAAGCCCATAACTTGTGATCCATCAACTCCAATCTTACCGGGAAGATTAAATGCTGCGCAAACTTCGTTCATCTTCATTCTTGCAGAAGCTCCAAAATCAGAGAGAGATTCAAGCAAATCACAATGCCAATCACTACTGTACCTCTGATTGTAACTATTCCACTTATCGCCAGCTTTGTGAAAATATTCTGCTTGAGTGCCATGAACCATAGCACGGTACTTCAGTACCGGTATATCAAAAGTGCGTCCATTAAACGAAACTAGTCTTGGCTTTTTCTCTGATATGTAGTTAAAAAATCCCTTTACTAGCTCTTTTTCATTGGAGTTTAATGTGCCTCCAGATCTTATTTCTTGTAGTGTGAACATTTCATAACCGCTCTGGCGTGTTATATTACAAAGTAAAAAACTAATAACTACAACAAGGTGGAGGGGCTGACGCAGAAAAGAGTTTTGCCCGTTTGTTATTTCAAGATGATATTTTGTTAATGCGTTCCTCTTTTCTTCTACACTGCTATCATCACTAATATTGAGTAAATTCTTACAGGAATTTACATCTGGTATAGTTTCAATATCAAATACCAACAAAGAATTAAGCATTACTTATATATTCCTCAGGGCGATCAGTCCAAGGTCGCACTTTTACGAACAAAAAGAGATGAACTTTACACTCAAATAACTTTTCCAATTCTGTACGCGCCTCGATATTAATTTTTTTTATGCTACTGCCGTCTTTTCCTAGCACTATTTTCTTATGATTATCTTTCAATACAAATATGATCTGTTTTATGACTAAACTCTTATCTTTTTTTTCCTCAAATTGTTCAGTTATAACAGCTGTAGAGTATGGCAATTCTTCACGTAGGTTCAAGAATAACTTCTCTCTTGTAATTTCTGCTGATAAAAAATCAGCTGAGGAATCGGTTACTTGATCTTTTTCATAGAACCAAGGGCTTATCGGTGCAATTTCAGATAAGTAATTCATCAAATTAGAAAGTCCATCATTCTTCAGTGCCGATATCGTAAAAATTTTTTCAAACTTATAAAGCAAATTTAGGTGCTCATGTGCCATCTTGAGCTCTGATTTCTTTACTAAATCAGTTTTATTGATAACCAAAATGCATCTGCCCTTTGTGCGCTCCAGTCGTGCAAATATCGTTTTTATTCTTTCTATATTTTTTAGGTAATTGTTTACATCAACAAGCAACAAAGTAATGTCACTATCCTTAACTGCTCCCCATGCAGATTTGACTAAAGCTTTTTCAAGATTTGTTTCTGCTGAAAACACTCCTGGAGAGTCAGTAAAAACAATTTGCGCATTGTTGCATATAGCAACACCTCTTACCTGCGTCCTTGTTGTCTGCACTTTAGGGGTGACAATTGCAATTTTCTTGCCTACGATGCTGTTAATTAGCGTTGACTTTCCAGCATTTGGCAAACCAGCTATCGTTACAAATAAGCATTTTTCTTCTTTCACAAAGGAAGTTATAAAGAAAACTAAACGTTAACGTCAAACAACTTTTTTTAATTATCCTTTAACTAGCCCGTTTTCTTCCTCTTTTGAAGAAAAACATTTTCCAACTATAGGTGATATAATATACTCATTCACTTTTTCAGCTATTGGTTGTATAATATAATTTGTTGCAAATATCGCTGCTTGTAATGCAATGGGCGCTATTACTGCACCTGCTAAAGCTACCGATCCCATTCCAAGCGTTGCACCAGGAAAAATAGCCATTGTAGCTGCAGCAAGACCAACTCCAATTGCAGCGCTTGCAACAAAGAGACAAGCATGAGCATAAGAGAATTCGAATTGTGAGAGTTTATCATCTGTACAAATGGCAAAGTCTAAGAGTGCAGGAACCGCAGCAATAATTCCACCCATCACCAATGGTGACAAAGCTGTAAAACTGAGTCCCAAACCTGTAAGTGCTCCTATTGATGCTACTACGCCTAAAACTGTTAAACGGAGGAATATAACATCATCTTTTTTCATATAATCTCCTTAAATATAAATTTCTAAAAAACTTTTCTAGTATAGCTAAATTTCTTAGATAGATCAATTAATTTTTTTATGATTAAATGTGATTAAAACTCAAAGAGCGGGAGAAGGGGTTCGAACCCTCGACCTCAACCTTGGCAAGGTTGCGCTCTACCAACTGAGCCACTCCCGCAATGAAAATTTACTTATTCTTATTATAGATGCATATCATAATTTGTAAACCCTACATACATGAAAATCATGAGAGCCAATTTTCTATGATCTTTTCGTATACTTAAAACTCATTTTTGATTATTGTATGTGTCATAAAACATATTAAATTTATGAGAATATTTATATATAAAGACGACCTGCCAGCCAGTGCAATACCGAATGATATAAAATCTATAGCTGTTGATACAGAGGCAATGGGGCTACTTCATGGTAGAGACAGATTATGCCTTGTGCAGCTCTCTTTTGATGATGGCAACGCTCATTTGATTCAATTTAAAAACGATTATACAGCTCCAAATTTGAGAAAAATATTAGAGGATAAAAATATAACCAAAATATTTCACTTTGCACGGTTTGATGTAAGTATAATACATTATTATTTAAAAATCTGGGCACTGCCTTGCTATTGCACGAAAATAGCCTCACGTTTAGTTCGCACTTATACAGATAGTCATAGCTTAAAAGAGTTGTGCTTAGAACTACTTGATATAAAATTAAATAAGCAACAACAATCTTCTGATTGGGGAAATGAAAATTTAACAGACAAGCAAAAAAGTTATGCTGCATCTGATGTTTTATATCTCCAGAGAATAAAGGAAAAGCTAGACTCAATGCTGGAACGTGAAAACAGAAAAGAGTTGGCCCAAAAGTGCTTTGAATTTCTTTCTACTCGTATTGAGCTAGACTTAATGGGTTGGGGAAACGTGGATATCTTTAACCATCAGATGTAATCACTTCACTTGAATCCAGAAAAATTTAGTTGATCAGCTGCTAATTGATACGCTATATTTATAAAAATTTAGGTATTTTATGAGTGATGATATTAAAGTGGTAAATGATCAAAATTTCAAATCTGAGGTTGCTGACTATAAAGGGTTTGTGCTGGTAGATTTTTGGGCAGAATGGTGCGGGCCATGCAAAAGTCTGATGCCACGTGTCGAGCAATTAGCCAAGGATAGAAAAGACAAGATCAAAATCTGTAAGTTTGACATAGATGGAGAAACAGAAATACCAAGTAAGTATGGGATTCAATCTATACCTACTTTGATTATATTTCAAGATGGTAAGGAAATTGCACGTAAAATTGGTGCACCAAATGATTTGCAAAGTTGGGTTGATAGTGAAATAAGCGAGTAGACAAATTTCCTTTTGTGTGTATTATAAGTGTTGATAAAAGGGATTGTAGCTCAGTCGGTTAGAGCAGTTCGCTCATAACGAATTGGTCGTAGGTTCGAGTCCTACCAATCCCACCACTATTAATAAAATGTATCTGTTCAGCAAAGTAGCAAGATAAGGTAGACAGGTAAGAAAACTAAATGGGTGTCATTCCAGCGCGTGACGCTGGAATCTAGAAGAAAAAAAATGGATCCCAGTGTCTGGGCACTGGGATAACAACAAGAGAGAGGCTACTCACATGATACCCTTGTTGATGCACAACTTTTGGTGCATCACGCACTGGCAGGACGGTGTCATTCCAGCGTGTGATCAGATTTTCTTATTGGATCTCAGCTGGGATAACGCCTGGTTATGAAAGAAATCTATTGTCAAAAAATTACTTCCGCGTATTTTGAATCTGATTATAATGACAATTAGAGATATTTTTAAGAGCTCAAAAATTTATCTTTGTCTGCAGATTTTCAATTAACTTTTCAATAAAAAACGTAGCGTATCTTTTTCAGTGTATGTAGGTGCACACACATACTTAATTTCTGTCGTATGTGCGCTACCAAATCTTTTTATACAGGAGGATTTTATGTCCAGAATTCCAGATACTTGACCTTTACTTTAGCTAATAAAAATCAATGGGCGCCTATGGTTTTTATAAAGAAAGTGTAGGAAATAACCAAAAACTATTTCCAGGCATAAATTTGCTATGCATACCTAAAAAGTAATGATATTAGCATAATGTTCATATTTGTATGCTAATATTATTTAAATTGAAGAATATTATGGAACAACAAGCATCAAACAAAGAGAAAGGGATTGAATTTAGATATAATCAATGTAAGGAGAAATGCCATTCCTACAAAACAAAACGGACAGACCAAGAATGCCTAGATAAATGCTATGAGAAGTACGTTTCTAAACTTTATCCACAAATTAGTGAGAAATTATTAGCTAGTGAAAACAATCTCTATGATGAAAGCGAAAAATTATTGCTTATAGCAAATGAAATACACAATCAAGATGCAATGTTTTTTTAATCACAAAAGAAACACTTATTTCAATATTTGAAGAGATGTTAGCTTTTTAGATATACTCTGACTTATTGAATAATTCTTTAAATTGGTAAAATACTGTTTCTTTTCCTCTATTTCTTTTTCACTATTCTTTCCACATATCGCTTCTGTTTTTATCTCTGGTTGTTTCTCTTGATTGAGAGAGCCCTTCTTTTCAAAATAATTATCTGTGAATTCTAAAAAGAGTGAAATTAGCTCAGGAAGAGTGTATTTGTGTTCACTTGATGAGCACAATTCTGTAATCGGAGAAAAGTGAATATCATCTGCCTTAATAGGTAGTAACGATAGAAACTTATTCCAGCATTTTCTCATTATTCCAACTTCAGATTCAAGGTTTTTTATTTTAGCTAAATCGGTATGCTCCATGAAAAACTCTTTGTATTGCTCAAAACCTTCAAAAGTTTCTTTTTTTTTGGTAGTTTTTTTTTCCTATGACTTTTTTCTATATCAGAAATTTTAGTACCTATATTTGCCTGCTTACTAATAAAGCCATCGTTCTCTAGATTAAAACAAATTGTGTATGGAGTAATATCGTTTACTATTGTATGTGGCTTAAAGTGCCAACCAAAGCATTTGAGTATGAATTTTATTATAGGAGGAAATAGCCATTTAGGTTTTGATATGTGTAGTAATTTCACTACAAGTTTTTTGAATGAGCTAAAGGATTTATTGATAATGCATCTTAAATGAACATTGTCATCTTTTTTAAACTTTTTATAAACCTCTGCAGCTATTGGTCCTCCAGCGCAGCTTCCATATAATACTATATTATCTGGGTAAATGCCTTGCTTTAGAAGATCTGAAATGACTGCAGTTCCTGCATTTACTCGATTTTGACCGTTTAAAGAATGACCTTTGCTTTTTCCAGAACCAGGAAAATTAATAAGGTGAACATCCATACCTGCTTCAGCTGCCCAATTCCATTCACTTTTGTCTTCATCTGGCTCTTTTTCAAAAGTATATGTAAGCCCTGGAAAGTAAACTATATGCTTTTTCTTTCTGCTATCTGCACTGCTCTTCGAGTTTGACATCACTATCTTTTGAATTCGCATTCCATTTTGAACTTCTACGAACTCTTCCCTAATTTTTATTGTATTTTCTTCTGTTACTTTCATTTTGCGTTTTTCACTATATTGATTTAATAATACATGAAATTTTAGAAAAAATCAATTTTTACTAAAAAATTAACCAATAACGCATCTATCTTTGTATTTATTGGAATTAAGGTAGTAATGAGAAATGTCTCTTGACATTTGATAAACCTAAACGTAGCCTAAAACAATTTAGTGTTTATTTATGACATTTGTTCAATCACTTAATAATCAATTAGATAGTTTACACTTATTAAAACACCCGTTTTACGAGTCATGGAATGAAGGTAGCTTAAGCCTGCAGGCTCTGCAAACCTATGCTAAGGAATATTATCACCATGTTGCTGCTTTTCCTCGTTATATCAGCGGTATACATTCCTTGTGTCCGAATTTGAAAATGCGGCAAGTTTTACTTGGTAATTTAATAGAGGAAGAACAAGGCGACGAGAATCACCCAGAATTATGGCAGCGTTTTGCTGAAGGACTGGGAGTAGCACGTTCAGAACTTTGTGAAAATGAACAAATTAAGGAGACACGAGAATTAGTTGATGGTTATTTTGACATTGTAAAATCAGATTTTGCAGCAGGTCTTGGAGCTCTGTACGCTTATGAACGTCAAACTCCAGAGGTTTCTAAGTCTAAAATTGAAGGTCTGAAAAAACACTATTCAATAAATGATGAGCGTTCTCTCAAATTTTTTACCGTTCATATGGAAGCTGATGAGTGGCATTCTGAGGAATGTGCAAACCTTATTGCAGATTTAAGCGAAGAAGAGCAAGAGAAAGTCATACAAGGCGCTAAAAAAGGAGCAAAACTCTTATGGGGTTTTCTTGACGGCATGCTGAATGTTAACGTTTGCCATTAATTATAAGTAGATACTAAATTCAGTGGTAGCATGTAATCTTCTTATATCTGATCTGCGGCTTTGGGTTCATTTAGGATGTAGTGCAGAAGAGAAGTTTTCTCCCCAATTGGTGAGTATTGATGTTGATGTCACTTTTAAATCTCCTCCTTTAGGACTTACAACTGATCAACTTAAAGATACTATCTGCTATTTGGAGGTAGTGCAGAATATTCAATCTCTTGTTCAGGGCAAGCAATTTAATTTAATCGAACATTTAACTCATGAGATATACAGAGCCATTAATAACCTTTTGCTGCGAAAGAAGCATATTATTTCTTCTGTCAAGGTGACTACTCATAAAACTGCACCACCAGTTCCTGGTGTGCATGGGGGCGTTTTTTTTACTTACTGTAATGAATTGCAAGAATGATCTATATTTCTATTGGTTCAAATATAGGGAATCGCCTTTCCCATTTACAAAAGGCTACTGAGTTACTAAAGAAGCGCTATTTAAAAGACTTAAAGTCTTCAATCATTCTAGAAACTAAGGCTATTTTACCAAATGGTGCTCCACCTGATTGGAACAAGCCATTTCTCAACATGATTGTCTATGGAAGTTGTTCTTCTTCTCCTGAGGAGCTACTAAAAGGCTTAAAACAAATCGAATGTGATATTGGTCGTCCACAAGTCTACGAAAAAAGGGCACCTCGTGTTATTGATTTAGATATTTTGTTATGGGATGATCTAACGCTTGATATACCTGACCTTAAAATTCCTCACCCAGAATTAGTAAATAGACCATTTTTGCTCCACTTGATGGCAATGGTTAACAAAACCTTTGCTTTCAATGTTCAAGACTGTTTTTCAAAGAGTTTTACGCTTTCACCAAAGCTTATGGGTATCGTCAATATTACCCCTGATTCATTTTCAGATGGTGGTCTTTATTATGATGCGAATCGAGCAACCAAGCAGGCATTGCAGCTGGTATCAGATGGTGCAAGCATAGTTGATCTTGGAGCTCAATCAACAAGGCCTGGAGCTTCAATAAAGACGCCAGAGGAAGAGTATGAACGTCTAAAACCAGTACTTGATAATCTTAGTGACTATATGAAAAATGGTGATATTGAAGTCAGCATTGATAGTTTTTGGCCAGACGTTATTTTAAACGTTTTGAAGCACTACAATATTGCCTGGGTAAATGATCAGAAGGGAGATCTGAGTAGTAATACCTTAAAAGAAGTTGCTAGCAGTGGGTGTAATGTCGTTATTATGCATTCACTTTCGATACCACCACATAAGGACAATATTATTCCACATGATATTGACCCAATTGATATCATAAATAATTGGGCAGAGGAGAGCATTAATAGGTTACTTGACCTTGGTTTTGATGAAAATTCAATAATTATTGATCCTGGTATTGGTTTTGGCAAATCTATGTATCAGAATATTCAGATTTTACGCAGTATAGAAACTTTACAAAATTTTGGCTGCAAGGTTTTAGTTGGTCATTCCAGAAAGTCATTTATTTCCTCTTTTTCCATAGAATCTCCCTCTAATAGAGATTTAGAAACAATTGCTACATCTGCTATACTGCAAAATAAGGTTGATTTCCTTAGAGTACATAATGTACGTGACCACATGAGATTTTTTGTAGCCCAAGCTGTCTTAAAGGGATGAAGATTATTGGAATTATGGCTATTGACCCTAATGGGTTAATTGGAATAAATAATGATTTGCCCTGGCGTTATCCAAGTGAGTTTAAACATTTTTGTCAAGTAACCGACAAGCAAGTTATTGTGATGGGAAGAAAGACATTTGAAACCGTGCCTCAAAGCATACTAAAGAATCGTACACCTATTGTTTTCTCCCGTAACAAGTGTTTTAATAGAGGCCCAAAATGTACTGTTGTCTCTTCCATGCAAGAATTTCTGTCAATTCAAAGTAGTTCTCAAGTCTTTGTGATTGGTGGGGCACAAATAGTACACCTTTTTTTAGAGCATAACCTAATCTCAGAATTTATTATGACTGAAATGCATAAAACTTATAAAGGTGATACGTATTTCAATTTAGCACTCCTTGATCAGTGGAATAAAACTATTCTCACTAAAACTAAAGACTATACTATATGCAATTGTGTCCGTTCAGCAGAGTAGTAAAATAAGGTAAGCGAGAAAAGACAACTATCAGTGCATGACACTGGCTCCTTTATGATGGTCAGTGCCCAGAAACTGGCATCCAGTTAAATTTATGGATCTCAGTGTTAGCTACTTAAATAACAGGGGAGAGCTACTAAATGACATCTTCAATTTCTGTACAGCTACATCGCAAGAAAGGAAGCACTGGCTTTCACATTAGCAAATTCCCTGAATAGATGCATACAATTTAATGCATAATGAAGTGTGACCTTAGCCAAAAAAAAGCAGCAAAAAAGTTAACGCGTTCTAGACGTAACTTTACTAAGTACCATTTCTCTTAATTTTTCAGTCAGTGTGCCACTATCCAAAACACTGTTATGAGGATCATCTCCATATATACACAGATCATCACGAATCTTGATCGGATTACCATTTAATAATCGATCGTCTCTCATTGCATTTGCCAACTGTGCAGGAAGTGGTATTAATTTGTCTCTTGCGTGATTAATAATTACTATTAGCGTTTTTTCATTTTGTGACTTTTGTAAATTATCTACTATATCAAAGTCTAAATCGAAGGCTTTTAGTATTCTTTTTAGTAGGAATGAGGGCAGTATACTCAAAATTTTCGTCTGAGGCATTGGAAAATGCTCTATTGCTGTATGAAAAGAACTAAAAGTGCTAGTGAAGACAATTCCTCCAAGTTTAACATCTCTATTCGCAAAATGCCTTGATACTTCTGATGCAACTGCTCCTCCAAAAGAATGACCGAAAAGTATAATATTTTCGGGTTTTACACCTTGATTTATTAGTTGATTAATTTTCTCTATTGAAGACTTGAATAAGTTTTGATTCTTATTTAGAAACGGAATCATGAGTAGCAATATAGATAAAAAAACACAAGCTGAAGCTGATAAGACTGCCAATCCAGCTGTTCTAGCTGTTATTGGATTAGTGAGCAGTATGACAGTAGGTGGCAATATTGATGCTAGTAAGCATACGAAGCTGGTTAAGGCATAAGTTATATAATTTTGAAATGCAGCCGGGTATTTGTGTGCATGAGTGTGAAAATTAGGTATATCATGGTGGTGCATGAGCTCAGATTGCATATCTTTACAGAATGTAGTTGCATTTTTATAATTATCCCCTAGTCCATGAAAGAATATAAGATGTATTTCGTTAGGCATTATTCTCACTATAAAATACTTTCAATTATATACTATTCTTATAATTTTGCTAAGCTTTTTATATATTAACTAGTGAACCGGCAATCTTAAAATGCTTGCAAGATCTACTTACATCAAGTTGCATTAGTTTTTTTTGTATCCGTTCATCAGAGTAGTAAAATAAGAAAAAGAGAAAAGAAGACTAAATGAATTTCATCCGAGTAGCTGACACTGACATCTATATAAAGACAATCTAATGCACTCATTTAAAGTGAAGTTTTCTGGATCCCAGTGTCTAGGCACTGAGATGACAAGAAAAGAGTTGACTTGAATGACACCGAATAGGCACTGGGACAGAGGCTACTTGAATAATATTTCACCATGTCATTCCAGCACTTGATGCTGGAATCCAGAAGTTTTTTTAGCACAAAAGTCATGCTAAGTTTTTGTT
The DNA here is from genome assembly GCF_964026725.1 of Wolbachia endosymbiont (group B) of Germaria angustata. Lineage (NCBI taxonomy): Bacteria > Pseudomonadati > Pseudomonadota > Alphaproteobacteria > Rickettsiales > Anaplasmataceae > Wolbachia > Wolbachia endosymbiont (group B) of Germaria angustata. The sequence goes on from NZ_OZ034691.1 coordinate 155,117, forward strand.
GTTAAGAAAGGCTGGATAGCTACTTGAATGACAAGAGGAGAACTACTGGGATGGCAAGGGGAGAGCTACTAAATGACATCTTCAATTTCTATGTGTCAAGCACTGAAGAGGTCTCTCCTATTTTCTCTTGATGAATAAATCTAAGTAGAGTATAGTAAAAATGCATTTATGTAGCGATTAATGAGCAACTTAGTTTTAGTCTATATAACTTTTTCAAACTTGAAAGAGGCTCAGGCTATTTCTGAAGAATTGTTAAACGAGAAGTTAATTGTGTGTGTAAATATATTTCCTGAAGTAAACTCTCTGTATTTATGGGAAGGTAAAACTAATAGTAATTGTGAAGTAGTGGCAATTATGAAAAGTAGGAATGATCAGGCTGATAAGATTGTAGAAAAAATCGAGTCAATGCATTCTTATGATCAACCAGCCGTTGTGATAATACCCATAGGAAAAGCGAATAAATCTTTTACTAATTGGGTTAATAATGTTATTGATATAAACAATATTGGGGTGTAGCCAAGTGGTAAGGCAGCGGTTTTTGATACCGCCACGCGAAGGTTCGAATCCTTCCACCCCAGCTTTATTGAAGTGTGCGTGAAATGATATCACTTTTTTATAAATTAAGGTTATTTAATTACATACTCGGCAGTTTGAAAGATATAGTTGTCAAGCTATTTCTTTTCACTTTGTATCTTTATACATCGAGCATTATGCTCATGTTTCTCACCAGTGGCTTTTGGTATGCTGTAGAGTTTAGCTCCTTCAAAAATGCATTTTACCATTTGTATCAATATTTAAAATGGTATTATGAAAATAGAGATGATTTGGGTTATGGAGTTTCTATTAGAATATTAGTAGCGTTTCTTACTCCGCATTTTCTCTACAAATTATTTTCTGGCACAGGCTGGAAGTCTTTTTTCAAGGAGAAGATAGTTCAGATACTCAGCACAAGAAGAAAAATGAGTAATAAACCAAATGGCAGTAGTTATGGTTATAGTAATAAGAACAGTTACGGTAACAATAATCTTCAAGAGGCAGAACGGAAAGTGAATATGATAAAGCAGCTATTAATCCAAGATATAGATGAAGCTATAGAAAAAAGATTAAATGATATTTTTCTTGGTGAGAGGGGTAAATCTCATTAAAAGGGCTTTATCTTTTTTAGAATTGGCTGTATTTTGTTTTTTACGTATAATGGATCGCAATCAGCCAGTATACATGTTTCAACAAAATCTTGACTGAAGTCTGATAGCCAGGAAATTGCTTTACGTTTCTCTACCAAGCTTTCTGTTTTTTTACAGTTACTTGCTGCATCAATCATTGCCTGTGATATCACTGATTGCCACAGTATGCAGTACCTTTGTATATCATCTAAAGTGCTATTTGCTTCGTGATGGTGAAAAAATTCTTTGAAATTGAAGTTATTTGACATTACGTACCTCTTTAAGTTGAAAATTAGAATTTGAAGTAGTGCGAAAGTTGTCTGCTGCAATGAGTAGCCTTTATGACAGTCAGACCGGGTTTTATGTGAGCTATAAATGTTTAAGAAATTATATCTGTTCAGATCTATGTGAAACCAGTGCTTCTTTTCTTGTTATCCGAGCTGGGATCCAGGTTGACAAAAGCGCTTTACAACGTTTTGTGTACAAAAGCCAGTGTTGCATGACACTATTTGTTCTTACACCCTTTTTGTCTATCTTATTTTGTCACTCTGCTGAACAGATAATTTTCGCCAATAAGCTTTCTACTGAATTTTTGTTATTAAGCTCGCACAGATCAAAGACAAGTTTTGAGTCAAAAATACCCTTAATATTATAATAAGGGGTTAGTAAAATGTGTCTAGTAAGTTTTCTTCTCTATACAACTGCACCTCAAGCTAATAATGGACCATCAGGCGTATTACCAATTACATTGATTTGGTTTAATATTTTATTACTGGGGTAAAAATAATTTTTTATAAACTCCTTATATATAGCTGTTAATTTATGTATATCGTCTATTGATACGCATTCATTTACCTGATGTGCGGTTTTGTTGATCATACCAAATTCAATTACTGGACAAATATCCTTAATAAACGCAGCATCAGATGTGCCACCATTTGTACTCAGCACAGCATCAATACCGGTAATTTTATTTATCGCATCAAGCATAATATCAGTATTTCTATCAGGAATAGAGAGAAAAACGTCCCTGCTGCTCTGCATAGACAGTTTATAATCGTTAGTCACATTGGTGCATATTGCATCAATCATCTTATATAAAACGTCTGGTGTTTGTGTATTGTTATATCGAACATTAAAACCTGCTGCTATTGAACTAGGTATTAGATTATTAGTATTATTTCCAACGTCGATAGTAGTAATTTCGCAATGTGAAGGCTGAAAGTATTTATTACCAGTATCAAAAGTGGTATCTTTTATCTTACTTAGTATCGATACCATTTTATATATTGGATTATCTGCTAGATCTGGGTAGGCAACGTGCCCTTGTTTACCATGGCAAATCAATTTAAATGTTGCAGAACCTCTTCTACCTATTTTTATGGTATCACCTAATTTCTCACTACTCGTTGGTTCTCCAACTATACAAAAATCTATCTTTTTTTGCTTGCTTTTCATCCATTCCAAAATGGCCTTTGTTCCATGTTCTTCCGTGCTTTCTTCAGCGCTGGTAATCAATGCACTGATTGAACCGCTGAATTGAAACTTACCTGCAACTGAATCTACGATAGCAGCAATAAATGCAGCTACTCCGCCTTTCATATCAGCTGCTCCTCTTCCATATAGCATTCCATCTCTAACTTCTGGCTTAAATGGATCAGATATCCAATCTTTTAACTCACCTGGTGGTACAACATCAACATGTCCAGCAAAACACAAGTTTGGTACTCCATTTATATATTTCGCATAAAGATTTTTAACTTTATCACCAAACTCTAAAATCTCACATTCAAAACCACTTTTCTTGAGAATGGCTGCTATATGCTCTATTGCCCCATCGTCTTTTGGTGTTATACTTTTAAAAGAAATTAATTTCTTAGTTAGTTCTACAGGGTCAATCTTCATATCAATCTTAAAATACTAACATTACCGTATTGTAAACATTCTATGCGATATTTAAAACAAATATTACAGCACACAGAACAAGTTCTTATAAGGGAAGTAACAGTACTTGCTGATAATATCTATGAAATATGTAGACAATACGGAAATGACATTTTTCTGATTGCAGATGAAAATACAGCAAAACTTTTAAACAAAAACATACTTAATAAAGTTTCTCATTTAATTATTCCAGCCACACCTGTCATTCCAGTGCGTGACTATGATGGATCGCAGTGTCACGCTACTTGGATGACACCAAATAGACTGAACAGAGCTGCTTCTCTCCAAGCTGTAAACCTAGTTAGAAATAAAGCAAAAGATAGTGACTTAATGGTTGCATTTGGCAGTGGCACTGTTAATGATATCTGTAAGTACGCAAGCTATTTAGAAGGCAAAGACTACATATCCTTTCCAACAGCTGCTTCCATGAATGGATATAGCTCTGCAAACGCTTCAATATTAGTTGATGGATATAAAAAATCGTTCGGAGCACATCTTCCAAAGGCAATATACATTGATACCGATATAATTGTCAACGCACCACTACGCCTTACATTAAGTGGATTTGCAGATTTCATCTGCCGTTCAACAGTACAAGCCGATTGGCTATTATCTAATCTATTACTTGGCACAGAATATAATGAACTCCCCTTTAAACTTGTTCGGGATCTGGAGGAAATTTTGCTCAGAGAACACTTGGCACTTGCTAAAAAAGATAAAAGAGTAGTTTTATTACTTATGGAAGCCTTATTGATTTCAGGACTTGGAATGGTGATGTCAAAAGGCAGCTACTCTGCAAGCCAAGGAGAACATATGATAGCTCATGCAATGGAGACGGTAACAAAAGATTATTCCTCCTCGTTACATGGCGAAAAAATTGCTGTTACGACGATTACTATGGCTAACTTGCAAGAGGAGATATTGTCAATACAAAACCCGATTACCAAACCGATCACTTTAGATGTAAAACATATAACTCAGTGCTTTGGTAATACCGAATTTATAAAAATTCTAAAGCAGAAGCAAATTATGCAGCAAAAAATTCAAGAGATTATTTGCAAAGAATGGAGTAATATTTCTAGTTTAATTAAGCAAAATTTACTATCTGCAAAACACCTGCAGATAGTATTTGAAGATCTATCAATTCCGTACTTACCGGAGCATCTTAATTGGAACAAAGAGCAATATTGCAAGGTAGTCAATCTTACATTTGCAACAAGAGATAGATTCACCTTTCTTGACCTAGCTGGTTGTATAGAAAAAAGTTAGATTTTGTGTATTCGTTCAGTAGGGTAGCAAAATAAGATAGACAAAAACACAGTAACAAATGGTGTCATTCAAGTAGCTATCCAGCCTTTCTTAACAACAAAAACTTAGCATGACTTTTGTGCTCAAAAAACTTCTGGATTCCAGCATCAAGTGCTGGAATGACATGGTGAAATATTATTCAAGTAGCCTCTGTCCCAGTGCCTATTCAGTGTCATTCAAGTCAACTCTTTTCTTGTCATCCGAGTGCCTAGACACTGGGATCCAGAAAACTTCACTTTAAATGAGTGCATTAGATTGTCTTTATATAGATGCCAGTGTTAGCTACTCGGATGAAATTCATTTAGTTGTCTTTTCTCATCTACCTTACCACTTTCTTGAACGGATACCATTAGCCATTCCCCTGAATAGATACAACAAATGTTGTATCTTTATCACTTCACATACATTATTCCATATACTATATGAACAACTGAAAAAAAAACTTCAGTTAATTGGACAATGAATCACGTTATTTTGTCAAATGCGCTGCTCTTGCCAAACCATAGTTTAGCTTGAGTGGCTGAGGAGGGATTTGAACCCCCGACCAAGAGATTATGATCCTCCTGCTCTACCACTGAGCTACTCAGCCTAATTAAAAACCTTGCTATATATGTAATCTATATGTTTCATATAATACTTCAAATCAAACAAAGACTCAAGTTTTTCAGAGTCAATAATTCTATGCAAGGATTTATCTTGTTTCAATTCGAACAGAAAATCACTGTTATCTTGCTTTACTTTCATTGCATTATTCTGAACAATTTTATATGCCTCTTCCCTAGTTAAACCACTACTTACCAACTCAAGCAATACACGTTGTGAAAAAAACAAGCCTTTTGAAGAATTTAAGTTCTTTTCAATATTTTCCTTATTGATCACCAATTTATCTATCAAATCTGTTAATCGTACTAAAGCAAAATCCATTGCTATACAAGCATCAGGAGCAATGCACCTTTCCACAGACGAGTGCGATATATCTCGTTCGTGCCATAGTGCAACATTTTCTAATGCAGGAAAAACATAGCTGCGTATTAAGCGTGAGAGCCCAGTCAAATTCTCACTTAAAATAGGATTACACTTATGCGGCATAGCAGAACTTCCCTTCTGCCCAGTGGAAAAATATTCAGAGATTTCGCCGACTTCAGTTCTTTGCAAATGACGAATCTCAATTGCAATATTTTCTATTGAGCTTGCAATTACTCCCAAAATTGAAAAGAACATGGCATGTCTATCACGAGGGATGACTTGAGACGATATGGTTTCAGGTATGAGTCCCATTTCTTTCGCTACATACTCTTCAACAAATGGATTAATATTTGCAAAATTACCTACTGCACCTGATATTTTACAAATTGAGATCTCTTTTTGCGTGCTAATTAATCTCTGATAATTGCGTTTAAATTCAGCATAAAATCTAGCAAATTTTAACCCAAGAGTTATTGGTTCTGCATGCATTCCATGACTGCGCCCAACACAAACAATATCTTTATAGTCCTCAGCTTTTTTTTTCAATACTATAAGTAAATTTTTTAGATTCTTGAGTAAAATATCACATGACTCTTTCAACTGCACTGCAAGGCATGTATCTAAAACATCAGAACTTGTCATTCCGTAATGGAGATAACGAACATCAACTCCCGCTTTTTCAGCAATATATGTCAAAAAAGCTATAACATCATGTTTTACAATGGATTCAATTTCGTTAATACGCTCAATATCAAATTCAATAGCACCAGAGAGCTTTTCAGCAACATCATTTGGAATAACTTTTAATTTTGCTTGAGCTTCACATGCTAATTTTTCTATTTTGAGCCATATGTTGAACTTATTTTTTTCTTCCCAAATGGAAGAGATTTCTTTGCGGCTATAGCGTGGGATCATTAGATGATCCCTGTCTTATCTTTGAACATGCTAGATCCCAGTGTGTAACACTGGGACGACAGAAAAAAAATGCACTGGAGTGACAGGAGTAGTTGAAATATTTTATTCACTGCTATTCGTTATTTGTATCTTCTTGTTGCTCAGATTTCTGATTTTGCAACTTTACTTGCCTCAATTCATGTGCATCTTTCTCAGATCTGACAACGTATATAGTAATTGGCACTATCACTTTACTATGTAATTCTATATTCACTTGATACTCGCCCAAATTTTTGATACTTATTCCACCAAAAGATAAACTATGATGACTTATATCATATCCTTCTTGTGATAAAGTTTTTGCAATTTCACGTGTGGTTACAGAGCCAAAAATCTTTCCATCCTCTGAAGCTTGCTTTATTAATATAATAAATTTATCATGCAGTGATAATGCAAGCACTTTTGCTGCATTTAATTTTTTGGTATTTTCTTCTTCCAATAATAAACGCTGTTCCTCTAACTTTATTAAATTTTCCTTAGTGGCTTTCATCGCCTTTTTTTGTGGAAAAAGAAAATTACGTGCATAACCTGGCTTAACTTTGACAACTTCACCAATCTTACCTAAAGTTGTTATATTTTCCTTTAAAATTATTAACATAAATTACCTAACTTTTTTAGTACAGTAAGGAGCAAGAGCTAAAAAGCGTGCTCTTATAATTGCTAAGCGCAACTTTCTTTGTTTTCTTGCGCACACACCTGTTAACCTTCTAGGTAATATTCTACCATAGTCAGAGGTGAATTTGGACAATAAATCTATATTCTTATAGTCTATGTCCTCATCTTTAGATGCAGCAAGAGGACAGACCTTAGGACGCCTAAAACCAGTTCTGTTATTTACAGACACGTAAGAATTATTAAAACTATTTCGTCTTTTCATCATTATGCACTTTTCTCCTCAATTTGTTTATCCATCATGTAAGATTTACCTTTAAAAAACTCATTAACCCGTACAGACAAGTGGCGAATAATATTCTCATTCAATTTTACTCTACGCTCAAATTCATCCATAATGCTTGAAGTAAAACTTATACACATCATACAGTAATGACCACTTTTCATCTTATTTATTGGGTATGCAAAATCCAATAGACCCCAATATTCATATTTTATCAATCCTGAAGCTTCAATATTTTTCAAAAGCACTTCCAGCGTTTTACTCAATTGATTTGAGTCTACTATTTTAAAACTTTTTAAAACCTCTTGAAGGGGCTTTATTAGATGTTGTGAAATATTTTCCTTAAAAGCATTTACTACATTATAGATAAATGCACTTTTAGTTTTAGCTCCTGGAAGGTCCATAAAATTTTGTTTTATTCCCGTATCACTTAGTTCATTTTTCAATTCTTTATCGATTCTTGACTTTATTTCTTTTAAATTTGAAAAATCTTCTTCCAATTCAAACCATAAAATTTTTGTCAGAGTTTCCAAAAAATCAGAGTAAACAATCAGACTTTTTTTAATGCTTTCAGTACTTGCCTCTAGCTCTTGTTTTGTAACTGTGCTATGTTCTCTTTCTATGAGACCTTTAACCTCCTGAGAAATAATATCTGCTTTAATATTTTTCAACAAAATAGCCAATTCTTGGACCATTTCTTCTACTTCTTGCTGCAATAAGTTCGGTTGTGCTATAAAAGTAAATTCATAGAGATTCACTATATCTTCCTTTAATATCAATTAAACACTTTATTATATAAAACTTTTTTATATAAGCAAGTTATTTGTATTAATTTCTACGCCTTCAATCCAACTTAAGTGAGATATTTCATAAATAGCTTGGGGGGTGATTGAATATGCACCTGGCAACAAGATGCTGACTTTATGTTTTTCGAGAAGAAACTTTAGCATTATTTTGGTTTTGCCTCCATTTTTCAACACTGAATTCAACTCCTCAGCAACTTTTTGCGAGTCTGCACATACAGCAGTTAAAACTAATCCTTTCATTAGAGAAGTAACCTTTTCTGTAAATTCAGATATGTCCTTTCCTGATAGTCTCGTTGTGTTTTCTGAAATTTCAAGATCAATTATCACAAATGCTCCAGGTGAAAATAGATTCCTTTTTTCTTCTATTATTTCATTATTGTAGAATGCTATTTCAGAAACATTGTGGGGATCAGAAAGTGTTAGGATAACAAATCTTCCACGTTCTGAGGTTCTCATACGCACATTTAATATTACACCAGCAGTTTTTATTGTCTTACTCTCTCCGATAAACCCAATATTTAATTTTTTCAAAAGAGTTTTAAATTTTTTAAGCGGGTGATTAGTTAAATAAAACCCTAGTGAAAACAACTCATGCTCTAATTTTTCCTCTTCATTAAAATCTTCCACATCCTCGAGTTTTGGCTTGAGGACATCAAGATTGCCAAATAAAACAGCTTGATTTAACTGCCTATTTTTATTTGCAAAGTAAATCAATGTGTCTATTGACTCGTATAACTGCTTTCTATTTTGGTGCACACTATCGAATGTTCCAGATTTAATTAAACTTTCTAATGCCCTTTTATTTATTATATGCCCCAAATTTTGAATGAATTCCCATATGTCCTTATAAGAACTTGAGCGTGCATTTACTATTCCTTCTGCTATAGCAAAACCAACATTACGCAAAGCAGCAATTCCGTAGCGTATGTGCTCACCCTCTATTGAAAATTCAGCCTTAGATTTGCTGATATCAGGCGAAAAAACAGCAACTCCACTGAATTTTGCAGCATGATAAAACAAATTCAGTTTGTCTCTATCATCAATATTGAGATTCATCAAGGCCGTAAAAAATTCTAGCGGGTAGTTAGCCTTAAGGTAAGCTGTGTGGTAAGATATAATCGCATATGCTGCAGCGTGGGATTTATTAAATCCATAACCAGCAAATTTTGCAACAAGATCAAAAATATAACTTGCCCTGTCGTAATCAACACCGTTTTTTGTTGCTCCTTGAACAAAAAGTTCACGTTGTTTGTCCATCTCTTCCTTAATTTTCTTACCCATGGCACGTCTGAGTAAATCCGCCTCTGCTAAGCTATATCCAGAGAGAATACGCGCTATTTCCATTACCTGTTCTTGGTAGATTATTACTCCGAATGTTTCTTTTAACACCTTCTCAAGCAATGGATGAATGTAATCTGGCTTTTCAAGTCCATGCTTTCTTGCAACATAAGTTGGAATGTTATCCATAGGCCCTGGGCGATAAAGAGAAATTAAAGCGATGATATCTTCAATGCAGTCTGGCTTTAGTTTGATTAAAGCTTCTCTCATTCCCGAACTTTCAAGTTGAAACACTCCGATTGAATCACCTCTTGAGAGCATTTCATAGGTTCTTTGATCAATCAAAGAAACCGAGGAAATATCAAATTTTTTTTCATCACGATTAATTAAACGACATACGTGATCTATTAGTGTTAGCGTACCAAGTCCAAGAAAATCAAATTTTATTAACCCAGCTTTCTCTACATATTTCATGCTGTATTGAGTGATTGGCAGAGCCGAATTTGGATCATAATAGATGGGAAGAAAATTTTCTAATTTTTGATCGCATATTACAATTCCAGCAGCATGAGTTGAAACGTGACGATATATTCCTTCGAGCTTTAGTGATATATCAAGAAGCTTTGCAATTACCTCATCACTATCTCGTTCTTTCTGCAGGTTTTGATCAAGCTCTATCGCTTGCGATAAAGTTACAGGATTTACTGGATTAAATGGAACCATTTTAGATATTTTATCCACTTGAGAGTAAGGCATTTGCAATACTCTACCAACATCACGCAATACTGCCCTTGCTTGCAATTTTCCAAAAGTGATTATTTGAGCAACATAACCGTACTTTTTCTGAACATAATCAATAACCAGGTCCCTTTTCTCTTGGCAGAAATCGATATCAAAGTCAGGCATTGATATACGATCAGGGTTTAAAAATCTTTCAAAGATCAGACCAAATTTTATTGGATCAAGATCTGTAATCTGCAAGCTCCAAGCAACAATTGATCCAGCACCAGAACCTCTTCCCGGTCCAACTGGAATGCCATTTGCTTTGCTCCAACGAATAAAATCAGAAACTATCAAAAAGTAGCCAGCGTAGTTCATCGAAGTTATTACGCTTAGTTCGTAATTCAGCCGATCGTAGTATTGTTTAAGGTCTATGTCTGTTTCATTTGCAATGCGGAATTCTAATCCTGCAACTGCCTGCTCCCTCAGTTCTTCATTCTCAGTTTTATTTTCTCGACAAGGAAATTTAGGCAAGATAGGCTGCCTGCTTCTTGGCATGTAAGAGCACCGCTTAGCTATCACTAAAGTGTTATAAATTGCTTCGGGAATGTCGCTGAACAGTTCCTCCATTTCTTCCACAGATTTGAAGTAATGCTCGGTAGTTAACTTCTTTCTGTTATTCTCCAGGGCATAACTGCCCTCCGATATGCACGTTAATATATCATAAGCTTCATAATCAGATCTATTTGAAAAAAACACATCATTCGTTGCAACTAGTGGTATATTGCGCTGATAAGCAAAATCTATTAAAGCTTCTTCAAGCTCTAGCTCTTTATTCAGCCCATGACGCTGCAATTCAACATATAAATGACCATCGAATGCTGAAAGCAGTTTTTCAACCGTTTCTTTGTCTTGCTCCAATAACAGTTGAGCCAAACATCCACCAGTTAAGGCGATTAGACCTGTATTAAAACTTAATAGCTCATCAAAATCAACGTAAGGAATATCGCTGTTATTCTTGCGCTTTTTAAAAGACTCACTCACCAAGGTGACTAAATTAGTGTACCCTTGTTCATTTTTTGCAAGTAGCAGTATTGATAAATTTTGTTCTAAGTGTTGAACGATAATATTGCATCCTATTATTAACTGTATTCCCCTATTAGCTGCATATTCTGCAAATTCAAGTGAGCCAAATAAGTTGCCTGAATCAGTAACTGCAACTGCCGGCATTTTGTTCTGCAAACAAAGACCAATCAGCTCCTCAATTTTAACCGAACTCTCAAGCAGAGAATAAACGCTATGAACACGCAAGTGTATGAACATAAAAAACTTTAGATTAGCAATAAAAGGATAACATTAATTTACTTATAAGGATATGCAATAGAGTCAACTTGACAAACCTCATCAGTCTTCTTATCATGACAATAAGAGTATTTATCCTTGTTTTTAATCTCTGCAGATTTAACAACAAAAATTCAGTAAAAAACTCAGGTATATATTGGCAGATTACATAAAATTATAGCGGCTGCATGTCTTTTTTATTTTTTCTACATTCAGCCAAAACGCGCTTTAAATAAGCGTTAGCACATTATTACAATGCCAATTTACATTATTATAGGGTTAAAACTCACTACTGGGGGATTCTTTTGCCTTTTTTTTGCTTGGTAAATTTCTTAATATTTTTGATTGGTTAGGAGTTCTATAGAGATATCATTTCAGTGCTTCTTATTACCTGTTCTGGATCCCAGTGTCAGCTACTTGGATGACACTGAAGGGGTTACTCGAATGACAAGAATAAGGAGTACTGGGATGACAAGAAAGCACTGATTTCATATGCATCTAATAAAAAAGATGATGTTATGCAAGTAGCTGACACTGGCATCCAGTTTTTTTTGTGCAATTCCGTCAAAAAAAAGCGCTTTCGTGTTTACCAACTTAGTTGGATTCCAGTGTCAGCTACTTGAATGACACCAAAGAGGCTACTCGGATGACAACGAAGATGCTGGAATGAAAGGAGTGTTAGATAAAGCTACTTGTATAACTGTTGCACATCCATAAACTCCTTCTCGTTTTGAATGCTGATGATAGTGTGAGTGTTGAAAGGTAAAGGGTCATTTATATGTCCATGGCCTACTCCTTTCATTGTAAATACTGGAAAGTTGACACTTTTTGCAAACCTTTCTTTTACAATTTCAACAAGATTATCATTATAACAGTTAACAAAGTCACCGAATATTACTGCATCTACTCCATCAAAAATATGAGCTTGTTTTAGGTGATCTAGACTGCGCTCAATTGAATATGGATAAACTCTTATGTCTTCTAAAAATAGAATTTTGTCCTTTGCGTTTACTTGCCAAGCGGTTCCTATACTGTTTTCAACTAAAGTCATATTACCACCGATGATTTTAGATTCTAATCTGCCATTTTTTAGTCTAACTCCATTATTTATCATCTTTAAGTTGTCAAATCTGATAGAGTTGCGTTGGTTAAGAATTAACTCTTTCAATTTCTCAACAGAACTTTCAGCAACGGAGTTATTTACTATCATTTCCAACATAGTGCCGTGAAGAGTTTGCCAATCATATTTAACTTGCAGATAAATATGTAAAGCAGTGATATCACTATAGCCTATGAGAACTTTTTTATTTTTGGCAATTCTTTCTTTTTTGTCATTCGGTAGATTTTCCAGATAAGGGATTAACCGAGAAGCCCCTTCTCCCCCTCTAATACACCAAATTATTTTGCTATCATCAGTGAGAGCATTAACCAAATCATTCGCTCTAAACTCATCAGAGTTGGAATAAAATGGATTGTCGTTACTGTATATTTTCTCCGAAATATGGGGATTAAAACCCAAAGCCTCTATATATTTTTTTATAGTTGGCAAATCTGATTCTTTTCCCTTTGAAGAAGGAGCGATAATATCAACTTGGTCCATTGCATGAATATCTGTGTTAGCACCATAGCTGTACGAACATTCATTTTTGAAGACAGCAAATGGTGTCATTCCAGTGCTTGACACTGGAATCCAGAAATTTTGCTTATAACTGAGCTGATGAGCTAAAGGTAGTTGTCTTACGCTAAAACAAACGTTTTTAATTAAGTTGCATAGAAGCTGGATCCCAGTGTCTGGGGACTGGGATGACACCCCACTGGTGGTAATTGCTCCCAAACTACAACGTTCGTACAGTTGTGTGTTAGCACATAAAGTGAAAATAAAATATAAAAGGTAAATGATCATTAAAATATCTTATAAAACTCTTTTTTTAGTATATCATCGAGTTCAGAAAGTAGAACTTTTACTCCTAGTTTTTCCATTGATGTAACGCCGTAATCTTTTAGTCCACAAGGAATAATACCCTCATAGTGGGAAAGGTTTGGAGAGACATTAAGCGCTATGCCGTGATAAGTTACCCATTTTCTCAAGCGAATGCCAAAAGCTGCTATTTTTTCTTCTACTCCGTTGTTGTTCACCCAAATGCCTATTCTATCTTCTTTGAATTCTCCGAATATATTAAAGTGCTTTAAGACATTTATGATCCAATTACTTAGGTCTCTGATATATAGTTTTATGTCACATTTGTTTCTTTTTTTAAGATTTAGCATTAAATATATAATGCGCTGCCCTGGTCCGTGATATGTGTATTTACCGCCCCTACCTGTTTTGTATATGGGAAATAATTTTTCAATAATGTCATCATCTGTTGCACCGATTCCTGCAGTATAAAGTGGAGGGTGCTGGAGCAACCATACTAGCTCATCAGATAAATTATTGTAAATTTGTTGAATTTTTGCTTCCATGAATTCTACAGCATTGTTATAATCAATAAGTTGGTTAGATATTAGCCATTCCGTCATGTTCTATTTCTTTAGGTCTATCAATGTCATTCCAGTGCTTGACACTGGAATCCAGAAATTTAATTGTAGATAGCACACTGAACTGGTGAGCATAGTTGCTTTACGCTAAAAAGAATGTCTTTGACTAGATTGTATGAAAAGCTGGATTCTAGTGTCAAGCACTGGGATGACATCATTCTTGTAACACTAATTGATATAATTCAACTACAATTTCAATCTTCTAACAAACTCCTAAGAACCTTTTTCATCTATCGGCTCCTCTTTCATTAGTATATAACCAAATTCCTTTGCTTTTTTAAGCAAATTTTTGACTACTCTCTCTTTGTAAAGTGTTTCATAATAGTTCATTCCTTTCTCTACATATTCTTGTCCATATTTCAACATTTGATAAAAGATACATGCTAATTTCCTTGCTGTCGCAGTTATTGCTTTTGGTGCTCCTAGCCTTTTTTTCAGCCTTCTACTATATGCACCTATTGCACTTTTGCTTCTCAACACACAATGGGCAGCCATTCGAAATGCATTCGCAGCGCGGTTAATAACTTTACGAGTTCCTGTTCCAACAATTTTTCCTCCTGTAATTTTATTAGCAGGGCTTAATCCAAGCCAGGAAGAAAAATGTTTTTCTGTTGGCCATTTATTATGATTTATACCTGTTTCCGAAATGATAGTTTGTACACTTAATACATCAAATCCCGGGACTTTAGTAAAATCTATCCCGGTTATTCGATTTAAATCCTCATCCGCAGCAAAATCTGGACCATTCTTCTGCTTCCGCTTTCGTATTTTATTCAACATCCTGTTCTCATTTGACTTTGCCTCAAATGTTTTATAGTAACTCTCTATACTTTTATCACATTCCGTTATTTGCTCTTGAAAAAAAGTATATGCTGCATATTCTTGTTTTAGTGCAAACAAGTGTTCTTCTCTATAGTCTCCTGTTAATGCTTTTGCTATAGTAGGCTTGTCATTCTTCATGTTTGAATTTCTAAATTCAGCTAGTTTTTGGGGGTCTTTCTCTCCTTCAATTATTGCTTTAATAATTTTCATGCCTGTTAAACCGTTGATATCACTAATAACCTTATGCAATTGAATATTCATTTGAATTAGCGCTTTTTGCATACGTTGAGTATGTTTAGCTGCATTTTCAATTAGATTAGCACGTTGTCTAACGTAACTACGCAATACACACATTTGATTATCCGGTCTAAATGATCCTTGAAGCAGTCCATAGCTGTGCAATTGTTGCAGCCATTGACAATCCTGAACATCAGACTTTCTACCAGGCACATTTTTGACATGTCGCGCATTTACTAGTTTTACCTCAAATTTATATGATTCTAATATTTGAAATAAGGGAATCCAATATACTCCAGTTGACTCCATGGCCACAGTTCTAACCTGACACTTTTTTAACCACTTTGCTAAGTTGTGTAGATCTACTGTAAAGCACCCAAATTTTTGGATACGTTGTTCATCTCTTCCTTCAGGTGCACATACATAATGTACAGTCGAGCCAATATCAATCCCTGATGCGTCAGGGTTTATTATTTTTAATTTACTTTTTGCTTCTGCCATATAAAATTCCTCCTATACTATTATGATAAGAAGCACTTCAGCTTGGGACGGTTAGGTTATACAATCTTCTAAACGAGGTAGTCCAGAAAGAACTCCATCAATGGCTTTACCGTTTCCCCCAAAACCATGCTTTCAAACGGGCATTTATAGCACCATTGATTGTTTCGGTTATAGCTGCAGAAGCGCTTCTTCGTAAAACTATATCCAAAAAACATAAAGTAAAGAGAAAGAGTTTCTTTAAAACATAAAGTAAAGAGAAAGAGTTTCTTTTTGGTTTTATAGATTTCGTCTGTTCAGGCTTTTAACGAATTCAATTTTTCAGGAGGCACATATGAATTTTAATATTTTTCAAAGAAAGAAAAGCAGTGAATACTCTGCTTTGCAACTAATGATGGAACCAAGTTGGAGTAGGCGCGATTATGCAAGTTTTGCTGAGGAAGGCTACATAAAAAATGTCATTGCCTTTCGAGCAATTAATATGATCGCAAGTGCTGCATCTTCGGTACCTTTTATTCTCTGCCAGCTTACTGACCAGGGAAAATCACAACTAAAAGCACATCCGTTACTGAAGTTACTTTATTCTCCTAATCCAATGACATCAAAATCAGAATTTATTGAGGGGATTGTAACTTATCGGTTAGTTAACGGCAATTCTTATATATTGATGATTGAGCTGCAGAACAAACCAACAGAGCTTTATCTTCTGCGCCCTGATAGAGTTGAAATTGTTCCGGGGAGAAGTAACGTTCCTTATGCCTATCGTTATACCGTAAATAACAACAGTTATGACTTTAAAGTTGATAAATTGACTGGGCGTTCAACAGTACTGCATCTTAAAACCTTTAACCCTTTGAATGATTGGTATGGACTTTCACCAATTGAGGCAGCTGCATATAGTATAGATCAGCATAACCAAGCGGGAGCTTGGAATCAGGCAATGCTGCAAAATGGAGCAAGACCAAGTGGTGCAATAGTTGTGAAATCAGAAAAGGATGGAAGCGTTGGAAACTTAAGTCAAGAGCAGTACCAACGCTTAAAAGCGCAGATAAATGATCATTACTCAGGTCCTGTCAACGCTGGAAGACCTATATTGCTTGAAGGAGGCTTAGAGTGGAAGGAGATGAGCTTATCACCAAGAGATATGGATTTTATTGAATCCAAGCATAGCTCAGCTCGTGATATTGCGCTGGCTTTTGGCGTTCCGCCGCAGTTGCTTGGCATACCAGGTGATAATACTTATAGCAATTTGGTGGAAGCACGCCTTTCCCTTTGGGAACAGACAGTCTTACCAACGCTAGAAAATATTATCTCTCACCTGAATTCTTGGCTAGTGCCCAAGTTTGGCAAAGATTTATGTTTGTCATATGATAAAGACGCGATAGAAATTCTAATGGAAAAAAGGCAAAAGATGTGGAAATACGTAGAAAACGCAAGCTTCATGACGCTCAATGAAAAAAGAGAAGCTTTTGGCTTGCAACCGTTACCCGGTGGTGATAAATTGGATTGATATTATTTTTTTGCATATTAAATTAACTACAATGAAATTGTGGGGTAAATTATGAATGAAAGGGAACAAAGAGAATTGGATGAACTATTAATGAATTCTTCTAAAGGAGAGAATATACAGCAGATTACGGAGTTGATAGAAGCTGGAGCAAATATTAATGCAGTAACAACTGTGCAAAAGGAGACTCCTTTACATATTGCAGTTAGGTATGGTCATAAGGAAGTAGCAGAGTTGCTGCTTAATAAAGGAGCGAATGGTGTGCCGTAGAGATACAAAGAATGTTCAAGTAAGAGCAAACTAAGTGCAAAAGCTGCACAGTAGATGAGGGTAGGTCCCTCGGAGCCGGTTTACAAGAGCAGGCTTCAAACAACCATAAGCTGCTTTGGTAAGGTAGTGAGCGTTATGGAAAAGGCATAATTATATGTCATGTAAGGAATAGAGAGATGAACGAAAGTGAACCACTGATGAAGTGTCGAAACCTTTTAAATGACGTCAAAACCAGGGGGTCGTTTGTAACCTGGGATAAATCTATCGGGAGCTTGTTTACTGGATAGATGGCGTCCGGCATAAAGGTGGCATGAATCCATTTCAGGCTATTGTGTGGAACTACGGGAACCTGTCGTTTCGATGATAAGGGAGAAATCCAAGGAGCTAAACTCTAAGGATGAGAGTACCGATGCGAAAAACAGGGGCGGATCAGCTCGTAGTAGTGAAGAAGTTTCTGTAATGGAAATCGAGAGAAGGGGCTGAGTTATTTAGTTTTAATGATTTATCAACCGAAAGGGAGGAGTTAATGAGTAAAACAAAGTCTTTTGATATATCAAAGCAACTTATTTGGAGAGCTTATAAACAAGTATCGAAAAATAAAGGTGCTGCTGGTGTGGATGAGGTTTCGATAACAAAGGTTGAAGAAAATCTAAAAGATAATCTGTACAAACTATGGAATAGGATGTCATCCGGAAGTTATTTTCCAGAGCCGGTAAAAGCTGTTGCGATACCAAAAGATACAGGAGGGCAAAGAATTTTATGTGTTCCTTCAGTATTCGACAGGATAGGGCAAACGGCTGCTGCTATGTATCTAGAGCCGCTGGTAGAACCAAAATTTCATGAGGATTCATATGGTTATAGACCAAATAAGTCTGCACTGGATGCGGTAGATACAGCTCGTAAAAGATGCTGGAGGTACGATTGGACGATAGATCTTGATATATCTGGATTTTTCGACAATTTGGACCACGGCTTGGCATTGCAAGCTATCAAAAAGCACACAGACTGCAAATGGGTCATACTGTATGTTGAGAGGTGGATGAAAGCCCCCATTCAGCAAGCAGATGGCAGTAAGGTAGTTAGGGATAAAGGAGTTCCGCAAGGAGGTTCAATTAGCCCAATCATCTCTAATATATTCATGCATCATGTGTTTGATATATGGATGAAAAAGAACTACCCGACGGTACCATTTGAGAGGTATGTGGATGATGCGATAGTACACTGCAGAACAGAGAAACAGGCAGAGTTTGTGAAAGTAATGATCGAAGAAAGATTGGCTGAGTATAAGTTGAAATTACATCCTGAAAAGACACAGATAGTGTACTGTAAGGATGACAATAGGAGTGGTGGATTTCCTAAACAAAGTTTTGATTTTCTGGGTTACACATTCAGACCCAGGTTAGCAAGAAATAAAATAGGGAAATATTTTGTCTCATTTCTCCCAGCAATTAGCAACAAGGCCAAGAAAAAGATTACTACAACCATAAGGTCATGGAAAATGCTACGAAATACGCATATAACATTAGAGGAGATGTCAGGAAAAGTAAATCCAATAGTCAGAGGCTGGTATCAGTACTATGGCAAATTTTACAGAACTGAAGTATACAAATCTCTAAAGAATATAGAGCGGCATCTAGAAAAGTGGGTGAAAAGGAAATATAAGAGACTCAGGAGTCACGGAAGACTAGCAAGACAATTTCTAGGAAAGGTGAGAAAGAGGTCTCCGGATATTTTCTATCACTGGACACTAGGGTTAGGCCAAAAGGCTGAATAATGGAAGCTGTATAAATCAAGAGGTTTACGTACAGTTTTGCGAGAGACTGGTGGGGAAGTTCCACTGGTCTACTCTCCTTAATGCAGTGGATAATTATGGTTTTACTCCTTTACATTATGCTGCTTCCATAAATTGTAAAGAGGAGGTGGAATTATTGCTTAAAAACGGAGCAGATATTGATGTAAGAAATCATTTCGGTGCTACTCCTTTATATTTAGCTGTTCAGGGAGGCCATGAGAATGTGGTAAAATTATTGCTTAAAAACGGAGCAAATATTAATATAGCAGATAATTCTAGCAAGACTGTTTTACATTTATCTGTTCTCAAAGGCCACACAGAGATAACAAAGTTATTGCTTGGAGATATGGAGACTCCAAGTACAAGCTGCAGCGATATAAGCATTGAAGAGTTACAAGTAACTAATAAGTCTTATTATTAGAGGGTAGATGAAGTTTACTATCTCCTAAATCGTATCTGTTCAGATTCATGTGAAATCAGTCCTTTTTTTCTTGTCATGAAAGTAGCTGACACTGGGATCCAGTTTGACGAAAGCGCTCTACAACGTTTTTTGTGAAAAAGCCAGTGTCAGGCACTGACCATTTGTTGCTACGTTTTTGTCTATCTTATTTTGCCACCCTGCTGAACGGATACCCTAAATCATGTAGCTAAATGAGTTAACTATTTTTCTTGCTAACTAAGGTGTTGTAAATTTGGTCTACATCAAAACTCATCTTAGGGCACCAAATAGGGCCATCTAAGTGTGCCTCGATATAAAGAGGACTATTATGATTTAGTAGTATGAAAAAGAGTCTGAATATAGAAGTTAAGGAGAACTTAGATAAGATTAAATTAGAAGAGATAGAACCTGATGCTTGATCGATACTAAACTGTGAACTAGTTGAACATATACCACTGTTAATACTTACTTTTCCATTAATATTTTCAAAAAGCGTACTGCCATTATATATATCAACGTAAGCAAGCTTGGAAATTTCAGGTTTATTCTTACTGCTTAACAACTTAGTGATGAATGAATTAAAATCCACATTTGTAAACTCTATTTTCTGTGCTTGAAAGTTTACATTTCCTGATAAGTTACTAGCCCAATCATCAAAGCTTGTTCCTTGAGTTTTGATTTCACCACTTAAGCTTATCTTGCCATTTATGTTATTAACTCCTATAACTTCCTTGGTGTCCAAATTTGCAATAGAAAATTTTATGTGAATTGAGCCTGCTTTTAGATAACCCTGAAAAAACATTTGTCCATGTTCTAGTATGTAACTTATCTGTTTGATAGTGATAATGTTGTTTCTTATCACTGTATCCAAGTTAAAATCTTTTAAGACGTTTTGCCCAATTTTAAATTCTGTAGTTTTGATTTGCACGTTTGCATCAAAATCTCCTTTCTCATCTAAAAAATTAAGCTGCTTTGTTGACCATTGAATTTGATTTATTTCATTTCTTGAGTTTCTTTTTACCTCTAATAGTTTTGGTAATTTAAAGATATTTCCATTAAATTTATTACCTGTAAGGTTTACATCTAATAAAGGCTTAGTGTATTTTTGATCCACTAATATTTTTACACTACCGGTAATGTCGAAATCTTCTCCGAATAACTTTATTTTATCTGCAACTAGCTTGTTCTCTTGTATTTTTAATGAAAAATCCAAATCTTCAATTTTTGTACCATTGAATATAGAATCTTTAACACTAGTTCTTATATTTACATCATATTTAAGATTTTTCAGCCATTGCACTTTGCTGAATAATGAATAATCATATTTATCTATATTAATGTTATGTATGCTAAATTTACTATCGATCATATTGTGTTTTTTTGTGTGATTTACCTTAATTGATCCTTGCCAAGATTCTTTGTTATTTAGCAATCTGATATCTGAAAGAGATAATATTCTAGGTGCTAAATATAGTTTAGAACTTGCTGTAAATTGACTTTTCTCTCTTTCTTGCATCTTGATAGAAGGTAAAATATGTGAAATGAACGACTCACCCTTTATCAATATATCACCATTAAATTCAGACAAGTTGCCATTGTTTGAAACTTTTCCTGATAAGCGAGATATATTATTGGTTCCAGGAAACTGAAGAAGAGTATCAACGTTTATTTCGCCATTAGCAAATTTTAGCGTAGCATGAAATTTGTCCAATATCCTGTTTTGATATTGAATATTTGAAGCTTCCATATTAAAATCCAAGCTCAGGTTCTTTGGCACAACCTCTCTAAAAGATTCTAAAAGACCCTTCATATCTGTTGTTTTGTGTGAGCCGTTTTTTAGGTCGACTTTACTAAAACTAATATTGATATTAGTATGATCACTTTTTCTATCATTTTGTATTATACCAGTGCCTTGCATGCTTTTGGACTCAATTTTTAAATCAGTTGCCGTAAACTCGCTTTCATTGAGATTGATATTGGATGATATCTCAATATTTTCGCTGGGAATTACATAAGAAAGGAAGCTAAGATTAATGATTTTTGCCAAGTCGCTCATAGAATCAGAATTATTATTAATCGTCAATACTAAATTGCCCTTGAGCTCTTCTTGATTTCTATTACCTTTAAATAGCAAATTTGCAAAATTTGAATCAACACTAATGTGTACATTATTTTTTGTGACATTAACCTTTCCAGAAAAATCGTAATTGTTGTCACCAATCTGTACTTCACCAAAAAACTGCTTATTTTTTTTTATAGCAACTTCCTTGATATTAATAGTATCGGCGTTAAAACTTATTTGGCTGTCCTTTATTAATATATCAACTGTATTATCATTGGCTTTCGTATTCATAATATTAAGTAAATTTTCTTTGTTGCTTTTCATGCCCAAAAATGAGATTGACTTTGGTTGCAATGAAAATGAAAACAACGATAATAGCGATGGCCTTATTTCAATTTTTTTTGCACTAATTAAATCTGATAATTTTTGCTCCTTGTTTTTGTTGTATTGTACATATACATTGTGAATAGTAAGTTTTGGAGTAATGAGCGAAACTTCAATTTTTCCTCCAACATGTACTTTAGCATCATATGTCTTCTCTAACTCTTTTACGATATATTTTCTGTAGCCACTCCAATCCTTAAAAGTTGCAGCAACGTGTATGAGAATTAATAGCAACGAGATTGATAATATGGCGTATAAAGAAAGTTTCATAATAGACCTCTCATTCCAGCATCCCTTCTCTTCTTGTCATCCCAGTGCTTGACACTGGGATCCAGGAAATTTGATTAGACATTAAGTTAATTAGCAAAAAAGTAGCTATTCTTATGTTAAAGCACAGCATTTTTACATGAGAAGCTGGTCTGATGAGCACTGGGTTCCCAGTGGAAATTGCTCTCAAACCACAACACTTATATAGTTGTGTGTGTGACACTGTGATCCAGTGTGACTTAAATAAGGTTTTCCAGATTATATAATCAACAAAATTTCTGGATCCCAGTGCTTGACACTGGGATGACAGGAATAGGTGCTGGGATGACAGGAATAGGTTATGGGATGAAAGGAGTGGATATTGGAATAGTAGCTGAAATGACATATAGCAATACAAAGGGTGTAATTTACACATATTTCAAATTATTCAAATTTCCTCTAAAAATTAGGTAAAGAGTGCTAGAATAAATAATAACACTCAAAGCTATTAAAGTTACTAAATAAACAATACGAGCTAGCCCTCTATCGAAAAACAACCCTGCTGATAAGTAATTAGAGAGATAAAGAACTATTGACATAACCAATGTTGCAGTGAGAATTTTTACAATATTTAGTAATAATGCTTGGCTAAGCTTATACATCTTATTTATTGTTAAATAATTAATCAATAAAATAGAATTTATCCAAGTGGAAATGGAAGTAGCAATAGCAATTCCTATATGTTGGTATTTGTTCATTAATAGGAGATTTAGTATTACGTTAATTCCAAGGCACGTTAATGAGAACATAGTTGGTATTTTTAGCTTTCCCCTAGCAAAGAATGTGGGTAGCAATACTTTATTTATAATAAATGCGGGTAAAGAAAGAGAAAATGCTACTAATGTAGGAACAGTTTGCTGCACTGCATAATAATCAAATCGGCCGTAAGAAAAAAGCGTAAGTAAAATTATGTCAGGAATAATGATAAAAGCAGCAGTTATTGGCATAATTAATATTAACCCTATATTAAGGGCCTTGTTCTGTATTTTGACTATATTCTCAGTATCATTTATTCGTTTTGAAATCAGGGGAAGAAGTACTGTACCAATTGCAGTGCCAATTACTCCTTGCGGTAGTTGATTTAGTCTATCGGCATAATATATATAAGAAACTGCATTTGGTATAAAACTCGCCATGATTGTGTCAATCCATACACTTATTTGTATTACACAATTGTTGATAATTGCAGGTATTACACGCTTGAAAAACAACTTCACTTCGTTACTTAATTCTAAATTAAAAGAAAAGAAAGCCTTTAATTTGTATGCACTAAATATTATTAAAAGTAGCTGCAAAATCCCTCCAATCAGGACGGCTATAGAAAGGTTATGAGCCGGTGTTTCAATGTAAGGTAAAAACAAACTGATGATTAAACAGAGGTTCAAAATGATTGGTGAAATAGCTGTTGAAGCAAAATGCTGTTTTACTTGCAACATTCCACCAATAAGTGATGCGATTGACACGAAGATTATGTAGGGCATCATAATTTTCAACAAAGTTACAGTAAAGGTAAATTTATTTTGGTCAAATCCAGGAGTGAAGATTTTGATCATGTAAGGGAAGAAGGTTTGTGTGATAAGGCAAAAAATTACTAGAATAATAAACGTAATGGATATTACACTACTTGCGAAATTAAATGCCTTTTTATTATCATATGACTCTGCAGAGTATAATGGTATGAATGAGGTAGTAAATGCCCCCTCTGCAAAAAACGATCGAAATAAATTAGCAAAGCGAAACGAGGAAAAGAATATATCTGCAAGAGAGGTTGCACCAATAACCGTAGCAATCAATACATCTCTTATTAGCCCTGAGATTCTTGAAATAGCTGTAAAAAAACTAAATGTGAAAATACTTTTAAACATATCACGGTGTCAATACGATTGAGTATAATGATAAAAGCATGAATGAAAATATTTAAAACCCTCTGCAAAAGGAGGTAGCTTAAATAATTAATTGACTATTTGTGCTCGTATGTTAAAAATTTTATATCTTGGCGGGCGTAGCTCAGTTGGTAGAGCGTCAGTTTGTGGTACTGAATGTCGCCAGTTCAATCCTGGTCGCTCGCCCCACTAAAAATTTTCACTTTACATAAATATAAACATTAGATATTTTTGCACGTCCGTTAGCATTCCTTGTTGCTCTAGTATTTAGATGGCGGAGGGGAAGTTTGCGATTTAGAGTAAAAATGATGCCTATTAATTAGTGAGAGGGATTGTATGTATATTTGTTTGTTAGCTTATAGTATAGTGTCAGCACTAGGAATATTAGCTTGGTGGTTGAGTTTTGACACTTCATCACCTTTAGCCATAGGTGCAATTGCTGGTTCTATGGCTCTAGCATTGATTGCGGTTTTGCACGTAGGATGTTTGCTATATAAGTTTTGCAAAAGAGATCCTATTGAGGAAGATCATGGAAAAATAGCAATTTTTTTTGGGTATGGCTATACCTATAAGTACTATGATTGGGGCAGTGCTTAATGCAAGTGTGATTGCTGTTCTTCCTAATCCAGTAGTAACAGTGATTATCTTAGTAAGTGCAATAACAGGGCTAATAGCAACAATTATGGGGGTTTATGTAGCCACATCTTTAGTGCATTGTGCAGATGAAGCAGCAATTACATTTGCAGCAAGTGCAACTTCGATTACAGATTCTACATTTGTTAGAATATCTCAGGAAGAAGAAGTGGATGAGTGTATTACCTCTCCTACAGTTGAAAAAGTTTCTTCTGTAAAAGAGACGATAATTTGAGCTAAGTTAGTGTGTAACACTGGAATCTGTAAAATTTGACATCAATCACTGATAGTTGGAATATTATAGAGTAGGAATTACTCAAGAAGATGCATAAGTACGACGTAGTGGTAGTAGGTGGCGGTCATGCCGGGTGTGAAGCAGCTACAGCTGCAGCACGCCTTGGTGCAAGCACGCTACTTATAACTCACAAAATTTCAACTATAGGAGAGATGTCTTGTAATCCAGCAATTGGAGGAGTTGCAAAGGGTGTTGTAGTTAGAGAAGTAGACGCCCTTGATGGAATAATGGGGAGAGCTATCGACCGAGCAAGCATACACTCGGTCGTTTTAAATGGCAGCAGAGGCGCAGCAGTATGGGGCCCACGTGCACAAGCAGACCGAAAATTATACAAAAAAGCAATACAGGAAATTATTCTAAATTATAACAACTTGACAGTAAAAGAAGAGTCAGTTGACGATTTTCTTATCGAAAGTGATAGCAATGGAGAATCTTATATAAAAGCTGTAATAACAGACTCAGGTGAACGTATACTGACAAGCAGAGTTGTTTTGACTACAGGGACTTTTTTACGTGGTGTGATTCATATAGGAGAGCAAACAACTCCTTCTGGAAGAATGGGAGATAAACCTGCAATAGAGCTTGCAAACACGCTAAAGAAGTATGATTTTAAACTGGGCAGGTTACGTACCGGAACTCCACCGAGGCTTGATCGTGGCACTATAAACTGGTCGGTATTACAAGAACAAGTGGGTGACAATCCACCTACACCATTTTCTTATCTTACAGAGAAAATTAACCAGCCTCAGGTTTCATGTTTTATTACTCATACTAATGAACATACACACAGAGTAATTCGAGAGAATCTTCACAGATCAGCTTCTTCATATTTAGATAACGTTATTGCACCAAGATACTGCCCATCAATTGAAACTAAAGTTAAAAAATTTGCAGAAAAAAATAATCACCAAATATTTCTAGAACCAGAAGGGATTGATGATAACACTATATATCCAAATGGAATTTCAAATTCATTGCCCATCGAAGTGCAGTATGAAATGATAAAGAGTATAAAAGGGCTTGAAAATGCAGAAATATTAAGACCTGGATATGCAGTTGAATACGATTATATCGATCCACGAGAGCTATTTCATACTCTTGAAACTAAGAAAATTAAAGGACTATATTTTGCTGGTCAAATTAATGGTACCACTGGATATGAAGAAGCAGCTGGGCAGGGAATTATTGCCGGAATCAATGCAACACTCTCTTTATCTCAAAAAAGTTTTGTTCTTCATCGTACAGACTCATATATCGGTGTAATGATAGACGACTTGGTCACTAAGGGAGTTGCTGAGCCTTACAGATTATTCACCTCACGCGCAGAGTACAGGCTGGCGATTAGGTCAGATAATGCAGATAGAAGGTTGACACAAAAAGGTTATGACATTTCCCTTGTATCGCATGAGAGATACTCTGTTTTGCAGGGTAAACTTAAATCCATTAAGCAACTTGAGGAGAAATTAGAGAGCCTAACAATTACTCCTGAGCAGCTCAGGTCCTATGGCATTAAAATATCTTATGATGGAATAAGAAAAACAGCATTAGATTTGCTCGGTTATCCAAATATTGACTGGAATAAATTACGAGAAATATGGCCAGAGTTAAACATAGGTTCCAGTGTCAGCTACTTGCATAACGCCAAAGCACCTCTTCCTGTCATCCAAGTAGCTGACACTGGGATCCAGTACTTGAATGATGATGGAATGGATGCAGTTGACACTGAAAAAAATGTAGATTCCAGCGTCATGTGCTGGAATAACACTATAACTGATAGCATAGCCAAGAATGAAATATATGAAGCAGTTGCAATTGAAGCAAAATACAAGCCTTATTTAGTAAGACAAGAAGCAGATATGAAGTTTCTACAAGAGGAAGTTAATACTCAAATTCCAACTAATTTCAACTACTCACAGATTAAAGGCTTGTCAACTGAAGTGATAGAGAAGTTGCAATCAATAAAACCAGCAACAATTGGCATTGCAAAGCAAATACAGGGCATCACTCCAGCAGCAATAGTTAGCATATTAGTGTACCTTAGGAATAAGAAAACGAAAATAGCTGCTAATTCTGCGTAAGGTATTCCATGTCAAAAATCGAAGAATTTCGCTCTTTTATGCACGAAATCAATGTTAATGCATTTATGTTGCATACTAAAGACGAGTATTTAAATGAATATTCAAAAGAGTTAGCAGAGTTATGTGGCTTCACGGGAACAAATGGGCTACTTATCGTTACAAAGAGTAATAAGTGCCCATTTTTTACAGATGGACGCTATATCACACAAGCTCGCAGTCAGCTCGATCAGGGCAGTTTTCGAGTATATAATATACAAGAAGAGGATCCACACAAATGGGTAAAAGCAAACTTAACATTGACTACCTCACTGGGTTACTATCCGCAATATTTTACTATGAAGGACATAAGAAAATATGAAGGCATTTGTAAACTAGTACCATACTTAATTGAAAAAGATAGTAGTCATAAAGCACAAACAATAGTCTCACATGTATCTGGTGAGAGTAGTAAGGATAAATGTGAAAGAGTAGCTAAAAACATAGAGGCTGAAGCAGTGCTTCTGACTGATCCAAATTCAATTTCGTGGTTATTAAATTTAAGAAATGAAAGTGCTGAATATACTCCTTGTATATTGGGTCGTGCTATATTGTATAAAAATGCCAATGTTGATTTATTTATTCAAGATAAAGAACATTCAACTATAGAAGCAAATTTTGATAACCATATAAATGTTTTTGATATTAGTGAGCTAGAAAATTCACTACATAAGTTAAATTTGGTGGTGATAGATCCAAGCACGACTCCAATGAGCATTATGAATGCAATAGATTCCTTGTATAACCATTATTTAAATGAAAAATCAGCTTCGGTGTCATTCCAGTGCTTGACCAGAAATAAAAAAGCATGGATCCCAGTGTCAAGCACTGGGATGAAAATAAGTAATGAAAGAGGTCTAATAGAAAATAAGCAGATAATTGAGAAGGAGGATCCTTGTTTGATTCACAAAGCAGTAAAAAATCAAACTGAAATAACTGGAGCTATAAGTGCTCACATCAAAGATGGAGTAGCAGTTACAAATTTTCTATATTGGCTTGAAAATAATATTGACAGTGAAATTACTGAGCTTGAAGCTGAAGAAAAAGTTTTAGAATACAGAAAAGAGCAGAATTTGTTTAAGCAATTGAGTTTTCCAACAATTTCAGCATTCAACGAGAATGGAGCAATCATTCATTATCGTGCAAGCAATAAGACAAATAAAGCTATTAAAAAAGATGGACTATATTTGATCGATTCTGGTGGTCAGTACCTTGATGGTACAACCGATATTACAAGAACTATAGCAGTTGGTAGTCCAACCAATGAGCAACGAGCTCACTACACAATAGTACTAAAAGCTCACATTTCGATAGCAAGTGCAGTCTTTCTCCCTGGCACCACTGGTGGGGAATTGGACATATTAGCGCGTATACATTTATGGAAATTTGGAATGGATTACATGCACGGTACAGGACATGGAGTAGGAAGTTACCTTTCGGTACACGAAGGACCGCAAGCAATATCAAGAGGAAATAAAGTGGAACTCATTCCAGGCATGATACTTTCTAACGAGCCTGGTTATTATATTCCAGGAAAGTATGGAATAAGAATTGAGAATCTGATGTATATTGAAAGGCGAGAAAACGTCTTTTTAAGCTTTAAACAATTGACCTCTATTCCTTATGATAAAAAGCTAATAGATATACAAATGCTTACTGAAGATGAAGTTAAATGGATAAATAGCTATCACCAATTTGTTTATAAAAATATAGAAAATGGCATAAAAGATAAGGAATGGTTAAAGAGAGTATGTGAACCTTTAAAATAGTTAATTTGTCATTTAATCAAGTATTAATATAGTTGTTCTTGTATTGTTTTTAATTAAAAACAATATATAATATTAGTTTCAAATGGGTGTAATTATGACAGATAAAGTGCAAGACGATGAATTTATGAAGCAGTACATGGATACTTGCAAAGAGCAAATAGAAAAATTGGCAAGCGATCCTAATTTGCTTCAACAGACCTTAAAGCCATTCATGCAAATGTCTCAGCAACTTATGGCTGGCGGTATGCTAGAAGGAAATATGCCTAGCATGATACCTGATATGGGTGGTATGGATATCAACAAGATGATTGCTCAGATGAAGGAAATGTATGATTACATAAAGAGTAATCACAAAGAGCTCATGAGAAAAGATGTTTCACAAATTCAAGAGCTTGATGATTCCAGCAGAAGATTGAGAGGCTTGGTCAAGAAATTGATAGAGAAAGTTGAAGCTAAGTAGTATTTATTCATATCAAAGAGCTATAGCAGTAGTGAGGTCTTGTTCCTCAAATTTAGTATTACCATAGAGTTAAATATAAACATAAAGGGATGAAGAGATGATTGAACTACAAAGCCAAGAAATTTGCCCAAATGGAAGTAAGAAAAATTTGATTATTTTTTTTCATGGTTGGGGCTCAAGTGGCGATAATTTCGTGCATCTTGCTAAAGTTATGAGCAAGTTTTTGCCTGATTCATATTTAGTAGTTCCCAATGCTCCATTTGAAAGAGAAATAGGTGATGGTTATCAGTGGTTTAGTTTAGAGGATCGTAGTGAGGAAGCACTATATAATGGGGTGAAAAATGCTGCATCAATTGTAAATCATTTTATTGGTACAAAATTAAAGGAGCTTAATTTAAAAGATACTCAGCTTTCTTTAGTTGGATTTTCTCAAGGGGCAATGCTTGCAATGCATGTAGCTCTTACCCGGCTTCAGTCTTGTGCATCGGTTGTTGCATATTCTGGTAGGTTTCTTTCACCTTCAAAAATTGCACCGGAGATCAAATCAAAACCCAGCATATGTGTTATTCATGGTGATGCTGATGATGTGGTACCTTTTTCTTCCCTTGATTTAGCGGTTAAAGCTCTGAAAGAAAATGGAGTAAACGCTCAAGGATACCCAATTCATGGATTAGGCCATATTATTAATGAAGAAGGAATAAGGTTAGGGGTTGAGTTTATCAAGAAGAATTTTGGAAATTAATTTCCATGCACTTGTTTTGCTTTGGT
This sequence comes from Wolbachia endosymbiont (group B) of Germaria angustata, assembly GCF_964026725.1. NCBI lineage: Bacteria > Pseudomonadati > Pseudomonadota > Alphaproteobacteria > Rickettsiales > Anaplasmataceae > Wolbachia > Wolbachia endosymbiont (group B) of Germaria angustata. Next base: position 185,269 of record NZ_OZ034691.1, read on the forward strand.
TACGGATATGTAGCTAAATTTCTATCGAAAAAATTGCTAAATTTAGGCTGGAAAGTTAACGGTACATCAAGAAATAAAGATATACAACTTTTTGATTATGAAAAGGTTGATCAAGATCTGCTTAAAAGTGTAACACATGTTTTAGTTTCTATTCCTCCAGACGGCGATGATGTTATGGAGAGATACGGTCATTGTCTGGAGAATATTAAATGGCTTGGTTATCTGTCTGCAACTAATGTTTATGGTGACCACTGTGGTAATTGGGTGAATGAGGAATCTGAAACAAAGCCTATAGAAATTAGAGGAGAAAAGCGCCTTGAGTCTGAAAAGAAGTGGCTAAGTAGCAAATTGCCTGTACATATTTTTCGTTTGGCTGGGATATATGGTCCTGGTAGAAATGCGCTAATTGACCTGCAGCTTGGCAAAGCAAGAAATGTGAAAAAAATTTTTTCTCGTGTTCATGTTGAAGATATATCGAATATTTTATTTTCTTCCATGCAAAATATAAAGCCTTATGAGATATACAATTGTGCAGATGATTTACCTGCTACGCAATCTGAAGTGGTCACGTATGCAGCCGAGCTTCTCAATATTAGCCCTCCAGAGCCAGTTGAGATTTCTTCCGTACCAAATTACGCACGGGGTTTTTATTTAGGGTCAAAAAAAGTAAGCAATACTAAAATTAAAAAAGATCTTGGTGTCTCTCTAGTTTATCCTAACTATAAGGTAGGGTTAAAGAGCTTACATACTGAAATCACATTGGAATGATTGTATCCGTTTAGCAGAGTGATAAAATAAGATAGACGAGAAAACTAGTTTGTGACATTGGCGTCCAGTTGAATTTACATGGATTCCAGTGTCAGCTACTCGAATGACATCTTCAATGTTCTGTACAGCTGTGCATCACGCACTGAGATGACATTATGGAAGCTGTGATGACAAGAAAAGAAACACTGGTTTCACATGCATCTGTTTCAGTGATGTAATTTCGACGTTATTCCATTTGCAACCATCAGGGTTTTTTGACTATAGACCTAACAATTCTTTTCTAATTTCTTCTTTAATTGTATCAATAATCTTTTGATCAAGTTTATTTATTAAGGAATCATCAATACCTGTGATGTCATCTGGATTTTGTATCATTTTTTCAATAGCATCATCTATTTTTTTTACTCTTCCTTTATTAAGTTTATCAAATATAGGTTTAATCTTCACATAACCAGGAGCACCTTTACTGTAACTTTTGGTGCTTTTGTTAATGCAACCGCCAGCACCGTATTTTTTATTCACATAGTTTTTATTACATTTTTTTACATTTTCATACCCAATCTCACCATTTCTTATGTATGCTATTTTATTATCCTCTTCAGAGTTTAGCTTATCTCCTCTTGTAACTTTTTCTTCTAATTTTAAACTTTCTTCATGAATTATTGTCTCTTTATAATCTATTTTTCCATAGGTTCTGTATGTAAAACCACCTGCAACAGTAATTAAATCTTTACAAATTATTTCTGAAGGGTCTTTGCACATTTTTATTAAAGTTGGTCCCCCATCTTTGTTAGATTTATAATCTTCTTGCCCACCACCACCTTCTGTTACTTTTACTTTAATGTAGGGATAATCGGGGTTGATTTTTAGTTTAGCTTTAATGTAATCACCTGGCCTTCCTTGCTTGCTTACAGTAGACCGAGCTTTACCAATTATATGACCAGCTTCACCACCTCCCCATGCTTCTATTTCAACGTAATCGTACATTGACAGATCATCTGTATAGCCATCTCCAAGCTCATAAAGTTTTTGATCCCTGTCTTCAATAATCTGCTTCTTATGTTTCAATTGTGTTACTATTATTTCACGCAATCTCTTTTTTAAACCGTCTAAATCGAACCTGCATAATTTATCAGCGAAAAAGACTTCTGTTCTATTTGCTTTAACTGGATTATCTAATTTCGTTACAACGCCATTTCCATCTTGTGAAACTCTTAAGTAAAATGGCTTATTATCCTTGTTCACATACTGTGTTGAGCGACTACACACTCCATCAAAGCAGAGGCAACAATCATCACCATGATTACAGTTTTTTTCTTCATACTTTCCATCTGTTAACTCATATACTATTTTGCATTTGTCACAATTTTGTTTTGTATCTACCTCTTTATCCTCTTTTGCCATGCAGTTATCTCTAGACTTATTTTCAGCAGGAATGGAAATATATCCTTTTTTATTAAATATTATTTCATTCAGTGCATCTTGTGGCTTTGCTAAAACCTCAATTGTTTTGTTACAGGGAAAATAATAAAGCTGATTAGACTCCTTTGAATAAACAGTATTGTATTTATTGTATCTTGCCCCCATTGATTTTAGCGATATTAGCTTACTTTCTTTTTCAAGAACGAATTCCTCCGGTTCTGGCTGCCAACCAGAAAGGCATAGCATTTTACTTTTAGGATTTTCTTTATACTTTACTTCTATTTTGGGATATCCTGAGCCATCTAGTTTGCACTTACCATTCTGAAGCTCTTTACATTCTGTTTCAATATCGGGAACATATCCATATTTTTCTAGAACTTCAAATTGCGAGTTATTTTTTAATATACCTTCTATTATGTTATCGATATCGCTTTTTATGTTACCGGTACCAGCTGTTTTTTCTACTATTGCCGGCTTTACTACTTTTAAAGGTAGATGACCAATATATGTAGGAGAATTCGCATTAACATAAAAAGTACAGACTCCATTATTGTGAGTTCCATGTGCGTGATGAGTGCAAACGTACTCACTAATCTTCATTTTTACTTTTAGCGTATTTTCGCCTTTACCCTCATTAGGCTTTGGTATGCTCACTTCTTGAATCTTTGGAGCAGGTGGCGCTGAGAAGCAGCGAGCAGGAAATTGTAATTTTCTTTTAGATTCTTCTCTCTCAGTACCATAATATTCAGTGCAGAGCTGACCTTTTTTTCTATAGGTTTTGAAGTAATGGATAGTATCTTTAATAGTACGTGGATAAATACGAGTATTCTCACTGTTTGAAAAACCGCGCGGGAAAGGCAGCTCTTCTCGTTCCTTCAGCCCACCGATAATGACTCCAACTCTTGGATGAAAGTAATCATTATCTTGGTTTCTTATAGGAACAATTCTAACTTGTGGTGGTGACATCGCAAGTTGTTCACAAAATGGAGGTGGACTAGGTGCAAGTGGTACAGGCACACATTGTACTTTGGTTTGATAGCAGGTATCGCAAACATTTTTCATATTCCCTGGACGGAAAATATTTTCCCCTAAAAAGATTCTAGAAAGACCTCCAAAAAAAGTGTTCATACAAGCCCCTTTCTGACTGCAAGCACATATTTTAGGGGCATTAGCAAATTTTACTTTTTCTTCATCAGTAACACCATCTGCCCATTCCCATCCAAGACCTTGGGCAATTTCTCCTCCAGCTTTTGTTTTATCTCCTTCCCAATCGATAAAAGCTGCTGCAGAAACTCCAGCTCCTGTACTCTGCGTTCCATATATCTGGCGGCAGAATGTTCCACTGGATAATATATAACAGTTGTCGTTCCCTTCGTAATCGCAGACCTTAATTTTTGGATCGAAGTAACCGCCTACTCCTTGATCTTTCACCATTGTTACTTTGATTTCTTTTAATAGATGAGGATCAAAATCCAGGCTACCCCACTTGCCAGTAAAGAAGTTCCAAAAGCCTTTATTTACTTTACTTGCATTTGCCTCAATATCAGTATTACTTTCCACAAAATGCGGACAATCAGCATATCCTTGATAAGAAAGACAAAATATCAAGGAGAATATCAATAAAAAATTAAGCTTTACATTTTTCATAGAACACCGGTAACCACTTACTCACTTTTTCGCCTTTTTCCTTCATCGCCTCATACATATACTTTATAGTCTCTTTATTGGCTGAAAGTACATGTATTTCTTTCATATTTTTCAAATCTAGATTTAAAGTTACTAAACCTTTGTATTGCTTTATCAAAAATAAACCTTCCTGTGTTGGTGTTTGCAAAATGACATTCAGTTCCTCTTTCGACAGAGAAAATGCCTTCATGTATAATCTGTTTGCATTGATGTTCGGCATCAGAATCCTGGTATCGACATGCTTATCTAAATATTGAGTAAACTTGCTAGCAAATGCTAGGTTTAAGTTTTCAGTACTTAGAATTACTACAACATTTAACTTTGTCATTCTTTGCATCCAGTTGTCAAACTCTCCCTCTGTAGGAAAAATATTACTTATCTCCCATGCTTCATCCAAAACAAGTATTGCAGGTGAGCCATCACATTTTGCTTCGAAAGAGTATAAGAAATAGTAAAGTATCACGGACATACATTCTTTTTGCTTAGTGAGATTCGCAGTATTGAGAGATATGATTTTTGTTTCCCAGTCAATGTCTGACTCATCACCATCTTGGAATAAGTAAGCAAATTCACCATCACCACACCATTTACTTATTTTACCCCCAAGAAGTAAAAGCACTTCAGAAATTTGAGAAATAGAGCGCGATTCTCTTGGTATAGCAAATATAGAATCTACAATTTTTTTTGTCTTTTCTTCTACGTCTACCAAACTTGCATCTGCAACCATCCTTTTGATCAATTCAACAAGCATATTGCGATTAGAAGCACTATCTTCAATGTTCAGTGGGTTAAATTTTAGACTTTTATCTTTATATTTTGGATCAATTATGTAATATTGGCCGCTTACTGCTTTAGTAAATATTATTGATTTTCCAGTATTATCCAATATAACAATCCTAGGGTTAAATTTTCTTGACTCCGAAAGTAAGAAATTGATCAGTGAGGTTCTACCTGAATTTGGAGCTCCAAGTATTGTGGTATGACCATTATTTTTCTTTCCATGAAAGTTAAAAAAGTAAGGACTGCCTTTTTTTGAAAAAAAAACTGTTACTGCTTCTTTCCATCTTCTTCCTTTTAACGTACCTGATGTAAAATCATGCAACATAGCAAAGCTGCAAGCATATTTTTCTAATATATTTTTTGGTTGTGTGACAAAAGCAAAGTTTCCAGGAAGCTGTGCCCAAAAATGATTTTCCATGTGCAGATCAGTCCTAAACATCATCAATCCGATTAACGACATTACAGAGGATAAATCACTGATATTTTTAGCTAACCTATTCTTATCATCTGCAAAGATTGTAACAATAATGTTCTGTTGACAAAAATCCATAGCAGAAATTTTTTCAAGCTCTATTATTTCATTTATTCCTGAGTTTTGAAGTAAGGTATTGTCCTCACTGATTTGCAGTATATTAATTTGTTTTTTAAATTCTTTTACTGCTTTATTATTACTAGTAAATATTATTATTTCTGTGATGATAAGCTCAGAGTCAAGTTGCAAACACCTATCTATATTTTCTAAGGGGATTTCTCGATATTCCTTTATGCAAAAAATAGAACCAAACTTCTGTTGACCTTCAAACGATGTTTGAAATTTATTGAAACCAAAAGCTACTTTTAGGTTTTTCACATGCTGCGATAGATCCCTTTCACATATTGGATAATCTTTGTGTGTTAATGTAATAATGTAATGGAGAAATTCCATCATTTGAGAATATATTTTGCCTTCACTAGATCTAAGGCCCAGTTTTTTAGCTCCAAAAGGTTCTAAATCTTTTTGAATCAGGTCAGTTATTTTTTGTAATTCTTGATGATTTTTTTGTAAAAATAACTTGTGCCTATTCTTTATCCCGCCAAAAAAAAATGCATTATTAATATGTTTGCCAAAATCACTAAGTAACACCACAATGTATAGCTCATTTATATACTGTAGTTTACTATCAACTAGTTTATTAAACCACGTTGAGTGTAGCTGATCGGAAAAGTCTGAAGTTTTATTCCACTGTAAGCTCAGTTTATTGCGCTTACGGACAGTGTGAATCCAAACGGTAAAATATAAACTCTTGATATTTTTTGATATACTTTTTCTAATTTCAGTTCTAAGATCACCATAGTTATCAACTGGAGAATAGTCTTCTAATTTGATTATTTTTAACAATTCCCCCTGTTTTGTTAGTATAGTTTCTTCATTGTAGTGGCAAGCATAAGGGATAAAATCTAAATTAATACTTTCTAGTAACGCTAAATTGTTCTCTTTTTTAGAATTAGAGCTAGTGGCTGGTACTTTTGGTTGCATACAATATCATGCGTATTCAATAAAAAGATAATAAAGAATCATCTATCTTACTTAATCCTTATCTTCTTTTTTGTTATTGGATTGTAACTGTATGTCCTTTGCAAAGTTGAATTTTTCTTTCAGGTAATCTGTTGCCTTTTCTGTGCTTCCAAACATCATGATCAGTACGCCAAATATTATCATGAAAAAAATTAGGCCTCTGAACACTACTGCAAGTATCACTGTAGCTATACATAAACCTATAATTGTTGAGGGACTCATATTTTCTACAGTATCTTTAACTGAAAATGAAGAAATAAGTTCTTTCAACGTTCCTGGTATATTTTTCAATTCATCACTTGCTTTGCTAGAACATGACATGAAGATAAAACTTAACAGGGCTACAATAGCAAAAACTCTACCCAATTGAATATGCATCAGCTAAATACCTTTAAGATACTCCTCAAATGTAACAATTTTTACATCAATAGGCAAGAACCGAATTCACTTGCTCACCATAAGTAACTCATATTTAACTTTTATCACCGTGTTAGCTCTTTATTATCAACAAGAGGACTCACACTAATGGATGTCAATTTACTTGACAGAAAGTTTGAACACAATTCAGCAGCAGCTGCTGTAGCAAACACTGCAGCCACCACAAACAGTCCTGCTCCTACTAATCCTGGTGTCATTGCTCCTGCAACAATGCACCCTATTGCTAAGAGAGCAGAACTTGTTACAAGTGTGACGTGAAGATTTCTGTTATGGGGTTGTTTAACTTTACTATTATTTCCATAATTATTGGATTGCATTGTATCTTTTATCTTACTGCCTGTCACTGAGATCACACAATGAGGTGCTAGCCCTTCTTCAGTCTTCTTATAATATTTAGAAGGGGATCTTCTTCCGCTTGGCCCTTTGGGCTTTGTTTTGTTCGGATGTGCTAATTTTGTTTTTCCTTCATCTTCTAGTTGCAAACCATTATCTTCCCCAGCAGAGTTTAATTTTAAGTGTACACTTTCCTCAGATGAAATGCTTGTTACTGAAGTTAAGCTGCTCCTTCTGCTACTTGATGCCAAGCCAGATGAATTTATTCCACTATCTGAGTCATTGCCACTACTTAGTTTAGAAGTATTTGCACCGCTTGGCACTTCTACAGCATTCACAGTTATATTAGGCTTTTCATTTTTTAAATCTTTACTATCAATCGAAAGGTCAGATTGACTATTCAATTGTAATTGTGGGATCTCCTTTTTTGCTTGTGATTGTTTTGATGTAGGAGTTGTTAAATCACCACAATGAATTGAACTTCCAAATTTATTATATGTTCCAGAGATTCCTGTTCCACTTACACCCTTAGCTAAAGAATCCTTTTCCAGAGGATTAATACCTGAATTTTTGGGAATTTCAACTTCACCAGAAAGACTTTGTTTGTTAAATAGTTCCATAGCATTACCTTGTCTATCTTTTTGATTTTGAATAACGCTACTAGAATGATTTTTGTTACTACTTTTATTAGTAAGCTTTGAAATTATTCCTAATATTTTTCCTCTTCTTGTTGGTGATCCTTGTGATTGTTCTATTTCATTCTTAAATATTGGAAGTCCAACCTCTAATCCCATTACTTCTTTTTCCAATGCTGGAAGAAATTTCTCGGTGTAATAATTATAGTATTTTTCTTGCTCTCTCAGTGATTTTTCTAATTGAATTAATATGTTAGGATCAGCTCCTTTGTTGAACAACTCTATGCATTTTTTGATAGTTCCCTTTCCATCTTTTTTTGTACTTTGATTGCTATGTGTTTTTTTTGTTACCTTCTTGTATATAGTGTCGTACAATTTTTGGTTAATATCTACTTCATTACTCTGAGTTTTTTTTGAAGTACTTAGCATAACATCTCTCCATACATAACAAAATGTATAGATACCTCTTTAGCGTTAATTTTACATTAAAACTAAGTGGTTATGCCTTATTACGGATAATTATAGCAATTTGCTAACTATTTGCTTTGCTGATTACTGGTTTTACATTTTAACATAATTGCTTGCCTGTTGAACTAGCATATCTATCACTTCTTTTACAGGCTTTTCTCTATCAACCATGCCAACACTTTGACCAGCCATTAAAGATCCTGTTTCAATGTCCCCTTCAATTACAGCTCTTCTTAAAGCTCCAGCCCAGAACTTTTCTATTTCAAGCTGCCCTTCTTCTTTTGAAATTTGCCCCTTTTGGTATTTATCAATAATTTCTCTCTGATGTTTCATAAAATCGTCACTTGCTTTGTTAACTATAGCCCTTACTGGAATTACAGGGAAATCAGCACTAATCTGCACAGAAGATACAGCATTACGCGCAGCTGATTTGATGAATACTTCTTTAAAATTTTTGTGAGCGATTGACTCATTCGTGCAGACAAATAATGTACCTATTTGACAGCCACTTGCTCCCATTTCTAGGTAGTTCACTATCATTTCGCCTCTTCCTATTCCACCTGCAACAAACACCGGTGTTTTCTCATTTTTAAAATGAGGTAATATCTCTTGTGCGAGAACAGAAGTGCTAACAGGACCGATATGTCCTCCTGCTTCCATACCTTCTATTATTAACGCATCTACCCCCATGTTTACTAACCTTTTCGCAAGGCTTAATGCTGGTGCAAAACATATAACTTTAATGCCTGCATTCTTGATTTTTGCTATATTAGGTTTTGTTGGTAATCCGCCAGCAAGAACTACATGGCTTACTTTTGTTTCAATGCATATATCTATTAACTCACTCAAATTTGGGTGCATAGTAATTAGATTTACACCAAATGGCTTATGAGTTAATTTCTGTGTCTCTATGATTTCTTTTTTCAGTAAGTCTGGAAACATTGCACCACATGCAATTACACCAAAACCACCGGCATTTGAGATTGCTGAAACTAAATTTCTCTCTGAAACCCAGCTCATAGCACCACCCATTACTGCAAACTCACTACCAAGAAAATTCGTTCCTTTTTTCCAGAGGCTATTTAACATACAACCTATATCATACGTTTAAAAATGTTTTGTTTATCTATAAATGTGTGTTTTAAAGCACCAAGTATATGCAAGCTTATAAAGACTATCATAAGATATGCAAGCATCGAATGTAGCTGATTAGCTGCACTAGCTAGCTCTTTGTTTTCATTGATTAACAAAGGGATATGAACAAAATATTTGATCTCTTTACTAGAAGCAGAAGACATGACATAACCAGATAATGGCATTAGCACCATCAAAAAATACAAACCAAAGTGTATCGTTTTGCTCGCATTAATTACGAACCGAGAAAAATTTGCTGGTAATGGCGGAACATAAGTAAAGACGCGAAAAAATATACGTACTATAATTAATCCAAGAACGGTGATACCACAAGCCTTATGAATAGCGTATATGCTGAATTTAATTTCACTGCTAATCGGCAAACTTTTCATGTACAGTCCAGAACAAAGCATACCAATAATAAGAGCAGACATTAACCAATGAATGATCCTTAAGCCTAAACTATATTTATTGTTTTTCATTAATTTTGATTACTCTAAAGTAGAATTTATATAGTAGAAAAACTATTTTCTCAATCAAAATTATCTATACATAATTTCGCTGCCTTGATCAACATAAGTGCAATAATTGTATGTGACACATAAACATTGTCTATCAGATCATGAAGAAGTGGTGAAGTTTTTGAGAGTTTTTCTATTGTAACGATGAGTTATAGCTTGTACAAGAAGCCTATTGACTTTAAGCACATTTTACCCTATACAATTTTAACATCTTAAACTTCCAAACATGCCAGATCTAAAGACAATGATGCTAAACTTTGGCCCTCAGCACCCAGCTGCACATGGGGTGCTACGTCTTGTTTTAGAAATGGATGGTGAAGTGATCGAGAGGGCAGATCCCCACATTGGACTTTTGCATCGCGGCACTGAGAAGTTAATAGAACATAAAACGTATCTTCAAGCTCTGCCTTATTTTGACCGCCTTGATTATGTGTCACCAATGTCACAAGAGCATGCATATTCGTTATGTGTAGAGAAATTATTGCAGTGCGAAGTTCCGATTAGGGCAAAATATTTGCGTGTTCTATTTTGTGAGCTAACAAGAATACTAAATCATTTACTAAATATCTCTTCCCAAGCGCTTGATGTTGGGGCAATGACCCCTCTTTTGTGGCTCTTTGAAGAGAGAGAAAAAATACTCGAATTTTATGAAAGGGCCTCAGGTGCAAGATTTCACGCAGCTTATATAAGACCAGGTGGAGTTGCAGCAGATATTCCAGAAGGTTTGATTGAGGATATTGCAAAATTTATAGCGCAATTTCCAAAGTATATAGATGATGTTGATGAGCTTCTAACAGAAAACAGGATATGGAAGCAACGCACTGTAGAAATCAGCAAGATATCAATTAAAGAAGCTCTTGATTGGGGCTTTAGTGGACCGATGCTGCGTGCTGCTGGTCTCGCTTGGGATTTGCGGAAAAGCCAGCCATATGAGATATATGATCAATTAGATTTTGATATACCTATCGGCCAAAATGGTGACTGTTATGACCGTTATTTAGTAAGAATGGCAGAGATTAGGCAATCTATTAGCTTAGTGAAGCAATGCATAGAGAAAATTCCTAAAGGGCCAATAAAAACTGAAGATAGAAAAATTTCTCCACCGCCAAGAGCAGAAATGAAAGAATCTATGGAGGCTATGATTCATCATTTTAAGCTTTATTCAGAAGGATATCATGTGCCAGAAGGTGAAGCATATGCTGCAGTTGAAGCACCAAAAGGTGAGTTTGGAGTATATATAGTTTCAGATGGTACCAATAGACCTTATAGATGTCGAATAAGAGCACCTGGCTTTGCGCATTTACAGGCCTTAGATTTCATGGCAAAAGGACACATGCTTGCTGACATTGCAGCAATTATCGGTTCACTCGATATAGTCTTTGGTGAGATTGATAGGTAATTATTGTAAAATAGTAACTTAACTAATGGTTAAGACATCTTCTATCATAAGTTGTATAAATTCATTGCCATTCCAGTAATTCATAGAGATTTTACCCAAAATGGCTTTAACATTACCCTGCATAATAGCAGAGCCAAGCTCAGTATTTGCACAGCGAAACGCAATAGCTTTGACCATAACATTATCGTCAGCAATAAAACATTTTATATGGTCAACTCCTACAACTTCAGGCCTCCTTATCTTTGCTCCTTGAATGATGAATCTCGGTTCAGGATTGCCAGCTCCAAATGGCTCTAAGCGCTGCAGTTGATTCCACAGGGATAAGTTTATTGCTTTAGCTGTTACTATACCATCGGCTTTTATGATTTTGTCATTTGTAGAGTTTGCAAATCTTGCAGTAAAAAAATCATGTAGATCACTTATTTTATCTTCTTCAATCGAAAATCCTGCTGCCATACTGTGACCACCACCTTCAATGATTAGGTTGGTAAATTTTGCAGAAAGAACCGCAGCGCCAATATCTATCCCAGAAATTGACCTGCAGCTTGCTTTTCCTATTCCATTGTTTAAAGATATCACTATCGTTGGTAAGTGAAACTGCTCTTTTAGTCTTGATGCAATGATACCAATTATTCCCTGGTGCCAATTACCACTTACCATTATAAAATTTACACCTAAGTGGGCAAAATTTTCCGCTTGTGTTGTAGCTTCCAAAATAGCCTCATTTTCTAGCATTTTTCTTGCATTATTCAAATCTATTAGTTTTAGCGCGATTGAATGCGCCTTTTCTTCATCATCAGTGGAAAGCAACCTTGCACCGAGCGATGCTTCTCCAATTCTTCCTCCGGCATTTATACATGGCCCAATACTAAACCCTAATCGTGAAACACTTGGTTTTTCAAGGATTCCCAAAGCGTCAAACAAAACACGTAAGCCAACATTTTTTCTTGCTGACATAACTTTTAATCCTTGTAAAACAAAAGCCCTATTTAGGCCTGTAATCTGCATAACATCGCAAACAGTTCCAAGAGCAACCAAATCCAGTAGATCAAATAAATCTGGTTCTTTTTTGTTGGTAAAAAATCCTTGCTCACGTAGGCTTCTGTTAAGAGCAACAATTAGCAGAAATGACACTCCAACTGCTGCTAAGTTATTATAAGGAGAGCTCTCATCAAGGCGGTTGGGATTAACAACTGCTACAGCACTTGGTAATTTTTCTATACCAAGGTGATGATCGACAACTATAATATCAAGTCCAAAAACCCTTGCCTCTTCTATTGGTTGATATGCAAGCGTACCGCAATCAACAGAAATACATAAATCAATACCATTCTTTTTAAGTTGTAATAAAGCATCTGTGTTCAATCCATAGCCCTCATCAACACGATCTGGAATATAGATTATAGAGTGTGTCCCAATCGCTCTTAGGTACCTATTAATCAATGCTGATGACGTTGCACCATCAACATCGTAATCACCAAATATTGCAATATTCTCATTATTGTTTATTGCTTTTATTATGCGAGAAACAGCTTTATCCATATCAAGGAGGTGAAAGGGATCTGGTAATAGCGATCTGATTAGTGGGTGTAAGAAGTCATGTGCATTTTCTATGTTAACACCACGAGCAACTAATATTCTTGCTAATATTTCTGGCAACTCAAATCTCTGTATAAGAGTAAAAATCTCCCTTTGATCTGCTTCTTGTAACTTCCACAGTGCATTTGTTATGCTGCGTTTTTCAATATCAAGTAGCATATTTTTTGTAAATAAAACTACTTTACCAGAACTTTTACGCTTGTTCTATAATTGTGTTAGATTTCTGTATAACCTAAAGGAAGGATATAAGAGAGTGTCACTCGAAAGGAATCACATTTATTTTGACAAAGAGCATCTGTAAAATCTGATACTTCTTCTTGCATAACATGCTCTTTAATTAGCATCATATCTATATTAGCATGTAAGTGTGAACATTATATTAGTGTAATTACTTTTTGGTATACATGACAAATTTATGCCTGGAAACAGTTTTTGGCTACTTAAGCCTTTTCTAACTTTATTTCATATTCTTTAAAGTATTTTTTGCACTTTCTTTATAAAAACCATAGGTACCAATCGGTTTTTAGCTTAAGAATAAAGGTTAAGTATCTGGAATTCTGGACATAAAATCCTCCTGAAAGATTAGAAAGAAAATGCAGCGCACATACTACAGTATACACCGAAGAGGATACGCTACACTTTTTATTGAGAAATTGACTGAAAAGTCTGCAGACTGAGATAGATTTTTGAGCTCTTAAAATACCCCTAGTGTTAGAGTAAGGAAAGCGAGAAGGTTTGTCAAGCAATCTTTATTGGCTGTTGTACTAGAATTCAGTTTTTCGTATAATTTGCTAGAATTTGTGTGAAGAATTTTAAATATGAAAGGCCTATATATTAAAACTTACGGCTGTCAGATGAACGTTTATGACTCTGTTTTAATGGAGAATATAGTTAAGCCTCTAGGGTTCAGTGTTGTGAGTGATGCAGAACAAGCTGATTTGGTGATATTAAATACTTGTCATATTAGAGAAAAGGCAGCAGAAAAGCTCTACTCAGAGCTTGGAAGAATTCATTCATCACAAAAAAATAAGGAAATGACCATAGTGGTGGCTGGATGTGTAGCGCAAGCAGAGGGAGAAGAAGTGTTCAGAAGGGCTCCTTTTGTTGATATTGTTGTTGGTCCACAGAGTATCGCTATTTTACCGGAGCTGATAGTCAAAGCAAGTAGAAGTAAAGGTCATGTAATAAATACTGATTTTCCAGAAGTTGCGAAGTTTGATAAATTGCCAGATGAATGCTATGGCAATAGCCAGGGGTCTTCTGCGTTTCTTGCTATACAAGAAGGTTGTGATAAATTTTGTACGTTTTGTGTGGTGCCTTACACTCGCGGGGCTGAGTATTCACGATCAGTAAATGAAATATTCCGTGAAACATTAAAGTTAGTTGCAAGTGGAGCAAGGGAAATTACTTTGCTTGGTCAGAATGTCAATGCTTATCATGGGGAGTGTGAGGGAGAAGTGTGGGATTTAGGAAAATTAATTAGTCACATTGCTAAAATTGAAAAGCTAGAAAGAATCCGCTACACAACTTCTCATCCAAGAGATATGCACGAATCTCTCTACTTGGTACATGCGGAGGAATCAAAACTCATGCCGTTTGTTCACCTACCTGTGCAGTCAGGTTCGAATAAAATATTGCATGCAATGAATAGAAAACACACGGCAGAGGAGTATTTGGAAATAATAGACAGATTGCGCAAATTGAAACCTGAAATTGAATTTTCTTCTGATTTTATTGTTGGTTTTCCTGGAGAAACTGAAAAAGACTTTGAGGAAACTATGAAATTAGTAGAAAAAATAAAATATGCTCAGGCTTATAGTTTTAAATATAGCCCAAGGCCAGGAACGCCAGGGGCGGAAAGAAAAGATCAAGTACCAGAAGAGGTTAAAACAGAGCGTCTTCTTCGGTTACAGGAATTAATTAGCAAGCAACAACTTGAATTTAATCAGAGTATGATAGGAAAAACTATTCCTGTTCTATTCAGTGATAAAAAAGGTAAACACCAAAATCAAATTATTGGTAAAAGCCCATACATGCAATCAGTATGCGTTGATGATCCTGACGACAAATACAAAGATAAAATAGTAAATGTAAGGATATTGGAAGCTAGGCAAAATAGTTTGTTGGGATGCGCTGCCTAATTAGAGAAAAGTGCTCCCATGGTCTCATGTAGAAGCACTTTGTGTGTTTTATAAGTTTATAAGCTATCTAGATTTAATCCTTAAAGGACTACAGCTCTCTGTTACGTAATCATATGAGACTTGATATAATAGATTTGCGGGATTTTTTTTCTTTTCCCACTGATAGTGTACCTTTTTAATCTTTCCAGAATTATTATATTCATAAGAAACTGATTCCCAAACAAAGCTGCTTTTACTATTATTTTTGTTAGCATCATGAAATTTCTGATAAGGCCAACTTCTATTGTCTTTATTCATCTTCAACCTCAATAAATAAGTCTAATGAATTAATATGTTGTATAATGATGTCAATACCTATCTATGTTTATAGAAACAGAGTTTTTGAATTTGTAATTTTCCAGAAAGCTCTATATTCTTTGATTTTATCCAGTTAAAATGAATATGAAGTATTATCCTGATACAAGCAGCAGTCCTGATTTTTCATTGCTAGAAAAGGAAATCATAAAATTTTGGCAGGAAAATAAAATTTTTGAGCAGTCAGTCGAGAAACGTTCCAAGGGTCATTGTTTTGTATTTTATGATGGGCCTCCGTTTGCAAATGGACTTCCGCATTACGGACACTTGCTTACTGGTTTTATAAAAGATGCATTTGCAAGATATCAAACTATGCTGCAAAAAAGGGTTGAGCGTAGATTTGGTTGGGATTGCCATGGCTTACCAGCTGAGATGGGTGCAGAAAAGGAACTTGGAATATCTGGTAGAACTGAGATAGAGAAGTTTGGCATTGAAAAATTCAATAATCATTGCCGTACTTCTGTGATGAAATTTTCATCAGAATGGGAGAAGTATGTAAATAGACAAGCAAGATGGGTAGATTTTCACAATGACTATAAGACTATGGATAAGTCATTCATGGAGTCGGTCATGTGGGCATTTAAGCAGCTTTATGATAAAGGTCTGGTGTATGAATCAATACGCGTTGTTCCCTATAGCTGGGCGTGCGAAACTCCACTCTCTAATTTTGAAACAAGACTAGATAATGCTTATAGAGAAAAAGCTAGCAAGGCTGTAACTGTTGCGTTTGAACTTTTAGAAAACCCAAAGCAATTTAAACAAAAATGTAAGTTGCTTGCTTGGACTACAACCCCTTGGACGTTGCCAAGCAACCTCGCACTGGCAGTAGGGGAGGATATTGAGTATTGTATGGTGTTAGTAAATGGTGAAGTCTGCATCTTTGCTGAAAGTTATTTAGAGAAATTTGTCAGCCACTGTGAACAAAGCAATATTCAATATGAAAACTGTAATACAAAACTTAAAGCGAGTGATCTTGCAGGTCTTTCCTATAAACCACTGTTTGATTACTTTAAAGATACAAAAAATGCGTTCCGTGTTTTCATTGCCGATTATGTTACAGCAGAAGATGGTACTGGTGTTGTGCACACTGCTCCTGGCTTTGGTGAAGAAGATTTTTACCTTTGCCAAAGACATGATATTCGGGCTGTTTGTCCAATTGATAACGCTGGAAAGTTTACTGCTGAAGTTTCAGATTTAACAGGAATTCATGTTTTTGATGCCAATGATACAGTAATAAAAAAATTAAAAGAGCAGGGGAGTTGGTTTAAGACTGAGCAACATATTCATAATTATCCTCACTGCTGGAGAACTGATACTCCTTTGATCTATCGCACTATGCCTTCTTGGTACGTTGCTGTGACAAAGTTCAAGGGGAGAATGGCAGAACTGAATAAGAGAATTAATTGGATGCCGAATCATATTAGAGATGGTCAATTTGGAAAATGGCTTGAAGGAGCGCACGACTGGTCTATTTCACGCAATCGATTCTGGGGTACTCCAATTCCTGTGTGGAAATCAGACGATGCAAAATATCCAAGAGTGGATGTGTATGGCTCAATAGCAGAACTAGAGCGAGACTTTAATGTTAAGATAGATGACTTGCACAGACCGTTTATCGATACTTTGACGAGACCAAATCCTGATGATCCAACAGGAAAATCAGTTATGCGTCGTGTGCCTGATGTGTTTGATTGTTGGTTTGAGTCTGGCTCGATGCCGTTCGCGCAAGTTCACTATCCGTTTGAAAATAAAGAATGGTTCGAGAAAAATTTCCCTGCGGATTTTATCACTGAATATATAGCACAAACAAGAGGATGGTTCTATACGCTTTTTGTGCTTTCCACTGCTTTATTTGACAGTGAGCCATTTAAGAATTGCATATGCCACGGTGTGGTTCTTGATGTGAAAGGTCAGAAATTATCCAAACGTTTGAATAATTATGCAGATCCAATGGAGGTTTTTGACAAATATGGTTCTGATGCGCTGCGTTTTCTTATGCTGTCTGGTTCCATTGTTTGCGGTGGTAATTTACTACTCGATAAAGAAGGAAATTTAGTGCGTGATGTTCTAAAAAACGTAATAAAACCTATTTGGAACAGTTATCACTTTTTTACTATGTATGCAAATGCAGATGGAATTAAAGCTGAGATTTGTCAAGATTATCAAAGTACTATTGATCGCTACATGATTTCAAAATGTTTTGAAGCTGTGGAAGGTATCCAAGCTTCTATGAACAACTATAACTCCCAGGAGGCTTGCAAAATCCTGACAGATTTCTTTGAAGTGCTAAATAACTGGTATATTCGTCGCAGTCGTGAGCGTTTTTGGAAAGGTGATTTAGATCAAGACAAAACTGACGCTTATAATGTTCTGTACACAGTTTTTTATTACATGCTTCGAGCTGCAGCTCCTTTGTTGCCACTCATAACAGAGACTATATGGCAAGGGCTTAAGTACAAAGAAACATCTGTTCATTTGGCTGGTTTCCCACAATTAGAGAGATATAATAGTCAGCTCATTGTCAAGATGGATTTGGTAAGAGAGATATGTAACTCTGCATTATCCATCAGAAATACGTTTAATATACGTATCAGGCAGCCACTTGGCAGTATGACCATTTATCATAGTTCTTCCTGCGATTTCCTTGAAAATGAATATCAAGAGATAATAAGAGATGAGGTAAATGTAAAAAAATTAGAATTAGTAAACAGACTTGAAGATATTGCATCACTAGAGCTAAAACTAAATTTTCCGCTACTTGGTAAGAAGATTGCAGATAAAATCAAGAAACTAGTTCAATATGTCAAAGAAGAAAAGTGGAAGCAAATTGAGAATGAGCAAATATTTCTGGGGGATGAAACAGAGAACTATACTATAGAAAAAGGTGAATATGAACTATTGTTAAAAGCAGACAGTGAATATTCTTCTGTATTTGATAACAATAAAGGGATTGTTGTTCTGAGTACTGAGCTCAATGACGAACTAATTCTAGAAGGGCTTGCGAGAGATGTTGTGAGGCTTATTCAAGAAACTAGAAAACAAGCTGATTTTCATATATCAGATAGAATTAGAGTAACAATAAAAACAGAAGATGAAAAAATTAAGGAAGCAATAACTACATGGAATAAATACATAAAAGAGCAGACCCTTGCCTTATCTTTGGACACTAATAAAGAGATCGAGGCCGATTTCTATTTTAAGGAATACCAAGGTTTGACAGTTGGTATTAAGTTAATAAAGTTGCAAAGTTAGTAATGTTTATGCTATACTTAAATTAATTTAAGTAGGGTGGTGATATAAATCAAGTTGTTGCAGATGGTCATAGAGAAGTTATTGATTTAAATAACAACAGTGATGGTTTAGGTAAAGTAGAATCTATTTCCAATGTTGCTTTGGAAGAGAAAGAAGAGTTTTTTGATGCTGTAAGTAAGCAGGATTGGTTAATTAAACAAATAGCTGCTTTTAATGTTCCGCTCAGTATATTCCATTATAAGGATTATGACTCTGACTTTTTTACCTCTTGGTATAATATGTCAAGCGAAATATTGAAAGAGATAAACAGAGCTTGCCCAGAGAAGAAAGTATTAAATTTAGCTCTGTTAGTTTTAATGCTCCCTTATATTGCTTTTACTGCACTAGGGTTAGTCATATACAGTAGATTTAAAGCAAATAGCAAGACACAAGAAGGTGTAGTGGAAGATAATACAAAAAAGAGTGAAACAGGTGTGCCAAAAAGATTGGCATATGGCGCTCTTGCTGCAATGGCAATTTTTGTTAATGTGACTGTGCTTGTGGCCTTAATCGTTCCTGCAACAGTTGCTTTGGCTACTTTTTATCTTTTAAATAGAGATTTATCTCACTCTTTAGTTACTGCTCTTAAAATAAGTATGGGGCAGTATTCTAATAAGCACCAAAATATAGAGGTATCTTTTCATGAAATGGAGGTTTCTGAGTCAAGCATTGTATATGATATGGAAATAAAGTTTCCACCGCAATTTAAACAATTACTTAGAGATTTGTGCGATAATGAAAATAATAAGTGCTTTAGTGTAGAGCCGGATTCGAAGCATAATACCGTACTGAAACTGTCAATTAACATCAATTTAAAAAATGGTCTTAAGCCCTTACGCAATGAAATCAAGGATGTACTTGCAACTTCTATTCAGGAATTCGCAAAGACTATGGAAGAGCTGATGAAGTTAGAAAAGAAAGATATTACATATGATAAATTGAAGGAATTGTTGGACGAATTCAGGTTAAAAGTGGTGGATAGTATAGGTTCTAAGTTGACAACTTACTTAATAGAAAATGCTTATCAAGTTGCCTTTATACAAGCAATTAAGTTTCAGCAAAATAGACGGGGAGAAGATTTTTCACTGGAAGATAAGCTAAAAAATACTTTAGTGAAACAAGAACTGGAGAATCAAGGTAAGGAATTACCAAATGAGAAAGAAGTGATAATCAAAGATTTGAAAGAACTAAAAATAAAGGAGTCACTTAATTTGACTGATGAAGATGATCGGCTAGAGTCCCTTATGAAAGTAGGTGATATAAGTGATATAAGTGATGATGCACTTCCTGTATTTAAAGCAGAATGGGAACGATTTATACAAGAAGGGAGGATAACTAAGAAAACAATAACTAATGTTTATAAGGGTATAAATCCTGGAGAAACAGAAAAAGCTCTAAATAATGCTGAAAAGAGAATTAAGGATTTAAAAGAAGAAGGACGAGAAAGATATATTAGAGTGCGCGAAAAATTGAAAGAAGTATATGATGAAGGGAAAAACAACTTAACAAACGATGATTTAAAAAGGAAATTAGAAGGTCTTTTTAAGTTCGAGTATGGTGATCAAAAAGTTGAGCGAAGGCTAGTAGAATCAGTAATGAAAAAAGCTAAGGGTGAGTTAGGCCTGTTCGGAATACTAAGCTTAATAGACCAGTTTCGAGATTTAGAAGAGGAGATAAAAGGTCCTTTGAATGGGGAAAGTTTAGAAGAAGCTTCAGGTAAAGTGAATGCTTTTATAGCAAAGATGTATTTAGAAATAACGAAACGTAAAACGCAAGATTTGTTTAAAAGTCAAGCAAAGGGTATAGAGAATTCATGTAAGTTATTAGAAAGGGAGGCACCAGATCTAGTAGAAAAGATTAATTCACATCGAGTGAGAATTGAAAAATACTTAAAAAGACCTGAACAACCTATGCTATTGAGAAAAATAATAGAAGGGAGTAAGGATTTAAATAAGTACTTAGAAGATGAGCGAAAGATAAAAGGAGAAAAGCATCCAAGTACAAAATTAATAGAGAAGCACTTGAAAAATAACCAAGAAATTCTGAAAACATTAAAACAGTTAGAATTAGAAGAAAAAGGATTGTTGATAAATGAAAAAACAAAAAATGATTATAGAGAAGAACTGGAATCTCGTGAAAAAATAAAATTTGCAATAATAGAAGATGATTTACTTAAAGCATTCGAGCATGAAATTCTTGATGAAGAAGCAATTAAGAAGTTACTAGAGAGAGCAGAACTTGAGTACTATTTGGCAGAAAAGTGCATAAAAAGTCCTGTAATTAAAACAAAAGATAATATCAAACACTTTTGTCAAGATTTACTGTCTCCTTTAATAAACAGATTGGTGGAAAATATAGTAAATAATGTACCAAAAAGCGATAAGAGTTCATGGCTCCAGCCTATGAAAGCTGTTAAGACAGGTTTGGGATATATTAAAACAGGTCTTGCTGTTGCAATGCATGGGGATAAGAGCGCAGAGGGAAAAGCGTTGAGTGTGGCGCATGATACTCATAAGGAAGTAGAAACATTTCTTCAACATTTTCAATCAAGTTATGAAGGAGTTGGAGGCTTTTTAGGCAATTTATTTTCTGATGATGGAACGACATTTAAAAATGATGTATGGCCTAAAGTAGAAGAGCATTTGCATGGAATGTGGGATAGGTTTTTCAAGGATATTGAATTCAAGATAGGGAATAAATTGGATGAAGTAAACGTGACACAGCAAAATCAGGGAACTGTGATTACAGCTTAATAATGAGCTCTCAAAGTTCCTTCAGTATTTTTACACACTAAGTTGACTATCATATTTGATTCTTTTTGGATTTCCTCTTCAGTTAAAGTGTGAGTTGGAGAGCAGAAAGTAACTGAAAATGCTATAGACATCTTATTCGATTCTATATTGTTTCCATGATATACATCAAATATCAAAACTTCTGTGATGAGCTCTGAGCTTTTTTTCACCATATTGATTATATTACCTGCTGCTACATCTTTATTTACAATAAATGCAAAGTCGCGTTTTACACTTTGATATTTATAATCGATAAATTTTTTCTTACTTACAGGTAAATTTTCAATATTTTCTAATATCAACTCAAAGCCTACAACTTTTTGTTTGATGTTAAAAAAATTCAGTATACTTGGATGCAGTTCTCCAAAATAACCAACTATTTTACTTCTAAAAGATAAGGTACCTGACTTTCCTGGGTGGTAATATTCTTTTTCTGCTCTCTCTATTGCTAAATTATCACAATTGACATTAAAAAGTTCCAAAGCTGTTATGAGGTCAGCCTTTGCGTCAAAAACATCTACTTTCCTGTCAGTGTTATAATGGTTTCGTGGTAGATTATTTCCTGACCTGATTCCGCTTAAAACATACTTAGACTGAGCTTCATCATTATAAATTGGTCCAATTTCAAAAATTGCAAAATCAAGTGTACCATGGGCAGTATTATCTGCAGTAACTTTCAACAAATTTGGTATGATACTTGGTCTCATTATATTAAAGTCATTATTAAATGGGTTATCGATAATAAATAATTTATTCAAGTAACCAAACTTTTCAGATGTTGATTCACTCATAAAAGACCAAGTTATCACTTCATGAAACCCTCTGCTCGTCATAAAAATGCGCAAATCATCTTGTGTCTCTTCTTCTACTGTAACGTCTTCTGCTAGTGGCTCTTCCTTTATTTTATCATAGCTGTATATTCTTACTGCCTCTTCAACTAAGTCAGCAGGTATGGTTACGTCCGATCTCCAGGTTGGTACATGTATGCTCCAATTATTTTCAGTTCTTTTATCAATACTAAACCCTAATTTTGTTAGAATATTGAATAATTCATCAGGTGATGCAGATACACTTCCAAGTTTGTTTACATCTTGATAATCGAAATTTATCTTGGTATCAGCCTTATTCAGATTGCCAGCAGACACTACACTTGACACTTCTCCACCACATAAATCTAAAATCATCTGGGCTGCAAGATTGAGTCCATCAAGGGTAAAACTAGGGTCAACTGAACGTGCAAACCTGTAACTTGAGTCTGTGGAGATGCTTAGCTGCCTTGAAGATTTAGTGATAGAAATAGGGTCAAACCAAGCAGACTCTAAAAAGATGTCAGTAGTTTCAAGAGTGCATTCACTGTACTTACTACCCATAACTCCAGCAATTGCATGAACATTTTTATCATCAGAAATAACGCTTATGTCTTTGTTCAATAAGTATTCTTTATCATTTAAACCAATAAATTTTTCTCCATCATTTGCTTTACGTACTGTGAGCTCTCCTTCTATTTTTTTTGCATTATATGCATGCATTGGGCGATTAAAGGATATCATAATGTAATTAGTAATATCAACTATTGCAGAAATGGAGCGCATTCCTATCGATTCCAATTTATCTTTCAGCCATTTTGGGCTCTCTTTATTTTTTACATTGGTGATGTATATTCCACTAATAAAGCTCTCCCCATCGATGACTTTGACGTTTATTGGTGAGGCCATAGAATAGGTAAGTTGTGTAATGCTTAAAGTCTTGAGTGTCCCAATTCCAGTTGCTGCTAGATCACGTGCTATTCCATAAACACCTAGGCAATCTCCACGATTTGGAGTGACATTTATATCAATTACAGGATCACAATTGAAAAATTTATCTTCTACTTTATAATCATCAGAAAGCTCAATGATTCCTTCACTTTCATCTTGAGTCAGCGCAAGTTCGAAAGCAGAGCAGAGCATTCCTTCACTTAACACTCCTCGTATTTTTGCAAGCTTAATTGTGAAGTCACTTTTTGGTAATGTGCTGCCAAGAGATGCAAGTACGGTTTTCATTCCTTCTCTAACATTCTTTGCTCCACAGACTATCTGCAGAACTTTACTTCCATCATTTACTTTGCATAGCTTTAGTTTATCAGCATCTGGATGAGGTGCGATTTCTAATATTTCTGCAACAATAAACCCAGCCAATTTAGCATTGTCGATCACATCTTCTACTTCCAATCCTATGTGAGTTAGCTCATCAGTAATTTCTTCTAAACTGGCATTGGCTTCTAGATGATCTAGTAACCAAGATAATGTGAACTTCATTTATTTAACAGAAAATAAAAAAGTTATTGTAATGTAAAATATAATGATTTTAAAGCTTGTTGTAGTGAGTAGCTTCTCTAATTGTAAAAAACGAAGGAGAAGCCTACTTTTTCTACAAAGAAAGAATTTTCTTTATATCATCTTTATAATCCATCTCCATGCAGAGTTGAATATTCATATTGTGATCATCTATATGGAAATTATAAATGTAAGCATCGCCAGTGAAATTTCCTATAATATCATGGTTTTCATCTAGCATTTCATCTGCCATGTAGAAAAGACCAGTGTCTGGATTAGAAGAATAATCTGTAAACTTGACATAACCGTTGCCACATTCTTGTTCTAAATTCAAAGGTGGATTAGTAAAATCTATTTCGTTCATAATTGCCTCATATTAAAATTAAATTATAGTTAAAATAAGATATTAAGTCAAGAATTTAAAGTAAAGTTGGTAACTAACTATAATTATATCTTAATTACATATTTTCTTATATTATAATAATAATTTTAATTATTAGGTATTAATATGGATAATACAATAACATTTGAATTTCAATCACTATATAGCAATGATGGCGGGATGAATTTTGATTTTCATGCTTATCCCGACCATGAAGGTACGAACCTGCAAGTAACAGCAATGCAAGGTAAGGATGCTGTAGTGATAAATTATGATCGTTCTTTTTATCAAGATTCAGGTGAAGTGGATAGTTCTTCTTTAGAATTTATTAAATATTATGATTATTATGGTCCCGATTTGGCAGAGCAATTTAGTGATATTTTTGAAAAGGATCTAGTTATCAAGAAAGTAGAGTTTGATCGTGAAAATGATAAATTTGTTACTGCAAGAGTGGAATTTGAAGCTGATACTGAAGAAAATGCTGTAAAGGTCAAAAATAAGGCAAAAGCTTATGGCCTAAAAGTAAAATAAATAAACGGCTCTATATTTGTGTATAGAGCCTACATAATCTTAATTCTTGACTTTATTCTATAAAATTTATACTTTATTTACTTCTGCAGTTTAAGTATACAGGGTCAAAATGGCGTTAAATCCGCTAGAACAATTTAAAGTATATACAATAATAGAGCTACCAAAGTTATTTGGATATGACATAAGCTTTACCAACTCATCTCTTTTTATGATGATTTCGGTAATATTGGCAGTACTCTTTTTGCTTCTTGGAGTAAGAAAAGGGGCAGTAATACCAGGATATTTGCAGGCCGCAGTTGAATATGTATATGATTTTGTTATTTCAATAATAGAAAATAACACTGGAAGTAAGAGTCTAAAACATATTCCATTGATATTTACAGTATTTATTTTCATTTTATCATGTAATTTAGTTGGTGTTCTGCCTTATAGTTTCACGGTCACAAGTCATGTAATAGTCACTTTTGCTTTGTCGATGGTGGCTTTTATTTATATAACGATTGTTGGGTTTAAGGAAAGAGGAGTAGGATTTTTGCGCATATTGCTACCAAAAGGAACTCCTTCGTGGCTTGCGCCTATAATAATTATTATTAAGTTATTTGCTTATTTAGTAAGACCGATTAGCCTATCAATAAGGCTTGCAGCAAATATGATTGCGGGTCATACGATCATTAAAGTGATAGCAGGATTTATCGTAAATATGAACATATTTTTTACACCTGCACCTTTTTTGTTTATAATTGCACTAATAGGATTTGAAGTATTTGTTGCAGTTTTGCAAGCTTATATATTTACTATATTAACATGTGTATATTTGTCAGATGCAGTAAAGTAATTGACTTCCTTGCAGAATATTTTACAATTATATTATAAAGAAATAGTTAAAGGTAATATATGGATTTAGTGGCTTTAAAATTTATAGCAATTGGTTTGGCTGTATTTGGAATGCTCGGTGCTGGTTTAGGTATAGCTAATATCTTCTCTGCTATGTTAAATGGGATTGCGAGAAACCCTGAGTCAGAAGGTAAAATGAAAAGTTACGTTTATATTGGTGCTGCCATGGTTGAAATCATGGGGTTGCTTGCGTTTGTACTTGCAATGTTATTAATATTTGCTGCTTAACAGATGCCACAGCTTGATGTTTCAACTTTCTCTTCTCAAATTTTTTGGTTTTTGATTTCTTTCTCTTCACTTTTTTTTGTAGTAAGTTGTTTATTCTTACCAAAGTTAGATGAAATAATAAACACTAGGAGTAAAGCAGTATTAGATTCTTTTAATAGTTCTATTCACCTTTTAAGACGTGCAGAAGAGCAGATTGCCAAGTATAATGCAGTTTTAAATCAAGCTAAAGTACAGGCAAAAAAAATCATAGATGATGCACTTGCTCAGGTGGAAGAAATGAGAGCGAGTGTTAAGAGTATATTGGAGGAGGAGGACAAAAAAATAGTCAAGCTTGTTGAAGAAAGAGTGGCGAAATTTAAATCTAAGTATATTAGTGAGTTAAAACAAATGGCTACTAGTATTGCTTTAATTTACTACACTAAGTTAACTAATTCTGAAATTGAAGAGGAATTTGTTGCTGACTTGGTGTCCAAAGAATTTTAGGGTTTTTATGTCTACATTACTAGTTATCAGTCTTGCTTTTTTAGTAGGTTTTATCCTTTCGTATAAATTGCTAAGGAAGGTAATAAAAAACGCACTTAACAATAAACGTAACAAAAGCAAGTTTTCAAGTGAAGAAACTGAAAAATTCAGAAAAGATATGTTGGAGTATTACAAAAAATCTTCTGAAAAATACAAAAAATTAGATGCAGAAGTTAACAAAATGATGAATGAAGCACTTGATAAGGCTAATAGTATTATTAAGCATAATAGACAGCAACTCGATCAAACGTTAGATGAAAATGCCCATTCTAATTTGAAGAAAGTTACTGACCAAGTTGAAAAAGCTCTTGGGGATTTACAAGCTAACACAGCGAGTATAGCTGCTGATGCTGTAAAAAAAATAATGCATGAACGTAAAGATGATAAGCGTAGTAGTGAGGTTATATCTTCGTTTTCACGTGACTTGAGCAAAAAGTTGCATTAAGTTTAATACCTGTACTTCAAACTGATAATGTAGAAAAAATTAAATTTGATTCTAGTTTATGCAAAGAACAAGAGAAACTTTTCTACTATAGGTTTAATATAATTCCTTGGCAAAAATTAAATGATACTACTTTTTTTATGGTTGAAGACATAAGCCAAGATATCAACCTTTGGGTCGAATCTCATTACGGTATTGAATATGTATTAATAAAAGCGAATAGTGAACAGATTTTAAATCTTCTTAACTCGCACTTTGGTATTTCAGAATTCGCAAGTAACTACTTATATTATAAGAATCGTAATTTTTCAGCTAAAAGCATTAGGCTCAGTTCAATCTTTTTTTCCTCTTTTTTTGTTATAATTTCGACTTTAACACTGACAAAAAAATATGCATATTTTGCTTTGATGTTGATATTTATAATCGGATGTTCTAGTTCTTTATTCAAATTTGTAACTAAAATTTTTGGCTTGCGTAAAATTTCTAACCAAAAAGCAGATTATGATAAGATGAATGAACCTATATATACTATTTTATTGCCTACTTTTAAAGAGAATGCGGTTATAAAGCAATTGATTAAGAGCATTGAAAGTTTAGATTATCCAAAATCAAAATTAGATGTAAAGCTTGTGATAGAGAGCGATGACCAAGAAATGTTGGCAGCTATAGAAAAATGCACTTTACCACAGTATTTTGAAGTAATAAAAGTGCCTCATTCTCTGCCTAGAACAAAAGCTAAGTCATGCAATTATGCTATGAGCTTTGCTAGAGGAAAGTATGTGGTAATATATGATGCAGATGATAGGCCAGATCCGTTGCAGTTGAAAAAAGCACTAATTGAATTTAATAATGGTGACGAAAAGTTAGCTTGTGTACAGGCGAAATTAAATTACTATAACTTTGGTTGCAATTTTCTTACAAAATTCTTTTCTCTCGAGTATATGAACTGGTTTCAATATTTTTTGCCTGGATTTCAAAAAATGAACATGCCAATACCTTTGGGTGGTAGCAGTAACCATTTTTCAGTGGAAATTTTAAAGAAAGTGCTTTTTTGGGATGCTTACAATGTCACTGAAGACGCTGATCTTGGTTTGAGACTTGCGCAAATGGGATATAAAACCAGGATTATTGATTCAGAAACATTGGAAGAATCACCAACTACTGTGTTTGCTTGGATCAAACAAAGAGCACGCTGGATTAAAGGTTATATGCAAACTTATATCGTTCATTTAAAAAATATAAAATTACTTTTTAAGCACACTGGGCTTAAGGGAGTTTTGCTATTAAACCTTTTTGTTGGTTCCTCAGCTTTTATATTTTTCACGACTCCTTTTTTGTTACTTTCATTGGTGCTGACTCAAATTTTGAATGAATTATTCTTATATTATTTTATAATAGTATACGGTATTAACTTGATTTTTTTGATAATAGCTATCAGACAACAAAAAATTCCTTTTTATTTTTATATAGTATCAATATTTTTTCCCGTCTATAGTCTACTACATAGCGTTGCAGCTTTTCTCGCTTTGTGGGAATTTGTTATTCACCCTCAGCAATGGAATAAAACTCAGCATGGATTATGGAAGCAAAACCTGTAGCTATTTGGCTTTTTCTCTGCTCTCTCATGGTGATTTGCATGGTGGGAATTGGTGGATTTACCAGACTTTCAAAAGCAGGATTGTCAATCACGGAATGGAAACCAATTACCGGAACGTTGCCACCGCTGAGTGAACAAGACTGGCTAAAAGAAAAATCAAAATATGAAGCTACACCTGAATATAAAGCATTTAACTATGGTATGAGTATGGAAGAGTTTCGCACCATATACTTAATAGAATATGTGCACAGGTTAATTGCAAGGCTGACAGGTTTATTTTTCATCTTACCATTTATATATTTTATACTCAGAAAAAGAATAGATAAGAAGACAATAATAAGGCTATCTATAGCACTATTATTTGGAATTTTACAAGCTTTTGCCGGTTGGTATATGGTTAAAAGCGGTTTGGTATCTAATCCTCATGTTAGCCACTATAAGCTCGCACTTCACTTACTGCTTGCATTGGTTATTTTTGCATTATTGTCGTATCAATTTTTTGACTATCAGATAAGTTTACAAAACAAAACTAAGACTAGATGTACTTCAGAATTTCAATCCATTAACAGTAGTATATATTACACAACACTTACTCTGATTCTAATCGCAATACAAATAATCTTCGGTGCATTTGTTGCAGGGCTAAATGCTGGTTTAATTTATAATACCTTTCCACTAATGGATGGACAAATTGTTCCAGAAGATTTATTTTACTTACAGCCTGCTTGGCTAAATATCTTTGAAAATAGAGTAACAGTGCAATTCATACACCGGGCATTGGCATTGCTGATATTAGTTCTGACAGCAATACTCACAATAAAAAATGCCAGTATAAAACCATTATATGTTATGCTATTCTCCGTCATCATTCAGGTAATTCTAGGAGTAGTCGCTTTGTTGCTGCATATACCAATGGCCATTGCTATAGCCCATCAGATGTTTTCATTTATCTTATTCGGGTCAAGTTTATACTGCTTATGTTATTTAAGAAACCAGATCTAATACTAAATCACCAGCATGTATATTTTTTCCTTCTTTAACAGGGATATTTTTTATCACCATTTCTGATTCAGCACATATTATATTTTCCATTTTCATTGCCTCTACAACAAATAGAGGTTGTCCTACCTCTACATGATCTCCAGCATTTACATGTAATTTAACCAATAAACCAGATATTGGAGATTTCACAGTGTCTACTGAAATCCCTTCTGTTTTGTTGTTTAGCATTAATTTGCTTAGTTTAGCTACATGAGGTTTCAATACACAACATTCAGCTTTCATACCTGCGTGCCTTACGAAATATTTGCTGTCTTGTCTTTCTATTTTAAGTGCTATGTTGGTATCGTCATTAATTGTGATATATAGTAATCTGTAACTTGATTTCCACCTACCTAACACGGAGTATTTATTGTGGTTATATACTGTTGTTAATGTGTTATCTTGATACTTTGCATTTACGGAGTACTCATTATCGTCTATTTTCACTATGAATGCTTCATCTATTGACTTACTGTAATACCTTTCCTCATTTTCTAAGTGAACATACAGTGCAGTAAAAATAAATATTTTAATATATTCCTCTGTGATAAAATCACCTTGAAATCTACTGGGATAATGGTTGGGAATAAATCTTGTGTGGAGTTTTGCTGCAATAAAATTTGGATTATGGAAGATGGATTCTAGAAATTCTATGTTGTTTATTACTTCCCCTATATAGCACTCAGACAAAGCTTTTTGCATTCTGCTGATTGCCTCTATTCTATCTTTTCCATAGGTTATCACCTTTGCAATCATTGAATCGTAGAACATGCTGATTTCTGAACCGCTAGCTACTCCATCATCTATTCTTACATGACCATTTTCATCTGGTTTGTCGTAATATTTGATTCTTCCGCTGGAAGGAAAAAATCTCTTTGATGGATCTTCAGCGCAAATTCTGCTTTCTATTGCAGAGCCAATAAGTTTAATATCATTCTGACCAAATCTTAATTTTTCTCCGCAAGAAATTCTGATCATCTCTTCCACTATATCTATTCCAGTGACAAATTCTGTTACTGGATGCTCAACTTGTAATCTCGTATTTACCTCAAGAAAATAGAAGTTTTGGTTCTTATCTACAACAAACTCGACAGTACCTGCTGAAAAATAATCAACTTGCTTTGCCAAAGAAACACATTGAGCATACATTTTTTGTCTTACTTCTTCACTAATAAATGGGCTTGGTGTTTCTTCTATTATTTTCTGGTTATTCCTCTGTACCGAGCACTCTCTCTCCCCAAGACACACTATATTGCCGTATTTATCTACAATAATTTGTATTTCGATGTGTCTTGGTAGTTCTATATATTTTTCTATGAAAATACTACCATCTTTAAAACTTTTCTCTGCTTCATTTGTTGCTGATGTAAATGCTAGTTCAATTTCTTTTTTGGAATATACAATTCGCATTCCTTTGCCACCACCGCCTGATGCAGCTTTGAGCATCACAGGAAAACCAATCTCTTCAGCAACGATGGCTGCGTGGGCAGCATCTTCGATCTTACCCATATATCCTGGCACTACATTTACTCCAGCTTTTCTTGCCTCTTCTTTTGCTGTTATTTTATTGGCTGTAACTTCTATTGTTTCTGCACTTGGACCAATGAAATCTATGTTATGTTTTTCCAGAGCACGGGGAAAATCTGGATTTTCTGCTAAAAACCCATAGCCAGGATGAACCGCCTCGGCACCTGTTTCAACTGCTACTTCGCATATTTTTTCGATATTTAAGTAACTAAGATAAGCAGGCGAAGGGCCAATGTGCCTTGACTCATCTGCTTGCTTTACATGCACAGAATTTGCATCTGCATCTGAGTACACAGACACACAAGATATGCCCATCTTGTGCGCAGTTTTGATTATCCTGCAGGTAATCTCCCCTCTGTTCGCTACTAAAATCTTACTATACTTCTTTCTTATCATCTTATCAGTATACTTTCTTAAGTTAAGAAAGTAAATTTCTGTATTACTACCTGCAAATACTTCACACTGGGGCTAAACCACTATCTAAAAGTTGCATAACATCAGGATCTGTCACTATAGTACTTTCGTTATAGAGGCCATATACTTCATTACATGCCTTAAATAACAGATATGAAGATCCTCCAGAAGCTATTGTTGCTATTGAAGCCAATGCAAGAGATTGAGAAGCCGAAAATAGAAGATACAAAGATACACACATAGTGATAGCACACACTATAGCTCCTACTATATATAAGCATATATGAAACTTCTTATTACATATAAAGCCACATTTTATATCTGCAATTTGCTTAACTTCCTTCCGCTCTGCAGGGTCCAAGAAGTAAAGGGGTGATACTGCCTTCTTCCCGTCATCCTTAATATAGCTTTTATTGAGGAGTGCTTCCTTAATATATTTCTTATTATTCTTAAGTTCCTTTTCTAATCTTTTTACTTCTTCCCAATCTTTAGCTTCTTTTGCTTTCTTGACTTTGCTCTCAGTATCTTCTTCTAAATACTTTATGATCTCCTGTAACGTAGATAATAGAAACCCTTTACTTGCTGCTATATGAAATGGGTTTCCATTTTCATCAATTCTATGCTTAGCTACACAAGCAACTCTTTTCTTGCAAGCTTCAATAAATTTATTTTCATCCTCTTTTGTTACAACTCCTCTTGCAATTTCAAATAAATTATCCATATATACACCTCACTGCATTCACTAATATTAAATTATACAATACAGTTTGTTAAAAATAAATGTAAATTGATCTTTCAAATTTACTATAGTTCCACGTTGTTGCAAGTGCAAATTTTAGTTATCATCGGTTACGTTATCACAATAGACAAATATGCCAGGTATAGTCACTAGATTCGCTCCATCACCAACAGGATTTTTACATATTGGAGGAGCTCGCACAGCTTTATTTAATTGGCTCTATGCGCAGCGTCATGGTGGCCAGTTTTTACTAAGGATTGAGGATACCGATAGAAAACGTTCAACACAAGAAGCAATTGATGCAATAATGGATGGGCTAAAATGGCTTGGAATAAACTATGATGGAGAAATAATATACCAATCGAGAAGAATAGCTAGACATATTGAAGTTGCAAATCTTTTAGTTGAAAAGGGTAGGGCGTATCACTGTTACTGCCCTGAAGATGAAGTTGCAGAAAAGAAGGCAAGAGCAAGAGAAGAAGGAAAAATATATAAGCATAAGTGTACTCATTCGACATCAAGCGCAAACCCTGTTGTCCGTTTCAAAGTGCCAGACTCAGAAGATATTGTTGTTGACGATAAAATATACGGCCAAGTTACAATAAGTAGCGATCAGCTTGATGACATAGTAATCTTGCGCTCTGAGAATACTCCAACATATATTTTTGCTGTAGTGGTTGATGACCATGATGCCGGAATAACCGATATTATACGTGGCTCTGATCATCTCACTAATACCTTCAAGCAATTACTAATATACCAAGCTCTTGATTTTGATGTTCCACGCTTTGCACATGTACCGCTAATTCATGGAGAAGACGGGAATAAGCTATCTAAAAGGCATGGGGCTACAAGTGTTTACGATTATGAAAAGATGGGAATATTGCCACAGGCAATGCGTAATTACTTGCTAAGACTTGGCTGGAGTCATGGCAACGATGAGATTATTAGCGATGAGCAAGCAATAGAGTGGTTTAATTTGGAAAATATCGGTCGTTCACCTGCACGACTTGATTTTAAAAAACTGGAACATTTAAATAATCATTATATTAGTAACATGAGCAATGAAGATATCCTTACTCTTATTTTTGAAGAAAATACTCTAACTGACAAAAAAAAGGGCTATTTACTTCAGGGACTGACAGAGCTGAAAAAAAGAGCAAACTATCTGACCGAATTATTGGATTTAGCAAAATTTTATATTCAAGTTGATTTTAGTGAAGAAGCTGAGAGAATTGTCAAGTCTAACATCAATATAATTAAGTTACTTGCATCATTTCTTTCGAGTGTAGGTAGTGAAGATTGGAATAAGAATTTTTTATCTTCTCAGATTAAGGAATTTTCAAAATTACATAATATAAAAATGAGCGATATATACCACTCATTACGCGCCCCAATAACTGGAATAATGGATGCGCCTGGAATCATCGATATCATGGTAATTCTTGGTAAAGATGAGTGTATAAAAAGATTGCAAGCAATTTAAATAAAAAATTACTTGACAGACTCTGGTGGCTTCATTATAGTGGAGAATGAAGATTTTTTAGGATCCAAAATCTATCTTCACCTGCAGGTTTTTTCACCAAATAATCAAATTTCAGCAAAAAATATATAAGTTTATTTTTGCTAGCTCTTTATTCATATAGGAGGGTTTATGTCTAGAATTCCTGATACTTGACTTTTATTTTTAAGTTAAAAAAACAATTGGCGCCTATGGTTTTCACATTAAATCATTTTAAATTGTTAAAGTTAATACGGGCTTTTTTTGCCTTTTTTTATTGGTATTTTTTTCATATTTTATTATATCATTATACTGTGGTACCATATAGACTTCAGTTTCATGATAAGGGGAGCAGGCTCCGTCTCAGCTATGGAACTAAAAAATGACTATGCATAAGATCTAATGGTGTGTCTAATCTATAGATAATTTTTTGTATTGCTAAGTTAATATTTTACATATCTGTTCAGCAAAGTGGCAAAAAAGACAAGTAAATGAGTATCATGAAAGTAGCTTACACGTAGCTGTAGGAATATTCATTTTTTAAGGTAAATTACACAGCAAATATTGTCATTCAAGTAGCTATTCCAGCTTCTATAATGTCATGCCAGTGCTCGACACTGGCATCCAGCAAAATTTATCACAAACAAGACAACATTTTCAATTAAAAAACCAGTGTCTGGATGCTAAGATGACACCTTCATAAGGAAGCCAGCATCAGCTACTTTCATGACACTCATTTAGTTGTCTTTTCTCGTTTACCTTATTTTGCCACTCTGCTGAACAGATATTAAAATAGCAAGCCTCAAGGTCAGAAGCCTGCTATTACTTACTGGTTACTTTACATCAATTTTCTTGATGTGTTTCTCTGATTTAGGTATGGTTACATGCAATACTCCATCTAAAAAGTTGGCAGATACCTTATCTTGCTCTACATTTGTTGGAAGTTGAATAGATCTATAGAAAGAACCATAGTACCTTTCTTTATGGTAAAACTGCTTATCTTTTGATTCATTATTACATGTTTTTTCACCCTTCACTATTAAGTTATCGCCAGATATACTAATGTCTATGCTTTCTTTAGGAATACCTGGTAACTCTAATGATAGGCAATAGCTTTCCTTTGTTTCATAAAAATCACAAACTGGTAGTAGACTACTGCCTCTTTTGGAAAGCTCTGGGTTCCATCCTGTAAAAAAGCTATCAAATATGTCATCAACGGCTCTTTGTAGCCCTCTTACACTAAAATTATCACGATTATTGTTTTTATTTAAATGAACTATATTACTCATGTTGTACCTCCTTTTACTAATACATGCATTACATAATCACTCCACTTATTAATTTCAATCCTAAATCTAAAATTTTTTAGATGCGAAAAATTTTCCCCGTTTACTATAACTTGATTATGAGAAAAAATCTTGTTTGGATTACCACGAGTAGTTCTATAAACTAGATTAACTGTAAAAAAGGGCAAGTGTATGCAAATTTATTACTTCTCTTTCCACTTCCACAATCAAACAATTTTGAATGTTTCTTATTTGACTTGCCAACAATGAGAATTGGTATAACTGCTAGCTCCGTCTTTCAGCTATGGCATTAAACAATGACATGCATAAGATCTAATAATATGTATAATTTATAAATAATTTTTGAGGTAAATTGTGAAATTGGGCGTTAATATTGATCACGTTGCAACCCTTCGCAACGCACGTGGAGCTTCTTATCCAGATCCATTAAAAGCAGCAAAAATAGCTATTGATGCTGGAGCAGATTTTATCACCGTACACTTACGAGAAGACAGAAGGCATATCAGAGATGAGGATGTATTCAATCTAAAACAAAACATTAGCACTGAGTTGAACCTTGAAATTGCAGCTACGGAAGAAATGCTCAAAATAGCAAAAGAAGTAAAACCCTACTCGATTTGTATAGTACCAGAAAAAAGAGAAGAATTAACAACCGAAGGTGGCTTGGATATCGTGAATATGCACAGTAAACTTTCTGGTATAATAGAGGAAATGCACAGCTTTGACATAAAAGTCTCACTGTTTATCGATCCAAATATTAATCAACTAAAATATCTTGAGAAGCTAGAAAGAAAGCCTGACATAATAGAAATTCACACGGGGAATTACTGTGATAATCCATCAGAAGAAAAATTAAAACTTATTACTAACTCTGCAGAATACATTAATAAGCTAGGAATAGAATGCCACGCAGGACATGGCATAAATTATAAACATGCTAAAAGAATAAAAGAGATACCTCATATCTCAGCTCTTAATGTAGGCCATTCTTTAATCAGCGAGGCTATATTTCATGGCTTACACAATGTAACTAAAAAGATGAAAATGACTATATCTAAATAGCTGATGCTTTCTCTTTGTTATTTAAAACACTTGAAAGAGCTTGACTTGCTTTAAACTTTACCCTTTTCTTTTCAGGAACAGTCATAATCTCACCATTTTGAGGATTGCGGCATTGTCTTTCCTTACTTATAGCAGTAGAGAATGTCCCTATTCCATGCAAACGTATTTCACCCTGACAAATTAGATCATTCTTAATTGTTTCCATAAAAATATCATGAATCTTACCTAAACTAGCTTTTGTTATATCTATACCTTGACTAGAGCACTCTTTACTCAGTTGGTTTACTATATCTTCTTTACTCATAAATTACCTTAATATTGAAAAATTACATAAACAGCATATTATGCTAATAGTCAACTAAATTCGTCATAAAAAGAGAAAATGTCATAAACCCTTGTAAGAACTTGTATAACATTTACAAAAAAATACCATTATAAAACAATTATCTCTTAGAAAACTGACATTTTTTTCGAGCTTTATGTTGACCATATTTCTTACGCTCAACAACACGTGAATCTCTAGTTAGGAATCCACCTTTACGTAATATAGAGTGTAGATCTTGACTTATACTACTTAAAGCTCTGCTTATTCCATGAGCTAAGGCACCTGCTTGGCCAGATAGTCCTCCACCTTTTACAGTTGCAAACACATCATACCTATCTAACATAGAAGTTACTATGAATGGCGCTTTAATCATTTGACACACTGATTCTCTTTTAAAATAAGAAATTAAATCATCTTTTTTATTAACACTAAATTTTCCACTTCCTGGCTTTATCCATACTCTTGCTACAGATTCTTTCCTTCGACCTGTGGCATATGAACGACCAAGTGAGTCAATTATTGCCTTTTTTGGCTGATCATTATTATTTATTTTCACTTTTTACTCCATTATTTCTTATTTTTACGATTTAAAGAGGCAAAATCTATTTTTTCAGGTTGCTGTCCTTGATGCTTATGTCCTGAACCAGAATAAACATACAAATTTTCAAATCGTCTACGTGCCATAGGACCATCATCAAGCATTCTTTTTACTGCCATTTTTATTACACGCTCAGGGAATTTGCCATTTAAAATATTATCTGGAGTAGTTTTCTTTAAACCACCAGAATAACCTGTATGCCTATAGTAGATTTTATCCTTAAATTTCTTTCCGGTAAAATGTACCTTTTCTGCATTAACAATGATTACATTATCACCACAGTCCATATGAGGTGTATATTCAGGTTTATGTTTTCCACGCAATAGCATTGCTACAAATGCTGCAAGCCTTCCTACTACTAATCCTTCTGCATCTATAACAAGCCATTTTTTATCAATTTGTTTCTTTTTTAAGAAAAAAGTCTTCATATATCAATACATAACAGTAGATTATGATATACTAAGTTGCTTGATAGTGTCAACAATATTAGTTATTGATTATTAAAGTAATTTATGCTAATAACTTAAACAACATGCTAGAAAGCAAAATGTTTCGATTGATTATTATATTTGTAATTGCTTTTTGTACCATAGGTTGCTATGCAATTGATTTGGAGGAAGCTATAAGCAAAGCTATCAAAAACAGCTCAAAAATAAAGTCTCAATTTTACCAATATAAGAGTGATGAAAAACAACTAAAATCTTCTGGATTGGCTGGGTTTTTACCTGACATCAATTTACAATATAATTTCGATAGTAATTTTAATATTATTAACGGTCTACAAAACTCTGGAAAACGTCTAACATTAAGTCAAAGAATAATAGATGGTGGTGGCACTTTTGCTACATTCAGCCGATCAAATCATCTTCTTAAAGCAGCAAAAATTAGATTTCAGCAATCTAAGCAGGAAGTTGCACTCAGCGCTGTGAAAGCATATGTTAATGTTTTACAAAAGGCAGAAATATTAAAACTGGGGGAACATAAAGAACGTGTTTCTTTAGAATATTTGTCAGCTATGAAAAAACGCTTTTCTCTTGGAGAAGTTACTAATGCTGAGGTTTTGTTCGCAAAAGCAAAATTTTCATCTTCTATATCCAAAAGAGTTGATGCTGAAGGTGAATTAAAGCTCGCTAATATTGCTTACTATCATTTAATTGGTGAAGATGCTGATAATCTTCACGAGACTAATGGTAAACTACCTTCTATACCAGAATTAAATGAATGTTTACAGTTAGCAAAAACTAACAACTTGTCCCTAAAAGCAGCTATTTATAAAAAAAGAGCTGCTGGAATGGAAGTGATTGCTGAAAGTTCCAAGTGGCTTCCTTCTTTGAATCTAAGCGCAAGTAAAAATTTTGGAAAGGACAATATAAAATTAGACACGTTACTAGAAAATGTGAATGTTGTCTTTACTCTTGATATTCCGATCTTTAAAAGAGGAGTTAATGTTTTTGGTGTTAGTAGAGCTAAAATGGATGCAAAACAATCCACTTACGATTATTACGAAGCAGTAAAAAATATAGAACAAGCAGTTGTAAATGCTTGGAATAACGTGCTGACAGCAAAAGCTATTATTAAAGCAAGTCAAGAAGCAGAAAAAGCAGCAGCTTTAGCATTGGAAGGAGTTGCGCAAGAAGTAAACTTAAATTTAAAGAGCACAATTGATCTTTTGGATACTGAAGATGAACTATTTAAAGCACGTTCCGATCTAATTCAGGCAAAAAGCAATTATGTAATTAGTGTTTACAACTTGCTTTTTATGATAAATAGTATAAACCTTTAAATTTAATGGTATGAGCGATAATCAATCTGTAAAAGATATACTAGAAGATATAAAAAAAGCTATATCGGGTAAAAATCCAAATGGCGATAGAGCAGAAATAATAGATGAAGATGATGACGTATTATGCCTTGAAGAGGAGTACCCAGAAGACATCGAAGAAAAAGAAAATAGTGAAGAAGAGAATAATTGCCAAATTGAAAAAATGAATAACCAATTTAATAGCCATAGTTATAACTCAGAAGAGAAAAATTTGTATGATAATATCCAAATGAGTAATAACAAAGTGAGCTATCAAGAACAAAGTAACGAGCATTTAGTTTTAAAAGAAAATATGGAGAAAATTAAAACATTGCTTGAAAAGATGCAAAGCGAACTACGGCATAAACAACAAAAAAGAGCTGATCTTACTGTTGAAGAATTAGTTACATCTCTTTTAAAACCCCAGCTTTCAGAGTGGCTGAATAAGTATCTACATGCATTGGTAAAAGAAGTAGTTGAAAAAGAGCTCAAAGATATAATCAATAATAAGTAGGTTATTAGTATAAAGACCAGAGTAAAAACAGCTAGAGGTAGAAAGTTATCTTCAACAAGATGGCTACATCGCCATTTGAATGATCAGTATGTGCAAAAAACCAATAAGGACGGTTATAGATCGCGCTCGGCATATAAGTTAATAGAAATAGACGATAAATTTAAACTACTCCAACAAGGGCAAAAAATTATTGATCTTGGCGCTTTTCCTGGTGGGTGGTCACAAGTTGCATCTAAGAAAGGAGCGAGTGTGATTGCTGTTGACATAAAACCAATAAACGCAATTAGTGGAGTAGAGTGTATACAGTGTGATATTATCAGCGAACTTGAAATTTTAAGAGAAAAATTCAAGAATCACAAATTTGATGTAATTTTATCTGATATGGCACCAGAATCTTGTGGTTTAAAATCGTTAGATCATATCAGAATTATGCTTTTATGCGAAGCAGCGCTCAATTTTGCAAAGCATTTTTTGAATCATGATGGCAAATTTGTAGTAAAAATTTTTCAAGGAGAGTCTGATAAAGATTTCTGCAATGAGCTAAAAAAAATGTTCAAAACAGTAAGATACTTCAAACCAAAGTCAAGTAGATCTGAATCTACAGAAATGTATTTAGTAAGTTTAGGCTTTATTGGTGGCAACTATTCTGTATAGCAGGTACTTACAGAAACGTTGACGAATCTTATCCTATTAAACTGAAGATTAATAACGCTATTTCCGTTCGAGCAAAGGTACCTTTTTTTGTTTAAATATTTATAATAATTAATTAAATTCTTGACTTTCTTGCTTAAGAATATAATAATTAAAGTATATTATTATAGGAAAAGTTAATATGTCAAGGTACGAAGATTTAACAGAGAAGCAAAAGGAATTATATAATACGTTAAAGGATGCGATAGAAAATAAAAAGGATATTACTCCTATTCTTAAAGAAATTAAAAAAGCAGGCGTATTAAAAGAAGTTCTTACTACTGCAAATATAACTGAAAAGTTACCAGGTGGTACAGAGTATAATCTAACACCGCTTGCCTATGCTATGAATTTCAATAATTTTAAGGAAGAAATCAAAGTTATTTTAGATGTAGCTCAAAAAAATAGTGTATTAGAAGAATTGCTTAATAGCATGCAGGAAAGTGATCGTGCAAATCTCAAGAAGATTTTAGAATCATTAAAAAGTAAAGAGCAAGATGAAGGGCAAGAAACTAAAATTGATAATTGGCTAGCAATAGTTGCAGATAGCATATCTAGTTGTGAAAGTAATGAAAAGCCTTTAGTGCCTGAAAGTAGCGTGCCTAGAACTGAAGAAAATATAGTAAAAACTACTTGTAAAAGTAATGAAAAGCCTTTAGTGCCTGAAAGTAGTGTGCCTAGAACTGAAGAAAATATAGTAAAAACTACTAATAAATCAATAATGATTGGTAGTGTTTGTGGTGTTGTAGCTGCATTAGCAGTTGGTGGTGGATGTTTTGCTGCTGGTGTTGCATTACCAATATTGGCTTTAATTGGTATAGCTGTTGCTGCTTTCGTACTTACAGGACTTGTTACTGGTGGTATTACGTATGAAGTGTGTAAGCCTTGTAATGAGCTAAATGAAGTTGATTCACAACTAGAAGTTTCTTCAGAGTTAGGCGCAACAGTGTAGTTAAGTAGAAGGAAGAAGTCCCTTCTTCCTTTTCAAGTAGCTGACACTGATTTTCATCCCAAATAGTTTCATTCAAGTAGCTGACACTGGTTTCTTACCAAGAAAAACTTAGCATAATTTTTGTGCTCAAAAAAACTTCTGGATTCCAGCATCAAGTTCGGGAATGACATGGTGAAATATTATTAAAGTAGCCTCTGTCCCAGTGTCCATTTGGTGTCATTCAAGTCAGCTCTCTTCTTGTCATCCCAGTACTGGGATTCAGAAAACTGAC
The DNA here is from genome assembly GCF_964026725.1 of Wolbachia endosymbiont (group B) of Germaria angustata. Taxonomy (NCBI): domain Bacteria; kingdom Pseudomonadati; phylum Pseudomonadota; class Alphaproteobacteria; order Rickettsiales; family Anaplasmataceae; genus Wolbachia; species Wolbachia endosymbiont (group B) of Germaria angustata. The sequence goes on from NZ_OZ034691.1 coordinate 226,238, forward strand.
CAGATTGGTCACGCGCTGGCTCTCTAAAATTACTTTAGCTACAAATATTAAGAAATTTACTAAATAAAAAAAGACAAAAGAATCCCCGTATAGCTAGTTTTAATAATGTAAATTGATAATGTGCTAACAAGCGCGATTTGGCTGAATGTAGAAAAAATAAAAAAAGCCACTATAATTTTATGTAATTTGCTAATAAATATCTGAGTTTTTTACTGAATTTTGTCGTTGAGCCCAAAAACAAGGATAAATACTCTCATTAGTATGATAAGAAAAGTGGGAAAGTTTGTCAAGTAGTAAAACTATAGGCTCAAATGAAAGAAGGTAAACTCTAAAGTGTACGTTCAGTAGCACTTTCTATAAGAGAGATTGTATTATCTATCCCATAAAGCTTGATAAAAGATCCCATTCTAGGACCGGTTTTTTGTCCAAGTAATGTTTCATACAAAAACTGAAACCAATCGCGTAAGTTATTGTAATTATGTTTTTTTCCGATGGAGAAAACCTGAGATTGAATCTCTTCAGCAGTGGCTGTAATAGGCAGGGAATGTAGGTTGTTCTTTAAATCTAGTAACGCTTCTTTCTCTTTTTCGTTTGAAGCTTTATACGCTTTTGTTGGCTTGATAAAGTCGTGATAATACCTAACTGCAAAATCCGAAAGCCTATCTAGCATTTTGTTGCTTTCTGGTGTAACGTTTGGTGCATAAGTTGATATAAAACCCCAAAGAATCTCTTTATTTTCAGCATTACAAGCTGCTGCCAGGTTTAAAAGTAACGAAAAATTTATGCCTGAAGTTTCTACGTTTGGAACTTTACCTTGATGGATGTGCCATACAGGGCTATTTACATCCTTTTCTTCACTCTCATTGTAACGCTTAGCAAACTCTAAATATTCATCAGTTGATTTTGGTATCACATCAAAACATAAACGTTTAGCTTTTTTAGGACTCTGAAAGATGTATAACGCTAAACTCTCTGTGGGTGCATTAGTTAGCCACTCCTCAATTGAAATACCATTTCCTTTTGATTTTGATATCTTCTTTCCTTCTTTATCAAGAAATAACTCATAGCAAAACAAAAGCGGTGGCTTTTCTCCAAGTATTTTACATATTTGACTTGAAAGCACAGCAGATGGAGTCAAATCCTTTCCATGAGCTTCGTAATTAACTCCGAATGCAGCCCACCTCATCCCCCAATCAGGTTTCCATTGCAGTTTACATTTTCCTTTTGTCACTGGAACTTCTATTTTTTCCCCGTTTGGGTCTTCATACGTGATTGTTCCTTTATCTGTATTTGTTTCAATTACTGGAACTTGTAAAACTTGGGAAGTTTTTGGGCATATCGGCAAGAATGGACTGTAAGTCTGCTGCCTTTCTTCCCGAAATGATGGAAGCATTACGTCCATCACTTTATCATAATTTTTCAGCAGGAGTAAAAGTTTTTCATCGTAAACGCCAGATTTATAACACTCTGTTGCACTCCTAAATTCGTATTCAAATCCAAACAAATCAAGAAATTTACACAACAACGAATTCATGTGATGACCATAACTCTCATGAGTGCCAAATGGGTCAGGTATCATGGTTAATGGCTTGTTCAGATTCTCTCTTAGCATTTCCTGATTTGGTACATTATCTGGTATTTTTCGCAAACCATCCATATCGTCGGAAACTGCAATGATTTTGGTTTTTATACTAGGAGCTATTTTTTTTAGAGCGTTTGCAATAACTGTGGTACGAAAAACTTCCCCAAAAGTACCAATATGTGGTAAACCCGAGGGACCATAACCAGTCTCAAATATTATCTCTTTTTTATTAGGGAATTCTTGTAGTATTTTTTCTGCTTCTTGAAATGGCCAGCTTGTAATCATTGAATTTAAATTAATTATCTTACCTAAAGTGCTATTCATTTCAATAGATTTTTAATTAATGATGTAGTATTAGTGTTAGAGCTCTTATTAGAAGGTTAAAGATATGTCTACTGGCAGCATACAAACGAATCAATTATTTAAAGGTCTTACAAGACCTGCAATGCTCTTTGGTGTGAGTTATATGTTTGCAATATTAAACGTTCTAATTTGCATGCTAATTTTCATTAATACAAATGATCTTAGAGTAATTCTCCTGATGTTACCAGGTATACATGGACTTGGCTATATAGCTTCTGCAAAGGAACCGTTGTTTATTGAGTTATTTATGGTAAAGTTGGGAAAATGCTCCAAATGTTTAAATCGGTTTTATCATGGAGCCAATTCTTATGACATTACTTGATGTTATGCAATGTTGAGATTTAGAGCTATTCAATCAAAGAATAAATCTATTCTAAGTAGAGAGGTTCACGCTGCTGAATTTATACCTTATTCTTGCTATTGGAATAGTACAACCTTGATAACAAAGCAGAATTGGTTAGTTAAATTTATAAAATTAAATGGCTTTGCGTTTGAAACGGCCGATGATGAAGACTTGGTGATACAAAATAATATCAGAAATCAGATGCTAAGAAGCATTTCATCTCCAGCATTTAGTTTGTACTTTCATACCATCAGGCGTAAGAAGAATATCTTTTCTGATGAATTTGCAAACCAGAGTTTACCAAATTTTTTTGCTAACCATGTAAATCTAAAATGGAGAGAAAAACACGCAACTAGGCAATCTTTTATTAATGATTTATACATTACGATTATTCGTAGGGCAGATACAAAGGGAGTAGAATTTTTATCACATCTACTGAAAAATTTTGGGCATGTAACTTCAAAACATGCTTGGGAAAGTGATATGCGTGATACCTATGAAGATTTAGAGGAAACGACAAATCGTATAGTAACAAGCCTTAGGAGTTATTTGCCTAAAGTCCTTGGAGTAAAAGAAACTCCAAGCGGACTGTTTTGTGAAATGATGGAGTTTCTGTCTAGAATTGTAAATTGTGGCTTTGTTACAAATACGCTTTTTCCACTAAAAACTGAAATATCAAGATACTTACCAGTTCATAGGTTATTTTTTGGCCATAAGATGATACAGGTTGTGACTCATAATGAAAGTAAATATGCTGGAATAGTTAGTATCAAAGAATATGGAAATAATACTTCTGCAGGAATGCTTGATTCTTTTTTACAACTTCCTTATGAATTTATTATCACGCAGTCTTTTCAATTTACAAATAGGCAAATGGCAATTGCGAAAATGCAGATACAGCAAAATCGTATGATACAATCTGCAGATAAAGCTATTTCTCAAATATCAGAAATTTCTCATGCGCTTGATGATGCAATGAGTGGTAAAATTGCGTTTGGTGAACACCATTTAACTATCTTATGTATAGAAAAAAGCCCTAAATCATTGGACAATGCTTTATCATTGGTTGAATCGGAGCTTTCTAATTGTGGTGTTTATCCTGTTCGTGAGAGGGTTAATCTAGAACCAGCATTTTGGGCGCAAATTCCTGGTAATTTTGATTATATAGTAAGAAAAGGTACAATAAGTAGTCTTAATTTGGCCGGTTTTGCATCTCAACATAATTATCCTACTGGTAAAAAATTCAATAACCACTGGGGAGATGCTGTTACAGTTTTTGATACAACATCTGGCACTCCATTTTTCTTCAACTTTCATATAAGGGATGTTGGACATACTATGATAATTGGGCCAACAGGTGCTGGCAAAACTGTTTTAATGAATTTTTTATGTGCTCAAGCAATGAAATTTTCTCCAAGAATATTCTTTTTTGATAAAGATCGCGGTGCAGAAATTTTTTTAAGAGCACTTGGTGGTATCTATACTATAATAGAACCAAGAACTAAGACAAATTTTAATCCTCTGCAACTTGACGATACTCCTGATAATAAAACATTTTTGATGGAATGGATAAAATCTTTAATTTTAGTGTACAACGATAAATTCACTTCAGAAGATATTGCTAGAATTAATGATGCAATTGAGGGAAATTTTAAATTAAAAAAAGAAGACAGATTTTTGAGAAATCTTGTACCATTTTTAGGACTTGCGGGCCCTGATACTCTAGCTGGAGCAATATCTATGTGGCATGATGATGGCTCTCATGCTGCAATATTTGACAATAAAGAAGATTTGCTAGATTTTTCAAAAGCAAGAGTGTTTGGCTTTGAAATGGCTAGCTTGCTAAAAGATCCTGTTGCTCTTGGGCCGGTCTTGATTTATTTGTTTCATAGGATTAGTATATCACTTGATGGCACTCCATCTATTATTGTTCTTGATGAAGCATGGGCGTTAATAGATAATCCAGTTTTTGCACCTAAGATAAAAGACTGGTTGAAAGTGCTGAGAAAGTTAAATGCTTTTGTGATTTTTGCTACTCAGAGTGTTGAAGATGCAAGTAAAAGTGCTATTAGTGATACACTTGTACAGCAGACAGCAACACAAATTTTTTTGCCAAATCTGAAAGCTACTAGTGTCTATCGAGATGTTTTTATGTTAACTGAACGTGAGTACATACTGATCAAACACACAGATCCAAGTACTAGATTCTTTTTAGTAAAGCAGGGAGTTAATGCTGTAGTAGCTAGAATAGATCTGAAAGATTTGGATGATGTGGTCAACGTGTTATCTGGACGTGCAGAAAGTGTCCTATTGTTACATGATATACTGAAAGAAGTCGGAGATGATCCAAAGATGTGGTTGCCTGTGTTTTATCAAAAGGTGAAAAATGTTTAAAACTAAACTGTCATTACTGTTAGTTGCGATATTTTTGTTAAATATAGATTTTTTGCTCTCATATCCAGTGTTTGCAGATACAGTAAGTGGTACTGACAAAACGGAATTTGTTAGCAGATTTAATTCTATTGGCAGCTTTAGTCGTGCTTCTAATCCTGACTGTAAGGCGTTTGAAACAGCTGCAGCAGTTGCTGGGATAGCAATTGCTATTGGTGCAATATTTACTGGTATTGTTTTGATTGTCTCTTCTGCTGGTTTATTTACTGCTCTTGTTATCGTTGGAATGATAGCTGCAATTGTTGGAATCTGGAAGGCAGTGGGGGGGCTTATTGTTTGTCAGCATAGTTTTGTTAGGCATCCAGTTGCATACGATAATGATGGGAGATATAAAAATTTTAAACTAAAAGACACAGGTTATAGTGGTGACACAGATAAAAATTATCGAACAGAAGATGAATATTTTTCTGCATTACAGAAAAGATCAGGAAAAGATGGAAAACAAACAGAGAAAGATATTTTAAACTTTACTGATTGGGATGTTGTGAATGTTGATAGGGAACACTACTACTGGCCAAAAAATGGTGTGCAATATAGTGAATACATAGAAGTATGTCATCGCAATCCTTTAACATTTGGCAACCTTTTCAAGACGAATGACTTTAATTTCAGAGGGGAAGATGGATACATAGACTTTGATATCAGAGAGAAAGATACTGGATATGAAAGTGGGTCATGGTCTCCGAAGGTTGATGGCGATCTAGAATGTAAAGTGCTTAAAGCTGGACAGAGCGAAGACATATATGGATCAACGTTCAGGGCACTGAGAAAAATGGGTAGGTTATGTGTGGAATTGGCTGAAGTTAGGGCAGCTGGAACTGTTTGGCCGCAAGGAATTGATATAGGATGCACGGAATTACCACCTGATCCGATTGCTCCTATGTGTGAACAATCTGTGATATTATTCAAAAATAAAGATGGTACAGGTGGTGAAGAAAGGAGTTTTATCAACAGGGATGACGATTATAAAACTCTTATCAGGAAAAAAGAAAAAGAAGGAAAAATTTTTGTAGGTTATGACAATAAAAGCTGTTTTAGCTCGTATGTCTCTGAAGCTTGCTACAATCAAGCGGGAAGTAAGTCATTATCTCCTATTCCCATAACTTCTATGATAGTGCAATGTATTAAGGAGTCGTTAGATAATTTAGTGGCAGGTATTGATTCAAGTGGTAACTTACTTACAGACAAAAATGGACATGCTAAGGGTAGTTTTTTGTCTGTAGCACAAGGAAGGTTGAAAAATACTGTAACTGCTGTTCTAGTTTTAGCTTTAATACTGTTCTCTATAAAAGTTATGTCTGGTGGAGTGCGTAGTCCGCAAGAAATGTACATGTTGATCATTAAATTCGCTTTAGTGATTTACTTTACGACAGGTAGCACTATGTTTCATTATTACGGGGAATTAACAAAGCTTTCAAATGGTTTGTCAGAGATAGTGCTTAAAGCGTCATCTGAAAGTAAAAATATATGTAATTATGAGTCAGGTACAGATTATGAATACGATCGCGCAGGAAAGAGGGTATCCTACAGTTATCTTGCACCTTGGGATAGGCTTGATTGCAGAATTTTATTTTATTTAGGTGCCCCTTTAGATGGAATTGGTGGCAAAATTGGTACTGGAGGTGTTGCAACGTTAGCGGTTTTGCTTGGCGCTGCTCCTGTCTTATTAGTTGCAGGTTCGGTGATTGGTATTATTTTCGCTGGTGGACAGATCTTAGTAGCTCTTGTCTGTATATTTATGGCCATTTTGATGATGATGGTTATTTTGTGGATGTGCTATGTATTTATCTTATCTTTAGTTGCGCTTAGTGTAATTATCATCTTATCGCCTTTATTCATTCCTATGGTTTTGTTTCAACATACTAAGGGATATTTTGATGGTTGGCTAAAAGAGTTAATTACCTACAGTTTATACCCAGTTATCCTTTTTGCGTTTTTATCCTTTATGTTCATAGCATGTGATAAAATCTATTTTAAAAATTTAAATTTTAAACTGGACGAGTCATATAAAAATGAACAACCAGACAAGTCATATGAAAAGAAACAAGCAGAAATCTCATATAGTAAGAAAAAACAGTGGTTTAAGTTGAAAGATAGGGAATGTGATAAAAATGAAACTACTCTCGCATGTATGATGCAAAATTATAGCTTTAAAAAGAGCAGCATACTTGGTCTATTCGACTTTACATACATGGAGTTTGGCAGCTCTCTAATCGGAGAATTATTAAAATTGTGTTTAGTATTATTCCTCTTTTACCACTTTTTAAACGTTCTTCCCGGCATGGCTGCTGAGCTTGCTGGTAATCACAGAGCAGCACTTGGTTCAGGTAGCACTCCTGCACAAATGGTGAATAAAGCTTTATCTGCTGCCAAAGCTGCTGCCAAAGCTGCTGCTGGAGGTGCTGGTCAAGTTGCTGCTGCGGCTGTAAATAAGGCAAGAGGGGCTATTGGAGGAGGTGGAGATGATAATAAGGGATCGGGATCTTCCTCTAGTGAATCTATAAAATCAGGTGGAGAGTGAGCGCAGGTGAGTAACAGATGTTTGAACATTTGAGCAACCAAAATTTGGTTAAGCTATGCATAAGTTTTGTGATACTCTTTTTATTATCTGGGTGCGGGTGTATTAAGCCAGAAGATTCATCAGGCTTGCGTGAGAAATTGGATATAGTGTCAACAGAGCAGAAATGGGTTGATTCTGGAGTCTATATTTCGGATGAAATAAAAGTAACAGAGATTAATATAGTACCTAATAAGGTTAATTTTTGTTCGCAATATAAAGATTTTGCAATTGAACCTGGAGTAAGAAACGTTACATTACCGTTTGCGCTTAAAGCTGGCGATGCGATAAGCTTTAGTGTTGTTGGAAGTAAAATGTGTAAAAACAATAATGGCATGGTCACCTACAAAAAAATTGACGAAAATTGCGGTGAAGGAGAGACGGAGTATTTTGCACATGTTTTAAATCAAAATGAATGTCAGGCAATATGGCAAAATGGAGAATACAAGTACACAATATGTCCTAATAAATATGAAATAGGCAATGCACAATGGTTAAATGGAAAAGAGTACTGGTCTTCAGAATTAGATCAAAGTGAAAGAGAGGAAATTAGAAATGTCATCGACTCTATAAAACAGCAAGGGGAAAATGTAGACTGTAGGAAGCTTTCAGAGAGCAGTGCAAGTAAGATAGATACGCGCATTTTAAATTTACTCTGTGGACGTATATGTAAATTTTCTTTCGGCAGCGGAGAAAAAGGTTGCATATATATTGAATACAATAGTATAGAAGGTGAGATATTCAATACTTTAAATTCTAGAGGTGAATCTGTTATTGCTGAAATTATTGATAACGTATTAAAGGAAAAACGGGTAAAAACTGACATTACACTATTACGTGTTCACATGGATAATGAGGAATTTGAACACATTCCAGGAAGCGGTATATGTATTAACTGTGATCATAAGATAGATCGTAACCATCCAAAACCAGAGTTAACTTTTAGTTTAGGTGATGGTAAGGGCAAGGGTGGTTTCAACATAAGAGTAACAAGAATCCCTAATTTAGAAAAAAGCTTATATATAAGCGTTTCTGACAAATTTCCTGAGCGTGAGCCCGATGAAACTCAGGGAGATATACCTGTAGACATTAGCAAAGTTTATAATACTCAATATATGGAAGGCTTAAAAGAAAAGCTAAAGGACAAGAGTGGCACTATATATTACGGAATAAGAGATCATGGCTGTGATTATAAGAAAAATGAGGGTCAGTTTAGCATTAACCTTACAACTAAAGAGCCACCTGTAAGAACTTTTAGTGCGATATATAATTTTTTTGATGAAAAAGTAAAAACTGCATTTTTCGGTTCTAGCTACAAAGACACTAACGCGATTCACTCTGATACTAGCCCTGTGAAGTCTCTTTATCAAAGTTTTGTAGCATCAAATAGAACAAATACCATCAGATCTACAATAGTGTCGTTATTAGTATTATATATAGTTTTATACACCCTTTATTACTTTTTTGGATTGTCTCATGCTTCTATATATGAATTTTTAATTATATGTGTAAAGATAGGAGTTATTACCCAATTGCTGAACGATAACAGTTGGAGTTTTTTTTATAACAATGCATTTTCTATTTTTGTTAATGCTCCAAAACAGTTAATAGAAATAGCAAATTTCAGAGGTACAACATCAAATGTTTTTGAATTTCTTGATTTACCGCTCAATAGGTTTTTATCAGCACACTCAGTGTTACTAATAGTATCTCTTATATTCTCCGGTCCTTTGGGTATTGTATCGTTTTGCTTGGTGATTTGGGGTTTGATAACAGTGAGCTTATCGATGTTTAACGCCTTATTTTCTTTTATCACATCTATAGCAATAGTTGCATTATTGCTTTCCTTGGCGCCTCTTTTTATTATTTGCCTTCTATTTGGATATACTAGACAGATGTTTCACAATTGGGTCAAAAATTTAGCAAGATTTGCAATTCATCCGGTAGTGCTTTTAATTTTTATATCATTAATAAGCCAGGTTATGGATTATATTGTGTATTCGGTCTTTAATTTTGAGGTCTGTCCTACATGTATACTTAATCTTAACTTAAAGATTTTTAATCCTTGTATTATTTATGGTTATGCTTCCAAACATGCACCTAACATCACAGCTATGATGGCTTTTGTGATTTTGGGACATGCTATGAAAGCTTTAGTTGAGGCATCTTCAACAATATCTGATTCGTTGTTTGGTGTTTATGTAGCAAGCGAACCAGGAAGGCAATATCAGCAAAGCTTAATGGGAACAGTAGGTTTAGATGAACAAAGTATCCAAAGAAGAGCAGGTCAGCAATCTGGTACACCAAGTCGAAGACCTCAAATACCACAATCAGCTCAAAGATCAGCACCTAAAATACCGACAAACACAGGAAATCAATGATGAGCAGAAAATCATTATTATTGATACTATGTCTTGTAATTACTGGCTGCACAATGGATTGTGTTGAACCTGGGTTGCAGAGCAGAAATACTAGTATCAGTATAAATGTTCCAGTTCGTGAAGCTGGCGAAGGAGTTAAAATTCATTGGGTTGATTCTGGTCAAGTAATTAGCAAGGATGAGAAAATCAAATTTACTCTTGGTGGGTCAGTAAATCTTTGTCCTCTTAAAGAAGGGAAAAATTCAAAGAGAGTACTTGTGCCCGCTGTATTTTGTGCTAATGATTTAATACCAAATTACAGTAATAAGTTAACTGATAATGCTAGTCTTGATGAACGAGAAATATGTGGGGACATAGGCTTTGGAAATAATGAATTCTATAGCAATAGACGTTATGTAGATACTGGAATTAAAGCAAATCCTGGTGATAAGTTAAGCTTTAGCTTAGTTCCCAGAGAGATAACGATTGATTATGACAATCCACAAGGAAAAGGTATCAGTTTTGATGATAATTGCTATAGAACTGAAAAAGGGGATGAAAAAGACAGAGCTACAATAAGAGACATGCTAAACGGAGGAAAGTTCTTTTGTGGAGAAAGTGGTAAAAGAACTGTAGTAGAATTTCCGCCGCTGAATAAAGAAGAAATGAATAAAAGAAAAGTGTTAGTTGGTAACGGCTACACTCCATACGATAATAAAGTACATTTTAATAAGGATTATATTGAAGATGAAAGTCCATGGATGAATGGTGCGTTGTTAGATCTACGACGAACTAAAATAGGATTGAATGAATTATGTGGTGGGAAAAACTGCGATTTTAACAAGATGAAAAAGTATAGCTCTATTGGAATAGAGTTGAAACGATTATGCAAAGGAAAAAATTGCGATTTTGACGAGATGAAAAAGTACAGCGCTTATGAGCTTAATTGTTACTATCAGAGCATATGCTACAATGAAGAGGGTATATGGAGTTCTGGGATAGGTGCGGAAGGAAAGCGAAATTGTGTTTCTTCTGTCAGGTACGAGAAGTATGATAAAGACAATAAATGTGACATGTATTCTCACCTTAAAGGTATTGAGGATGAACTAAAAAAGATTGAAGAAAATAAGAGGGATTCTAAGCAGATTGACATTAATTTAATATCAAATTCTAAATTAAACTTCAAAGAGGACAGAGGAGATATTTCTTGGGCCGAAGCTCTTGTTGCAAAAATTGGCGATCTTGATGATCAGAATACTGTTCAATGTTTTCCAAAAAGAAAAGAAACAAATGATGGACTAGTATGCTCAAAAATAAGTGATAATTTTAGGGATTTTTCCTTAAAGTTAAATCATGACTATGGGGTAAATAAAAAGGTGAAACCTGGTAGTAGTGTAATGCTTGCTATAGCAAGCAATGGCAATTACTTTCTTCATAGAGGTGGATATCATGTTGAAGTAACTAGATCATGTAACTTCGATAGTGGCAAAAAATTGTATATGTACTTGGGTGATAGTCCGCCAGGAGATCCATCTGCTCGAAAGACTAATAATTTCAAAAAAGTAAAGAAATTAGATAAAATAACAGAGGATAATGTAGACTATTACATAATAGATGGAAGTCATTTAAAGGATAAAGAGTCTAAAAAGATATACTTTGGTATTAATGTAGAAAACGTAAAGAAAGATGATATTACGGACAAAGAAGGCAAATATTATGAAGATAACAAATACACAGTAAATTTATTTTTAAAAAGAAAAATAAACGATTTTATTTCATCCACTGTAAACAAGATTTTTTATTTCATAACAGACGGGAGTGAAGACGGAATTAAAATTCCATATGAAGGATATAGAAAAGGGCTTCTACAAGGAGTAAGAGCTTTGCTTATTCTATACGTTATATTTACTGTTGTTGGCTATATGCTAGGAACAATACAATTAAGTAAATTCGATTTTATTATAAGAATATTCAAAATAGCATTTATAGCTTTTGCTTTTAGTGATAGAAGTTGGGAATTCTTTGGTACAACTTTGTCTGGGCTTTTTGTTGATGGTAGCATTTATTTGATTGATAGTTTTTCTGGCTATATAGGAGAAGGAGGTAAAAAATTTGCATTCTTAGACTTAACAGCAGGAGTATTATTCACAGCAGAAACTTGGTTAAAATTTTTATCGTTGATGCTCTCTGGTCCTTTTGGCTTTATTGCATTTTTGGCAATACTTTATGCCACTTTTGTGTTTTTAAGATGCATTATTAGTGCTACGTTTAAGTATGTAATATCTACTGTTTTAGTAGCATTTTTATTATCGTTGGCACCTTTATTTATCGTATTTATTCTATTTCAACAAACTAAAACATTATTTGATAATTGGATAAAAACGCTGGCTCATGTTTCATTGCAACCAGTCATTTTATTTTCATCCTTGTCTCTTTTAAACCAGTTAATGTATTCAGTTCTATACAACCTCACAAATTTTTCTGCATGCTATCAATGCTTAATTAGTGTAAATTTTTTATCGTATGATCTGTGTCTTATGAAATCAATATTACCTCTTGGGTATAGTCCTGGTACTAGTGTTGATGTTGCGCTCAGTACTGGAGAAAGGGCTGGTGGGCACTTTGCAGCATTACCTATAGATCTAATCCAGGCATTTATATATCTCATCATTGCTAGTGCAATGGAAGCTTTTGTTTCTATATCAGAAACTATGGCGCAGGCGTTGTTCAGCTCTGGTTATGGAGTTGCCCATAGTGTTAGTCATATTTCTAGGAGCGCATCACAAGCTATGCTGTCAACTGTTGGCCTTGATGATAGAACCCAAAATATGATACATAACATCAAGCAGGGAATGAGTAAAGATCGTAGCAAAATTGAAGCTAAATTGCCTGATATACCAAAGCAAGCAGATGGGAAAGCGAGTACTGGCAGAGAAATGAGCAAATCTGAAACACTAAGCCAGCCAAAGGATTCTGATAAAACAAAAGGACAAGTCAAGGAAGATTGATGAGATATATGGAGTAACTAATTAAAAAGATATTTGAAGTAAGGTTTTAGAAATTTATTCTGTATTGGAAAAAGTTTAGGTATGCAATCACGCTTAGGCAAATGTTGGTTTAGGTTATTAATTTTGGTAATCTTTGTGCTGGTTATAGGTTGTAGTAAGAATGATATGCCTTTTCCAAGATGTATATCTGCTGATTATTTTGGTCCTGAACCCATTGCAATTGGTGCTCATTTTCCAATCGGTCATGATGCGTTTTTTCCAGAAGGTGAAAGTGGAGAACCTATTGATCCTGAAACCGGAGAAATCAATTATGGTTTTCACCCTAATCAAGTAGTGAAGTGGAAGGATACCGGCCTTGAAACCAATGGAGATAGTTTAGTAGTACGAGTAAATGGTGCATGGACATCTTGGAGCAATAGTAATAAGAAGGAATCTCAAAATAGTTATAGTTTGGAAAGTTTGGAGCAGTTAAAATATGCAACCAAATTTGAAAGAGGGGAAGGTGACAACAGTCTGCCTGACTTTCACTTGGTTTGTAATGATTATAAACCTAGCATACAAAAATTTTCAAGTAAGCCTAATACAAGTTGCACTGTAAATTGCAAGTGCATTAATGAAGATGATAGCGCAAATACAGTATCACGTGGTGCTCCATGTTGGTTTACTAACGGCCATGGTGCTTATCTTTTATTTAAAAGGCCTAGCGATTCTAGTCCTAACGAAAATTTAAAATCCATGCGTAACCCTGAGTCTCCTACTGTACATCTAGGTTACAATTCCGTAGCGGAAGATGGAAGTGGGCTTTTTACTTTAGACAGAAATAACACCACATTACAGGACAGAAATTGTAATAAGGTGGGGTTAGAAAAAGGATGGAAAATATATGTAAAGATATTAGATAGATATTATCTAGATAATGTAGGTGGCTACTCTTTTGAATTTTTGAACGGAGTGCAGAAACCAAGTAACTTTGGATTTTTTGATTACGTTTATAACTATCTAAAATGTGTATTATTGATTAACGAAAATTGTAAAAAGCATTTTGATAGCAATGATCCTGCAGCTGCACAGGCGATGTTCAAAAATATAGCTGAAAAAAGTACGAGCTTTCACAATTTTGTTCTTTCCTTGCTTGTTCTATTTGTAATGATTTCATCGCTTCTTTATCTTTTTGGCATGATACGAGAAACTAAGCATGATATGCTCATCAGAATGATGAAAATCACTCTAGTAATAGTGCTTATATCTCCTGGAAGTTTTAGATTTTTCTATGATCATTTTCTTGTTTTATTCGTTAAAGGTCTTGAACACTTGATAAGTGTAATTACTAACTTTGCTCCCAACATGAACACCGGAAGTATTACTCAAGGAGATGAAGCTAAGTTGTTTAGCTTCATGGAGGACATGTTCAATAAGTTTTTTTCTTATTCTGTTTGGAAAAAGTTTGCAGCATTTTTACATTATCAAATGTGGGCAAGTCTCCTTATGATACCGGCAATTTTTATAGGGATTGTCTTATATTTCCTGCTGTGTATGTATGCTTACATAATATTCCTTTCTGGTTTTATGGGTATAGCTTTTCTTGTAGCTATAATGCCGCTATTCCTAATCTCTATTTTATTTTCACCACTGAAAAGTCTATTTGAGGGTTGGATAAAATTATGTATTAGTTTCTGTTTGCAATCAATTATGATATTTACCCTGCTGTCATTACTTGCTGCGATGATAATGAATACCTTTTATAAACAGTTAGGCTTTACTGTGTGCTATAATAAATGGCTTGAAATAAAGTTATGTGCTCCAAAATGGGTATTTGGTGGTTTTTGTATAATTGATAAAGAATACTTTAGCTGGACTCCAGGGCAAATTTTTGTACCTTACACTCTTGGAGAAGCTTCTTCTCTTAACATGGATAAAAGTATAGAAGGTATAGAAAAGATAAGCAGAGAAGGTGGTACAATAAAATTTACTGGAGGCGCTGGATATATCCCGCTTCCACCGAATTACCCTAAAGATAAAAATGGTGAACATATAAAAGGGTTTCGTTATATAGATTACCCTTTCTTTAACCCAGTGCCTGGTACTGAGAAAAATCCAGCAGACCATTATATAGCAGAAAGTGATATAGTAGTTGATGCTAATTGTAGTGAAAAAGATCTAGTGCGTCTAACGAATAGTTTATTACATGCATCAGAGAGGGCTGACATTATATTACTGATCAACAATATAGAGAAAAGGATAGGTGATGTTAGTGAAATAATAAAACGCTACTGTCAAGATATAAATAAATGCAATAGTTATAGGGAAATAATTAATGAAATAAGATCTTTAGTGCGGAGTGCGGTAGAAAAACAAGGTTGTAGAATACTGAAACTTCATGATTTATATAAGGATCACAACAGTGAATACTGTCAGAAATGTAAAGATTGTAAAGATTGTAAAGATTGTGAGGATTGCAAAAATTATCAAGAAAATAGTGATTACCAAAGGGTGCAAGACATACAGAGAGGTTATTTAATCAACGCAGGAGAGATCTTTGTATTGTTCTTGCTTTCGTTTTTGATGTTTTCTTTGAAGGAGTTTGTACAACAGATGGGCTCAAGCATTGCCGGTGGTGGGTTTGGTGTTTACAATATATCTAGTATGTATCAAGCATCACCTCTAACTGGTGTCACAGAGGGATTAAAGCAGCAGTGGCAGAACTTTGCTGGCGGAAAGTTAGAGTCTTTAGGTGATTGGGCTACTCATGTACCAGACAGATTAGCTGGAGGTACAGCTAATTTGCTAGGTAGAATACCAGGAGTTGGGGGTGTGCTGAAATATGCTATTAATGTGCCACGTAAGCTTGTAGGTGCTACTATTGAAGCAACAAAATTTGCAACATCACCTAAAAATGATGTTGATAAGCTTGAGGAAAAAATCTACAGGGCGTTTGGAATTGATAAAGAAGATATTGCACATAGAAGAATTGATAAATATTTAGAATATTATAAAGGATATGTAGGATCACATTTGGGCTATACAATAGAAGATGCTATGAAGTTTACTTGGGAACATGGTCTCGACTCTATAGGAATTAACCCTGCTACAGGAGAAAAGGATGGTTACCAGCATAATCTACTCTATAGAGCAAAAACATATAGACGGGAATTTCTTGAGAAGCTTCATGACTACACTATTGGCCGCAAGAGAGAACCAGAAGAAGATGAATCATCAAAAGAAAATAAGCCTAATCAATCAAATCGAAAATTAGGTACGGAACCAGAAACCCTAAAAAACACTACAGAAGCTATACGTGCCGGAGAAGATAGAGAGCGTCAAGATAATGAAAGGAATGAGAACATAGAGAATGATGAAGAATCGTAATTTCAAAGGGCTAAGTTATTATGGTCTTCAGCAAGACGAAGATGGTAATATCAAGTTAAACGATTACAATGATATTTTAAATGCACGCAGAGCAAAAGTGGACTTATTGCTAGATAGCACTAAGCAAGGTGATGTTAGTCTTTCAAAGCTAAATAAAGCTCTGAATGAGAGATTTATAGATGATAAAGGGCTATCGTCAGAATTTGACAAAGAAGACAAAGAAATTGCACAGAAGGAGCTTAAGATGTTCTCTATTTTAGATGATCTTGATAATCTTGCAAACATTGAAAGTGAAGATCTATTAGAGGTTAGTTTGTTACTATCAGATCTTAGTTTTATAGAGAGAAATATTGTGTTGAATGCCGATCAGAGTTCTGATCTAATAGGGTTCAAAAGTCTATTTATAGAAAAAAAAGCATCTGGTGAGGAATATAGTGATGAAGAGTGTCACAATTTCCTCGATAGTATAGAGAAAATCAATACTTTAATTAAGTTAGAGTTAGAAAGTAGAATTGAAGGGATGGGTCATGATGAAAAAAACAACCATGATGATTTACAAGATGAGATTGGTCATGCAATCAGTATAGAAAATAAATCAAAGAAAAGCGATTGATCTTGCGTTCCTCCACAAGCAACCTTCTTTCTATTAGACTGCTGAAGCTATGTTGACATTAAATGTGTATTATAAATAATTAGTTAACTTCGAACTTGTTTTATATGTTACGTGTTATTGCGGGTAAATATCGTGGAAGAAAAATAACTACAGGCAAGAATTTATCTGTACGGCCCACTATGAGTAGTGTCCGAGAAGCAATATTTAGTATACTTTCTTCAAGAAAACCTATTTACAACCTAAATGTACTTGATTTATTCTGCGGAAGTGGCTCTTTTTCATTTGAAGCACTTTCTCGAGGTGCTAAACATGCATTCATGGTAGATTCAGATTATTACAATTTGCAACTGCCTAAAAAAACAGCAGAAGATTTTGGAATTACGAACGATATCACGTTAATTTGTTGCAATGCTAACGTATTACCAAGACCTATTTCAAAGTGCGATATAGTTTTTATGGATCCACCTTATAATATCAATCTGATTAACTCAACTTTAGACGAGTTAGCTCACTCAGGATGGTTAAATGATAATGCGTTAATAATTCTAGAAATGAGGAAAAATGAAGGTTTTGAGTGCAATAAAAACTTCAATATAATTGTGGAGCGTACCTACGGTATTGCAAAAATAATTTTTCTTTCTTCACTCACTTGAATTTCTTTTGTAAACATCTATAGCTAAGCTAAGTAAGATTTTTCCGAGGACTGAAAGAAAAAATCAATTCGTTTTGGTGGGAATAGGGTGTGTAACAGCAAATCAATACGAGTTGATATACTAGAAGAAGCAGTATGGAAAGAAATGAAGATGGTACTCAAAGAACCAGAGGCAATGACAAAGGTTAGACTTTTAAAATATGAAAATAAGCATGCAAAGGATGAGATTGAAAAACGCGCAGATAAAATAGAACAAGGTATAGAAAGATTAGCTTATGTATATGCAAGGGGTCATATAACGAAGGAAAAGTATGACTTAGAAGTTGAGAGCATGGAAAAGGAGTTAAAGGAATCAGAGATCAAAGGGAAGAAGCTATCGATGAAAAGAGGCTACAGAGAGAATTAGATTTTATCACAAACAGTGTAGAAAGTTTTTCCTCTGAGAGAGCTTAATCAAGCAGACTATGAAACTAAACTTGATATAATAAGAAAGTTAGTTCAACGCATTGAAATTGACGATGATAACGTACATATAGTGTTTCGATTGAAAGAACTTACTCTCGAAAGGCAAAAAAAAGTGTTCGACATTGTATCGGGATTCCAGTGTCAAGCACTGGCATGATACCTTTTATTCTTATGGTGGTCTTATCTGTCTACCTTATTTTATCACTCTGCTAAACGGATAAAAAAAAGAAGATATTAGTTTACTAATATCTTCTTTTGTGATTAAAAATACATTGGATCTTGATTGTGTATTTCATCTACTATAAGCAATAATTTTTCGCTTTCATCATAGAGACTTTTTGTACTAGCTGCTAATTTCTCACTAATTTGTGAACGAAGTTCGGAAAGTTCAAGACTATAAAATGATAATACTTGAAGACATTGTTGTAGGCATTCTTGCAGTGATGAACTATTTTGACATTTATTGGAGCATATACGCATAATGTCTCGAATTACACTGTAACTTGAAAAATCATCCAACTTTTGTTGTAAATCTACTCCCTTTTCCTCACTATTGAAACCCTGTAAATTTCCTCGAAACATAATACATTCCTTAATTTTGCAAATATACTAATATTAGTATATAAATATGAATATTATATTAATATAATTACTTTTCAAATATAAATGGCAAGTTAAAGTGGTTTTTTGTTACTCAAAAAACAGAAATGTTTCTATTTCCTACACTTTCTTTATAAAAATCATAGGCGCCCATTATTAGCTAAAGTAAAAGTCAAGTATCTGGAATTCTGGACATAAAATCCTCCTGTATAAAAAGATTAGAAAAAAATGCAGCGCACATATGACAGACGTGTATATATGCTGAAAAAGATACGCTACGTTTTTTATTGAAAAGTTAGTTGAAGTCTGCAGACAAAGATAGATTTTGAGCTCTTAAAATATCTCTAATTATCATTATAATCAGATTCAAAATATGCGGAAGTAATTTTTTTTGACAATAGATTTCTTGCATAACCAAGTGTCATCCCAGCTGGGATTCAACTAAGTTGGTAAACACCTTACAACGTTTTTTGCGCGAAAAAGCTGGATGCCCAGTGTCAGCTACTTGCATGACATCCTCTTGCTTCTATAGTTGTCTTTATCTCGTCTACTTTATTTTGCCACACAGATACAATGGTTTCACATGTACTTGGTAGGCTATCTATTTTGAAAAAGAAGGACTACCAACACCTTCACTTTTTGCATCACTAAATTTACTTGCCACTTTATCAATAGTCCAAACGAGTGGCGTAACAACGAGCGCAGCAGCCCAAATAACAGCACTAACAACATAACTTAAAACTGTGTTAACAAATTTAGATAATGCACTACTATGGTCCCATGCCTTACATGACAACATGGATGAATAATCTATTAACGATTTTGTGTTACGCTTAAGATCAAAACTATCTACTACTTTCGCTAATCCTTTTGCTGGCCAGTATGACAAATACGCCAATGCTAGATATAAAGGTTGCAGAATTACACTAGCTAACGCAAAAGTAATAATCCTAATCATAGAAGGATTTTTTTGTAACTACCAAGAGCTACATTTTTCACTGGCCCAATAACACTATTAATATAATGAACGGATTTATAGAAACTATTTTGTGGAATTTTGTTACATCCAACACTTTTGGTAGGAACATCTCCGAACTTAGCATATCTACTAAAATTCTTGAATAAACTTGACATATTACCCCTCTAATAATAAAAACATAATTATCTTACTAATATCGCTTGTTTTAGAATAAATGCAATCACTACCTAACTAAATTATGTGTTGCGCAAAAGCACATATTACCATACCATCGAAAATAAAGAGGTCAGCATGAGTTTTACTTTACCTGAGTTGCCATATGATAAAGCAGCTTTAGAGCCTTATATATCTGTAAAGACATTAGATTTTCATTATGATAAGCACCATAAGGGATATTTAAATAAACTCAACGAACTGGTTGAAAACACAGATTATCAACATATGGAAATTGAGGAATTAGTAACGAAAGTTCACGGAAATAATAATATAGTTCCTATTTTTAACAATGCAGCACAAGTTTGGAATCACACTTTTTATTGGAATTCAATGAAAAAGAATGGTGGTGGTAAGCCTCAAGATGATGGTCTTCTAGCAAAAAAAATTCAAGATGATATTGGTGGCTTTGACAAATTTTGTGAAGAATTTTCAAATTATGGAGTAAGCCAATTTGGTAGTGGATGGGTGTGGTTAGTGCTTGAAAAAGGAAAACTCAAAATCACTAAAACTCCAAATGCGGATCTACCGCTAATTTATGGCCAGGTGCCACTACTTACTATGGATGTATGGGAGCATGCATACTATTTGGATTGCCAAAATCGCAGAATTGACTACATAAAAGTTTTTCTTGATCATTTGATCAATTGGGATTTTGTAGAAGAGAATTTAAAGAAGAATATATAAGATGAATATACCACAAGTAACAAAACTAGATAATGGTCTGCGCATAATAACTGAGCGAGTGCATGAAGTTGATTCCGTAGCTTTAAATATACGAGTTGGTGTTGGCAGTAGAGCTGAAAGTGCAAGTCAAAATGGAATATCTCATTTCCTAGAGCACATGGCTTTCAAAGGAACAAAGACAAGAACTGCTTTTGAAATTGCAAAAGCTTTTGACGACATAGGTGGAGCTTTCAATGCTTGCACCGGTAGAGAAAGTACAAGTTATTACGCAAAGGTTCTTAAAAAAGATATAAAGACTGGCATTGATATATTAATAGATATATTAATGAATTCTACATTTCCAGAGGATGAATTGGAACGCGAAAAGGGTGTTGTAATACAAGAGATTTTTCAAACTAATGATTCACCGAGCGATATCATTTTTGATAAGTATTTTGAAGCAGCTTATAAAGATCAACCATTTGGTAGGTCAATCTTGGGTACGCAAGATACTGTCAAATCTTTTACTCGAGAAGATCTGAATAACTACATAAAGGAGCATTACTTTGGCGGAAATATGATATTTGCTGCTGCAGGAAATGTTGAGCATGAGGAAGTTGTTCAATTAATCAAAGACTTTCTCTCAAAGATTCATTCAAAAGAGCTGAAAAAAAGCGAGAATGCAAGTTATACCAGTGGTGAGTATTTAGAACATCGTAAATTAGATCAAGTACATTTATTAATTGGTCTACCTAGTGTTTCTCGTGATGATAATAGATATCACACATTCAAGGTGCTTGATTCTATACTGGGAAGTGGAATGTCATCACGCCTGTTTCAGGAAGTAAGAGAAAAGCAGGGGCTTGCTTACTCCATTTACTCATTCAACTCTAGCTATGCTGATACAGGAATGCTTTCGATTTTTGCTGGTACAGATAGCAGTAATCTAGATAAGCTTTTGAAATCCATAACGACAGAGCTAAAGAAATTGTCTACAGATGATTTAAAGGAAGAAGAAGTAAATAGAGTAAAAGAGCGAGTAAAATCCCAAATTTTAATGTCACGCGAAAGTGTTAGCTCGCGTGCTGAAACGTTAGGACACTACTACGGCAACTATAATAAATACATCAGTAAAAACGAATTAATAGAAAAAATTAGTGCTGTTACTATTTACGATATAAAAAAAGCAGCAGAAGAATTGCTATCTCAGCATGAAAAAATTACTTTAGCTGCGATTGGAGAAATTAAGTCACTGCCAAGTTACGATAAAGTTGTTTCTATGCTTAGTGTACTTTAGTTATGTTGCTTATGCTCACTAAAAAGTTCAATGAATGGTTGCAAAATCCTTTCTATAAAAAGTTTACTTTCTGGTTCATCGCGTATACCACTAATCATTTTATTGAAAGCTTTTTCGCTGTTTTGTAAAAATAAATAGCTTTCTACTGATTGCACAATAGACAAGGCAGTTAGAATTCCTCCTGTCACTAAACAAGAAGCTATAGCAGGTACAGTACCCACTGCAATTCCAGTTGCGATCAATGATAAACCAGCTAAGAGTGTAAAGGCTGAAACGCAAAACGCTATTTGATGTTTTTCTTTATTTTTAACCATAAATGCCTCACAAAATTGTATTTCTAGTATACCCGTATATATACGGTACTGTCAAGTTTTTAAAGAAGATTAAAAAATGCAACGCACATGTGCAAAATATGAACTAGGTATATAATTCACAATGCAGCGGTATTTCACTAATCCAATTATTTTTTTCCTGATCTAGCCTATCATTCAATATTGCTTGTCTTATTGATTCCATCAACTTATTCATGAAGAAAACATTGTGAATGGTAACGAGTGTATAAGCCAGCAACTCTTTAGCTTTCAGTAGATGGTGTATATAAGCTCTTGAATGTTTTCTGCAAGTAAAGCACAAACAGTCATTTTCAATTGGGTTATCATCTAGTTCGAATCGTTGATTTCGCAAATTAATATGCTCTTTACACTTTGAAGAAATAGAATCTCTGTTTTTTACTTTAACAAGTGCGCCACCATGTCTTGCGAGGCGAGTTGGATGCACGCAATCAAATGTATCAACTCCAAGCTCTACTCCACGAAAAATGTCTACAATTCCACCAATACCAAGCAAATGAGTAGGCCTATCTTTTTTTAAATGTTCCATAGTAAAGGAAACTACATCATACATCTGCTCTTTACTCTGACCAAGCGATCCACCTATTGCTTGACCAAAAAATGGCAAATTATTGATAAAATTACAACTTTCTCTACGTAAATCTTGATACACTCCACCTTGGCTAATTCCATACAGCGCCTGTTTGCCATCATTATTTTTTTCAAACTCATTTAAAGAACGTTCAGCCCATCTATGGCTCATGAGCATCGATTTCCTTGTATACTCCTTGCTGACGTGAAATGGAGTGCATTCATCCAAAACTAGGATTAAATCTGCGCCTAATTTTTGTTGAATTTGTATAGATTTTTCAGGAGTTAAGCAATAAATTTTACCATTTATGTAAGAACGAAAAATTGCCCCATCTTCATTAATTTTGATCAGAGTTTTTTGTTTCTGTCTTATTCCCTTTATTTCTTCTGAAACTGATCCGTGTCCTAAACTAAATATCTGGTATCCACCAGAATCAGTGAGCATTGGTCCATTCCATCCCATCATCTTGTGCAAGCCACCAAGTTTTGCCACAGTATCCTCTCCAGGTTGAAGCATTAGGTGATAAGTGTTAGAAAGTATTATCTGAGTACCTGCTTCTCTGATTCTTTCGATATCTGCAGCTTTAATGGCAGCTTTGGTTGCACAAAATATAAATGCTGGTGTTTCTATGTTTCCATTTGGAGTTTTAATTATGCCAACTCTTGCAGAACCTGATTGCTTGGTTATCCTAAACGAAAACTTTTCCATCTATTTGCTTGAAAGCTCTGCTATGATATTTTCCACTTTTTCAGGAGTGAGATTTTCATAAAAGTCATTATTGATCTGCACCACAGGGGCATTAACGCATGCACCAAGACATTCAACTTCCTTTAAAGTAAATAGATTATCTTTAGTGGTTTCACCGATATTGATTCCAAGCTTCTTTTTAAAGGTACTTAAAACTTCCTCGCTATTGCATAACCAGCAAGGAGTTGTCCTACAAATTTGTATCAAATATTTACCCACTGGCTTTAAATTATACATGGTATAAAAATTTGCCACTTCATAAACGCGAATATGTGGAATATGAAGCATGTCAGCAACGCAGCGCATGGCAGATTCAGGAACCCATCCGCATTGTTCTTGAACCAGGTATAGTAAAGGCATGACGGCACTACCTTCTCTACCTTTAGGATACATCTCTATAGACTTTTTCGCTTTTCTGAGGTTGTCTGATGTAAAACTAAACTGTTCTTCTTTCTCTTTCATCTAATAAGGTTCGTGTAAATCTCAACAAATTATACTTGAAGAGTTAACAATTGCAATTGTTGGTTTTTTGAGCTCTACAATATTATATCTGTAGAGTGGGTGCACTCAATTTGTGAATTCTTTACTGCTACTCATTTTCCATATCTCGCTTTGCAGATTATAAAGGTATTAATTTTAGTTAAAATTTTCATTGACATTAACATGCAGAAATAATCATAATAGCATTTATTAAGATTTTAAATATAATTATGTCTATATTAAGTAGATTATTTGGAGTTAATACAACTATACTGAAAGTTAAAGAAGCGATAGGTTTTAATCCAAAAAACGTAGGGTTGATTGAAGGAAATGGAGTTACTTATGGACTAAGCTATCAAGATAATGGCAATGGAAGCAGTAGAGTAAAGTTACTTATTAGCCTACTATATCAATCAAAAACATACGAGTGTGATACAGGTGTCAACGTAGCAAATGAATTTAAGGGCCAATTATCTCCCGCACTAATAGAAAATTCAGCTGAAGTAGATAAAGTTGGAGTTATCTTTCCTACAGAAGAAACTAACAAAGAAAGAAAGTGCATCAAAGGCTTAACATTCAACACTTACGAAATCAAGCATTCAACGAATGCTCCCTTAGTTGAGCATTCAGGAAAAGTAAAATTACAAAAAAACATTAATAACCATAATGATGCAAATAAAGGCAATAGCTACTTTCAACCAAAAGCAGTGAAAGTTGGTAATGGTAATGTTGTTGTAGTTGCTCATAATTTAAAGGATCAAGCTTTAGTTTCTTGGTATTTACAATCAGACACGAATGGAAAATTTAAAGCTTTATCTGGAGCAAACGGCATCATAGAAAGAAAATTATTCAAGTTTAATAATCCAGGGCAATTAGTACTAGATGAAAATACGATGCTTTATTCGCAAGTGGGAAAAAATAGTATTGAAAATCAAGAGGTAAGAACAAATATTTTTAAGTTCGATATGGCCAAAGTGGTTGAGGATCTAAAAAGTGGAAAGAAAGATGAATGTTTGCTTAGTAAGAGATGTCAGATAGATAATAAAGCACTATCTCTTTCCAGAGAATATGAAATAAGCTTTTTACAGTATGTGAAACAAACTGAAGGCGATGATCAGGTTGCTTTTCTTGCAAAAAAACAATCTTCTAATACGCAAGAATTGCATTTAGTAAGCCTTGCTAAGAAAGGACCAAAATCAAATTTTACTGTTTGTGAATGTGAAGATCCTATAGAACAATTGTACGTTAAAGACAATGGCCAAGGAGGTTTTATCGTCACTGCGGTAAGTGGAGAGAGTATTATAACTTTTAATAGAGAGAGCTCTGGAAAATCTTCTGAAGCAACGATAATACCGACAAGCAGTATCAAAGCTCTCAGTGATTTTGTTAATATCATTAACGGCCAATTGATGCCTAGTATTATTTCCAGCAGTACTGTGTCTCCTATAACTGTTACAGAGACGGTTGTGACTTCTAAGAAAACGACGACTGCTGCAATTACTAGCACAACAGAAACCGACACTGTAAAGACTACCAAATTAACAACAGAAGCATCAACTATCATTGTACCAACTTCCACAATGAGTAAATCTTCAACAGAGTCAACAACTCAGGCAAGTACAGTAACAGTGGAGTCAACAACAGTAGCATCAACTACCACTGCACCTACTTCTACAACGAGTAGGCCTTCAACAGAGTCAACAATTCAAACAAGTACAGTAACAGTGGGGCCAACAACAGTAGCAAAAACAACTACTACTCCACAAGCGACCACAGTTGCTACAACGTCAACTAGTGCACCGATAGTAACTTCAGAAACTGAGACAAGTACTGTAAAATCTACAGCAGCGACTGTTGAGTCAACTTTTACAGCAAGCAGTACTACGATGAGTAAGCCTTTAACAGAATTAACAACTAAGATGAGTACGTCATCAGAACCAACAACAGTAGCTGAAACTATTGCGACTTCACAAGCAACTATGATTACTACAATGCCAACTAATGCGCCAACAACAAACTCAGAGAAAACTATACAAACAGTGTCCACTATATCAAGTACTGGAACAAAGGTAACAATTCCTCTGTTCACTACAACTTTACTTCCTCAAACTACTCCTTCACCACAGCCCACTCAGCTTGCTATAGAGTCTAATAGGGCAGGAATGATAGGTGGGTCTTTGGTTGGAGCGATAATAAGTATTGCTGGAATTATAGGATTCATAGCATACAAATATGTTAAGGGTCGTAATGCTGCTCCTGTGTTAGAACTAACTAATTTCAATGATAGAAGGCGATCATCTTCAAGTGGCAATAGCGATGAAGAAATTTTTATCGCTAATAACAGAATGAGACATATATCTATGCGAACTATGGATCAATCTGAAACAGTGCTAAACAGTATATCGGTGGAGAGTAGTAGTCGGTCAAGAAGTAGCTCATCGTCTTCAAGCGGTGGACCAGGGTCTTGACTGACTGAGCTAGAATCTAAAAGTGAAAAAAGCTTATCTTGGGATAGCGATGATGTACCGGAATATCACCTTTAGCTATTTGTCTGAATGTTTTTAGTATGTAGACTGTTAGGAAAATTTCTTTTGCTTTTGTGGTTTTAATGTTAAAGTATAATTCCTAGGTGCAATAAGTAGCTGCTGTTGTGTGATAAACACAGCAGAGGAAAGTCCGAGCTCCAAGAAAAGGTAGTGACGGGTAACGCCCGCCGGAGGTAACTCCAGTTATAGGGCTACAGAAAATTACCGCCTAAATATTATTAGGCAAGGGTGAAAAGGTGTGGTAAGAGCACACCATAACAATGGCAACATTGGTAGTCAAGTAACCAACACTAGGAGCAAGATTAAATAGAAGTAGATTTTATGTTTTTCTCATATCTACTCGGGTAAATCGCATGAAGTAAATGGTAACATTTACTCCAGATAAATAGCTACATAAACAGAACTCGGCTTATATTTCACCTAGGCAATGCATGAATGTCAGCCATACTATGTAAATGTATCAAACATTTCACATACCCTGTACGCTCAATTTGACCACCTATATTCCTTTTACTTCTTGGCTTATCTCTTTTTGTATTTCCTTTAGAACTTAACAAAGCTTTTCCTTTAACTCATCACCCTCTATCTCTAAAACCTTATTTTCTTACCTATAACTTTTAGCTTAGCTTCCAACTTTTCTATTTTTTGCTGCAAGTCTTTGTAAAGTTCTAAAAGACTAACCATGTTACCTCACTTTTACGATTGGTTTTTATCTTATTTCATCTACCTATTTTGTTGCTTCAATGAATGGGTGAATAAAGCATTTCATGCGCTGTCCTTCACTTGTTCTGCTTGATAGTCACTACTGCTTTCGCTTATATTAGCACTAGAGTATTCTTCATCGTCAACATACTCTTTTAGGACATATCCTCTACCCCAAATGGTTTCTATGTGGCTTATTCCATCATTTGCACTTTCAAGTTTTTTACGTAATTTACACATAAAAACATCAACTATTTTGTTGTCTGAAGGTTCGTCCAAGCCATTGTAAAGATGGTTTAAAAACATTTCTTTTGTCAACACTGCTCCTTTACGCAATGCCAGCAATTCTATCATGGAATACTCTTTGTTAGTAAGGTGAACTGTTTTGCCTTTTACCTCAACAATCCTGTGATCAAAATTGATATTCATATTACCAATCTTTATCACTGATTCGGGATGACCTTTAGTACGTCGGACTATGGCCTTAATTCGAGCTAATAATTCGCTCTTGTGAAATGGCTTGGTTAAGTAATCGTCGGCACCATACCCAAGTCCTTTAGCTTTATGGTTGGCAGCGGAGATACACGAAAGTATTAAAACAGGAACTTTGATTTTTGCACTTCTTAATCTTAACAGTATATCATATCCATCAATATCACCAGGCAGGTGTATATCTAGAATAACTAGATCGTAATAGTCTCCACCCGAGGAAACCATATTATTGTTATAATCTTGTGCAGAAGTAACAACTTCGCAAAAATGTCCATCAGAAGTTAAGGCATTAACTACAGTCTTTGCACTTACTTGATCATCTTCAATTAATAATATACGCATATTTTACACCCCATAAATAATTTATAATTTTAGTAATATATATAACCAAGGAAAGTAATAAATCAAATTTTTATTAATGAATAATAGAAATTACACTTATTAATTAATAGTTAATATGTCGTTCCAAAATTATACAAATAGATCTAAAATACAATAGATATACTATAATAATACTATTTTTAGTAAATATTGAATAGAAGCTATTTTATTAAAAGAATACTTAGGTTAATAGATATTTAAACTATTTTATACTTTTATGTTATATTTTTAATTTACTTATTCTACAGTTTTAAATTATAAGTAATACTTTCAGGAATATTGAGTGGTAATATCAGTTTTAGGTGCTGGCGCATGGGGTACAGCAATTGCGATTTCATTAAGTAGTAAGAAAAATGTAATTTTGTGGACTCGCAATAAGGCCATGTTTGAATCAATTAAAGAGAAAAGAGAAAGTGACAAGCTACCTGATTGTCCAATTTCTGATAATGTATCAGTAAAATTAGCTATTGAAGATGCAGTTAATGCTTCAGTAATAATTCTAGCTGTTCCCACTCAGTCTCTAAGGGAGATATGTCATCAATTGAATGATTGTAACCTAAAAAAAAATGTAGCAATAATTTTGGCTTGTAAGGGAATAGAAAAATCTACATTAAAATTACCTAGTGAAGTAGTCAATGAAGTTTTACCTAATAATCCTCTTGCTGTTTTTTCTGGTCCTAGCTTTGCTATAGAAGTTGCAAGAAAATTACCATATTCGATGGTTCTTGCATGTCAAAATGAAGTATTAGGTTCAAAATTAGTATCAGAGCTACAGCAAGAAAATATTAAATTGTACCTTAGTAGCGATGTTATAGGAATACAGGTTTGTGCAGCGTTAAAGAATGTTTTTGCTATAGCATGTGGGGTTGTTCTAGGTAGGTTTGGGTTTAATGCTCATGCAGCATTAATTACGAAAAGTATGAGTGAAATTAAGGCTTTATACTCAGCAAAAGTTGGTGACGGCAATGTAGATATAAATACACTACTTGGACCAGCATGCTTAGGCGATTTGGTTGTGACATGCACATCATTAAATTCAAGAAATCTATCTTTTGGATCTAAAGTAGCTAATAGTAATGGTTCTAGTGCTCAGCAGATTTTATCAGAAGGTAAGTCGGTAATTGAAGGTTTTAACACTGCTAAGTCTGCATTTGATTTAGCAGAAAAGCTAAAGATAAAAATGCCCATATGTGAAGCGATCTATAGATTGCTATATGAAAATACTTCTATAGAAGATACTATTTCTGTTCTTGTAAATTAGTTTTATATTTCGGTATATTGTGAAATTTTTATATAAATTAATATCAACATGGTGGCTATCTGGCACGGTAAAAAACATGCCAGGTACTATAGGCAGCTTGGCTGCTTACCCAATTGTTCCTATATTACTCAATGACAGAATTTTAGGTACAGCAATTATTTTTTTTTTATTCTTAGTTGGATTATGGTCTACAGGCAATTATATACAACATTACAAAGCTCCGCATGATCCAAAAGAGGTAGTAATTGATGAAGTAGTTGGTCAATTGCTGACAGTACTTCTAGTTTCAATATTATTAGAACAAGAAATGAATAGCTCTGTATTGTTGGTGTGCTTTTTCTCCTTTAGGTTTTTTGATATAATAAAAGTGTGGCCTATAAATTTGATTGATAAAAATACAAAAGGTCCTTTAGGTATTATGCTAGATGATGTTGTAGCTGCAATTTTAGCCTTTGTTTTTATAGGAGCCTTTTATTGTTTATTGTTGGTTTATGCAGAATAAAAAAATTTGTTATTCAAGCTTAATTATTCAGAACCTAAAGGATTATATACTTTATGCAACGAATTTGTCCAAGTGGGAAATACATGACAAATTTGATAATGTTATATTTACAGTAAATGGTACCAGAGAATCGTTATTTAATTTTGTGTTTTGTGAAGATCAATGTACTGAGCTTTCCATATACAGAACTCTAAATTATCTCAAAGCACGAAATATAGAAGCAACATGGATAATAAGTCCACGTATAAAAATAGGGGGTATTTTAGAAAAATGCGAAATAAAACACGTTAGCACACCAAAAAAAGTTTTACTCAATATAAAAGATTATTTTTTGCCTGATGATGCTGTTCCAAATTTGAAGTTCAATGTTGTAAATAGTAGTGAGCTCTTAGAGCAATTAGATTTACACACTTCTAAAATTTTTTATCATAGAATTAGTATTGTTAGCACATTTTTTCGCCAATTATCGAATTATGATGATAAGAGCTCAAGGTTAAGATTTTTTCTTGTAATGCTAAATAACGAAATTGTTGGAACATGCGGTCTTTATATTCAAGACAGCATAGCTGGTTTTTATAGTGATGGAGTTTTACCAATTTACAGGGGTCGTGGAATAGGAACTCAAATGGTTCTAGAAAGAATAAAGATAGCTAGGCAATTTGAATGCAAATACATAGTAGCACATTGCATGAAACCTTCTGTAAACCTTTATAAAAGATTAGGCTTTAGGGTATTGGGCAATCTTCACTTATATACCTCTTCAGTACAATCTCTTTGCTGAGAGGTTATAAATTTTTATATTTGTTTTAGAATGCTATGTTTTTTTTGTATGAAATAGTTTTACTACTAATTCTAGTATTCTTCTTTTTCTCATATTCTAAATTAAAAATTAGTAATAAAATTAAGGACTTACAACATCAAAATGTTATCATAAATAATTTAATAGATACTGTAAATGATGGATTTTATATTTGGGACGCAAAAAAACGTATAGAAAAATTTTCTCCCAATTTACTAATTTTGCTTAATACTGTTTTTTATTCATTTAATGAGTTTGTAAATTTTTTTGAGCAATCAGAAAGCTTAATTAAAAGTTTTGCTGAGGCAAAGGAAATAAATAAATCTTTTACTCTAGATTTAAAGTCAAAAGACAGTGAGGTTTATTGCACATGTTATGGTAAAAGCATAATAGATTATTCTAATAATGTGATTGGTGTGTTGTTGTGGATAAGGAATATCTCCGATTATAAGATAAAAGCTAATGAACTTGAGTTAGAAAATAGTAGGCTTATGCGAGAATTGGAGAACTATAAAAAAATTTTTGACTCTTTACCATTTCCAATACTGAAGCACAATAAGAATAAAAAAGTAAGGTTTTATAACTTATTTTATGATAAATATATAGGCAGCTCTAAAAAATTTACTGTTGCGAGTGGCTCCTATAACGTAAAACCAGGAGAGTGTGTAATAACTTACAAGAACGAACCTAAGGTTTTTAATTTTGTTGAAGTTCCAATGCAAAATTCTAATAGCATAGTAATGTATGGAAAAGATATTAGTGATGAAAAAAAATTACATACTGAGCTAAGCAATTGTTTAGCTGCACAAGAAAGTTTGCTTGAGAAGCTATCGATTGCTGTAGCGATATATAGTAAGAATCAAAAGCTAAAATTTTATAATAATGCTTTTATAAGAACTTTTCAGTTTGATCCAAAATTTTTGGAGTCTTATCCAACTTATCACGAGATTATGCTTCACCTATTTGAATCTAAAAAGCTTTTAGGAAAAAATGATTTTCAAACTATTAATAATCAAAGACATGAGTTGTTCAAAAGATTACTGGAATCATATGGTGAAACAATACATTTCATGAACGGAAGAACGTTTAGGGTATTAACAATACCCTATGCTTCAGAGGGTCTACTATTTTCTTACGAAGAGTGCCAGAAATAACACTCAAATTCCTCCTCTCTCTACCATAAGCTGTTTTACTTTCGCTATCGCTTTTGCTGGGTTAAGACCTTTCGGGCAGGTTTTTGTACAATTCATTATTGTATGACAACGATACAACTTAAATGGGTCGTTTAAAGAAGCAAGTCTTTCTTCTTTCTTATTATCACGACTGTCAGCAATCCATCTATAAGCTTGCAGTAATATCGCTGGCCCTAAAAATTTATCACCATTCCACCAATAGCTTGGGCAACCAGTCGAACAGCAAGCACATAGTATACAATCAGACAGACCATCCAATTTTTTTCTATCTTCAGGAGATTGAAAGTATTCTTTATTTTGTAAGGCAGATTTATCTGTTTGTAACCAAGGTTTAATCGATTTGTATTGCTCATAAAATTGGCTTAGATCTGGAACTAGATCCTTTACTATATACATATGAGGTAGTGGATATATTTTTACTTCACCTTTTATATCATGTATAGATTTAGTGCATGCGAGAGTGTTGGTACCATCAATATTCATTGCACAAGATCCGCATATTCCTTCTCTGCAAGAGCGTCTAAAAGTTAAGGTTGAATCTATTTCATCCTTTATTTTTATTAATGCATCAAGTACCATAGGGCCACAATTATCCATATCGATAAAAAATGTGTCTATTCTTGGATTTTTATCATCATCAGCAGACCAACGATAAATTTGAAATCTTCTAATATTTTTTGCTCCAGTAGGAGTAGGATAAACCTTGCCCTTTTTATTAACTTTAGAATTTTTTGGTAAAGAAAACTGAACCATATTGCTTACCTTTTACAGCTAAAACCCCTTTTTTGTAAATAACATATTTTGGTATTATCTACCATACTTTTCCTTTTCAAATTCAAGCAAAGCTAAAATCTTGCTCTCTAAACTTTTCATTATAATTTCTTCATCTTCTTTTTGATGATCATAGCCAAGTAAATGCAGCAATCCATGAACTAACATGTGTGCAGTGTGAGTGAGGATAGATATACAGTACTCATGAGACTCTCTTTCTATTGTATCTACTGCAATTGCTATGTCTCCTAGATCACATTCACTAGATAACTGTTCGCATGGAAATGATAGTACATTAGTTGGCTTATCTATTTCTCTAAACTTAAGATTAAGTTGATGTAGCAAGTTATCATCAGCGAGAGCTATTGATATATTTGGTTTATAATGATCTATTTTTAATTCTTTTAGAGAAGCATTAATAATATTTAATACAAAACTCTGTGGGTCCTTCGTAATACTATGCCACCTCTTATCAAGAATATTTACTTCTAACATGAATAAAGCACCAGAAAGGACATTACCCCATCACTTGACATTGGAACCCAAAAAAGAAGAATTATAGACCATCGTATCATACACACAACTATACGAATATTGTACACTAGAAGGATGTCATCCCAGTGCCCCGACACTGGGATCCAGGAATTTTGATTAGACATTAGGTGAGTGAATATAAAAGCTATATTAAAACACAACATTTTTAATGTGGTTGCATTACAGCTGGATTCCAGTGTCAAGCACTGCTTTGTGTTTGATGCAAAATCGGCTACTTCGAAACAAACACTCATACAGCTGTATGTTGTGTGCTGAGGTAATATTGTTTGGCAACAGATATTACACATCACTCATCCTTATTATTTCATTCCACTCAGTCTCTAAAACCGGAGAAACTGATAAACGTGATTGTTTTAATATAACCATATTTTTCAAAAGTGGGTTTTGTTTTATACTGTTTAACGTCACTTGGTTACTTAAAGGTTTTAAAAGTTTTACATTCACTAGTCCAAATTTGGAGTTATAAACATGATAATACTCCTTTAATACTTCAACTATTCCAAGTATAACTCTCTCTTTACCTGTATGATAAAAAAATGCAAGATCGCCTAATTTCATAGCTCTCATGTAATTTTGAGCTTGATAATTGCATACACCATTCCACTGCGTCACCTGCTCCTTTCCCATTTTTTGCCACGAGTATTCACTTGGCTCTGACTTTAGTAGCCAAAATTGCATTATTTTTTTCTTCTTAAATAAGCTGGTATATCATAAACATTGCTGCCCCACTTAACTCTTTCGTTTGTTTGCTCAGTTGAAGCATATTCTTTTGTTTCTGATATTGGAATTTGATTATAAGGCCATTTAAAATTTTTTTCCTCTGCTGGGATCTTGTTTTGATTAACAGATGAATTGTCGTTACAGCTATCAATGCCAGTTGCAAGAACAGAAACTCTAACTCTTCCCTCCATCGCCTGATCAAAAGTGGCACCAAATATTATATTTGCATTTTCATCCACTTCTTCACGCACTCTATTGGCTGCAGCATCAACTTCAAATAAAGTCATATCTCCACCACCAGTAATATTAATCAATATTCCTTGTGCACCTTTCATTGATACATTATCAAGTAATGGATTAGATATCGCAGCCTCTGCAGCACTAATTGCCCTATCTTCTCCTTCTGCCTCTCCAGTACCAATCATTGCTTTACCCATCTCACTCATTACTGTTTCTATATCAGCAAAATCAAGATTAATCAGTCCTGGCATGATCATCAAATCAGTTACTCCTCTTATGCCAATATGCAGAACATTATCGGCGAGTTGAAATGCGTCAGCAAATGTAGTTTTCTCGTTAGCAATTCTAAATAAATTTTGATTGGGAATGACAATAAGTGTATCTACGTATTTTTGCAACTCTTCAAGTCCAAGCTCTGCAATGCGCATACGTCGCACACCTTCAAAACCGAACGGCTTAGTTACAACTCCAACAGTCAGTATCTTTTTTTCTTTTGCTCCTTTATCTTTAACTACCGCTCTTGCTTCTCTGGCTGCTTTTGCAATTACCGGTGCAGCACCTGTTCCAGTACCACCACCCATCCCTGCTGTGATAAAGAGCATATGGCTATCTTTTATATGCTCCATAATTTCATCAATTGATTCTTCTGCTGCACCTTTACCAACATCAGGCAAAGCGCCGGCACCAAGACCCTTAGTTAAGTTAATACCAAGTTGAATTTTTTTATCACATAATGACTTCTCTAACGCTTGAGCATCGGTATTTGCTACAACAAAATTTACCCCTTGCAAATTGGATTGGATCATGTTGTTTACAGCATTTCCGCCAGCACCACCCACCCCCACAACGGTAATCCTTGGGTGTAATACAGGTAGCTCTGGTAAACTAAGGTCGATTGACATTTAAATTTTACTCAAATATTAGTGAATTCACTTGATAATAAGTTACTGCTTTTTTAACAATATGCAAACATTTTTCATTTTGATATATGCAAATAGTAAACAAGATTTACTTATTCTTAACATTATTAATCAGTAGATGTAATAATTATAGACTTTCAAATAACACTGCTTAAGATGCAAAAAAAAATTGTGAAAAGGGATAGAAGCCTATCCCTTTTGTTGAAAACATAATTTATACAGAGAGATCTTGCGCCAAATAAGGTAGTGCTTTAAGACTATCTATTTTAGTGCTTGGTTGTTGACTATCTTTGTCTTTGTACACTATTTCTTTTATTTCCTCTATTTCCTCGATGCCTTTACTAAAGTCTTTAATTTCCTCTGATTTACTACTGTTCTTATATGCAAGCACAGGTGCAGTTATTAAAGCTGCTACTGCAGCAAGAACTACCAAACTAGCAATGAGTGGATGAGCAACTGCAAATGCAGACATTGCAGTAATAGCAGGACTAACAAGTGTTGCAGCTTTTGTTCCAACTTTACCAACAAAAGTTGCATAAGCTGGGCTTAAGAGATAAGCAGCTGTAAGCGAGGCTACTGCTATAACTGCTAAAGAAATACCAATTGTCTTGCCTTTATGTTCTTTTACGAGATCCCAACCTTGCACAGGCACTTCTTTAGCTGCTGACCAAAATCCTTTGTCTGTATATTTACTTTTTATTGCTTCAAATTTTCCCATAACCATACTCCAAAAATATTAAAATTTCACTAAGGGTAGTATATGGCAAAAAAAGCTGCCCGTCAAGTAAATTAATTTATTTATACATTCTTATTCTGTAATTCAGCGCTTCTGAGATGTGTGCTCTTTTTATTTCCTCACTTTTCGCAAGATCTGCAATGGTTCTTGCGACTCTTAATACACGTGTATAGCCTCGATTGGAAATGTAATTTTCTTTCAGTACGTATTTTAGCAATTCTAACCCTTCCTGATCTGGTTCAGTGAATTTATTTAATGCTTCACCACTGACTTCTGCATTGCAACGAATATTAAAT
This sequence comes from Wolbachia endosymbiont (group B) of Germaria angustata, assembly GCF_964026725.1. Taxonomy (NCBI): domain Bacteria; kingdom Pseudomonadati; phylum Pseudomonadota; class Alphaproteobacteria; order Rickettsiales; family Anaplasmataceae; genus Wolbachia; species Wolbachia endosymbiont (group B) of Germaria angustata. Next base: position 262,015 of record NZ_OZ034691.1, read on the forward strand.
TTACTATAACGCTCAGTTTGAATTTTTCTCGCTCCTATCACCCTTCCTCTTATAACCTCGGTACTTTCTCCCTCCACAGAGATTTCAGGAGAAAGTATGCTAACGTTTGGCATTTCAATGCATATGTCTATTCTATCAAGCAAAGGTCCTGATATTTTATTTCTATAATCTGTGCCGCATTTTGGAGCTTTGTTGCACGATCTACTTGCATCACCTAAGTAACCGCACCTGCAGGAATTCATTGCAGCTATAAGTTGAAAATTAGCTGGATAAGTAATGTGAGCATTTGCACGTGCAATAGTAACTTTTCTATCTTCAAGTGGTTGACGTAGAGAATCAAGCACAAGCCTTGGAAATTCAGGTAGCTCATCAAGAAATAACACACCATTGTGAGCCATGGTGATTTCCCCAGGCTTTGCATTTTTTCCTCCTCCGATCATCGCTGGCATGGAGCATGAATGATGAGGTTCACGAAAGGGGCGAGTTACTTTAAATGTTTCGTTACCGGCTTTTGTTATGCCAGAGATGATATTAACATCAATCATCTCTTGTTCAGTCAAATCGGGTAATAGCCCTATAAATCGCTTAGCAAGCATTGACTTTCCAGTACCAGGAGGTCCAACAAGAAGCATATTGTGTCCACCTGCTGCTGCAATTTCAGCTGCTCTTTATTGCAACAACTTAACCTTTAATATCCTTTATATCTAGAACTGAATTTTTTTCTTTGGGTGCAGCGCTATAGTTAAAAGTTACCGGCTGAATTAACTGCTCACCTTTAAAATGTCTGATAATATCGGTTAATTTCTCTATAGCTAGAATAGAAACATTCTTTACCCATGAAGCTTCTACTCCATTTCCCCTTGGGCAAATTACTCTTTTATTTGCCTGTTTTGCATTGATTGCTGTTGGAAGTACTCCTGAGATTGGTATGACTCTGCTGTCTAGTGCAAGCTCGCCCATAATTATATAAGACTGAACTTTTTCAACTGGTATCACATTCATTACAACAAGTAATCCAACAGCAATAGCTAAGTCATAATGACTACCTTCTTTAAGCAAATCCGCAGGGGAAAGATTAACCGTAATCCTTTTTGGAGGTAACAGAAGATTGATTGAATTTAACGCTGCTCTGATACGCTCTCTCGATTCTGCAACAGTTTTATCCGGCAGTCCAACAATATTAAAAGCTGGAATACCATTTGCCATGTGAATTTGTGCATTAACATTTACTGTGCTGGTTCCCTGAAGTGCAACGGTATTTATATTTGCAATCATACTATATTATGTAAAGTTATTAATATAATATATTGACAAAGTAACGAAGTAAACAGTAGCTGTTAAAAGTGGTTTAATTTAGCAAAAAAGTGTAGTACTCTATCACTTTGCTGATTATATATGTTTATAAGAATAATCGCTTTTCTTTTGCTATATTCAAGCGCAGTTTTCTGTAGTGATTGTAACTTTAACTTACCGTATCGTGGGCTCAATTGTGATTTGGATCTATCATATAAAAATTTAAGTAATATAAAGAAATTATTGAATAACAACGATAAGTTCGTTGCGCTTACGTTTGATGATGGTCCATCTTATAATAGATCGGGAGATATTATTAATATTCTGGAGAGCAATAAAACAAAAGCGACATTTTTTTTGCTTGGTGAACGCATAAATAAAAAAACATCTAAAATAGTAGAAAAGATCCATCAAGCAGGTCATGAATTAGGTAATCATTCTTGGTCGCATAGGAAGTTGACATCACTTTCAAGTGAGGAGCAATTGCAAGAACTGGAAAAGACAAATGTGGCAATTAAAAATGCAACAGAACAGAATGTAAAATGGTTTCGTCCACCATATGGATGTCACAATGATAATTTGATCGAAAATACTAATCGATTAAATATGTATTCCATATTATGGACTGTTGATTCTCTGGATTGGCAAGGTGATAAATCAGAGATTCTGGTTGAAAGAGTTTTAAGCAATGTACATAATGGAGCGATTATATTGTTCCATGATCACGATAACAAATCAAATACAGTTGAAGCTTTACCTCAGATTATTGAAATACTAAAAAAATCGGGTTACAAACTTGTTACCTTAAGTGAGTGGGAAGAAAGGGTTTGTGATGTAGTGAAAGCTAGAAATGTGCCAGTAAAAAGAGAAGGAGTGCATTCTAAAGGAATTCTATGTGGACAAAAAACAAGGTCTTCAACCGCAGGGCATTCATATTAGGTGGTATTCAGCTTACTATTTCTGCTATTTTTAGTTATAGGTTGTATACTTTACAAGTACGAGATAGACAAAAATATGAAGTGCTATCCAATAATAATAGGATAAAAGTTGTTACTATTGTGCCTAAACGAGGCAGGATTTTGGATAGGAATAGCGTTGAACTCGCAGTAAACAAAATTTCATATATTGTTTTATTTGATGGGCAAAAAACCTTTACTAGGGAAGTTGATTTGCAGATGTTATCAGAAATTAAACCTGATGCAACAAAATCATCAGATACAAAAATAACTGCTCTTTATAAACGTTATTACCCGTTTGGTTCGATATGTTCTCATATAATCGGATATACAAAAAGACAGCAAGACATAAATGAAGCAGGGGTTAGTGGAATTGAATATACATATGATCATGTATTAAAAGGCAAGCCGGGAAAGTCCGAGCAGGAAATAAATTCTAAGAAGCATATCACGAGAGAGTTGTCTAGTATACCGCAGCAAGACGGACAAGATGTACAGCTGACAATTGATGTTGATTTACAGAAAAAAATCGCAGAGATATTTAAAGACCACCAAGGTTCCACAGTGGTAATTGATGTAAATAACGGAGAAATTTTAGCATTGTATAACTCACCTTCTTACGATAATAATCTTTTCACTAGCAGATTATCAAATGAAACTTGGGAAAGTTTAAATATTCCTTCGTTACCGCTTGTAAACCGTGCATTATCATATCAAATTCCACCTGGTTCAATATTTAAAATAATAGATGCGCTTGCGGGTTTAAAAGATGGAATAATAACACCAGAAGAAAAGTTCTCGTGTAGGGGCTATATGAAAATAGGTGAACGAAAATTTCGTTGCCTAAAAAGCAAAGTCCATGGATATGTATCTTTAAACGAGGCAATGTCCTTCTCATGCAACACTTACTTTTATAATATAGGAAAAAAAATAAATGTAGATTCTCTACTAGAAATGGCTAGCAAATTTGGTATAGGAAGTGGACCATTAATTGGAATGTTTAAGGAAGAAGCTCCGGGATTGTTGCCTGACATGAATTGGCGTGCACGCAAGCTATATTCAGAGTGGTATTTAGGTGATACCATTAACTTAGTTATAGGACAAGGGTATTTACTTACAACGCCATTACAGCTTGCAGTTCTTGCAGCGAGGGTTGCAACAGGAAAGGAGGTAATTCCCCACATTGAGATGAGTAAATCAGGGCAAGACTTTCTTGATATTGATGTGAATCATGAGCATCTTAGTGTGGTTCGAAAAGCTATGTTTGACGTGGTGAATTCTAACTATAGAAAAGGACTAGGCAGTATACAAATTGCTGGCAAAACCGGTACACCAGAGATAAACTCTAAAGGTGAAAGTCATAAATTGTTTATCGCTTATGGCCCCTACCATGATCCGCGCTATGCAATCTCAGTGTTTATAGAACACGGCAAAACCCCACGCCAAGATGTTGCAATTGCTAGTGAGATATTGCAATATATGCTTGAAAAATGAACTTATGAAATTGCCATATATGTTACTTGTAATTTATATATTCAAATCAGAGCTTTGAAATTAAAAAAAAGAAACGAAAATTGCATAAACCTTTTCAATTTAGTGCTTTAATGTTTCTAACGCAGAGAAGGTACTATCTTTATTTTCTATAGAGGAAGGTAGACTATTTTGATTATCACCATCAATTGAAGTAATAGGGCGAGTTAAAGCAATTTTTATAACTTCATCAATATTCTTAGCAAAAATTACGTTGATCCCTTTTTTAATATTTGCGGGAATCTCTTGCATATCTTTCTCATTTTCACTTGGTATAATCACAGTTTTGATTGATCCTCTGAGCGCTGCAAGCAATTTTTCTCTCAAACCCCCAATAGCCAACACTCTACCACGCAATGTCACTTCGCCTGTCATAGCAACATTTTTGTTAACTGGTATATTCGTCATAAGAGAAACAATAGACGTACATACCGCGCTGCCAGCAGAAGGGCCATCTTTTGGCACAGCACCTTCAGGTACATGCAAATGTATATCATTATTTTGGAATTTTTCGGGCTTTATACCGAAAAATAAACAATTTGATCGCACATAACTATACGCAGCTCTTATAGACTCTTGCATAACTTCTCCAAGCTTTCCTGTATATTTTATCTCCCCCTTACCAGGAATTAGGACTGACTCTATCATCAAAATATCACCACCTGTTTCAGTATAGGCAAGACCAGTTACTATCCCTACCAAACTCTCATTTTCTGCAATGCCAAAGGTATACTTACGTACCCCTAGATAATCTTGTAAATTACCAACCTCTACGGATATTTTCTTATTTTTAGCAGTTAATATTGCTTTAACTGCTTTTCTCATGAGTTTTGCAAGTTCCCTTTCCATGCTTCGCATGCCGCTTTCACGTGTATATAAACGTATCAACTCGTATAATGCTTCATTGCTTATTTCCCACTCCTTCTGATGCAAACCATGCTCTTTTTTTAATTTTGGAATAAGGTGATGTGTAGCAATACTGATCTTCTCGTCTTCGGTATAGCCAGATAATTGTATAATTTCCATCCTATCACGCAAAGGATGCGGTAATTTTAAGCTATTTGCTGTGGCTACAAACATTACACTTGAAAGATCAAACTCAACTTCCAAGTAATGATCTGTAAAATGTTTATTGTGCTCAGTATCCAAAACCTCAAGTAATGCATATGCAGGATCACCACGCGAATCAGAACCCATCTTATCTATTTCATCAAGCAGGAAAAGCGGGTTGCATGAATTAGCTTTTTTCATGTGTTGAATGATTTTACCAGGCATTGAGCCAATATAAGTTTTTCTGTGTCCTCGTATTTCAGATTCATCATGTATACCACCAAGGGATATGCGAACAAAATCTCTCCCTACTGCTTTTGCCATAGACTTAGCTAAAGAAGTTTTACCAACACCAGGTGGTCCAACTAAGCAAAGTATAGGACCCTTTATCTCTTTTACTCTCTTTAATACTGCTAAAAATTCTATTATTCTATCTTTTACTTTCTCTATGCCATGATGATTTTCATCTAAGATTTTTTTAGCCGCATTTAAGTTAATTTTTGCATCTTTGTACTTTCCCCATGGCAAATCAAGCAACCAATGCAAGTAACTAGATATAACTGTTGCTTCAGGAGAAATGGGATTCATTTTCTTATATCTCTTTAAGTCAGTTATGGCTTTCTCTTTTGCTTCCTCAGAAAGCTTTGTTTCATTTATCTTTTTTTCAAATTCATTGAGTATATTCCCTTCATCTCCATTTTCAAACTCACCTAATTCTTTCTGTATAGCTTTTAATTGCTCATTAAGGTAGTAAACTTTTTGAGTACTTTCAACCTGTGATTTAATTGTCTTATACAAGCGGTTTTGTGCACTCAAAATACTTATTTCTCTCTCAATAAGAACAAAAACTTTTTTTAAACGCTCTTTTGGGTTATAAACTTCAAGTATGTTTTGCTTATCTGATACCTTTATATTTAAGTGCGAAGCTATCATATCTACAATTTGATTAACCTCTTTAACTTGATCAATGGGGTCAATAATAATCTCGGGTCGACTTTTCTTGCTTAGTTTACACAAATTGTCGAATGCATCTATAACAGAACGCCTTAAAGCTTCTAAATCAATATTATCTTCATTTTCTCCATACTCATAATGATCATCCAACTCTACTCTGGCCTGTAACAAAGTGTGAGAGCTAATATATTCTATAACTCTTCCCCTTCTTACCCCATGAATCATGACTTTTATTGCATTGTCAGGCAGTTTTATTAATGGTTGTATAATATTTGCTAACACGCCTACTTCATAAAGATTCTCTGGCTCTGGATTATCAACAGAACCATCTTTTTGTGCTATGAGAAAAATCTCGTTTTGGTGACTACTGCTACTTATTGCATACTCTAGTGCATGAACAGATTTTTCTCTACCTACGAATAAAGGCAACATTCTATTTGGAAAAATTACTACATCTCTTAGAGGTAATACTGGTAATACAGTAGAATTAAAGTTTATAGCACGTCCAATACTCATAATATATGCCTCAAATTAATCATTAACCGTTATAACACTACCCTTATTATTATGATTAATCGTTGCTTTGCCTAATTCTACCATTTTCTTAGTAACCGTTATAGTGCTACCTTCAAAACCTCCGTTGCCGGATATATACATAACATCAAGCAAAAGTGACCCTAAGATAGTACGTAATATTCTTGCGCCTATTTTATAGCTCATAGCTTTTTTAGCAATAGCTGATATTGCTTCATCTGAAAACTCAAGGGTTACTTTGCTAAATGCAAGTAATGCTTTATATTGTTTTATTAGCGCATTTCTTGGTTCCGTTAACACATGTATTAAATCCTCATGATTCAGCTCATCTAAAACAGCAATTATCGGAACCCGTCCTACAAATTCGGGTATTAAACCGAATTTGATTAAGTCCTCAGGTTGAGCATCGCGTAAAGCATTTTTTTTCTTTTGTGCTTTAGACTGACTTATATCCGCTCCAAAGCCAACTGATGTTCCCTTTTTTCTTGCCTCAATAATTTTATTTAGGCCTTCAAAAGCTCCTCCACAAATAAATAGTATGTTACTAGTGTCTACTTGTATAAACTCTTGTTGCGGGTGTTTTCGCCCTCCTTGTGGAGGAACATAAGCAACCGTACCTTCCATGATTTTTAGTAGAGCTTGTTGGACCCCTTCACCTGAAACATCACGGGTTATTGAAGCGCTTTCAGACTTTCTTGTGATCTTGTCTATTTCATCGATAAACACTATACCATGCTGCGCCTTTGCAACATCATAATTTGCAGCTTGTAATAGACGTGATAACACGCTTTCTACATCATCACCTACATAACCTGCTTCAGTCAAAGTTGTTGCATCAGCCATAGCAAATGGTACATCTGAAACTTTGGCAAGTGTTTTTGCTAGCAAAGTCTTACCAGAACCCGTAGGGCCAATAAGCATTATATTTGACTTCTCGATTTCAACATCACTTATAGAATGAAGTTGCACCATGGATTGACAATGATTATACATAGCTACAGATAAAACATGTTGCGCATGTTCCTGACCTACAACATGCTTGCTAAGAAAATTTTTTATATCTTCGGGTTTCTTTATTGATAGCTTCATATCAGATATACGATCTGAATTAAAAGCCCTCTCTTTCTTTTGACTTATTGCTTTATGGGATAACTCTATGCATTCATTACAAATGAACACCTTTAAACCATCTGAAGAGTTAGTAATCAATTTATCTACTTCGTTTTGTGCCTTGTTACAAAAAGAACAGTAGTGTAAATCATTATTGTTATCCATTAAACTACCTTTTGTTTAACTTTAATATTTTCAATCTTCATATCTTTACGCTCAGCTATTACTCTATCAATTAAGCCAATTTTCATTGCTTCTTCAGGATCCATGAATTTATCTCTTTCCATCATTCCTTCAATTTTCTTTAGTGAATTTCCAGTATGTTTTTCATAAATTTGATTTAGTTTTTTCTTAACTCGCAAAATTTCATTAGCATGTATCTCTATGTCAGTTGCTTGACCTCGATAACCACCAGATGGCTGATGTATCATAATTCTTGAATGAGGTAGCGAGTAACGTTTACCCTCCGCACCAGCTGTAAGCAACAAAGAACCCATAGATGCAGCTTGACCTATACACAAAGTTGAAACGTCTGGATTTATATACTGCATTGTATCGTAGATCGACAAACCAGCAGTTACAACACCACCTGGTGAGTTAATATACATACAAATGTCTTTATCGGGATTTTCCGATTCTAAAAATAAAAGCTGTGCTACTATTACGCTGGCCATGTTGTCTTCAATAGGGCCAGTTACGAAAATTATTCTTTCTTTTACTAGCCTTGAATATATGTCATAAGCCCGCTCACCGCGACTAGTTTGTTCAACTACAATTGGTATAAGAGTCATACCTTTTCCTATCAAATATTATCAAATAATTCCTTTAATTCTTTCACAGAAACAATCTGTTCTTCTTTACTAACTTTTTCTATCATATAATCTGTCACTTTATACTCAAGCGCTTGCCCTCTAACTAATTCCTGAAATTGTTTATCTGATTTAAAATGTTTAAATACTCTTTCAAATGATACATCTTTACTGACATATTGATTTACAATAACGTTCATAACATCATTTTGAGTTAATGATATTTCATGTTCTTTACTGAACTCCATAAATAGCATTGCAAGCTTTACACGTCTTTCAGCTTCTTTACAAGAATCACCTTTAGCATTCAACTCTCTTTCCACTCTCTGCTGTTCCTGTTTTACTACTTCTATAGGCAAATCAAAACTATAACTAGCATCCAAACAATCAAATAGCTCTTTCTTAATTAAGAGATCTTCCATTTCTTTACACTGATTATCAATTACTTCTTTTACATGATTTATTAGCGAAGAATGATCTTCAAAACCAATTCTCCTAGCTATTTCATTATCACTTTGCAAATCTTTGGCAATCTGAATATCATTAACTCGAACAGAAAAAGCAGCCTCCTGCCCCGCAAAGGAAATTACCTGGTAATCTTCAGGAAATCTCAACTTAAAGCTTTTTGTTTCCCCTTTTTTCATGCCAATTAATTGATCTTCAAAACCATTTATAAATGTTCCAGATCCTAAATTAACAGTAAAATTTTTGCCACTTCCACCTTGAAAGAGCTTATTTCTAATTCGTCCTTCAAAGTCAATTATCAGTTTATCCTCGTTTTTTGCTTGATAAGAAGCATCATCAACAGAGACAAAGTTAGGGAATTTTGTTTTTATAGAATCAATAAATTCTTTTATGTCTCCCTCTTTGATTTTTGCCTTAACTTTCTTCAAATTTATTTTATCAAGATCTATTACTGGCACTTTTGGCATCGATTCAAAAGATAATTTGTACAGAAAGTCACCTTTTTCATCCTTTTTATCCAGGTTTGGTAATGACATAATATCAACCTTAGGATGGATGTGAGACTTAACTTCGATTTTTTTCATTAAATCACTTGAGCAATAGTCAATCGTATCGTTTATCACATATTCCAAAGCTTCGTTTTTATAATTTGTAACAACAAGATCGTAAGGCATCTTTCCTGATCTAAATCCAGGCAATCTTGCATTCTTCGCTATTTCTTGTAATCTAGAGTTTATCTTTTGTTCTATATAATCACTACTAACTGTGATTTCATACTCATACTTTAGTTTATCTACACTAAGTTCCTTATAGGTATATATATTACTTAATGTATCTGCTTCGACTGCATTTTGAGGTATATTACTAGACATTACAACCTGTTATCAATATTTTATTTATGTTTTAATAAAGCCATTTTATCAGAATTTAAGTTAAATACAATCCTTAAGAACAGGTTCTTATACAAACAAAGTGTACTTAGTGATTATAAATTTTCTCTTAAAACCTGAGTTACATGACTTTAAGTGCGGATAGAGGGACTTGAACCCCCACGAGCAAGCTCACCAGGACCTAAACCTGGCACGTCTACCAATTTCCGCCATATCCGCAAGAGCCCTTCATTAACTTATAGATAACCACTTCTGTCATCTTATGCAATTTAAAGATTAGATTTTAGTACCACAGACTGAACTTATAATACTGGTTAACTCCACTATGAATCTAAGCCTGAATTACTTTAACTAACACTATTAAGATAAGTACTGTCTTAGAAATATTCAAGGCTTATTCAATTTATAGTATTTACACAATAAAAAAAGCTATTAATATTCTTTAATTAAGGCTCTAAACTCTGGAAATTAATAATGAGATTAATAGCAAGCTTCTTACTCGCAATTTTTCTGATTACACAGAGTGGCTGTACGACTCTTGTAAGTGGTATAGTGTTAACAGCAACTGCAGCGGCTACAGCAATAACAATGCAAGATAAATCCTTGGGAAACATTATTGATGATACAACTATAGTAATAAGAATCAATAAGGGACTCTTAAAACACGGACTGTTCTCATCTATAAAAGTTAAAGTGAGTGAAGGAAGAGTATTACTCATTGGAAATGTTGATAATCATGAAAAGCAACTCACAGCAGAGAAAATAGCTTGGCAGCAAAAAGAGATTAAAGAAGTGATAAATGAAATAAGAGTCACACCAATTAAAATGGCTTCTATGCTAGATGTTACTGTAGATGGTATGATAACAGCAGAGATAAGCACAAGGCTTTTGGGAAAAAGAAATATTAAATCAATTAATTATAGCGTTAATACAGTTGATAGAGTCGTTTATTTGATGGGCATAGCTCAAAATAAGGCAGAATTGAAAGCTGTAATAGCAATTGCAAGAAAAGTAAAAGGAGTAAAGCAAGTTGTAAGTTATGTGAGATATAGACATAGCAAATTGCGTCATTGATGAAAATTTACTTGAGTGTTAGTATCATGTAGCTAAGCCATAAAGCTACTTTACAAATTTCGTCAGTTCACTCTTATGGTATGTATAACAATGCTACAAAAAATAATATCATAGAATTCAATAGAATAATTTCTAGAAAATCTCTGCATACTAAAAAAAGTAAAATGCTATTTAAATAAGCTTAAGAATAAATAGCAAACATCTATATCTTGTGCGATATGGCGTTTTATTCCTGAGATTTTTTTACCAGCGTCATAGCCTTTTTCTTCATCAGTGTCTGCGTTCTTTACACTCTGAGCGTCAATTATGCACAAGCTGTTTTTTCTTTCCAAACATTGTTTTGTCGGACCACACTAACTATTTTTTTTAACATGCACTCCAAAATACTTTTTTTTATTTCCTTTTACTTTTTCACTCCATTTTTGAAATAATCATAACAATTGCGCCGTTTTGGGAAACCCTTTTGGTAGCATCCTCCACTGATAACCACTTTTTAGGGCGTACAACACTCCGCAAAATATATCATACAAATCAAGTTTTCTTGGTTTTGTTTTTTCCACAAGACTCCAGATTTGGTGAAATAATCTCAAACTTCTCTCGACTTATGTCACTTGGGTATACACTCCTCATATGTCCTAATTTATACACTCTTTCTTACTTTATGCCTTTCTTGAGATTATGAACAGGTTCTTAGAAAGCTAGCGTTCTACTAGTCATGTTCTTTATCTTGCTTTACAACAATGCATCTTTTCATTCCAGCCAAGTCGTATACGTATTCCTGAAAAGCCAGTCCATATAAGGGTATTATTTTGTCAATATTGCTTTGATCTTCGCCTATTTCCAGTATCGCAAACCCATCTTTTTTAAGGCACTTTTTCAATATTGGAAAAATACTCAGGTAACAGCTCAATCCATCGATACCACCATCAAGAGCAATTCTTGGCTCTTTTTGCACTTCAGCTTGCAGATTTTTTAACTTACTTCTTTTAATATATGGAGGATTGCTTATTATGAGATCAAATAAATCTCTACATTCTGTCCACGAATTTGGAAATATTTTAGCTCTGTTGAGAAGATTATGTTTCTTTGTGTTCTGGCAGGTAATTTTGTATGCTTCCAGGCTTTTTTCAAAACCAACTCCAATAGCATATTCATACTCACTAAGTATGGAGATCAACAAACAGCCTGTGCCTGTGCCAAAATCTGCAATTTTTATTTTTTGCTTCTTATTTTGGTAATATTTTAACACTGTTGAAATTACTGTCTCACTATCTGGTCTTGGATCTAGAACATGTTGGTTAACTATAAAATTTTTACTCCAGAATTCACGATTACCTATTATTTGCGATATTGGATATCTTTCTGCTCTTTTTTTTGTTAATTTCCAGAATAGAAGCTCTTTGTTTCTTGGTACCTGATTGGTGTGATTCATGATTGTGAATGATCTTTCTACTCCAAGTACGTACTGCATGATGATTTCACAATCCAAATGTGGTGATTCAATTCTATGTGATGATAGTAGCTTTGACCCTTCTTTAATTAAAGCGCTGATTGTTTTCATTATTCTAAAAACGTGTTCCTTGTATGCAAGAACAGCAAAATTGAGTATAGAATTTTGAACTTAGGGTAGCTGCATTAAATCTAAGTGTCAAGAGTAGGATTGTAAAAATCATCTGGCTTTACTGGTAATTCGGTTAGTATTTTTGCATTAATGTTAGAAACTCTTGGCTCTATTATAAGGATTATTTTCTGCATATTCTTTGATAGCCATCACAGTATATTACTTGTTCCATATCTATATTAATTCGACCACAGCAAGTGATAATTTCTTAATATTAAAACCAATATGCGCTTTAGCATATAATTATCAGTAGCTTTCAAAGCAATTAGGCTGAGATTATTAGAGTAGTAATGTTTATTTTTATATTGACTATTGAGGTTTATTATTTTATAACTAAGACTTAGTTATTTTCAGAGTTTTAAATTTACAGTATATGCCTACGATAAATCAATTAATATGTAAGGGTAGATCAGGGTTAACTCGCAAGAAGAAGGTGCCAGCTTTGGGAAAATGCAATCCTCAAAGAAGGGGTGTTTGCACTAAGGTATATACTACAACTCCTAGAAAGCCTAATTCAGCACTACGTAAGGTAGCTAGAGTAAAGATTAGTGGATACGGTGAAGTGACGGCTTATATACCTGGCGAAGGTCATAATTTACAAGAGCATTCCGTTGTTTTAATACGTGGTGGGCGAGTTAAGGATTTGCCGGGTGTGCGTTATCACATAATAAGAGGTGCTCTTGATCTACGTGGTGTGCAAAATCGAAAGAAAGCCCGTTCAAAATATGGTGTAAAGAAATCTGGTTAAAATTTATGGCACGTCGTAATAAAGCAAAAAAAAGAACAAGCCCTGACTCTCGTTATGGTAGTGTCTTGCTTATGCGTTTTATTAATATAATTATGAAATGTGGTAAAAAATCTATTGCAGAAAAGATTGCTTATAGTGCTTTGTCCTTAGCTGAAAAGAAAATAGGCAAAGATGCCTTATCAATTTTTGAAACAGCAGTAGAAAATGTTACCCCTTCTATAGAAGTACGCTCTCGGCGTATTGGTGGTGCAACTTATCAAGTCCCTGTTGAAATTCGTCAAGGTAGAGCAATTTCTTTGGCATTAAGGTGGATTGCTAGAGCAACTTCTATTGCTCGAAAAAAGAGTGGTAGAACTACTGTTTATTGTTTGCAGTCTGAAATATTAGATGCTTATAATAAATGTGGTGGTGCATTTAAGATGTGTGAAGAAAAGTATAAAATGGCTGAAGCTAATAAGGCATTTTCTCATCTTCGTTTTTAATATTAGCTGATTGATTGTGGTATGGAAGTTTTAATATCTAGGTATAGAAATATAGGAATAATGGCTCATATAGATGCTGGCAAGACCACCACAACAGAGCGTATTTTATTTTATACTGGCAAACAAAATAGGATTGGTGAAGTGCACGATGGTGCGGCTTCTATGGATTGGATGGAGCAAGAGAAGGAGCGTGGCATTACAATTACCTCTGCTGCAACAACATGTTTTTGGAATGATCATAGGATTAATATAATAGATACTCCTGGTCATGTTGATTTCACTATTGAGGTTGAGAGATCTTTGAGGGTTTTGGATGGTGCAGTTGCTGTATTTGATGGAGTTGCTGGAGTTGAGCCTCAGTCTGAGACGGTTTGGCGTCAAGCTGATAAATATACCGTTCCTCGTATCTGCTTTGTTAATAAAATGGATAGAATAGGAGCAAATTTTTATCGATGTATCGATATGATAAAAACGAAGCTTGGCGCATCACCTTTAGTTATTCAATTGCCAATAGGAAGTGAGAAAGATTTTAAAGGCATAATCGATCTTATTTCTATGAAAGCTATTATATGGCAAGAAGAAACATTAGGCGCTAAATTTTCTTATGAAGATATTCCTTCTGATTTGCTTGATAAGGCTCAAGAGTATCGAAATCTTTTATTAGATGCTGCAGCTGAAATGGATGATGAGGCGATAAATATTTACTTTGAATCTAACGATCTGCCAACTGATTTATTGAAAAAGTGTGTGAGAAGAGGGACCATTAAAGGAAAATTTGTCCCTGTATTATGTGGGTCAGCTTTTAAAAACAAAGGCGTGCAATCACTTTTGGATGGTGTGGTTGATTTTTTACCCTCTCCTATTGATGTTGATGTAATTATTGGAACTGATCCTAAAGATTCAGAAAAGAAAATTGAGATCAAACCTTCAGAAAAAGAGAAATTCGTTGCTCTTGCGTTTAAAGTGATGACGGATAAATTTGTAGGTAGCTTGACGTTTATTCGTATTTATTCTGGTAAGTTAAAATCTAAATCTGCTGTGTTAAATGCTGGAAAGAATGAGACTGAAGGAATTGGTAGAATGTTACTTATGCATGCAAATAACAGAGAAGATATAAACGAAGCTAAAGTTGGTGATATAGTTGCCTTAGTTGGATTAAAGAAGACAATTACTGGTGATACTTTATGTTCATCTGATTTTCCTATACTATTAGAGCGTATGGAATTTCCTGATCCTGTTATTGAAACTGCTATAGAACCGAAAACTACCTCAGATCAGGAAAAATTAGGTGTTGCTTTGAATAGATTAGTTGCAGAAGATCCTTCTTTGAGGATGTCAGTAAATGCGGAGAGTGGGCAGACTATATTGAAAGGTATGGGTGAGCTGCATCTTGAGATTATTATTGATAGAATGAAGCGCGAGTTTAATGTTGAAGCTAACGTTGGTGCCCCTCAAGTTGCATATCGTGAAACTATCACTAAATCTGTTGAAATTGATTACACTCATAAAAAACAATCAGGTGGTGCTGGTCAGTTTGCTAAAGTTAAAATAAAATTCGAACCTCTTGAACCTGGTTTTGGCTTTCAGTTTGAAAGTAAAATTGTAGGCGGTGCTATTCCAAAAGAGTATATACCTGGAGTGCAAAATGGCTTAGAGTTGATAAAAGAAGGTGGTATAATTTCTGGCTTTCCATTGATTGATTTTAAGGCTACTCTTCTTGATGGTGCTTTTCATGATGTTGATTCTAGTCCTTTGGCTTTTGAGCTTGCTGCTAAAGGTGCTTTTAAGGAAATGGCAAATAAAGCTGGTCCCAAAATGCTAGAACCTATAATGAAAGTGGAAATCATTACTCCTGAAGAATATATGGGTGATGTTATGGGTGATATAAATGGTAGAAGAGGCAGTGTTGTTGATATGCTGGATTTAGGTAATAATAGCAAAATAATTACTGCTTCGGTTCCTCTTGCGAATATGTTTGGTTATATAAATGTTTTGCGTTCTATATCTCAGGGAAGAGCTCAGTATAGTATGCATTTTTCTTGTTATGAACAAGTGCCACAATATGTGGTTGATGAATTAAAGTTAAAGTATAATTAAAGGTTAATAATTATGACAGCGATAGTAGAAGCATTTGGAAAGCCGCATGTAAACGTGGGAACGATAGGACATGTGGATCATGGGAAGACAACGTTAACAGCGGCGATAACAAAGCATTATGGTAATTTTGTAGCATATGATCAAATAGATAAAGCGCCAGAAGAAAGAAAGAGAGGGATAACAATAGCAACAGCGCATGTTGAATATCAAACAGAAAAGAGACACTATGCACACGTTGATTGCCCTGGACATGCTGATTATGTAAAGAATATGATAGTAGGTGCAGCACAGATGGATGCAGCGATATTGGTAGTGTCAGGGGTTGATGGGCCGATGCCACAAACGAGAGAGCATATATTGCTGGCAAAACAGGTGGGTGTTGGATATATCGTGGTATATATAAATAAAGCTGATGTTGCTGATGCTGATATGATAGATTTGGTAGAAATGGAAGTGAGAGAGCTGCTGAGTAAGTATGGATTTCCAGGTGATGAAGTACCTATGATAGTTGGGTCTGCGTTAAAAGCATTAGAGGATGATAGTAGTGAGTATGGAAAGAAATCAATAGATAA
Source organism: Wolbachia endosymbiont (group B) of Germaria angustata (assembly GCF_964026725.1). Taxonomy (NCBI): domain Bacteria; kingdom Pseudomonadati; phylum Pseudomonadota; class Alphaproteobacteria; order Rickettsiales; family Anaplasmataceae; genus Wolbachia; species Wolbachia endosymbiont (group B) of Germaria angustata. The sequence goes on from NZ_OZ034691.1 coordinate 278,200, forward strand.
ATTGATGGAGAAGTTAGATGAGTATGTGGCAGTACCTCCAAGGCCTATAGATTTGCCGTTTTTGTTGCCAATAGAAGATGTATTTTCAATATCGGGCCGAGGGACGGTAGTAACAGGAAGAATAGAGAAGGGGGAGATAAAGACAGGGGATGAGATAGAGATAATAGGTCTGAAAGCGACGCAAAAGACGATATGTACTGGTGTTGAGATGTTTAAGAAGTTGCTAGATAAGGGAAGTGCAGGACTCAATGTAGGAATACTACTAAGAGGAACAAAGAGAGAAGAAGTGGAGAGAGGGCAAGTATTGGCAAAACCAGGGACAATAACCCCGCATAAGAAATTTAATGCGGAGGTGTATATATTGAAGAAAGAAGAAGGAGGAAGGCATACACCATTTTTTGGAAATTATCAGCCACAGTTTTATTTAAGGACAACGGATGTAACTGGGAGCATAAAATTGCTAGATGGAAAGGAGATGGTAATGCCAGGGGACAATGTAAGTATAGAAGTGGAGTTGCAAGTACCAATAGCAATGGATAAAGGATTGCGTTTTGCGATAAGAGAAGGTGGTAGAACTGTTGGTTCTGGCGTTGTTTCGGAAATTTTAGAGTAAACTTTGAATTATAGGAGTGTAGCTCAATTGGTAGAGCGCTGGTCTCCAAAACCAGAGGTTGTAGGTTCAATTCCTATCGCTCCTGCATTAATATTATGGTAGAAATGTTAAAAAAACTGTATGTTTTTTTTTGCGATATAAAGCAAGAAATAAGGAGAATTGCTTGGATAAAAAAACAGCAGGTATTGTCATCTTTGTTTATTGTAATAACTGTTATATTATGCTTTTCGATTTTCTTTTGCTTCGTAGATTTTATGTCTCTTTACGTAATTAAGACTTTATTTGGAATTATTTATGGAATATAAGTATAAATGGTATATCATTAAAGTCGATTACGGGTATGAGAAGGATATATGCGAGTTGGCAACCAATACTGTTTACTTTAAGGAGGTGTTTATTCCTTATCAGACAGTATGTGATGTAAAATCTGATATAAAAGAGTTATGTGAAGTATATATATGTATGCATCTGTGTGATGAAAGCAAAAATATTTTGAATCAAATGACTGGGTTTTGTGGTGATGAGTCTGGTCATTTTGAGATGATTTCAGATGATGAGGTAATTTTAAAACGTAAGGAATTTAATAGATATAAGTGGTACATTTTAAGAGTTGCCTCTAATTATGAAGAGAAAGTGCGCCAATATATATTAGAAAATTCTATGAGATTGAATATTAATAGTTATTTTAATAGGGTTTTTATTCCTTGTGAAGAATTAAGTGAGATGGATTTAAAATCTAAAAAAAATGCTAAACGAAGGAAGTCCTTTCCTGGTTATGTCTTTTTATACATGAATTTATGCGATGAGGTATTAAATTTTATTAATAATATACCAAAATCTCTTAAGGTTTATGGATTTTTGAAAAATGGTAATGCTCCAAAGGTGATTGAGGATAATGAGATTCGCTCAATGTGTAGTGCGCTTTACAATGCTCAAGAAACGAAAAAGTTGAGTTATGGTTATGAGAAAGGTGAAAAAGTAAAAATTAATGATGGTCTTTTTCAAAATTTTACTGGTAAGGTAGATATGGTAAATGGCGAGAAAAAAATTATTAATGTTGAAGTATCAATCTTAGGTAAGCCAACAATAATAGAGCTTGATTTGGCTCAAGTAGAGAAAATAGAGGATTAATTATGAGTAATATAGTTGCTAAGATTAACTTACTTATGGAAGCTGGGAAAGCAGTTCCAGGACCGAAAATTGCTTCAGTACTTGGCCCGCGTGGTATACCTGTTCCTAAATTTTGTGAAGCTTTTAATAAAGCTACTAGCGCTGCTAACGCTAGCTATAAAGTAGGTGATTTAGTAACGGTGAGAATTTCCATAAAGGATGATCGCTCTCATGATTTTACTGTCAGCGGTCCGCCTGTGGCTTATTTGCTTAAGCAGGAAGCTAAATTAAGTAAAGGTTCTGGTAATTCTGGTAAAGAATTAGTGGCTAAATTATCTATGTCTGCTATCATTAAAGTGGCAAAGTGTAAGATGGTTGATATGAAAGTGGATAATGAAGATTCAGCAGTGAAGATGGTTATAGGCACTGCAAAATCTATGGGTATAGAAGTTGTGGAAGGTTAGGTAAATGAGTACATATAATGATAATTCTAAGCAGTGTTTGGAGAAGATTGTTGAGTCTGCTTCAGCAAAATTTAATGAATCAGTTGATATCGCAGTCAATTTAGGTGTAGATTCACGTAAATCTGAAGAGCAGGTGCGTGGTACAGTAGTTTTGCCTAAAGGTATCGGAAAGAATATTAAAGTAGCTGTTTTTGCTCAAGATAAACATTTATTAGAAGCTGAAAAAGCTGGTGCTGATATTACAGGAGGAGAAGATTTAGTTGAAGAGATAAAAAAAGGTAGAAAGTTGAATGTTGATTGGTGCATCACTACTCCTGATTTCATGGCAAAAATCACTCCTATTGCAAAAGTATTGGGTGCTAAAGGGCTGATGCCTAACCCTAAATTTGGTACTGTGACTTCTAACATTGCGGAAGCTACTAAAACCATTAAGTCTGGTCAAATAAAATTCAGGACGGATAAAAATGGGGTTATTCATGGTAAATTAGGAAGTATTAAATTTGATATTGATGATTTGCTGGAAAATTTAAAAGCCTTTCTTAAAGTAATTAGAGACAATAAACCTGCTTCTGTGAAAGGAGTTTACTTTAAAAGCGTTTTTTTAAATTCAACTATGGGTAAAGCTCATAAAATAAACAAAGTAGAAGATATAATTTAAGGGAGCGAAGTTGTGAAGCGTAAAGATAAGGATGAATTTATACAAAACATAATGAATGTGTTTGTCAATAATGATTTCTTAATATTGGTAAATTTCAAGTCTATGAATGTTAGCAATTCATTAATTCTTAGGAATAGTCTAAAATCTGTAATGGGTGGGATGTTAGTAGTTAAAAATACTCTAGCTTGCTTGGCTTTGGAAAGGACTGGTAAATTTTCTTATTTATCAGATAAATTTTCTGGTTCTGTTGCTATTATATACTCTAGCGCTATAGTAGAAGCTGCAAAGTTAATAGTTGATTTTATTAATGCTAACAAAGAAAAAATGTCTGTGATTTGTGCGGCTCATATAAATGAATTGTTAACAGTGGAAGATGTTAACAAATTGGCTAAGCTTCCCTCTTTGGATGAATTGCGTGTTAAAATTATGCGTTTAATATCTTATGATATTCCTGCTAGGTTAGCATTGTCTATTAATTCATCTTCTATGAGGCTTATGAGAGTTTTGGATTACTGTAGTTCTGAAAAATAAATTTGTTGTTAAATAAGGTGGTAAGTATGAATAATGTAACAAGTGATTTGGTTGATAAAATATTATCTTTAAATCTATTAGAGGCTTCTGAACTTGTAAAGGTTCTAGAAGAAAAAATAGGGTTGCCTAGTGGTTCTTTTTTTGGTGGAGCTGTTGGTGCTGGGGTGCCTATTAGTGATAATGCTACTGCTCCTGTTGCTCAAGAAAAAGCTGAATATAAAGTTGTAATCAAAGAGATTGATGCAAGCAAAAAAATAGGAGTGATTAAAGCTATTAGAGAAGTTAATTCTACATTGAATTTAAAAGAAGCGAAAGAATTAGTTGAGTCTTTACCCAAAGATTTGACTGCTAATGTTTCTAAAGACGAAGCAGAAAAAATAAAGCAAAAACTTATTGAAGCAGGAGCAACTAAAGTTGAGCTTGAGTAAAATGTTAGTATATTAATTTTATGTTGATATAGCTCTTTTAATTAGTGAAGGTATTTTTATGGTTGATTCTTCTTATATGTGTGCTTCTAGTGCTTTTGTTCCTAGAGTTTCTTATTCCAGGTCGATTGATTTAAAAGATTCTTTGTTGGATTTGGTTAAAGTCCAAAAGGGGTCATATAATTCCTTTACTCCTAATAATGAGAGTAATGAAAGACTTGAAGCTATCTTTCATACAATTTTTCCAATATCTGATCCTTTGCATAGGGCTACTATCGAATTTTTGAATTGTAGGGTAGATGATCTTAAGTATAGTGAATCTGAATGTATAAAACGTGGTATAACTTTTTCTGCTCAGGTTATTGCTTCTATACGTCTTGTTATTATGCAGGATGGTGTTTCTCTTGAAAAATATCAAGAGATTAAAGAATATGATGATCATTCTAAGCTTGCAACTGTTATAAAATCTGCTGAAGAGCAGGAGGTTCGCTTTTGTGAACTGCCTATGATGACTGATAAAGGTACTTTCATCATCAATGGCGTAGAGAAAGTTATCGTTTCACAAATGCATAGATCTCCTGGAGTGTTTTTTGATAGTGATAAGGGAAAAACTTACAATTCTGGCAAATTGATCTATTCTGCTAGAGTTATTCCTTATAGAGGTTCTTGGCTTGATATTGAGTTTGATGTTAAAGATCATTTGTATTTTCGTATTGATAGAAAGAGAAAGTTGCCAATATCAGTTTTATTAAAGGCTTTAGGCTTATCAAATAATGACATACTTAATAAATTTTATGAAAAAATAGAGTATATAAAACATAAAAGTGGCTGGAAAGTACCTTTTTTCCCTGATAAATTCAAGGGAGTGAGGCTTCCTTTTGATTTAAAGAATGTTGAAGGCAATGTGTTACTTAAAGCTAATGTTCGTATTACTTCAAAATTAGCTAAAAATCTATATGATAACGGGTTGAAAGAGTATCTAATTCCTTATGATTCTATATGTGGTTTATTTTTTGCAGAAGATTTAATAGATAGTGCTAGTTCTACAAAAATCTTATCTGCTGGTGAATCTATAAAATTAGAGGATATAAAAAAGCTTGAATTATTATCTATAGATAAAATATCAGTGTTGAACATAGATAATGTTTCTGTTGGACCTTACATATTAAACACACTTTTCTTAGATGAAAACATGTCTTATGAGAACGCTCTATATGAAATATATAAGGTTTTGCGTCCAGGTGAAGTTCCTGTTTTAAAGATAGTAGAGGAGTTTTTTCGTAATCTTTTCTTCAGTCCGGAATATTATGATTTGTCTAACATTGGTAGATTGAAACTTAACTCTTGCCTTGGGTTAAATTATGAGGAAAATTTAACTACTTTAACACATGAAGACATTATTGAAATTATAAGAAAAATAGTATTGTTACGTGATGGTCAAGGATCTGTAGATGATATTGATCATTTAGCAAATAGAAGAGTCCGTTCAGTTGGAGAGTTTATAGAAAATCAATTTAGAACTGGATTATTAAAATTGGGACGGGCAGTAGTTGATTCTATGTCTACTTCTAGTTTAGATAAAGTCTCTCCATCTGATTTTATAAATCCAAAAGTGTTAACCAATGTCTTAAGAGATTTTTTCAACTCTTCCCAATTATCTCAATTTATGGATCAGACTAATCCATTATCTGAAATAACACATAAAAGAAGGTTGTCAGCGTTAGGTCCTGGTGGTTTAACAAGAGAGAGAGCGGGATTTGAAGTGCGTGATGTTCATCCAACTCATTACGGAAGAATTTGCCCTATTGAAACTCCTGAGGGGCAGAATATAGGCTTAATTAACAGCTTAGCTATATACGCTCGTATTAATAAATATGGGTTCATTGAAAGTCCTTATAGGAAAGTAGTTAATAAGGTTGTTACTGATCAAATTGAGTATCTGTCTGCTATAGATGAAGGTTTATATTATATAGCCGATACCAGCGCAAAGCTTGATGAGAACAACTGCTTTGTTGATGATATGTTATACTGTAGGTATGCTGGTACCTTTGTAATGGTAAATAGTAATCAAGTAAGTTACATTGATTTATCTCCTAAGCAGGTAATATCGGTTGCTGCTTCTTTAATTCCATTTTTAGAAAATGATGATGCTAATAGAGCGTTAATGGGTTCAAATATGCAGCGTCAAGCTGTACCTTTATTGAAGCCTACTGCTCCTTTGGTTGCTACTGGCATGGAGTCTTTCGTAGCTTCTGGCTCTGGTGCTGTAGTTTTAGCAAAACGTGGTGGCATAGTTGACAGCTCAGATAGTAACTCTATAGTTATACGTGCTTTTGACAAAGGAGGAATTAACTACTTGGATGTAGATATTTATCATCTAAGAAAATTTCAGCGTTCTAATCATAATACTTGTATTAACCAGAAACCACTGGTGCATGTAGGTGATTGTGTTAAGGAAGGTGATGTGATAGCTGATGGTCCTGCTATTAATAACGGTGAATTGGCACTTGGCCAAAACTTGCTAGTCGCTTTTATGTCTTGGCAAGGTTATAATTTTGAAGACTCAATCATTATTTCTAGTGAAGTTGTTAAAAGAGATCTATTTACTTCTATTCATATAGAAGAATTTGAATGTGTTGTACATGACACTCCTTTAGGGTCGGAAAAAATAACTCGTGCCATACCCGGTGTTAATGAAGAAAATCTTTATCACTTGGATGATAGTGGTATAGTAAAGGTTGGTACAAGAGTTGGTCCAGGTTATATTTTGGTGGGGAAAGTTACACCTAAGCATTCTCTTTCATTGCCTCCTGAGACAAAATTGTTAATGACAATTTTTGGTGAAAAATCATTCGATTGTGTGGATTCCTCTTTATATACATCTCCAGATATTGAAGGGATAGTGATTGATGTGCAGGTCTTTACACGCAGAGGGGAAGAAGAAAACGAAAGGGCGTTTCTTATTAAGCAAAAAGAGGCAAACGACTTTGAGAAAGAACGAGACCATATAATCAATGTTATTAATCAATATTTCTATGATGAATTAAGAAAAATTCTTATTAATTCTGGCTCTCAAGATCGAGAAAGTATTAATTTTATTGAACGTGAGGGATGGTGGGATATAGGATTGAAAAACCAATCTATTTCTAAGCAAGTTGAGAGCTTAAAAAAAGATTTTGATGAAAAAGTATTACATGCAATAACAAACTTTAAGCGAAAAGTAGAAAAATTGCATGAAGGTTATGATCTGCCTCAAGGTGTGTCGATGTCAGTAAAAGTTTTTATTGCTGTAAAACATAGTTTGCAGCCAGGGGATAAAATGGCTGGTAGACATGGAAATAAAGGTGTGATTTCTCGAGTTGTTCCAGTAGAAGATATGCCTTATTTAGAAGATGGTACTCCTATTGATATTATTCTTAACCCTCTTGGCGTTCCTTCGCGAATGAATGTAGGTCAAATATTGGAAACGCATGTAGGTTGGGCTTGTAAAAAATTAGGAGAAAAAGTAGGCAATATTCTTGATGAGATCAATAAAATCAAACGTGCTTTTTGTGAGGCAATTAGATCTCTCAGTGATGATGATTTTGAAAAATTTGCAGCATTATATCTTGATAATAAAAAATTTGAGGATATTAATGATGATGAAATAACGGCTTCTATTTTAGATACGCCTAATAAAGATGAATTAAATAATGAATTGACTACATTAGTAGAGAATTATTTCAACTCTTGTAAAGATGCACACAGTAGTTTACGTCACTTCCTGATTGAGGTTTATAGTTGTGGCAGTAATTTATCTATTTGTAATAACATTCGCGATATTAATGATAATCACCTCATTGAATTTGCGTATAAGTTGCGTGATGGCATTCCTGTTACTGCACCTGTATTTGAAGGTCCAAAAGATGAACAAATAGTAAAGCTATTTGAACTTGCTGGATTGGATAACTCTGGGCAAGTTGTATTATATGATGGTTGTTCGGGTGAGAAGTTTGATCGCAAAGTTACAGTTGGTTACATGTACATGCTTAAGTTGCATCACTTAGTAGATGGTAAAATTCATGCGCGTTCAGTAGGACCTTATAGTTTGGTTACTCAACAACCTCTTGGAGGAAAGTCTCATTTTGGTGGTCAGCGTTTTGGTGAAATGGAATGTTGGGCACTGCAAGCCTACGGTGCTGCTTACACTTTGCAGGAAATGTTAACTGTGAAGTCTGATGACATTAATGGCAGGGTTAAGATTTATGAATCGGTAATAAAAGGTGACAGTAACTTTGAATGTGGAATTCCTGAATCCTTTAATGTCATGATAAAAGAGTTGCGTTCCTTGTGTTTTAATGTGGATTTGAAGCAAAATGACATAGTAATTGAAGATATATCTCACACTAATATCGCACAATCTTTTAATGAGGTTAGCATTTCCATTGCTAGCCCTGAAAGTATTAAACGTATGTCTTATGGAGAGATAACAGATGTTTCAACTGCAAACTACCGTACATTCAAAGTTGAGAAAGGTGGATTATTTTGTCCTAAAATTTTTGGTCCTGTCAATGATGATGAATGTTTATGTGGAAAGTACAAAAAAAGAAGACATAGGGGCCGTATATGCGAAAAATGTGGAGTAGAAGTTACATCTTCTAAAGTAAGAAGAGAAAGAATGGGTCATATAGAGCTTGCATCTCCTGTTGCTCATATATGGTTTTTGAAGTCACTTCCTTCAAGAATTGGAGCATTATTAGATATGTCTCTTAGAGATATCGAAAGTATTTTATATAGTGATAATTATGTTGTAATAGATCCTCTTGTTTCCTCTTTTGAAAAAGGTGAAATTATTAGTGAGAAAGCTTATAATGAAGCTAAAGATAGCTATGGGGTCGATAGCTTTATAGCTATGCAAGGTGTTGAAGCTATAAGAGAATTGCTAATACGCCTTGATTTACATGAAATTAGGAAGAATTTAAGACAGGAGTTAGAGTCTGTTGCTTCTGAAATGAGAAGAAAGAAAATTATAAAGAGATTACGTATTGTTGAAAATTTTATCAAGTCTGGAAACAGACCTGAGTGGATGATACTTACAGCTATACCTATTTTACCACCTGACTTGCGTCCCTTGGTATCGCTTGAAAGTGGTCGACCTGCAGTTTCTGATTTAAATCATCATTATAGAACTATTATTAATAGAAATAATAGATTGAGAAAATTGTTAAGTTTAAATCCTCCTGAGATTATGATTCGTAATGAGAAAAGAATGTTACAAGAGGCAGTTGATTCTCTTTTTGATAATAGTCGTCGTAATGCTCTGGTAAATAAAGCTGGCACTGCTGGATATAAAAAGTCTATTAGCGATATGCTGAAAGGAAAGCAAGGTCGTTTCCGTCAGAATCTTTTAGGAAAAAGGGTAGATTACTCTGGACGTTCTGTAATAGTTGTTGGTCCAACTTTAAAACTAAATCAGTGTGGATTACCGAAAAGAATGGCTCTTGAGTTATTCAAACCTTTTGTTTACTCAAGGCTTAAAATATATGGAATGGCTCCAACTATTAAATTTGCTAGTAAGTTAATAAGAGCAGAAAAGCCAGAAGTCTGGGATATGCTTGAAGAAGTAATAAAAGAGCATCCTGTTTTACTAAATAGAGCGCCTACGCTACACAGGCTTGGTATTCAGGCTTTTGAGCCAGTCCTTATTGAAGGTAAAGCAATACAGCTTCATCCACTTGTTTGTACAGCATTTAATGCTGACTTTGATGGTGATCAAATGGCGGTACATGTGCCAATTTCATTGGAAGCTCAACTTGAAGCTAGAGTGTTGATGATGTCAATTAATAACGTTTTAAGTCCTTCTAATGGAAGACCGATTATAGTTCCTAGTAAAGATATAGTGCTTGGTATATACTACCTAACTTTACAGCAACTTAAGGAAGATGATTTACCACTTTTCTGTGCTTTTTGTGAAGTTGAGCATTCCTTAAACAACGGTACTCTACATATTCATTCTCATATAAAGTACAAAATGGAATACATCAATAGCGATGGAAACATTCAGTATAAAACTATTTTTACAACTCCTGGACGTTTAATATTATGGCAGATTTTTCCTAAACATAAGAATCTAAGCTTCGATTTAATAAATCAGGTATTAACAGTTAAGGAAATAACTAGCATTGTTGATTTAGTATATCGTAGCTGCGGTCAAAGTGCTACAGTGGTATTTTCTGATAAATTGATGACACTTGGCTTTGAGTATGCTACATTTTCTGGTACTTCTTTTAGTCGTTGCGATATGGTCATACCTGAAACTAAAGCTGCACACGTTGATTATACAAGGGGTGAAATTAAGAAATTTTCTGCACAGTATCAAGACGGACTAATCACTAAAAGTGAGAGGTATAATAAAGTTATAGATGAGTGGTCTAAGTGCACAGATATAATAGCGAATGATATGTTAAAAGCGATATCTCTGTATGATGAAAATAGTAAGTACAATTCAATATATATGATGGTTAGCTCCGGTGCAAGAGGTTCTACTTCCCAGATGAAGCAGTTAGCAGGAATGCGAGGGTTAATGACCAAACCTTCTGGTGAAATTATAGAAACACCTATAATTTCTAATTTTCGCGAAGGATTAAATGTATTTGAATACTTTAATTCTACTCATGGTGCGCGTAAAGGTTTAGCTGATACTGCACTTAAAACTGCAAACTCTGGATACTTAACTCGTCGCTTGGTTGATGTATCTCAAAATTGCATAGTTACAAAACATGACTGTAAAACGAAAAATGGCCTTATTGTAAGAGCTATAGTTGAAGGTAGTACTATAGTTGCATCTCTAGAGAGTGTTGTACTGGGTAGAACAGCTGCAAATGATATATATAACCCAGTAACCAAAGAGTTATTATTAAAAGCAGGGGAATTAATTGATGAAGATAAAGTAAAGCAAATCAACATTGCAGGTCTTGATGCTATAAAAATTAGATCGCCTTTAACTTGTGAAATAAGTCCTGGTGTGTGTTCTTTGTGTTATGGAAGAGACCTTGCAACTGGTAAAATTGTTTCAATAGGTGAAGCAGTTGGTGTTATCGCTGCTCAATCTGTTGGAGAGCCAGGTACTCAGTTAACGATGCGTACTTTCCATATAGGTGGGGTAATGACTAGAGGTGTTGAATCCTCAAACATTATAGCTTCTATCAATGCTAGAATAAAATTAAACAATAGTAATATAATTATAGATAAAAACGGAAATAAAATTGTGATAAGCCGTTCCTGTGAAGTCGTTTTAATTGATAGCCTTGGTAGTGAAAAATTGAAGCACAGTGTACCTTATGGTGCTAAACTTTATGTAAATGAGGGTGAGTTAGTAAAAATTGGTGATAAAGTTGCGGAATGGGATCCGTATACACTACCTATTATTACGGAAAAGAGTGGTACAATATCTTACCAGGATTTAAAAGATGGAATTTCAATCACTGAAGTGATGGATGAATCTACAGGAATATCAAATAGAGTAGTAAAGGATTGGAAATTGCACTCTGGTGTAGCTAATTTACGTCCTCGTATTGCACTGCTTGATGATAATGAAAAAGTAATAACACTTTCAAGTGGTGTGGAAGCATGTTACTTTATACCAGTTGGTGCAGTGCTTAATGTACAGGATGGCCAAAAGGTTCATGCAGGTGATGTTATCACAAGAACGCCGAGAGAGTCAGTTAGAACTCGTGATATTACTGGTGGCTTGCCTAAGGTTATAGAATTATTTGAAGCACGTCGTCCTAAAGAGCATGCTATCGTTAGTGAAATAGATGGCTATGTAACGTTCTCTGAAAAAGACCGTAGAGGAAAACGTAGTATAGTAATTAAACCTGTAGATGAGCAAGCTTCTCCAGTTGAGTATTTAGTATCAAGAAGTAAGCATGTAATAGTCAATGAAGGTGATTTTGTGCGTAAAGGTGATTTATTGATGGATGGCGATCCTGATCTTCATGATATTCTACGTGTGCTTGGGTTAGAAGCGTTAGCACACTATATGATTTCTGAAATACAGCAAGTTTATAGATTGCAAGGTGTGCGCATAGATAACAAGCATTTAGAAGTGATCTTAAAGCAAATGCTACAAAAAGTAGAAATTACCGATCCTGGTGATACTATGTACTTAATTGGAGAAAATATTGACAGGCTGGAAATTGATAGAGAAAATGATGCTATGAATAACTCTGGAAAACGACCTGCTCATTATCTTTCTATTCTGCAGGGAATTACTAGAGCAAGCCTTGAAACTAATTCCTTTATTTCTGCTGCCTCTTTTCAAGAAACAACAAAAGTACTTACGGAAGCAGCATTTTGTGGAAAGAGTGATCCTTTGAGTGGGTTAAAAGAAAATGTTATAGTAGGAAGATTAATTCCTGCTGGTACGGGTTTAGTTATGAATAAGGTGAAAGCACTTTCGCTTTGTGAAAATATAGATAAATATGAAAAATATTTTGATATTGAAACTTATGACGAAAAATTGCTGAGTGATAATAGTTATCAATTACATTCTGATGAAGAAGAGAGTGTGGTGGCATCGCACTATGATCAGTCAAGTTGAATATAGCTAATGAGGTAGTATGTTTAATCTGTTTTTAACTAAAAAAATCAATTATATTTTCTTTCACCTCTGTGCTGTCTATTATGTTATTTACTCTTACACGAAATTCAGATGAGTTTTGAAGCCCGCTACTGTACCATCCTATATGTTTGCGGGCCATCTTTATTCCTGTATCGCTTCCATAGTACTCAAGAATACTGTCATAATGCTTGAGTATTATGCTTAATCTCTCTGAGGCTGTTGGCTCAGAAACTTTATTTCCACTCAAAAAGTTTATTGCTTGATTAATCAGCCAAGGTTTGCCGTAAGCACCACGACCTATCATTACTCCATCTGCCCCAGATTCTTTAAGTGCACTTTGAACATCATTCAAACTCTTAATATCTCCATTTACTATAACTGGAATTTTTACCTGCTCTTTAACATTTCTAACGAATTTCCAATCTGCTTGACCATTATAAAGCTGTGCCCTTGTCCTTCCATGTACAGTAATCATCTTTGCTCCCAAATCTTCTGCAATTTTTGCCAAGCGCGGAGCATTACGATTTTCGTCATTCCATCCAGTACGCATTTTTACTGTAACTGGCACACTCACTGCCTTGACTACAGCTTCTATTATCTCAGCAGCCTTTTTTTCATCACGCATAAGTGCTGACCCTGCGTAACCGTTTACAACTTTTTTAACTGGACAACCAAAATTTATATCTATGATTTTTGCACCCATGCCCTCATTTAACTTTGCAGCTTCCGCCATAACATCAGGCTCACAACCAGCAAGTTGTACAGCGGTTAGTTCATCGACTTTTGCTTTTTGCATGCTCTGGCGAGTTTGCATGATCATAGCTCTGCTTGCAATCATTTCTGAGACTAGCAAACTTGCACCAAGTTTCTTTACAATACTCCTAAATGGATAGTCAGTCACTCCAGACATTGGCGCTAAAATAACTGGAGAATCAATAGTTAGATTTCCTACTTGGAGAGACACAGGCTTTCTAGTTGCTAAAAAATGTATTTTTGACACTGTTATAAGCCATTATTATAGCATCTTGCAGAGATGAACTTGTGGCAGGTTGTGTTTCCTCTTTCTTACTATCTTCAAGACTAAGCTGCTGTATAGTATCATGTAAAATTCCACCTTCAGCAATGGATTCTTTCCACTCTTCATCCTCCATAAGTGCTTTTGCGAACTCTCTTCTTTTTTCTTGCAATTCTTCTGGCTTAGGCTTGTACTTTGATAACTCTCTGTCAATTTCATCAAATGATTTATCCTCGTTGAGCATTTCCGTAATCCTATGAGCATTTTCTAAAGCAAACACTCCACAATTACAACCATCTTTTTGCTGCTTAGTTGGTGAGCTTCTTATGTTGTCATCATTTCCTATCTCCAACGTTTCCTGCAATATACTCACTATATAATTGCCATCAATTTGCTTACTAACTAATTTGTTTTTGTGTTTTCTTGCGCAATTTAATGTTTCTTGAACATCATCTTTTTTTTCCTTAAGGATGACATTGTCTGGATTATTTTCTTTTTCCCTTATCAAATCTCCGATTTCATTGTCTAAAGGCTCCACACATTCCGCAGTAATCTCATTAGCAAGACTTATATTATCTTTTATTGTTCCATCAATCTTATTTGGTAATTGAGTGCCAAATGAGTCACAATAGTAAGCTCTAAATTGTTTATTTGTTGATTCATATGTACCGACTAATGTTACCCAATGATAATTTCCTATATTAACAACTGCAGTAAATGTTTTTTTTGAGTTTTCCCGCTTTACTTCATTTTTGTACTCTTTTAACCTTTCATTTAATGAGTTTACATCTCCAGGAATAGAGAAAAATACATTATTCGTGGAGGATTCTGAATATCCATATTTCACTCTTGCAATATGCGCAATATCATGCTGCCGCAACAAGTAATCATATTTTTTGAGATTTGTCTGATGCATAAGAGTTTGTAAATCTTCATGAAACTCCTTGCCACCCAAACCACTATCTCCTGAAGCATTAGAATTTCTACGACTATTGTTACTTGAGGTAGGTTCACTTCCTGGTGCAATACCACTATCTGTAGATGGAGAATAGGAATTTCTACGTACCCTCTTATCCGAATCATTTGTTTGTCTTGATATAGTATCTAGTCCACTATCCAGTGATTTACTTCTTGTGAATTTTTGCTCTTTTGGACTCTTTTCTTCCTTTACAGTTCCTTTTCCATCAACATAATCTTTTACCAAGTAAAATAAAGGTTCAATAACCACCTTGTATGTTGCTGTAAGCACTATTCCCATTAAAATCCAAACTATAGGGTTGGAGATGAGCATAGCAAGTGGTAAGGTTAAGAGGAAAGATCCCATTATCAATCCCAAACAGCCAATGGTAAATGTAGTCGCCAAATATATACAAAAAGCGTAGACAGCAAATCTTCCACTAGCCTTAAATTTAGTGAAGTGAGTACTCTCTTTAAATTTATTGTATCTTTCTATGATGCCTAACATATTATATTTCACGTTTATCAATTCTAGCAAATTCTGGAGATAAAATCAATATTAGCATTTATCTGCATTTATATGTAAAATATTGAGCATTAAAAGATTTTGAAGTACAGTAATGATGTTAGTAATAGCACAACATATGCATGATATAGAACATATACGCAAAAACCCTGAAGGATTTGAAAAAGCAATAAAAAGCAGAGGGGTGAAAGAATTTACTACAGGAGAAATATTAGAGATTGACCATAAAAAAAGATCACTGACTACTAAATTGCAAGCTTTAAATAAGCAACGCAATGAGATCACGGAAGAAATAAAGAGGCTTAAAATGAACAAAAGCCCCTGTAAAAATGAGGTAGAAGTGTCAAGAAACATAACAAATGAGATAGAAGCAATCAGCTTAAAAGAGCAAACGGAGAAAGATAACTTAATGAATATCTTATCTAACTTACCAAATATCTCTGCACAAAACGTGCCAATAGGTGAAGATGAGAGCTCCAACGTAGAAATCAGAAAATATGGAGAGAGAAGAAAATTTGATTTTACACCAAAATTTCATTATGAACTCGGAGAAAGGTTAGGCTTGATGGATTTTGAACAAGCAGCAAAAATTTCTGGATCAAGGTTTACAATATTAAAAGGACAGTTAGCTAAGCTTGGACGAGCATTAATAAATTTTATGCTGGAAACACATGTTAATGAATTTGCCTATACTGAGGTGTATCACCCAGCCCTGGTGAAAAACGAGGCGATGTATAACGTTGGTCAGCTACCAAAATTTTCTGATGACTCATATTTAACTACCGATAAATTAAGATTAATTCCCACAAGTGAAGTAGTTTTAACAAATTTAGTTGCTGACAAAATAATAGAAGAAAAAGAACTGCCTATTCGTTTTACTGCATATTCAGAATGTTTTCGTAAAGAAGCTGGCAGTGCAGGACGAGATACAAGAGGTATGATAAGGCAACACCAATTTGGTAAAGTGGAGTTGGTAAGCATCACAACTGAAGACCAGTCAAAAGACGAGCTTGAACGTATGACTAGTGTTGCTGAAGAGATATTAAAAAAACTAGAATTACCGTACAGAGTAATGCTACTTTGCAGTGGCGATATGGGTTTTGCTGCACAAAAGACTTATGACATAGAGGTATGGTTACCTGAGCAAAATAAATATAGAGAAATATCAAGCTGCTCAAATTGCGGTACGTTCCAGGCAAGAAGAATGAACACTAAATACTTCTTAGAAACTGACAGAAAAACAAAAAAATACGTTCACACTTTAAACGGCTCAGCTTTAGCCATAGGAAGAACAATTGTTGCTATAATGGAGAATTATCAAAATTCCGATGGGTCAGTTGCAATACCAAACGTGTTGCAAAGATACATGAGTAATGATACTGTTATAAGCAAACAATAATTTTGACATATATAGAAAAGCGAGGAAATAAAGATGAAGGTTTTGGTTATAGGTTCTGGTGGGCGTGAGCATGCTTTACTTTGGGCTCTAAAGAAGTCTCCTACCTTGACTAAGTTATATGTTACTCCTGGTCGCCCGGCCATGGAGAATTTTGGAGTTCTTGTGAATATAAATATTCAAGATTCAGTGGATGTTACACAATTTTGCAAGAAAGAAAATATAGAGCTAGTAATTATTGGTCCAGAGCAACCGATAATTAATGGACTTGCTGATGATTTAACTGCAGAGGGAATAAATGTTTTTGCTCCAAGTCAAGCAGCTGCAAAACTTGAGGCATCAAAGTCTTTTACGAAGGAACTATGTAAACAATATGGTATACCGACCGCCAAGTATGAACGTTTTATTGATGAAAGGTTAGCTAAAAATTTTGTCCGTAGTAATAAAATAAAATTGCCGCTTGTAATTAAAGCAAATGGAATTGCAGCAGGGAAAGGTGTCATAATATGCCACACAGAAAATGAGGCTTTTTCAGCAATAGATTCAATGCTAGTGGAGAAAAATCTTGGTGAGTCAGGTGAAGAAATAATCATAGAAGAGTTTTTAATTGGAGAGGAAGTAAGTTTTTTTGCTCTTATTGATGGGTTGAAGGTAGTAACCCTTGGGTATGCAAAAGATTACAAGAGAGTTGGTGAAAATAACGAGGGACAAAATACTGGAGGCATGGGGTCATACTCATCACCTTCGATTATAAGTAAGGAGATGGAGCAAAAAATTATCCAAAAAATAATATATCCTACAATTCAAGCACTGACTAACATGGGAACATCCTATAAAGGAGTACTCTTTGCTGGTTTAATGATTTGCAAAGATAGTCCAAAGCTTCTTGAGTATAATGTTAGGTTTGGGGATCCGGAAATACAATCTATGTTACCTAGACTTGATCCAAATTGTGATTTGCTAAAGTTGATGTTGTCAGTTGCAGAAGGCAAGTTAAATACAAAAATGGTGGAGTTTAATCACAAAACTACAGTTTGTGTAGTTGTTGCAAGTAAAGGCTATCCTGGTGATTATCAAAAAGGAGAGGTAATTAAAAGATTGGATAAAATTGAAAACATTCCTGGTGTGCTAGTTTTTCATGCTGGTACTAAGCTAGATGAAAATGGTAATTGGATTTCTGATGGCGGAAGGGTACTAAATATAGTAGGAGAAGGAAACACTTTGGAAGAAGCTAAAAGTAAAGTGTACTCAGCATTAAATTTTCTAGAATGGTCAGGTGGGTTCTTCAGGTATGATATTGGTAGTTAATTTAGCTCATGCAGAAACGAAAAAAGTCACTTTGCAAGCAGTAAACTAAAGAAAAACATCAACTAGGTTTATAATCTATCACTACCGTGTTTGCAATTTTGTCGTGAAAAGCTTGTTTATGTTCATCACCTACTACACATACTAAAACTAAGATTAGTATAGCTAAGAATAAAATGGGATTACAAAGTGATATGCAATAAATTATAAAAAGAGCTATAGTCTTTTTCATTGCTTGCATTGTAGTGATTGACTCAAATGTATCTTTGTCTTTTACACGCATGCTAAATAACAAGTGTCCTGGAGTGCCGCCAAATTTTACTAGCATGAATATATGAAATATACATGGTATCATTAAAAATAAAGAAAATACAATCGTGGTGATTACAATTATTGCACCCATGGTCCCTTGTATTGCGTGTGTAAGTGAGAAACCCACCGCCATTAAACCAAATGGTATTGCGATAAATAAAATATAATCAACTATAAATGCTAGAGTACGTCTTGTCATCGTTGAGTAGTTTACTTTTTTATCTATGTACTACCTATAAAGAAAAACATCAACTAGGTTTATATTCTATTACTACTGTTTTTGCAATCTTATCATAAAACGTTTGTTTGCGTTTATCAAATATTGCTAATACAAAAAGTAAAATTAATATTACAACAGGACACAAGAGACAACATAAGGCAATATAGTCAAATTGAGAATGTTCAAGGTAATAATAAGACAGCAGCCAAAATGGAAGAAAAATAATCCAAGAATAGTTTCTAAAAAAGCCTCTTATTATTACCTGTTTTAGAGTAACATTTGTAAATGTATTTACACCTTTTATGTATATTTTTAGCAATAATTTTCCTGGAGTACCACCAAATCTTGTTATCAGTAGTATTTCTACTACTATATATAGTATAAGTATAAAGATCTCATATATTGATTCTTTAAATAAAAAAGAAGCGAGTGAATATATGACCGCATCAAGGACGGATGCTACAGTACGCTTCATGAAGCCCACATGATTTATTTCAATATTCATAGCCTAATTTATATTTCTAGTATCACTATCTAATATAAAGATGCGTTATTAAATAACCGTAACTATACTAATTTGGGTAATATTAGCTACTTGTGTCACTCTATCATTTGAATTAACATTAAGTCATGTGTAATTAGGAAAGTTATGTCAACACCAATCACAGTTGCGTATGGTGACGGTATCGGACCAGAAATTATGGAAGCGGTGCTGTCGATATTGCGTGAAGCGAAAGCAGAGATCTCAATAGATATTATTGAAATAGGAGAGCGTGTTTATAGTAAGGAATGGTCTCATGGAATTTCTCCGAGTGGTTGGGAATCTATCGAAAGGACAAAGATATTACTCAAATCTCCAACAACAACCCCTCAAGGTAAAGGGCACAAAAGCTTAAACGTTGCGCTCAGAAAGAACTTAGGGCTGTATGCAAATATTAGACCATGCATTTCGTATCACCCTGTTATAGAAAATAAATTCGATAAATTTGATGTTGTTGTAATACGTGAAAATGAAGAAGACGTTTATACGGGAATAGAGCATAGGCTCACTGGTGATTCTTACCAATGCACTAAAATTATTACTAGATCTGGCTCAGAGAAGATATGCAGGTATGCTTTTGAATACGCGAAAAAACACAACAGAAAAAAAGTAACTTGCCTGACTAAAGACAACATAATGAAAATGACTGACGGCGCTTTTCATGCAGCGTTTGATCGTATTGCAAAAGAATACCCAAATATAAAGATAGAACATTATATAGTTGATATTGGAATGGCAAAAGTTGCTACAGAGCCCGAGAATTTCGATGTTATAGTAACTGAAAATCTATATGGCGACATATTATCAGATATAGTGGCACAAACCTCAGGTTCTGTAGGGCTTGCAGGAAGTAGCAATATAGGTAATGAATATGCAATGTTTGAAGCAGTGCACGGTTCTGCTCCTGATATTGCAGGAAAAAACATGGCTAATCCTTCTGGTCTTTTAAATGCCACAGTACATATGTTGGTCTATATTGGTCAAGTGAGTACTGCAAAACTAATCTATGATGCATGGCTGAAGACTTTGGAGGATGGAATACACACTGCCGATTTATATAAGAAGAAAAGGAGTAAGCAGAAAGTTGGTACCAAAGAATTTGCAAAAGCTGTTATAGATAATCTAGGGAAAAAACCCACAACGTTATCTGAGCTTATAATTAGCAGTGATTCGGATAGTAAAATAAATAAAGTACAAGACAATTACGAACAAGATTACAAAGTTAAAAAGCTAGTGGGTAGTGATATAACGCTTGCCTGGGACAAATCCAACAATTTTGATCAAATAGTTAGGTTATTTGAATCGAGTAATCTGAAAATGATAGCAATATACTCAAAAGGACTTGCAATTTGGCCAGGAGGCTCAAAGTCTTCAAGTGACCAAATAACCTGCAGGTTCATTGCAAA
This sequence comes from Wolbachia endosymbiont (group B) of Germaria angustata, assembly GCF_964026725.1. Taxonomy (NCBI): domain Bacteria; kingdom Pseudomonadati; phylum Pseudomonadota; class Alphaproteobacteria; order Rickettsiales; family Anaplasmataceae; genus Wolbachia; species Wolbachia endosymbiont (group B) of Germaria angustata. Next base: position 298,281 of record NZ_OZ034691.1, read on the forward strand.
TAATGAAATTACAAATAGTGATGTGAATAACTTGCTAGTCAAATTTGAGGAACATAATTTTGATGTGGTGAGAATGGATAAGTTGTATTTGTATGATGGGAAAGAGGGTTTCTTCTCTTAGTGGTTGCTTGATATTTTTATGCTTGTGTGAAACATTAAATATATTATACTAATAGTATCATGTATTTATGTGAGGCGTAGTAATGAGTCAACATTTTAAGTTAACTGGTCAGGGGTTTTATGATAATAATGATCTGTTTAACGTACTAGAGATAAAAGCTGAACAAATTGTAGGTAAGGATTATCAAGCTCTTAGCAAGTTTCTGAAAAAACAATATAATAAATTGATACTTGTAAACCATCCTGACAAAGGTGGAGACAAAAATAGATTTGATCAGCTTTATAAAGCTGATCAAGGGCTAAAAAAGTACATTGAACCTTTGGAGTCAGGAAATCCTTGTGTTAAAGTCAGTGTTGGTGCTGAAAGTAATGGACGTTTAACAGCAAGAGAGTTTCACTATAGGAGAAAGTTGTTTAACGAGCTAAAAATCAGTGAGGAAGAAGCTGTAGGTAAAGATTTTGATGGGTTGATTGCTATACTAAAAAGAAATGATTGTTCGTTTGGAGAAGACCTAAAAAGCTATAATGAACTTCAGGCTGAAATAGAGAGGATTTTGCTAAATCAAAATTTAGATAATTTTCAGAAGAGTGTAAAAAGTGCAAAGTTAATGCAAGAGTTATATCAATATATAGCAAAGCCAAGCATACAATTATTCAATTATATTACTCCTCTAAAAGAAAAGAGAAGCCTAATTGAAGAAGATAAAAAGACATTAGCATTGAAATTTATAGAGCGCAAAAATGCTCTAATGTTAGTACCAAAAATAAGTCTTCTGCCTTTAGCTCTATTAACTACAATTACTATAGGTTGCTATTTTTCATGGTGGATCATAGCATTTAATATCATTATCAATAAGCTCTGTAATTCATTAGTAAATTATTATATGGAGAAGTATAAAAACTCAGAAATTTCTACTGATGAATTCATGAGTAAAATGAGCTATATCGAGCTAAGTAGTAAACTTCTTATCAACTATCCTTTAGCTGCTTTTTCTGTTTATTTAGTTACAACAAATTTCATTGCTAATGGATTAACTGTTGGTGGAGCTATACTTGGTCCACTATTGTTATTGGCAGTATTAATTGAAATGTTAGCTCCTGTTTTCTCAAAAGGCTGTGAAATATATGCTGACAAGCACACAAAAGATTTACTAGAAGAGGATCCAAGAGATAGAGTGCAAAAGGAGACTGATCTGTTAGGACGGTATGATCCACGAAGGCTATTAATGCCGATAATTATGCCTCTTGTTAGAAAGTGTTTGCAGAAGTGGCAAGCGAATTTGCTGAGAGGAATTTTGATGAGGTAAACACTAATGTGTCTGATGTCAAAGCTGAGCAGCAATTTGAACCTCAAGGAATTGGATTTACACAGCAAACAGTGTAGTATAAGTTTTTAGCTCTATGCATGGACTCAAAAAAAGTAGAATTGATATTTGAAAAGTTTCAACAATCAAATCCTGTACCAAAAATAGAGCTGAATTATACCAATCATTTTACGTTATTAGTTGCGATAGTTCTATCAGCGCGAACAACTGATATAAGCGTTAATAAAATTACAAAGGAGCTGTTTAGTATCACTGATACTCCAGAAAAAATGCTGAATCTTGGGCAAAGTGAGCTGAGAAAATACATAAGCAGTATTGGTTTATATAATTCCAAAGCAAAAAATATAATCGGGCTCAGCAAAATATTGATTGAGAGGTACAATAGCAAAGTGCCTACTAATTTCGATGATTTGGTATCTTTACCAGGGGTTGGGAGAAAGAGCGCTAATGTGTTCTTAAATTCAGGGCTTGGTATTCCAACATTGGCAATTGATACTCATGTTTTTAGAGTAAGCAATAGAGTTGGGCTTGTGAAAGAAAAAGATATATTTAAAACAGAGCAATCTCTTTTAAATGTGGTTCCAAAAAAATACCTGCTTTATGCTCATCATTGGCTAGTTTTACACGGTAGATACATTTGCAAGGCACAAAAACCTTTGTGTGAAGCGTGCACAATTCATGATTTATGTGAGTTTGAATGCAAGAGGTTAGCACAACACTTCGATATTTCTTGCTTTTATCATCCAAGTAGCTGATCTCTATGATGGTGTCAACCGAGTAGCTGACACTGGGATGGCTTTGTTGCATCGCTTATCGGATAGTGGGTAAAGGATAATAAATTCATGAAACTACCTCAAACTTAGCCATGCCAATATCAGTAAATTTATTGAGTAAGTAACATTTTATTAGCAACTCTTTTTCTCGATTTACTTCAGATCTATTTCTAAAACTAAACCCAAATATTTGCTTTAATCTTGAAAAAAATCCTTCAATATATGACCTTTTTCCATAAACTGCTTCCTTCTTCCACTCTTTCACACCGTCTTTACCACATAATCTAATGGCAGCATTCCTTTCAGCCATATAATCCAATTTTGTATGCTCCGCTGCACGATTTTTCGGTAAAATTTTTGTCTTTATATCATATTTTTTGCACAATTTATAAAGCTTGATAGGCTCTGTCTGCATATAATGCTTTTATAGCATGCTGAAAGCTGAGCAAGTCGCAAGCACCATAATGGTCGGAGTAGGCACCATTGCTATATTGTGCAGCTATAGCTTTTTTACTATTTATACTCAATATTACGTGTAGCTTTCTTACCTGTTTATAACTGCGATACTTCGCTATTTTCCTTACTGTTACCAGGTGTATTATCTGATACTTGTACTGTCTATGGCAATTTCAATATCTTCCATATTGTTTTTATCAACTCTGCAATCATTGATCTTAATATTGAAACCTTCTTGAAGCCTGCGAATAGCTAATGACTGCTAACTACTTGCTGCAAATATCCTTTTATAAACCCTACCGTTTGTCTTAAGCCAATTCTAAAGAGACTAGCGACTATATGCACTAAAATCACAACTTTATTACTATAAATATAATTTCCACCTCGCATTTTGGGGCTATTTTCGTACCAATTTTCTATTGCCTCATTAATAAAATGAAAAATATTTCCTCTTTCTTGCAGAAATCTGTTATATCCATGGCAGTTACTGACCTTCATTTTAGTTGGCATATTTTTCTTTCGTAGGTTAAATGCCTGTTTTATAGTGAATTTCGTCAGTAACTTCCAGTTCTTTTTATCTGAGCTATGCAACAAAGCCCACTGGAATCCAGTCTTTCTTACCAACAAAAACTTAGAATAACTTTTGTTCTTAAAAAATTTCTAGATTCCAGACTCATGTTTCAATGTTAAACAAGGTACAATAGAATTGAGTAGGGTAATTTCTAGGGAATTATTATATTCTAGAAAAAGTAAAATGTCATCCAGATAGACTAATATACAAGGTAAGCTGAATGTCTATAAGGAAAAACAGCAAGGCTTTTAGGATTTGCTATAAATCGCATCAGGAGCTCAAGAGTACAGCTTACAATTACAGATAGGTATAGTTGAGTTTAAAGTAACTACATCAATTTACTACAATTTTCAAACCTATAAGCTGCTATGCAACAAAGCCCTGTGTGGGTATAATTTTGACAGGATACAAAGCTTAATGGAGAAAGTTACGAACATAAGTGAAAAACATGGCAATTTTATTCTCATTTGCAGCTGCTATCACGTCTTGATCTTTCAATGAGCCACCTGGCTGAATTATAGCTGTAATTCCATGCTTTGCACTCTCTACTATACTATCTGGAAATGGAAAAAATGCATCTGAAGCAAGCGCTGCGCCTTTACATTTTTCACCTGCTTTTTTTACTGCAATATTCACACTATCTATTCTGCTTGTTTGTCCTGCACCGATGCCAATAGCACAACCGTCTTTTGCTATCACTATTGCGTTGGATTTCACATGTTTACATATTTTCCAAGCAAAAATAAGATCTTCCTTCTCTTTTTTTGTTGTAGTGCATTCTGTCACTCGGTTTATTTCTTCTACTTTTACTGTATGGTTATTATTTTCTTGCACTAAGAACCCGCCAACAACATTTTTGATTTGATATTTTGCATTTTGCTGAAGAGATTGATGAATAATCACTCTTAAATTTTTCTTTTTTTGTAAAATTTTTAGCGCCTCATTGTTTACCGATGGTGCTATCACCACTTCCAAAAATATCTCGTTTAATTTCTCTGCTAGCTTTAAATCTATCTCCCGATTGAAAGCAACTATTCCACCAAAACTGCTTATTTCATCACATGATAGAGCTTTTTCATATGCTTTTAAAGCACTATCACTAACAGCAGCGCCACATGGATTATTGTGCTTTATTATCACTGCTGCAGGTTCTTGAAACTCAGAAATTATGTTAAGTGCAGACTCTATGTCGACTATATTATTATAGCTCAACTCTTTTCCATGTATTTTCTCCAGTGGATACTTGCTAAATTGATTGCTATAAAATGCAGCTTTTTGATGAGGATTTTCACCATACCTGAGTCCTTGTGCTTTACATCCATATAAAGTAAAAAACTCTGGTAACTCATTGCTTTTACCCTGTGATAAAAACCAATTGTAAATATTAGAATCATACTGTGCAGTCAGAGCAAATGCTTTAGTTGCTAGATGTTTTCTATATTCTAATGTTGTCTGATTGTTATTTTTGATCATCTCAGCTTTCAGTGTTTCGTAATCTTGAATGCTAGAAATCACTGAAGTGAAATGAAAGTTTTTTGCTGTAGCTCTAATTAATGCTACTCCACCTATATCTATTTGTTCTATGATTTGCTTCTCACTTGAGTTGCTATTAACCGTTTTCCAAAATGGATATAAGTTAGTTATAAGCAGATCTATCGGCTTAATTTCTAGATTCTGCATTTCCTTTTCGTGCCTTTTTCGATCACAGAGTATTCCTCCATGAATTTTAGGATGTAAAGTTTTCACTCTGCCATCTAGTATTTCTGGAAATTGTGTGTAATCTGAAACTTCTTGCGTTTTTATTCCCGCACCTGATAGCACTTTATAAGTATTCCCTGTTGAGAGAATTTCTATTTGTTGCTGCATCAAAAACGATGCAAGTTCAATTATATTTGTCTTATCGTATACTGATATTAAAGCTCTTTTAATTTTCATATGGAAGGTTTCTTAAGATTATATCTAAGAAAAGAAAATTTGTCTATATATAGCTACTACGTCATACCGCCACGTTATCCACAACTGTACGAACATTGTGATACAAGAGACCAAGAAAGATGTCATCCCAGTGCCCAGACACTGGGATCCAGAAAACTTCACTTTAAATGAACACACCAGGTGGCTGTACAATAGAAACTGGATTCCAGTGTCAAGCACTGGAATGACACCATCTACTACTCAAATTGCCTGCAAATTGCAATGTTCGTACACCAAAACGCGGTATCTTGTTGTAGATTCTGCTAACAAGCAGCGGAATACCAAATTGTAGAAGTTGCTTTAGCTCTTCTCACCCTCCCTTCAAAGTAGTCTATTCTATAAATTTTTTTGTTAAACTTGATTTTAAGCCACGAACAAAATCTTTAATATCGCAAGGATTTCTTCCTTCCATTTGTACAACTTTAGGAATTAAAGTACCACCTTTTAAACTTATATGCATATTATCATTAATGATTTCACCTTGTCCTGAAGTGAAGGCTTCAAATTCAGCATCAAGTATCTTGATACGTTTATTCTCTACCTTAATGAATGCTTTTGGATAAAATGCTTTAACCTTTCTATAAGCAATTTCACAGGCGTCACTTGCGTAAATTTTATAGTCTTTTACTTTGTCAGCATAGCACGCATCGTTATCGCTCTGTTTTAAGGGAACTTGCTTTTCAATTTCGTTTAGTACTTTCAGCAGTAAATCACTACCTAATTCAGACAATTTATCATACAACGTCTTATAATTATCGCTTTTTTCAATAAGAAATTTTTTCTGTTTTAAAATAGGGCCAGAATCTAATCCTTCATCTAGCTGCATAATGCTAACTCCGGTTTCTTGATCTCCGGCTAAAATTGTGTGCTGTATCGGAGCTGCACCGCGCCACCTAGGCAGCAATGATGGATGAATATTAATACAACCATATTTGGGAATATTTAAAATTTCTTTTGGAAGTATCAATCCATACGCAGCAACAACTGCAACGTCTGGCTTAAAATTTCCAAACTTTTCTTGCTCTATCGAAGATTTTAAAGAGGTAGGAGTACATACCTCTATATCACTTTTTTCAGCAACGATGTGTACTGGCGATTTTGTTAACCTCTGCCCACGTCCAGAAGGTTTTGGAGCTTTGGTATATACTGCTACTATTTCACTCTGTAATTTCAATAGTAAGTTTAACGCACCAACAGCAAACCCCGGTGACCCCATGAAAATAATTCTCATGTTTTTAGGTGTGTTTGCTTTAGGAATTTTCTGCTAACTTACTATTTACAGTTTCTATTAATTTAGCAAAATCATCCTTATGATTAACAGCCATCTCAGCAAGAATTTTTCTATTCAAATCAACTCCAACAAGTTTAAGACCATGCATAAACCTACCATAAGTAAGTCCATGTTCTCTTGCCGCTGCATTAATACGTATTATCCACAAACCACGAAAATCACGCTTGCGATTTCTTCTGTCTCTATAAGCATACTGTAGTGCTTTTTCAACCCTTTGTAATGCAATTCTATAACAATTCTTTGCCCGTCCTCTATAACCCTTTGCTAATTTTAATACCTTTTTATGACGAGCATGAGTAGCGACTCCACGCTTTATCCGAGCCATTTTTATCTTACCTCCATTTTATTAAATACCATAAGGCATATAAAGTTTAACTATACGCGAGTCAGATTTATTGAGAATCGTTGTACCGCGTTGATTACGAATATTAGATTTACTTCTCTTTACCATGCCATGTCTCTTACCTGACTGAGTAGAGATGACTTTACCCTTAGCTGTAAGGTGAAAGCGCTTTTTGACAGAAGATTTGGTTTTTAATTTTATTTTCGTCATATTCTAAACAAATTTACAAACACCACTATTTAATTCTTTATTAGTAATTAAGTATGAGTATAGATAATTTTATTAAAGAATCAAATTAAAATTGTATTTTAAAGCAGCTTGAATGTAATCACACCCAGTATATGTGTTATACCTTCTTCATTCCCAATTGGTAGCAATACTTGCCTTATTTTAACACTTTCACTTTCTTCCTCTTCGTTAATTGAGCATTTACTCTCTATTACAGTCTCAAGTTTATCAATAACTGCATCTATTTTATATAACCGCAAAAATGGTGCATCAATTGCATACTTATCATCGATGTACATCTTTTTTTCAAAACCATAGAATTCAATAGCTTTTTCTCCTGCATTTTCACAAATATAACCTCGATCTTTAACTTCAATGATAAAACAATGCTGCCATGACTCCATGATTTCTGCAGTGTCTATTTCATGTCTTTCTGGCCATTCTCTATCTGATCCTTTTATATCACTCCAATGTTGAGTAACTATATTCACTATTCTTCTTTCTTTGCCTGTATAATTTTCCATTCGAAATTCCACATATAAAACACAGATATGAGGTAAATTTATCGTGAATGTATTGATTTTTTCTTACTAAAGGATGTAGATTATTGAAAATTCTCATCCTGTTTACACAACAGGTAATGATAAATTAAGTATAATAATTAGAGCATAAAAATTATTAAATGAGGAAACTGTAAAAAAATAATAAAAAAATTCTATTTTTGCAATATTTTGACTAAATAATACTATTACCTCTACTTTCTAAGGTTATTGCACTTAATAAATTACTAGATGAAGTTTCTTCCTTAGAACTACTATGGCTTTTATTTTTTCTATTATAAAACCAACATTTAAATGGTACAGCTGCTGCGATAGCTGCTAACAAGACTACTCCCATTGCTAACATATCTACTGTTAACACTCCCATATTTTCCTTATTTGATCGAGATGTTTCCAATAATTTAAATCTTCTCAAGTTCCTATCATGAATCATAGGATTACCCAAAATATTTGTCGTATTTTTAACATTTCCTATATTTTGAATTGTAATTCCATTACTAGCGTTTGATTTTTTCATTTCTTCCATTACTTGTTTTAAGTTTGGTAGTTCTGTTGTTGTACTTTCAATATCAACAGCTTCCAGCTTTTGCAAATTCTCATTACTCAAAAACTCTTTGAGATACTTTTCATAAAACTCTTTGGCATTATATCTTTTATAACTTCGTATTTTTCCACTCTTGAGGTCAGAAACAATATCATCAATCATCACTTTTGGATTTTCTGCATGCACTATTTCTCCTTCAGCAACAAGAATACGATAAGATGTATCGTCAGGCATACATACATACTTAAGTTTTAAATCACCTCCTCCCAATAGAAAATATATTGTTCTGTTTTGTTCTACATCTCGCAATTCTGATTCAATACTAATCCATCTATTCCTTTTTTCCTTATTGATTGATCTTTTTTTTCCTACAGTATTTTTAAATCTTCTTGACATATATGACCCCCAAGCTGACCAATATTTCCTTATGTATAAAAGATAAATTATTTAAGTCCACATCTTTTCACTAAGATTTTTATATTTTTATTATACTAAATAATACATATATTAATATCTGAATTTCTCATTGCAATTTATTATACCTTAGTAAAAATGATATAAAATTAGAGAAAGAATTATAAATTTTGTGTAAGACAGGAAAATTTCTTCTCCTTTGGTCCCAGAGCATATAAGTGCTGTAAGCGCTAAGTTGATGGCACTGTTGTGCCATCAAACTCTGGAATTTTACTCAACACTAATCTGAGAAGATAGATGTGCTACCGATGTAGCATTGCTGAGCAAAGATTCTATTTCTGATGTAGATCCGGAATGCTCAAGTTGAGTTTGTTCAGGAAGGTTTTTCATAGCTTTTTCAACATCGTAGCTACCTTCCCTATTTTTTCTATGCCATACAAAGTATCCTAATCCTGCAAAAGCTACTGCTAGCACTCCACCCAATATACCACCAGCAATCCCTGCTATTCCTATATACTGTCCTCCATTTATTTCGGGTAATTTAGGCCCTTCCACATCTGTGCTATTAAATATAGAATGATCTAATACTTCTTGTGAATTACTATCAAAACGGGAAACACTACTTATACCTTCAGGTGTAATTCCATAACTAGCGTTTGATTCTTCTATTTCATTTATTACGTCATTAATCTCTTTAGTAGTTACTTTGCTTGATGCAAAATCGAATTCTTGTTTTGTTAAAGAAGCTGATTCGATAGTTACACCTTCCTTCATCTGATAATCAATTTCTTCAGTAGTAGATCCTCTCAATTGGCTATTTTCATCAGTTCTTTCTTTTAGCTTTTTTGAACTATCCTTACCCAATTCATCTACAAGGTTTTGTAGATATATTTTCTTAAATTCTCTATAATTATATTCTTTACCTTTTTCTATTTCTCCACTCTTAAGACCTAAAATAATTCTATCTATTGTCGATTCACGAATTGCTTGAGGAATGTCTATTGAATTTACTATTCCTGTAACCAAGCCTATCTCAGCTGCTCTAGAAGATATAGAGAGGTCTTTTACTGTTAAATTCTCTCCTTTAATTAAAAATTCTACCCTTCTGTTTTGTTTTATACTTTCCAAGTCAGATACAATTCTAATTGTTGGACCATCCATCTCCTGCTTATTTGTTGTTTCTCTCTTTCGCATGCTATTCTTAGTGTTTTGGAATTTTTTTTGGCATTTCACACTCCTTAAATTAATTAATAAAAGTATTATTTGAATTAACAAATACTTCTCTATGTTAGTGGATAAAATATTTAAACCTATATCTTTTTATTAAAATTTTTATGTAAAAGTTACTTTTATTATACTAAGTAATATATATATTAATATTTAGATTGATAAATTGATTTTACTTCTGTTACAACTTATTATGCATAGATAACCTCAGTAAAAACGATGAAGCTAAACGAAATTAGAGAAAGATTTATAAAATTTTTTGTAAATAATAATCATGAGCAAGTTCCTTCTTCTCCTTTGATTCCAGAGAACGATCCAACACTCATGTTTACAAATGCTGGTATGGTACAGTTCAAAAACATCTTTACCGGCACGCAAAAAACTGAAATGAAACGTGCCGTCTCAAGTCAAAAGTGTCTCAGAGCAGGTGGTAAACACAATGATCTTGAAAATGTTGGCTATACATCTCGACATCACACATTTTTTGAAATGCTCGGAAATTTTAGCTTTGGTGATTACTTTAAAGAAACTGCGATAGAATTTGCGTGGAAATTTATTACTGAAGAATTGTCTCTTGATAAAAACAGACTATCCATAACTGTTTACCACACTGATGATGAAGCATATGAAATTTGGCGTAAGATAAGTGGCTTTTCAGATGATAAAATCATAAGAATTACAACAGATGATAACTTTTGGAGCATGGGCAATACTGGTCCATGTGGCCCATGTTCTGAAATCTTTTACGATCATGCAAATCAGGATTTGCATGAAGACGACAGAATTGTTGAAATTTGGAACCTGGTGTTCATGGAATTTAATAAAGATGAAGAAGGTAATTTACAAAAATTACAAAAAAAATGCATCGATACCGGAATGGGCCTTGAAAGAATAGCAGCTGTTATGCAGAACGTTCATGATAACTATGATATTGACCTATTTTCTGCTCTGGTAAGTAAATCGCAAGAGTACTGTGGAAATACGGAAAATAAAGTAGCTCATAAGATTATTGCAGATCACCTTCGTGCAACTGCATTTCTCATCGCAGAAGGAGTACTTCCTGGAAATGAAGGAAGAAATTATGTACTACGCAGATTGATCAGGAGAGCAGTACGTTATATCCATCTACTTGGATATAATGATTCTCTATTGAACCTTGTTTTTCCTGCACTCATAGATGGCACAAGTTTGGCTTATATGGGAGATGCTTATCCAGAGCTAATCAGAGCTAAAAGCTTAATAGAAACAACGTTAAAATCAGAGGAAGAAAACTTTAAAGACACTTTAATGAAAGGCATTAATCTCTTGGACAAATTTACTGCAGATTTAAAATCAGGTGACACTCTATCTGGAGAATCAGCATTCAAACTATATGACACTTATGGATTTCCTTTGGATATCACACTTGATATTTTGAAAGAAAGGAAAATAAATTTTGACCAAAAAGGTTTTGATAATGCAATGAAAGAGCAAAAAGAAAGAGCACGTGCTAAATGGGCTGGATCTGGTGAAAAATCTGTTGAGCAAGTATGGTTTGATTTGATCAATAAATTTGGCAAAACAAAATTTGTTGGTTATGAGTATGATGAAGTAAAGGATGCAACAGTACTCGCAATAATTTCCTCTAAAAATGAAGTAATTGATTCTGCAAAAGAAGGAGAAAAGATAACTATTATACTTGATAAAACACCTTTTTATGGCGAGTCAGGTGGACAAGTGGGAGATATTGGAAAGTTCCTTCTTGTCATCCCAGTACTTGATACTGGGATCCAGATTCCAGCGTCACGCGCTGGAATGACACCAGATTTAGGCGTAATCATAGTGGAAAATACCAACAAGATTAATGACCTATATTTACACAGATGTATAGTGGAGTCTGGTTCAGTTCGTAAAGGTGATACAGTTACAGCGAGTATTAACAAAAAAAGAAGACAAGACTTAAGCAGAAATCATTCAGCTACACATCTTCTACACTTTGCACTCAGAAAAATCTTAGGTGATCACGTTACTCAAAAAGGTTCTCTAGTCGCACCAAATAGACTAAGATTTGACTTTAGTCACAATAAGCCAGTCACTCAGGATCAGCTGTCTTCAGTAGAAGATATAGTAAACTCTCTAATCAGAGAAAATCTTTCTACGTCCACAAAAGTTCAAGGTATGGATAAGGCAATAGACGAAGGAGCGATGGCCTTATTTGGTGAAAAATATGGTGATAATGTTAGGGTTGTAAAAATTGGAGATTCAAAAGAATTATGTGGTGGTACACACGTGGAGCGTACCGGAGAAATTGGTTTGTTTAAGATAGCAGCAGAATGTTCCGTTGCATCTGGAGTAAGAAGGATCGAAGCTTTAACCGGTCAAGAAGCAATTAATTATGTACGCAATAACGAAATTAGCTTAAAAAAAGTTGCAGAATGCGTAAAAGCACCAGCAAATGAAATAATAAGTCGACTCAGTATTTTAAGCCAAGAGCGCAAAGAATTTGAAACCAAAATAAAAAATCTTTATAAAAAGATTATCAGTGTAGAAAATATAAAAAGTACTGAAATAAATGGAATAAATTTCGTAAGCCACACTTTTACTGACGTTCCAGGAAGTATCATAAGGGAATTTGCTCTACAGCAACAAAAACCGAAAACTGTAATAGCCTTCATGGTAACAGAAAAGGATAAAACAGTTTTGATTGTCAAAGTAAGTAAAGATTTAACTAATAAGATCAATGCAAAAGAGCTAGTATCTACTGTAACCAGAAGGGATTGCAGTGGAAATACCGAACTTGCCCAAACAGGCTGTGATAACAATAAAATAGATGATGCCATTACAGCAATCCATAGCAAAATAACAGCTTGCAAAAACTAATACACCCTACTACCTCGATATCTTTTAACCGTAAACGGAATCGTCAAGGTATTATGCAAATAGGGGTAGAGAAGACTTAACTGTCAAATGAGCATATCAGGTAATAAGAACTAGATTACAGCTCCATGCACTGGAATGATATCTAGGTCTAAAGTCTACATAAAAATCGTTTACAATCGGCGTTCAATGTGATAAGTTGAAAGCAGTTTATTCCTCGGTAGCTCAGTGGTAGAGCAGTTGGCTGTTAACCAATTGGTCGCTGGTTCGAATCCGGCCCGGGGAGCACTATTTTATACAATCTGTACATTTCACTTTTAGCCCAAAATTCACTACCTTTTTTTGTCTCTTAAACAGACAAAACGTGTGAAATTATATAGGTTTAAAGCCTTTACTGTCAAAATGCAAAGATGTCTGCGCTTCACTTAGCTTGCTATCTGGCTCCTCTTCTATTTTTCTTTTATTACATTTCCTTTTTAATTGAGGAAGGACATTTTTTGGCAATGTTTCATCAATACTGCAATAATTGTAAATGAGCGAAGTAAGACGCACCAAATTTCCACCCGCCAAAGTCTGTGCACCTCTGTAATTAATGCTGTTATCATATACTTTAAGTGTAATAAGATTTGTAAGATTTCCACTCGCTAAAACTTCCGCACCTTTGTCACTGATTTCATTCCATCCTAAACTAAGCAAAGTAAGATTTGTAAGATTTCTACTTGCTAAAGCTTTTGCCCCCCTATCGCCAATTTTATTATCATATAATTTAAGCTCAGTAAGACTTGTAAGATTTCCACTGGCTAAAGCCTCTACACCTTCATCACCAATTTCGTTTCCTCCTAAATCAAGCGAAGTAAGATTTATAAGATTTCCGCTTGCTAAAATCTTCGCACCTTCTGTACCAATACAACAGCAACTTAGATCAAGTGAAGTAAGATGTGAAAGCTTAGCTAATTCTTTTACAACTTCACAATCAATGCTTGAATATCGTAAAATAAGCTTTCTAATGTGTGTATTATTTTTTAAAAAATTTACGAACTTGTTTGTGTTAACTATAGCGCCTGATATTGCTAAAGTATTACCTTTTATATATTGGCTATAACTCACTTGACCTCACTATTAAAGCTATGCAAGTGTTTTAGTAAACACTTCAGCAACTGTCAATCACTTTAATAAAATATTTTATGAAAAATCTCATACCTCTAAGGAGCTTTTTATATCTCTTATTTTAACACAAAAGTTGTGAGAAGAGTTTGTTTTTGGTACCATTGGGGGTTTCGATGTTAACTTTTATATGAACTTTAAATCAGTCGTTTTATGTATACTAGATGGCTGGGGCAATGGAATAGAAAATAGTAAATACAACGCTATTAGCAATGCAAATCTCCCTTGTTGGCAACATATTAACTCTAATTATCCAAAGTGCAGTTTATCTGCCTGTGGAACTGATGTTGGATTACCAGAAGGCCAAATAGGCAATTCAGAAGTTGGCCATATGAATATTGGCAGTGGTAGAGTGGTAATGCAAAGCCTTCAGCGTATTAATCAAGAAATCGAAACGATAGAAAATAATGCAAATCTACAGAATTTTATTAATGATCTAAAAAGTAAGAATGGCATATGCCATATAATGGGATTGATATCAGATGGCGGTGTTCATTCGCATCAAAAGCACATTTCATCTTTAGCAAACAAAATATCACAGCGCGGAATTAAAGTTGTAATACACGCATTTTTAGATGGCAGAGACACGTTTCCAAATTCAGGGAAAAGATGCATTCAAGAATTTACAGAGAGTATAAAAGACAATGATATAAAAATTGCCACTGTCTCTGGACGTTATTATGCTATGGACCGTGATAGTAGGTGGGAAAGAACAATTGAAGCTTATGAAGCCATCGCATTTGCAAAGGCGCCTCGTTATGATGATGCAGTATCGCTTATTGATGAAAATTATCAAAATAATATAACCGATGAATTTATCAGGCCCGCAGTAATAGGCGATTATCAAGGTATAAAACCAGAAGATGGATTGCTATTGGCTAACTTTCGTGCTGATCGAATGATACAATTGGCAAGTATTTGTCTTGGTAAAGCAGGCTATACTGAAGTGGCAAAATTCTCTTCAATTTTAAGTATGATGCAATATAAAGCGGATTTAAAAATCCCTTATCTCTTTCCTCCTGAATCTTTTGCTAACACTTTGGGACAGATAATAGAAGACAATAAACTACGGCAACTGCGCATTGCTGAAACTGAGAAATATGCTCATGTGACTTTCTTTTTTAATTGCGGAAGAGAAGAACCTTTTTCCGGTGAAGAAAGAATACTCATTCCTTCACCAAAAGTTAAAACTTATGATTTGCAGCCTAAAATGTCAGCCTTTGAGCTCACAGAAAAGCTTGTGAAAAAAATTCATTCTCAGGAATTTGCACTGATAGTTGTAAACTACGCTAACCCTGATATGGTGGGACACACAGGTAATATAAAAGCGGCTGAGCAAGCAGTACTCGCTGTAGATGATTGCCTTGCAAGAGTGCTGAGTGCTGCTGAAGAAGTTGGTAACACCACACTCATTATTACAGCAGACCATGGCAATGTAGAATGTATGTTCGATGAAGAAAATAACACACCTCACACAGCGCACACTCTAAATAAAGCTCCATTTATTATATCTTGTGAAAATTTAAAACTGAGAGATGGAAAATTATCTGATATTGCACCTACTATTTTACAGCTACTTGGACTCAAAAAGCCAAATGAAATGACAGGTAGTTCATTAATTGTGTAGTGCGCTTTATATTACTATAAATCTATAAATAAGGGCTGATTTGCATTAGGAAATAAAACACTGTGCATAGCAGATAGCATATCTATTTGCTGCTCCAAATGGCCATGTTGTGCTTCTACATTAGAGTATTGAATATGATTTTTGCTAGCATACACAGATAAAGAACCATCGTCTTCGACTGCTTTGTTATTTTGCAATACTATATTAAAAATTTCCTTCTGTTTTAAAGCATTAAACCAGCCCTCATCTGTCGTGTAAAAAAATTCACCCGTTCCATTTTCTGGACATACCTCTGGATAAATCTTTAGCACATCATGAGAAAGTGGTGGAGCAAAATAGCTTTTGAATGAGTAGCTGGGAGAGTTGTGATTATTGTGCAGAGCAATAACATGATCTTGACCAGGAAGCAAAAAGTCTAAAATTTTTTCTGCAAAGTTTCTAGTAATTCTCAAAGCATCTTCTGAAAAATTGCCAAACTCTCTTAAGCTAGCTTCTGCACCTACATCATCAAACATGCGATTGGGATCGAATTCATACCGCTCACCATTTAAGTAAAATTCTACATTGCGCGGAGTACCATCACCATGAGTAATGTACAGCATTCTTCCACCAAACTCCTCGATTATATTCTCACCAGCTTCTTTTGAAGTTACTTCATTTTGATGCACATTGATAAAATTGATTCCACTTGTATCGCTACTTTTAATAAAAAGTTTAACTGTAGTATCACCTAGCGCCAGATCATATTCTTTAGTGTCGATGTTTGACATTCCTCTGCTATCAATAATCAAAGCAAAAAAAATAGCCCAAATTTTACTTTATGTTAGTTATAAGCTTTTATTTTAAAATTTTTTGCTGTCAACATTAATGATTCATTAAAGAAGCCATCAATATCATCAATACTACCTATGCTTTTTGTATTGATAGATTGGTCAATTCTTTTAACTAAATTGGATAGAACTTTATTAGGCCCAATTTCAACGAATTTATTAGTGTCACGGCTTGTCATATGTAAAATCATTTCTCTCCACCTCACTCTGCTTACGACTTGCTTAGCGAGCAAAGCTCTTATGACCTCTGGATCACTTTCCTCTTTAGCTGTAACATTTGACACAAAAGGAATCGAAGGGCGAGTTATTTTAACGCTCTCCAAAAATTCTAGAAGTTTTTCATCAGCGGGTTTCATAAAAGATGAGTGAAAAGGCCCACTAACTTGCAATTTAATTATTTTCTTTACACTTGAGGTTTTAAACAATTCAGGTAACATTTCAAGGGCTTCTGAAGTACCACTTACCACTACCTGCCCGCCACCATTATCGTTTGCAATTTCACAATCAATTTGAGCTGATTTTAATATACCTTCTACTTCGCTTATTTCTGCTCCAAGTAGGGCAACCATTCCACCTTTGCATTTCAGTGAAGCTTCATGCATTGCTTCACCACGAACTTTTAGCAACTTGACTGCAGACTCAAGCGTCAATGCTCCTGCAGCACATAGCGCTGTATACTCGCCAACTGAATGCCCACAAACATACTGAACTCTGTAAAGATATTCACCAAATACGTGCTTCATAACACGTAGCGTTGCAATTGACACTGCCATTATAGCTGGCTGAGCGTTTTCCGTGATGGTTAATTTTTCAATAGGACCATTGAAAATCAAATGAGACAGCTTTCTACCTAATACGTCATCTACTTCATCAAATACTTGCCTTGCAACTGAAAATTCATCATATAAGTTCTTTCCCATTCCTATAAATTGAGAGCCCTGACCAGGAAAAGCAAAGATCATAATAAATTATTTATTTTTCATTAAGTATACTACTTTATTTATTTTTTGTCAATATTTCACAATAATGATTGACCAAATGAACCAGATTCACTAAAATCTTAGCTGGTAAGAAATTTGTAAGAACAATGGCAGAAATCGATTATCACAAAGTTACTATAGTTATGACAGATGGTCAAGAGTTTGAAACTTATTCCACTTATGGAAAAGAAGGTCAAAGAATAAAGCTTGATAGAGATCCTCTTACTCATCCTGCATGGACTGGAAGTTTGACAAGCGGTTCAGGGGAGAAGGATAGTAAAATAGCTAAGTTTAATGATAAATACGGGAGTCTTTTTTAGTTCCTCCCCTCTTTATTTAACATGTATAAATATAAAAATGTAGTCTATATTGCTTCTTCGCTAACCAAGTCTCAGGAAGTATCTAAACTACTACAGAAACTCAATTTTATCAATATAGCAGAAGCAGGTAAGCATGAAGTTGATCTGCTGATAGTTGTTGGTGGCGATGGTTTTATGCTACGCACTCTGCACGACTACGTCATAGGAAATAAAGATATACATGTGTATGGAATAAATACCGGTAATGTCGGGTTTTTAATGAATAAATGTTTTAAAGATCTAATTGATCATATAGAACATGCAGTTCCTGCTCAGCTAACTTTACTAAAAATGGAAGCCACAGACATAAGTGGCAAAAAACACCATTACATCGCAGTAAATGAAGTGTATGTCTTTAGAAATGCAAATCAAATAGTGGAGATGAATATTACCATTAATGATAAGCTAAAAGTAGAAAAATTCAGAGGAGATGGAATTATATTGTCTACCCCAACAGGTAGCACTGCATATAACTTCTCTGCCGGTGGGCCAATCTTACCACTTAATTCAAATTTACTTGCACTGACTTCCATTAATAGCTACTACCCAAGTCGTTGGAATGGAGCGCTAATCTCAAATGATACAATAGTGCAAATTGATATCAATGATGTGAAAAATCGTCCAGCACTTGTAGTATCAGATTACAAGGAATTTCACGACATATCGCAGGTAAAAATACAGAAAGATCACGAAAATACAGTCACTCTACTTTTTGACAAAGATTGCCCTTTGAATGAAAGGATCTTTGATCAGCAGTTCTTATACTAATATTTATTCTTAAATTAGTATTCACTATATCTTAATAACTATAGCGTAATCAACATAACATTGTAATTAATTTTGGAGCGAATATGCCTGGATCAGGAAATAAAGATAACGTCACACTGGTTTCTCATACAACGGTGAGTGAAAATAGTGCAGCAACTCTACCAACACCAGCACCTAGAAACACAGCGTTACAAACAAATTCGGCTAGCGAATCAAGTTCTGATGAAAAAAGGCAAAAAGAATCGAATGTGAACAGTTCAGAATCTCTTTATGCATCAATAGATAGAAGTAAAAAAACTTCGAAAAAGAGTTCAGATAGTGAAGTAGGTAATACAAACCTAAGCAAGTTATCTTTTCAAGAAACAGTATACAGCGAACCTTGGAATAGTCAAAAAACATTAGAAAATTTAAAAGAAAGAGTGAAGGCAAATCCAACTCCTCCACCATCATATCAAACAGATGGCTCTGAAAAATCTTTGCTTGGAGATAATAAAAAGACAAACAGATTTTTACAGAAAGTAAAATATACGATGCAAAAGAAGAAAGTTACAATGCCTTTTGTAGGCCTTGTTACGGCGTGTTGTATTACAGCAATCGTTTTAGCTGTGAAGCAAAGAGAATTTATTGGATTCATCGGCAGCGTAAATCCTGTTACTATATTCGGCGTGGTATTAGCGTCTTGTTTAGTCTTGGGAATTACGTGGGAACTTATGCAAGCAGTCCGTACTAAGGAGCACAAGATTACAAAAAGAGACACTCAAGAAGTTTTAGGTGAGATATTAGATACACTTAAGCAAGATGAGAAATGCATCAAGTCTTTGGTATTAAAATATAGCAACGGTAATCGTGTTTACTTTACGTTTCACTCTCTTCCAGAAAAAGCAAAAAGTAATTCAAACATCGTAGAACTTACAGGCCAGCCAATCTATTACAAGAGTAAAGTAAATTCATTAATCAATGATAGAATATGGCTTCCTATCTTAGGAACAGTTCTTATTACTGGAAACATAACCTTCCCTTTAGCACTTTATTCAACAGGTGGTTTGAGCAATATAGTAAGTTCATACACAAATCCTACTATTTACTGGCCAATCGTTGCAATTTCAGGCACTCTACTGCTTTTCACTTTAGCTTGCACAATTCATCATTGGAGCAAAACTGATTTTAAAGATTATTTGTTATTACATAAACAAAATGCTAATAGTGAAAATCCTAATGAAACAGCTATTAAAACTGTAAAAAGCAGTCAAGAAAAGATTAGTTCAAAATTGTTACAAGTAGTTGCTGAACGATGTGGCCATCCAGATATTACTTATATTATTAATTAAATCTGGCTCGTACTTCTTTTTATCGCTATTCCAGTACTGTAACTGCAACTTTTTGAAGATTTACACTTGCTAAGACCTTGCTATTTTGATAGCTTGAGATGATGAAAAGGAAGGGGTTTGTTTATGAAAAAAGGTTTAATATTTATATCTTTTGTAGCGGCTGTATTGATAGTCGTTAATTTTTTATATAAAAATAGCGGAATTGATGATTCACAAGTAGTAAACGTTTATTCATCTCGTAAAGAAGAATTAGTACATAGTTTGTTTGATGATTTTACAAAAACCACTGGCATCAAGGTACGTTATATCATTGACGATTATTCCCAATTGCTTTCACGTATGGAAAATGGCGGTGAAGCTGATTTGTTTTTAACTGCAGATGCAGTGAATTTGATTTTAGCCAAAAAAAGAGGGCTCTTATCTCAAGTGGATTCAGAGACTCTAAAAAATGCCATACCTGCAAAATTTAGAGATAATGAAGATTATTGGTTTGGTCTCACAAAAAGAGCTAGAATATTGGTTTACAATAAAGAATCAGTAGATCCTAAGGAATTAAGTACCTATGAAGATTTAGCGGATGAAAAATGGAAAGGGAAAATATTAGTACGCTCTTCCACAAGTCCATATAACCGATCATTGATCGCTTTTATGATTGCAAAAAATGGTTTTGAAAAAACAAAAGAATGGGTGAGTGGAATTGTAAGCAACATGGCAAGAAAACCAAGCGGTGGTGACACAGATCAAATTTATGCTGTAGCCGCTGGTGAAGGCAATGTTGCAATAGTAAACAGCTACTACTTTGCAAGAATCCTTTCATCAGAAAATAAAAAGAATATCACAGACAAGTTAGGAGCTTTTTTTCCTAATGATGGTGTAATGGTGAATATTAGTGGTGCAGCAGTAACAAAAAACGCAAAACACAGAGAAAATGCCATAGCTTTATTGGAGTTTTTTGTAAGCAAACAGGCTCATGAGCTATATGCTAAAAAAAATCAAGAATATCCTGTTGTTGAAGGTATTGAAACTTCTGATGTGTTAAAATCTTGGGGAAATTATCCACAAAGTGATCTACCTATAAGTGAGCTTGAGGAGCACCTTTTTGAGGCTGTTATGATAGCAGATGAATGTAAGTGGAAATAAAATTTTATAGCTTCCTTCTACTTTACTTTACAGTTGTGTAATTGAAATTAAGAAAGTAGAATAAGCTCAAAAAAGGAGCTATGGACAAGAGAAGGAATTTATTAAATATCTCAGACCTCACAATCGGTGATGTAGAAAATATAACTAAATTAGCCAACCAATACCTTGAAGAAAAAGTTGAAAATAGTCATGTTCTGAAAAATAAAATAGTCATAAACCTATTCTTTGAAGATTCAACACGTACGCTCGCATCTTTTGAAATAGCAGCAAAAAGCCTTGGAGCAAATGTTATAACTTTACCAATAAAATCTTCTTCTATTAACAAAGGGGAAGATCTAAAAGATATGATAAAAACACTAAATGCAATGAATCCTGACTATATGATAATCAGGCATAAAAGTAGTGGTATTATTAATACATTGGCAAAGCATGTCAACTGCTTGCTAATCAACGCAGGCGATGGAAGCAGTGAACATCCCACTCAAGCTCTTGCAGATTATCTTGTAATTATCAATCATAAAAAGCAAATAAAAAACCTCAAAGTTGTGATATGTGGAGATATTTTGCACAGTAGAGTTGCAAGATCAAATATAAGATTGCTAAAAATATTTGGAGCAAAAATAAGCTTAGTTGCACCACCAGCTTTGATTTGTAAGCATCTTCCTGAAGTAGATTCACTTCATTATTCATTAATCGAAGGTATAAAGGATGCTGATGTAATTATGCTCTTGAGGTTGCAGAAAGAGCGTATGAATAATAATTCTTTAGAAAAAGAATATTTTCATTTGTATGGACTTGATGCACAAAAACTATCGCATGCAAAACCCGATGCAATTGTTATGCACCCAGGACCAATAAATAGAGGTATCGAAACTAGCAATGATATAGCAGATTGTGTTATTTTACAGCAAGTAAAGTTTGGATTAGCAACGCGTAAGGCAGTACTGCACTATTTAATTAATGTTTAACTTTAATTAATTTTAAGGAATTTTAGACATAATGATCCTCCTATAAAAAACGATTTAGAAAAATATAACACACCTCATGACAGAAATTAAGTATGCACTGAAGTAGACTGTGCTATATTTTTTTATTAAAAGCCTGAACAGACGAAATCTATAAAACCAAAAAGAAACTCTTTCTCTTTACTTTATGTTTTTTGGATATAGTTTTACGAAGAAGCGCTTCTGCAGCTATAACCGAAACAATCAATGGTGCTATAAATGCCCGTTTGAAAGCATGGTTTTGGGGGAAACGGTAAAGCCATTGATGGAGTTCTTTCTGGACTACCTCGTTTAGAAGATTGTATAACCTAACCGTCCCAAGCTGAAGTGCTTCTTATCATAATAGTATAGGAGGAATTTTATATGGCAGAAGCAAAAAGTAAATTAAAAATAATAAACCCTGACGCATCAGGGATTGATATTGGCTCGACTGTACATTATGTATGTGCACCTGAAGGAAGAGATGAACAACGTATCCAAAAATTTGGGTGCTTTACAGTAGATCTACACAACTTAGCAAAGTGGTTAAAAAAGTGTCAGGTTAGAACTGTGGCCATGGAGTCAACTGGAGTATATTGGATTCCCTTATTTCAAATATTAGAATCATATAAATTTGAGGTAAAACTAGTAAATGCGCGACATGTCAAAAATGTGCCTGGTAGAAAGTCTGATGTTCAGGATTGTCAATGGCTGCAACAATTGCACAGCTATGGACTGCTTCAAGGATCATTTAGACCGGATAATCAAATGTGTGTATTGCGTAGTTACGTTAGACAACGTGCTAATCTAATTGAAAATGCAGCTAAACATACTCAACGTATGCAAAAAGCGCTAATTCAAATGAATATTCAATTGCATAAGGTTATTAGTGATATCAACGGTTTAACAGGCATGAAAATTATTAAAGCAATAATTGAAGGAGAGAAAGACCCCCAAAAACTAGCTGAATTTAGAAATTCAAACATGAAGAATGACAAGCCTACTATAGCAAAAGCATTAACAGGAGACTATAGAGAAGAACACTTGTTTGCACTAAAACAAGAATATGCAGCATATACTTTTTTTCAAGAGCAAATAACGGAATGTGATAAAAGTATAGAGAGTTACTATAAAACATTTGAGGCAAAGTCAAATGAGAACAGGATGTTGAATAAAATACGAAAGCGGAAGCAGAAGAATGGTCCAGATTTTGCTGCGGATGAGGATTTAAATCGAATAACCGGGATAGATTTTACTAAAGTCCCGGGATTTGATGTATTAAGTGTACAAACTATCATTTCGGAAACAGGTATAAATCATAATAAATGGCCAACAGAAAAACATTTTTCTTCCTGGCTTGGATTAAGCCCTGCTAATAAAATTACAGGAGGAAAAATTGTTGGAACAGGAACTCGTAAAGTTATTAACCGCGCTGCGAATGCATTTCGAATGGCTGCCCATTGTGTGTTGAGAAGCAAAAGTGCAATAGGTGCATATAGTAGAAGGCTGAAAAAAAGGCTAGGAGCACCAAAAGCAATAACTGCGACAGCAAGGAAATTAGCATGTATCTTTTATCAAATGTTGAAATATGGACAAGAATATGTAGAGAAAGGAATGAACTATTATGAAACACTTTACAAAGAGAGAGTAGTCAAAAATTTGCTTAAAAAAGCAAAGGAATTTGGTTATATACTAATGAAAGAGGAGCCGATAGATGAAAAAGGTTCTTAGGAGTTTGTTAGAAGCTTGATGCAGAGTTTTTCCGTTGATAAAAACTTCTGTGTTTTGTTCTACTAATTCTAATATTTTCTTTTTTGTTTCTTCTGATTCTAAATCTTTGAAAATTAAATCACCAAATTTTGGTTCATCAGTCACTCTTTTTATGCCCTTAGAACTTACTTCTACAGTCATGCTACAATCTATGCTATTGCCTTTAGAATCCTTAGCTTGCCAGTTGATGGTCATTTTACATGAGCTTGAACCAGCAAAATTATAGTGCCTTTCGCTGCCTTTTTTGGTTGCAGTTATTTGACTATCTTTCCCCAAAGATAGGTTATAAACCTTACCTTCGTCGCTGGCTCTTAAAAGGGCGCTAATCTCTATTGGTTTTTCTTTATTTTCAAACCTAATTTTAAAGTCATTATCTTTTGTTGTATATACTAAGAAATTTTCACCTGGTAGAGATTCTTCAAATTTTCTATGTGTTTCATTTATTAATTGCTCAAACTTTTGAAACTCATTTTCCCACTTTAAATTTATCTGTTTTTTAATGTCCTTATCGTTGCGTAAAGGACCGATCAAATACCAGATTAAATTTTCTTCCTCTAGTTTTTTTATAAAATCCTAAAAATTGTTGCAAGGTTCAATGAAACTTAAAATATCATTTTTCTTTTGCTGATCTACATCTAAATCTTGATTTTCAGCTATAAATAAGTTTTCTTTTGGCATAATTTCTGTTTTTAGAGAACTATATTATAATATTAGCATATTTTCTTAAAAAATCAACTAATCTTATAGTTAAATAAACTTGAGTATTTGGCGGAAATGTTATATATTAACCACTCCAAGAAGTGCACTATGGACAATACTATTATAAGAAAATACGATATTAGAGGTGTAGTAGGTAGAGACCTGCAAATCAGTGATGGGTATGAAATAGGCAGAAAATTTGGTCAAACTGCAGCTAACGTTTGTGTAGGCTATGACAGCAGGATAGATTCACCAAGTATAGAAAAAGAATTAATCAGAGGCTTAATTTTGTCCGGTGCGAATGTTATACGCGTTGGGCTCTGTTCTTCACCTATGCTCTACGCTGCAACAATGCAGGCAGATCTTGGGATTATGATTACTGCTTCTCATAATCCCAGAGAATATAACGGCTTTAAATTTTTCAGTAGTAAAAAAGTTTACTCAGATCAAGAAATGAAGGAAATTATAGGCAATACAATTAAAAACAGCACGAAAATTGGAAGCTTAATTAACACGAATATATATAGTGAGTACGTTAACATATTAAAAAATGCGCTCAAGAATAACGCTACACAAAAACTAAAAATAGCTTGGGATTTTGGCAATAGTCCAACAATTGTAAGGTATATTGAAAAGATTTTACCAGATCATATACACATCGTAACCAATAATTCTATCGATGGAACGTTTCCACTGCACGACCCAGATCCCATAGAAGAGAAAAATCTTGCTCAGTTAATAGATATTGTCAAGAAAGATAAATGTGATCTTGGTATTGCACTTGATGGTGATGGTGATAGGGTACGCTTGATTGATAATAAAGGTAATGTTGTTTCCAATGATCACTTGTTTATGATTTTTGCACGTGAAGTATTGGCGGAACATCCAAAAAGCAAAGTTATTGCCAACGTAAAAATGAGTATGAAAGTGCATGATTTCGTTAGCAAATTAGGGGGGCAAGTAATTACCTGTGCCACTGGACACTCACTAGTTAAGAAAAAGATGGTAGAAGAAGGGGCAAATTTTGCCGGTGAACTCAGTGGGCATTTTTTCTTTTCTGAGCTGGGTTTCGATGATGGACTATATTCTGCTGTTAAAGTCATTAACATTTTACTTAAGAAAAACCACAGCCTATCTGAGATGATTGAAGATTTGCCAAAGTTATATATCACTTATGAAGTGAAAATTGTAGTGAAGGATGAGAAAAAATTTCAAATAATTGAGTCAGTAAAGGAGACACTAAAGCAGAAAAATATTGTATTTTCAGAGCTTGATGGTATTAAGGTAACCGATAATAAAGGTTGGTGGCTTCTTAGAGTATCAAATACGCAAAACTGCATTACAGCAAGATGTGAAGGAAATACCTTAGAAGATTTTGAACTCACTAAAAAAGTTTTGTTTTATTACATTGATGAACTAAAATTATACATTTAAATTTTTTTTGATGGTTTACTTATTCGTCAATGTTTGCAGTTTTGTTTGATTAGTCATAGGAATTGGTAACCTATGGCGAATTGCTGTGGATAATAGCTGTCTACGCTAGTTTAGCTATAGAAAATCAACACTCACTTTTCTTTATTGTTTTGAGGTTTTTCTTGATCAACCATTTCCTCACCGATCTCTTTTATTTTTAGTATCAATGATTCTGGCACATACATGTTAATTACTTCTTCTGTTGTCACAAATAAAGCCTGATAAGAGTGTGAATTTATTATCCAATTGGGCAATATGTCTTCTGCTTCTACTTTAGACTCTCCCTCTTGTTTAACGTATACTGTGTGGCAATATAAGTGCACAGCGAAAAATAGTACATAAGAAAGCAATATTCCTCTAAGTGCTCCGACAAAGATTCCAGTAACTCTATCCATTAATCCCAATCTTATAGGTGATAATATGTACATTAGCCAGTTATTCATTGTCATGAATGTAAGATTAAGTATGATAAATACAGAGATTGTAGAAAGTATGTTTTGTGTAACTTTAGAGTCAAAATAATTACTATAATTTATAATAAAAAAATCATAGTAATTAGCTGTCAAAAAGACTGATAAGAGCAAGAACATTAATGCACATAGCTCTTTTATAAAACCTCTAGTTATCGATATTATTACACACAAGACAATAATAAAGATAATTAGGCTATCGAAAAACATATTTTGTATCTATATGATTTTCAAGATATAATAGTTGTAAATAACAAAGTTGTAAAATTAATTGTGTTGATATTTTATCAGCTGGTCTAAGTACCGAGCAATCATATCAACTTCTAAATTTAGGTAATTACCTGTTTTATTATGCTGAAAAGTTGTGTTTTTCCATGTATAGGGAATTATATTCACAGTGAATTCTTGATCGACAACTGAATTTACTGTAAGGGAAACTCCATCTAGCGTTACAGAACCTTTTTTTGCAATAAATTTAATTAATTCTTGTGGGCATGATAGTCTGATTTCATGAGATTCTAAATTTTGATTGATTGTTAAAATTTCTGCTGTGTCATCCACATGACCCTGAACCAAGTGGCCGTCAATTTTGTCACTCAGTTTCATTGCTTGCTCTAGGTTTATTTTTTTTCCTGTTTTCCACATATTTAAGTTAGAAACTTTCATAGTTTCTTGAGATACTTGAACTGTGAATACATTGCTCATTATGTTGACAACAGTTAAACACACTCCGGAGCAGGATATTGAATCTCCTTTGTTTATAGAGGATAAATTTTGTGTCTCAATATGGAAGATTTGATCAGAGTTAGGGTGGATAGTGATATCAGTTATAGTGCCAATATCTTTGATAATTCCTTTAAACATGCAATAAAATAAATAATTATATCACAAAAGATCTTATTTGTTAGGTGCGCAAAGGAAGATCTTTTTTACTTATCTGCTCAATAGATTCTACAGAATATTCAGAATATAGAAAGTAAGCCAGGTTCAAAACGCACAGTGTAATTAATATTGGTAACCCTATGTTTAATGTTAGACCGATACTTTCCCTTTTTTCTGTTGGCACCAATTCCTTTAAAATTGACACTTTTCCCAGCGGCAAGTGCCATAGGCAGAGTGCTGATATAGAAGCTGCTACTAAAAATAGACAAAGATAAGTCTCTTTCGAAGAAAACATAGCTTTTAATGGTGATTTGAGCCTAATATTAGTAGGCAATCGAGTTTTAGCTTCATTTGTTTTTGGTAAATGGTCTACAGCTTTGCTTAGTAAAATTTCATGAGAAACATTTTTAGGCTGTGGAGAAGGTTGGCCTGAAACTAATTTAATCAACTGCTCTTTTTTTCTATATACTTGCTTGTGTAAATACTCTTTTGGAAAAGAAGATTTGCCGGCTGTTTGTGGTATCTTCAGCATTTCTAATGCTTCTGATATCTCATCTGGTTCTAATACTTCATGTAGTTGTTTATCTTGGAAATAAATAATATTAAACATTGAGTTGAAAATATTGTGAAATATTTCTGGATCTTGATTTTTATATTCACTTACTACTTCTACGAATATTTCATCGAGTTTTTTCCCTTGTGCTTAGCTACATTATCTATCATAGCTACTCTAGCATCAATTTGAGCTTGTTTTATGATTGATTGTTTTTCTTCTTGCAATAATTCTTTAGCCTGATTTTCGGATTTCTTTTTTCTGTTAGCTTTAAAGTAGTCTGTGTGCGACTTAGTTTGACCTATATCCCTCTCTATTTCTTTAGGTACTAGATTTCCTATACTACCCTCTGTTATCCGAGTTTCTGACACTGGTTCTTTTTCTTTTTGGTCAAGCGCTGGAATAACACCAGATGGCATATTGTTACTCTGTATAGAAAATTTGGGCAGTTGTGGAGAAAAGAATTGTGCCGTATTAAAAAAATTGAATGGCTGAAAAAGAGACCTAAACCAGGAAATATTTTCATGCATTGCAGCAACAATTACTGGTGCGCGTGTAATTTGCTTTCTGTTGCTTACTATATTGTAGCCAAACGAACCTTGCACAATTTGGTTGCCTTGCGTGTTCCTTTTTTCAACCACATTTTCGTTTTTATTTTCAGTTTCTTCTGCTTGTAACGTATCTTGACTTTGCTCCTCACTTTTGGCTTTTTCTAAATGTTTTAGCTGCTCATCTAAGAATATCTCGATTTGTTGCAAGCTATCGAGGTTAATGTTTTTAACGTTTGTTTATAGCGTTATCGTTATGCCCTGCAGGAGGATTTGAATTGGAGCATTACTTATGCATTCTTCTACAGTTTTATCACTATGAGTTTTACAGTAGTTATTATATAATTCACTGCTTTCTTTTGATACTTGTATGTTGACTATAAATTTTTTTTTCCGAGAAAGGCTGGTTTTAAAAAAGTCAATTAAATGTTTTATTTGAGGTAATATTGTATTAGGGTTTACCTCTGTCAGAAGTTTGATCTTAAATGAAAACTCTTGTGTATCACTTACAACACTTCTTGAGCGAATAGTGCTGATTTCTACTACTTCATCGGAAAATACTTTGCCTATCTCTTTAGATTTATCTTTGAAAAATTTAGGTAAATCTTCTACCTCATATTTTCTCTTAGTTTTAACGTTGACGGGGGTTTTTCCTGTATCTTGAAACTTATCTTTGAGAAGTTTTGATAAGCTTTCTGCATTAGTTCTAACTCCAGAAACTGCTTTGTTTACATTTGTTTTTAAACCCGCTAAGGACTCAGGTAAATCCTCTACACGAGCTTTAAAGGTAAGAATTACTCTACTTGTGTTTTTTTTAGCCTTATCCATAAAAGACTTAAATGAATTTTTTGTTTGCTCCCACGGAGTTGTGGTATTATTACTGTGCATGTTTCTAATTTTTTAATATAATTTTAATAAAAAAAATATAATTAGTCAATAAATTAATAATTATAGCACCCTTGCATAACAGCGGCGCGTTGGGTTCAATAAGCAGAAAAAGTTACTTTACAAACCTCATCAGTCTCCTTATCATGACAATAAGAGTATTTACCCTTGTTTTTAATCTCTGCAGATTTAACAACAAAATTCAGTAAAAAACTCAGGTATATATTGGCAGATTACATAAAATTATAGCGGCTGCATGTCTTTTTTATTTTTGCTACATTCAGCCAAAACGCGCTTTAAATAAGCGTTAGCACATTATTACAATGCCGATTTACATTATTATAGGGTCAAAACTCACTACTGGGGGGTTCTTTTGCCTTTTTTTTCGCCTGGTAAATTTTTTAATATTCTGGATTAGTTAGGAGTCCTATAGACATGTTATTCCAGCACTTCTTACTACCTGTTATGGATCCCAGTGTCAGCTACTCGGATGACAAGAAGGGAGAGCACTGGGATGACAAGAAAGAAAGCGCTGATTTCATATGTATCTGATAAAAAAGATGATGTCATGCCAGTGCCCAGACACTGGCATCCAGGTTTTCATGATCATCAAAACGTTGTATTTTAACATAAAACGGCTACTTTTATGCTTACCAACCTAATAAAATTCCTGGATTCCAGTGTCACGCACTGGAATGACAAGAAGGAGAGTACTGGGATGACACCTTTTTATCCAAATAGTTTTATTGATGATATTAAAGATTGCACTATAATTAAAGTTTAAGCTAGCGTTTTTAAGGTGAATAAAGAGCTAATAAGTGAAATACCTTTACTTGAAGATAAGGCAGTTTCTGAAATTGAAAATGCTGCTTCTTTGCAGGATTTAGAAAAAGTTAGGTTGTCGTACTTGGGGAGAAAAGGTGTAGTAAAAGCTTATTTCGATGACTTAAAGAATATAGATGATGCAGGAGAAAAACGCGACCTAGGTGCAGTGATTAATGTTTTACGCAATAAGATAGACCAGCTTATAACAAGCAAAGAAAATGAACTAAAAGATAAAGAAGTTAAGTTAAAACTGCAAAATGAAGCAGTTGATATCACACTGCCTGTCAGACCAGAAAGAATTGGCAAGATTCATCCACTGAGCAAAGTTATAAATGAAGTAAAGCTCATTTTTGCACATATGGGCTTCAAAGCAGTTGATGGTCCTGATATTGAAGATGAATTTCACGTGTTTGATGCGCTAAATACTCCAAGTCATCATCCTGCGCGAGAGGAGCAAGATACCTTCTACTTAAAGAATAAAATAAAAGATAAAAGAATGGTGCTGCGCACTCATACCTCATCTGTGCAGATTAGAACTATGGAAAAGACAAAAACTTTTCCAATTAAAATAGTGGCTGCAGGCAGGGTATACAGAAATGACTTTGATGCAACTCACACTCCTATGTTTCATCAGATAGAAGGGCTTTATGTTAATGAAAATGTCAATATGGGCCAATTAAAATTTACTATTCATCGCTTCCTTAGTAAATTTTTCGGAGATAAAGGTCTAAAAATACGCTTTCGTAATAGTTTTTTTCCTTTTACTGAGCCTTCTGCAGAAGTGGACATAAGTTATAAAGGTAGTAAATGGATTGAAGTACTTGGATGTGGTATGGTGCATCCAAATGTCTTTAAAAATGTTGGAATAGAACATACTAAATACAGTGGCTTTGCATTTGGGATTGGTATAGAAAGGCTAGCAATGCTGAAATATCAAATTAGTGATCTAAGGAGCTTTTACGACAATAGAGTTAGTTGGCTCAACCATTATGGTTTTCATTTTTCGTCTTTAAGATAAGTGACAAATAAATCTTATACATTTGTTGTACTTGCTGCTGGGCATGGTAAACGAATGAATTCAAGCTTGCCTAAGGTTCTGCACAAAATAGGTAATTTCTCCATGCTTGAGCACGTCATTTACAATGCAAAGCAGCTAAATCCTGAAAAAATAGCTGTTGTAGTCGATTTGCCTTTAACTCAAAGGCTGGAATGCTTTGAGGATATAAAATTAATTACACAAGAGTCAACGCTCGGCACAGGGGATGCAGTCAAAATTGCAATGAGAAACCTGAAAGAATTATCAGACATAGTTGTTGTGCAGTATGGAGATACTCCGCTGATAAAAAGCAGCACAATAACTAAAATGATAAGCTGCTTAGGAGAGAGCAATGCTTTAGTTTGTCTTGGGTTTAAAACTGATAATAAAGGATACGGTAGACTAATTATTGAGAACGGTTCCCTAAGAGAAATAGTAGAAGTACAAAATGGTAGAAATAATGATGAGGAATTTCTTGCTAATGCTGGAATAATGGTTGCATATACAAAAGATTTACATGAATTAGTGGAGAAAATAGAGTGTAATAATCAAGCTCGCGAATATTACCTGACTGATATAGTTGCCATTGCAGTAAAGAGTAATTTAAATGTTGGCTATGTTATTGCTGATGAGGAGGAGGCAACTGGCATAAATAATAGGAATGACCTTGCAACGGCCGAGTTTTACTTTCAAGAAGAAAAAAGAAAGTTTTTCACTAACTCTGGAGTAACGCTTGTTGCTCCAGAAACTGTTTTCTTCTCTCTTGATACGCAAATTGGTATGGATTCGATTGTTTACCCATACGTTTTTTTTGGTCCTGGAGTAAAAATAGGATCTGGTGTTAGGGTTGGTCCATTTGCCAAATGTGAAAATACAACAATAGGTGATGGTGCAATCATAGGTAATTTTGTTGAAACAAAAGCAAGTGATATAGGTATAAATACTAAGATAAAGCATTTAAGTTATATAGGAAATACTCAGGTAGGGCAGGGGAGTAACATAGGTGCAGGTACCGTTATTTGTAATTATGATGGGAAAAAGAAACATAAAACAAATATTGGAAGCAATTGTTTTATTGGTGCCAATAGTTCATTAATTGCACCGCTTAATGTTCATGATGACTCTGTCATTGCAGCAGGTAGCGTTATAGTAGAGGATGTGCCAGAGAAAAGTCTTGCAATTGCAAGAGAAAGGCAAATAACTAAGAAAATAAAATAACTCTAATTTTTATTACGCGAATTATGTTATTTTTAATATATGTATTAGTATACATGTATATCAATATACATGTTAAAAATGAAAAAGTTGCTGATTTTGGTGGTCTGTTGTTTCCTGTCAGTACCGTCTTTTGGAGTTGATTGGATTAAAGATAGAATTTATACTTCTTTATCATATAGCCGGCTTGGTGTTAATTATGACGTTGGGTTTCACTATACAGATAGTGTTAAAATTTCAGTTGGCTATGTAATCAAACCTATTATTAATTCTCTAATCAAACCTACTCTTGATGAAGAATTTGGAGCAGTGGTGGGGCTTATGGCAAAGCTTCATTATCATCATAAATTTGAAAATACGGGTATTACTCCTTATATTACTGCTGGTGTTGATGCTGTTATAGTTCGTACAATGAAGGCTAAACCTAATGTAGGTAGAGCTGATAGTATAGGTGAAAACATAAGTGCTTTACTTGGAGAGGCTTTCAAAGCTGTAGTCAATGATGAATTTTTTTTCTTATCAAATAGGTTCTGGTATTAATCTTCCACTTTCTGAGAGAACAAGTGTTTTTGCTGGCTACAAGCTGCAAAAGTTCCATGAACTTTCGCATGGGGTTGAATTTGGAATGAGTTTTAATTTGTAAGCTCCGATTGAATGTTTTTAGTGAAGTCTGGTTTGAATTTTTGTTGGAATAAAAGCAAGTTATATAGGCTAAAATGATGATTGTAGTAGGTAATAAAATGTGAAAAAGAAAAGTTTGGTAATTGCAAGAGAAAGGCAAGTAGCTAAGAAAGTGATTCCGATTTTATTATGTAAGTTATGTGATTTTTAACTTTTCTGTGAGTATATATGCGTATATTCATGGTTAGAGGGTAAAAATGAAAAAATTACTTACTTTGGTAGTCTGCTGTTCTCTGTCAGCACCGTCTTTTGGAGTTGATTGGATTAGAGATAGAATCTATACTTCGTCGTCATATGGCAATCTTGGTATTAATTATGAGCTTGGCTATCATTATACAGATAGCATAAAAATTTCAGCTGGTCCTGTATTGAAATCTGTTTTGTTTGGAGGATCTTTGGCAGAGTTAGGATTCATGGCAAAGCTTCATTATCATCATCAACTTGAAAGTACGGATATTACCCCTTATGTTACTTTTGGTGTAGGAGGTGGAGCTAAAGTATCTCAACCAGCACAGCAAGGTCAACAGCCAGACGTAAAAAAGTTTTTCCTACCAGATAGGTGCTGGTATTAATCTTCCACTTTCTGAGAGAACGAATGTTTTCGCTGGCTATAAACTTCACAAGTTCAGTAATTTTTCTCATGGGTTTGAACTTGGAATGAGTTTTAATTTATAAGCTCCGATTGAATGTTTTTAGTGAAAGCTTGAGTTTTTATTAACGTCGTAAAGTCTTCATGATACTAAGAGAATTTGAGAGTAGTCAAGTTTTAAAACTTGACTACTCTCAAAGGAAAAGCAGATAAAGGTAGAAGTATTTCATGTTTTTATTTATATTGACAGTATGTGTAACATCATTTACGATTAGTGTTAATAACAATAATTGATATTTGTCATGTTTGCAGTAATCGAAACTGGTGGAAAGCAGTATTTAGTAAAAAAAGGCAGCATAATTAAAGTAGAAAGATTACAAGCTGAAGAAAAAGAGGAAGTGGAAATCAATAAAGTGATTTGTGTTTCAAGTAATGGCTTATCTTGTTCATCTAATGCTGTTGTTAAAGCTGAAGTACTGGAGCAGTGTAGAGATAAAAAAATTATAATCTTTAAGAAAAAGAGAAGAAAAAATTACCGTAGGAAAAATGGTCATAGGCAGTATATTACTGTTC
Source organism: Wolbachia endosymbiont (group B) of Germaria angustata (assembly GCF_964026725.1). NCBI lineage: Bacteria > Pseudomonadati > Pseudomonadota > Alphaproteobacteria > Rickettsiales > Anaplasmataceae > Wolbachia > Wolbachia endosymbiont (group B) of Germaria angustata. The sequence continues at coordinate 332,341 of NZ_OZ034691.1, forward strand.
TTCGTATCAATGAAATTAGTCTTCAAAAGTAAGAGGTAAGATATGGCAACTAAAAAATCAGGTGGTAGTTCCTGTAATGGTAGAGATTCGGCAGGGCGTCGGCTCGGGATAAAGAAGAATGGTGAGGTTATTCCAGGTAACATAATTGTACGTCAAAGAGGTACAAAATTTCATCCTGGAAAGAATGCTGGTATGGGTAAAGATCATACGATTTTTGCTAAAACGAAAGGCTGGGTGAGTTTTAGAAAATCAGCAAATAAAAAGACGTTTATTGATGTTGTGCCTACAGATGATATGCAAGCCTTGGCTTGAATAGATACGGGTCTGTAGCTCAGGTGGTTAGAGCGCACGCCTGATAAGCGTGAGGTCGGAGGTTCAACTCTTCCCAGACCCACCATTTAAATTTGCAATAGTTTTGATATTGTGTAACTAAACGATGGTTTTACATAAGAATTCAGTAACCAGTGAATCAGTAGCAGCCGGTCATCCAGACAAAGTGGCAGACCAGATTTCAGATGCAATACTTGACGAATACCTTTTTAATGACTCTTCCTCTCGTACTGCAATAGAGACTTTAGTTACTAAAGATAATGTTATTATAGCTGGGGAAGTATTTGGGCCGAACATTGAAAATAGCAAGATTGAAAGTATTGTACGGAATACAATAAAAGATATTGGTTATGAGCATGATGGTTTCCACTGGGAAACAGTGAAAGTAAATATATTGCTACATGAACAATCAAATGACATTGCAATAGGTGTGGATCAAGGTGCTGGGGATCAGGGCATAATGTATGGCTATTCAACAATAGAGACAGAAAGCCTCATGCCGGCACCCATTTTTTATGCACACTCGATTCTGAGAAATATCATGAGTATGGTCAAAGAGTTAAAGCTTGGTCCGGATGCAAAATCGCAAATCACTTTGGCGTATGAGAATAACCTTCCAGTGCGTGCTGAAAGTATTGTTGTTTCAATACAGCATCTTGAGGATCTGAGTCAATCGAAAGTGAAGGAAATAATTTATCCTTACATAGCTTCATCTTTACCTGAAGGGTGGATGTGTCCTGAAGAAAATCTCTTAGTTAATCCAATAGGTAGATTTGTTATCGGTGGGCCAGTTGGTGATTGTGGATTAACCGGACGAAAAATTATGGTTGATACTTATGGAGGCTATATTCCACACGGTGGAGGAGCGTTTTCTGGAAAAGATGCAACAAAAGTTGATAGATCCGCAGCTTATATGGCGAGATACCTTGCTAAAAATATTGTCTTTGCAGGTTTAGCTGAACGTTGTCTTGTGCAGCTTTCTTATGCAATTGGTGTCTCAAAACCTACTTCATTTTACATTGATACATTTGGCACGAATACAATAGATGAAGAGAGGATTAAAGGGTTTATTGAAGGTAACATAGATTTATCAACTAAAGGTATAATAAGACATTTATCACTTAATCGTCCTATATATAAACGTACAGCCTGCTATGGGCATTTTGGTAAAGAATCGGAAAGTGATGGTGGATTTTCTTGGGAAGGTGTGGACTTATCTACTGATTTTTGTAAAGAATTTAATATAGAAGAAGAAAAGAGAGAATGTCTTTAAACTATTAAACTCTTTTATTTCTAGCTTGATACTGATATGATAACTTATTATAAATTGTAAGTAACTTTTTAGTAACTATACTAGTTTTAATATTTATGAGGCTTACAAGATGTCCGACAAACCAAAAGAAGAATTTTATGATATTGCTATAAAAGAATCATCTGATCTTATTGAAGAAATAAAAGAACATCCTTTCAATGTTGAATTGATAAACAATACGCTAGATTATGAAAAGTTCAAAATTTATCTTCAGCAGGATTTTTTATATTTAGTGGACTGTACTCGTGCTTTATTGATTATTGCATCTAAAATTGATGACATTGAAATAATGAGCAGTTTGGTTAATGTAGCAAGGGGAATATTTGAGGTTCGAAAGCAGTATACTGAATATTTTGAGACTTGTGATTTATCCGATAATCATAAAAAATCAGAATCTTGTTCTGCTTTCACTGACTTTTTTATGCGTGCTGCATATTATAATTCTGTTGCTGAAGCTTTAGCAGCGTTTTGTCCTTGTTTTAATATATACCAAATTATTATAAATCATATGGTAGGAGAGGTTATGCCTAAAAAAGTTGAAGATCACAGATATCAAGGGTGGATTGATATCTATAATAACACAGTAATGAATACTACGATTAATCAAGTTACTGACGTTGCAAATAATCTATATGCAAAGGCTGGTGATTGTGAGAGGAAAAAGATGCGTGAGTTTTTTAAGAGAGGTCTAGAGCTAGAAATATTGTTTTGGGATGGGATATATTCTCTAGCATAGTCTGTAGTATTAACACTAAATTATATTCTAGTTTATCTGATGTTTAGTGGTATAATTAAGAGCTATTATGGGTCAAATCTTTTAAAGGATATTATTGAGCATCCTTTCAATGTTGAATTAGTGAATAATACTTTAAACATAGAAAACTTCAAATTTTATATACAACAAGATGCATTCTTTTTAGCTGATTATGTTCGTACTGTTTTAATGATTGCATCAAAAATGGAGAGTTGTAATAACATTGTTCCATTGATTGGGGTGGCTAAAGGAGGAATAGAGATTATGAGAGTGTTATACGACCACTACTTTACTGTATACTCCATAAATCGTGGAGAAAAGTCGCTTGAGTGTTTCAATTTTACTAACTTTCTTTTGTCTACTTCATATAGCGATGTTTATGAAGCTGTAACAGTTCTTTACTCTTGCCATTTTATATATAAAATTGTTGTTGATAATATGAGAAATAAAATTAAAAAAAATAATAGGTATAAGAATTGGTTTGATTTTTTTAGCAGTAGCTTGATGGAATCTGGATGTGTTGCTTTGGAAGATATTGTTGACGAGTATTGTAATAAAGTAAGGGAAAGTGAAAGAACCAGAATGCTCGAATTATTTAAAATAACTGCACAATTTGAGTTAGGCTTTTGGAATAGCGCATATAATTTTTCAAAATTTGATCAAAATTTTAAGAAATATTGACAATTTTAAGCTAATTTGTATGCTTGGTACGTATTTTTGAAGATGATATGAAAAGTAAAGAACATGATTTTCATTTAGTAGATCCAAGTCCCTGGCCAATTGCTATATCAGCAGCAATTCTTGTTCTTGCACTTGGATTAGTTGGTACACTCCATAAACAAATTTCTGGAATATTTGGTTTAGTTTTGGGAATCTCTGCGGTATCAGGGGTGCTGTTTTATTGGTGGAGAGATGTAATAAGAGAAGCAATTTATGATAAATGCCATACTGCCATTGTAAAACATGGACTCAAGCTTGCAATGTACTTATTTATCCTCTCGGAAGTTGTGTTTTTTATAGCGTTCTTTTGTTCATTCTTTAAAGCCTGGCTTGATCCGATTTTTTTGTTTGAAGCGTTTTCTCCTACAAAAAAAATTGAATGGCCCCCTGAAGGGATTTTACCACCTGATCCGTGGTCGTTACCATTTATGAATACACTAATATTATTACTTTCTGGTACAACAATTACCTCAGCACATCATTTTTTACTTGAAAATGATAAAAAAAACATGATTAAAATGTTATCTATAACTATATTGCTTGGAATTTTCTTTATAATAGTGCAAGCAATTGAGTATTATGAAGCAAGTTTTTCTCTACAAGAAGCAGGAGAGAAACTTATCTATACATCCAACTTTTACATGATTACTGGTTTTCATTGTATGCATGTTATAATAGGTATAATATTTTTGTCAGTGTGTTTGTTTAGAGCTCGAAGAGATCAAATTACACCTCAAGATCATTTATGCTTTGAATTTGCCTCTTGGTATTGGCACTTTGTTGATGTAGTCTGGATATTTTTATTTGTGTTTGTTTATTGGTTAAGCCTTTATTAAGTGATTAAAATAATAGGCCTAGATCCAGGGATGAGTAAGACTGGTTGGACTATTATCAGCCTGGAAGAAAAAAATAATATTAAATTTTTGGATGGTGGCACCATATCAACTGATAGTAAGTCGGGTATAGGTGAGCGTCTACATATAATTTTTGAAGAATTAAAGAAAGTAATTTCTTTATACTCTCCAGATGAAGCTGCTGTAGAAAAAATTTTTGTTAATAAAAATCCAAAATCTTCACTAACTTTGGGATATGCAAGAGCAATTGCAATTTTAATATTACAAATGACGGATTTACCCATGAATGAATATGATGCAAACTATATAAAAAAGAGCATTACCGGAAATGGTCATGCTGATAAGGATCAGATTATATTTATGGTGAAGCAAATAGTTAAAAACTTAAATATAAAATGTCATCATACTGCTGATGCTCTTGCTACAGCAATTTGTCATGCTTATACGAGAAGTTCTTGTTTTATTGAATAGTTTTACATGAATTCAGTTAAAAAAACTATTTGATGGTATTTATCTTATCTAACGTTCGTTGCAGAATAATACATGCAGCAATTTTATCATCTATTTTTTTTGATTTTGTGATTGATATTCCAGTAATTTTTAGTGCGTGAGTTGCAAGAGATGTTGATAGACTTTCGTCTTGTAGGTATATGTGTACTTTACATTTTTTTATTATTTTATTTGCAAACTGGATTATTGCTTTACACCATTCAGTTTCTTGGTCATCTATTTTGAATGGTAGTCCTATTACCATTGATCCAGCTTCATTTTCTTTAAGTACTCTATTTAGATAACCTAAATCTTTGCTCATATTTCTTCTATAATATATACTATGAGCTGTAGCTATAAGCTGTGTTTTATCACTAAACGCTATGCCTATTTGTTTTTCTCCCATATCAAGGCACATTAACCGTTTATCTTTTGGGATGGATTGTAAAAATTCATTGAGGTTTCTATAGAGCATTCATGAGATTTTTTGTTTTTTACATCGTTATTTGTTACATGATCTGTAAATTCAATATCATAAATCTATTGGCATGATAGGCATTCATCATAATTAATATCTGTTTTTTGCTGCAGTATTTCGCTTTTTTTGAATATATCATGAGAAATCTTGTCAGCTCTCTGCATTGATTGTGACCTGCAGTAGTATAAGCTCTTTAATCCTTTTTTCCAAGCAAGCATATGTATTTTATGTAAGTAACGTTTATGCACATTGGCAGGTAAGAACAGATTTACTGATTGAGATTGACAAATATAAGAAGTTCTATCACTTGCATGTTCTATGATCCATTGTTGATCAAGTTCGTATGCTGTTTTAAATGTCAGTTTTTCATGCTTGCTAAGAAAATCTAAATGCTGAACAGAACCCTCATTTGTTGAAATTGAGGACCATGTTTCATCATTGTCTTGATTTTTTTCTGCTAGTAGTTTTTGCAAGAATTTATTTCGTACTACAAATGAACCTGTCAATGTCTTCTGTATAAATACGTTTGCTGCATATGGCTCTATTCCAGGGGAAGTGTTGCCTGCGATAATCGAAATTGAGGCAGTTGGAGCAATAGCGAGCTTATGTGTGAACCTTTCCATTAGATCGATTTCTTTAGCGTCAAGACATGGCCCTTTTTCTTCTGCTAATTTTTTAGAAACTACATCTGCTTGCTCGCGCAAATGCTTAAATACTTTTTTATTCCATTGTTGGGCTGTTACTGATTCAAAAGGAACCATTTTACTTTGTAAAAATGAATGAAAACCCATCACGCCAAGACCGATACTACGCTCTCTTATTGCGGAATATTTTGCTCGCTGTATTTCATTTGGTGCTTGGTATATGAAATCCTCTAATACATTATCAAGAAAACGCATTATATCTTCTATGAAAAGCTCATTATCTTTCCATTCTTCGTAGTATTCAAGATTTACGGATGATAAACAACATACAGCAGTGCGTGACTTGTTCAGGTGATCGTAACCTGTAGTTAAAGTTATTTCACTGCATAGGTTTGACATTTTGATATCTAAATTGAGCTTTTTGTAAGGTTCTGGTTTATTGTTATTTGTTGCATTAAGAAAGATAATATAAGGTTCTCCAGTTTCAATTCTTGCTGTTAATATTTTAATCCATATATCCCGTGCTTTTACTGTTGAAATAACTTTATTGTTATGAGGGCTTATTAAATTCCATTCTTGATCATCTTCAACAGCTTGCATAAACTTATCTGTTACTATTACAGCATGATGTATATTTAATGCTTTGCGATTTGGGTCACCACCAGTTGGCTTACGTAAATCTAGAAACTCTTCTATTTCTGGATGCCATACAGGAAGATAAACTGCTGAGCTTCCTCTTCTTAAGGATCCTTGGCTGATTGCAAGCGTCAGAGCATTTTGTACTACGATAAATGGCACAATTCCTGATGTTTTACCGCTACCTTTGACACTTTCACCAATTGAACGTAAATTTCCCCAATAACTACCTATTCCACCACCACGTGCAGCGAGCCAAACATTTTCATTCCATAAATCAACTATTCCCTGCAAGCTATCTTCAGTTTCGTTAAGAAAGCAGGAAATAGGCAATCCTCTCTTGGTACCACCATTACTAAGTATTGGAGTTGAAGGCATGAACCATAAATTGCTCATGTAATCATAAAGACGTTGTGCATGCTCTTTATTATCAGAGTAGTAATTGGCAATACGTATAAAGAGATCTTGATAACTTTCATTTTCTATTAAATACCTGTCCAATAGAACTGCTTTTCCAAAATCAGTTAATTTACTATCCTTTGCGTAGTTAATAGCAATGTAATTCATAAGGCTCCTTTTATGATAATATAGACATTTATTTGAGCGATTTCTCGATTAAGTTGTTAAATTTTTTTGTGGATACTGTAATGCAAACAAGATACCATCAACTTGGCTGCCATATATTTTACAGTAACTCATTTGACTTATTTGCATATTTGTTTTTTTTGCAACATGCTGAATATAATCTTCTGAATGACGAAAATAATCTCCCTTGTTTACAAAGTCAATACCTTTACTTTCCTTTCTTCTTACTAAACATACAATAACCCCTTTTTTGTTTGTCAATCCTTTTGCTAGTTCCAATTCTGCTAGAAAATCATGTAGATAGTGTAGCACTTCAGCAAAGATAATTACATCATACTGCTGGTTCTTCTGTTGTTTAAGAAACTCTTTCATTTCTGTATGTATTAACTCATCGTAAACAGGTTTACCTTTTATAAGGCATCCTCTTGCAATATTGAGCATTCTATTTGAGATGTCAACTCCTGTTATGCGACTTCTAATATTATTTATTTTTAGGAAGTGACCACATATTCCAGTACCGCAACCAAGGTCAAGTATATTCAGTTCAGAAGTGGAGTTGTGAAAGATTTTTTTGATTATCATATGTACTAGTTCATGTCCTCTGTACTGTTTGGCAATCAACCAATGTTCAACAAAATATTCACCTGTGTAATCAAAATATTGTTTTATGAGATTTTCAGGCAATTCTACGATATCTGATGTGTTTGTTATTTTTTTTAAGTAGTAAGAAGCTTCTTTGTGACTACTATCTAATTTTAGCGTCTTTGTTAAATAATTATAAGCTTTATTAGTATTTCCTACTGCAAAATGACATCTTCCAATATTATACCAGATTATAGGTAAATTGGGGTAGAATATGCTAATTAACCAAAATCTTAACTTTGCATCTGATATATTACCTTTATAGAAATGATATAACCCGATTTCAATGTTGGTATTTAACCGGTTTTTAGATTTTTCAAGAAACACTACAATTTCTTTATGGAGAGTATTGTATTTATCCATAATGAAATTTTTTACTTGTTTAATATTTAATAAGCCAGTGAGCTTAGATATACAATTTAAAGCAAAGTTTTTTATAAAAGATAGATTACTTTTCATACATTAGAAATACTCCAAATGTTCATTTTCATTTTTAGGTAACTAATTTTAACACATTTTATCTTACAAAATATCTTTTTCATTAATTTTTCTGTACATATCAATTTGTCGAATATTTCTCAGATTGTACTGTTTAAGATTGCTGGTATATTGTTGTTGATAATAATAGGTAAATGTTTTGTGTAAAAAGGCGTTGACATATGATTTATCAGATTGTAACATATAAAAGATTAGTTTTTAGATGTTTGAAAAGTTTTATGGTAGAGATTATTTAATCTCAATTCAATTGTAAGTTAATATTTAACTCTGCATATTCTACATATAGTCAGTAAATAAATTACTAAGAGCACTTGATGGATGCCTTGGCGTTAAGAGGCGATGAAGGACGTGGCAGGCTGCGATAAGCTGTGGGAAATTGTCAACAAATTTTGATCCGCAGATTTCCGAATGGGGAAACCCAACTAGCTTAGCTAGTTATTATATACTAAGTATATAAAGCAAACTTGGTGAACTGAAATATCTAAGTAGCCAAAGGAAAAGAAATCAACCGAGATTCTGTTAGTAGTGACGAGCGAAAGCGGAAAAGGCTAGTGATTTAAAAATAAGAATTAGAATACTCTGGAAATGGTAACCATAGAAGGTGATAGTCCTGTATAAATAGAAAGTTTTTAAATCCTTGAGTAGAGCGGGGCACGTGAAATCCTGTTTGAATGTGGGGGGACCATCCTCCAAGCCTAAATACTCCTTAACGACCGATAGTGAACAAGTACCGTGAGGGAAAGGTGAAAAGAACCCCGGGAGGGGAGTGAAATAGAATCTGAAATCAAGTGCTTACAAACAGTTGGAGCTCTATATCAATTTATTGATATCTAGAGTGACAGCGTACCTTTTGCATAATGGGTCAGCGAGTTAATCTATGAAGCAAGCTTAAGCCGTTAGGTGTAGGCGTAGCGAAAGCAAGTCTGAATAGGGCGTTTAGTTTTATGGATTAGACCCGAAACCAAGTGATCTAGTCATGACCAGATTGAAGGTATGATAAAACATACTGAAGGATCGAACCAGTTAATGTTGCAACATTATTGGATGAGTTGTGATTAGGGGTGAAAGGCCAATCAAACTTGGAAATAGCTGGTTCTCCGCGAAATCTATTTAGGTAGAGCGTTGTATTTATGTTGTTGGGGGTAGAGCACTGGATAGACTAGGGGGATTCATCATCTTACCAAATCTAACCAAACTCCGAATACCAATAATTAATTATACAGCAGACACACTATGGGTGCTAAGTCCGTGGTGGAAAGGGAAACAGCCCAAATCACTATCTAAGGTCCCAAAATTACAGCTAAGTGGGAAAGGAAGTAGAAAAACCATTACAACTAGGAGGTTGGCTTGGAAGCAGCCATCCTTTAAAGAAAGCGTAACAGCTCACTTGTCTAAATAAGTTTTTCTGCGCCGAAAATGTACCGGGGCTAAAGCTGTATACCGAAGATGTGGGTGCTTATTGATTTCGATTAGTAGGCGCGGTAGCGGAGCGTTCCGTAAGTCTGTGAAGGTGGTTTGTGAAAACTGCTGGAGATATCGGAAGTGAGAATGCTGACATAAGTAGCGTAAAAGAGTGTGAAAAACACTCTCACCAAAAATCTAAGGGTTCCTACGTTAAGTTAATCTGCGTAGGGTTAGTCGGTTCCTAAGGCGAGTCCGTAAAGGAGTAGTCGATGGCAATTAGGTTAATATTCCTAAACCTCTTAAGTGTGACGGGTTTTGTATTTGTATAGGTCTTATTGGATTGATCTATGCTTAAAAGAAGCTCCAGGAAATAGCACTTATATTTATGAGGCCGTACCGTAAACCGACACTGGTGGATGAGTAGAGTATACTAAGGTGTTGAAAGAATGATGTTGAAGGAACTCGGCAAATTATACCTGTAACTTCGGAAGAAGGGTAACCTGCTTTTAGGCAACTATGAGTAGGTGGCACAAAATAGGGAGTAGCGACTGTTTACTAAAAACACAGGACTCTGCAAACACGTAAGTGGAAGTATAGGGTCTGACGCCTGCCCGGTGCTGGAAGGTTAATAGGGGGGGTGCAAGCTCTGAATTGAAGCCCCAGTAAACGGCGGCCGTAACACTGACGGTCCTAAGGTAGCGAAATTCCTTGTCGGGTAAGTTCCGACCCGCACGAATGGCGTAACGATTTCTCCACTGTCTCCAACATCACTTCAGCGAAATTGAATTCCCCGTGCAGATGCGGGGTACCCGCGGTTAGACGAAGAGACCCCGTGCACCTTTACTATAGCTTTACATTGCTATTAAAGGTGTGATGTGCAGGATAGGTGGGAGACTTTGAAGTTATGGCGCTAGCTATAATGGAGTCAACCTTGAGATACCACCCTTTACACTTTTGATATCTAACTATGTTTCATTATCTGGAACTAGGACATTGTATGGTGGGTAGTTTGACTGGGGCGGTCGCCTCCTAAAAAGTAACGGAGGCGTGCGAAGGTAAGCTAGAGCTGGTCGGAAATCAGCTTGATAGTATAATGGCATAAGCTTGCCTGACTGCGAGGTTGACAAACCAAGCAGAGACGAAAGTCGGTCATAGTGATCCGGTAATTCTGTATGGAAGGGTTATCGCTCAACGGATAAAAGGTACGCCGGGGATAACAGGCTGATGGTGTTCGAGAGTTCATATCGACGACACCGTTTGGCACCTCGATGTCGACTCATCACATCCTGGGGCTGGAGAAGGTCCCAAGGGTTCGGCTGTTCGCCGATTAAAGTGTTACGTGAGTTGGGTTTAGAACGTCGTGAGACAGTTCGGTTTCTATCTGCCGTGGGTGAAGGAAATTTGAGAAGATCTGACTCTAGTACGAGAGGACCGAGATGTATATACCTCTGGTGTACCAGCTGTTATGCCAATAGCATCGCTGGGTAGCTATGTATAGATGGGATAATTGCTGAAAGCATATAAGCAAGAAACCCTCTTCAAAAAAATTTCCCAATTAAGGCCGTGGGAGACTACCACGTTGATAGGCTAGGTGTAGAAGCATGGTAACATGTGAAGCTAACTGGTACTAATAGCCTGATTGATTTATTTGCTTTCTATATGTGCATATGCAGTGTTAAATATTAAATTAAAATTTGTTAAGTCAGAAATTTTTGTTGACTTGGTGGCTATAGCAAAAATGAACCACCCGATCTCATTTCGAACTCGGAAGTGAAACTTTTTAGCGCCGATGATACTTAAAAAGGGAAAGTAGGTCGTTGCCAAGTTTATAAAAATTTCTTTTTATTTATATCTGTTCAGTAGAGCGATGAAACAAGGTAAGCATAGAGTAGCTGTGAGGTAATATAACTGATCTTTTAGAACTCTGTGAAAACTTTAAAATAAAAGTAGAAAATTTAAAAAGTAGAATTTCTCACTTGTTTGCAAATAAGGAAGAGAGATAGCAACATTTAACAAATCATCAAACAATTGATCTTCCGAAAATCAAACTTTATATAATTGAATATTAATTAAGTTGTTGGAGATGAGGAGAAAGAAGAAGTAGCAAACTACCAAGAAGCAGATACATTTGGTCCAAGAGTTAGGTGATAATTGTAGCACTCAGTGGATTCTATAAAAATTCAAAACGTAAGAATTATAAGTGATGTTTTTAATGTGAATTGAAAGCGTATCAAATAGTGAATATAGAGTTCCTTCAAAATGCAAAAAGGTGTATGAGCAAATCGAATAAGAAAACTGAGGTTTTGCGCATCAACGTGTTATAATAAAGGTAAACTTGGTTAGTGCTGAAGCAATACTGCAAGTTTTAAAGGGAAAGAAGATTTAAAAGACAGTGTATGTTGCAATCGTAATAGTCGCTGACAGGTAATTTGAAACATAGCTGGACTATTGAAGTTAAAATTCTGGGCTGTTACTTAAAAAACGATCCACTGAATTATTTGTACTAAAAAAAGCTTTATTAAAAAGTGAAATAGATGTTTTAACAGAAGTGTAAGAAAGTTGCAAAACGTATAAGGTATTACTTGAAGCTACCTATCTGAAGCAATTGGAGCTTCTCAAGTTGCGAAAAATATTTTAAAATCTGAAAGAATGATGTGAAATTTTTTAAGTAAACCAGAAAGTATTTCACTATCACGCTGAACAGCAAATTAGTCATTATATCGTTTACTGTAAAAGCTCATATTTTACGTAATCAGAGCTAGGAACTTGAAAGGATAATTTCATTATACTTAACATGAAAACAAAGAGAACTATACAATTCCCTGCCTATCATTTCTTGAACCACTTCCCTGAACGGGTACTTTTATCAAACTACTCTCTTATTGTAATGAGTTGCTTCTATATTAAAATTTAGCAACTTCCCTCTAGGATTATCTTTATTTTGTTCTAAGTATTGGCTTTGTTCAAATGCCATTTCCCATTGTGTACGATAGCTAGACTTTCTATATTCATAAAAACTCTCTTCAGCATTATTTGTATCGAGCTTTTTATCTTGTTTTTCTATACTCTCTACCATCAAGCACCCACATCTATTAATTTATTTTAAAAACTTTGCTTATTTTATCATAAAAAATATAGCTGTAAATACTTTAGTGAAAATTTCTTCTTATTTTATCTTTCTTAAGCAAATATTAAGGTCTTTTTGTAAATTTTTATAGCCTACTTGCATAATGTTTTTATGGGTTAGTATTATGTAATAGTATCCTACATTACTTATATTAGAAATGCTAACTTTAGCTAGCATTCGTAATTGCCTTTTTATTTTATTTCTTTTTGCTGCTTTTCCGACTTTTTTACTGATAGCCAGACCTACTCTAATAACATGAATATACTTTTCAGGTTCTCTTTCTTTTATAGCATATAGTGATATATATACCCCTCGATAAAAAAGACTGTCAGGTGCTAATCTGTTTTTAAAAGCAAAGGAAAACTCTTTTTTTTTATGCTTACTATGCGCATAATTTATTACACCCTAATGAACGACGCTTATTAAGAATTTTTCTTCCAGCTTTTGTTGACATACGTGAACGAAATCCATGTCTGTGCTTTCTTTTTAAATTTTTTGGTTGAAATGTTCTTTTCATTGTTTTTATATTAATATGACTATTTATTTTAAATTATTTTGTTCTATTGTCAAATAATGGTCAACTTCTATGGCATTCTTATTGAATAAAATTTGATATATGGAAAAATGAATTTAATTATAGGCATACCTGTTTTACTAATCCTTTTATTTTGTTTGAGTAGGTTTCAAGCAGTAAGTAAAGTTAAGTCTTATATGTATTTGAGTTGTATGTGGATGTTAGCTTGTTTGTTAGCACTCTATGGTGGTTATTTTATAACTTCTATTTCTATAGCGTTACTTTTTTTTATGCTGATTTTTATCTTTAAAGATAAAAGAAATAAGATGGTAAAATTTTTGTTATTTATGGCTTTAACCATATCACTTTTTATCACTTTATTTATAATGCTATCTATTTTTATTCAGTCCATTTCTTTTTTTAACAAAGTAGCTATTTCAGAATTCTTATTTTGCTTAAAATGGAAGCATAATGTAGCTATTATCGGCGAAGGAGAGGTGGGATGTTTTGGTATAGCGCCACTTTTAGTGGGGACATTACTTATAACTATTGTAGCAATGTTAGTTGCGGTGCCGCTTGGTTTATTTTCTGCAATATATATTAGTGAGTATGCGAGTGAAAAAGTGCGTTATGTTATTAATACAGCCTTACAGGTTTTGTCTGCTATTCCTACTGTTGTATATGGATACTTCTCAGTTGTATTTTTGTCTTTTTTTATAAAGCAGGTAGCAAGTTTTTTTAATTTAAGTATACACTCAGAAAGTGCTTTGATTGCTGGTTTATCGATCGGGGTAATGATTCTTCCTTTTATTATTTCTTTGCTTGAAGATGCTATAAGATCTGTTCCAAAAAGTTTACGTTATGGTTTTATGGCGCTTGGCGCAACACCAGCGGAAACTATATGGCATATAACAATACCTTATGCAATGCCTACAATTTTAAGTGCAATTTTATTATCAATTTCAAGAGTGATAGGTGAAACAATGATTGTACTAATGGCTGTGGGAATCAATGCAAATTTGACCTTTAATCCTCTCAATTCAGTTACTACTATCACTGTACAAATTGCTACATTACTTACCGGAGATCAGGATTTCAATAGTGTGCAAACTCTTGCTGCTTATGCGCTTAGTTTGGTGCTGTTTGTTATTACTTGGCTATTGAATGCATTTGCACTATTTATAATGAAACGTAACTAGTAAGTGTTTTAATATTGCAAAATTTCTGTTAATAATATAAGATTTATTTTTTAGAAGTTCTTTTATAGAATTATAGTGTTAGGTGATGAAAGAGATGAATATAGGTAGAACGGTTAAGATAACTCAAGCAGTTGTTGATCTAAAATTTGAAGGCGAGTTACCTAAGATATTTAATGCTTTGAAAAGCAAACTAAAATGTAAGGGCAAGGGGCTAGTTTTAGAGGTTTCACAACATATAGGTGACAATATAGTTCGTTGCATTGCTATGGATAGCACAGATGGTATGTCAAGAGGTGATGAGTTTGTTGATACAGGTGCACCAATATCAGTTCCGGTTGGGCGCTCAACTTTAGGAAGGATTTTTAATGTTGTAGGAGAGCTTATAGATGAGTGTGGTCCTTTAAAAGGAAAGTATAATTTAGAACCTATACATAGATCACCTCCAAGTTTTACCGAGCAGAAGATACAGGAAGAGGTTTTAGTTACAGGAATAAAGGTTATAGATCTTCTTGCTCCTTATCTTAAAGGAGGAAAAATTGGCTTATTTGGTGGAGCTGGTGTTGGTAAAACAGTTCTGATAATGGAGCTGATTAACAACATAGCAAAAGCTCATAAAGGATTTTCTGTGTTTGCTGGAGTAGGAGAGAGAACGCGTGAAGGTAATGATCTTTATAACGAGATGATTACTTCGAATGTAATAGATATAAATGAGCACGAAAAATCTCAAGCCGTTTTGGTTTATGGTCAAATGAATGAACCTCCTGGAGCAAGGGCTAGGGTTGCTTTAACAGCACTAACTATGGCGGAGTATTTTCGTGATCATGAAAATCAAGATGTTCTATTTTTTGTAGATAATATCTTCCGTTTTACTCAAGCTGGCTCTGAAATTTCTGCTTTGCTTGGAAGAATACCGTCGGCTGTTGGTTATCAGCCAACTCTTGCGACTGATATGGGCGCTATGCAAGAGAGAATAGCCTCAACTACTGCTGGTTCTATTACTTCTGTACAGGCTATATATGTTCCTGCAGACGATTTGACCGATCCAGCTCCAGCAACGACATTCTCTCATCTTGATGCAACCACAGTGTTGTCAAGGCAGATAGCTGAAATGGGTATATATCCTGCTGTTGATCCACTTGACTCAACTTCTCAGTCTTTATCTGCTGAAATCATTGGTGAAGAGCATTATAATGTGGCTTCTGAAGTGAAACGTATATTGCAAACTTATAAGTCGCTGCAAGATATTATCGCAATACTTGGTATGGATGAACTATCTGATGAAGATAAAATTATTGTTGATAGAGCTCGTAAAATTCAGAAGTTTCTTTCTCAACCTTTTCATGTTGCGGAGGTATTTACTGGCATGTCTGGCAAATTTGTTTCACTTTCTGATACTATTTCTAGTTTTAAAGGAATTATTGAAGGTAAATATGATAACCTGCCAGAAGCTGCTTTTTATATGGTGGGAAGTATAAGTGAAGCAATAGAAAAGGCTGAATCAATAAAAGCTGAAGTTGGAGCCGGACATTAAAGATTATGAACACTTTTAAGGTGCAATTTTTTTCTCCTGATAATCGAATTTCATTCGATGAAGTGGTTTCGCTTTCAGTGAATGGGCTTGAAGGAGAGCTAGTGATTTTAGCTTACCATTCTCCTTACTTAATTTATTTATTGCCTGGTATAATTACTGTTCAAATGAGTAACCAGACAAAGGAAAAAGTTGTAATTGATAATGGTATATTAGAGGTTGCAAATAATAATTGTAGCATTATAACGAATCAAATTCAGGTTTTTGATCATTTGACTCATGATGAGGAATCATTAAAAAATAAGAGAGTTGGTATATATTTAAGTTATCTTGATGTCAAATCTCTTTAGGGGCTCTTTTTGTGTTCAAGAAATGAGTTTACTCTTGTCATTCCCACTTCAAGTAGCTGACACACAACTGTACGAACATTATGGTTCAGGGAAGATGTCATTCCAGTATCTTCCTTCTTGTTATCCCAGTGCGTGACACTGGGATCTATCTTATTTTCATCATGGATATGATTTTAACATATGTTCCTAGAATCTGTTGTCCATTGCATAATTTGCAAATGTTTTTATGTCCAGATCCCAGTGTCACGCACTGGGATGACAAGAGTTGAGTGACAAGAAGAAGCACTGATTTCATATGCATCTGAACAGTATTAAACACCTCCACGCTGACTTTGGCTACACACCTTTGAGGGACTGCTGATTAAGTCTAGAAGTGAATTACAGTGATCGCTATGAAATGAGCTATCAAGGCTTAAAGACCTAGATTTTTTTTCTGAATCATCAATTTTCTCTGTAAGCTGGTAAAACATTTTTGAATTATTATCAAAAACTTCCTTTTTATTAACAAGTACTTGATTAATTACTGGACTTAACAGTTCTACTTGGCTATTTAAGTATTGTACTTTATCGTTTAGCTCTTTTTTTTCTCTTATTAATCTTTCAATCTCATCTTCATATTCTTTAAGCTTTAATTCCAGTGATGGACGGTACTTATTAACTATTTCTTCTTCTATCTCCTGCAGTAATTGCCCTCTTATTGTCTCGATCTTCTCATCTTTAAGCTCTATCTCGTTCTTTAACGTTTCAAAATCCCACGTTAGCTGATCTGCCTCTTGTTCATCAGATTCCAAATGTGCGTTATGCTCATTTTCTAAATTTTGTATTTGAGATTTATAACTCGCTATACACTTATCCCTTGCACTTATCATGTGTTCTGCTTCCTCTATCTCTTCCTCTTTTTTTTCAAACTGGTTCAATTTACCTTGTAGTTTCTCTTGTTCTGCATTAGCAGTTTTTAGCTTTTCCTTCAGTTCTTCTACCTTTTCTTCCAGTTCCTTATTTTTTCCATAAATTTCTTGAATTTTCTGCTCTTGCTCCTTATTGAGCTGGATTATTCGCTCATCTGTTTTACTCATTTCTTTCTCAAGTCTTTGTTCCTTTTCTTTACACTCAACTTGTAAATCATTGCACTGTTCCTCCAATTCCTCAATTTTTTGCTTAGCCTCCACGAGTTCTTGTTCTGATTCTACTTGCTTTGCTTTTAACATTTGATTTGCTTCTTTCAGTAATAATAACTCTTCTTTCAAATCTGATATTTGTTGTTCACTGCTTTCTTTTGTACTATTGCTATAGTGTTCTAATTGATCAAGCTTGTCTTCCAAACTATACTTTTCTTCTTTCAGTTGATTTAATTCCTCGTGCAATTTTCTTAACTCACTTATCAACTCTTCTTTTTCTGCATTGGCAACTTCCAGCTTTTTCTTCAGGTCTTTCTTTTCTTCATATGCACCTTCAAGTTCTTGCGCTCTTTCTTGCAGCTCTGTTAACATATTTGCTAGCTTTTCATTTTTTTGTGTCAGTTCAGCTTGCAATTTTGCATTTTTTTGCTTTTCTTCTCCAAGTTCATTCTGTAAATCACTATTATGCTTTTCAAATTCTTGCTTGGCCTCTTCGAGCCTATGCTGTAAATTGTTCCTCAGTTCATTTAATTCTCTAATTTCTTGCTCAGCTTTTGTAAGCTTTTGATCTAGTTGTTGTGAATTAACTTCTGTTTGAGTTGCAATTGCCTGAGTTGCAATCTGCTGTGGATTAACCTCTGATACATTGTTGCTAGTGAAAGAAAGAATAGGATTGCTTTTAGCATCATTTTTAAGATCTTTCAGCTTTTCGTCTTGATTGATTACGATATGTTCGTTATTTTGCAGATTACTAACAGCCGGTGCAATGTTAGCATTTTTGTTCTTTTTCAATAATGCTTTTACAGCATCATGTAGAGAGAGGCCTTGAATATATAATTCCTCATTTTGTCTTATTAATTCCCAAAACTCCTCAGGTGGCGATTCAAAATCTTTACCATTAAACTGTAGTACTTTAGTTATACCAGAATTACTTACATTCATAACCATAGTACAGGTAAAAGTTTTCCCATCCTTGTCCTGCACAGGCCAAGTGCTTGTCATTTCATAACATGCACCCTCTTTAAATTCATAATGTCTTTCCTTACCTTTTCGGTAAGCGTATATGTCATGCTTTTTATCGCAATAGATATTCAATGTGCTAATATCCCTTTCTTGCTGTAAGATATCACTAATTCTTATTGGCTCACTTCTATTGTAATTAATAAGATTAATGTTTAACACTTTATCAGAATTGTTAGTTTCTACATAAAAAGCTCGAAGGTCTATGTCTTTGTCTCTAAAATACTTACTTACAGCTTTTTTTGCCTGATTTGCTAATTCTATAAAGTTTTTTTTAAAGCTCTTGTTGAAAGATAGATCTATATATGCTTGCTTAAAATTTTCATCATTTGTTAAATCCATGAGCAAGTCATAAACCTCCCATTTTTCCTGACAATGTTCTTCTAAAACAGTAATGCTATTTTTTCTTTTCAGCTCTGCTAATATGTTTTTCAATGTCGGGAAATTTGTTGACATAGTATACTCCTTGTTACTATTGTTCTGATAATATATTTACTTTAGGAGTGATTAACTCCTTTTATATTAACCTTTTTAGTTGAATTTAATTGCGAGCGTTAAACTCGAACTTAGTCATTTTGTTTATTGTTCCTCACTACCTATTTGTGTTACTATACTAATAGTAGCACTAAGTTTTAGGCTATGCAAGAATTTCTATTGGACGTAAAGCTAGTAAACTTCAGAAATTGGTTATGCTAATTTTGTTAATAAAATGCAACCAATTAAGGAAAGCGCTATACTGTGTCTCAGTGCAATATTTTCTTTCCTAACGGACTGAAAATTGAGTTGAGTTAAAAATCCGATTTTATTTAATACTTTTCAAAGATGACAATATTTTGTAAAAATAGGTTTTTAATAGGACAATAATATGGAAATTTTTCTTGATAGTGTTGATTTGAATGAAATTAAGGAGCTAAAAGAGTTCATTGATGGTATAACAACTAATCCTTCTTTAATAGCAAAATCTGGACATAAAGATAAGTACGAAGATTTAGTAAGCGAAATATGTTCTATTATAAAAGGACCTGTTAGTGTTGAAGTTGTTGCAGATAGCCATGAAGATATGGTTAAGGAAGGCCTTAAGTTAGCGAAAATCGCTAGTAATATCGTAGTAAAGTTGCCCCTTACACATGAAGGATTAATTTCTTGTAAAAAGTTGTGGACAGAACATAAAATACCTGCTAATATCACATTGTGTTTTTCTCCTGGACAAGCACTGTTTGCCGCTAAGGCCGGTGCTTGTTTTATTTCTCCCTTTGTTGGTCGCCTTGATGATATAAGCTATGATGGCTTATCGCTAATAGAAGATATATGCACTATATATTCTAATTATAATTTTAAGACAAAAGTTCTTGTTGCATCAGTAAGAAGTCCAGCGCATGTAATAGAAGCTGCACGACTTGGTGCTCATTCAATTACTGTGCCAGCAAAAATACTTAGACAGTTAATTAATCATCCACTTACTGATCAAGGGCTCGCAATATTTGAAAAAGACTGGGGCGTAAAGTAATACATGATATTGCTATAAAATATAATATAAAAAGGACATAGGTACCATCTGTCCCTTAAAGACATGCAGGTTAATGATATGCGTAATTCAGAATTTTAAACATAATGATCCTCCTGTTAATAAAAAAAGATTCAGAAAAATGTATACAGCTACGACCGAAGTATAGCTAAAATATATTTTAACTGAAGATTATAGATTAATTGAATTGAAAAGCCTGCAGACGAAGATAGATTCCAAGCTCTAGAACACCTTCATTACGAATAGTAAAAAGACTATCAGAACTTGTCAAGTAATTTTTATCGTAATTTTATGAACATGACGTACATCTGTATAGAGATTGAATATGTCATTTAGGTAGCCTCTTTGTTGTCATTCCAGTACTGAAATCCAGTTAGATTTGCGAGTATAAAAGTAATACAACATTTTTGATGACGGAAGCCATTACTAGGATGACAAGAAAGGAAGTACTGGTTTCAGTTTTTGTACGTTAGCCATGTATCTCAAATTTAATTATTTATAAATAAAAGATCACACTCCTTGGCTTTGTGATGGAATAAGTTTTTCAATGCTGTCTACACAAAACTCAGCCGTGTTGTTAGCTATTTCATCGAATTTATCATTTATATCCTTACCTATTTTTTCATCTTTAATATATTCATACAGAGCTAAAATAGCTATAGTTGAGCATATTGCGATGAAACCAACTTTTGCTGTAATAAGTAATGATAGCCCACCTGCAAGTATGGACACTACTCCAATAGCTAGGTTTATAATTTTATTTTGTGTTGATTGATTCTCTTTATCCTCTAAAACGTTTGATATTGCTTTTGAGGCAATTTTTATTGCTATTGCTGTAGTTGAGATTATAACAAACATCATAGCTATTTTTGCTAAGAGAAAAATTGATGGTAGCATTATTACAAGAAACAATGAAGCACCTCCTATAAATAACCATTTCTCATTTATTTTTTTAGACTGATCTGTATTATTAGACATTGCAACCCTCCACTTTCATTAACAATTTATTCATGTAGTGTGAAACATGCAATAGTCAAGATATTTTTATGTGGAGAAGTTTGCGATTGAGTTTTGGCATGTTATTTAAAATTCTTATATAATATTAAATGAGTTTAAGAGAGAGTTAAATGCAGAATGCAGCTTTAGTTTTACAAGATGGCAAGTGCTTTTTGGGAAAATCGATAGGTAAAAAAGGTAAATGTATAGGTGAGGTTTGTTTTACCACTGGTATGACCGGGTATCAACATACTATAACCGATCCTTCTTTTGCTGATCAAATAATAGCGTTCACTTTTCCTCATATTGGTAATGTTGGAATAAATCACAAAGATAATGAAGGAGAAAAAGTTTTTGCAAGTGGTGTGATTATGCGTGAACTTTCTCCTATGTCTCACTCTTCTTCATATATTAGTTTAAATGATTGGTTGGAGAAAAATAATGTAGTTGGGATATCGGGAATTGATACTAGAGCTTTGACGAGATATTTGAGAAAACATGGATCTCAAAATGGAATGATATGTCCGTCAAGTGAGGCACATATATTAGATGAATTGAAGAAATACAAATCTGTAAATGGAATAGAAATAACTAAGAAAGTCAGTTTAAGTAATAACTTTCAAAGTGCTCTTAATGCAAAATATAGGGTTGTAATTGTTGATTTCGGTGTAAAAAATAGTATAATCTCACGCTTAGTAGAACTTGATTGTACGGTTGAATTAGTCAAACCAGATACAGGTTTTGCTCACAAAATATTAAGCATGAATCCAGATGGTATAGTGCTTTCAAATGGCCCTGGTGATCCACAAGAGATAGGAGAGAGTGTAATTTCAGAAATAGAAATTATTGTGAAATCTAAAATACCAGTTTTTGGTATATGCCTGGGCCATCAATTACTTGCAGTTACTTTGGGATCAAAGACTGTCAAGATGGATATTGGTCATCGAGGGAGTAATCATCCAGTTTATGATCTGGAGAGTAAAAAAGTTGAGATAACTAGCCAAAATCATGGTTTTGTTGTTGATTCAGCTTCTCTTCCAAGTAACGTTGAAGTTACTCATATTTCTCTATTTGATAATAGTGTAGAGGGGATAATGATAAAGGATTACCCAGTCTTTTCTACTCAATACCATCCAGAAGAAGCGCCAGGTACACATGATTCACATTATTTATTTGGGCGTTTTATTGACAATATTTTGTTATATAAAAGCTAATCTAACTGAAATCAGTTAGATTAGCTTTTATTACTTGATCTTTTGGATTTGGATGTTTAATATTAGGAGTAATAAAACTTAAGTTAAGATAGTGTTCTCTTAACAGATTTTTGTGGAGGAGTGACCGAGTGGTTAAAGGTAACAGACTGTAAATCTGTCCGCATTGCGTACGTAGGTTCGAATCCTACCTCCTCCATTGTGCGGGTATAGCTCAATGGTAGAGCTCTAGCCTTCCAAGCTAGTGACGTGGGTTCGATTCCCACTATCCGCTCTTTTTTTGTTGTATTTATATAAAATCAACATATTATTTATTGATGTATTTGTATTTTAGGTAGAAGAGTTAAAATTATGACAGCGATAGTAGAAGCATTTGGAAAGCCGCATGTAAACGTGGGAACGATAGGACATGTGGATCATGGGAAGACAACGTTAACAGCGGCGATAACAAAGCATTATGGTAATTTTGTAGCATATGATCAAATAGATAAAGCGCCAGAAGAAAGAAAGAGAGGGATAACAATAGCAACAGCGCATGTTGAATATCAAACAGAAAAGAGACACTATGCACACGTTGATTGCCCTGGACATGCTGATTATGTAAAGAATATGATAGTAGGTGCAGCACAGATGGATGCAGCGATATTGGTAGTGTCAGGGGTTGATGGGCCGATGCCACAAACGAGAGAGCATATATTGCTGGCAAAACAGGTGGGTGTTGGATATATCGTGGTATATATAAATAAAGCTGATGTTGCTGATGCTGATATGATAGATTTGGTAGAAATGGAAGTGAGAGAGCTGCTGAGTAAGTATGGATTTCCAGGTGATGAAGTACCTATGATAGTTGGGTCTGCGTTAAAAGCATTAGAGGATGATAGTAGTGAGTATGGAAAGAAATCAATAGATAAATTGATGGAGAAGTTAGATGAGTATGTGGCAGTACCTCCAAGGCCTATAGATTTGCCGTTTTTGTTGCCAATAGAAGATGTATTTTCAATATCGGGCCGAGGGACGGTAGTAACAGGAAGAATAGAGAAGGGGGAGATAAAGACAGGGGATGAGATAGAGATAATAGGTCTGAAAGCGACGCAAAAGACGATATGTACTGGTGTTGAGATGTTTAAGAAGTTGCTAGATAAGGGAAGTGCAGGACTCAATGTAGGAATACTACTAAGAGGAACAAAGAGAGAAGAAGTGGAGAGAGGGCAAGTATTGGCAAAACCAGGGACAATAACCCCGCATAAGAAATTTAATGCGGAGGTGTATATATTGAAGAAAGAAGAAGGAGGAAGGCATACACCATTTTTTGGAAATTATCAGCCACAGTTTTATTTAAGGACAACGGATGTAACTGGGAGCATAAAATTGCTAGATGGAAAGGAGATGGTAATGCCAGGGGACAATGTAAGTATAGAAGTGGAGTTGCAAGTACCAATAGCAATGGATAAAGGATTGCGTTTTGCGATAAGAGAAGGTGGTAGAACTGTTGGTTCTGGCGTTGTTTCGGAAATTTTAGAATGAGTATAATAACTAAGATGAAGCAAGATATATATATTAGAATCAAAGCTTTCGATTGTTCTTTATTGGAAAAGTGTATTCGCGAGTTTATTGATCAATTAAAGCAGTTTAATGCAGATTTATCTGGTCCGATTGTGTTGCCAAGAAAAGATTCTAAATTTACTGTTAATAGGTCTCCTCATGTTGATAAAAAATCTCGTGAGCAATTTGAAATGAGAATTTCTAAGCGGTTAATTATTGTGCATAATCCTACTTCTACTATGATGAAGATGCTTGCAGATTTATCTTTTTCTGCTGGTGTAGAAGTGGATTTAAAGGTTAAGGAAGTTAATATTTAGGAAAAGGAAATGAAGAGAATAAATTCGCTTAGGAGAATTGGTTTGTTAATGACGAATGTTGGCCATACTGCTATGTATTTTGATAATAGTCGCATGGCTGTAACCTTATTGCATCTCAGCGAAACTTATATTATCGATATAAAAGGACAAGATAAATGTGGCTACAATTCAGTCATTTTGGGCACAGGAGATTTAAAAAAAATAGCAAAACCTCAGTTGGAATATTTAAAGAAAAAGGGTATAAATAGTAAATGTAAATTATACGAAAGTAGATTAACTGATCTATTCGGAATAGAGTGTGGTAAAAAGGTGGGAGTTAATCATTTTGTAGTTGGTCAATATCTTGATATTACGGGTTATTCTTTAGGCAAAGGGTTTGCTGGTGTGATGAAGCGGCATAACTTCAGTGGGCTTAGGGCATCTCATGGTGTTTCTATTGCTCATAGATCACAAGGTTCTACTGGTCAATGTCAAGATCCTGGTAGAGTATTCAAGGGGAAGAAAATGGCTGGTCATTTAGGTAATAGCAGAGTAACTGTGCAGAATATGAAAATATTATCCATTGATTATGAAAATAGCATAATTGCTGTAAAGGGTAATAATGTTCCTGGGTATAAAAACTCTTATGTTTTTGTGAGAGATGCAGTTAAAAAGCCTTTACATAAAGATGTTCCTTTTCCAGCAGGTCTGCTGTTGAATATGAGTGATGATGCTAATAATTTGGTGAGTTAGTTATGGAATGTGAATTAGTTGATCTATCTAATAATAATGTAGGTAGTGTTGAGCTTAATCCCTTGATATTTTCTGCCAAGCAAAAATTGAGTATTTTGCATGATATAGTGAGATGGCAATTAGCAAAGAGAAGAGTTGGTGCTCATAAAACAAAGGGTATCAGTGATGTTTCTGGTACAACAGCTAAGCCGTATGGTCAAAAACGTACCGGCAGGGCGAGACAGGGGAGCTTGCGATCTCCTCAGTTTAGAGGTGGTGGAATTATTTTTGGTCCTGTTGTGAGGAGTCATGCTTATTCTCTTAATAAAAAGGTACGTAAATTTGGTTTGAAAATTGCTTTATCTCTAAAATATTTAAATAATCAAGTTATTGTTCTTGATAGTTTAAATGTTGATGTGAAGAAAACATCTAAAATGTGTGAATATATTAAAAATTTTAAATTTTCTTCTTTTTTAATAGTTGGTGATTATGGAGATGATTTGTTACGTGCTGCTAAAAATTTGCATTATGTAGATTTAATCAAACCTATTGGGTTAAATGTTTTTGATATATTGAATCATGAATGCGTGATGTTAACAAAAGACACTTTAAAGCATCTTGAAGGTAGATTGTTATGATTAAATATAATAATATAATAAAATCTCCTGTAATCACAGAAAAGGCTTCTCTTTTAAGAGAGAAGTTTAATAAATACTCTTTGTATGTTTTTGTAAATGTAAATAAGCGTCAAATAAAATCGGCAATAGAGTCTTTATTTAATGTCAGAATTTCTTCTATAAATGTTATTAGAGTTAAACCTAAATATAGACGTTTCAGGGGTGTGGTTGGTTGTAAAAAACAGAGAAAAAAGGTTTATTTTTCTTTGATAGATGGTCAAAAATTAGATATAATGAGCGTTTAATATGGGTATGAAACTTTTTAATCCTGTTACTCCGTCTTCTCGTGGGACTATATTAATAAGTAAAATTGGTTTATCAAAAGATAAGCCGGAGAAGTCTCTTGTATTTGGTAAGAAATCCAGTGGTGGAAGAAATAATCATGGTAGAATTACAACTCGTCACAGGGGTGGTGGTCACAAGAAGAAGTATAGAGTTATAGATTTTAAACGTAATAGAAGTGATCAGGGTATAGTTGAGAAAATAGAGTATGATCCAAATAGAAGTGGGTTTTTAGCATTAGTATCATATAAGGAAGATGATACTAAATCTTATATATTAGCTCCTCAAGGTATGAAGCCTGGTGATGTTGTGACAGCTGGAGATGATGCTGATATTTTACCAGGGAATTGTTTACTACTCAAGCATATACCTGTTGGTTCTTTCGTTCATAATGTTGAGCTGAAGCCAGGTAATGGTGCTGCGATTGCTAGAGCTGCTGGTTGTTATGCACAAATCGTTGGTCGTGATGGCCAATATGTTTTATTACGACTCAGGTCTGGTCAAATTAGGTTGATTTTATCTTCTTGCAAGGCTACTATTGGTGTAGTATCTAACCCTGACCATAAGAATAGAAAGTTGGGTAAAGCTGGGAGAAGTAGGTGGCTTGGGATTAGACCTACTGTACGTGGAGTTGCAATGAATCCGGTTGACCATCCTCATGGAGGTGGAGAGGGAAAAACTTCTGGTGGTCGTCATCCTGTTACTCCTTGGGGTGTTGCAACAAAAGGAAAGAAAACTAGGAAAAAAAATAAATCTAGTGATAAGTATATAAAAAAATTGAAAGGTTAATTTATGAGTAGATCTGTATGGAAACCACCTTTTTTACACCCATCTGTACTAAGATTAGTTCAGAGAACTTTAAAAGAGGGTTCTATTAATAAGGTGATAAAAATTCATTCCAGGGCTTCTGTAATTCTTCCTAATTGTTTGGGTTTAAAGTTTGCTGTTTATAATGGTAAAGATTACATTCCTGTTAGTGTTGATAATGAGAATATGATAGGTCATAAATTTGGTGAATTTTCACCTACTCGTAAATTTACTGGGCACGGTAGTGATAAAAAGGCAACAAGAAGATAGGTAATTTATATGAAAAATAGGGATATAATAGTTGAGGCTGGTTCTAGGGTTTTAAGATCGACTCCTCGCAAATTGAATTTGGTTGCTGATTTAGTACGTAATAAAAAAGTTTCTTTTGCTAATGTACAATTAAGATTTTGTGAAAAAAAAGCTGCTGGTTTTATAATGAAAGTGTTGAATTCTGCAATTTCTAATGCTCAAAATAATTATGGATTGAACATTGATAATTTATATATAAAGGAAGTTTTAATAGGTAAGTCCCTTACTTTGCGTAGAGTATATCCAAAAGCTATGGGTAGGGCTAATAGAATGAGTAAATTTTATAGTAATATTACTATAAAATTGAAAGAAATTGTATGATTTATAGAAATGGAAAGTTAATAAGGAAAGTGTAAAAATATGGGACAGAAGGTTAATCCTAAAGTATTTAGATTACAAGTAAATAGTAATACCTGGGATTCTGTTTGGTGTGCTACAGACGATTATAAGCAGAGATTGCATCACGATCTATTTATTCGCAGTTATATAAATGAATCCTTTAAGCATGCTGGTATTTCTAAAGTAATTGTAGAGCGTACAGTTAATTTAGTGTCTGTAATAATACATTCTTCTAAGCCTGGAATTGTAATAGGTAAGAAAGGTTTAGATGTTGAGAAGATAAAGCAAAAAATAGCTAAAAAAGTAGAAAGTAGTGTCGAAGTGAATGTAGTAGGAGTTAAAAAGTCTGAAATAGATGCAGTTTTAATATCAAGGAGTATTACACATCAGCTAGAAAAAAGGATTTCATGTAGAAGAGCGATGAAAAAAGCTATTCAAAATTGTTTGAAGATGGGTGCTGAGGGTATTAAAGTAAGTTGCTCTGGGCGTCTTGGCGGAGCTGAAATAGCTCGTACTGAATGGTACAAAGAAGGTCGTTTGCCTTTACACACTTTGCGTGCTAATATAGATTATGCTTTTTGTGAAGCGAAGACTATATGTGGTATTATAGGAGTTAAAGTTTGGGTTTATGTTGGTAGTTAAGGTATATTGAAATGTTTGTTCCCAAAAAGAGTAAATATAAAAAGGTATTTAAGGGGAGAATCAAGGGTAATGCTAAGGGTGGTAGCACGCTGTCTTTTGGAGATTATGGATTAAAAGCTATGGAAGTAGGTAAGGTTCAGTCTAAACATATTGAAACTGCAAGGCGCGTAATATCTAGAACGTTAAAACGCTCTGGTAAAGTGTGGATAAGAATTTTTCCTGATACCCCGGTTAGTAAAAAGCCAGCAGATGTACGTATGGGTAAAGGGAAAGGTAGTGTTGAATTTTGGGTATTTAAAGCTAAGCCCGGTAGGGTTTTGTTTGAAATTAGTAGTGATGTTCCCATGCATTTAGCAAGATTGGCGCTTGAAAAAGCGACTGCTAAGCTTCCTATGAAGTGTAAATTTATATCTAATCATAATTGAATGGAGTTGCAATGGATATAGTTAAATTTGAATCAGAATCTTCACAAGGATTACATGAACTTCTTGTGAATTTGAGGAAAGAATTTGTTAATTTGGCTTTTCAAAAAAAGCTGGGCCAGTGCAACAATTTTTCGCGTTTTAGCTTAATAAGAAAGAGCATAGCTCATGGTCTAACTGTATTAAATAGAAGAAAGAGAGAGGGAAAAAATGCCTAAAAAGGTTTTTTGTGGTGTCGTAACTAATGCTGAATCTGATAAGACTGTAAAGGTTTCGGTGTTACAAGTGTATAAGGATAGGCTGTATAAAAAAGTTATTAAAAAATACAAGAAGTATACAGCACATGATGAGAATAATAGTTGCAAAAAGGGAGATAGGGTTTTAATACAGGAACATAAGCCTATTTCTGTTACTAAAAAATGGGTTGTTATCAATAGCTAAAAAGGAATAGGTATTTATATGATTCAAAAAAATACATTGTTAGAAGTAGCTGATAATTCTGGCGCGCGTGCAGTCCTTTGTATTGGCTTGTTAGGTGGTAGGAAATCTGCATCTGTAGGTGATACGGTTATTATATCTACTAAGTCTATTAACCCAAAAGGTAAAGTTGAAAAAGGAAAAGTATATAAAGCAGTTGTTGTTAGAGTAAAAAATAGTGTTAAGAAATCTGATGGTTCTGTAATTCGTTTTTCTAGCAATGCTGTGGTTTTAATTAATGATCAAGGTGAACCACTTGGCACTCGGGTGTTTGGTCCAGTAAAAAAGTTATTATCTGGTTCTTTTATGAAAATAATGTCATTAGCTGATGAGGTTTTATAATGAGTGCTAAAATAAAAAGTGGTGATGATATTATAGTTTTAACTGGTAAAGATAAGAGAAAAATTGGTAAGGTAATCAAAGTTATAATACGTGATGCTAAAAAGAAAGTAGTTGTTTCTGGAGTAAATGTGTGTAAGAGACATACTAAACCAAGAGCTGGTAGTGGTGGTGGTATATTGAATAAAGAGTTAGCTATTGATGTATCTAATGTTGCAATATTGGATCCTAAGTGTAAAACTCCAACTAAAGTAGGATTTAAGATTATAGATGGTAGAAAAGTGCGTTTTGCAAAAGTTTCTGGAGAAGTGATAGATTAGGTTGATATGTTTAAACAATTGTATAAAGATAATATAGTAAAATCCTTAAAGGATAAGTTTAATTACGGCAATGTAATGCAAGTGCCTAAACTTGTCAAGGTGTGTATCAATATGGGTGTTGGAGATGCTGCTACGGACAATAAAGCGATAAATGAGCCACTTGATAATCTACATTTGATTGCTGGGCAAAAGCCTGTGTTAACCTTTGCAAAAAAATCTATTTCTGGTTTTAAAATTAGAAAAGGTGCAACTGTAGGTTGTAAAGTGACTTTGCGTAGAAATAAAATGTATGAATTCTTAGAAAGATTAATATATATTGCTTTGCCAAGGGAAAAAGATTTTAGAGGGTTTAGTGTGAAGCAATTTGATGGTCATGGTAATTTTTCCTTTGGTATCAAGGAGCATATATCATTTTTAGAAATAGACTATGATAAAATAAGTAAAATTAGAGGTATGGATATTAATATTATAACAAGTGCAGTTAGTGATAAGGAAGCAAAGGAATTATTACTGGCTCTTAAATTCCCTTTTTTTGATAATTGAGAGAAAATATATATGGCAAAAAAATCCATGATACAGAAGAATCTTCGTAGAATAAAGTTATGCGATCAGTATAGGGAGAGAAGGGAAGAATTAAAATCTATAATGAATAATAAGGATTTATCTATTGTAAAAAGGTTTGCAGCTCAAAGTAAGCTGATTAAAAAATTGCCTAGAGATTCTTCTAAAATCAGAATTAGGAATAGATGCGCTTTAACTGGTAGGCCGAGAGGGGTATATAGAAAATTTGGTTTATGTAGGATTGTTTTACGTGATTTGTGTTCTTTTGGACAAGTTCCAGGGGTTACAAAATCTAGTTGGTAAATGTGATATAAGGAGTGTAATAGTGTCGTTATCTGATAGTATTGGTGATTTTTTAACAAGAATACGTAATGCTCAATTGGCAATGCATAGGGAAACAAGAGTCCTATTCTCTAAAGTGAATTCTTCTATATTGAAGATCTTAAAAGAGGAAGGGTATATTCTTAATTATAAAAAGCAAGAGAGTGATAGTGTCCCTTCGCTTGTTGTGCAGTTGAAGTATTATGATAAATCACCTGTGATTAATGATATAGCTAGGGTATCAAAGCCCGGTTGTCGTTATTATTCTAAGTGTAAGGACATTTCTAAAGCATATAATGGTCTTGGAATTTTTATTATATCCACGCCGAAAGGAGTGATGACCGATTATAATGCACGTAGATTAAAAGTTGGTGGAGAAGTTTTGTGTCGTGTATTTTAAATGATAGGAGAAATGTATGTCTCGTATAGGTGCCGCACCTATCAATATTCCTGCTGATCTTTCAGTTGAATATAATGATGGTAGGGTATTAATAAGAAGTGTTAGGGCAGAAAAAGAGCTGAATTTGTGTAGTGGCATTCTGTGTCAGATAGTTGATAATCAATTGTTACTTTCTGTTGATCAAGGCAGGGATGATTATGATAAAATAAAATCTATATGGGGCACTTATAGAAGTAATATTAATAACATGATTAACGGTATGGTTAATGATTTTTCTGTTGATCTTGAGATTAATGGTGTAGGGTATAAAGCAGAATGTGATGATAAGTATTTGACTTTATATCTTGGTTATAGTCATAATATTAAGTATAAAGTGCCTAAAGACGTTGAGATTAAGTGTATAAAGCCAACTCATTTAGTGATTCGCGGTATGGATAAGCAAAAAGTCTATATGGTGGCTTCTGATATATGCAAAATTAGAAAATATGATCCTTATAAAGGTAAGGGTATTGTAATAAAAGGCAAATTTATGCTGCGTAAGGTTGTAAATAAAAAGAAGTAATTAAAATGAAAAGATTGTATAATTTTTTAAGTAGCTATGAAAAAAGGAAACTTCGTAATAGAGCGAAGCTCGATAAGAGCGCTGGGCGTTTACGTATATCCATATTTAAGTCTAATAAACATTTTTATGTTCAGTTGATTAACGATGCAAAAGGAACAACCCTAGCTTCTGCTTCTACTTTGGATGATAAAATTAGGAATGTATGTAAAGGTAGGGTCAATGCTGAAACTATAAAACAGGTTTCTTCTTTATTGATTGAGCGTCTGTCTAGTACAAAATTGCAGCAGCGGTTCGTCTTTGATCGGGGGGCATATAAGTATACAGGATTGATTTCTCAATTTGCTGAAGCTTTAAGAAGCTCTGGATTTGAATTTTAGAAGGTTTGAAGTATGGCTGTAAAGAATTTACAAAATAATAATGATTTATCAGAACTTTTGGTTTCAGTCCGAAGGGTAACAACGGTTACTAAAGGTGGTAGAAGATTTTCATTTTCAACTTTGGTTGTTGTTGGTGATGGTAAGGGTAGGGTAGGATGTGGACTAGGTAAACACGCAGAGGTTGCTGAAGCAAGAGTGAAAGCTGTAAATGCTGCAAAAAAGTCGATGATTAGGGTGTACTTACGTGAAGGTAGAACTTTACATCATGATATTAAAGCTAAATTTTGTTCTGGTGAGATAGTTTTAAGAGCTGCAAGAACTGGAACAGGTATTATTGCTGGTGGAGCAATGAGGTCGGTTTTTGAGGTATTAGGTATAAAGGATGTGGTAGCTAAGTCTACTAGATCAAATGATCCTCATAATATTATATGTGCAGTATTTAAGGCTTTTGATGTTATGTTATCTCCTCGCCAAGTGGCAGGTAAGAGGGGTAAAAAGATTAGTGAGATAGTTGGAAATAGGTAAAGTATGAATGATGCTGTAAAATTAAATTCTGTATTTACCAAATTATCTAAGAAAAAGAAGCCTAAATTATTAGGTAGAGGTATTGGTTGTGGTAAAGGTAAAACATCCGGTAGGGGGCATAAAGGGCAGAAAGCGAGAAGTGGCGTTTCTATAAATGGTTTTGAAGGTGGACAGCAGTCTATATATACTCGTTTACCTAAAAGAGGTTTTAAGCCTATACGCAAAAACTTATACTCTATATTTAATGTTGGTGATGTACAGTGCTTAATGGAAGCTAAAAAAATAGTCAAGGATTCTATAATAGATAAGGAGCTACTGCATAAATTAGGTTTTATCAGATCTGTAAAAAGTAAAATCAAACTTCTTAATAAGGGTAAATTAAGCGAGAAATTTGTGTTTCATGTTGATTTTGCATCAGAAGCTGCAAAAAGATCTGTAGCTTCAGTTGGTGGTAGTGTAGAAATACTATCATGAATTATGAACAGTAAATTTGCATTTGATAGTTTGGATTCTACATTATTATATAAAACTGATTTACTAAAGCGCATATTTTTTACGCTGATGGCTTTAGTTTGTTATCGTTTAGGCACTTATGTTCCTATTCCTGGAATTAATCTTGATATAATCAATGATATATTTCCAAAAGAGAGTTCTGGTATTTTTGGAGTATTTAATTTATTTTCTGGTGGCGCTTTAGCTAGAATGACGATCTTGGCGTTAAACGTTATGCCATACATAGTTGCATCCATAGTTATGCAATTATTGTCTTCTGCCGTTAAAGGAATCAATGAAATTAAAAATGACGGAGAGTTGGGACGTCGAAAGATGAACTCTTATATACGCTATATGACTATAGTGTTTTGTATCTTTCAATCAATTACGATCTTAATAGGGTTAGAAAGAATGAATAGAGAAGGGGTATTAGTTGTAGTTGAACCTGGTATTATGTTTCGTACTATAGGTGTCTTTAGCCTTTTAGGTGGAACTATATTTTTAATATGGCTTGGTGAGCGGATCAGTGTGAGCGGTATAGGCAATGGTATCTCATTAATCATTTTTACTGGCATAATATCTGAATTACATAATGCTTTATCATCTCTGCTAACATTAAATAAAAATGGTAGTATGTCGTTTTTCATTACCCTTTTTGTTATAGCATTGTTTTTTTTACTGCTCCTTTTAGTCATTTTTATAGAATCTTCTTATAGAAAGGTAATTGTTCAATATCCCAAAAAACAGTTTAAAAAATTACATAATGATGATTTTACTTACATTCCATTGAAGATCAATTTATCTGGTGTAATACCAACTATTTTTGCTAACGCAATTTTATTAACGCCTATTTCAATTGCAAATTTCTATAAAGGTCATGCCATTGCTGATTTTATTTTAAACTACTTTATGGCAAATAAAGTGATGTACATTATAACTTACTTAATACTCATAGTACTTTTTAATTTTTTCTATACCAATTTTATATTTAATCCAGAGGAAAATGCTGATTTTCTTAGGAAAAATGGTGGTTTTATTCCTGGTAGAGGGCCTGGAAAACATACTTCTGATTATCTTCAAGATATAGTTTTTAAATTAACATTTATTGGATCTGCGTATTTGGTGGTAATATGTACTATACCTGAAATTATGAGGTATCATTATGATATACCATTTATTTTTGGTGGGACGAGCTTGCTGATTATAGTTAACGTTATTACTGATACTATTATGCAAGTACAATCTTATGTTTTTTCAAATAGGTACGATAGTTGGATAAAGAAATATGAGTCTAAAACAAGGAGACTAAAGTGATTATTACAATTTTTGGTCCTCCTGGCTCTGGTAAGGGTACTCAGTCCAGTTTGTTAATAGCAAAGTATAATTTTAAATTAGTTTCAGTAGGAGATTTATTAAGGAATATTATATCTAGTGGGAGTAAATTAGGTAAAGAAATAAAGGATACTGTTGAATCTGGTAATTTAATTCAAGATGAAGTTATATGTAAATTATTGTGTGACCAGCTTGCATTAATAGATGGTGATTTTTTGTTAGATGGGTTTCCAAGAAATTTAAATCAAGCTCATTTTTTAACTCAAGTTTTGCAAAAAAGATGTAATAGGGATGTTGATCTTGTAATTGAGTTGCAGCTTGACGATAATATTGCAATTGATAGATTAAAAGATCGTCTTACTTGTTTGGATTGTAAAAGTATATATAGTATATCTTCTTTTAAAAATACTACTTGTGCTAAATGTAAAAGTACGAGATTGGAGAAGAGAATTGATGATGCTAATATGCTTGCAATTAATAAGAGGATAAGAGAATATCATTTTCAGATGAAGGGTTTGCGCGAGTATTATAAGGGCAAGTTGTTAACAATTAACGCTAATTTGAGTATTGATAGAGTAATGCAAGAGATTGAAAGTAAAATTTCTTGTAATTTGATTTGACTATAAGTTGTTTTATGGTATAAATTAAGAGTTATTATTAATAAAGTATCGAGGTATCAGTGGCACGTATTGCAGGCATAAATGTTCCAGTGAAGAAGTGTATTGCTTTTGCATTAACTTATATATATGGTATAGGTATTACTACTGCGAATATAATTTGTCGTAGCTGTAAAATTGATGAGCGTAAGCGCGTTTCAGGATTACAAGATGAAGATATAGAGAAAATTAGTAGTTTTATTAGGCAAAAATATGTCATAGAGGGTGAGCTCAGAAAAAAAGTGGCTATGGATATAAAATCTTTAATGGAAATCGGTTGCTATAGAGGATTAAGGCATAGAAAAGGTTTGCCTGTGAGGGGACAAAGAACCCATACTAATGCTAAAACTCGTAAAGGCAGATCTAAATTGCCTATTGCTGGGAAAAAATAAAATTTGTTATTATCGTGAGTTTTTATGAAAAAAGTTAAAACGGTTGGTAAGAATACAAAAAGGTTTATTACTGGTATTGTCCATATTCGTGCAACTTTTAATAATACTTTTGTAAATGTGACTGATGTTTGTGGTAATACGCTTTACCAGACTTCTGTTGGTGCATGTGGTTTTTCTGGTTCGAGAAAATCCACACCTTATGCTGCAGGTAAGGTTGCCGATTCTGCTGCGAAGAAAGTAATAGAGAGATTTGGTATGAAGGTTGTTTCTGTAATAATTCGTGGTCCTGGTTTTGGTGCAGAAGCTGCAGTTAAAGCACTTCGGAATTGTGGATTGACTGTCACTTCAATTGCAGATAAAACGGCGATACCTCATAATGGGTGTAGATTAAGGAAAAAAAGAAGAGTATAGGATATTTGGAAGGTTTTTGTATGTATTATAGTGATAGTGTTTCTTTCTGTGGAAATTTAGATAGATTAACTAAGCCTAATGCGATTAAGGTAATATCAGGTGATTCAAGTAAAAAAAGTGATATAGTTCTAGAACCTTTGGAAAGTGGTTTTGCTTTAACGTTGGGTCATGCATTAAGGCGTGTAATGTTGTCTTCTCTTCGCGGTAGTGCTGTTTATGGAATAAAAATTGAAGGCGTGAATCATGAATTTACTTCGATCCAAGGAGTTAGGGAAGACATAACTGATATAGCATTAAATATGGGCATGTTGAGATGTAAGCTAAATAACACGTCTAATAAGTGCTTAAATTTGAGCGCTAAAGGGCCTTGTCAAGTATTAGCTGGAATGATAGAAACTGATGACCAATGCTCTATTGTTAATAAAGATTTGGTGATATGTACACTAGGTCAAGATGTGGAGCTTAACATTACTATATATGTTGCTAGTGGAAAAGGTTATCTTTCTGTAAATAAATATAAAGAAAATGAATTTTTAAAGTCTATGAATGAACAAGATTTAATTGGTTTTATTCCAGTTAATGCTTTATATAGTCCTGTTGAGAGGGTTTCGTATAGAGTAGAGAATAGTCGTGTTGGTCAAGTTACTGATAAAGATAAGCTGATATTGTCAATTGAAACTGATGGTACAATCTCTCCAAGTCAAGCTGTTGACTATGCTGCAAGAATATTACAGGAGCAACTTCAGCCTTTTATTAGTTCTGATATTAGTTATAAAAAATCGCAGGTTTCTTTGTCTAGTGGTGCTAAAGATTTGGGCTATGATCCTGTTCTATTGCGTAAAGTAGATGAAATGGAAT
This sequence comes from Wolbachia endosymbiont (group B) of Germaria angustata, assembly GCF_964026725.1. Taxonomy (NCBI): domain Bacteria; kingdom Pseudomonadati; phylum Pseudomonadota; class Alphaproteobacteria; order Rickettsiales; family Anaplasmataceae; genus Wolbachia; species Wolbachia endosymbiont (group B) of Germaria angustata. Next base: position 368,346 of record NZ_OZ034691.1, read on the forward strand.
TATCTGTTAGATCTCATAACTGTCTGAAAAATGAAAATATCACTTATATAGGTGATCTTGTGCAAAAGACGGAAGTTGAAATGTTAAGAACTGCTAATTTTGGCCGAAAGTCTTTGAATGAAATCAAGGCAATTTTAAATAATTCAGGTTTGTCTTTGGGTATGAATATACCAAATTGGCCGCCTAAGGATATAGATGAACTGGCTAAACAACATACTGATGAGGATTAGGTAGTATATGAAACATGGAATAAAGAAAAATAAACTGTCTCGTTGTACCGAGCATAGGTTATCAATGTTAAAGAATCTATCTATCTCGTTAATTAATCATGAGCAGATTGTAACTACTTTACCAAAGGCTAAAGCACTTCGTCCATATGTGGAAAAGTTTATTACAATTGCTAAGAATAACGATTCTTTACATGGTAGAAGGCTTTTGCTTTCACGTCTTCATAATAGTAAGTTAGTAGTTGATAAATTATTAAGCGTTCTAGCTAATCGTTATCAAGACCGTAAAGGTGGATATTCTAGAATAATAAAATTTGGTACTCGAAAGGGTGATTGTGCTCCAATGGCAGTGATAGAGCTAGTTGATAGAGATATTTCAGCAAAAGGTGAGATTTATAGTAAAAATAAAAAAGGAAGCAAAGTAGTTACACAAAGCTAATTATTCTTTTTATGGTAAGTAGGTTACGCTATTTTGTAGGTTACTTTGGAGAATTGTTAGTTTCGATATATTTAAAGCTGAAATTCTATAATGTTATAAAACGTCGCTTCCGTTGTAAGTTGGGTGAAATTGACTTAATTGTATCTAAAAAAAAGGAGCTGATTTTTATAGAAGTTAAAACAAGTTTATTTGGAAAAGAAGTACCGATATCTCATTTTCAGTGTCAGTCTATTATAAATTCTTCTAAATATTTCTTAAGTAAAAATCTTGATTTTTTAGATTATTCAGTCAGATATGATTTATGTTTTCTTTCCTTAAGGAGAAGACCTATTTATATAAAAAATGCTTGGATTGAGGAATGGTAGCTTAAATAACTTAGATTTACTAGAATAGGTAATTTAATATGAAAAACAATAATTTAGTTTCATCTTATGCTAGAGCACTGTTTCATGTCTCAGGAAGCAGATTAGGTATTATAAGAAAAGAAGTAGAATTTTTGTTAGCTTTTTTTAAAGATCAAAGTGATGTTTTTGTGTATCTATCTCATCCTATGGTTTCTCTTTTGCACAAAAAAGAAGCGATACTTTCTATAAATAAGAACTTGAGTGAAAACTTAGTCAAATTTATTATGGTTACACTTGCAAACAAGCGCTCCCGTTTATTAATCCTTATATTAGAAAAATTCTTAAATCTTGTAAGGGAAAGTGAAAACGAATTGGAAATTACTATAAAATCAGCAGAGGTTTTAAAGAAACCTGATATAAAAATAATTACTGAATCTTTGAACTTTCTTGGTAAAATAATAAAAGTCAGTAATGTGGTTGATCCTTCTATACTAGGTGGCTTCGTAGTTAGGTATGGTTTTAACTTGATTGATGCTTCGCTTAAGAGTTATTTGGATAGATTGGTTGATTTGAGTAAAATGGAAATGTTGAAAATAAGGAATTCTATATGAAGAATAGCATAAATGCCTCTGAAGTAGTAAACATAATAAAAGAGAAGGTTGAGACATTTGATAATCCTATAAAACGAGAAAATATAGGTGAAGTAATTTCAGTAACGGATGGTATCACATTGGTCTATGGGCTGGAAAAAGCAAAGTTTGGTGAAAAGGTATCTTTTGCAAGCGGTGTAGAAGGAATAGTTCTTGATTTAGATCATGATACAGCTGGAATAGTTGTGCTTGGCAATGACCGTGATGTAAAAGAAGGGGACGTTGTAAAATGTAGTGGCGATGTTGTACAGGTGCCTGTAGGTCATGAATTATTAGGGAGAGTTGTAAATGCATTAGGCGATCCTATAGACGATGGCGGAGAAATTAGAGCCAAGAACAAAATGTATATAGAATCTAAAGCGCCAGGTATTATTGACCGTAAATCTGTGCATGAACCTCTGCAGACAGGAATTAAAATTATAGATTTGTTGATTCCTATAGGTAGAGGGCAACGTGAATTAATTATTGGCGATAGACAAATTGGTAAAACCACTATTGCGATTGATACTATTATCAATCAGAAGAAGATTAATGATGAGGTAAACGAAAATCAAAAAATTTACTGTGTTTATGTTGCTATTGGACAAAAAATTTCGACGGTAGCAAAAGTGGTGAATAAGCTAAAAGAAAGTGGAGCATTAGAGTATACAACCGTAGTTGTGGCTAGCGCATCTGACTGCGCGCCTATGCAATTTTTAGCACCTTATACCGGTTGCACTATTGGAGAATTTTTCCGTGATAATGGAATGCATTGCTTGGTGGTATATGATGATTTATCTAAGCATGCTGTGGCATATAGGCAGATGTCCTTATTGCTCAGACGTCCTCCTGGTCGTGAAGCTTATCCTGGAGATATATTCTATGTACACTCTCGCTTGCTTGAAAGAGCTGCTAAAATGTCTGATGAAAAAGGACAGGGATCTTTGACTGCTTTGCCGATTATTGAGACTCAGGCTGGTGATGTATCTGCATATGTTCCAACTAATGTGATTTCAATTACCGATGGACAAATTTTTCTTGAGTCTGAATTGTTTCACAAAGGATTTCGCCCTGCAGTGAATATAGGTTTATCGGTTTCTCGGGTTGGCTCTGCTGCACAATTGAAATCTGTGAAAAAAGTTGCTGGTTCTATAAAGCTAAGTTTGGCCCAATATAGAGAACTGGAAGACTTTGCTAAATTTGGTTCTGATCTTGATGCTACTGTTCAATTGTCCTTAAACAAAGGTAAATACCTTATTGAATTATTAAAGCAAAAACAGTATTCACCTATGCAAATAGAAGAGCAAGTATTGCTTATGTATATCTTTTCTAATCTGTATGGTCAATTAAATAAGGTACAGGTGAGCAACATCAATAGGTTCGAGTGTGATCTTATCAATTATTTTCAAACTGTTCACCCTGGAGTTTTAAAAAAGTTGTCGGGTGACATGAATGATGATATAAAAGATGATATTCTTGGTATTGTGAGTGATTTTGTCACTCAATTTAATTGCGTTTAGGCGGTGATTATGACTTCATCCATTGTTAACAAGTTTCCTATTACAAGGGAAGGTTTTGAGAGTATGCAAGTCGAACTTGAGAAATTAAAGGAAGAAAAGCCTTCTATCATACAGGCTATTTCTGATGCTCGTGATCAAGGCGATTTATCCGAAAATGCAGAATATCATGCAGCACGGGAGAGATTAAGTTTTATTGAAGGCCGTATAATTGAGGTAGAAAGTAAACTTTCACATGCAGAAGTGATAGAAGTAAAAAATTTGTCTGGTGATACAGTAATGTTTGGTGCAACTGTTACGATAAGCATGTTAAATGATGATAACAGTGAAATTGAATATGTTTATAAGATTGTAGGTGGATATGAAGCTGATGCTTCAAAGCAGTTGATCTCTACGGATTCACCACTCGGTAGTGCTTTAATTGGCAAAAAAGTTGGTGAGTATGTGGAAGTGATAGTGCCAAATGGAGAGAAATTGTATAAAATAGTTAAGATTGAGTTTAAGTAAATCATGGTACAAGTAACTTATCCTTCAATTAGTCTACCCGATATTTCTTCTGTGGAAGATGTATTGAGGGATGCTAGTTATGGTAAATTATTCATTTTAGTTGACGATGAAAACAGAGAGAATGAAGGTGATTTGGTTATTTTAGCTGAAAAGGTGAAACCAGAACATATTGCTTTTATGGTTAGGTATGGCACTGGTATTGTGTTTTTAGCTATGACAAAGTTTTACATGAATAAACTTAACCTTGAATTTATGAAGAGAAGTAATGTAGATGAAGCACTTATTCCTCACACTGCATTTACTACGTCAATCGATGCTCGTTATGGTATTACAACAGGTGTTTCTGCTCATGATAGAACGCATACGATACTTACCGCTATTGATGGAAAAAGTACTAAGGATGATATTATTACCCCTGGTCATGTTTTTCCTATTATTGCAAGTGAGGGCGGGGTTTTAGCACGCAACGGTCATACTGAGGCAAGTGTTGAGATAGCAAAATTGGTTGGATCTAGTCATGCGGCTGTAGGGTGTGAATTAGTGAATGATGATGGCTCTATGATGCGCTTACCCCAGTTGCTTGAATTTGCTGAACAACACAAAATTAAGTTAACTACCATCGATAAACTTATCAGTTACGTTCAAAATTTAAACTAGCGTTTATAAATTCGTATAGTTTAAATGTTAAAATGTAAAATTCCTAAAAGTTATACAAACAAGGAACTTCCATGTCTAGGCTTTTTGTTTTACTATTTTTCTTCGTATACTGTAATAGCGCTTACTCTGTTAGTATTATTAGAGATAGTGAAGTGGAAGCGGTAGTGAAGGATCTAGCGCAACCTTTATTTTCTGCTGCGGGTATTGATAATGATAAAATAAAAGTTTTTATAGTTGATGATAGATCGATTAATGCTTTTGTAATTAACAATAATAGCATTTTCATTCATTTAGGGCTTTTACAATATTCGACTGAACCTTATGTCTTACTTGGTATATTAGCACATGAAATTGCTCATATATCTGCTGGTCATGTATTACAAATGAGTAGTGCTGTAGGTTATTTTCAATCAATAGCAATGGTTAGTTATATGGTAGGATTAGTTTCTAGTATTGTCATTAACCCTCAGGTTGCGAGTGCAATCTTGCTTAGTGGTGTAACGCTTAGTTCAAGGTTGTTTTTTAACTATTCTCAAGAGCAAGAGAGTGTAGCAGATAGCTATGCTTTAAGATACTTAGATGAATCTGGCTATGATAATTTGGGTATGAAAGAGATTTTTGACTATTTTAAGAGTATTGAGCATGAAAACACTGAAGAGTATTTCCGCACTCACCCACTTAGTGATAAGCGTATATTTGCTGTACAGAATTATAAGGTTAAAAACAATATAAAACCAATCCTTGCAGATAAATTGCTGAAGTTTGAGCGTATGGTTGCAAAGCTAGACTCTTTCTTTGCTCCTATTCATGTGTTATCTAATAAATATGAAGGTAGTTCTAAGTATGTAAATGCTGTAATTCACTATAGGCAAGGAAAGATAGAAGAGGCTATTACTAAAGTTAATTCATTGATTCAAGAGTCACGCAATGATCCTTATTTATATGAATTAAAAGCGGAGATGTTATACAAAGCTGGAAATTTAAGTGAAGCAATAAAAATGTATGAAGAATCACTTAGATATTTATCTGAGAAGAATAACTATTTAGTGAAACTTGCGTTATCTCATACTTTATTATTACACGGTGAAATAGAGAAGGCAATTTTTTACCTAGAGCAGGTTGCAAGCGTAGAAACAAATAACGCCTTTGTCTGGAAGTATTTAAGTATTGCATATAAACGTAGCGCTGATATGGCAATGTATTATTTTGCTTTGACGAAAAAGGCTTGTATTGAAGGTAATTTAGAGAAATTTATGAAGTACGCTGAGTTAGCTATTAAAACTTTACCGAAAGATAGCTCTTGCTTGCTGCAAATTGAGGATATGAAGGAACAATACACACAAAAACACACTTATTTTAGGTTATCTTTCCCCACACTTATTCAACGTCTCTCTTACTTCATTGCTTATATTGGGTATAATTTTCGTTATAATCGTTTTGGCACCAAAAAATACACCACAAAACATACCTAAGGCAAAGAGAGCTGGCCATGGCATTCTACCAAATATTGCAAGCAAAGCTGCACCTATTATGACTACAGTCATAAGTGGCCCACCTATTCCCCAAATATAACCAATAATATTGCATATTACTTGGGCAGTTGTATCCTCTATATCATTAGCAGCATTTGCGTAATCTGAAAAAGAGAGAAACAGCACTATACATAAAGCATGAAAAAGTTTTTTTATTACATAGCTCATTCTTTTGCCTCCAAATAATAAACTAGTGTGAATCTAAATTTATATACATATTTATTTTAAGGTAAAACTCATAATTTGTCCATAAATAAGTGTTGCTACATAAATAGCCCACCATTGATGTTAAGCACATGCCCCGTTATATATTTTGCTTCGTCGCTTGCTAAAAACAATACCCCTGCTGCTATTTCTTCTCCTGTTCCCGTTCTTTTCATTGGAATATTATCTAATATTTTTTCTTTTTGTTTTTCATTTAAAACTTCAGTCATCTTAGTATCTATAAACCCAGGAGCAATGCAATTTACTGTTACACCACGACTTGCAACTTCTTTTGCTATAGATTTGCTCATAGCTATTATTCCAGCTTTTGATGCTGCATAATTTACTTGCCCGGCATTTCCTGTCAATCCTACTATTGAGGAAATATTTATGATTCTTCCCCAATTATTTTTAATGAATTTCTTGCATGCTTCTCTATTTAGCTTAAATGTGGAGGTCAAATTAATGTCAATCACCTTTTGCCATGCTTCATCTGTCATTCTCAACAATAAGCTGTCTTGTGTAATTCCTGCATTGCATATGAGTCCATCAAAGCCTTTCATCAACTCACTTGCTTTATTTATTAGTTGATTTACCTCTTCAGGATTTGATAAGTTGCAAGGAAGTACGTGAATGTTTTTTTCATATTTTTTAGCAACTTCTTCGAGTATTTCTTTTTTTGTACTAGAAATACATAAAGTTGCTCTGGCCTTATGCATAATTTCTACAATTGCCTGGCCTATTCCGCCTGATGCACCAGTAATCAGAAATTTCTTATTCTCTAATCCAAACATAATAATTTTTATTTGCTCCAGCTCTTAACAGAATATTAAAAGACTTGCAATAGATTTTTTCATAACTTTCATTTAATAGAAGCTTCTTGACAAATCTTGTATTTATTGGCGAAATTATGGCGACTGCATGCCTTTTTTATTTTTTCTACATTCGGCCAGATCGCGCTTATTTAAAGCGTTAGCACATTATCAATTACAGTAATAAAATTAGCACCATGTGGATTCTTTTGCCTTTTTTTGATTGGTAAATTTCTTAACACTTGTAGCTAAAGTAATTTAAGAGAGCCAGCGCGTGACTAGTTCTTATTACTTGATCAGTCTTCTGGATCCCAGTACTGGGATGACAGGAGTGTGAGATAAGGCTACATTCATACTCCAACAGGTATGACGGTGTCATTCCAGCACTTGATGCTGGAATCCAGAAGTCTTTACTATAAATAAGCATATTGAGCACAAAATTATGCTAAAACACAACGTTTTTGTTGAGATTATGGACGAACTGGATTCCAGCGTCATGCGCTGGAATGATATCATAGAGTTCATTGAGATGACAGACTTGAATGACAATAGGGACACTAGAATGAAAGAAAAAGAGGCTATTTAATTGTGCTGAATTTTACAAAATTTATTACTCCTGCCTGACAAATTTATTAGAATAGTATGTATAGTATGTTTATTAGTGAAAATCAGAAAAAAATGCAAGAAAAGTTAATATATTACTTTAGCCAAAGCAACTGTGAAGGCAATGCAGCAATGAGAAATCTACTAGGAGGGAAGGGAGCAAATCTGGCAGAGATGTGTAACATTGGCATTCCTGTTCCACCTGGTTTTACAATTTCCACTGCTGTTTGTCAGGCCTATTGTCAAGATAATGAATTGTCTTGTGATCTACGTAACGAGATAAAAAACTACATGGCGATGCTCGAAAGTGACATCGGTTGTAAATTCGGGGATTCAAATAATCTTTTATTAGTTTCCATACGCTCTGGTAGTGTGAATTCAATGCCGGGCATGCTCGATACAGTCCTAAATGTTGGCCTAAATGATGCAACCGTTGTTGGTCTTGCAAAAAAAAGTGGCGAACGTTTTGCTTACGATAGCTACTGCCGTTTCATCATGATGTACTCGAATGTTGTACTACAGCTTGACCACAACCTATTTCAAGACATTATTGATAGTGAACAGCAAAAAAGTGGAGCAAAAAGCTTAGCTGATCTTGATGTTGATGTTTTAAAGGGGATTGTTAATGATTTCAAAGATGTAGTATATGAGAAAATAGGAAAAAATTTCCCGCAGAACGTTGAAGAACAGTTACTCAATTCAGTAAATGCAGTGTTTTCTTCTTGGCAAAATGATAGAGCTGTTTCCTATAGAAAAATAAATAATATTCCTGAAAACCTTGGAACTGCAGTTAATGTACAAGCAATGGTTTTTGGTAATCTGAATGATAATTCAGCAACTGGTGTGATATTTACAAGGAATCCTTCAACTGGAGAAAAAAAGCTTTTTGGTGAGTTTTTAGTTAATGCTCAGGGTGAGGATGTGGTTTCTGGTGTTTATACTCCTATGCCAATTGACGGGGAGCAAGAAAGTACCATGGAGAAGTTGCTACCAAGTGTCTACCGAGAATTATGCGCGGTATGTGAAAAACTTGAAAGGCATAATAAGGACATGCAGGATATCGAATTTACTGTACAGGACGGTAAGTTATGGATTTTGCAGACTAGGTCTGGCAAGCGCACAGCCGAAGCTGCTATTCGCATAATAGTTGATATGGTAGAAGAAGGAGCGATTACAAAAGAGGAAGGAATATTGAGAATTGATCCAAAAACTTTTGACAATTTATTGCATCCAGTTCTTGATGTTAAAATCGATCAAGAAGTAATAGGCAAAGGACTGCCAGCTTCTCCAGGTGTTGCTTCTGGATATGTAGTATTCAGTGCAAGTGATGCTGAAAAAGCTGCAGAGCAGGGTAAAAAAGTAATTTTGGTAAGATCAGAGACGAGCCCTGAAGATATTAATGGAATGAATGCTGCAAGTGGAATAGTAACAGCGAGGGGAGGTATGACCTCCCATGCCGCTGTTGTAACTCGTGGGATGGGTAAACCATGCATTTGTAGTCTAAATGGACTTTATATTGATAAAGATGAAAAATTTCTTTCTATGGGGGATATAAAAGTAAATAAAGGTGAATCAATCACCATCAATGGAGGAACAGGAGAGGTTATGCTTGGTATTCTCCCTACAATTTTGCCTGAATTATCTCAAGAGTTCAAAACGATAATTAACTGGGTAGATAAAATCAAAACAGTGAAGGTGAGAGCGAATGCTGATACTCCAAAAGATGCAAAAATTGCGAAAGAATTCGGTGCAGAAGGTATAGGATTATGTCGCACAGAACATATGTTTTTTGCTAGTGATAGAATCGAATTCATTCAAAAATTGATAATAGCTGATGATGAAAATGAAAGGGCAAATGCATTAAATAAACTCGAAGAAATGCAAAAGTCTGATTTCAAAGAAATGTTTTCTATTATGGAGGGCAAGGAAGTCACTATAAGATTACTTGATCCACCTCTACATGAGTTTTTACCTCATGATCAATCCATTATAGAAAAAATCGCCAGATCACTGAATAAGTCAGTTGAATCGGTAAAAAATAAAATAGTACAGTTATCAGAAAAAAATCCAATGCTTGGCCATCGAGGGTGTAGGCTTGCTATTTCTCATCCTGAAATATATAAAATGCAGATTAGGGCAATACTCAGTGCTGCAAGTGAATTAAGGAAAGAAAAGAAGATAGAAGTGAAACCTGAAATCATGATTCCTTTTATCATGAGCGAGAAAGAGTTTGTTCTGATATGCGAGTTAGTAAAGAAAGAAGCTAAAAATTTCGATGTGAATTATTCAATCGGAACGATGATAGAACTGCCAAGAGCAGCACTTATTGCTGACAAACTCGCAAAACACGCAGAATTTTTTAGTTTTGGCACTAATGATTTAACACAAACAACTATGGGACTTTCACGAGATGATTCAGTTAATTTCCTCGATTCTTATAAGGAAAGCAACATATTCAAAAACGATCCCTTTGAGGTGCTAGATGTCGAAGGGGTAGGGGAATTAATCAGAATAGCTATCGAAAGGGGCAAAAAAACCAGAAAAGAAATTAAACTTGGTATATGTGGAGAGCATGGAGCGAATCCACAGTCCATAGAGTTTTTCATCAAATCAGGGGTTGATTATGTGTCATGCTCGCCCTATAGAGTACCGGTTGCAAAATTAGTGGCAGCACAGCTTAGCATAAGTTTGTTGGGCAGCGCAACTGTACGAACATAGATTTCGCTAACAAGTAGTGGAATGATGATTTTTCAAATTGTCGATAAATCTAAGTCAGTTTAGCTATTTTGCTGCTACTTTTTTTCTGAACATCTTAAGAAAGATTGACTTTTTGTCTAAAATAATAGTAAGTGAGGTAAAAATGTCAATATCAAAAGAACGTAAGGAATATTTACTAGAAAAGTTTAAATATGCTGCCAAAGAATTTGGCAAATCTGGTACAAAGTCCAATCATCTAGCAGTACCAAAGGAACAGCAACTCTCTATTGATTTAGGTAATAGAAAGGTTTTTGGTATCATAAATAAGATTCTGTATTGGATAGAGAATAATTTTACTTATTTTTTTCCACGATATAATTTGTTTCCAGAAGTTGGAGTTGAAGGAAGAAAAATTCCTGGAACTAATACAAGGGTTAAGTATTTTACTCCAGATGACCAAGCAGAATATACCAAAATTCCTTATAAAGGAAAATTATACGTTGACTTAATGCTAGAAATGGAAGATAACAAGTTAAAAGGCTTTAAAGGCAAACTATATGATACAACTGATAAAATTAGTAAGGATAAAAAAGGTTGTGTAGCTTATGTGATCACGCTTGACGGAAAGCTAGTAACTCATGAACATATTAATGTTAACAAAAGCGAATGGGCTTATCGTCATTCAACTCTTGCAGGTGGTAAGCCAGTTTTATGTTCTGGTTTAATGAAAGTGGTAAATGGTGAAATAACTTATATAGACAATAATAGTGGGCATTATAAACCAGAACCAGCAAACTTATACAATGCAGTGAAAAAATTAGAAGGTCTATTTTCGAAAGATGCAAAAGTTGTTTGCCTACCATATTGGATTAGCTTGAAAAAACAAATTCCGCTTATACGCAAAATTACTCTAGCCAAACGAGAGCCAGTAGAGGAATTCTTGAAAAGGATGGAGAAAAAAGGGAAAGATGGATTGACTCAATATGAAAGACATTTTGAAAAGATAAAGGAATTTAATGAAAAATACTCAGATAAATTAGAAAGCCAGTCGGTTTATGCTAAAGTAGCTGCTCATGATTATAAATCAGTGCCTGTTTCAGACTGCAGTAATCCTAAAATAATAAAAATGGCAGTAGAACACTCAATAAGAAGGATTATTGGAGCAAACTATGGCCATAAACCAAAAATTGATATTAAATATGATAAAGAAGAAGCTGTAGGTGTTAACGTAATTTTTCACTATAAAGATGATAGAAGCAGATTTGTTGAAATTTTAGACTTACATAAATGTAGCTATTCATCGCGTATTCAAAAAAATAAATATATAATTACGATGAGCATAGAAAAGGCTAACAAGTTTATAAAGGACACTTTACAAATTAAAATTGATAGTGTTGAGCAATTGGGTACCCATTTAGTGATGGGCTATTACCCTATTTAAATATATGCTAATATATCTATTCAGCAGGGTGGCAAAATAAGGTGGATGAGAAAAGACCCCATATAAACAAATGGGTGTCATGAAAGTAGCTCCTTTGTTGTCATGCCAGTGCTCAGATACTGGCATCCAGTTAAATTTACGGAGTATAATGGATTCGAGTGTCTGCTACTTGAATGACAAGCAAAGGCTACTCGGATGACAAGAAAGGAAGCACCGAAAACAAATAGGTGTCATCCCAGTGCTTGACACTGGGATGACACCTATTTGTTCCTATAGTTGTCTTTTCCCATCTACCTTATTTTACCACTCTGCTGAATAGATACCTTTATTTTACTATAGAACAGACACTGAATCTGCAAGATCATAGAATTTATTTCCAATCTCTCTGAATGTACTACTTATATCAATAGGTGTCGACTCTTCTTGTGAATCAGATTTAAATAAGCCATGAGTATCTTTCAGACGACAGTACCACTTGCAATTATTTCGCTCTGTTGTTACCCACCAACTATTACCTGGGGACTTTTCTTCACATTCTCTATAGCAATCATGAAGTGCCTTCCATTGAAATGGAGGGTTTAGTATAGGATTTGTCATAATATACTCCTTAATTATAAAACTAACACCACGTTAGTACTTATATGATAATATAATGTTAATTCTTATATTGACATAATAACTTTTCGGATAAGGTTTCTTGATTTAAAATTGCGTTTTAGCAAACTTACTTAATTTTAGAAAAATTTGCTCACATAAAACTGTTTATAGAGTGACAATAGATGTATTATACTTACACTTCTGATTCGAAAATTTATGCAGTTATTTCTAACAAGATTGTTCAATAAATTTTACTGTTTAAGGATGAGAAACAAAGTAATCATCGTTTCCAGTATTGCTCTTATTCTACTGTTTTTTATCAACAGTACATTTTTAAAAAAAGATCAGGCGGTTCATAGTGATAATCCAATTAGTAGTTTTTCAGTAAAAACTCAGGATTATACTCCACAAAATCGCACTGTATATTTAAATTTTTCTGGTACAGTAAATCCCTTGCATAGGGCAAGCCTTGTCTCAAGAACAAGTGGTCAAGTTATTGCTATTTATTTGTCTGATGGTGAAAAAGTAAAAAGAGGCGATGTAATTTTAAAGATAGAAGATTATGACAGAGTTGCACAAGTTGAGAAAGCCAAAGCTTTATTAAATCAGCGTGAAATTGAGTATCATTCCTCTAAAAAATTGAATACAAAAGGGTATGGAGCACAAATAAAAGTGGAAGCAGCTTTTACTGCATTGCAGAGTGCAAAAGCTGACCTAAAAAGGCTAGAGTTGGATTTAGAAAACACTGCGATTAAATCTCCTATTGATGGTTATATAGATAAGATCAACGTAAATGAAGGGGATTTTGTTAATCTTGGACATAAGATAACTGACATAGTTAATTTTGATCAGGTTCTTGTAGTGTTGTATGTTTCAGAAAATGAAGTAAATAAAATAAAACTGGGTAGTGCAGCGCAAATTAATTTGCTAGAAGGAAGGGAATTAGTAGGTGAAGTGAGTTTTATTAGTAAAATTGCTGAGCCTAAAACTGGATCTTATAGAGTGGAGGTAAAGGTAACTGATAATGAGATTATATCCTTGCAAGGACTGACTGCTAGTGTAAGCCTCCCTTCAGGTGAAAGATTTGCATATAAAATTCCTTCTTCGGCCTTAAGCTTAAGTGATGATGGCGTTCTTGGAATAAAGATTGTTGATGACAATAATTATGTAGTATTTACAGCAATAGAAATTGTTGATCATGAAGATGATGGTGTTTGGGTGGTAGTAAATAACGAAGATAAGCCTATAAAGTTAATAACATTGGGCCATCTCTTTGTTAAGCCTGGTGATAAGGTTTAGCCTGTATATACACTTTTAGTAAAAATCAGATAAAATTCCGTGTTAGCAATAATTATAAAAATACTTACTAATATACTTATCTAAGTATTGATAATTGTTAATAAGCAAGCTAATTGTATAAATGTTTTATAAAAAGAGAGTGTATTATATGCCACGTATTAGTGAAGAAAAGTATAAGCGTTATCGTGAGTTGAATAACCTTGACTTAAATAAAAAGTTAAAAGAAGCTATAAATGAGCAGGATTATAATAAGATAAGGAGTATTATTTCTGACAATGAATTGGAGTCAATTGACGATAAAATATATGGTGCATTATTTTTGAATAAATATCCTAGATTTCCCGAATTTTTACTTATGCTAGGAGACAGTAGTTCAAGTGATGTAGTTAACTTTTTTATACAACATGTTCCAAGTAAATTTTTGTGTGGAGAAGGCCCTAGAAATAGTTTGGGTAATATTCCATGCATAGAATTTATCTTTAGTTACAGACAAGACGCAATACCTACTCTATTAGAGGCTGTTTCAAAATCAGACAGAGACGATACTATCGTATTTGGAAAAGGTTTAGTTTCTAGTGTAAAGAAGAGAATAGAAAACATTGAGAGTAATGGGAGTCCTTATTATAGAAATGAATCTTGTGCAGCATATTCTTGTTCTGATAATCCACAAGATTACTACGATGCAAAAGAGGCTATTGAAGAATATTGCACACAAAATGGTAATGGTGATTACGAAATCGTTCCAGACTATCTTTTTACTATAAAAGATCAACCTCGAGAGCTAAAGCGATTGTTTATAGATATTGCTGCTGCCATAAGAAGTGATAGCCTTGATAAAGTGCAAAGTGGTCTGAAAGCAATTGAAGCAAGTGTTCCTAAAGCTGATCTGCGCATTATTGATAAAATCAGTACGTCATTAAGTTCTCTAATAAAAAAGGCTAAACAAAATGTAAATATGGCACGCGCTATTAGTGATGTACAGGCAAATATTACTTGGCCTGGTACATTTCTTAAAGAGAATGTCTTATGTACAAATAGTGTACAAAAGTCAAAAAACTAAAGTTTTTAATCAGGCTAGGTGTGAGGCACGCCTATTTTTTTTGCTTATTTCCTTACTAAATAATCTGTTTTTCTTTCAATAAACTCTGTAATTCACCTTTTTCATACATCTCGCGGATTATGTCACAGCCACCAATAAACTCTCCCTTTATATATATTTGTGGAATTGTTGGCCAATCAGAAAAACTTTTTATGGACTGACGTATTTCATCATTCTCAAGTACGTTGATGCATTTAAACTTTACATTCAAATTTTTGAGAATTGATACGACGAGCCCAGAGAATCCGCATTGAGGAAAGTCAGAGGTGCCTTTCATATACAGCACTACATCGTTTTCTGCTATGTCTTTTTTTATTTGTTCAAAGTTGTTCATAAATATCACCTTAATTTTAAGCTCCAGTTTCTAGTTGCAATGCATGTATAGACTGACCTTCAAGAGCCTTATATATCATTCTGTGTTGTTCTATTTTTGTCTTTCCAGAGAAACACTTGGAAGTTATTTTTAAATGGTAGTGATCATCATCTCCAGCAAGGTCTTTAATTTTTATATCAGCATCAGGAAATGATTGTTTGATAATTTTCTCTAACTCGTGAATTGTAATAGTCATCAGTTTATTTTAATTATAAGTCTAAAATATGCAATTGATTATTGTGAAGACAATAGATTCAGCGTGCTGAGAGCACTAGCAAGACGAGATTTTAATTGACTTGCATACTCATTCCAGTCCTTTATTTCCTTTCTTGCTACACCTGAGGTAACTGCAGCTTTTGCAACAGCAGGAGATACTATAGAAATTAATCTTGGGTCAAATGGAGTAGGTATTATATATTCACGTCCATAGCTCATTTTACGACCACCATAGGCTGCAGATATCTCGTGCGGCACTGGCTCGCGAGCAAGCTTTGCTATTGCATCTGCAGCAGCAATTTTCATTTCATCATTTATTGTCTTTGCATATACATCAAGTGCCCCTCTGAATATGTAAGGAAATCCCATTACATTATTGACTTGGTTGTTATAATCTGACCTACCAGTTGCAATTATTGCATCTGGCCTTACAGATTTTGCAAATTCAGGCCTTACTTCTGGATCAGGGTTAGCAAGAGCAAAAATGATTGGGTCTTTACCCATGCTTTTTAACATTCCTTCACTGAGCACATCCTTTGCAGAGAGTCCGATGAATACATCAGCATCTTTTATGGCATCGAGTAGAGAACGTTCTTTAGTGTCAATTGCATATTTTTCTTTCCACTCATTCATATCCTCTTTTTTGTCTTTGTGTATTACTCCTTGTTTATCGCATAGTACTATGTTCTTAGCACCCATAGACTTCAGTATTTCCAAACACGCAATACCAGCTGCTCCAGCACCATTCATGATGATCTTTACATTTCCTAATTTCTTTCCAACAATATCGAGGGCATTTTCTATACCAGCTGCAACAACTACTGCAGTGCCATGTTGATCATCGTGGAACACCGGAATATCCATCAACTCATTTAGACGTTTCTCTATTATAAAACAATCAGGAGATCTTATATCTTCTAGATTTATTCCCCCCCAACTTGGACCAAGATACCTTACTGCATTGATGAAATCTTCTATGTTTTCTGTGTCAACTTCTATATCAATTGCATCAATGTCAGCAAAACGCTTAAATAAAACAGCTTTGCCTTCCATGACGGGTTTTGAAGCAAGAGGACCGATATTGCCAAGTCCCAGGACTGCGGTGCCATTTGAAATGACAGCCACATAATTGCTTTTTGCCGTGTAATCATAAATAGCTTTAGGATTTTTAGCTATTGCAAGGCATGGGGCTGCAACACCAGGGGAATAAGCAAGTGATAGGTCATGCTGTGTGGATAAGGGTTTTATTGGTATAACCGATACCTTACCAGGTTTACCACTTTTATTATGGTACTTAAGTGCTTCTTGTTTTGTGGTGTTATCTAAATCATTATTCATGCTTTGAGCTTATTGTTAGTAATTTTTTAAGTATATGGGGTTTTTATGAATGTTCAACTATTAGCTTGTGAATTCTGTTGTACTTCTGTATAAGTTTATCTACCAATAGTGTGACTTACATGCTTAAGAAAAACGTGCCTAATTTGCTAACAATTTCTCGTGCGCTCGCGATACCGGCAATAATATCAAGCTTTTATATAGAAAGTAAATATGCAAGTCTAATAACAATATTGATCTTTATGTTTGCGTGCATTACAGATTTTTTTGATGGTTATTTAGCACGTGCATGGAAAGTCCAATCGAATTTTGGCAAATTATTTGACCCAATTGCTGATAAGTTAGTAGTAGTTTCAACAATAATCATGCTAGTTTATAAGCAAAAAATAGATGATGTTACAATCATACCGTCAGTTATAATTGTTTGTAGAGAGATATTAGTTTCGGGTTTACGAGAGTTTTTGATAGCTACAAACGTTAGTCTACCTGTGAGCAAAGCTGGGAAAATTAAAACATTTTTTCAGATGGTTGCTATAGTGGCGTTAATAATGAGTGATTATGAAACAACTAAATACATAGGTGTGATTTGTTTGTGGGCTGCAGCTGTTATGACTATGTGGTCAGGCTATAATTACGTTCTAGCTGGCATCAAACAGATTGACTAAATTGCTTAAGAGTATACAAAGAAAGTTAATAATTTCACAATATTGACTGATTAGTTAAAATCCTGTATAATGTATTAGTTTATAAATTAGTCAAGTTTGTATGACTGGTATTATTATAGATAGCTTTAATACTGAGTCTTCCTTTAAGAGATCAAGTTCTGAGAAAGATACTAAAATAGAGGATTTTTTTCGAGATTTTTGGTCAACAGTTGATGAAGAAGAAAAAAAGAGAAAAAAACTTGAGCAAGAATTATTAATACTTGAAGAAGGAAAAAAAAAGCAGAAGCTGGAACAGGAGTTATTAACTTTAAAAAAAAGAGAGCTAAATAGAAAATGTGTATCATTGGCAACAATGGTTCCATTTGCATTGCTGATGGCAATTGAGCTCGAAAAAACATGTAGCGATCAGGTATTACTTGGCCTTATAAGCGGTGCATTAGGCCATATTATATTACCTTTCACAGTCTTATCTCTTATTTGCACGCTATATTTAATTTATAATAATAGAAAAATAGCAGAAAAAGAACGAGAGTTGGAGAATATTGAAGATGGAGAAAAAGAAAAGAGAGACATTCCTTATACAGTTGATGATTACTGTAACTATGCTGATGCTGCTTTAGTTACATTAGTTATTGTGGCTAGCATAGTAAGCGAAGCATTGGCACAAGGAATAATAGAAGACGTAGCTTTTTCAATTTCTAGTATATTCTACTTTGTAGCGAGTGCTACTTTTTGCTATTGTGAGTACAAGAAAAATAAAAATTCTGAAGTAGAAAAAGAGCAAGGCTTTGATGAGAAATTTGAAAAAAAGACAAGCAATATGTCTACAGCTAAGTTAATGCTTGCTGGTTCTTCTTTATTACTAATTAGGAGTATAATGTTGATTTCTGAAGTAGCATTAGCATCATCTGCTGTTGGGCCTGCTTTAGGTCTGGTAGGTATTGCTCTTTTGATGGTCGGAAGTGGATTGATCATACATTCTTATATTAGAAAGCTAGAGAACGTAGAAGTGAGTGGAAAAGGTGTTCCAACAGGTGCTGGTATAGGTAATATAGGGAAAGGGCAGGTTTTTGCTCGATGATAATGCCAAAAATTTGTTTATTTAGGTAATATTTAGTCTATACTTTATTTTGATCAAAAAAAATCTTATGTATAAGACTTTAATCATATGCTTTTTTCTCCTTATTTGCTCCTTTGTGCAGTCGTATGGGAATGATCTGGAACACACTGAAACTGAACTATATGAGGAGGCAGTTAAGCTTTATGATCAGAAAAAATATAAGCAAGCTATTAGAGCATTTCAAAAGATAGAGGATTTGTATCCTTTATCTTATTGGGCAATGAAAGCAAAATTATTATCTGGAGTTTCTTACTATAATATGGGTAACTACAGCAGTGCTGCAAGTGATATGGATGATTATATATACGTTTATCCAAATGGTGAAGATTTGCCATATGTATATTACTTAAGAGTATTATCTTATTACATGCAAATTAATAAAGTGCAGCTTGGGCAACAAATTGCATATAAAACTTTAGAGCTAGCTACTGAATATATTAATCTTTTTCCGAATAGCGAATATATAGAAGAGATCAAAGAAAAAGAAAAATTAATCACAGAACATATATCAAAAAAAGAGTATTCTATTGGTGAATTTTACCTAAAGCGTGGTGAATATTTAGCAGCAATTAAGCGTTTTCAAAATATGATAAGCGATAAATATTCTTCTAGAGTTATTAGTTATTTAATAACAGCTCACTTAGCTCTTGGCCTTGACTTAGAAGCTGAGCAGTATGAAAATATGTTAGCAGAAGGGGTGAATTAGTTTTCTTATGGCTGGTCATTCACAGTTTTCAAATATAAAACATCGAAAAGGTGCTCAGGATGCAAAGCGCTCGCAAAAATTTACGAAGCTCATTAGGGAAATAACAGTTGCTGCAAAACAAGGGCTGCCTGATCCCGAACTCAATCCACGTCTTCGCTCTGCTATCTTTGCTGCGCGAAAGGAAAATCTACCAAAAGATAAAATAGAAACAGCAATAAAAAATGCAGCTGGTAACGTTGCTGGAGAAAGTTATGAAGAAATACAATATGAAGGCTGCGGACCTTCTGGTGCTGCACTTATTGTCCATGCTCTGACAAATAATCGCAACCGAACTGCTTCTGAGATACGTTATATCTTTTCTCGCAAAGGCGGTAATTTGGGAGAAACAGGATGTGTGAGTTACCTTTTCGATCATGTAGGCTTAATTGTCTATAAAGCAGAGGGTATAAATTTTGAAGATTTATTTAACTATGGAATTGAATTAGAAGTATTGAATGTTGAGGAAAATAACAAAGAAGAATTATATGTTATAACTTGTGAAGTAAAAGACTTTGGTAAAGTACGTGACGCTTTCTATACAAAATTTGGAGAACCAGAACTTGCTCGTCTTTCATGGCAACCAAAGGACCTGATTGAAGTTAGCGACAAAGAATTAATTGATAAATTATCTATATTAGTTGAAGAGCTAGAAGATAATGATGATGTGCAGTATGTTGAAGGTAATTTTATTTTTGCTGATAAACTATGAGGCTGGTAATACTTCCACTGCTTTGTATTTTACCAGCATATTCAACTGAAACATTTGCGCAGAAAGACTATTGTCATTCCAGTGCCCAGACACTGGAATCCAGCAAAATTGATTGTAAACAGCACGCTATACAACATTTTCGATTAAAAAATTGGTCAAGCACTGAAATGACACTAACCCACTCTTCAGTGTTATTCCAAGACGGGATCAGAAAAAAAAAAGCTGCTTTGGTGACAGAAAGTGATAGAAAGTTGTTATTCATATCCAGTGACATAAAATCCTCTTTTTTTGATGCAGAAGGTTTGGCGCCAGATACAATAATGAGATTAATCAGCATATATAAAGATTATGGTGTAGATTTTAAAAAAGACATTGTGCCCAAAAGCAAGTTGGAAGTTCTGTGTGAGAGTGATCAGAAGGCTGAAGAAAAAATTTTATATACTTCACTCACAACAAGCAATAAAGCTATAAGTTTATATTATTATGAGTCACAAAACGGCAAAGAAGAGTATTTTAATAAAGAGGGGATAAGCTTAAAGAGTTTCGTAAGTCCTTTGAACGGAGATTTTCGTATATCCTCGAATTTTGGTAATAGAAAGCATCCCATTCATGGTAAAATTGCTTTTCATAAAGGAGTAGATTATGCAGCTAAACTTGGCACTCCTATACACGCCACTGCAGAAGGTGTAATAGAATATATAGGAAAGAATGGTGGCTATGGGAATTACATCAAAATAAAGCACAACAATAAATATTCAACTTGTTACGCACATATAAGCAAATTTAGTAGCGATATAAAGTTAGGCTCTAAAGTAAAGCAGGGACAAATCATTGCTTATGTTGGCAGCACTGGTGTTGCAACAGGACCTCATTTACATTATGAAGTTATATATAATGGTAAACATATTGATCCGCTTACGATAGCTCATGGCAATGAGATAAAGTTGCCTGATCGTGAATTAAGAGAGTTTAAATTATTTGTAAGTAAGGTAGATGAAATAATCAGCAGAGAGGGTGCAAGTGAAAAAGCAATCTGATGAAGACAGTACAGATAAAAATACAATAAATGATAGAAATCTAAGTAAAATTCGGGCTTTTCCTGTACTAATAGCGCTAGGGTTAATTTTATTGGTACTTTTTTGTATGACAGCACAATTGCACTTGGAGTCGCTGCTGTTTCAATATTGACTTTTTCTCAAGGATTTTTCGTTAATGATCCTAATGAAGCAAGAGTGATAGAGTTTTTTGGTCATTATATTGGAACTTATTTTAAATCTGGAATATGCGTAACGCTTCCGTTTTCGAGTAAATATAGAGTTTCTTTGAAATTTCAGAATATCAATACAGAAAAAATTAAAGTTAATGATGCTAATGGAAGTCCGATAGAGATTTTAGTAGTAATTGTTTGGAGAGTGAGTAGTCCTGCGAAGGCATATTATAATGTTAATAATTATCATGATTTTGTTTTTGTGCAAAGTGACTCGGTAATTAGAGAACTGGCAAGTAATTATCCGTATGATAGCGAAAACGATGAAGAATCTTTGCGTAAAAACTCTGACAAAATTTCAAATGAATTGCGGTCAATGCTACAACAAAGATTGAATATTGCTGGAATTGAAATTACAGAAGCGAGAATATCGCATTTGGCGTATTCATCTGAGATTGCACAGGCAATGCTGAGGCGTCAACAAGCACATGCCATCACCTCTGCAAGAATGCATATAGTGCAAAATGCAATAGGAATTATCGAAGAAGTAATAGCCCATTTTGAAAAAAATAAAAGCTTACAATTGGATGGAAAACAAAAGGTTCAATTGATAAACAATTTGCTAGTTGCTCTGATCTCTGAGCAGGATGCACAGCCGACTATTAGTTTGGATAATAATTAGCATAGAAGCCGATTGGGTTTCATGAATGCAAGTCACTGTTAATTTCTTGATTAATAGACTAAATGATGTTATAAATTACACGCATTAGGGGTGCTCTAAAAAAGCTGAGAGTACATAAAGTACAACCCTTTGAACCTGATCTTGTTAAAACAAACGTAGGAAAATGTATGTATATAAATATTGAAGAATGCTTTGGCTTCATCGCGTTCATTACATCTCTCATTGGGTTATTGCCTCAAGTATATAGAGCATATATCACAAAACTTACTCGTGACATATCGATGCTAATGTTGGTGAATTATCTTATTTGTTCATCATCTTGGCTTATTTACGGTATTTGTCAGGGTTTAACTTTTGTGATACTCAGTAATATTGCTGGATTAGTGATCAGTATAATATCAATTATTCAAAAATGTTACTACGATGCAAAAACTGCACGGAGCGTTTTATAACCATATGCTACATTGTAGCGTGGAGCAAGAATATCGTTCTATTGTAGTACTAAATGGAGAAATGCCTGATTCATCGTTTTTTAAACAAGATATACCTGTTATTGCTGTAGATGGAGGAGCAAATAAGCTTCTATCAATTGGCGTAAAACCTGATCTTGTAATAGGAGATTTGGATAGTATAAATCCGAATTTACGTGCTAATTTAAATACAGTATATCTACCTGATCAAGATTATTGCGACTTTTCTAAAGCAATGGCTCACTTAAAAACAGTAAAGTTATTGCCATCAATAGTAACGGGTATTACTGGAGGAGCAATTGATCATATACTACAAAATATTAACTTTTTTTTAAGTACAGATAGTATCTTTTATATACCTTCGCCTCCCATGGTGGGGTACGCCTTACAAAAGGGTATTACCTATTTTTCCTCTTTGCTAAAAAATACTAAAATGTCCTTACTTGGTATACCGAAAGCTCAAATATCAACTAAAGGATTAAAATGGGAACTGTACCTTAGTAACCTTGCTTTTCCAGGAAAGAATTCTTGCTTTAATCGAAGTTTAGGCAATGAGTTATCTATAGAAATACACAGCGGCGTGTGTTTAGCAATGATATATTTAGAAGCAGTAAATGATGATGGTGTGTATTGAGTTAAAACATTAAGAAAAAAAAGTAGAAAAACCGTGTTAACACTAATTCTAAAAACTACAGGCGCCTGTTATTAGCTAAAGTAAAGGTCAAATATCTGGAATTCTGGACATAAAATCCTCCTGTATAAAAAAGATTCAGAATGTACACACAACAGATGTGGCTGAATTTTTATTGAAAAATTGGTTAAAAGGTCTGCAGACCGAGATAGATTTTGAGCTCTCTAAATATCTCTATTATCATTATAATGGCATCTTGAGTATGCGGAAGCAATTTTTTCATTAAAATAAAAAATTTTATTCTACAGCTCAAAAAGGAGTTTGCTAATTTTCACACTGAATCGGATTCCACCACTCAAACCTAGAAACTTTAATGTATCAAGGTATCTGTTCAGGGGAATGTGCAAGCCAATGCTCCCTTTTTTGTCATTCAAGTAGTCTTTTCTTGTCATTCAGGTAGCTCCTTATTGTCATCCCAGTGTCAAGCACTGGGATGACATTGTCTTGAATGGGAATCGTTTCGTAATACACCAAAGGTTGTGAACCAAAAGAGCGTCATTCCAGTCTGGAATCCATTATACTCCGTAAATTTAATTGGTTTCATGACATCAACTTTTGCATTCCAGTTATGCAAGAAATCTATTATATAATATTATTATCACCCTCTTGATAGTTTGTTAGCTCCTCTCCTCCTGAGTTACTTGGTGCAATTATTTGATCAGATTCAGTTGATGGTTCATCAGATCCAAACAACCATGAAAAAAATCCACCCAAAAATGATCCTATTAAAGAAAAAGGTTTAATCAGTATACCAAACAAACTACTAAAAAAAGAGCTTGGCTGTTCTTCATTTGTTGATGATTCACTTTGTGGACTAACACCATTTTGTGTAAGTGTTATGTCAATAGAATGTCCATTATCAGCAGCTTCAATTTTTACATCACTTTCTTCTTCTGCACTGATCTCCTGTTGTTCTTCCTTTGGGTCTTGCTCTTGTGTAACTGGTTGGACATTACCTTCTTGTCCAGCATCTTCCTCTTGATCTCCTTCACTATCTGTCGATACTGAACTGTCATCAGTTTTTTCTGCGGCTTTTTTTAATAGAGCTTTTATTTCTTCTGTTTTAGCTAAATCAAAAGGAGTTTTTTCATCCTTGTCTTTTACATTGATAGCGATTCCGTCTACTGCTAATAGAATTTTTACTATTTCTATATGACCATTTTTAGCAGCATAATGTAAAGGGGTCTTTTCACTTTCATCTCTTGCATTAAGGAGAGTAGACCAGTGGAACTTCCCCACCAGTCTCTCGCAAAACTGTACGTAAACCTCTTGATTTATACAGCTTCCATTATTCAGCCTTTTGGCCTAACCCTAGTGTCCAGTGATAGAAAATATCCGGAGACCTCTTTCTCACCTTTCCTAGAAATTGTCTTGCTAGTCTT
Organism: Wolbachia endosymbiont (group B) of Germaria angustata; assembly: GCF_964026725.1. NCBI lineage: Bacteria > Pseudomonadati > Pseudomonadota > Alphaproteobacteria > Rickettsiales > Anaplasmataceae > Wolbachia > Wolbachia endosymbiont (group B) of Germaria angustata. The sequence goes on from NZ_OZ034691.1 coordinate 392,545, forward strand.
CCGTGACTCCTGAGTCTCTTATATTTCCTTTTCACCCACTTTTCTAGATGCCGCTCTATATTCTTTAGAGATTTGTATACTTCAGTTCTGTAAAATTTGCCATAGTACTGATACCAGCCTCTGACTATTGGATTTACTTTTCCTGACATCTCCTCTAATGTTATATGCGTATTTCGTAGCATTTTCCATGACCTTATGGTTGTAGTAATCTTTTTCTTGGCCTTGTTGCTAATTGCTGGGAGAAATGAGACAAAATATTTCCCTATTTTATTTCTTGCTAACCTGGGTCTGAATGTGTAACCCAGAAAATCAAAACTTTGTTTAGGAAATCCACCACTCCTATTGTCATCCTTACAGTACACTATCTGTGTCTTTTCAGGATGTAATTTCAACTTATACTCAGCCAATCTTTCTTCGATCATTACTTTCACAAACTCTGCCTGTTTCTCTGTTCTGCAGTGTACTATCGCATCATCCACATACCTCTCAAATGGTACCGTCGGGTAGTTCTTTTTCATCCATATATCAAACACATGATGCATGAATATATTAGAGATGATTGGGCTAATTGAACCTCCTTGCGGAACTCCTTTATCCCTAACTACCTTACTGCCATCTGCTTGCTGAATGGGGGCTTTCATCCACCTCTCAACATACAGTATGACCCATTTGCAGTCTGTGTGCTTTTTGATAGCTTGCAATGCCAAGCCGTGGTCCAAATTGTCGAAAAATCCAGATATATCAAGATCTATCGTCCAATCGTACCTCCAGCATCTTTTACGAGCTGTATCTACCGCATCCAGTGCAGACTTATTTGGTCTATAACCATATGAATCCTCATGAAATTTTGGTTCTACCAGCGGCTCTAGATACATAGCAGCAGCCGTTTGCCCTATCCTGTCGAATACTGAAGGAACACATAAAATTCTTTGCCCTCCTGTATCTTTTGGTATCACAACAGCTTTTACCGGCTCTGGAAAATAACTTCCGGATGACATCCTATTCCATAGTTTGTACAGATTATCTTTTAGATTTTCTTCAACCTTTGTTATCGAAACCTCATCCACACCAGCAGCACCTTTATTTTTCGATACTTGTTTATAAGCTCTCCAAATAAGTTGCTTTGATATATCAAAAGACTTTGTTTTACTCATTAACTCCTCCCTTTCGGTTGATAAATCATTAAAACTAAATAACTCAGCCCCTTCTCTCGATTTCCATTACAGAAACTTCTTCACTACTACGAGCTGATCCGCCCCTGTTTTTCGCATCGGTACTCTCATCCTTAGAGTTTAGCTCCTTGGATTTCTCCCTTATCATCGAAACGACAGGTTCCCGTAGTTCCACACAATAGCCTGAAATGGATTCATGCCACCTTTATGCCGGACGCCATCTATCCAGTAAACAAGCTCCCGATAGATTTATCCCAGGTTACAAACGACCCCCTGGTTTTGACGTCATTTAAAAGGTTTCGACACTTCATCAGTGGTTCACTTTCGTTCATCTCTCTATTCCTTACATGACATATAATTATGCCTTTTCCATAACGCTCACTACCTTACCAAAGCAGCTTATGGTTGTTTGAAGCCTGCTCTTGTAAACCGGCTCCGAGGGACCTACCCTCATCTACTGTGCAGCTTTTGCACTTAGTTTGCTCTTACTTGAACATTCTTTGTATCTCTACGGCACACCATCTGCCCCCTTATCTAGATCATCTTCTAGCTGCTGAGAAAAACTGTCCCCAAGCTTAGCAAATAAGTGTAAGGGAGTCGCTTTATATAATTCTAGTTTAATTTCATTAACACCATTGGGTTTGTTAAAATATATTACAGAACTAAATCTTGTTTTATTATTTATATCGGTACCAATCTTTATGAAGTCTAAATCATTTTTAACAAAATCTTTTCCTGATGATTGGTAATGGTCAATGACTTGCTTTTTTATTGACTTATGAGATCTTTTAATATTTTCTATAATTTTATTTACTTCTTCTTGTGAAAAGCTGAAAGCTAAAGGTTCATAATCTTTATAATCATCAGAAATTGTCGCTTTGAAAAGGGTATAAACTTTATTGATTTGTCTTGAAGATATTTCTTTTTGTGAAAAGTTGAAAGCTGGAGGATACACACTGTAATTAAAACCTTCATATTTAAACTCAAGTGGCCCAGTTCCAATAAATTTTAGATTATGATCCTTTGTTAATTGTGATAAAAAATTTTTCCATTTACTTTCATCAAACTCGTTGTAACGAGGCCATGAGTAAATTAATACTTTATCTCCAACATCTCCAAATTGTACATGAATACTGTTTGGTTGTTTGAATATATCATTATATTCTTTTCCAAAATCATAGGTGTTAAGAACCTCAACTGACATATTATGAACATCATTGCTGATATATTTTAAGAAGATTTCCCTAACTTTGTGAGTCTTTTCAGCTAATCGAACTTTCTCACCCTGATTTAGAGAGCTGTTAAAATGTGTATAATCAATAAAATTGCCACTCATCTGCACTTTTCTATAGAAATTGTATTATCATGGTACAGTTGCTAATAATCAATGAACTCTGCAGATAAAGTTCTCTGGATGCCAGCACCACATACCGAAATTACACCTTCATAAGGTTATATAAGAAATCTATTGTAATCAGCCTTCTCTGTGTTTTTCAGTATATTTAAGTAAACTATATATAAGAATTGCAATTATAGAACATGCAACTGTTAACAGTAAATTTGGTAAAATACTATAGTGAAAAAATTTTCCTACTATATATATTCCAATAGCTCCAAACATCATATTGCAGAATGAGAGGACTGCACTACCAAGCCCTATACCCTTGATTGTTTCTAAAGCAGAAGTTACGTTATTGCTGATTACGAGTGCAAGCCCGATATTGCTCGGAATCCAAAGAACTTGAAGAATAAGTACACTTAATTTGTTTGTGAGATAAAAATATACCAATAAACCATCCGATATCATCGGTAATACCAAACCTATTATTAACATCTTGCTCACTCCTATTTTTGGTACGTACCTTCTATTAATTAAAGTTCCAATTATGTAAAATATAACTATGATTGATATGAGATAGCCAAAATATTGTACTTCAACGCCCATTGATTCAAATATGAACGGGTAGTTAGCAATGTATGCCCAAAGCCACATGAAAGTTAATCCATGAATGGCTGAAAACCCAAGGAAACGATAATTCTTAAATATTAATATATACTGCTTGAAGATATTAATACTGGCTTTACTTTTATTTACGGTCAGCGTTTCTTGTAGCTTCAAGTAAATAAAAATGAGCATAATAATTGCGGCAAGTGATATGATAAAAAACAAAAACTTCCAACTATAACCATGTGAAATTATATAACTGCCTACCACTGGAGCTATTCCAGGTGAAAGTGCTACTATCATATTTAACTTTGAGATTACTCTTGAGTATTCACTACCTGAGTACATATCCCTGATTGCTGCATATCCGACAACGCCTGCAACACCAGCTCCAGCTCCTTGTATAAACCGGATTAATATTAAAAGTATAATATTATCAGCTATACAACATACAATACTTGCCAAAGTAAAAATTGTCATACCAATCAGCATTATTAGGCGCCTGCCATAATAGTCTGACAATGGGCCATAAATTAATCCAGATATTGCAATTCCTACTAAATTTAAACTGATCGTAAGCTGCGCTATATTACCTTTCACCTTAAAATAGTTGGCAATACTTGGCAATGCAACTGAGTATAAGTCTGTTGCCATGTCAACAACTGCTACAGATAATATCATAATAAGGGAGATGATATTTTGTGAAAAAGCTGTCGACACTAATGATTTACTGGATTAAATATGTTTAATTGTAGTATATTTTTCTCATTAGTATATTAATTTAACTGCTAAAGTTTAAAATAATTATGTAAGCAATCTCTATATAAAATATGGATAAATCACAACTAGTTAAAGAGGTTTTCGATTCTGTAGCAAATTGCTACGACATCATGAATGATATAATGAGCCTTGGAATGCACAGGCTATGGAAAGAGAAGATGGTAAGTAGTGTGAATTTTAAAAAGTACTCCAAGGTTTTGGATATTGCTGGAGGAACCGGAGATATAGCTATAAGAATAGCAAGAGGGGAGCCAAGTGCTCAAGTTACAGTATGTGATATAAATCAAAACATGCTGGACAAAGGGCGTGATAAAGCTATAAATTCAAATCAGCTAAATTTCAATTGGGTATGTGCAAATGCAGAGAGTTTACCATTTGAAGATTCCGAATTTGATTATTATACAGTAGCTTTTGGTATTCGAAACTTTTCCGACCGTAAGAGGGCTTTAAGTGAAGCATATAGGGTACTAAAGCCAAATGGACAATTTGTCTGCTTGGAATTTGCCCCTATGCATTATCAAAATGAGATATTCACCAAATTTTATGACTTATACTCATTTAAAGTAATTCCTAAAATTGGTAGCATAGTTGCTAAAGATAAGGGTTCTTATGAATACCTAGTAAGAAGCATAAGAGAATTTCCAACTCAAACTAATTTTAAAATGGAAATTGAAGAGATAGGCTTTAAGAATGTTGAGTTCTATAATATGAGCTATGGAATAGTAGCATTACATATTGGAACAAAATAAACTCTGTTCTATTCAGTAGTTTTTTTGCTAACTTTCTGTAATTTCGCAGCGTTTTTCCTTGAGTAGAAATCAAGCTAAAGTTTCTTGAACGTATTGTTCTAACGAAGTACACTGTAGACTAATATTGTAACTTTTTCCTGAAGCTAAATACTTAACTTTAAAATAAAATGCGATCTAACATTAAGCAGCTATTTTACTATATAAAACCTAGTCTACATTATTTTACCGTAGCTTTTATTGCAGTTCTATTTTCAGCTTTAACGATTCTTCTTTTTGGTAGGGGCTTAAGCAACATAATTGATTCTGGCGCAGAGCATAACTTTACTACCAAGCTCGTAGTTGCAATACTGATAGTTTTAGGCATTTCTTTCACTGCATTTATTCGGTTATATTTCATTGGCATTGGCAGCGAAAAAGTTGTCGCAAGAATCAGATATGACTTATATAGCAGTATTACTGATTTACAACCAAGTTTCTTTGAGAATACAGGTGTGCAAGATGTTATCTCAGCACTCATTACTGATACCTCTGCATTGCAATCGATAATAAACAGCAGCTTATTGACAATATTGAGGAATTTTGTGGTACTGATTGGTAGTGTTGCAATGCTGTTATACACAAATCTACATTTAACCGCATATGCAGCTGCAATAATACCCATACTGCTCATTATCATGACTTCACTTGGAAAAAAAGTTCGCAATTATGCACGCTTTGCTCAGGATAAATTAAGTGAGCTTGCATCATTTAGTGAGGAAAATTTTAGATCTATAGTAACCATTAAATCATTTGTACTAGAAGAAAATGAAAAAATTCGTTTTCAGAAACATCTAAACTCAGTATCAAAATCATACGTAAAATTAGTACTCTTGCGTGCTATTTTAGTAACTCTAGTTATCACGTGTGTGATAGGTTCGCTAGTTATTTTGCTTTTTTTTGGAATAAAAGAAGTCTTAAGTAATAATATGACCATTGGAGAACTCTCCTCATTTGTGTTTTATTCAGCGCTTGCGGCAGGAGCTATAAATAATTTGAGCGATAATATCAGTGATTTACAACGAGGTCTTGGAATTGTAGAGCGTTTGTTTGAGTTTACGAACGTGAAAAGCTCTATAGTAAATGGCGAAAATCCTATAAGAATTAATAGTATTCAAAAAGAAATTGCGTTTAACGATGTAACATTTTTTTATGCTGATAAGCCAGCATTAAATAACGTATCATTTTCTATAGAGGCAGGCCAATCAGTATCAATTGTTGGACCATCTGGCAGTGGCAAGAGCACCATTTTAAAGCTTTTGCTCCGTTTTCACGATCCAAGTGAAGGCAGTATTACTATCGATGGACAGAATATTAAGACAATTGCGCTAAATGACCTAAGATCGCTGTTTGGCTTAGTACCACAAGATCACATGATATTTTCTTGCTCAATAATGGAAAATATACTATACGGCAAACCGGGTGCTGAATATGAGGAAGTCAGGCAAGCAGCTATCAGTGCGTATGCAATGGAATTTATTGATAAGCTGCCGGATAAATTTGATACATTTGTAGGAAAAAGAGGACTGAAACTTTCTGAAGGACAAAAACAACGCATCATAATAGCAAGAGCAATACTCAAAAACCCTCAGGTTTTAATACTTGATGAAGCAACTTCTGCTCTTGATTATAAAAGTGAGAACCTAGTTCAAAAAGCACTGAGTAAATTAATGCAAAACAGAACAACAATTATAATTACGCACAGGCTATCAACCGCACTCAAAACTGACAAGATTATAGTGATTAATTGCGGGAAAGTGGAAGAAGTCGGTACTCATGATTCTCTAATGAGTAAAGATGGATTGTATGCAAAATTGGTAAAGATATAGTAAAAACTGAAGGAAAATTTGAGTCATACTTATTGGTTGTTATGCTAGATTGATAATTAAAATTATTAAATTTTTAATTATTTAAACTTATAATAATATCATAGTATTTTTTTTAAGGATTATTATGGTTTATAATTATAGTCATTTCCCAAAATCACCTTGTACGGCTTTCAACTTGCCAACACAAGTTTTACCAGCACCAATTTCGCACTGTGCACAAGCTTATGCACCTGCATACGCACCTTGTGCTACTAATTTGTGTCACAATCATTTTAACTCATATCATAACTATTATGACGCTTGTAATAGTCCTTGTGATGGATTTGGTTTTTTTTATTAGAAGATTGTTTTTAAACAATTCATAAATGCACGTGCTGCCATCTAAGAGCACATGGGAGACCATGTGCTTCACATTTTGCTTAAAAATATAATAAGCAGGTGCTTGATTTTCATTTGCAGCGACATAGCAGTTCTACAAAAATTTATTTCAGCAACACAACTAGTTTAACTACTGACAGCTCCTTCTAGGAATCTTATCATTATTCTGCTCATAGTAAAATTTCTAAGCTCTGATATCTATTACTTGTATAACGGCTGGAAAGGAAATTTTAAATATGTTAATTTTAATATTAAATTATAAATTTATTAATTATTTTATCCTATAATAGTCTAATAGTTATTTTTTAAAGGATATTTATGACTTACTATCAAACTGCACTTCCACACAACGTTTGTTCTCATAATACCAAAACTTCTTTGCCAGGCTGTAAATCAATATGCATTCCTGATAAAGATGATCATTGTCATATTACTCGTTTATGTCACAATCAAGACCCGTTTTCCAAGCATCATTGTACTCCATACCACTATGGTTATAACTCACATTGTAGACATGGTTATGACTCATGCTACGGTAATAATCATTGTTATGACCCATGCTACGGTAATAATCACGGTTATGGTCATGGTACAGCATCATGGTATCATGCTCACGATTCTGGTAACACAGTAGTGTTAAATGTACCATGTTGTGGTTGGGGAACAAGAACTGGGATAGGAACTGATCCAAAATTAGCTTCAGAGCAAAACGATTTCTTTTGAAGACGATAAAACTTAGTTAGGGTGTAAAAGGTGTGAAGGACGTGTAGAGATACTCTGTGCTGAAAACATAATGAGTTAAGTATAGCACTGATGTGGTATGTTGATAGCATAACAAGCTATATTATGATATGAGGGGTATATTATGCCCCTTTGTCTATTAATTTAGAGAGTCATTAATAACTAATGCAGAATGTAGCTTTTTTCGCTTATTTTATTGATAATTTTATATATAATTCTAATTGTATGGGAGATTTCTATGTTAAAGAATGATCTTAATCACAGGTATGATGATAAAACATATGCTAGTGTTAATGATGATTTAATGAATGCTGTTCAATATGGAGGAGAAGAACCTACTGGAGGAGAACCTCCTGTAGATGAAGTAAATAAAGTAAAACCTCCTATAGATGAAGGAAATAAGGTAAAACCTTCCGTAGATGAGTGTAAACTACACCCATGCTGCAAGTATTATTATAATTTCTGTTTCAACGATTGTTATGATTCATATTGTAGTAATCATGATGTAGCATGGTCTAATACTTGCGATGCTGGCAACACAGTAGTGCTGAATACAATTTGGGATTGGGAAAAAGAACTACCTGGAACTATATGGTATCCGGAGTTTTTTGACTTTGGTTATTCTGAATTAATGTTGATCTAAGTTCATGGTTTCAGAGTAAATACTATTATATATGAAGAGCTGCTTTCTCAGTTGAATCTATCAAGTGTTATATCAGTCTGTTAAAGCAAAAGAGAAAATCAAGGTGAAATAGTTAAGATAACCCTTCAACTTCCCCCATTTATTCGCTATACTGCTAAAGGTTTTATGGCTTTTTAGTTAATGAATATTTTCAAGCAGATTTCCTCTCTCATTTCCAGCAAACTAAATGAATTGAAGCGAAGGGGTATCATAAATACAAGTGCAGAAAATTTTATTGTAGAACCTCCAAGCAATAGAGCACATGGTGATATCTATACAAATGTTGCTATGGTGCTTGCAAAACATGAAAAGAAGAATCCCATTGAAATTGCAGAGGTTTTAGCTAAAGAGTTTGAACTTTTTGATGAAGTTGAAAAAGTGGAAATAGCAGGCCCTGGTTTCATCAACATGCACTTAAAAATAGAAGTGTGGCATGGAATTTTAAAACAAATAAATGAGCTAAAAACAGAGTTTGGCACTCTAAATATTGGAAATAACCAAGCTGTCAATGTTGAATTTGTATCTGCAAATCCAACAGGTCCACTGCATATTGGTCATGCAAGAGGGGCAGTGTTTGGTGATGTTTTAGCAAATTTACTAAAGAAAGTTGGCTATAATGTTACTAAGGAGTACTATATCAATGATGCTGGAGCACAGATAGATACGCTAATTCGGTCAGTATATTTGCGGTATAAGGAAGCTCTGGGAGAAAAAATCAGCATCGAAAAAGGTTTATACCCAGGTGAATATTTAAAACCAATAGGGGCTGGGCTGGCCAAAAAATATGGCAAGGAGCTTAGAGAAGAGGAGGATAATCAAATAATTAGAGAATATACTTTAAGTTCTATCTTAGAACTCATAAAGGAAGACATGAACTTACTTGGAGTAAGTCATGATGTCTTTACTTCAGAGTATGAGCTACGTGGCAAAATCGAAGAGAGTATAAAAATATTGTCTGATAAGGGTCTAGTGTATGAAGGGTACTTGGAGAAACCAAAAGGCAAAGAAAGCGAAAATTGGACTTCCAGAAAAGAAATGTTATTTCGTTCTACAAAATTTGGCGATGATGTTGACCGCGCACTGAAAAAAGAGGATGGCAGTTGGACTTATTTTGCCTCAGATATCGCTTATCATTTCGATAAGATATCACGTGGCTTTAACAACATGATCGTAGAGCTCGGCAGTGACCACGGCGGTTATGTCAAAAGGCTTAGAGCAGTTGTCTCTGCGCTAGAAGCGAAGATAGAAGTAAAACTGCATAACATTGTGAATTTTTTTGAAAATGGCAAACCTGTTAAGATGTCCAAAAGATCAGGAAGCTTTCTCACAGCAAGAGATGTAGTGGAAGAAATTGGCAAGGACATAACTCGTTTTATAATGTTAACACGCAAGAATGATATGGTCTTGGACTTTGATTTTGCTAAAGTTAAAGAACAATCAAAAGACAATCCTATTTTTTACGTGCAATATGCGCACGCTCGTGCTCATTCACTAATGCGTAATGCTCCAAAAGAGCTTCCAACAGCAGACCTTTCACTTTTAAAGACAGATGGGGAGCTATTCCTCATAAAAACCTTAGCAAAGTGGCCAGATGTGGTAGAAATATCTGCAAGGCTTTGCGAGCCACATAGAATTACTTTCTACTTACTTGAAGTTGCAGAAGCGTTTCACGTTTTATGGGGATATGGCAAAAGTGATTTAAATATGCGGTTTATACTGGAGAATAACTTAAATCTCACCGCTGCAAGAATGTTTCTCGTCCAAGCCTTAGCGCACGTAATCGCTTCTGGGCTTTCTATTTTTAATATAGAGCCTTTGAAAGAGATGAGTTAATTTTAATGCGTAATATTAAATGTGATAATAAATTATTGATGTAAGTACAATAAGGCCAAAAATTATACAAGAGGTCTGTTAAAATCACGTATGTCGATTGTCTTGAAGTCACACAATTGTTCTGTAGAGCTATGTCCTGTAATAATTACTATACCGTTTTGCTCAGAGCGTATTGAGATTAGATTTAATATTAATTCACACGTTGCACTGTCGAGATTACAAAATGGTTCGTCTATCAGCCAAACGTTTGCATTAGAAATTAAAAGGCGAGCAAGCGCAACTCTTCTTTTCCAGCCTGCAGAAAGTTCACCATATCTAATGTTAAATACAGGCTGCAACTGTAAGCAACAAACGGCTGCCATAATTAATTCTCTAGTATTCCGTATTCTTGCCCAGAATTGTATGTTTTCACCAACTGTTGAGCTATCTTTACAGGCATTTTTATGTCCTATATAGACCATGGAAGGTATAAAGGATTTTGGGTCATCATATATGTCTTTTCCACAGTACATTATATTACCTGACACTGGCGGCAAAAGTCCAGATAAACTTCTGATTAAGCTGGTTTTGCCGCTACCATTTGGACCAGTGATTAAGATTTTTGATTTTGGTTCAGCTTTAAAATTTAGGTTTTTAAATAATACTTTGTTATTACGAGCACAGGATAGATTTTTACATTCAAGCATGGATCATCTGCCTTTTCCTTTATGCTTACCCTTAGTTGAAGACTGAGCTTTTATAAACAGCTCCCAAAATCCTTTTTTATCACCTTCTCTGTGTATCAATTGTGTAAAATGTTTCATTAAACTATTACCCATCATAACCATCTTTGTCCATTTGCCTAACGGTTTTGCTATATCAACTATTTCTAGATCTTCTTTGTAAACTTGCATATTCTTTTGTTTCTCACTTAGCATTTCCTGTTGTTTCATCAACTCTTTTTGCTTATTTTTTTGATACAATTCATTAAATCTTCTATTTTCTTCCCACTCTTCTTTGAGAACTTTTAGAGGAAATATAATTTTTCTAATATGATTTTTGTATATTTTTCTCAAAAAGAGAAATACTGCAATTACAGCAAGTAATATTGTACTATATGTAATGATTTGTCCGAACGGCATTTTTATACTCAGCTTATTGGCAAGCGGTATTTACAATTATACCATAACTATAGAAATTTTACAATTTTTTTCTGGATAAAGATAGTAGACTAAAAATTTCTAAAGAACAAAAGCAACGTATTTACGTACAGGCTATCAACTACTACACTCAAAACTGACAAGTGATTAATCATTGGAGAAGGAATCACGGCTCTCTAATGAATAAAGATGGACTGTGTCAAGCTGGTGAGTAAGGTGGAAATTGAATAATTGTTGGTTATCATGCTAGATCTAAGATATAAGTTATAAAATTTTTAATCATTTTGGCTTATAATAATTTCTGAGTTAACCTGAGATTTCCTGAACTGTGGTTTCTTTTACTCATGTTGAATTCTCAGCTTTTATACTCTAATTTAATTCCAGTTTTGACTGTATAGGAGGTCACAATGTCAAACTATATCTATAGCGATCAAGTTAATAATAGTAATTTATATGCCAACAAACTTTTTTATGGTGAAGAGGGTGAGCAAGTCGAAAATCTAGGAGATCAGGTTGCGGGAGAAGAGGATGATAAATTAGAAGAAGATTTACTTCGTGACTGTAGAGATGAAACTAAGAAGGCAAAAGATAAGTTAATACAGTGTAAAAAAGATGCTGTGGAATCACAAAGAGAAATTACACAATTAGAAGCAGAAACTAGTGAATTAAAGTCACAGGTTCAAGAAGAAAGAGAGAAGGTAGAACAAACTAAGAATGAAGCTGAGGCAGCAAAAAATGAGTTAATACAGTGTAAAAAAGATGCTGAGAAGATGAAAGAAAACGGTGGACAGGCAATTAATCAGGAAAAATGTGATGATATTAAAGCAGAAGCTGAACAAGCAAAATTAGAAGCTAAACTAGCAAAAGAGGAAGTTTTGAGGTACAAAATTGAACAGGAGAAAGAAGAAGTGATGCAGAGTAAGATTGAAGGAGTAAAAGAAGAACTTTTAAAGTGTAAAATTAACATGGCAAAAGCAGAGGCTGAGTGGTATAAAAAAGCAGCTGAAGAATGTAAAAATGAGAAAAGAATCGGTACAGATAAACCTAGTATTAGGGGAGAGGATGAAAATGATAGAGGCAAACATGTTACCAATGAGGACGATCGCACTGATAAAGATAAACCTAGTATTAGGGGAGAGGATGAAAATGATAGAGGCAAACATGTTACCAATGAAGGAGGGAATGAAAGTGGAGAAATTACATCTCGAGAAATAACACCAGATCGTAGCCTGCCAGAAATTTGTGGGCCTAAGGCTACTTTATATAAATCGAGTAATAAGATAGGTTATCAAGGTTTTAATACATCTGATTTATTAAAAGAACTCTATCCTGAGATGTATAGTAATTCTAAAATTGTGCCATATATAGAAAAGGGATCAGAGGGTGTTTATGGTGCAGTAAATTTTAAATTTGCCTTTACTGATAATATTAGTTCAGCAGCCAACTTTAGTAATACGAAATGTCTTAAATGTATTGATAGTCCACTAGAGTTAGCTTGTCAGGACGAGAAGATTAAGAGTTTCTGCCAGTTTGGCACTGATTATGATAATAGAGAATTAAACAAGAATTTTTTTTCTAGAGAATCATGTCCTGATCTCATCAAAGACTCCGGTGGAGCAAGTATTGTGAAAGCGAAACAAGTTGCACCATTGATAATTGTTAATAACGCAGGGAATATGATAGATAAAGAGGGCAATAATACTCAAGTACACTATAATTCATTAAAGCCTTATCTAAAGCTTAATGGTAAAATCAGGGACTGTGGAAATGATCAAAAGTGTAAAGATTATAATGCAATTATGGAGAAAGTTGCATGGGATAGTGATAAGGAAGTACTATTAAAAGCTGTCTTTGATAATGTGCAAAGAACAACTCCTTATTCTTATGATAATGAGGTTAATTCTTTTCCCATTGATAATGAGTTGATATAAGAGAGAATGTTCTCTTGATTTTTTAGTTCAGAGAACACTTTTGTAGAAAAATAGAATTGGTGACCTTACTCAAAAAAAGTAGAGAAGAAGTTTTTGTTGTGAGAATAAATTTAGCAGAGTTTATAATATAATATTTAAGTTATTTATGATAAAAAATAGATTTTTTGCATAACCAGCCAGTCTGGGATTTAGCAAGAAAATCTAGATTCCAGCGTTACGCGCTGAAACTCTTTAAATTCCAGTAGTGCAAGAAATCTAATTTCTACGTATTGAAATATGGAAGTTCTAGTTTGCTGAACAGAACGTTGAGAAGTATCAATAAGAAGCTCCCTTTTGAGTAAACTTTTCTGCAACGGAGTTGTCGTAATAACATCCCTTATGTACGTTGCATGAGCAGATTGGTCAAGTATACGAAAGAGTTATAATACAGATTTTACTCAAAAAATATTGAAACAATCTCACACATCTTAAACTAAGTTCTCAATTTCTCAAAGAAATCTTTTAATAAAAGAGAACATTTTGTTTCTAATATTCCACCATAAACTTCAGGTATGTGGTTACAGAATTGAAATATTCTAGTGCCGTTTTCAACTCCTCCACCTTTGGGATTGTAAGCCCCGAAGTACAGACGTTTAATTTTTGCAAAAGAGATAGCTTGAGCGCACATCGGGCACGGCTCTAACGTTACGTACATTTCAGCTTCATAAAGCGTGGAAGTTGAAAATGCTTGTCTAATTGTTAACATTTCTGCATGTGCAGTTGGATCATTAGATATATTGTGTGCAGAGGAGATGATATTGTTTCCATTAACTATTACAGCACCTATTGGCACTTCGCCATCTTTCTGAGCAAGTTTTGCTTGCTCTATGGCAAGTTCCATGTATTGGTACTTAAACATTAGGTGCTTGGGTAAATATAATTTTCTTTTCTTGGCTTTTCTATTTTTTCTAGGTTATAGAATTCACTAAGGACTATTGTCCTTTTTACAAGGCTATCTATTTCTCGCTTTAAATATTTTTTTATTTCTTCTACCGATTTTAGTTCGTTTATAGCTACAACTACTTCTTCCATTATATCCTCTATAATTTGATCCTCCTCTAATTTATATATTATTTGTTCTACATGCCTATTCAATTCCTCGAAGGTCGCAGATTCATATGTAATGCTATCTTTACTATTTCTTAGTAACATTTTTTACCTCTCTATTAGAATAGAGTTTATTCAGTTCTATTAAACTCTATTGTCAATAGCTGCCTTAATAAATGATGTAAAGAGAGGATGAGGAGAAAATGGTCTTGATTGAAATTCTGGATGAAATTGCACACCAATAAACCATGAGTGATTTTTTAGCTCCACTGCCTCTATGCATGTTTTATCTTCTGATATACCACTGCATATCATTCCATTCTCTTCTAAGTTATTTTTATAATCTAAATTAACTATATATCTGTGTCTGTGTCTTTCTGAAATAGTGACACTACTATACACATTTGCCATTTTTGAATTTGGACTTATATTACACTTGTATGTTCCAAGTCTCATGGTTCCACCAAGATCAACGTTCTTACCATCAGCGAGCTTGATGATTGGGTGTTTGCAAGTATAAAATTCTTCAGAGTGTACATCTTCAAGCTTAATAACGTTACGAGCAAATTCAATCACTACAAGCTGCATACCAAGACATATTCCTAAAAAAGGAATGTTATTTACACGGGCATAGTTTATTGCTAATATTTTACCTTCTATTCCATTATCACCAAATCCTCCTGGAACAAGGACTGAATTAGAGCTTTGTAATTTTTCTCTGATAAACTTTGCATCTATAGATTTTCCATTCTCTTCTCTTGAGTTGACCCAATTTATCTTCACTCTAGCTTTATTACTAATTGCACCATGGTTTAATGCTTCAATCAGTGATTTATATGCGTCAGGAAATTCAGTATATTTTCCTACTATGGAAACGATAACTTCTTGTGTTGGATGTCTCATAGAGTATACTATTTGGTCCCATTCAGGTAAGCTTGGTTTTGGCTTACTTAAGTGAAAGTGATCCAAAATTTGTGTCCCGAGCCCACATTGATTATACAAGGACGGTAACTCGTATATATGGTTTACATCAGGAGCAGGTATTACGTTAGATAAAGAAACATTGCAAAGATTGGCTATCTTTTCTTTTTGATTATCGGAAATTTCTTTTTCACTGCGACATAATATAATATCTGGTTGTAACCCCGCAGAGTTTAACTCTCGAACTGAATGCTGTGTCGGTTTTGTCTTTAATTCTTGTGCTGCAGTGAGGTATGGTATTAAAGTTAAGTGAATAAGGATAACTTTTTGCTTTCCTAGTTTATAATTAACTTGGCGTATAGCTTCCAAAAACGGTTGGCTTTCAATATCACCTACGGTTCCGCCTATTTCGCATATTACAAAATCTAAATCTTCTGTACCATTAAAAATGAAAGATTTGATTAAATCTGTCACATGAGGAATGATTTGCACAGTTTTGCCTAGATAATCACCACACCTTTCCTTCTTTAATAATTTATTATATACTTTACCAGTTGTTATATTGTCGTCCTTGGTTGTTTTAATTTTAGTAAAACGCTCGTAATGTCCAAGGTCTAAATCAGTTTCAGCACCATCCTCAGTAACAAATACTTCCCCGTGCTGAGCTGGGCTCATTGTTCCAGGATCAATGTTGAGATATGGGTCAAGCTTTCTGATGCGAACATTGAATCCATGAGCTTGAAGAAGTGCTCCCACACTTGAAGCAACTAAACCCTTACCAAGTGATGAAACAACTCCACCTGTAACAAAGATAAACTTGGTTTCTTTCATTAATTTTCAAATGGAACAGAAGTTGATTGGCCTTCTTGCTTCTTTTCTGATATAATCTTCTCTGCAATTGATTTTTTATGTACATCTTTTGAACATAATCCTGATAGTAACAGTGTATTTATAATGAACAGCCCAGCAACTATAGAAGTTATTCTACTGAGTGGATTTTCAGAAGACTTTACCGGAATTATTGAATTCATTCCCTGTTGTGAATTACTAAAGCCACTTAATGAACTACTTCCAGGTGGCTGCAGGAGCACTAAAATTACCAATACAACAACTAATATTATTTGAAGTACACTAAGTACTGTTACTGACATTATGAATAGAGCTAAAAATAAAGATTTTAGGAGCATAAGGATCATAAGTCAAGAATATCTTTAACCGAGTAACTTGACTACTGGAATCCAAGTATGTATTAAACCTTATTTAAATTATGAGCTATCACATTTTAAAATACAAAGATTATGAACCAAAAATGGATGAAAGTTCTTTTATCGCAGATGGTGTGCGTATCATAGGTAACGTTGAAATAGGAAGGAATGCGAGTATCTGGTTTAATTGTGTGATCAGAGGAGATGTTGGATCAATCAAAATAGGTGATGAAACGAATATTCAAGATGGCACCGTAATTCATGTAGATAGAAATCCAGGCGGTGATACGATTATTGGTAGTATGGTGACGGTTGGACATTTTTGTGTGTTACATGCATGCACGATACATGATAAAGCATTTATTGGTATGGGCTCTGTTATAATGGATCATGCGATTGTGGAGTCTGAAGCTATGGTAGCTGCTGGCTCACTGGTAACGCATGGGAAAGTGATAAAAAGTGGTGAAGTATGGGCTGGCAGGCCAGCACAATTCTTCAAAAAAATGTCAGATGAGGAAATTAAACATATTACACAATCTGCACAAAATTATATCATGCTGATGAAAGAATATAAGGCTATATGCTAGGTTGAGAAATCTTCAGCTCTGATGCACATTCTACGTTAACTACTTCAAAAGCTTCTTCAACTATAGAATGCTTATCAATATAAGGCTCAATCACTTTTTCAACTCTAGTTTGCTTATCAATATGCTGATTAATAAAACTACCTCTGACTAGAATATCCTTTATTGGCCAGTTTGTTTCTGTTGGAGTACCTGATAATTTAGCTGTAAATTTTATCGGTGCTGACGTTAGAAAAAGAGATATAGTATTATTTGAATTAAGATAGAAGTTTACATGATCTTTACAATCTTTTAGATTTATATCTCCCAGAAAATCTGGTATTTGAGATTGTATATTTGCTTTTATGAAGTTCATCCGGCCGAATTTTTCAGTAAGTATCCCTACCTCTTTTGGAACTTCTAATGGGATGATAATATCATTGCTAATTCCATTTTCTTCTTGAGAAAAAAGTTCAGTGTATGCTCCTTTTTTTCTGTGTTTCTCAAAATACTTAGGAAAATACATATTAAGGTATTCAGAGTGTAGCTCTATACGATTTTTCTGGTCATCCTCTAGAATAAATGTGTATTTACCACGATTTTGCTTAAGCTCGCACAATTTAAATTTACTAAGGTCAGAGTTTGGAAATGGCTTTTCAATTTCAAAAGCAAGTGTAAGAGTGTGCGTTGTGTGATCAAATTCATTTTTTTCTTGTAGACCATCTTGTAGACTATAGTACTTATTTTTTTCATATTCCTTTTTTTCTCTATTAGCATTAACTTCCTGTTCATTAAAACTTTCAACAGCATAAAAAAATTCTTCTTCATCTAGCTCTTCTCCTGTTAGAGCATCCTCAAACACATCCTGTTCATCCTCTAAATCAATCTCATTACCTTTCGTTTCTATACTTATTTTTTTTGTATGGTCATTTCCATTGCTAGCAGTTGTTTGATGATGTGTATCGTTAGTTTGAAAAAAGCTCTTTACTTTTGATATTAAGCTAATCCATGAAAGTCTGACTTGATTAAGTAGCCATTTAAAACTCTTCATTGTTTTACCTCAACCTAATTACTAAAAATTGTAACAGAATAAATTAAATATGTCAATAAGATACACAAATTGTACTAACTGGGAATTAGTGGCAGCACTTAACATCTGTGTAAATTTTGACATAGGCGTTTTCTGCATTTTAACCAAATCAGTAAAGAGAACACCATTGATATTCTCCTTTTAGAAGCAACTTGAATAAAACTGATAAAGTTTGAATTAAAGTGTGATTAGGAAAGTGAGTGATGAGAACTCTTTATTTGGACTTCTTTTGATTCATCTATTTTAGTATTAGGTCTTAGTGTTGTGTGTGTAGCACCACCAGCTACGAGTGCAGATGCTGTAGCTATGATAATTATTGCTAACATACTTAGTCTAGTTGTGTGCTGAAGTATAGTATTTGCTATCAGTCCAACAGCAAGACCAACACCAATAACAGCAGTGTACAACATTATCGAATTTGAATCAGATACGTAATTTGTGAGCTCTTTGGAACACTCTTTTGCTAATCCTTTTACTGCTCTCTTGAGTTTGTTTTGATCTTCTTCTGTTCCAGTACCTGATTTTAGTCTCTTACATAACTCTTGTATTTTTTCACCTTGTACTTCTGCCAGCTTTTTTAGCTCCGTAGACAATTTCTCTATTTTTGTTCCTTTCAATTCTACTATTATTTTCTTGAAACATGGCATCATTATTTGCTCTGTTTCTTCTTCTACTTGATTTTTTAATGCTATTATTTTATTCAATTGTTCTTCTGATATTTCAGTGTCTTTTTTTAGTTCCACTGTAACCTTTGTTTCTTCTAGCTCCGATATTACGTTCATTAATGCGTGAAATGCACTCCATAGCTTTTCACCAGAATTCTGACTCCGTTTTGGTGACATAGACTGACTGCCTTTGAACTTTTTTGGTGATATGGGCTGATTTTTACTATCTTTAAGCTTTTTTGAGTTTTCACCAGCACTTACTTTAGCCATAATAAACCTCACATATTAAATAATGCTATTACATAATATCTTTAAAGCTCAATGTCAAATAGTATCTTTACATAATATAACTCATAAACAGAAAATTTTAGTATAAAATGCCATATTTACTTTGTGCTATGGTTTGAGGTAGAATAACAACTTGCTTCAAATATGGAAAGGCAGTACAACTCTATGATCAAGTTACTGAACTCTCATTTACTCCTCTTTTTTTGTAAAACAATCTACAATTCATTAGAAGATCTTCAGATAGACGTTGATCATTGGTTGCGTTTTTACAGTGAGACAAGACCTCATTCTA
Source organism: Wolbachia endosymbiont (group B) of Germaria angustata (assembly GCF_964026725.1). Lineage (NCBI taxonomy): Bacteria > Pseudomonadati > Pseudomonadota > Alphaproteobacteria > Rickettsiales > Anaplasmataceae > Wolbachia > Wolbachia endosymbiont (group B) of Germaria angustata. The sequence continues at coordinate 411,870 of NZ_OZ034691.1, forward strand.
GTAAATATTGTTATGGCGATGTAGACTTTTCTGAATAGAAAACATATTGCTTTTTAGAAAAATATTGGTAGCATTACATTAAGAGACTGATATTAGTTTTCAATTTTTCTGTTAGTTAATTCTTGCTTGCTAGGTTAAGTTGTGTCTGGTAACCATAATGGCAAATCTTGTTAATTTGAGGCGTGGATTTTAGCCTCTTTCATCCTTACATTAGTTACATATTCTTTCGCAGAGGGCTAATGAATTTATTAGTAAAATTCAGTAATTTATAACTGACAATTAGAGCTGTTAATTAGCAACTCACTTTAAATAAGTTACTCAACTGTGACAGATTTAGCTAAATTTCTCGGACAATCTACATCTAACCCTTTTTTTTCTGTAATAGAATAAGCAAGAAATTGCATAGCAACACTGTAGATAATTGGAGAAACAAAATTGTCAACTTTTGGAAGTTGCACCACATCTATGCAAATTCCCTTTAAGAGCGGTGCTCCTTGCTTATCACTAAAGGCAATTACTTTACCTTTTCTTGCAATAATCTCTTGTATATTGGATAGCGTTTTAAAGAATAAATTATCGTAAGGAATAATTGCGATAACAAGTACAGTAGAGTCTATCAAGGCGATAGAACCGTGCTTCATTTCTCCCGCTGCAATACCAATTGTGTTGATATATGAAAGCTCTTTTATCTTCAATGCACCTTCCATTGCAACTCCATATGAGCTTCCTCTCCCAATTATAATTATATTATTGTGCTCTAATATACTGCCTGATATATGTTGTATTTCCATCACATTCAAAACATGCTCAACATGTTCGGGAATAGAATTAATAGCATCGCTTAGTTCCTTTATCCTCTCTCTACCTAGTATACCTTTTATTTTTCCAAGCTCTACAGCAAAGCATGCTAAAATTGCAAGCTGCGTAGAAAAGGTTTTTGTCGAAGCAACACCAATCTCAGGTCCAGCAAGAGTATGCAATACAATATCTGAGGCTTTCTCTATGCTGCTATTAAATGTATTAATTATGCTAATGATCATTTGTTTCTGCAATCTCGCATAACGTAGTGCTTCCATAGTATCTGCAGTTTCACCAGATTGAGAAATGAATAAGCCAATACTACCTTCTTCGAGCTTGACGCTGCTATACCTAAATTCTGACGAGATTTCTAGATATACCCGAATTTGAGCAATACTTTCCAGCCAACACTTTGCTATTAGTCCAGCAAAATAGGATGAACCGCATCCAACTATAGTAATGTAACCTAGTTCAGAAAATAATTCTTTGTTGATTTCTTTATATTGTTTATAAAATTGATTTATTGTTTTGTTTAATGCATACGGTTGCTCAAAAATTTCTTTTAGCATAAAGCTAGGGTAACCATTTTTACTAATTAGAAAATTTCTTGGACTGCTATTTTCTGTTCTGCGTTTAACTTGTATACCATTATTATATATACTGAATTCGTTAGATTTTATTACTGCAATATCATTATCTTCTAAATGCAATATTTTTTCTACAAATGAATTCAAAGTATTAGTATCAGAAGCAGCAAACACTTTATTACAGTTATATCCTATTGCTAAAGGCAAATTTCTTTTTGCAACAAATAAAGTATCTGGATATTCTGCAAATAATAAAGCCAAAGCAAGTGAACCTTGTAAATTGTTTAGACACTGTAATATAGAATCAACTGGTGACAATCCTTCATTAAGATATGCAGTTAATATGTTTGGTATTACTTCTGTATCAGTGTCGGTATGAAAAGATACTCCCTTTTCCTCCAGATCCTTTTTTAATATATTGTAATTTTCAATTATGCCATTATGAGCAACAACAACATTATTTATATAAATGGGATGAGCATTTTTAAGATTTGGAACTCCATGTGTAGCCCAACGAGTATGTGCTATACCAACTTTGCTACTAGATATCTTGCTCTCATGAACAACTTCACATAATCTTTCAACTTTACCTTCTGATTTTTTGACTTCTATCTTACCTCTATTATTTATAATTGCTATACCTGAAGAGTCATACCCTCTGTATTCCAATTTTTGCAACGCGGTTAGTAAAGTTGGTATTACTGAATCACCGCTACTTACTATACCTAATATTCCACACACTTCGTAAATTATGAAGCATTTTTGTCTTTTTTACTTTCCTCTAGTTTATTTTTCTTGCCATTCTTTTCAACTTTGCTTTTTTCAATAGATTTAGCTACTGGCTTTTGAATTTCTTTATTTAAGATTTCAGATATAGCAGACTTTAGGATTTTTATTTCAATTTTTGGTGCTATTTCTAGTATTAGTTGTGCATTTACTTCGTCAACTTTGTTTACTTCACCTATTATTCCACTAGAAGTAATAACCGTATCACCACGTTTTATTTGATCTATCATCCTTCTATGTTCTTTTAGTTTTTTGTGATTGGGGCGAATAATGAGAAAATAAAATACTACAAATATTAAAATGAGTGGAATAAAGCTAGCAACAGATGCTGATACATTGTTAGTCGCATCTGCCGCAAAAACCTCAGAAATGAACATATTTAATCCCAATTATTAACGATAAAATTAAATAGATTAAGCAGCAATTACAATATCATGTCAAGTCTCTGAAAGAAATTAATTCAAATTAATAAGAAACTTAAAGAATTTTAAGGTGTTTCTGCTGTAATGGCGGGAGTGATGAGACTTGAACTCACGACCTCATGCGTGACAGGCATGCGCTCTAACCAACTGAGCTACACCCCCCATTGCTTTTTAACGTTTGCAACTTTAAAGCTAATCAACGTGTTGCCACTTGTCAATATTTTTTGTTTGCGCTTTTTTGTCTTTTTTATTACTATGTAAATAACTTAATTTCACACATGGCTTATGCAAGTAGTCCCGTTAGGGTTATGCCATGGAGGATAAACTATTTGGAGGAGTAAATATGACAAATTTGCCTAAAGTCACTATACGTGATTTAGCTGAATCTGGTGTGCATTTTGGCCATAAAGTTAGTCGCTGGAATGCGAAAATGGCCCCATATATATATGGTATACATCAACAGAATCGTATACACATAATAGACTTACGAAAAACATTACCATTGTTAGAGGCGGCGATGAAAGCTTTATACGATGTTGCATCTCAAGATGGTCGCATTTTATTTGTTGGTACGAAATTTCAAGCTTTAGATATTGTTGCAAGTGAAGCAGTTCGTTGTGGTCAGTATTATGTAAATGATCGATGGCTTGGTGGTATGCTTACTAATTGGAACACTGTTTCTTCTTCGATAAAAACTTTGATACAATATGAGAAAATATCCAATGATGAAGATAGCATCTTAACAAAAAAAGAATTAGGAAACATTGAAAAGAAAAGAAAAAAGCTTGATAAAGAATTGGGTGGAATTAGAGAAATGGGAGCAGTTCCTGATATTTTATTTATTATTGATACTAACAAAGAGCATATAGCGGTTAAAGAGGCTAAAAAACTGGGTATTCCTGTAGTTGGAGTACTTGATACCAATTCTGACCCAGATGGTATTGCCTATCCTATACCAGGAAATGATGATTCAAGAAAATCAATAGAGCTCTATTGTAAATTAGTTGCTGATTCTATATTAGCTGGAATAGAGTCTAGTTTGACAAGGTCTAGAGTTAAGGATGATGAGCTTATTCAAGAAAAAGAAGAGGATATTGTGCAAACTAAAAAGAAGCGTATTAAGGTTGAAACAGAAAGGGAGGTAATAGTAAGTAAATGAAGATGGATTCAAGTAGTATAAGGGAATTACGCGATAGAACAGGGCTTGGCTTAAGCGATTGTAAGAAAGCGTTAGAAGAGTGTGATGGTGATATTAAGAAAGCCGTTGATAGGTTACGTACAATAGGATTTGCTAAAGCTGACAAAAAGTCTGATAGAGTAGCTTCGGATGGGCTTATTGCTATGTGCTTGGCTAAAAATTATGGTGTATTGGTTAAAGTCAATTGTGAAACTGATTTTGTTGCTAGAAATGAGAAGTTCATAGCATTAGTTTCAAATTTAGCATCAATTGCTTGTCAAGAACGTTGTACTAGTCTTGATGAGTTAAAAAATGCCAAATATGAAGATGTTGGTACAGTACAGGAAGCTATTATGAGTGGTACATCGGTTCTTGGTGAGAAGTTAGAGTTAAGCAATCTTTGCTACCTAGAGACTAAGGATGGGATTATTGCTGGCTATGTACATGGTGATATGCATGGCTTAGGTAAGATTGGTGCTTTAGTAGCATTGCAATCATCTGGTGATAAACAAGAGATTGGAAAGCAAATAGCTATGCATGTAGTTGCTATGAAACCTGAAGCTTTATCTATAGATGATTTAGATCAAGAAAAATTAAACAATGAGCGTTCTATAATTGAGGAGCAAGTAAAGAGCTTAAATAAACCTGAAGAGGTAGCGAAAAAAATAGTAGATGGACGAATGGCTAAATACTATGAAGAAGTTGTTCTGCTAGAGCAGAAATTTATAAAAGATGATAAAATGAAGATTGCTGATTTTATAGAATCAAGTGCTGTTAAATTAGCTAATTATAAGTTACTTACTTTGGATGGTGAAAATAAGTAACAAAACTTCAGAAGTAAAATACCCCAGAGTGTTATTCAAAATCTCTGGGGAGGCTTTGATGGGATCAAAGCTGTTTGGCCATGATATGGAAGTGATAGATAAACTATCCAAAGACATAGTTGAAGTTTGTAATCTCGGAGTTCAAGTTTGTGTTGTTGTTGGTGGTGGGAATATTTTTCGTGGTGCATCAGCATCTTTAAGTGGCTGTGAAAGAGCAAGCAGTGATTATATTGGAATGCTTGGCACTGTCATTAATGCTTTAATTTTGCAAAATTTTTTAGAAAAAAGCTCTATAGTCTCTAGGGTGTTGTCTGCTATACCTATGACTACCATATGTGAGCCTTACATAAGAAGGAAGGCTATTCATCATTTAGAAAAAGGTAGAGTTGTCATTTTTGCAGCAGGTACAGGTAACCCATTTTTTACCACAGATACAGCTGCAGCTTTACGTGCTGTTGAAATGAATTGTGATGTTATTCTAAAAGGTACGCAAGTAAGAGGTGTATATTCTGCTGATCCAAAAAAAAATGAGGATGCTGTGATGTATGATAGGCTTTCTTATACAGATTTACTAACTCGTGATTTAAAAGTTATGGATGCATCAGCAATTTCACTTGCTCGTGAGAATTCTATCCCGATTATAGTTTTTTCTTTAAAAAGAGAAAAAATGGTCGATATTATTAAGGGTCAAGGTACTTATACTATAGTCTCAGGTTATAAACATTAGGTAATTTATGTTAAACGAAATAAAAGCTAAAACAAAAGAAAGAATGCTAAAAACTATTCAGTCTTTTCATGATGATATGAAAGGTGTACGTACTGGTAGAGCTAACTCATCATTACTTGATGGTATAGTTGTAAATATCTATGGTGGACATCAAAAACTGAACCAAGTTGCAGGCGTTTCAGCTATAGATAACAAAACTCTATCAGTTAAAGTTTGGGATGCTACTGTTATCGGTGAAGTGAAAAATGCGATAATCAATGCTAACCTAAATTTAAATCCTGTTGTTGAAGGAAATACTATACGTATAGTTCTTCCAGACTTAACACAAGAAACTCGTGAAAAATTAGTGAAATTATTGCATCAATTTTCTGAAAATGCACGAGTTGCAATTAGAAATATACGCAGAGATGTTATAGAAGAAATAGAGGAAATGAAGAAAAATAAGGAAATCTCAGAAGATGATTTTCATGTTGCCAAAAAGGAAATACAAAACATTACTGATGATAATGTAAAAAAAGTCGATGATGACTTATCTATTAAAGAAAAGGATATATTGCATCATTAAGTTAATATAAAAGAATTTTTCAGTATTGAAAAACATAAGAGGATTCGATATAGATACAGTTGTATGAATGCTGTGATTCAGATCTCATCATTACGCACACATTTGATCGTTATACCTTTTGAAACCTAGAAAAAAAGCTTTTCAGTTTGATTTTTTATTACGATAATTAAGTTTACACTCTTGAGCGAAAACGATGCTGAAACGCCTTTTCCTTATTTTTGCATTTGTATTACTCATCCCACTGTCAAATGTTGATGCCAGAAGATATATCAGAATTGTTGGATCTTCAACTGTTTTTCCTTTTATCTCATTTATATCTGAAGAATTCAGCCGTATATTTTCCTTTAAAACTCCAGTTGTAGAATCGATAGGAAGTGGATCAGGGTTCAAAATGTTTTGTTCAGGAATAGGGGAAGGCACACCAGATATCACTACTTCATCTCGCCCTATGAAGGAAGTAGAGAGAGAATTATGTAAAAGAAATAAAGTGAATGAAGTAATAGAGATCATAATTGGCTATGATGGAATTGTTATTGCAAATTCAAATCAAAGCCATAGATTTGATTTTACAAAAAATGACCTGTTTGAAACTTTATCTTCATATTCTGAAGACAATGATAGATTAGTAAAGAATAACAAGAAGTTTTGGTCTGATGTAAATCAAGCTCTACCAAAAACAGAAATTAAAATCTATGGCCCACATCAAAATACAGGTACACATGAAACTTTGATTAATTTTATTATGCTTGATCAATATTCATGTATGAACTCAAGGATTTTCAAAGAGAATTATCAAGACCAAGAAAAAAGAAAGAAAGCATGTAGTAATATCAGAGATGATGGAAGATATATAGAAGTTGGAATTAATGAAAACATAATAATACAAAAATTGAAGAGCAATAAAAATGCTTTAGGAATATTTAGCTTCAGCTTTTTAGCGAAAAACCAAGATGAGATTCAAGGAAGCACAATCACAGGAATTGAGCCAACTTATAAAAATATATCATCGGGGGAGTATATGTTAGCAAGGCCTTTATATCTTTATATAAAGAAAGAACACTTAGATACTGTTGATGGATTAAGGGAATTCATTAGAGAAGTTGTAGACTCTATTAGTACTGAAGGTGGATATTTATCTAGGCTTGGCTTAATTCCACTTTCAAGCGAAAATATGAAAAAAGTCTTGGAAAAGGTTCGTGATATAATATGATGACTTTGATATTTTTTTATTCTGGATACTAGGTAAAAATAGAACGTTTAAATTTCTTGTTTTTATTGTTATCATGCTTAGATTCCCTAAGAACTTATTTACTACAAAATACAACAAGTTCTATTTATTTGAGAAAGTTGTGCGTCTTGTAGAACAGATTTTGTTGTAGGTTTCTCTGTAGCTATTTCAAGGTTTTCTTCTATGCTTTTTTGTTCTGTGTAATCTTTAACTTCTTGAATGAAATCTTCAAGCCACTTCTCACTACCTATCTTGGCATGTCGTTGTTGCTCACCTTTAAGAAGTTTTATTACAGCTGCATCTTGATTTTCAGGCACTCTTTGATATTTAAGCCACAAGTCACGAATATCAGGAGGAGCTTTTTCAAATGAGCTTCAAAGGTTGCTTTTGTGTCTTTTGTACTTTCTTCTTGTTGATCTTGATGGAATTTAAACCAGAAATCGCGAATATCAGGAGAAGCTTTATCCCAAAGAAGTTTAGTAATTTCTTTTATATTTTTCAGATCTTCTTGTTTCAATCTTTTACCATCACCTATATATCGTTTATTAAGACCAACTTGCAGAGGATAAAGTAAAAGGGTAGTTTTGCTCTGTGAATGTATAGGTCTATTTAAAATCATTGCTAGATTTGTATCACAATCTTCTAATACTGCTTTAACTTTTTTAACATCTAAATAATCTATTGCTTGACGTAATTTGTGGTGAAGATCACTTGTTCTCTTTAAGTTTTTCACTTTTTGCATATGCGAATCATCACTTCCTTCCTCTTCTTGCATAGCTATATCACACGAAATACTCTCAATTTTTTGCTCCATTTTCTGTATACATTGATTAATTTCCTTTTGATTTTTTTTGAATATAATCAACTGTGAAATGGTACAAGGATTAGGTAGATCGTCTTTAAACTCTTTTTGTATATTACTAGGTAACTCGCTTTTCAAAACTTCTTGTATATCGCTATCGTAATTATTTTTATATTCTCAAAGTTGCCTTGTATAGCTTCACTAATTAATGAATCTCGAATGTTTTTTTGTCTTTCAGTTAATAACATACCTTACCTCTACCTCTTATGGCAAATTTAGCGCTATAATTATACGTATTTATAATCAAGTCAAGAGAAAAAATTAGCAAAGCGGTTGAAGTTTTAATAACATATAGCTTTCACGTTACTATCTATGGAAAATCTGCAAGTTTTACGTTCAATTGCGTTTATTGTGGGAATTTTTCTATTGTTGTTTGGCGTAGCAATGCTTATTCCTGCTATTACTAATAATTATCTAGGTTACGAATGGAAAAATTTTCTGGTTGGATTTATAGTTACCTGCACATTTAGTGCAATTTTTATTTTATTGGATAAACTAAGTAAGTTACATGGAATGCCGGCAATTTTTGCGATTACTAGCTGTACCTGGATTGTATTATCTCTATTTGCAGCTATTCCATTCTATCTTGATAGTCTAAGCTACGTTGATGCACTATTTGAAGCAGTATCTGGGATTACAACCACAGGGGCAACTGTGCTCAGCGAAATTGAACAACAATCTCCAGAGATACTACTGTGGAGAGCAATGCTGCATGGTATAGGAGGATTTGGAATAATTACAGTAGGAATTGCAATTTTTCCCATATTTAAGGTTTTGAGCTTAAATAATTTACTCTATTCTGAGTACTCAGATGCTCTTAAAAGAAAGTTACCACATACGCGAAGCGTAGTAATACATATTGCAGAAATATATTACTGCCTAATTTTATTGTGCATATTTTCCTACTATCTAGCTGGCATGCCATTATTTGACGCAGTATGTCACGGAATGTCCGCTGTATCAACTGGTGGATTTGCTAACTATAACGATTCTATAGGCTACTACAATAACCCTATATTGGAGGTCATAACAATTATCTTTATGATTTTAGGCTCTTTACCTTTTCTGAGCTATTTAAAAATTATAAGACGATTAGACGTTTGTTATGATGAACAGGTCTCTTACTTTATTAAGATAGTTGTTATCTCATCTTTGCTTGCTTGTTTTTGGTTATATAAAAATTTTGACTTAGGAGTATTTTTATCATTTAGGTACAGCACATTCACCATTACCTCCTTTATCACATCAACTGGCTATGTAATGTGCAACTACTTGAATTGGAGCTTTATTTCAGTCTTAGCTTTCTTTTTAGCCTTTATTGGTGGATGTGGTGGTTCTGCTAGTGGTGGAATCAAAATCTTCCGTTTAGTCATTTTTCTAAAGTCTATAAGGAATTACTTTAGCTCTTTATTAAATCCAAGTGAAAGCGATAGAGTAAAACTCAATGGTAAAATACTGGAAAATGATGAAGTTCAATCCGTCTTTACGTTTTTTGCGATTTACATGTTAACGTTCACTATATCATCAATAGTGATGTCTTACTTGAGCAATGCGGACTTTATAACTAGCATCAGCTCTGTTTCTGCAATGCTTACAAATTCTGGCCCAGGATTTAGTAACCTAATAGGTCCTTCAGGTAATTATTCCTCCTTTAGTGGTGGAGTAAAGCTATTTCTATCGTTTTTGATGCTGCTTGGCAGGCTTGAAATATTGCCAATTTATTTTTGTATAGGTAGTTTATACTGGAAACTTTGCCATTCCAGAGTGTAACGCTAATTCAGGTTTACATTTAAATTCTATTACATATTATTATAAGTATTACAAAACTTTAAAGGACAATTATGGCAGTTATGCCAGATAAATGGATAAGGGAGAAGGCTGAAAACTCTAGAATGATAGAGCCTTTTGTGAATCATAAAAGCAGTAAGGGTGTTGTATCTTTCGGATTATCATCTTATGGCTATGATGCAAGAGTTAGTAATAAGTTTAAGATTTTTACTAATGTTAATTCAGCTATTGTAGACCCCAAGAATTTTTCTGAGAATAGTTTCATAGATAAGGAAACAGATGTATGTATAATCCCACCAAATAGTTTTGTACTTGCCAGCACGGTGGAATATTTTCGTATACCAAGGAATGTACTGGTAATTTGTGTTGGTAAATCAACTTATGCAAGATGTGGTATTATAGTAAACGTTACACCTTTAGAGCCTGGATGGGAAGGTCACGTCACACTTGAATTCTCTAACACTACTCCACTTCCTGCAAAAATTTACGCTAATGAAGGAGCATGCCAATTTGTGTTTTTAAGCAGCGAAAGTGAGTGTGAGAAGTCATATGATGATATGAAAGGAAAATATATGAATCAACATGGTATCACTTTGCCGTTAGTTAAGTGATTACTTTAGATAAAGCTAGATATTGATTTTTTGTATTGAAGATTAGCAAAATTTTCTTTTATTAGTTCATCACATTTTTTATCACCTAAAACTGCACGTGCAGAGTGATCTTTAAATGATTCTATAAAGCTAATAAAGAAATTTGTAGAAGGATTACTTAAAGCTTTTGCAACTTCTTTTTTTTCTTCATCATTGGCAAGCTGATTAAATAATTCTTCACCTTTTTTTTGTAGCTCATTTTGAAATTCTTGTTTTACAGTAGCCTTATCCGCTCTTTGCAAGAAGAAAAACTCTTCAAAAGTGTACAAGGAAGAGACAATACTGTTAAAGGTACCAGTAAAACATGCACTGCCAACAAGTACTCCGTATTCTGTTTCCGATTCTACTAAATGTTTAACCAGTTGATATTTTCTCTGTGATATGCGGGTATTAATATCTATATTATTATCAGTACTTTTTTTATTTTTATCCTTACAAGCTTTCCAAACCAAACTTAAAACTTGCTTCAATCTTAATCCACTTCCACTATGTGAATTAGGGTCATTTTTTATACGCTTTAGGCACTTAAGTGCATGTTTTCTCTCATCTGATGTGAGTTGATCTTTATCTACAGCTTTTTGTATGCCATTTGCTATGCACTCTAACTGATCAATAAATCCTTCTATTTCCTTTATAAACTTATCATCAACATCAGGCTCGCCATAGTTTTCTTTTAGCTTTTGAACGTTAATATTAATTGCATCATTTACATTAGTATCATGCGTTGTTTGTGGGATACGCGCTGCCTCCATAAATGCTTCAGTTCTTTGCTCTAACCATTCTGGTAATTTGCCTCCTGCAAAAAGATATAGCTTGCTCAACGCTTGAAAGACTAGGACAAATGCCATGAAAAGAATAAGGAGTGTTATAGATAATAGTATCACTAAACCTATGATTAGCCACCTCACAGGGGCTAGTAAAATATCTCTTAATTTTGACGTTCTTTGTATGTTATCTGGTGTATTTACTGCTACTGGCATAATTAATTTTAAACAGTTTTACTATCATCAATATACTATATTTCTCTTATTTTGTCAACTCACGTTTCTACTTCTGTACTTTTTCATTCTTTCTTCTAATTATTATAGATGCATTTCTTTATTAATTGATATCCTCTCAAGCAGCTAACACTGATTGCATTCGCCTAGTTACAAAATAATGTCTGTGCTAAAACATGCTCATATATAGCTCTTTTTCTAATAGTTCGAACAGGTGGATATTCTTTCTGGCTCAATTTTTTATAACAGACCAATGGTTTGATTAAAATCAGGAGAATATGGAGGCAGATATATAACTTCAGCACCGACACTTTTAACAAATTCACTTATTTTCTATGAAAAGTTGCATTATCCAAAATCACCCAGCAAAAAGCTTGAACTAGCTATTAAAAACGTCTGTATCGCAGTAGCCTTCAAAAATCATGGGCGCCATAATTTTTCCCTTATTCAAAGCTGCAATCATACAATACGCTGACTTTTGTGTTATCAATTCCAGATTAGTCGATATATACAAGAATTTCAGTGTTTTTTTGTTGCTATGAGTTTTTTAAGCTCAGCACGTTTTTTCTGCGTCCTTAAATAGTCCTAATTTAAATTTGTTTTGAGTTTAAAGTCTTTCTTTAGGTTTGCAGAATACATTTCCTTATTATCTTGGTTATAGAAAGTAAATTTGTGATCATCTAAACTTAATATTGCAAAGCCAAAGCCGAAAAAGTTTCTAACTTCGTGTGCTAAGTAATTTCTACTATTTGGATAGTTAAATTCTACATTTTGATAAACAGGTTCTTGATCTTGAGCGTGTAATAATGCACCGCCGTTTCCAACTATAATCTGATCTGGAACATCATCCATTAATAAAATCTGGGCTATATGAATGTGGCCAGAAACTATGGTAGTAACATTGTTTGGAAATTTATCTCCAAAAGCTTCAATTTGTGTAAGATTACCATGGCTTTTTAATGTCAAAAATTCTTTTTTTGGAGATCTCCAAAGCGGTTTATGAGTCAAAAACCACGTGGGCTTATCTTGTATCAATTTATCAAATTGTCTCTCAAAAGCATCAACTGTGCTTTGGGTTGTAAAAATTTCCTTACCGGATGAAGAGTCGAAGATAAAAAACTTCATCGGCCCAGTATCTAAGAACCAACTGGAAATAAGATCTTCACATTTTTGAGGGAAAAAGGGGTATGAATCTAAATATCTGAACCATCCTTCATAAGCTCTATTACAACTCTCATGATTCCCACGAACAAAAAGAAAAGGAGATTGTGTTAAAATATCTTTTGCAGGCTCAAACCAATCAGCGTACCAAGCTTCTTTGCTATATCCATAAATATCGCCGCACTTTTTTGTGTTTCTACATTTTGTTTGTCTATAATGATAATCACCAACATGGATAATTAAATCTGGTTTATGAAAAGCGATTGAATCTAAATTTTTTTTCAGAGGCCAGTTATCTACAGAATTACATTCTTGCTGAAATAACATATTTATTCTACATCCTGTATCGCCAATGAAGGCAATTTTGCTGATCTTTTCCGCTAATACGGGAACTTTTATATTGTCAATACTAATGTTTTGAGCATTTGTTTCTACTATCAGTTCACAAACTGTTTCGGTGTTGTTAATTGAGCTGCGACTTAGCATTTCTACTTCCTTATTATCGACGTAAGCAATGGGACACATGTTATTGTCTATAATCGCACGTATGCTTAATTTATTTTCTGGAATGATTTGAGACCATGTGTACAATATTTGTGCATGATTAGAGTGAAAGCTAATTGTAAGAGATAGAATTAAAAAAATGAAGATATTAGCTACTTTCATTTGTATAAAAACCTAAATTAAGAATTAGTATTAAGATTATCTTAAATGATTAAAGTTTGTAACCATAAAATTCATAGTTAAATTATACAGGCATTTCCTAAATTATCCTAGTATCAGATTGACACTTTAGATGAAAAATCCTAAAATGATTAAGTAATTTAAAGTAATTATATAGAAACTAGAATAAAGTGCGGTCGTGGTGGAATTGGTAGACACGCAGCGTTGAGGTCGCTGTGGCTCACAAAGCCTTGGAAGTTCAAGTCTTCTCGACCGCACCAAGTTGTTTGGTGTAGGTGAAATGTTTATAGGAAATCAAAGTAGAAATAAAGTAGAAAGGGCCATCAGCGAAATCAGGCGTGGTCTTCCAATTTTAATATATGATGATGAAAATAACTATCTATTGCTTGCTGCTGCTGAAACTTTAGAAAAAAATTTATTTAGTCAATATAAGCTTATATCAGGTAATGTATATGTTACTTTGACTGCAAGTAAGGTAAAATACATATGTCAGAGTAAAGAACATAGTAGCAAACGTCTATTGATAAGCAATTTTGATGAACTGCTCCATTTAATAAACTGTTCAAAGGAAGATAGCATAAAAGAATTGCAATGCTCAAAGACAATAGATGCGTATGCTGTTGCCTTGCTTAAGTTCTCAGAGTTATTGCCATACGCATTAGTGGCTGATATGACTTTTGAGAATAAACATGAAATGCAAAATTGGTGTGAAGAAAATGACATTATTGCACTAAATACGTTACTTGTGAATGATTTTCAACGAAATCATAGTGTGTATGAAGTGTGCAAAACATCATTATTTTTAAAGCAGACTCAAGAAGTAGATATCATATCTTATAGAACCAAAAGTGGCGGAAGAGAACATTATGCAATTATCATTGGCAATCCAGATAAAGATAATGAGCCATTAGTGAGAATTCATTCTTCATGCTATACAGGAGACTTATTAGACAGCTTATCATGTGATTGCAGAAGCCAGTTACATCAAGCGATTCAAATAATGACTGACTTTGGGAATGGCATTATATTATACTTGATGCAAGATGGGAGAGGTATTGGTTTGACTAATAAGCTAAGAGCATACAGTATGCAAAGAAAATATAATCTTGATACTGTTGATGCAAATAGAGTATTGGGTTTTGAAGATGATGAAAGGAGCTTTGCTGTTGCAGCTAAAATACTTAAGAAATTGAACATTAACAAAATACAATTACTTACAAACAATGGTAGAAAGTTATCAGAGTTGAAAAATAACGATATAGAAGTTACAAAGTGTATACCACTTATTATGGAACGCAATGAATATAATGATTCATATATGGAAACAAAATTTGGCAAGTTAGGCCATGGATTAAGGGTTTATTAGCTTTTTTGTTATAACTACTTTGTTAGCTTGCTATGTTAATTAATATAAGTTAAGATTTTTAAGAATATTGAGATGCTGAAATTTTTAAAACAAGAAAAAAATAATGAGTCATTAGATAAGGATATAAATTGGAATTCAAGTCGCTATAGCACAGTTGTTGCTCAGAGAAATACTTTACTTTTATTTACATTAATATTACTAGTTGCAATTTCTGTAAGCATATTAGCTATATTTAAAATTAGCACAAGTAGCACTATTGAGCCATTCGTTATAGAAATTGACAAAAAGTCAGGAATAGTGCAGTTGGTTGATCCTGTTACAGTAAAACAATATTCTGCAAATGAAACTCTGAGCGATTATTTTATTTCAGAGTATATAAAAGCAAGGGAAGTTTTTGACCCGTATAATTATAATTATAATTATTATACAAAAGTAAGGTTGTTTTCTTCGCCTAGTGTATATAGTGAATTTAGCAATTATATAAAATCGCAGAATATGAATGACCTTTTTAATTTATATTCAGATGCTAAAGGTGAGTTGAAAATTCGTTCAATTCAAAAATTAGGTAACGATGCTCTTCAAGTGAGATTTTCTATAGAATTTACACGAAAAGATGGAAATTCCTCAAGGAAAAATAAGATAGTTGTGATGTCATATAAATATGCATCGCTTGAAATGAATGATCAGCAAAGATATATTAACCCGTTAGGGTTTCAAGTTATTTCATATAGAGTAGATGATGAATATGTGTAGGATATTGTTAGTTTTAGCTTTACTAATAAGTGGCAACTTAAATGCATCTATTAATAATAAACCTATTTCTGTAGATAGTAGAATAAAGACTTTTGTATATAGCCCTAATGAGGTGTTTACAGTAATTTTTAGTCAAGGTTACTATTCTTATATTGAGTTTGCAGAAGGGGAAAAAGTCAAAAATATTGCTGTTGGTGATGCATCAAGTTGGAAAATTAATCCTTATGATAATAAACTGCTTGTCATGCCATTTGAAGTCAGTAGTCGCACTAACATGATTATTACGACAACTAAAAAGAGAAATTACATTTTTGATCTAATTTCAAGACCAAATTACGATAAATACCCAGATACTGATGCTAAAAAAGTGGATCATGATTATTCCGTCGAAAAGGATATATCTTACGTAATACGTTTTTATTACCCTCAAGAAGAAGATGAATTTGATGTTGATTTGGATGAGGTTTCTTTACCTACTCAAATGCAATACATTACAGAAAAGCCAGAAAAAATAATACAAGAAAATAATACGAGGTACAACTATACATATATTGATGAAGGTGGTAACGTAGATATAGTTCCAATTGAGTTATTCGATGATGGTTATTTAACCTATTTAAAGTTTAGAAATAGTAATAAAATTCCTCAGATTTTTATAGAAGGGGAATCCTGTAAAAGGCTGTTATTTGATGATTATGTTGTAATAAAAGGAGTACATAAAAAGCTATTAATGCGTTATGAAGGTAGTGAAGTTGAAGTTATAAATAGGTCACTTTAGTTGTGGTACATATAATATGAGTAAAGAAAGGCATAATAGTGTAGAAGATGAATCAGAGATAGAAAGCAAGGTAGTAACAGTTGGCTCTAATCAAGGTTATAAGGCATTGATGATAGTTATGGTAGCGCTCTTAGTTGGTGGAGTGTACTATCTTTATTTTAGTCCTTCTAATAAAGAGGGTCCAGAGATTGTTAAAAAAGAGGAAACAAAGCAAAACATTCAAGAATTGAAAGGAAAGTTAGAACAAGTTCCAGATAATGCAATAGTTTCCGAAAGAGTAGTAACTGATCTCTTGCCACCCTTACCTCCTCTTCCTATTCCACAAATCATACCAGAAGTAAAACAAATCAAAAAAGAGGAAGTGACAAAAAAAGAAGAGCAACTAAAAGAAATTCCCTTGTCAAATATACCTGTTTTACCAAAGCAAAATTTTCCTTCTGGTAATGTTATTAGCAATTTGCCTACTTCATTTCCTACAATAGGGGGTGGCGGTTATCCTAGAGACAGACGTAGTGCACAAATGTTAGCAATTTCAGGTAGTAGTGGGGAAGGTAAAGCTACAGATGCTGTTTTATCCAATACCTCAGCACAATCGAGCAAAGCTATCAAAGCTGGAAAGCTTGGTTTAATGATTATTCAAGGTAAAGTTATTGACGCTATTCTTGAAACTGCAATAAGTTCTGACTTACAAGGAATGCTCCGTGCTGTTGTTAGTAGAGACGTTTATGCAGAAACTGGTGATACAATTTTAATACCAAAAGGTTCAAGGTTAATAGGTGGTTATTCATTTGACTCAAACGTTGCAAAAGCCCGCGTGAACATAAATTGGAATAGGATCATTCTTCCTCATGGTATAGATGTTGCTATTGCATCATCTGGTACCGATGAGCTTGGAAGGGCAGGGATAGCTGGAATAGTTGATAATAAAATAGCAAGTGCATTATTCTCTTCAGTGGCACTTGCTGGTGTTTCGATTGGTTCAGCTGTTGTAGGACAAAAAGCCTCTAATCTTATCGATGCGCTAACTGCCATGGATGTAGTGAAGTCTATTACTGCAACTGAAATAGATATTTCTTCTCTCAAAGGGGCTATTATTGAGAGATTAGAGAATTCTATAAAAACTGAAGTTGGGAAGGTAGGAGACGAAAAATGGAAATTGGGTGTTAGGGCTATTGAAAAAATTCGAAATGCTAAAAGTGATCAGGATTTGCTGAGAATAATAAAGGAAGAAATAGTAAGTGTGATAAAAAGTTCTGGAGCTAGTGGAGTTGATACAATTACTAGTGACAATATCGGTATAACTTTAGACGATGTACGTCAACTGTTGAGGCAAACTCAGAAAAGAAGCAAATCTGTTTATAATGAAGCAATTGGGAAGTCAATCAATGATTTTTCCAAAGACATGCGAGATATAGTTGATAGGAGTGTAGATAAAAAACCAATTATTTATGTTAATCAAGGAACTGCATTGAAAGTATTTGTTAACCAAGATATAGTATTTCCTCCACAGTCAATATTAAATAACTGAAATGAACTATGCTGCACTTGATACATACTTGGAGCCATTACAAGGGATATTTCAAGAGGAAGGTGTAAATGAAATATCAATAAATAAACCGAAGGAAGTATGGATTGAAAATCGCGGTGAAATAAGATGCGAAAAGTTAGAAATATTTGATCTTAATCATTTAAAATCTCTTAGCAGGTTGATTGCTCAAGCTACAGAACAAAAACTGAGCGAAGAGACACCGCTGCTTTCAGCTACATTACCAAATGGTTATCGTATACAGATAGTGTTTCCTCCAGCATGTGAGCCTGATAAAGTAGTCATTTCAATTCGTAAACCTTCTTCTATGCAATTGGCATTGGATGATTATGAAAAAATGGGGGCTTTTTCTGAAACTGTTATAGGAGTGACCGATAATCCAGTAGATCGTCACCTAGATTTGCTACTGAAACAAAAAAAAATAAAAGAGTTTTTAGAATATGCTGTAATAAATAAGAAAAATATCATAATTAGTGGTGGAACTTCCACTGGTAAAACCACTTTTACTAATGCTACTTTGCGTACTATTCCATCTGAAGAAAGAATTATTAC
The DNA here is from genome assembly GCF_964026725.1 of Wolbachia endosymbiont (group B) of Germaria angustata. Classification (NCBI taxonomy): domain Bacteria; kingdom Pseudomonadati; phylum Pseudomonadota; class Alphaproteobacteria; order Rickettsiales; family Anaplasmataceae; genus Wolbachia; species Wolbachia endosymbiont (group B) of Germaria angustata. Next base: position 430,122 of record NZ_OZ034691.1, read on the forward strand.
TGTTGAAGATGCAAGAGAGATAGTTTTGAATGATCATCCGAATAGAGTACATCTTATTGTTTCTAAAGGAGGGCAGGGCAGAGCAAAAGTAACCACTCAAGATTTGATAGAAGCGTGCTTACGTTTAAGACCAGACAGAATAATAGTTGGTGAGCTCCGTGGAGCGGAAGCTTTTAGTTTTCTCAGGGCAATAAACACTGGCCACCCAGGGTCAATATCAACTCTTCATGCAGATAGTCCGGCAATGGCTCTTGAGCAAATAAAACTTATGGTTATGCAAGCAAATCTTGGCATTCCCCCAGATCAGATCATACCATACATTAGAAATGTAATTGACATTGTTATTCAACTCAAAAGGACCAGTGGTGGAAAAAGAAGTATTTCTGAAATATTATTTACTAGATCTTCAAATGAAAATACTTAAATTTATACGTAAGTTAAGAAAAAGTAGTTTATGAGTAATGGAAATCACCTACGCAATATTCTCATAGGAGGTGTAGTATCTTTTAGCATACTTGAATTTTGCTTCTATTTGTCTGGTATATTATTCTACCTGTTTGTTGACGGTCCAGATGGTGTAGATTTTAGAGCAATTAATCCTAGCTTGACACCTTTTCCTCAAGCTCTCTGGCCGACAATTTTTGATCATATACAATATTGTTGGCATCATCCAGAGCTATATAGCTTTGAGCTCAAAATTAAATTAGTTGTATCTTCTCTACTGCCTCAAATTGTTTTGATGATTATTTTGTGGAATGTGAGAGAAAGACTAATTGAGTGGCGGCCATTTAAAAAGAAAGAATCACTTCATGGAGATTCACAGTGGGCATCAGAGAAAGACATACGAAAAGCGGGATTAAGAAGCAAAAAAGGTCTATTGCTTGGTAAAGATAAGAGAGGATATTTTATTGCTGATGGGTTTCAGCATGCATTGCTCTTTGCACCTACAGGCTCTGGTAAAGGTGTTGGTTTTGTAATTCCTAATTTGTTATTTTGGAATGATTCGGTAATTGTGCATGATATAAAATTAGAAAACTATGAAATAACAAGTGGTTGGCGAGAGCGACAAGGACAAAAAGTATATGTATGGAACCCAGCGCAGCCAGATGGGGTAAGCCATTGTTATAATCCACTGGAATGGATTAGTGAAAAACCTGGACAGATGGTTGACGATGTGCAAAAAATAGCTAACCTAATCATGCCTGAACAAGATTTTTGGCAAAACGAAGCAAGAAGCTTATTTGTTGGGGTGGTACTATATTTACTTGCTGCACCAGAGAAAGTTAAATCTTTTGGTGAGGTTGTGCGTACGATGCGTAGCGATGACGTAGTTTACAATCTTGCTGTAGTTTTGGACACAATGGGTAAAATAATACATCCGGTAGCGTATATGAACATTGCAGCTTTTTTGCAAAAGGCTGACAAAGAAAGATCAGGTGTTGTGTCAACTATGAACTCGTCGCTTGAATTGTGGGCAAACCCATTGATCGATACTGCAACTGCATCAAGTGATTTTAATATTTTGGATTTTAAAAAGAAGAAAACTACAGTTTATGTTGGTTTAACTCCTGATAACTTAACTAGGCTCAGGCCTTTAATGCAGGTTTTTTACCAACAGGCAACTGAGTTTTTATGTAGAAAATTGCCATCGGATGACGAGCCTTACGGCGTATTATTTTTAATGGATGAGTTTCCAACACTTGGAAAAATGGAGCAATTTCAAACGGGCATCGCATACTTTCGTGGCTATCGAGTAAGGTTATTTTTAATTGTTCAAGATACTGAACAGCTTAAAGGAATATATGAAGAAGCAGGAATGAACTCCTTTTTATCAAACTCAACCTATAGAATAACTTTTGCAGCCAATAATATTGAAACGGCTAATTTGATATCTCAGCTTATAGGAAACAAAACTGTACAACAAGAATCATTAAACAAACCTAAATTTTTAGACTTGAATCCTGCATCAAGATCATTGCATATCTCTGAAATACAGAGAGCATTGCTCTTACCTCAAGAAATTATTATGCTGCCACGTGATGATCAAATAATTTTGATAGAGTCGACTTATCCAATTAAGTCAAAGAAAATTTTGTACTATAGTGATAGCACATTCACAAGGAGGCTGATTAAACCAACACTTGTGCCTACACAAGAGCCATATGATCCAAACAAGGTCTTTTCTGCTGCTAACAAAGATAAGATTAGTAATGAAGAAGAGAGTAATGCTATTGAAGCTGCTGATTATCCTGTTGAAGCTAAAACTGAAGATGCAATATACGATGAGCCAGAGATTGAAGATGGGTTTGAAGACGAGGATATTGATGATAAGTTTGAAGGTGGTGATGGGTTTGATGATGAGGAAGACGATGATGGGTTTGATGATGAAGACGGTAAGGATGAATTTGACGATGATGAATTTGAAGATGAGGACAAACTAGACGGCAATAAAATCGAGGATAGAGGTTAATTTTACCTATTTTTTAGCTTAGAAAATAATTAGTTTTTTCATATTAAATCATTTTTAATTAATTAGTACTAGATTAGCTATTTTAACTAGAGGAATAGTAATGATGAGTAAAAAAACATTAGCAGTTACGGCACTTGCTTTATTGTTGTCACAACAATCTTTTGCAAGTGAAACAGAAGGATTTTACTTTGGTGGTGGATATTACGGTCAATATTTGAACTTGGGTAAGTTGAAAGCAAAAATTGGAGGCAAAGATGCTACAGATGATAACCGTGTATCTATAAATGACATAGACGCTCAGAGAACAGAAGGTCAGTTAATAAGTAAGTATAAAGGAGATTATAATCCACCTTTTGCTGCAAATGTAACGTTTGGTTACACAGGAGAACTAGGCAATAATAGCTATAGAGCTGAATTGGAAGGGATGTACTCTTCTGTAAAAGTAGATAATGTTGGTTTATCAAGTAATCAAGTAACTGTTTCGTATCTAAAAGACAAAGACGTTGATGAGAGTGCTAATAAAAAAACTTATATGTATAAAACTGTAATTAATCATGACCAAGTAGAAAACGCATCTGTAATGGCAAATGTTTATCATTATTGGAAAAGTGATAGTTTCTCTTTTTCTCCTTATGTTGGGGTTGGAGTCGGTGCAACAAGAATGACAATGTTTGAAAAATCGTCAATAAGACCTGCAGGTCAATTGAAAGCTGGCTTTGATTATCGTATAAACGAAGATGTAAATATGCACATCGGATATAGAGGTTTTGGTGTTCTTGGTAGTAATGTTGATTTTGAAGCAGAGGTGTTAGGAGAAATGAAAGCAAAGCAACAGGCAAACCCAGATGGAAAAAAGATATTAGAATTGAAGAAAGGTCAAAAACCATCGGACCAGAAGTTACACAAAGAAAGTATCAGTATAGGCAATCAAGTGTTTCACACACACGGTATAGAAGCTGGTCTTACTTTTCATTTTGCCAGCAAAGCTTAACTCTGATAGAGACATTTTCCTGGTAGCACGTCTGCGTCACACGACTGTAGCTGCTAACCAGGTGACAACTTTCTCGTTATCTGAATATTTTCTTTCTGTAATTCAGGCTCTTTTTTCTCAGTTCCAGCGTGTAGGGCTGGAACAACAATAAAGAACATATAAAGAATGGTTATGCAAGAAGTCTACTTTTTATTCTTAATTAACTCTAAAGCCTTCTTCAGATCTATACTTTCAATATCTGCATTCTTGCCCAACGCAACGTTTGTTTTACCGCATTTTATATAGAATCCGTACCTACCGTTGCAGATAAAAACTTCTTTTCCCTTTTCATTAAAACCAAGAGATTTTAGCTCTTTGCGTGGGCTGCTCTCAATAATTTGTATAGCTTCGTTTAATTGTGTGTCTAATACCTCCTTAGAGCTTTTTTTAAGAGAAAAGTATCGACCATCATAGAGAATATAGTACCCAAATCGTCCAAGACCTATTTTTACTTCCTTTCCAGTTTCTGGGTGTTCTCCGATTATTTTCGGCAGGGAAAGTAATCGAGTGGCGGTATTTAGATCAATATCATTAACATTTATATCTTTTGGTACAGAAATCTTTTTTTTCTTTTCTGACTCACTATTAAACTCCAGATAAAGTCCAAAAGGACCTTTTTTGATCATTACCTCTTGGCCTGTCACATCATCTATACCCAAACTTTTTGGATATTCTGAATTGTCATTACTGCCCGTAATTTCTTTTGTATGGTTGCATTCAGGATAGTTAGAACATCCAAGAAACACCCCGGCTTTTCCAAAGTTCAATTTCAATATGCCACCAGAGCAATTAGGACATTTTTTACCTATTTCTTCCTTTCCTTCCTCTGAACAAAACCAATCGACTACCAAATTGTGAATGCCACTGAAAATTTCATCATGTGTCATTTGCTTGACAGAGTTTACATGACCAAAAAATGGCACCCAAAAATGGCTCAATTCTTTTTTCCAATCTGCATGTCCATTTGAGATTGAATCAAGCCTTTCTTCGATTTGTGCTGTAAAGTCATACTCTACACAACGCTGAAAAAAAGTTTCTAAAAATATAGTTACGATCTTACCGCGGCTGCTTGGAATAAATCTTTTGTTATCCAATGAAACGTACTCACGATCTTGTAATACCGAAATAATTGTTGCATAAGTTGATGGGCGACCTATACCGACTTCTTCCATTTTTTTTACTATACTCGCTTCACTATAACGAGGTGGCGGTTGAGTAAAGTGCTGTTTCGGATCAACAGAAATCAACTTGCACGTTTCCTCTTCCTTCATGGCAGGCAGCAAGCCTTCATTTTCGGCTTCTATGTTATCTTGGTAGACTCTATAAAAACCATCAAAGAATATACTTGATCCACTTGCTCGCAGAATTACTTTCTGGTCAGTAGAACTAATTTCAACTACCACTTGATCAAGGATCGCCGATTCCATTTGACTTGCAATGGTTCTTTTCCAGATTAAATCATACAATTTAAATTGCTCTGGCGTTAAGTAATCCTTAATACTACCCGGCGTTCTGTTGATATCAGTTGGACGAATTGCTTCATGTGCTTCTTGAGCATTTTTGACCTTTTTTACATATTTACGAGGAGAATGCGGTAAATATTTATCACCATATAATGACTTAATTGATCCCCTGATTGAGTTTATAGCCTCATCTGCAATATGAAACCCATCTGTACGCATGTAAGTTATCAACCCTACGGTTTCACCACCAATATTGATACCTTCATATAAATTTTGCGCTACTCGCATAACATTTTTCACATTAAAATACAGTTTATTCACTGCATCTTGCTGAAGACTTGAGGTGATAAATGGAGGAAGCGGGTTTCTCTTAACTTGCTTGCGTTCTACTGTGCTTACAGCATACTGCCTTGACTCGATCTCCCTGACTAAGTTCTTTGCCTCTTCTTCATTCTTAATATCAAATTTTTCTAGCTTTTTATTGTCATAGTGGCTTAGCATAGCAAAAAAAGCCTCATCTTTGCTATTTTGCATTTCTGCCTTTATGCTCCAATACTCCTGTGTTATAAACTTACTGATTTCATCCTCCCGTTCGCATATAAGCTTTAATGCAACAGACTGCACTCGCCCTGCAGATTTGCTTCCCGACAATTTTGTCCACAGCAGCGGTGACAAGCTAAATCCAACTAGATAATCCAAAGCTCTGCGTGCTTGCTGTGCACGCACTAAGTCCATATTAATTTCACGTGGATTTTTTATAGCTTCTTGCACTGCTCTTTTTGTTATTTCGTTAAAGACTACTCTATGAATGTTGCTTTCATCATTGATTGCTTTTCTTTCCTTTAGTGCCTCTATCACATTCCAAGCTATTGCTTCCCCTTCTCTGTCTGGATCTGTTGCAAGGTATATATCTGATGTTTTACTAGCTTCCTTGACTAACTCTTTTACATACTTTTCTGCTTTTTCAATAATCTCATACTTCATGGCAAAGTCATTATCAGGATCAACAGAACCATTCTTCGCTGGCAGATCTCTGACGTGGCCAAAGGATGCAGCCACTTTGAATTCTTTACTCAAATATTTACCTATCGTCTTTGCCTTTGCCGGCGACTCAACTATTAATAATGCCATAATTATTAGTACTTAAAGATAATATGTTGAAATATATAGAATAAAAAGTAAAAAAATATTTTAATGGTCTTTCCAATTTTTCTAAGTAATTGTTTGATGTTCGCAAAAAAACTAATGAAAGAACTTGCTTTATAAATTTTTTCAACTCCCTTACCATAAGGATAACGCTATACTATTTATCTTCGTCTGTGCAGATTAAACGACAAAAGCATAACGCAGTTGTCGTCTTATTTTTAATTTTTTGCACTATGTGCATCTTATTTCTTTACAAAACTTCCAGTTTTTTAACCATATAAGCTGAAACGGTCTGTTTAAGACAGGCCAATTTTCAGGAGTCACAACTAGCTAATAGGGGATTTCTTTTGTCTTTTTTCTGCTTAGTAAATTTCTTGATATTTGTAGCTAAAGTAATTTACGAGAGGTATCATCCCAGTCCGACACTGGGATCCAGTTAAATTTACGAGTATAAAAGTAATCAACGTTTCTGATGATGGAAAAATGGATCCCAGTGCTCCGACACTGGGATGACAAGAAAAGGAGTACTGGAATGACAAGAAGGACATTCCACCATGTCATTCCAGCGCATGACGCTGGAATCCAGAAAAAAGAACAATGGATCCCAGTGTCAGCTACTTGGATGACATTATAATAAAGATCAGCTACTCGGATGACAAGAAAGGACTACTTGCATGATATCTGGTTATATAAGTTCCAATTTTAATAATATTTACATATAAGCCATACGCTTGAGTTGCAAAGTTCTAAAAAGCAGCCAAAATAAAAATAAGTAGACATTTATAAATTAAACTAAGTGTACAATCAACAAACAAGAGTATTGATTGCAACAATACTCTGTAGAATCGCAATATGGTATGACCATATGCTCTTTATTGATCTGGTTAATATAATTAGTAGAGAATTTTGTTATGCAAAAGATATCTACTACAGCATATTGCAATTGTTTGGAATTGCAGGACTGGGTGCAATGGTAAGACCACTTGGTGCATCTGTATTTGGTCACATTGGTGATAGGTATGGAAGGAGAATGGCGTTAACGATTGCTATCTTGCTAATATCGATTCCTTCTAGTCTCGTTGCGTTTATTCCAAGTTATAGTAAAATAGGAATAACCTCTACTACATTGCTTCTTTCAATCCATATGATACAAGGGGTTGCACTTGGCGCTGAGCAAGGAGGTAGCTCTGTTTATCTCATAGAGCATTTACCTAATAAGAAAAAACTAGGAATGTTTTTTGGAATAATAAGTTTTGGTCGCTCCATTGGCATATTGCTCTCTGTGGTTGCAGTGATCATCTGTAAAAAAACCACTGATTTTAACGCTTGGGGTTGGAGGCTGCCGTTTATTTTTTCAGCCATTTTAGGATTAATAAGCGCATGTAGTATATATACACTAGGAGAAACTCCAGCGTATGAAAAAAATCGAGAACAAAGAAATTTACCTAATGTACCAATAATAGAGCTTACAAAACGCTATAAAAGAGCCCTGATACTTGCCATTTTAATATCTGTACCTGTTAATGTTGCTGTTGGATTTACCATATTTCTTAGAACAATTGCAAAAGAAATAGTGTCTGTTGAAACTTATGTAACAACGTATGTCAACGAAGTTGTACTCATTATAACCAGTATATTAATGCCGATATCTTCAATAGTGCTTGGAATTTTAGCTGATAAAACAGGAAGAGAACGCACTGCAATCTTATTTATAGTGATAACAATGGTAATATGTTGTCCTATGTTATCTATTGTATATTACTATAAAAGCTACCTAATAATTATGTTGAGTGTGATGGCTCTTTCTATAATCGAGAGGGGTATTAATCCTATAGGGATAGTTACTGCTGAGCTTTTTCCTACTAATGTTAGATTTAGTGGTGTGAGTTTATCACGTAACATTTCTTATGCCCTGCATGGTGGATTTACTCCTATGATATGCACTTTGTTTACTATAATGTTTCCTAAAATAGACTTTGCTGCTGGGCTTTATGTAATTTTTTGCTTATTAGTCAGCTTAGTAGCAATATTGCAAATAAAACCACAAGATAAAAAGTGTGATTGGTAATTTTCTCTATTTAAATTTATTTCACTTATTTAGCTAATTTTTATTACAATTATAATTTTGGCTTTTATGAAAACTGCATACGTATGTCAATTCTGCGGTCATAGCACTGGAAGGTGGGTAGGAAGGTGTATTGCATGTGACAGTTGGGATACGGTTGTCGAAGAAATAGTACTAAAAACAGAAACGAGAAGTACATCTGCACCAATTTCAATAAAAGCGTTATCAGATAGTGAAATTATTACCCCCGATCGTTTTTTAACAGGAATAGAAGAGTTAGATAGAGTTTTTGGTGGAGGTATCGTTCAAGGTGCTAGCATTTTAATTGGTGGTGAACCTGGAATTGGAAAATCTACTCTTTTGCTTAGGATTGCAGCTAATGTTGTACAACTTTCCTCTTTTGAATGTCTTTATGCATCTGGCGAGGAATCTTTAGAGCAAGTGAGCCTCAGAGCAAAGCGTCTTAAGATAAATGAACCTAAAATTAAGCTTTTATCTACAGTATCTTTAACTGATGTAGTAGCAACAATAAGGAAAAATAAAAGTATTAAGTTCTTGATAATTGATTCTATACAAACTATGTATGATAGCAAAGTCACATCAGCACCAGGAACTGTAACTCAAGTCCGTACCTGCGCTCATGAATTGACTGTTCTTGCAAAGCAATATGGTGTTTCTCTCTTAATAGTTGGCCATATAACGAAAGATGGACAAATAGCGGGGCCTAAAACCCTGGAGCATATGGTAGATACAGTACTATATTTTGAGGGTGAAAATAGTAATCAATATCGCATTTTACGTACTATTAAAAATAGATTTGGCCCTGCAAATGAAATTGGTGTTTTTGAGATGTCTGAAGCAGGACTCATGCCTGTTGATAATCCATCATCATTATTCTTGACCGTACATGATAGAGAAGTAGTTGGCAGCGCCGTATTTGCAGGAGTTGAAGGCTCAAGACCAATCTTAATGGAAGTGCAAGCATTAATAGCAAGGACTAATATGGCAACTCCAAGAAGGGCAGTAGTTGGTTGGGATATTAATAGATTAGCTATGATCATCGCGGTGCTAAGTGCTCGTTGTAAAATGTTTTTGCATGATAAAGAAGTATACCTAAACATTGCAGGAGGACTCAAAATACAGGAACCATCAGCTGATCTTGCTGTTGCTGCTTCCCTTATTTCAAGTTTAGTAAATTTACCGCTACCAACTTCTTCAATAATCTGCGGTGAAGTTGCACTTTCAGGAGAAATTAGGAATGTTTCGCATGCTGATCTCAGACTAAGGGAAGCACAAAAATTAGGGTTTAAAAAAGCGATTATGCCTAAAAATAGCAATTATTCTTCTCATAATATTGAAATAATTAAGCTTGGTCATATAAAAGAGTTAAAAGAGATCTTTAATCACAGTTAAATACTATCTGCATGAACATTTTGCTTGTGAGAAGGATGTTATCCCAGCTTCCATAATGTCATCTGAGTAGGTGACATAAGCTTCTTTTTTTCTGGATTCCAGTGTCAAGCACTGGAATGACACCATCATACCTGTTGGAGTATGTATGTAGCCTTATCTCACACTCCTGTCATGCCAGTGTCCAGACACTGGCATCCAGTCTTTTCGTTATCAAAAACATTGTAAAGTGTTTAGCTGGATTCCAGTTTCACGCACTGACCATTTGCTGTTTTTACTCATAACTACCTTGTCTGGACGAATACGAAAACAAGTAGCTAATTATCGCATAAAAAAAAGAAGATGTAGAATATCTTCTTTTTTGTGATTAAAGATACATTAAATCTTGATTGTGTATTTCCTCTGCTATAAGCAATAATTTTTCGCTCTCATCAAAGAGACTTTTTGCGCTAGCTGCTAATTTCTCACTAATTTGTGGTAGACATTGTCATAATATACTCCTTAAATTTTTAAAATATATTTATGTTGGTATACAAGTATCAATATTACATTAATATAGTAACTTTTTAGGCATGAGTGACAAGCTGAAGTGGTTTTTAATTACTCAAAAAACAGAAACGTTTCTATTTCCTACACTTTCTAAAACCATAGGTACCAGTTGGTTTTTAGCTAAAGTAAAGGTCAAGTATCTGGAATTCTGGACATAAAATCCTCCTGTGTAAAAAAGAGTTAGAAAAAAAATGCAGTGCACATACGACAGATATACACTGAAGAATACATTTTTTAATAAGTTTGATTAAAAAGTCTGCAGACTAAAGATAGATTTTGAGCTCTTAAAATATCTCTATTTGTAATTATAATGAGATTGAAAATATGCGGAAGTAATTTTTATACGTTAACGGCTCACCCAACCCACTTGCAATCTGGATCCCAGACTGGGATGGCAAGAAAAGGCTACTCGGATAGGAAGTACTGGAATGACACCATCTAAAAATTGAAGCTTGGTCATATGAAAAAGTTAAAGGAAATCTTCAATCACATTTAAACAGCGCTTCAGCAAACTCTTTGCCAGTAAATTCCCTCAGGTCTTCTATACTTTCACCAATTCCTATAGCGTGTAATTTCACCTTATAAGCTTCTGCAAGCCCAATCACTACTCCACCTTTGGCAGTACCATCTAGCTTTGTTACAATTAACCCGGTAACACCAACCATTTTACTAAAGGCCTCTAATTGGCTATAAGCATTTTGGCCAGTAGTTCCATCAAGAACTAAAATAACATCATGAGGAGCAGTATCATCCAATTTCTTTATCGTTCTATGTATTTTTGACAGCTCTTGCATGAGATTTACATTGTTTTGTAGCCTTCCTGCTGTATCAATTAAAACAACATCAACGCTATCTTTTATCGCTTGACTTACAGCTCTATATGCCACACTTGCAGAATCGCTACCGTGCTCTCCAGTAACAATAGAGCAATCAGAACGTTCTGCCCAAATATTTAATTGCTCACTCGCAGCAGCTCTGAATGTGTCGCACGCAACAAGCATAACGGATTTCCCTTTTTCCTTATATTTATAGGCAAGTTTACCTATAGTTGTAGTTTTTCCATTACCATTCACTCCGCACACCATTATTATGTGTGGTTTTTTATTCAAAATGAGCGGCTGCACTACAGGGTTTAATATCGACTCTATTTCGCTCATTAACTGCTGTGTGATAACGCTATGCTCAACTTCTGATTCAAATTTGATACTTGCGAGCTTATCAATAAGCAATCTAGAAGTTTTATGACCTATATCCATGCTAATCAGCAGCTCTTCCAGATCATCTAAAAGCGACTGATCTAATTTTTTTTTGCCAGAAAAAATATTTTTTACTCCATCACTAAAACGGGAGGAGGTTTTTAATAGTCCTTGATAAAGATTACTGAATAAACTCAAGAAATACTCCTTCTAAAATTACCATATAAAGAATGACATGCACTATATGTATTTGTAAAGTAAATACACTCGTAACCTATATATTTTGTGAGTAAAATGTACTGCTTGCTAGTGTATTTTACTTTAGTTTTTAACCTAAATATGTTATAATGTAAGTAATGGTTTACGGGTAGTTCTATGAGTTATAATGAGAAAATTTTAGATCATTACGAAAATCCAAGGAATGTTGGTTCTCTGGATAAAAATGATCCAAATGTTGGTACTGGTTTAGTTGGTGCACCATCATGCGGAGATGTAATGAAACTGCAAATAAAGGTCAACGATAAAGGTGTTATTGAAGACGCAAAATTTAAAACTTTTGGTTGTGGTTCTGCTATAGCTTCAAGTTCTTTGCTTACAGAAATGATCAAAGGAAAAACTATTGAGAATGTAACAAAGATAAAGAATACTCAAATAGTGGAAGAATTGTCTTTGCCGCCAGTAAAGATACACTGTTCAGTACTTGCTGAGGATGCTATAAAAGCTGCTATTCATGATTATCAAAATAAACAAAAACATTGAGGAATATGAGTGAATTTCAAGGAGTAAATTCTGTTAAAAAACCTATCACTCTAACTGCAAATGCAGTAGAGAGGGTAAGGTTTTTATTGGACAAAAAGAAGCATGCTAACCTTGAAGAAGCAATAGGAATAAGAGTTCTAATTAAGCAAAAAGGATGCTCTGGTTTAAAATATGATATTGAGTATGCATATGATGTTCGTCCTTTGGAGTTAGTAATTGAAGAAAACTGCAGTGATGATCAAAAAGTCAAGGTGCTGATCGATCCAAAATCTATCATGTTTATCCTTGGCTCTGAAATGGATTATGTAGAGGAAAAATTCTCATCAGGTTTTATTTTCAAAAATCCTAATGAGAAAGGAAAATGTGGTTGTGGAGAGAGTTTTCATGTCTAGCAACCATTTCACATTATTTGGAATTGAACCGGCTTTTAACATCAGCTTTGATGAGCTGGAGAAAAAATATATTGAGCTAAGCAAAACTGATATAAATGAAAGAGAGTCCAAAAATATGGAAAATATCAACAAAGCTTATCAGGTACTGAAGTCACCGCTAAAGCGTGCCGAACATTTGTTGGATCTTTTTGACGTAAAAAGCAAAAAAGAGCATCTTGATCCTGAAATATTAAATGAATCAATGGAAATAAGAGAATACTTTCTAGACTGCGATGATTTACAATTTGCAAGTAGGATGATTGATGAAAAGGTAAAAGATTGTACTAAAAACCTAATTAATGCTTTTGCTACAAAAAATTTTGATGAAGCTGCTACGCAAGTTTTTAGATTGAGATATTTATATAAGTCATTTGAGGAGATGAAGGAAAATGCGGCCAGTTCAAATTTCTGAACCAGGTTCAAATGAGGTAGTTTTTGGTATAGATCTTGGAACTACTAACTCTTTAATTGCCATGGTAAATAAAGCTGGCAACGTAGAAATATTTAAAGATGAGCAAGGTCGTGAACTATTACCTTCTGTCATTTCATATGAAAAGGATGTACTAAAAGTAGGCTACGATGTTGGCGAAAACGCTATCTGCTCTATAAAACGCTTAATGGGTAAAAGTGTTAAAGATTTGCATAAAGAAGGTATCAATTGTGAAATAGATAACGAAAGTGAAAAAGTTATTAGGGTAAAATGCTCAGAAGAAAAGTATCTCACTCCTATTGAGATCTCTGCTGAGATACTAAAAACTCTATGCAAGAGGGTAAAAAAATTCACAGGGATGAAAGTTAACAAAGCAGTGATTACTGTACCAGCTTATTTTGATGATTCAGCACGTAACGCAACCAAATATGCAGCAAAATTAGCTGGCATAGATGTTCTTCGCCTCATTAATGAACCAACCGCTGCAGCACTTTCTTACTCCATTGAAAAGAACAATAACAGTGGCATATATGCAGTTTATGACCTCGGTGGTGGAACATTTGACATTTCAATATTAAAATTACATCAAGGAGTGTTTCAAGTTCTTGCAGTTGGTGGTGATACTAAACTTGGTGGTGATGATTTTGATCATCTACTTAGTTTAATCGTGCTTGAAAAGTATAGAGAACAGGTAGGTTTAAGCAAAAGTGTCATCCCAGCGTCAGCTACTTGTATGGCAGGGCCATCACTTATTGAATCACGTATTGTAAAAGAATATCTTAGTAATAATACCTCTGGCACTTTTGAATTCAGCATCAATGGTGAATTATTTGAATGTGAAATTACCAAAGAAGAATTCGAGCAAGCAATCAGTCCTTTGGTTAATAAGACTATAAATATAGTTACTCGTACTATAAGCAACATAGATCTTAAAATCGATAATATAAAAGGGGTAATTTTAGTTGGTGGCGCAACTAGAGTGCCATTAGTGCAAAATTCACTAATCAAACTCTTTGGCAATAAAGTGCTGAATGATGTGGATCCGGACAAAGCAGTTGCCAATGGGGCAGCTTTGCAGGCTCATTATTTAACTTCAAACTCAAAAGATAGGAATATTCTCCTTGATGTGCTGCCTTTATCACTTGGCATAGAAACTATGGGGGGAATAGTTGAAAAAATTATACCAAGAAATACACCACTACCAGTTTCAGAAATAAAAGAGTTTACAACTTACGCTAACGGGCAAACAGCAATGAAAATTCACGTTTGTCAAGGAGAACGTGAAATGATAAAAGATAATAAATCTCTAGCACGATTTGAACTCAAAGGTATACCACAATTGCCTGCAGGTTCTGCAAAAGTTGAAATAGGATTTACAGTTAGCATTGATGGAATATTGACTGTCACTGCAAGAGAAAAAACTACTGGAGTCGAACAGACAGTTGAAATAAATTCAAGCTCTGGCTTAAATGAAGAAGATATTCAAGATATGGTCAATCAGTCAGTAAGTAACTTTGATGAAGACATGAAGGCTCGTTCCCTTGCAGAGGCTAAAATTAACGGTAACAAGCTCATACATCTAGTTGAAAATGTTTCCACTGAGCAAAAGTTAAAAATTTTACTACAGAACGCAAAAGATACTTTACAGGAAAATGACTTAGACAACATTAATAATGCTATCGCTGAGTTAGAAAATTCTGCTTTAGAATTATGCGAATCATCAGACAGATAGAATTTACACAACTTTGTGCAGTATCCTGTCAAATCTCAGGGCAACAGGTAATCTAAAGTTAAATGGTAACCAATCAACTTTGCCTAATTTAAATGATAAACCAACTATGCTTACACGTCCAACTATATTTTCCATTTGTACAAAACCAACATCTGAAAATCTGCTATCGCGAGAATTATTTCTATTGTCTCCCATAACAAAAAATTGATCATCAGGCACATAATAAATTGGAGTATTGTATGATAACTTATTAGAAAGATTATCTATTAGAATTTCATGCTCCTTGCCGCTCGGGAGTGTTTCGATGTATCTTGCTATATTATGCTTTGACTCATAATCAAAAAAATTTTCAATTTGTCTTCGCTTTACTTTCTGATCATTTAAATATAACTCCCCCTCTATCATTTGCACTTTATCGCCCGGTATTCCTATTACCCGCTTAACAAATCTAATGCTGTCATTTCTTGTAGGCTTGAAAACTATTATATCACCACGCTCCGGAGGGGTATAAAAGATTCTACCGCTAAAGATGTTTGGAGAAAATGGAAAAGAGTGTTTACTATAACCATATGAATATTTACTAGTAAAAATATAATCTCCCTCAAGTAGAGTGCTTTTCATTGAACCAGAAGGAATATGAAATGGCTCAAATAAAAAACTACGTATTGATAGTGCAATTAGTAGCAAAAAAAACAGTGAAGATAAAAACTTTCTCGTTCTTGCTATCCGGTTCTCTCTCAATTCTTTCAATTTTATTTTCTTTATAAATTTAAACTTATCATAACACATAAAAGTGGTAATGTGAAATTTTACTCATAAGTGTTATTGTTCTTTTTCGAAAGTCGAAATAAGCTCTCAAGTAATTGGCAATGATTGACAACCAATAGACATCGTTTGCTATGTAATATTGTATAAATCACAATGCTAGTTTTACTGAAAATTATACTATTTTAGATATAATTATAATATTTAAACTTAAGGTATAGGGATGAACCCTACAATTAGAAAGGTTTTTTGTATTCTAATTATAGTATTATTTATTTCTTTTTCTCATGTTGGAAGTGCTGCTAACTCTAATGACGATACAACTGCTCAAGTAATATGTAATATTATTGGCTACGTTTGGGGAATAGGTGGACCGCTTATGACCGTAGTGATAATAGGAGCAGCTTTACTTGCAATATTTGGTAGAATGCCGTGGCCTGCTCTTTTCGCCCTCGGTGTATTTTGCGCTGTGTTTTTTGGCGCTAAAACTATTGTCATAAAAGTAATGGGTGGTATAAACTCTACAAATGCCTCTTTTATGGAAGAATGTGGAACGGGAGATAAAAAAAAAGAGTCAATAGGACTATTTCTTTCTAAAGCAGACTTGGTGCACAGCTTCAACTATATCTTCCACTTGTGGTAATGCTTTCTTTTCTAGGTTTGCAGCATAAGGTAAGGGGACATCCTTGCCGGTTACCCGTACAACTGGAGCATCAAGATAGTCAAATCCTTGTTCCATAACCACAGCCGAGAGCTCTGCACCTATTCCTGCAAATGGCCAACCCTCTTCTACACTGACCAATCTATTAGTTTTTTTAATAGAATTAATAACAGTTTCAGTGTCAAGTGGCCTTAGGGTTCTAAGATCAATAACTTCAGCTTCTATGCCTTTACCAGAGAGTAAATCTGCTGCATCTAACGCATCCATTAATTTCAATGAGAAAGCAGTAATAGTTACATCCTTTCCTTCCCGTATAACAGCGGCTTTGCCTATCTCAAGTAGATAATCTTTATTTGATAGCTCAGAATCAGGAATCTCATGTTCATGCCCATAAGCAATCTCGTTTTCTAGAAATATTACTGGATTCGGATCACGAATTGCAGCTTTAAGCAGACCTCTGCAATCGGAGGCAAAATAAGGTGCTATTACTTTTAACCCTGGTACGTGCGAATACCAAGATGCAAAGCATTGAGAGTGTTGTGCTGCAACTCTTGCTGCAGCGCCATTTGGTCCACGAAACACTATAGGGCATCCAAGTTGTCCACCTGACATATAATTTGTTTTTGCTGCGGAATTCACAATTTGGTCAATAGCCTGCATAGAAAAATTAAAAGTCATAAACTCAACAATAGGTTTGAGCCCAGCAAACGCTGCTCCAACAGCAAGACCAGCAAATCCATGTTCGGTAATAGGTGTATCAACTACCCTATTTTCTCCGAACTCTTTCAGTAATCCTTTTGTTACTTTATAAGCACCATCATACTCTGCAACTTCTTCACCCATGATAAATATATCAGGGTCATTTTGCATTTCTTCTCTGATCGCTGTGCATAAAGCTTCTCTTACACTTAAGATTGCCATTTGTAAACCTGTAGATTTCAACTGAAATAACTATATCAAAATTACCAGGAAGCGCACAAGTTAAGTTTTACAAGCATCATGTTGCATTGAGCATTGAATACTTACTTCTTTTAATTCAGTAGGTTGCGGTGATAGTGCGTATGTAACTCCACCGACTATCAATGAAGACATCACAGAAGTTGCAATCATCAATAGAATTGGTAATTGGAAGGCTATACTAAAGGCAACACCTACTGTCAACATGATTGCAAAGTTTACAGAAGCAATTTTTAAGAAAGACAGTTGTCTTTTTTCTGTTTTTTCTAGTAATACTTTATTTGCTTTGGTTTTGCTTAATTCACTATTAAGTGTTGTATTTTTACTTTTTAGATCTTGTATTTGTTGTTTTAGTGATTGATTCTCTTCACTGAGTTTATCAAGTATTTCTAACCGAGTCTCATGTCCAGCTAAGTCACTCTTTAACTTTTCTAGTTCTTTCTCAACATGTTTTAATTCTTGACCTGGCTTTTCTAACTTCCGAATTTGTCTATCTTGCAGCTGAATTTGAGGTTGCAGACTTTCTAAAATTTGGTCATCAACTTCATTAGCTGTCCCGTCGTGATTTATTTCGGAGCAGAAAGAAGTATCAAATGTAGCCTCAGACTCTAGACCGCTGTCGTCACTACTAACGCTTTTACCAATAGGAGTCTGTTTACCACTACATGTAACACTTCCTCTTTGCAGTGACTCAAATTTTTCTACAATATTCTTAACACCAGCATGTAAGTATTGCTCACTTACTATATTGTCACTACTTCCACACGTAATGGGAGCCTGTTCACTACTACGTATGGTATTGTATTGTTTCACAGAATTTATAACATCTGCTGATATATCAGTTTTTTTCTTATGCTTTGCATAAAAATTTTCTTCTGCTTCCTCTAACATTTGTAATATCGCTTCCTTATTTTCTGTATTACCTACCACCTCTCTTGGAGTCTTATTTTTGCTTTTTAATGAAGGATCAACTCGATTATCGTTTAGTAACCGTTTTACCATGTCTTTATGTCCACAAGAAGCAGCAATATGCAAAGCAGTTAGTCCATCATTTTTAGAACCATCTTTTACTCGAGCGCTAACACTTGCTTTCTTTTTTAGTAGAAGTTCCACTATTAACATAGTGTTGCATGCTGTAGCAAGATGTAACAACGTCCAATCTTCCGCAGCTTCTTCTGAAATTTTTATACTAAATTGATGTTTTTTACTAAAATTTTTACTAAACTTGTTGTACTCTCCTTCATCTTTTCCTTTTAACTCATTCTTTATTCTTTCAAGTAAATTATCTTCATCCAAACCTCCACTTTCACCTACCTCATTTATTATTTCAAAAAACTTCTGCTTCTCTATTGCCATAACCTTTCCCTCTAAATTTATTTTTATCGCTGCATAATCTCACAAAAAAGTTAAATTTATCAAAATTCTATATTTTATATAAAATAAAATTTGCTGTTTCCAAAAATTGGTAAGCATGTTTTTGATGAGATTGTAGAAAACATACTTTTATGACACCATTTGTTGTACGAACTAACTTGGCGAAAACAGATGTTTATATAGTTGTGTGGCAAAATGTTTTGCACTAGTTGTGCTATCTCGTTTTCCGTAATAGTTAAAAAAATTAGTAGCAAGTTGTTGTAAGTTTATGTATTTTTAGGCTGTAATGGTCAAAGGTATATGAAGTATGATCAGAGTTAAAGGTGCAAGAGAGCATAATTTGCAGGGTATTGATGTCAATATACCAAAAAATAAGTTAGTTATTATAACTGGGCTAAGTGGTTCTGGTAAGTCTAGCCTCGCATTCGATACGATTTATGCAGAAGGCCAACGCCGATACGTCGAAAGTCTATCGGCTTATGCACGTCAATTTCTTAATATTCAAGATAAACCAGATGTTGAGTCAATCACAGGCCTCTCTCCTGCAATATCAATTAACCAAAAATCGATCTCAAAAAATCCAAGATCAACCGTTGGAACTGTTACTGAAATTTATGACTATCTACGCTTAATATATGCACGAGTGGGAATACCTTATTCGCCTGTAACTGGGTTGCCAATAACGAAACAGGCTGTATCTCAAATTGTAGATACTATTATAGCATTACCTTTAGAAACTAAAATATATATACTTGCTCCTATTGTGCGTGGCAGAAAAGGAGAGCACTTCAAAGAGATATTGGAAATTAAAAAGCAGGGTTACGTGAGACTAAAAATAGATGGTGAAACATACAATATAGATGACTTGCCTAAACTCGATAAAAACAAGAAACATGATATTTTTGTTATTGCAGATAGAATCTCCATATCAGATGATATAGGAAATCGACTACCAAGCAGTGTAGAATCAGCATTAAGGCTGGGCCATGGCTTAATGTATGCAGAAATAGTGAACTTACCTGATAACCACAATTCCGAGTATAAAAATGGTCAAACTTTAACTTTCTCAGAGAATTTTGCATGTCCTGAGTCTGGCTTTACTCTTGAAGAAATAGAGCCAAGATTGTTTTCTTTTAACAGCCCCTACGGTGCATGCAGTTCATGCAATGGGCTCGGTAAAAAACTAAGTGTTGATGCAAAGCTAATAGTGCCAGATGAAACGCTCTCGATATCTGAAGGTGCTTTAAAGCCAATTGGATCAATATTCCGTCAAGTGCATACAAACTATGGATTGCTAAAAAATGCAATTCTATCACTGGCTGAAAATTGCAAATTTAGCCTTGATGTTCCGTGGAAGAATATAGACCAAAAAGTGAAGGATTTAATACTTTTTGGCTCTAGAGAAATGAAATTTCAAGGTTTGGTCAGTATCCTAGAACGCCAGATGGATTACGATGCATCACTTATTGATAGGTATTGTTCTGTTACTGACTGCAAAGAATGTACTGGCTATAGATTGAGAAAAGAAGCACTTACAGTGAAAATTGACGAAAAACATATAGGTGAAATATCAAGGCTCAGCATCGATGAATCCCTTAAGTGGTTTGGAAATTTATCAGACAGACTTACAGAACAACAAAGGCAAATTTCAAATAAAATATTAAACGAAATAATCAAAAGGCTGACATTTTTAAAGAATGTAGGGCTAAATTACCTTACACTTGACCGTGAATCTAGCACTCTCTCTGGTGGTGAAAGCCAGAGGATCAGGCTTGCTTCGCAAATTGGCTCTGGTTTAACAGGAGTGCTATACGTGCTTGACGAACCCTCAATTGGCCTTCATCAATGTGATAATGATCGATTAATTGCCACACTTAAAAATCTGAGAGACATGGGTAATACTGTGATTGTTGTTGAACATGATGAAGACACAATAATGGCTGCTGATTATGTGATTGATATTGGTCCTGGAGCTGGCGTGAATGGAGGAAAAATCGTTGCAGAAGGAACACCAGATCAGGTACAAAAAAATTTAGAGAGCATAACAGGACAGTATTTAAGTGGAAAGAAGGAAATTTCAATTTCAAAAAGAAGAAAGCAAACAACTCAGTTCATAAAGGTAGTTAACGCATGTGAGAATAACTTAAAAAATATAAATGTTGAATTTCCTATAGGGAATTTTATTTGTGTTACTGGAATATCAGGAGGAGGAAAATCAAGTTTAGTAATAGAAACACTATATAAATACTCAGCACAGAAGATAAATCATTCATCTGCAAAGCATGGTAAATGCGATAAAATAGAAGGCCTTGAGTATATAGATAAAATTATAGAAGTTGATCAGTCACCAATTGGTAGGACTCCAGCATCAAATCCAGCAACATATGTTGGTATGTTTACTCACATCAGAAATTGGTTTGCAGGTCTCCCAGAGTCGAAGGCACGAGGTTACAATATAGGCCGATTTTCATTTAATACCAAGGGAGGAAGATGTGAAGCTTGTAAAGGTGATGGGCATTTAAAGATCGAGATGCATTTCCTACCGGACGTTTATGTGAAATGTGAGCAATGTAGAGGACAGAGGTATAACCGAGAAACATTGGAAGTTACTTACAAGGGAAAATCAATTTCTGATGTGCTTGATATGACAATAGATCAAGCATGTGACTTTTTTGAAAATCTTCCAATGATAAGGGAAAAGTTGATTTCTTTACAGGAAGTAGGGCTTGGCTATATAACGCTTGGACAGTCGTCAACAACGTTGTCCGGGGGTGAAGCACAACGAATAAAGCTGTCTAAGGAACTATCAAAGCGATTTACCGGGAAAACATTGTATATTCTCGATGAGCCAACAACTGGGTTACATTTTGAAGATGTAAATAATTTACTGAAAATACTCCATAGGCTAGTTGATTTAGGAAATACTGTTATAGTTATTGAGCACAATTTACATGTTATAAAAACTGCTGATTACATAATAGATATTGGTCCAGAGGGTGGAGTAAAAGGTGGCGAAGTGGTTGCTGTAGGAACTCCAGAAAAAGTTGTACAGACTCCAAAAAGCGTTACAGGCAAGTATCTTAAAACATATTTATTGGATCAAGTATCGACTATTTCTTAATAATTAGGTTATGAGGAGCATTTTAAAAGGTATACCTAACATATTTAATTCATGAATCTTCTCTTATTAAAAAAAGCTACAGATCTCATATTTCCAAACGTATGCGTAAGTTGTGAACGTATAATTGATAAAAGTTATGATTTATGTAGTGAATGCAATAAAAAAATCAATTTTTTAACTAAGCATTACTGTAATGTTTGTGGTGTAGTAATTCCAGATAGTTTTTATACATGCGGCAAATGCATCAGTAATCCTCCGCCATTTAAAGTATTAAGATCAGTTTTTGCCTACGATGAACATAGCAAAAATATGATTGTAAATTTTAAATTTTTTGATAACTTAAACTACATGAAAGTCTATGCAAAGTGGATGTACAAAGCTAACAAAGACATGTTTCAAAATGCAGAGGTCATAATTCCCATACCGCTACATAAAATACGCTTATTTAAACGTAAATATAATCAAGTAGCATTGCTCGCGAAGGAATTAAGTAAGTTATCTCATTTATCTTATACACCATTTGCAATAAAACGTATTCGTCACACTGTACCTCAAGCTGGTCTTTCACTTAAAAGGCGTGAAAAAAAATTTGAGAAAGGCTTTTAAAATAAGCAACAGCGAAATTATCAAAAACAAAATCGTGATATTGGTTGATGATGTAGTAACAACTGGTGCAACTGCAAGGTCTTGCTCTCAGGAAATTTTAAACTCTGGTGCAAGAGAAGTGAGAGTGTTATCGCTTGCAAGAACTATATGAAAATCAGTTTTAAGGTATAATTTTCATTTTTGAAAACTGTTTAGTGTCTTAGTAATAACTTCTATATCATTCCTCTTAAAAAAAAAGTCTAGTTATAGTGTATACTGAGTCTATAATTATAGCTCTTTTTCTAATAGTTCGAACAGGTGGATATTCTTTCTGGCTCAATTTTTTATAGCAAACCAATGGTTTGATTAAAATCAGGAGAATATGGAGGCAGATATATAACTTCAGCACCGACATTTTTTTATCTCTGGATTATATTAGAAATCGATATTGTACAGTCAACATAAATTTTTTACTTCCGTGTTTTTTCTGTTGTTGTTTATAATGGCTATAGTTACATCACATATTTCTTCCAATTAAATGTATCAGTTATTTATTGTAAATTACTGACTTTTTCAATGGTTTCTTTTTCTAAATAATTCCTAAAAATGTGTTTACTTTTGTTTGTAATTGTGTAGTAACTGCATCGTAAAGTTATAGGAGGTAAAGATGAATTTTGAAAATCTAAAAAAAATATTAAGTGCAATTGATAAAGATGCAAGTGTAAATAAAGATAACGTAATTAATAAAATAAAAGAGGTATTGCGAAGGGAAGATACAATAGCGTATCAAGAGTGGGAAAATAAAAATTTTAGTATAAATCATACATTCATCCAAAGTGATCCTGATGCCGAATTTACATTATTAATTGCAGCTGCAGCAGCTGGCTGTAAGGATTTAGTGAATGTTTTATTAGATAGGCATGCGGATGTTCATGTAGAAGATGAAAATAGAGAGACTGCTTTGCATCATGCCGTTTATAGTAGATGTGTAGGTGTAGTAAATGCTCTACTAAAAAAAGGAGCGAATGGTGTGCCGTAGAGATACAAAGAATGTTCAAGTAAGAGCAAACTAAGTGCAAAAGCTGCACAGTAGATGAGGGTAGGTCCCTCGGAGCCGGTTTACAAGAGCAGGCTTCAAACAACCATAAGCTGCTTTGGTAAGGTAGTGAGCGTTATGGAAAAGGCATAATTATATGTCATGTAAGGAATAGAGAGATGAACGAAAGTGAACCACTGATGAAGTGTCGAAACCTTTTAAATGACGTCAAAACCAGGGGGTCGTTTGTAACCTGGGATAAATCTATCGGGAGCTTGTTTACTGGATAGATGGCGTCCGGCATAAAGGTGGCATGAATCCATTTCAGGCTATTGTGTGGAACTACGGGAACCTGTCGTTTCGATGATAAGGGAGAAATCCAAGGAGCTAAACTCTAAGGATGAGAGTACCGATGCGAAAAACAGGGGCGGATCAGCTCGTAGTAGTGAAGAAGTTTCTGTAATGGAAATCGAGAGAAGGGGCTGAGTTATTTAGTTTTAATGATTTATCAACCGAAAGGGAGGAGTTAATGAGTAAAACAAAGTCTTTTGATATATCAAAGCAACTTATTTGGAGAGCTTATAAACAAGTATCGAAAAATAAAGGTGCTGCTGGTGTGGATGAGGTTTCGATAACAAAGGTTGAAGAAAATCTAAAAGATAATCTGTACAAACTATGGAATAGGATGTCATCCGGAAGTTATTTTCCAGAGCCGGTAAAAGCTGTTGTGATACCAAAAGATACAGGAGGGCAAAGAATTTTATGTGTTCCTTCAGTATTCGACAGGATAGGGCAAACGGCTGCTGCTATGTATCTAGAGCCGCTGGTAGAACCAAAATTTCATGAGGATTCATATGGTTATAGACCAAATAAGTCTGCACTGGATGCGGTAGATACAGCTCGTAAAAGATGCTGGAGGTACGATTGGACGATAGATCTTGATATATCTGGATTTTTCGACAATTTGGACCACGGCTTGGCATTGCAAGCTATCAAAAAGCACACAGACTGCAAATGGGTCATACTGTATGTTGAGAGGTGGATGAAAGCCCCCATTCAGCAAGCAGATGGCAGTAAGGTAGTTAGGGATAAAGGAGTTCCGCAAGGAGGTTCAATTAGCCCAATCATCTCTAATATATTCATGCATCATGTGTTTGATATATGGATGAAAAAGAACTACCCGACGGTACCATTTGAGAGGTATGTGGATGATGCGATAGTACACTGCAGAACAGAGAAACAGGCAGAGTTTGTGAAAGTAATGATCGAAGAAAGATTGGCTGAGTATAAGTTGAAATTACATCCTGAAAAGACACAGATAGTGTACTGTAAGGATGACAATAGGAGTGGTGGATTTCCTAAACAAAGTTTTGATTTTCTGGGTTACACATTCAGACCCAGGTTAGCAAGAAATAAAATAGGGAAATATTTTGTCTCATTTCTCCCAGCAATTAGCAACAAGGCCAAGAAAAAGATTACTACAACCATAAGGTCATGGAAAATGCTACGAAATACGCATATAACATTAGAGGAGATGTCAGGAAAAGTAAATCCAATAGTCAGAGGCTGGTATCAGTACTATGGCAAATTTTACAGAACTGAAGTATACAAATCTCTAAAGAATATAGAGCGGCATCTAGAAAAGTGGGTGAAAAGGAAATATAAGAGACTCAGGAGTCACGGAAGACTAGCAAGACAATTTCTAGGAAAGGTGAGAAAGAGGTCTCCGGATATTTTCTATCACTGGACACTAGGGTTAGGCCAAAAGGCTGAATAATGGAAGCTGTATAAATCAAGAGGTTTACGTACAGTTTTGCGAGAGACTGGTGGGGAAGTTCCACTGGTCTACTCTCCTTAATGCAAGAAACAAATATGGTAATATCCCTTTACACTGGGCTGCAAGTTATGGTAGGTTAAGTATAGTAGAAGAGCTTATAGAGAAAGGAGCTGATATTAATGCTAAGAACAATAATGGCGATACTCCTTTGCATTGGGCTGTTAAAAGTAGTCATTTAGAAGTAGCTGAATTTCTTATAAGTAAACATGCTGACGTTAATGCTAAAAATAAAGATGGTTGGACATCTTTGCACTTTGCAGCTGCTGATGGCAATTTAAATATAGTTAAGCTCATTCTTGATGGAGAGAATGGTGTTGATGCTAGAGGAGCTTTAGCCGTGGCAAATACGCTTAATGAAGAAAACAGCTTGGAAATACGAAACCTTCTAGAAGAAAGAATAAGAAGAAATGAAGAAATCACCCAACATCTTAACTTACAAGAAGAAAGAAGCTCCCTATCAACACGTGTCCATAATCGCCGCAGTATTGCACAAGAAGATGAAAATTCGTTGCAAAATGATAAGATAGGTCCTAATAAAATAGGAGTTACAAGCGGAACAAGTAAGCCATCTTCATTTATCAATATTTTTTCTTACACTACGGTAGATACTATTAAAGGTATTTTTCAGTTTGTTTCTTCTCCTTTTAAGGCAGCTATAAGTATGGAACCTTCTAAAGCTATTACAGTTCAAGGTATTGATAACAACGGTGTACTTCTTTTATTAGATGTATTTATAAGGAAAATCACAGGTCAGAAGTATATTTACACAGTAGTTCAGTCTATATCACCATTAGAAGCACAGGGCTATGCATTAAATATTATAGAGGAATTTGAGAAAGTAGTAGAGCAAGCTGCATTAAAAAGTGGGATATCAATGCATCGGTTAAATATTGATTGTGTAGAAATGCAGAAAGAGGTTACTGCAAAAATCACGGGTGGTAAGTTTAATGAGATTTCAGGATTTTTAAACTCATATGTAGAGCAAGCATGCCACGATAGAGAAACAGGTAAGTTAAGTCCAAAGAAGTTTAACAAATTTATGGTTGTATTTAATAAGGAACTAGATTTAATAGTAAATCAATCAATAGAGCAGATATTACACAATAGAGATAGTACATTAGAAGTTGAAGAACAGCAAATAAACTTAGAGCCTCAAAGTTATTTAAGTAATACTTCTGTTCAAGGTCATTTAATTCAGGATAGAGGTTTAATAAATCAAGGTAAGGCTTAATTCCTTAGCTTTTTGATTTCATCTAGTAAAAGGTTGGTAATTTGATCTTATAACATCAATGAGCACACCAGCCTTTATTTTGTATGCATTCAAGCAATGTGTGACTATTACGCCACAATCATACACTGTCTTCCATAGAGGAAAATCTTTTGCTCTACTGACAAATACCTCTCATTATGTATCGTATAGCATTAATAATTGTTCTGATTTTGTGCTTTCTTGGCCACACCTTGTGCAACTCTTAGCTCCAAAAATTTCCATTCTTTGTCACTTACATCACCTGGATATATTTTTTACTGATCCTATCATATTATCTTCCTGATTTCCTTTCAAGATATGTTCTAAAAAGTAGAATCCGTTCAGCAGGGTGACAAAATAAGATAGAAAAGACAGACATAGAAATAAATGGTGTCATCCCAATATGATACTTTCTCTGTCATCCCAGTACTTGACACTGGAATGACACCATTTTTGCTTCGATATTTACACATTGGCCATGCATCTAAACGGATACAAAAGTAGAATTTACAATTCTATCTAAAAGGATACCGAAAAAGAGCAGGAGTCCTATCTGGGAATTATTTTTAAATATGGACATGCATTGATTAGAATCGTCTGGATTGAAATTTTTGTGTTGGTGGTGAAATATGAATCCTATGGTAAGTAAAGCAATATAAAAGATGTTATTTAATGATGATAGTATACCAGCGTACAACCATGCCATTAAGGATATTAAATAAAATCTTTTCAACCAAGATTTTGTTGTATTGCCAAAGTATAATGCAGTAGATTTCATTCCTAATTTCTCATCATCTTTTTTATCTTGATGAGCGTATATAGTATCATAACTAAGCGTCCAAAAGACGCATCCTATATAAAATAGCAAGGATTCTATGCTAATCTGGTTTGTTATTGCTGCTGAACCCATGAGTGATCCCATGTTGAAAGTAAACCCTAAAAACAATTGTGGCCACCAAACATAACGCTTTAGCAAGGGGTAGATAACTATCATGCACATTGAAATTATTCCAAGTATAAGAGTAGTTTTATTGGTTAATAATAAGATTAATAGGGCAATAGACAGTAACAGTGAAAGTAAAGCCAAAGCCTGCTTTATGTTTAATGCACCACTTGCAAGTGGTCTGTATTTTGTTCGTTCAACATGTGCATCTATTTCTCTATCGAAGATATCATTGATTATGCACCCTGCGGGTCTCATTAAAAATGCACCTATAGTAAACAAAACAAGGAGAAAAAGAGCTTGATACGATAGAGAAGTTGAGGCTAAAAGAATGCCGCTTAAGCTAGAAAATAGCACAAGCCATAAACCTGTTAAACTGTGTATTCTCATTAATGAGAAATAATGGTTGAAATACATTAATTAAGTGTGATTATGTAATATTTTGCTTACATTGACAAAATTATCGAATGCTAAATCAGGCTTAAAAACTAACTCAGGTATAAATCGCAAATCAACATAACATAATATAGATTTACGTATTGACCATGCAGATTGGTTCATTTCATTAACAACAGTGCTGATATCATCATTATCATTTTGGATGTTTAATGAAGATAACACAATATATACATCTGCTTTCTTCAAATCTTTGCTTAGCTTTACATCAGATACTACTACTTTTTCATTAAGAACATTACCTTCCATTAAGACTTTTGATATTGCCCTGTGTAATACCGATGCTACTTTGAGGTTTCTAATTTCCTTTTTCATATTCAACTACTATAACGTCCTTTCTTCTTGCACTAATTGATAAGCTTCCAAAATGTCTCCAACTTTAATATCGATATTACCCTCTAGCGATATTCCGCATTCAAAGTTTACACCTACTTCTTTAACGTCATCTTTAAATCTACGTAGTGCTTTTAACTTTCCTTCATGCACCAATTTACTGCCACGTACTACCTTAATTAGGGAATCTTTTTTTATAACTCCATCAGTGACATAACATCCGATGATATTACCGGCTTTGGATGAATTAAATATTTGCCTTACAGATGCAGAACCAACACGAACCTCTCGTGTAACAGGCTTTAACATTTTAGTTAGATACATCCTCATGTCTTCAATAAGCTCATATATTATATTGTAAGTATGTATTTCTATACCTTTTTGTTTTGCTAATTCTCTTATTTTTGAATCCACTTTTACATTAAAAGCTAAAATTACTGCGCTTGATGCTTCTGCAAGCAGCACATCTGAATCTGTTACTCCTCCTACTGCTTTGTGTAGAATATTTAATTTTACTTGGTCTTTACCAAGCTTATCAATTGAACTTGATATTGCTTCAATAGAACCAGTGACATCGCACTTTAAAACTACAGATAGTTCTTCTGTTTCACTATCATTACGACTGAATATATCTAAATTACTGTCGTCTAAATCTTCTTGCTTTTTCTTGATTAATTCTAACCTGTATTTAACAATTTCACGAGCCTGCCTTTCAGAGTTTACAACAACAAATTTATCTCCAGCATTTGGTACACCATTTAAACCAGTAACTTCAACTGGAGTAGAAGGTAGTGCCGCTTTTTCTCTTTGACCAAGGTGATTAACCATACTGCGTACTTTGCTGTATGTTGTACCAACTACCAATATGTCACCAATCTTTAATGTCCCTTCTTCAACTATTAATGTAGCTGATATTCCTTTAGCTTTATCTATTTTGGACTCTATTACCCATCCAAGTGCTCGACAATCCTCTATTCCTTCTAGCGTCATTAATTCAGCAATTAATAAAATTGCCTCTTCTAGTTTATCTAAGTTGATTTTCTTTTTTGCTGATACTGGAACAATTATAACATCACCACCAAGTTCTTCGGGGATGAGGTCATACTGAGGCAAACTATTAATTATTCTTTCTACATCGCCAGGTTGTGATTTATCAATTTTATTAATGGCAACTATAATAGAGACATTTGCTGCTTTTGCATGGTTTATTGCTTCAATTGTTTGTTTCATGATTCCATCATCAGCTGCAACTACTATCACAACTATATTAGTAATATTGGCACCACGTGCACGCATCGCAGTAAACGCTTCATGCCCTGGTGTATCAATGAAGGTAATTTTTTGCTTATTTTTTGTCGTTAATTGATAAGCACCTATGTGTTGAGTGATGCCACCTGACTCTCTTTCTGCAACATTGGATTCACGAAATGCATCGAGTAATGATGTTTTACCATGATCGACATGTCCCATAAAAGTAACGATAGGTGGTTTGAGTCTTTTAGGTAAGTTTTCTCTGTTGCTTATGAAGAGTAAATTCTTTTCTTTATCAGCATCACTTACTCGTTTAGCCGTATGATTAAATTTTTTTGCTATTTCACATGCTATATCTGGATCTACTGTATCATCTACTCTATAATTCTCACCAACTTCTTCTTTAAACATTTTTAACACACTTTTGCTATCTTCTGCCATACGAATAGATAATTCCCTGATAGTTATTTTGTCTGGTATAATAACTTCTCTTGCTATATTTTTACCCTTAGTAAACTTTGATTGTTTACTTCTTATACCAAATTTTTGCTTAAATACAGGGAGGTGTTCATTTCTTTCATCTATTGCCTGTGTAATTACTAGCTTAGAATGCTTAGAGTATATATCTTTGCTAGCTTTAAAAGACTTTTTATCATTGTTCTCATATTCAATACTATCTTCTTTTTGTTCAACTGAGTTAGTATTACTTAAAACTTCCTTATTTATTTCTTTAGGTAAAGAGTGTGATTCATTTTTATCTTCAGCTTCTTGATTGCTTTCTTCTTTTTTTATTTTCTCTTCTTGTTCTCTCTGATTCCTTTCTTTCAGCAAAGTAGCATTCTGTACAGCATTAATGCGGGAAATTTGTTCTTTTTCAGTTAAAGAGCCTAATTTACTCTCGTCAAATAAACTATATTCTTCTGCAGAATGAATTTTTCTTCTTTTTTTTACTATTGTAGTACCAGTACTTTGACTATCTAAAGAGTTTAAATTAATGTCTAATTTAAGCTTGCTTAAGCCTTGTAGGGTTAATTTTTTATTACTGATATCTTCATTATTCATATTGTTTTTATATTAATCCAAGCTTTTTACGTGCTTCTATGATTATTAAATCTGCTGTATCTTTTAGATTGTCTTTATTATTAGTTGAGGAAGAGAGTATGCTACAAAACTCATAATTTGATAAATCTGCTATGTCCTCTAAAGTTTTAATATTATGTTTACTAAGAGCAATTTTATTATCTATTGATAAGGCTAAGTTGATTACATCGTCTTCCATACCTAAATTTTTTAGCTCTTCTATTTTTCTATCATTCTCTGCTTTCAGGTAATTGTTTGCTCTATTATGAAGTTCATTTGCAATATCTTCATTGAAGCCCTCTATTGAAGCAAGTTCCTTAATTGAAGTGTTAGATATATCTTCTACACTTGAAAAACCTTCTGTTACCAATAATTGGCCCATAATCTCTTCTAAGTTTAAAGCTTCAGCAAATAAAACTGAACATTGACTAAATTCTTTATTTCTTCTTTCTGATTCTTGCTGAGTGCTTAATATCTCAATTTTCCATCCAACAAGCCCTGAAGCTAATCTTACATTCTGACCCTTTTTTCCTATAGCTAAACTCAATTGATCTTCAGCAACTATTAACTCTATACAATTTTCATTTTCGTCAATAATGACCTTTGATACTTCTGCAGGAGTAATGGCTTTAATAACAAATTGACCCAAATCTGATGAGTAATGTATGACGTCGATTTTTTCACCGTTTAATTCGTGTATAATAGTTTTTATTCTATCTCCTTTAACTCCAACGCAAGCACCTACTGGATCGATATTCTTATCAGATGAAAAAACAGCAACTTTAGATCTTGAACCAGCGTCTCTAGCTATACCCTTAATTGTTATCAATCCGTCAGCAACTTCTGGTACTTCTTGATTGAACAATGCCTCTAAAAAGCCTTCATGAGCCCTAGAAAGAATGATTTGACGTCCATCGTCAGAGCGCTTAACAGCCTGTATGTAAGCTTTAACCTTATCGCCTTCACGAAATGACTCACCACCAATTAAGTTTCGTAAAGGGAGGTATGCTCCAATTCCGTTTATGTCTATAATAAGATCTGAATATTCTACTTGTTTAACGATGCCATACCTCATTTCTCCTACCTTATCTTTAAATTCCTCATATTGCTTTTTTAACTCTTCATCTTTGATTATTTCAGAAATCTTTTGCTGGGCAATTCTTGCTGAAACAAGATCAGTGTTAAGAGAAATCAACTCACTAATAGTATCTCCAACTTTTGCATCTTCTTTTATTAACTTAGCTTGTGTCAACTTAATTAAGTCACACTCATTTTCATTTGATTCATCATTAATGACTTTTAGTTGTCTATATGAGGTAACTTTGCCTGTGTTTTTATCTATATTAACTACAATTTTACTTTTGCTACCATACTTTTGTTGAGCTACTGCTTCGATAGCACTTTTAAGTGCATTTATTATAATATTAAAATCCAAACCTTTTTGAAGTGAGAGCTCTCCCGCTGTTTTTATTACATCAAGGCTTCCAACTATGTTATTCTTGTTGCTTTTCTGCTTAACACTGCTTTTACGATTAGCAATCATATAAATAAATCCAATTTAATTAGTTATAATTATAGCTTCAACAGGTAAAAAACGCTATCTTAAATGTTAAATGATTGCTAATTTAAGTCAAGTTTTTTCATGTCTTTGTATGATAAGCAATGCCGGAGTAAAGAATAAAGTTAAGACCGTTGCAGCCAATATTCCACTTGCTATGGTTGCTGAAATATCAACCCACCACTGGCTTGATGGAGCATCATATGTGATTTGTAGCGTAAAAAACTGATATTTAACCTAGTAATCATCGGTATTAAACCAAGAACTGTAGTTGCAACGGTAAGTAGTATTGGCCTGATGCGAGAAATTGAAGCGTTTATTATACATTGCTTAATGTTATTTTTGCGCACCTTAATTTGCTGATGAAAGGCATCAAGCAATAGTATATTATTATTCACTATAATTCCTGCTAAAGCAATTATCCCCACTCCACACATGACAACTACAAAAACTTTCTGAATAAGAAAGAAAATGAAAAATACACATGTTGTTGATAAAAACACTGCTGTCATTACGATAAATGTATAGTATATGTTGTTAAACTGTGCCACTAGCACCAATATCATCAATGTAATTGCTAATATAAAAGCCTTTAATAAAAATGCTCCTGATTTTTGTTGATCTTCCTTGTCACCTTTGAAATCAATCTTTACTCCTTTACTACAGTCTTGAGTAATCGAATTTTGAATGAACTTAACTCTTTCATCAACAAGATAGCCAGTATCAACGTCAGCAGAGATTGTTACTGTGCGTGATCCATCAATCCTACTTAGTTTATTTGCCTTTTTTTCGGGAACGTATTTCACTATGCTACTCATAGAATATGGTCCATTTGCTGTATTAATAAAAAGGTTATCTATAGTTTTCATGTTGCGATTCTTTCTGGGAAAGCGTAGTACAATATCAATTTCTTCATCTGTGTTATTTGGTCTATATTTTCCAATTAATACTCCATTTGTAACCATCTTTATAAAATCACCGATGGTTGCAACACTTACTCCAGAGCTTGTAGCCTTACTCTTATCAATACTCATATTCCACTCTATTTCAGGTGCTGATCTACTATCTTGAATATTTATAAATCCAGATGAAGGTTGGTCCATAATTTTTAGGATTTTCTCTACTACTGAATTCAAGTTGGATTCACTTCCGCTTAAGTTAATTTGTATTGGCTTGTCAGCTGATGGTCCTGACTTTTGTTCCTGTACATCAATTATTACTCCTTTTATGTTTTGCACACTGCTCCTTATATCATTTAGTATTTGCTGAGCTTTGCGCCTGCAGCGCCAATCTACAAGTTCCAATTGAATTTTGGCAATAACGTTGTCTGAAAATTTTCCTGACCGAGCATAAAAAACATAAATTTCTTTTTCAACACCCAAAATACGTTCTTCTACTTTCTTAAGTATCAAATCTCGTTCTTTGGCTGATAAGCTTTCTTTTACTTTAACGCTGATTAAAATGTTATCTGAATCTACATTCGGAAAGAACTTTAATCCAGGACCAAAAGTAAAATATAATATACTAGACAAAAATAAAACAAATACAACAACACATACAAATTTTTTTGGGTGATCTAAGACTTTCTCTAACATACGTACATAAGTTCTTATTATAAGCCCAGTATTTTTTACCTTACCACTTTCTATAGCACTCATTCTTATTATTTCTTTTTTTGAAGTTATTGAAGGTTTACCAAATATTGCACCAAGTGTTGGTATAAAAACTAAAGCCATAATTAGCGATCCAGTTAAAGTTAGAATTATTGTAATTGGTATGTACTGCATAAATTTACCGACTGTATCGGGCCAGAGTAACAGAGGGAAAAACACTGCTAATTTAGTCAATGTTGATGATAAAACTGGATAGAACATATCATGAACTGAGGTGCAAAAGGCTTCTACTTTATCCATGCCACAAATCATCTTTCTATCAGCATATTCGCTGATTACAATTGCATCATCAACCAGCATCCCAACTGCCATAATTAGACTGAAGAGCACAACTATATTTAGAGTAATACCCATTAGGTAAAGAGCCATTATTCCTATGAGAAAGGAGCCAGGTATTGATAGTGCAACAAGAATAGCAGCCCTTGTTCCCATAAAGAGCATTATTATGGTTAGTATTAGTAATACGGCAAATATTATACCATTTTCCAAGTCTTCAAGCACATCACGTACATTTTTTGACTGGTCATTCAAATAAACTACTTTTAAATTTTCAGGTAATTGATCTTTTGCTTTGTCCATTAAGTATTTTACTTGATTTACCGTGTCTATTATGTTTTTTCCATTACGTTTTGAAATTTCTAGTACAATGCTAGGTAGTCCATTAATACGAGCAAATCCTTGGTGATCTTCAAACTCAAGGTATACTTTTGCTATATCTTTGATTCTCAAAACTGCATCACTTTGAGATTTAATAGGAATATTCATAATATCTTCTATGTCTTTTAATAACCCTGATATTTTAATCGAATATTTACCGGTATCGTTTTCTAGTGATCCTGCTCCTACCAATCTGTTGTTGTTTGATATAGCTTGAAATATCTCATTTGATTGAATGTTATATTTTGTTAGAACTGTGGGCTCAATTATAACTTCAACTGTTTCTTTACGCATACCTGCCACTTCAACTTTAAGAACATTTGGCAGAGATTCTATTTCTTTCTTTAGTTTGAGTGCTATTTCAGTTAAAGCTCTTTCCGGCAAATTACCAATCAAGCCAACGTTTAGTATCGGAAATAAGCTCAAGTTTATTTCATTGATTATCGGAGATTCTGCTTCAATAGGTAATTTTGATTTTATGTTTAAAAGCTTTGAACAGACGTTATCAAGTACTTCTTTGTTATCATATTCTGTACCAAACTTAATTATCATGTGAGCACCGTCATTAGTTGCAAGTGCCTTTAGCTCTCTCACGCCCTCAATGGACCTTAGTTCATTTTCTATTGGAATAACTAATAACTTTTCACTATCCTCGACAGAAATACCAGGAAACCCGACAAATACGCTAATTATAGGAATCTGTATATCAGGATTGCTTTCTCTTGGCATTTTTATATAAGTGTATGAGCCGAAGGTAAAAATCACGATAAGCAATAATATTACTGTTCTATTCCTCTCTATAATTAAGCTTTTCATTCCGGACATATACGTATTTACATCATATTATAGCTAAGATAAATTATATATTAATTAATCCTTATATAGCTTTATGTAAATAATTAAAATTTTTATAATTTTGCAAGCGTAAGAAAATTTCTATATAATATGACTTTAGTATGGTATTTGAGGGATTATTATGGTAGCAGTTTTAAGTGTGACAGAAGGCAAGAATAAAGTGATCGTATCTGGGTTGGTTGGTGTTTCATCAACTTTAGTATTTTTAACAGTGATTCACATTGCTGCAAAGATAGCCATTATAGTTACTGCTGCTGCAGTTACTTACGCATTACTTTCATTGCTTAATAAAGCAGGAGCTAAGTCTGTTAAAACTGATGATATGTCAGAAGATGAAGGGTATAGCAGTGTTGATGAAGGTGAAGAAAAAGATACCGTAAAAGAACCAAAAAGAACTGAAACTGAGTTAGAAGAAGAAATAATAAGGAAAAGAGCACAAGAACGCATGGAGAAAGGATCACTTGGTGGCCCTATAAATGCGTTTGGCGAACCAATTCATGTGACTATAGATGCTGAAAATAGCAATCCTGTTGATTATACAAAAACTATGGTAGTGCCTGAGAAAATTATTCTTGGCATGCCAGATGATAAAACTCTTACACAAAATAGCTCTAGCTCTATAAAGAATCAGATGAAATCTCTTCCTGAACACATGGATGTATCTGGTAATCCACTTCCTGAGCAGCCACCAAGCAACCTTACCAATATAGGGCCTAAGTCTAAAAGTACGCAGAAACTATCTGCTGCAGACTTGCTATTACGGTATGGGAATGTAAATAATGATGTGAGGAAAAAGTGATAGAATGGCTAATTACCTCAAAGGAGTTTAATGGGTTAGGGTTTAACAGGTAGTTGCTATATCAAACTCTCCATCTTATATTGAGGATCAGATGCAATGCCATACACTCTATTTGGCGGAGCAATTTTGTTCTCTATACCAAAAACTATACCTTCAATTATTGCTGTGAGTACTTTTTCAAGGTTACAATCTGCTCCAGGAACACGGTGCTCTAGGCGGCATCTTTTGGAATCGTTGCCAAAATAGGGGATTCTTATTGCAGCAGTTCTGTTATTCACTCCCCAACTAATCGTCGTTGGAGTATGAATATCTGGGTACTGAAATCTTAAATATGAATCATCATTTGGAGCAAAAAACAACATATGTTTTTTCATCATTGCACATAATCCACCTATGCTGTGAATCAGGTAGTCACTATATTTTTGCTTCTTGCCATAAAATAAGTTATTATTATTTGAATCCATGAGGCTAACATGTACATTTAGTGCGCTGCCTGCTCTATCCAAATAAGGTTTTGCTTTAAAAGAAACATTACCATCGAACTCTTGTGCTGTTCCAATCAGTAATTGTTTTGCCAACTCAAAATGCATAATTAAATTATCAGAGCTCGTATAACAGTCACTTTTTATTTCATATTGGTTTAAAGAACTCTCTTTTTCACAAAAAAATCCAAGAGAAGCTATTTTATTTTTGATGCTATTCAGAAATAAATATTCTTTTTTTATTCCCTCAGTGTAAAACTCCAGTTCAATACCGAATACAGTATTATGACTCAAATTACTTAATATAATCACAAATTTACTTCAATAAATTTATACTAAATCAGCTATATTTATACAAGTACTTTACTTATTTATCAGTAAATTTAATATCTTATTTATACATAATATATTACTATTTTTTAATAACATACTTCTAATCCTCGGTACAAGCGACATTTACAAATTGATTGTTTTTATTTCAAAAAAATGATCAATTTTAGTGCTTTTATACTCTTTACAACTCGTCAAAAAATCCTCATAATTTTAGATATGTATTAAGTAGTGTTAGCTTTTTATCTTACAGTAAGCTATTGATTATCTTGCATCTTTCTGATTATTGTTCTTTCTTGGTGTGGTATATGAACTTAACTAACCCTAAGGTTTCTACTATGTTTTTTGATCAGATTATTACAGTAACGGACCACAATGTTACTTGGGAAAAAATCCAAAATTATCTCCATAATCTCTATGGAGAAGCAACATATAACAGCTGGCTGAGTTCACTAAGATTTATCAGCAACAGAAATGGAGAAGTTTTGTTGTCTGTACCAACAAGATTTATAAAGGAGTGGATTACAGTTCACTACATGGAAAAAATATTGTCATTATGGCAAAGCGAAGATCAAAGTGTATGTTCTATTGATATTCAATTAATTGAAGAAAGAAATTCAAATTCTAATACGATACTAAAAAATAGAGAGGAAAATAATCATAATCTTGGTTCACCACTAGATACCAGATTCACTTTTGATAATTTTGTGGTAGGAAAGTCAAATGAGTTAGCATTTACAGCGGCAAAGCGTGTAGCGGAATCTATAGATCCAATATCAGGAAGCAACCCTTTATTTCTATATGGTGGAGTGGGACTTGGTAAAACACATTTAATGCATGCTATAGCTTGGGACATAGTCAATTCTCCGTCAGCAAAAAGAAAAGTGGTATATTTATCAGCAGAGAAATTTATGTATCAATATATTACGGCGCTGCGGAGCAAAGATATTATGTTATTTAAAGAGCAATTTAGATCAGTAGATGTATTGATGGTAGATGATGTGCAATTTATCAGTGGTAAAGATAGTACACAAGAAGAATTTTTTCACACTTTCAATGCATTGATAGACCAAAATAAACAATTGGTTATATCAGCTGATAGGTCTCCTAGTGATCTTGATGGAGTAGAAGAAAGAATAAAATCACGACTTGGTTGGGGATTAGTTGCAGATATTAATGAAACAACTTTTGAATTAAGACTTGGTATATTGCAGGCGAAAGTGGAACGAATGAATATGTATGTTCCAAAGGATGTCCTAGAATTTTTGGCAAGGAATATAAAATCCAATATAAGAGAACTAGAAGGAGCATTAAATAAGGTTGCTCATACCTCTTTAATTGGAAGAAGCATGACAGTAGAATCAGCTAGTGAGACCCTAATTGATCTTCTTAGGTCAAATCATAGGTCAATCACAATAGAAGAAATACAGAAAAAAATAGCTGAATTTTTCAATATAAAGATTGCAGATATGCAATCTAATAGAAGGCTCCGCAGTCTTGCGAGGCCGAGACAAATAGCTATGTATTTCGCAAAGAAGTTTACGCAAAAAAGTTTACCAGATATTGGAAGAAATTTTGGTGGTAGAGATCATGCTACTGTTATACACGCAGTCAAACAAGTGGAAAATTTCATAAGAACTGACCCAAAATTTGCTGATGAAATCAATCGATTAAAAAAGATGTTTAAGTAGCACTTTATTAATGACAACCAGGCTGTTTTCATTTTTTTGATCAAATATCTTTTTCAAGTAGATTAAGTAAATCAAAGATCATTATTAGTATAAGCTAAGAGAAAATAGCTAGTCGATTGCTTAAAAAGTATATAAAATCACAATTTAAGTAGGAAATATGGCAATTAGACTTATTCCAGATAATCTTGATATAAGATTTAGTAAATATAGAAATTTGACAGCACTTGTTAGCGTTATTCTTATCATTTTTTCAATGCTTACTTTTATGCTGCGTGGAATGAATTTAGGTATAGACTTTACAGGTGGAATTTTGATAGAGATAAAATCTTCAAGCAAGGATGATGCTATTCTCGGTATATTAAAAGAGAGTGGATTTACGATACAGAGTTCAAAAGCTGGTAATAACTTAGTTGTGCGGTTTAAAGATGAGGGAGATGAAGATAAAATTAAAAAGGTTAAAAGTATATTAGAAAGCAAATTAGGTAATTTAGTAACTTATCGTAAAATAGATTATGTTGGTCCACAAATAGGCTCAACGCAGATATTTGAAGGGATATCAGCCATGTTAATTGCAATTATTGGAATATTTTTTTATGTTTGGCTTAGATTTAACTGGCAGTGTGGACTTGGTGGAATAATGGCACTGATCCATGATGTGATTTTAACTCTTGGCTTTATCAGCTTAACGAGTATTGAGTTTAATATTTCATCAGTTGCAGCTCTACTTACCGTGATTGGCTATTCAATCAATAATTCAGTGGTTATATACGATCGGATTCGAGAGTATAAAAAAAATAGAAAAGATGTAGAAATGGATGAAATAGTTGATGCTAGCATTAATTCTACACTATTTCGTACTATGTTAACTTCAGGTACTACTCTTCTTGCTGCTCTTCCTTTAGTGCTGATTTGTACAGGTGTGGTCAGAGACTTCTGCTTAATCATTTCTTTTGGCATTGCAATTGGCACCTGTTCCGCAATATTTATCTCTGCTCCTATATTGACCTGCAGAGCGTTGATAAGTAGAGTATAGAACGTTTAACTACGATATAATATTAGCTTATTATCCCTAATAGTGAAATAAAAATATCTCAAAAAGCTCATACCAAGTAATGAATGGGACATAGAGTGAGTATTAACACTAGCGTGCACATCATTAATTAAAAAATTTCCTATTTTAACTTGAGGTATTTGAACCACTCCAGCTTTTATTTGACCTTTTGCAGTTTCATATATTTTAAAGTCTTGAATGTTTTGTAAGTTAATACCAGCATGTAACGCATCTTTTTGCGATAGAACAATATCAGTTGCTCCGGTATCAAGCAAAAACGTTATATTACGATCATTGACTTGAGCTTGAATATAAAAATGTCCATCGTATGACTTTGTAAATTCGATACTTCTGCCATTTTGAACCCTTCCTTTGTACGGTAGAAAAGTGCTCAGAAACCTATTGCTTAGTTTATCTCCTTGTGAATCAATAAACATTGCTGTAATAACTATTATCAGTAGCCAAATAACTAGATTTGTTGCTGCATTCATATTATTAAAATTTGAAGCCATAAGAGTAAATTTTTAAGATTAGCGTTAAAAGCTGTTATTAAAAATAAGTAAATTTTATTGTTTTAGTACAATATTTAATATATACTTTAAGGAGGTATGTTCGATTTAATTTCATGTCAGAAGCAAAAAATTTAATTTTAGCAACAATTCTTTCTATATTGATTATAGTATTATGGCATATTATTTATGATAATTTTCTTAACACGAGCCAAAGCCAACCATCGATTGAAAATATTGAACATATCGAATCTTCTAACGACCTTGCTCCTATGATATACCAAAATCGTTCTGAAATTATTAATTCTACTAGAGAACAGAGAGTTAATTTAACCAATAACATGCTTGAAGGATCAATTTCTCTGAAAGGTGCAAGGTTTGATGACTTAATCTTAACTAACTACCACTTAGAACCGAGTTCTTCTTCTCCACAAGTGGTGTTACTGTCACCTGCAGAATCAAAAGATGTATATTTCGCAGAATTTGGGTGGCTCGATCCGAATGAAAAGATTAAAGTTCCAGATTCTAAAACAGTATGGCAAGCAAATAAACTCAATCAAAAAGAGGTCAATTTATTTTGGGATAATGAAAATGGCATTTTATTTAGAATGAAAATTAGCCTTGACGATAACTACATGTTTAAAGTTGAGCAAATTATTGAAAACAATACAAAAGATAATGTAGTTTTAGTTCCCTATGGTAAAATCAATCGTAAACGTGATAATATTAATGAATCCTATTGGATATCACATGAAGGAGTACTAGGTGCATTTAACAATAAGCTAGAGGAGTGGACATATAAGGATATTTCTAAGAAGCGTTTAATAAAGGCAAGCACGAGTGAAAAAAATTGGTTTGGTTTTGCTGATAAATACTGGCTTACAGCCATCATACCTGAGAAATCAGATAAAATAAATGTGAGCATTAAACACACGAATGTTAATAACATTGATAAGTTTCAAGCAGATTTTGTTAGACCGTACACACACATACTTCCTGGTACAAGTGCTTCTACTCTGAACTACTTTTTTGCTGGGGCAAAGAAATTAAATTTACTTGATTCTTATAAAGACACTCTCAATATACCTTTGTTTGATAAGGCTGTAGATTTTGGTGTTCTTTATTTTATAACCAAGCCGGTGTTTTTACTGCTTGAATATTTTAACTTTGTTTTGAAAAATTTTGGCTTAGCAATATTATTGCTAACTTTAGTAATCAAACTTTTGATGCTTCCCTTATCTAATAGATCATATATTTCGATGTTCAAGGTGAAAAGCCTGCAGCCTGAATTAACTCGTATAAAAGAGTTGTACAAAAATGACAGCTTAAAGCAGCACAAAGAGACAATTGCGTTGTTCAAGAGAAACAATGTAAATCCAATGTCGAGCATTTTCCCTATGCTCATACAAATACCAGTATTTTTTGCTCTGTATAAAGTATTATTTGTTACTATAGAGATGAGACACGCCCCTTTTTATTTATGGATTAAGGATCTTTCAGCTTCTGATCCAACAAACATTTTTACATTATTTGGGTTGTTTAATTATAACTTTCCTATTTCTATAGGCATTTTACCTATAATTTTCGGCGCTACCATGATAATTCAGCAGAAGCTAAGTGAGAACGATCAAACCAGTAAAGATGATATTCAAGTAAATGTTATGAAGTTTTTACCTTATATTTCTGTCTTTATTTTTTCTTCTTTTCCTGCCGGCCTGGTAATATATTGGATATTTAGTAATATTATAACTCTGGTTCAACAATCATTAATAAAGTTGCTTTTAACAAGAAAAGTGGGGATGAATGTCGAAAATACTAATAGTTAATTCAATTTACCACACTGAAATAGCGAACCTTTTGCTTGAAGGTGCAGTCGATAGATTAAAAGAAAGTCATGCAAGCTATGATATAATTGAAGTTCCTGGTGCATTTGAGATACCAGCTACAATTCTCTTTGCAGTAAAAAGCAAGAATGCTAATTATGATGGTTATTTAGCTCTTGGATGTGTAATTCGTGGTGAAACTGATCATTATAAATACGTTTGTAAAGGAGTAATCGAAGGCTTAAATGAAGTTATTATGCATTATGCAATACCCCTTGGTATGGGCGTAATTACCGCTGACAGCAAAGATAAAGCACTAATTAGAGCTGACAAAAATAAAAAGAACGTTGGTGGCCATGCAGCCTCAACTGTTTTGCATATGATAGATCTACACAATAAATTAAAATAATGGAGGAAAAACCAGTAGATAAAAAGTGGCGCATAAAAAGAAGTACGGCAAGATTTCTTGCTGTACAAATTGCTTATTCAAATATTTTTGTAAGTTACAACAAAAGCACTTTTAAATTGGAAAATTGTGAGCTTAAGGACTACATAAGTACGTTGAAAGATATATTTGAATGTGAAGAATTTGAACATCAGTTCTTAGAAAACTTGTTATGTAAGGTTATAAAAAGCAGTGAAGAATATGATAAAATAATAGAGTCTTATTTACACCCAAGCTGGTCACTTTCACGGTTAAATCTTATAAGCTTATCTATTTTGCGTATTGCAGTATGTGAGTTAATTGATTTTGATACACCAGCACCAATTGTTATTAATGAATATACTAACATTGCATCTGATTTACTTGATGCTCCAAACAAAATTGGCTTTATTAATGGGTTGTTAGATAAGGTAAAGGATGCAGTCAGACTAAATAAAAATCCTTAGTAACTTCTCGTAAGGTATTCGTTCAGTAGGGTGGAAAAATAAGATAGAAAAGACAGCTATAGAAATAAATGGTGTTATCCAATATGATGGCAGTGCTCCTTTTTCTGTCATCCCAGTGCTTTACACTGGGATCGAGATTGCAAGTAATGCATTCGGTTTGGTAAGTATGGATTTTGCGTTATAGAATGAAACACTTTTGGTAAAGAAAACTGGATCCCAGTGTAAAGCACTGGGATGACACCACTTTTGCTTCGATATTTACACATTAGTCATGCATCTGAACGGATACTTTGAGATAGCTTCTATAATAAGCTTAAATAACTAACACTAAAAAATGAAGGGCAGACTTATTTAGTCTACCCCTTTTATACTTAGTTTTATAATGATCTTTCGTTCTTTTGTTGTTCAGCTTCTGGTGATTTAACACTTGAGCTTGGCTCAAGTTTAGTGATGAGTTCTTTAGGACCATTTTCTTCAGAGCCTAAACTTAACGTTTCTAACTCTTTTTTATATTCAGGTATTAATTCATACTCACCTTTATCATTTTTTTCCTAATGAATTTATCTTTAATAATCCATTATTGTTATCCATTTCCTTACTTATAGCAGTAATGTAGTAACTTTTACTTCCTAAGCTAAAATATATAAGATACTCATCGGGGATAACACTGCCATCTGGCTTCTTATTTCGGTTGTGTTTTTTGATATACTCAAAACCTTCATCTTTTACTTTCACAAATAGATCTCCTTCACAACTTTTAATAACAATTCTTGGAGCTTTAAGCTCAGATATTTCATTGTTTTTGATGATGGAATATATTGCTAAACTAGCCAGTGCAACAGCAGCAAATGCTAAAACACTTATTCCAAGTGGTGTAGCTGCAAAAACTGCAATTGGTGCTAAAAGCGAAGTTGAAGACACCCAATACGGTGTTGAAAGTGCTACTGCTGTGCCTATAACATACAGAGAAGTAAGCGCTACAATTGCAATGTTTGTTTTATGACGGTGGGTTTTTAAAATTGACATAATTTCCTCTTAAAATAAGTTAATAATATATTAATATTATATATTAAAAAATCAATACAGTCAACTTACATATAAAAAACTACCTACCGCTTGAGCCAAAGCCCCCTTCATTGCGGACGGTTTCTTCTGTGCAGAATTCTTCTCTGTCATCCCAAATTACCTGAGATACAGGAGTGATGAGGATTTGTGCGATTCTATTTCCTCTTTTTATTTCATATGGCTGATTACTTAGATTGATTAGGCAAACTTTAACTTCACCTCGATAATCGGAGTCTATAGTGCCCGGAGAATTTAAGACAGTGATTCCATGTTTTGCAGCAAGCCCAGAACGTGGGCGTACTTGTCCTTCAAAACCGTTTGGTATTGCAATCACAATGCCAGTTGGAATAAGTAACCTTTCAAGTGGATTTAAAATAACAGAGTTGTCCAGTGCGGCATAAAGATCCATGCCAGCACTCTGCGTAGTTGCATAACATGGAAGAGACAAGTCTTCTCCGTGTGATAACTTTTTTATTTCTACTTTAATTTTGTCTCTTTGCATTTTTATTCACCAGTTATGAAAATTTGATTGTAGCATGTAAATTATGCCTGTAAAAGATAAGAAAACTACTTGACAAATATTGCCAACTTTCCTTATTATGACATTAAGGGTATTTATGACTCAAAACTTGTTTTTGACCTGCAGGCTCAATAACAAAAATTCAGTAAAAAACTTAAGGTACTTATTGGCGGATTACATAAAATTATAGCGGCTGCATGTCTTTTTTATTTTTTCTACATTCAGCCAAAACGCGCTTATTTTAAGCGTTAGCACATTATTACAGCGCCAGTTTAAATTATTATAGGGTCAAACTCACTAAGTGGGGATCCTTTTGCCTTTTTTATAATTAGTAAATTTAT
This sequence comes from Wolbachia endosymbiont (group B) of Germaria angustata, assembly GCF_964026725.1. Lineage (NCBI taxonomy): Bacteria > Pseudomonadati > Pseudomonadota > Alphaproteobacteria > Rickettsiales > Anaplasmataceae > Wolbachia > Wolbachia endosymbiont (group B) of Germaria angustata. The sequence goes on from NZ_OZ034691.1 coordinate 474,696, forward strand.
TAATATTTTGGATTAGTGAGGAGTCCTATAGAGATAGCACTTGATGCTGGAATCCAGCCTTTCTGCAATCTCATCGAAAACGTTGTACCACCCTTTCTATGCTAGTTTGCTTGTGAGCAACATGGATCCCAGTGTCTGGGCATGGGATAACACCATCTGTTGTACCTGCAAATTGCAATCTTCGTAACCGTATCTGTGAGATGGAAAAAATTCAAATTATAAATGAGTTGTATAATAGTATTTATGCAGCATTAAAAGCAAACTCTGATTTAAAGAAATATGTTACTAACATCTATAATTACCTGCCTAAGCAGGTTACTATTCCTTATCTGAGATTGCGCATAGTAAATTATGTTAACCTGCATATGCTATCTAATTTTGCTACAAAAGTAAGATTTTCATGCGACATATATACTTATCATATAAGCAGCATGCTTGCTGCTATAAAGCATGTTAGCTTGGTGGTAAAGAGCATTAGTAGTGAGACCATTTTGGAAAGTAATTGTGCTATAAATTAGCATGATGAAGTTTTACATTCAACAATTAATTTTGATATTTTAATACAAGGAGGTAGCGATGAGCAAATTACAGCTGAAAATTAAAGGTCATGACAATAATTTTGTTGTGCTGAATAATATACGAAACTTAAGGTTTACTTTGCGTAATAACAAAGAAGAGATGAAAGATATTTCCTCTTTTGGCTGGAGAAAAGTGCTTGATTGTGCTGGAAGTAGAAAGATTACAATAAAAATTAATGGCATTTTAAATTCAGTATTGGCTGATGAATTATTGCGTAATTCTGCAATGTTAAACTCTAATAATGATTATGAGATTAGTTTTAATGCTAAGGAGAAGATAAAACTCAGGTGTTCGGTTGAATTATATGAGAGATATTACGATCCTGCCACTTTTGACAGCTTCACTGTAGTTTTAGCCAGTGCTGAAGTTGTGAACACTTTTCATTAGTGTTAATTTAATTTTTTCATATACAATAATAATTAAGTGGGAATAAATTAAAAAAAATTATGAACGATGAGGATCTTTTCGAAGAAGGCGATGATAATGTTGAAGAGAATAGCGATGACAGAAGAGAAAGGAATTTGAAGAATGAAAATCAGCTTGAAGAGCAGTGCAAAGAGTATTTAAAACCTTTCGAGGATATTTTAAGTCAAATTGATGAAGGAGTTGATAATTTAGATAGTTACGAAAGGACTATGCAAGTAAAGCGAAGTATAGATAGGCTCATAGAAACCTTATATAGCCAAGCAGCATCTGAGGATATTGATGTAGAACTTGAAACCACAAAACACACTAGCGATAAATCAGAGTCCAAGAAAAGAGTTCTGGAAAAGAGAAGAAAACAACTGATGGAAGAGATCTTAAGTTTTCAACAACAAAAGGAGCTAATGAATAGTAGGGAAAAACATGAAGTAGCAAGTGATGGGGATGTTCAGAAGGCAAAAGCACGAGTGAAGTCTTCAATTAGGGGAGTGTTGTTTTCAGTTATTGCTCATAGAATGGATCCAAGAAGGAGGGCAGGGGAAACTGCTGATGACAATGAAAAGCAAGCTCGTATGTACGGTAGAGAAGCAGTTGGTGGAGTTTTAGGTGGATTGTTCAAGGCGTTTTTAACTGCAGTTGCTGCTGTTGTGCGCGAAATTGCTAAACCACTTCAACATATGAACACACAAGAGACGTCTTTTGCAAAACAAGTTGAAGAAAGTAGAAACCAAGATTCACAAAAAGGTCGATCTGTGTAGGTCAAAGTATAATTTCAAAAAAATTTTTGAAATCGTATGTACTAAACAATATCTACTCAACGCAAATTACAACAAACGCAGTAGCATAATCTTGATCATCACTTAGAGAAAGGTGTATCTTGTAGTCTTTTGAGATGAAATCCTTTCTGACAGCAAGACATGGCTTGCCTTTCACATCACTGTATATTTCTATATCTTTCATTATAATTCCCTGGCTAAATCCAGTGCCTAGCGCTTTAACAAAAGCTTCCTTTGCAGCAAAGCGTTTAGCAAAATATTTTGCCCTTACTTCTTGGCTATTATATTTTTTGCTTATCTCTATCTCCTTCTTAGTATAGACTTTATTGAGAAATTTTTCCCCGTATTTTTGTGATATTCTCAATATTCTGGGTATATATACTATGTCAGTGCCAATACCGTATATCATTTTGCGCTAAAACGATTTATTGCTTCTTCAACTTGTATTTCCTCTACCTCTCCAGTTGCCCTATTTTTTACTTCAACTATATTTGAAGTTACTGCTTTCTTTCCAATAATTATTTGCCACGGCAAGCCTATCAGATCCATTCTGGCAAATTTCACTCCTACACTTTCGTCCGTATCATCATAAAGCACTTCATCGCTTTTCAAAGCTTTGTATATTTTATCTGCAGCCTCCGTTACTTTTGTTTGTAAATTGATCAAACCAACTTTAAAAGGAGCTACTGCCTCTGGCCAGATAATTCCTTTATCATCATGGAAAGCTTCTATTATTGCGCCAACAAGCCTTGAAACTCCAATACCGTACGAACCCATATGCATATTAACATTTTTTCCATCTTGAGAAGTAACACTTGCCTTCATAGGCTTCGAATATTTATCACCAAAATAAAAAATATGCCCTATTTCAATACCCTTGCTAACATTTAACTGTTCTTGCGGTATAGGACAAATTTTAGGATCATGCATATCGTCTGCAACTGCATATATGCTCTTCAGGCTTTCAATATCTTCACTCTCTAGCAGTTCAGAAAATTTATTGTCATAATATAAAGTGCTCTCACCGGTGCTTGCCAATATATGAAATTCATGACTTAAATTTCCTCCAATTGGTCCTGTATCTGCCCTCACTCCAATTGGAGTAAGCCCCATTCGTTTGAAGATTTTTATGTAAGTTTTGTACATCATGTTATATGAGTTTAGTGCACTTTCGTAATCTACATCAAAACTATACGCATCCTTCATCAGAAATTCTCTGCCTCTCATAACGCCATAACGAGGTCTTACTTCATCACGAAATTTCCACTGAATTTGATATAAACAAAGTGGCAAATCTTTGTAACTTTTTACCGTATTTCTAATTAAGTCAGTTATCACTTCCTCGTGCGTTGGACCAAAAAGCATATCGCTTTCATGCCTATCTTTAATACGTAGCATTTCTTTGCCGTAATCATCGTAACGTCCTGACTCTCGCCAAAGACTTGCTGGCTGCACACAAGGCATCAACACTTCAATTGCACCAATTTCATCTCTGATAATATTTTCAATATTTTTAAGTACCAAAAGACCAAGCGGCAGCCAAGAATAAATTCCAGATGCTGTCTGCTTGATTAAGCCCGCACGTAACAAATATTGATGAGAAATAATTTCAGCACCAGCCGGGGTTTCTTTTAAAGTTGGCAGGTAATATTGAGATAAACGCATTTCATAAATCTGATTGTACTAAGTAATCTTAGTACAATCAGACCTGTAGGTAAACTTATTTTAAGAAGAGTGTACTACTTTCTCTTACCTTGATCCATGACAATTTTAAGTTGACATGCGTATGCTTTTTTCACTAAAAAATTTAATCTTTTGACTAACCAAAGAAGATGGTTTTTGCACCTCATTATTCACTGGGTCAACATTATTTGCTTGTGCTGCAGGAGAAGCTTCACATTTCGCTTTTGAATTAACAGGCTTAGGCGATATCGGTGGCTTCTCTACCTTTGATGCAGAACGTGGTGGAGTTGTGGATTTAGGTTTTACATTATCATCAGATTCATGACCACTGTCAGAACTATCCCTTCTTTTTTTATTGTCTAGTTGAGGGTTTAGAGGTGTTGAATATGTACTTTCATTATCGCTCCAATCTTGTTCAGACTCTTCACTACTTCTACTCGATACACTACCACTACGACTCCGTAGTGGTGAGATTATAGCTGATATTTTACTGAATGCCCCGTACAGGTTACTTGGCTGTTGTACGTTGTCCTTTCCAACAATTCCTTTCCTTCGGCTTTTAAGCTTTTCCTTCAATTCATCTGAAAAATCTTGTGATTTCCCATCTTTGTTATTACCTGGTGTCTTAGCATTTTCAACCTCATTGTTAACACGTTTCAACTTAACACCTCCTTTTCTTATCTGTTCAAGCAGAGCAGAACGATCATGCTCAGATTCATTAGCCTTCTCCTGTGCACCATTCTTAGGTTTCTCCGTACACTTGGAAGCTGTAGGAGGAGGTGGTAGTGGTGCAGCATTTTGTGGCAATGGAGGAGGTGGTGGTGGTGGTGGTAAAATGGGTGTTTCAGCTATTACTGAAAGTGATGATGTATAAGTATTGCTCTGTTCAAGTTCTTTTGCTTTCTGTAAATCTTGTGATTGTTCTCTACCAGGATCAACTTTTTTCTCGCTGTTTATTGCAGAAAGGTGTGAATTGATAAGATATGCAGCTAAGCTCAACATAACCGATGCAGAAACAAAAGCAATAACTGTGAAAAGTACTGGAGCACTTAGTGTTGCTGAAATCGCAAGATAAGTATATATACCAGCTGTAACACTAGATATACATAGCAACAAAGTAGCAATTGAATATTTTAAGGCAGTTGCCTTGCTTATGCCAACTGAAGTATTAACCAAAATGGGAGTATCGATTTTTTGTTCTGTTGCAAGTTGAATAGGATTCTCAGATAGCCCTTTTTCTGATTGAGTACTATTGTTAGTTCCTGAATTACTGGAAGGTTTGTTACTATTACAATTACCTTGTTGAGAACTAAAAACTCTAGTTGATACAGGCTTGTGAGTTAATCCTCTATTTGGCTCACTCTGTCTAATATTGCTTCCTTCATCTGCAGTTTCGCTATTTACATTATGTTCTTCTTGTTTTTTCTTAAATAGTGGATTTTCTGCAAAATTAAGAGATGATTGTTGAACAGGACTCTTAGATTGAACTTTTCTTAATTGAGTGCTATTGCTGGTTTTTGATGGAGTACTACCAAGAGTGTTTTCATTTTTATCGTTATTTTTCGCTGGCTTCCAATTTTTTCCCAAATCTGCAGGTAGTGGAGGTGGGGGGGTGGTGGAGCTGATGATGGTGTGTTGTTATTAGATAAATCATTAGTAAGCATTTTTCTTCCTCATTATTAATATTATATTAATAATTAAATTATTAATACTTGTCAATAATTTATGAGTAAGTTAATACTAAGATAATATATAATAAAAAGAAAAGAGAGAGGAGCAGTCTTCTAAGAAGAAATAGAAGCTGTCTTAAACCTCAAGTCATCACTTTGTTACTACAGCACATTATCAATGTTTTGGTATAGAGTAATCAGAATTTAGTGTTAGCTATTTTTATGATAACCTCTCTTAAACAATTGATATTTTGCGGTGTTTGTGATAAAATGATAGCTTAAGGCTTAAAGTAAAAGTTTATGAGTGAAGCACAAGGTCCAAATATTGCAGAATGGCAGGCACAGCAGCAACACCAGGAAGCCGCTAGTGAGAAAAGTGGTTTCGGTCTTGGTCATAGCGACTCTGTTTCAACAATTGTGGATGGAATGAAGTGGATGTTCAACTTTCATGAAGGAGCAATTGCTGCTTATAATAATGTGTTTGAAGGTTTGGTCAGTGGTAGCAGTCTAGTAACGTTATTTGGGAAATCAGGTAATATGTTTGGCATAAAATTTCTTGAAGGTCTTGCAGAATATTTTTCAGGTGGTGGTGGAGAAGATATGCCATCAGAAGGAATGGGTATGGACTACGGTGATGAGGGGCATCATCCGGATGATTATCCCCACTCTAACAATGAAATAGCTCAAAGTGCCGATGGTTTGCATGATATGCATGATGCAGGTGATCATCATGGCCAATCTTTTTCACCTGGTCCTTCACCATCTGTTGGTGATGATCATGAGCTTGGTTACTAAATAACTAAGAAGATTTTATTGTAGTTAGTGAAAAAAGTTTCAGTTTTAGGATCAACAGGAAGCATTGGAAAAAAGACTGTAGATTTGCTCTCAAAGAGAAAGGAAGAATATCAGGTGGAAGCACTAAGTGCCAATTCTAACTTTGCTCTACTAGCACACCAAGCAAAACTGCTTAATGCAAAATATGCTGCCATTTCTGATGAAAGGTTCTACAAAGATTTAAAAGAAGATCTACTTGGTACAAACGTCAAAGTAGAAGTTGGTGCTCCAGGTCTAGCAAATGTTGCTTCTCTACCCGTTGATCTCTCAGTTATTGCAATAGTTGGCATCGCAGGCCTTGAGCCAGTTATAAAGGTTATAGAAAGCGGTACTAAAGTTATTGCTCTAGCAAACAAAGAGAGTATTGTTTGCGGTGGTAAGTTACTACTTAAAAAAGCTAAAGAAAGGAGCGTACAAATAATTCCCATCGACTCTGAACACAACGCAATTTTTCAAGTTTTGCAAAATGATGATAAATGTGTAGAAAAGATTATACTCACTGCCTCTGGTGGACCATTTTTAAATTATAGCCTTGAACAATTAAGAAATATCACAGTAAATCAGGCACTAAGTCACCCTACTTGGAAAATGGGAAAGAAAATCTCAGTTGATAGTGCAACAATGATGAATAAAGCACTAGAAATAATAGAAGCACATCATTTATTCAATATCAGTCCAAATAGAATTGAAGCAGTAGTGCACCCTGAATCGATAGTACATGGAATTGTCGTTTATCACGATGGATTCAGCTTTGCTGTGCTTGCAGAAACTGATATGGAAATTCCCATTGCATATGCTTTGTCTTGGCCAGAAAGATCAACTTTAAATCATAAATTAGATTTAACAAAGCAAGGAAAATTGACCTTTCAAGAACCAGAACACAAATGTTTTTCTTCACTAAAGCTAAGCATGGAAGTGTTAAATTCTTCTTCTCCACATACAAATAGTATTGTTTTGAACGCTGCAAATGAGATAGCTGTTAATGAATTCTTGAAATCACGAATCAGCTTTTTAGAAGTAGTAGAGGTAGTAAAATCAACAATAGAAAACTTTGACAAGTACTCTGATATTAACTCACTATCTGACATAATAAGTGTCGATTTTGAAAGCCGTATTCTTGTCAATGAAATCATAAAAAGTAAAGGTATCTGTTCAGCAGAGTGATAAAATAAGGTAGACGAGAAAAGACAACTAAATGGTCAAGTAGCCCCATTTCATACTCCTGTCATCTCAGTACCTTGCCTTTTTGTCATCCTAGTAGCTGACAACGTGATCCAGATTTTCCATAATGTCATCCTAGTAGCTGACACTGGGATTAAGAAAAGCAGCTAGTTTCAGCTACTCGAATGACAAGACTAGAAAGAAATGGGTGTCATCCCAGTGCTTGACACTGGGATCTAGAAAAATTTACAAAGCTTATGCTAAATTCAATGAGATTAAATGAAAACCAGCATCAAGTGCTGGAATGATACCTTACCTGAACAGATACATCACTAGCACGTTCGTTCACAATAACTTGAGAGAAGCTTACATCATTAATAACTGTATTTGCTCTATACAGATAACCGCATCCTATTGCAAGAAAAAGCAACGAAGTTGCAACAAGCGGAGTTGGGTTATCAACTGCGAAACATATACCAGCAGCAAGTACTCCAGATAACAAAGAAGCATAAGCATAATTAGTTTGTTTCCTTTTTTGAGCAACTTCTTCTACCTTTATGAACTCTGGTTCTATTATTTCCTTAACATGTCCTGCAATACAATTTCTTGGACTTTTGTTTTCATAGTTTTTAATATTAGGTTTGATATTTGGATGTGTAAGTAATATTTTTACCATGTCTACATTTTCCATCTCGCAAGCAATGTGTAAAGCTGTATTCTTTTTCTTCTTGCCGGTCTTAATTTCCTCCTCTGCACGAGCATAATCTTGAGGTATAAATCCTTCATTAAAAGCCTGAACAGACGAAATCTATAAAACCAAAAAGAAACTCTTTCTCTTTACTTTATGTTTTTTGGATATAGTTTTACGAAGAAGCGCTTCTGCAGCTATAACCGAAACAATCAATGGTGCTATAAATGCCCGTTTGAAAGCATGGTTTTGGGGGAAACGGTAAAGCCATTGATGGAGTTCTTTCTGGACTACCTCGTTTAGAAGATTGTATAACCTAACCGTCCCAAGCTGAAGTGCTTCTTATCATAATAGTATAGGAGGAATTTTATATGGCAGAAGCAAAAAGTAAATTAAAAATAATAAACCCTGACGCATCAGGGATTGATATTGGCTCGACTGTACATTATGTATGTGCACCTGAAGGAAGAGATGAACAACGTATCCAAAAATTTGGGTGCTTTACAGTAGATCTACACAACTTAGCAAAGTGGTTAAAAAAGTGTCAGGTTAGAACTGTGGCCATGGAGTCAACTGGAGTATATTGGATTCCCTTATTTCAAATATTAGAATCATATAAATTTGAGGTAAAACTAGTAAATGCGCGACATGTCAAAAATGTGCCTGGTAGAAAGTCTGATGTTCAGGATTGTCAATGGCTGCAACAATTGCACAGCTATGGACTGCTTCAAGGATCATTTAGACCGGATAATCAAATGTGTGTATTGCGTAGTTACGTTAGACAACGTGCTAATCTAATTGAAAATGCAGCTAAACATACTCAACGTATGCAAAAAGCGCTAATTCAAATGAATATTCAATTGCATAAGGTTATTAGTGATATCAACGGTTTAACAGGCATGAAAATTATTAAAGCAATAATTGAAGGAGAGAAAGACCCCCAAAAACTAGCTGAATTTAGAAATTCAAACATGAAGAATGACAAGCCTACTATAGCAAAAGCATTAACAGGAGACTATAGAGAAGAACACTTGTTTGCACTAAAACAAGAATATGCAGCATATACTTTTTTTCAAGAGCAAATAACGGAATGTGATAAAAGTATAGAGAGTTACTATAAAACATTTGAGGCAAAGTCAAATGAGAACAGGATGTTGAATAAAATACGAAAGCGGAAGCAGAAGAATGGTCCAGATTTTGCTGCGGATGAGGATTTAAATCGAATAACCGGGATAGATTTTACTAAAGTCCCGGGATTTGATGTATTAAGTGTACAAACTATCATTTCGGAAACAGGTATAAATCATAATAAATGGCCAACAGAAAAACATTTTTCTTCCTGGCTTGGATTAAGCCCTGCTAATAAAATTACAGGAGGAAAAATTGTTGGAACAGGAACTCGTAAAGTTATTAACCGCGCTGCGAATGCATTTCGAATGGCTGCCCATTGTGTGTTGAGAAGCAAAAGTGCAATAGGTGCATATAGTAGAAGGCTGAAAAAAAGGCTAGGAGCACCAAAAGCAATAACTGCGACAGCAAGGAAATTAGCATGTATCTTTTATCAAATGTTGAAATATGGACAAGAATATGTAGAGAAAGGAATAAACTATTATGAAACACTTTACAAAGAGAGAGTAGTCAAAAATTTGCTTAAAAAAGCAAAGGAATTTGGTTATATACTAATGAAAGAGGAGCCGATAGATGAAAAAGGTTCTTAGGAGTTTGTTAGAAGAATGAAGTACAGCATGAAATGAATAATCGATATTGAAATATAGCAATAACTATGTTAGTTAGAAGTTATATTGTTATTAAAGGGTAACTGTGGAAAAAAGTGTGAAATTGACTGAAGATAAAAAATTGGCCTCTGATATTCTAAAAGAGGTTGCAGATACTAATAATAACGATAATGATAAAGTAACATTATTTGATATTAAAATAGCTTTACATGAGCGTGGTTTTGGTATTTTAATAATCATCTTCTCTTTACCGCTATCAGTACCTATACCTGTTCCACCTGGCTATACAACCATTCTTTCTATACCTTTAATCTTATTTTCACTGCAGCTTCTATTTGGGTTTGATTCTCCTTGGATGCCTAATTGGCTAGAAAGGAAATCTTTTCAACGGTCAACACTAGCTCTCGTGGTAGAGAAAACTTCACCTATATTAAAAAAAATAGAAAAGTTCATGAAACCAAGAATGTCTTTCATTTTTCGTGGTCCTGGTGAAAATATTTTAGCATTTATAATGCTGCTTTGTGCATTATCGATAGCAATCCCACTTCCTTTAACTAACTTCATTCCTGCAATTGGTACAACTCTCATTTCACTGGGTATCATGAGCAAAGATGGATTTCTCTCTATAATCGGAGTATTAGTATCATTGTGTGGGTTATTACTTACTCTTGTCGTAATAGTTAAAGGACCACAGCTTATATTTGGAGCATTTTCTTTTCTAAAAAGCTTTGTATATGGTTAAGCTTTACAATACTTTAACAAAAAAAAAAGAGCCCTTTACACCGATCGACAAAGATCATATAAAAATGTACGTCTGCGGACCAACAGTATATGATACTGCACATATAGGAAATGCACGTTCTGTTGTTGTTTATGATGTATTATTTCGACTACTGAAATTTTGTTATGGCAAAGTTACTTATGTGCGTAATATAACCGACATCGATGACAAGATAATCAATGCAGCAAATAAGAAAAGTAGTAATATAGAAAGTATCAGCGCATATTATACCAAAGCTTTTCATGAAGATATGAGAAGCATAAATTGCGTAGAACCAACACATGAACCAAAAGCAACAGAAAATATAGACCAAATTATTGAGTTAATTGAATCTTTGCTGCATTCTGGTCATGCTTATGAATCAAATAAACATGTATATTTTAGTGTAGAATCTTACCCTGAGTACGGTGTTTTATCAGGGAAAAAAATTGATGAGTTGGATCATGGTAATAGAGTTGAAGTGGGTGAAAATAAAAAACACCCAGGAGACTTCGTACTTTGGAAACCTGCAAACGAAACTGACTATAAACTTTCAAGTCACTGGAATAGTCCATGGGGAGAGGGAAGACCAGGGTGGCATATAGAATGTTCAGCAATGTCATATGCTTACCTTGGCAAAGATTTTGATATTCACGGTGGCGGTATAGACTTGCAATTTCCTCATCATGAGAATGAAATTGCGCAGAGTAAATCTGCATTTGCTGGGTCAAAGTTTGCAAAATATTGGGTACACAACGGGTTTCTTACGGTAAATGAAGAGAAAATGAGCAAATCCTTATTTAATATAGTCAAAGTAAGGGATTTGTTAGATAGTGGAATAAAGGGTGAAGTAATACGTTATGCGCTGCTTAAAACTCACTACAGAAAACCACTTGATTGGACAGAAAATGTTATCTCTGAGTCGCAAGAAACTTTAAACAAGTTTTATCGGTTATTACGTAGTACATGTATTGAGGAAAGTGATGCAGAAGTCTCTAAAGATTTTATAGAGGCTTTGAAAAACGATTTAAACATTCCTGAAGCTGTAGCCATATTGCATGAAATGGCTACAGAAATCAATAAGACAAGTAATGAATGTGAGAGGCTCAAATTAACTAAGAAGTTTGTTAAAAGCGCAAGGTTCATTGGTATTCTTGAGTCAAGTTATCAAGAGTGGTTTGCAAGTGGTGTGAGTCATCAAGAAATAGAAAGGTTGATAGACTTAAGAAAAGTAGCAAAACAAAATAAAGATTATGATACTGCAGACAAAATAAGAGAGCAATTGAAACAAATGGGGGTTACAATTTCTGACAACGAAGATGGTACAACAACTTGGTATGGAAAATTATCTCCTATTGTTTATAGATAGCCTAGTATCATCGCTTATCTTACCCATACATCAAGGTTTTGTACTTTACACTATGTTATGCTTTAGGTCACATTACAATCCACTACTTATATTACTTTTTGGAGTATCGGGATCCAGTCTTGGTGGAATAGCTAACTGGTATTTAGGTAGAATAACAATTTTTATCAGAAGATCACATCACAAATTAGAGAATGAAGACAAAACACCAAAAATTGTAAGGCACCTACTGATTTGTGCAGTTGCATTGCTTTCGTGGGTACCAGCACTTGGAAGTGTGACTCAGATTTTATCCGGTTACTTCAAGTTAAACCTTTATATTCTTGTTCCCTTAATTATTTTATCTAACTTCCTCTGTTTGTTGTATCTAACGTTTACCATCTAACTAAACATCAATAAATAACTTTTCTTCTGGTCATATTGAGCTAAATTTCTTCTCCACACTACCTTTTAAAACGTTTTTATTAGTTTTTGTCATAATACGATCAAATACTCCTAATAACCTCTTAAATAAGCTTGGAGTGAGAGAAGAGATAGGATTAACAGATACGTTATTGTTTTTATCATCACCATTTGCTTTGTAGTCTATTGAAATAATCCCCCTACTCTTCCCACCAGTCAGAAGTTTTCCGATTATAGGGATTTTCAACAAAGATTTGTTAATTGAGTATGCCGGTATTACTTGTCCTTCAACCTGGAACTTATAATCCTTAGTATTGAGCGTACCACTAGTACTAATGCCCAGTTCCGCTCCTTCAAGCCAAGATTCTTCAATTTCAACAGTGCCATCTTTATATGAAAAAGGTACATTAAACTTATAAAAATGCACACCTTCGTTCTTTATAGCATTTACAATGCCAGGAAGTGAGGACATTGATAATAAAGTAGTAAGTAATGGAGCATCTTTGATATAGAAATTGCTGATAGATAACATACCATAATGTCCTCCATTTTCTCTCTTAGAAGATAGATAAAGAGAGAATTTGCCGTTTTTAACTGATTTACTAATCCCTAAAGAACGCAAAAGCATACCTGAATTATCCGCGTATATTTCAAGCCCTATTTCACTGTATTCTGCTAATATACTACTATTATCCTCTGAAAACTTTCCTGTAAATTGACTTCCACTGCAATCACCTTTAGCGCAAGTTACGTTCAGCTTGGCATCTTCTATGGTAATGCCTTCTTTCATAATTATATTGTCAACATTCATAGTAACTTCTATTTTGTTACTTAATCGATTACTATCTTTGCCAAGTAAACCTAACACATCACTTAAGTTGATTTTCTCACCGTGAATAGTTATGGCATCTTTCTCCTTACCTGATTCAATTTCTATACTAAAATCATTATCAGGTAATTTAAAATTGCTAGAATTTAAATATAGATTTCCATTTTCTACTCTTCCGCTAAATTTTATGTCTAGATCACTTCCTACAACGTCTAGTTTATCTATTAGTAACTTACCTGCTCCTTTTAGCCTTGTAGAAAATAAAACTTCATTGTGATCTTCAAAATGATTTTTCCATCCTAAGTAGCTTGAACGCAACTCAAGCTCTGATAAATCTATATTACCATTAACATATCCAGTCTTATCTTGATTTATCGCTGATTCTATATTTGCATTGATATAACCATCACCGAAATTAAGTATTTGAGCAGGTAAATCTCCAGTCAAACTCCAGGCAAAATTTTCATTTTTATTGCTACTTTTGAGGTCAAATAGCAGCTGTGTATTATTTACCATACCACTGCCATTTAAATCAATAAAATCTCTGCCGAAATCAAGCTTAATATCATACTTACCAAGACTTTCATTATATACGACCAAATTATCAATTTCAGAATAGAAATTTGCTGAGAAGTCCACTTTTTTACTATCACCATTTAGATTAAAAATACGAAAATTGAATATAGAATTTGCTATTCCACCTATTTTATCTCTTTCAAATTTTACCACATCATCCAGCTTAAATTTTATAGGCTCATATAACCCATAAGCATCACTTACAGCCTGACCATTAATGGTAAGAACAGAATCTTCTTTATTGAGAGAGTTCATTTCAATATGACCACTATTGATAGTAAAATTCTGAAACTTAGCTCTATTTACAATAATTTTGAGATTGTTATCCTTGAGAGTTAACTCACCGTTCAAGTTCTCTACTCGTTCAAAATCTTCATCAAATTGAACGCTGCCATTTTCTATATCAGCAACAATTACAATACCTGACAGATCATCATTTATTAAACTATCGATTTTACCGTTAAAACTTATGATTGTATTTATAATATTCCCATCAATATTATTACAATACCACTTTCTAAATTCATTGTTCACTAGACCATCTGGTACATAAGTACATAAATCTTTTGCAACAAGTTTACTAATATTAACTCTAAGCAAAGCATGATTTGTGCCAAAGTTCATTTTGCCAATCAAAGAAAGGTAAGTATCATTTAACTTAAAATGAAAGTTTTTTACGCTAATGATTTCATCACTATATGTCAAATTTACATTTACATTAGTCAAGGCTAAGTTTTTACCTGAGTGACTCTCTGTATTTAACACGTATATGTTTCCATCCATAACTTCATCCCTTCCATTAATTCTCATTGAGAAGTTCCCTTTGAACCCTATTTCTTTGTCCAAATTGTAACTTTTAACTAGTGTGGAAAACTCGTTAAATAGCCCCAACTTTAGGTTATAAAATGTTCCATACAAATTTAACAAATTATTGCGATTTTTTATCATAATAGATAAATCATCTAGAATCCCCTTTTTATCTTTTGTATGAACACGAATATCCAAAACATTAAAATTTTCCTCCTTTCCTAAATATACTTTATCAATGAAGAATTCACCTTCCATATTTTTATTGATAGCAATGTTAGTAATTTCAATTCTTGAGTCTGCATTTAAGTAGAAAAAAATTTTTCTTATTGTCTTCAGCAGATTTTTTGTACTACTCATCTTATCTGTCATTACAGATGTTGTTATTCCTCTGGTCTCTTCCTTCTTGATATATATGTGTACATTACCAGCTAAAACCTGAGAGAACTTTTTGGAACTTAACTTAAAGTGTACAAAAAGCTCAGGAACTTCTATGGTAAAGTCAGGATTTGTTATTTTTAAATCTGTAATGACTAGCTTGCCATCTTTCTGCCAAATAACCGAGGTACTCTCCATGCTGACATCCGAATTGGTAAATATCTTTGATATTTTTTTCTTTATATAAAAATTAATATAACTAATATTGATTTCTAAAGGACCTTCCCCTTTAAAAGGGATAAAGAAACAGAATATAAATAATAAAATTATAGAAAATGATAGAGCTATTTTTTTAAGCATCGATTATTGCTTTTCTTGCTAAACTGTCAGCTTCCTCATTGTATTTATCACCATTATGTGCTTTTACCCACTTCCAATTAATTTCGTGTTGCAAAGCAACATTATCCAATTCCTTCCATAATTCTATATTTTTTACTGACTTCTTATTACTTGTCTTCCAGCCGTTCATTTTCCACTTACTTATCCATTCTGTTATACCGCATTTAACATAGAGGCTATCCGTATACAAACTGATATTACAAGGAAATTTTAATACCTTCAGTCCATTGATCACTGCTGTTAACTCCATTTTATTATTTGTAGTATTTTCTTCTCTACCACAGATGTTCTTTCTATGATTTTGAAATAATATGATTGCTGCCCATCCCCCTAAACCAGGGTTACCAAGGCATGCTCCATCTGTATATATTGTCACTTCCTTTTTATTCATCTTTATTGTAGTGAATGAATTAAAGTATACCGTTACTTCTATGAAAATACTATTTTTATAGATATATAGGCAATTTAAGCCCCACCTTTAAATTTTATTATGGAAACAAAGAAAAGTGCTACAACTAGCATTATTAGAAGAGAAAGTAAAAGATAGTTTTTGTGTTCTTTCATAATCAAAACAAGTCAATAGAACAAAAAATAATACTAGCAAACAGAGAAAATAGATAGGAGATCGAATAAGAAAACAGCTTTCTCTGCGAGCTATGACTCTTAAGCCTTATAACTGATATGGCAAACCAAATAAAAACGCAACCTTCAATAATTGCCATACTCAGGTAAAATAGAGCCTTTTTCAAAAATAGTGCTGGGAGTAAGCTAGTTAACACCAATAATACACTATAAATTAATATACGTTTTCTTGTCTTTTCCGGTCCATGGATAATATTAAACATTGGAATTGATGCTTTTACATAATCCTTAGAACTATTTAGAGATAGAGCCCAAAAATGTGGTGGTGTCCACATAAAAATTATTAAAAATAGAATAAAACTTTCCCAACTTACAGAGTCAGTTACAACCGCCCAGCCAATCATTGGAGGAAAAGCACCTGCTGCACCACCGATAACGATATTCTGTGGAGTACGCCTTTTTAGCCAAATTGTATATACGAAAACGTAAAATAATATGCTAACTGCAAGTAAAGCAGCAGAAATATAATTTACTGCTATTGCCATGATAAATACTGACAATATTCCAAGAGTTATACCAAACTCAAGCGCGCTTTCTGCAAAAACTCTACCCGAAGGTATAGGACGACTTTTTGTCCTCTCCATAACCAAGTCTATATCTCTGTCATACCACATATTTATTGCACCTGCAGATCCTGAACCAAGAGCAATGCACATAAGAGATATTAGTGCAAGGAAAGGATGAATGCTACCTGGTGCAGCAACCATTCCAGCAACTGCAGTAAATACTACAAGATACATTATCCTTGGCTTTAGCAAATGCCAAAAATCTAATATTGTCGATTCAACGTTTAACAAAGCACTTATGTACACTTTATTTTACCACTGGTGGCTTTTCGAAAGTATGAAAAGGTGGTGGTGAAGATACCGTCCACTCTAAGGTATCACCCCCCCAAGGATTATCTCCAGTTTTTTTGCCCCACTTAAAGAGATGTATAACTATAAATACAAAAAATATAACTGAAACAAAGGACATATATGAACCAATTGAGGATATATAATTCCAAGGGATAAACGCGTCGGGATAATCAGGTATACGCCTTGGCATACCTGCTAATCCCAGGAAATGCTGGGGTAAGAAAGTGACATTGGTGCTAATAAAAGTGAGCCAAAAGTGTATCTTTCCTAAACACTCATTATATTGCTTACCTGACATTTTACCTATCCAATAATAAAAACCGGCGAAAGCTCCAAATAATGTAGCAAGCGACATGACATAGTGAAAGTGAGCAACGACATAATAGGTGTCGTGCAAGAGCTTATCTATTCCACCATGAGAAAGAATTATTCCCGTTATTCCACCGCCAACAAACATGAAAATAAAACCCAACGCAAATAGCATAGGGGTTTTAAACTCAATTGCTCCGCCCCACATAGTTGCAATCCAGCTAAAGACTTTTACACCAGTTATAACACCGATAAAAATTGTGGTAGTGCTAAAAAATGCAGCAGCGTCAGCACTAAGCCCAACAGTGAACATATGGTGAGCCCAAACCATAAAGCCAAATACTGCTATACCTATCATTGCATAAACCATTCCTATGTAACCAAATACAGGTCTGTGAGAAAAAGTTGATACAACCTGACTTATGATGCCAAATGCAGGAAAAATAATTACGTAAACCTCCGGATGACCAAAAAACCAAAACAGATGTTGAAATAACACAGGATCACCACCACCAGCAGGATCAAAAAAGGAAGTACCAATATTGCGATCAGTAAGAAGCATAGTTATAGCACCGGCAAGCACTGGTAAGGCAACAATCAGCATAAATGCTGTTAACAAGACAGACCAAACAAACAGTGGCATCTTAGTTAATGACATTCCTTTTGCGCGCATGTTAAATATAGTAACTATAAAGTTGATCGCCCCAACAATTGACGACATACCAGCAACATGAAGTGCAAGTATAGCAAGGTCAACTCCTGCACTTGGATGGGATATTACCTGTGATAAAGGTGGATATAAAGTCCAACCTGTACCTGGACCTTCACCAATAAACACTGAGAGAATGAGCAAAATAAAAGATGACACTAATAACCA
This sequence comes from Wolbachia endosymbiont (group B) of Germaria angustata, assembly GCF_964026725.1. Lineage (NCBI taxonomy): Bacteria > Pseudomonadati > Pseudomonadota > Alphaproteobacteria > Rickettsiales > Anaplasmataceae > Wolbachia > Wolbachia endosymbiont (group B) of Germaria angustata. The sequence goes on from NZ_OZ034691.1 coordinate 492,448, forward strand.
AAAACTTAAATTATTCATACGAGGAAATGCCATATCTGGTGCACCAATCATGAGAGGTACAAACCAGTTACCAAATCCTCCCATGAGGGCTGGCATTATCATAAAAAACACCATTATCAACGCATGCCCTGTAACCATTACGTTATATAATTGATAATTATTGTTAAGTATATTAATGTGCATTAGCTGAGTGCGAATAATCACCGATAATAATCCACCAATAATTCCAGCTAATATGGAAAAAATAATGTACAGTGTCCCTATGTCTTTATGATTAGTGGAAAACAACCAACGCTTTATGCCCTTTGGTACATCACTCATATCTATACTCCAAATTTAACTCACTAATTTTCTATTTTCGATCCACTTATTAAAATCTTCTTTGCTTACTGCTTCAACAACAATTGGCATAAATCCATGGCCTTGACCACACAATTCGTAGCACTGCCCGTAATAAACACCTGGCTTTTTGACATTAAACCACGCCTCATTCAGCCTTCCTGGTATCGCATCAATTTTTACACCAAAAGCCGGCACTCCCCAACTGTGTATCACATCTCCTGCTGTAACTTGTAAACGAACGTTAGTATTAACGGGTAAAATGATGTTGTTATCAACAGAGAATAGCTTCAAATCCCCTTCAATAAAGTCATCTTTTCCCTTGATATAACTATCAAATGACACACCTTGATATTCTGGATATTGGTAGCTCCAATACCATTGATGGCCAATAACTTTTAGTGTTATGTCAGCTTTCGGTATTTCTTCCTGTAGCTTCAGTAATTTAGCGTTTTCAAAGGCTAATATTCCAACAATGATAGTTGGTATAACAAACCAAATAATTTCTAAAGGAACACTATGGGTAGTTTTACTTATGTTTGTTACTTTGCTTTTACGAAAGCGAAACGCTATATAAGCAAGCAGCACCCACACAAAAAGCATTATTGTAACCATCACAAGCATCACAAACGAATGTGACCTAACTACAGCCTCCATTACTTCAGTTGCAGGAGCAGGAAATCCAAATTGCCAGGAAGTAGGAGCAGAGGCAACAGATATATTTGAGTAAAATATTATCAATAGTGCAAATAACTTCACCATATTTTTTGCTGTAAAACTAACTATATAATAGTATATATATAAACTTACTATGCAAACAAAGATTATAGGATATACACAAGTGTTTTGCTAAATATTGAATCAAAAGTAAATGATGATTAATGTTTTTTTAGCATTTAATAAATATAATAATACGATACTAACTTGAGGAAAAAGCATTTACATGAATCTATTTTAAGTTAAGTATTTACTTTAAGGAAATTCTATAATAAGTTTAATAGTGTCTGTTATTGCTAATAACCCTCTAGCCTCACACCTAAAAGCAGTAACAGACACTATTAAACTTTAGGTAAGTTTGTCTATTTATAATTCATTAAGGTAAAAATCTTACTAATTCCTTTAATTCTATTATACAGCTGAGTTTACTAATTAACCTTTAATGTTTACATTAGCATTTGCATCTTAAATCAAAGATTTACATATTATAGAAAATAATTATAAAATAATACACTACTTGTGTGTAAATTTTTTTGCATATCAAACTCTGTAAACAAATTTTTTAGAAAAGCCAAATAAATTATCTCTCTATGAAAGATCTATCGAATGTTGCAATTATAGGTGTAAACAAGAACGATAAAAGAGTGCGGGATTGAGTAACTATATATACCTCTACTGGCATACCAGGATATAGGTATACGTTTTTAAATTGAGCAAGTTCTGATTTTGGTATCACCACTCGCACTGAATAATAACGCCCCATCCTTGGATCATCAAGAGCATCAGGGGAAATATGGTTTACTATACCGTTAATTAAACTTAAGCGACGTGCACTATAAGCGCTCAGCCTTACTTTAACTTTCAGCCCTTCTAGTCCATCGATAGAGACTATATTGCTATCTTTCTTTTTTGCTGACAGTATCTCTTCTATGTTTCTGGTTAGAACTTTAGCATCTATTATTAGATCATCATCTGATGGTACTATACTCATGATTGGAACTCCAGATTGTATAACACCACCTTCAGTGTGGTATCTTATATCTGTAACTATACCATCTTGAGGTGATTTAATTATTGTACGTGCTAACGAATCTTCAGCAACCATCAGCCTCTCTTTTAAGTCTGCAATAGATGTATTAACTTCCTTAAGCTCAGCATTTGCTCTTTCTTGAGCATCATTCTTCACATTTATAATCTCTAACTCATTTTCTCCAATCTTTTGCTGTACTTGAGATATTGCAGAACGGTAATGCCCAACTCTACCCTCAATGTCAGCAAACTGTTTTTCTAAAGCTAAAATGTGAGGTTTGCTTATATGGCCACTATCAAGTAATTGTCTTTTTGTTTCTAACTCCTCAGTTATCAAGTCATATTGCTTATGGGCTGCATTTAGTTGAAAATTTAGCCCTGCTAATTCATCATTTAACTGCTTTATACGTTGTTGCAGTATGTCAGTTTTTCCTAATATACTCTTTCTCTGAGAGTTGAACAACTTTACCTGATTCTTTATCGCTTTATTTACAAATTCATCGTTAGATAATCTTTTAACCTCATCAGAAAATTCTAGCGTATCTAAGTCTCCCCTAATTGCAATAAGTCTTGCTTCAGTTGCCAAAAACGATAAGAGTTTTTCTTTAATTATACTCAAATTTGCCTTTTCGTTAACATCACTTAATAAAACTAAAGGCTCATCTTTCTTAACTGCCTGACCTTCTTTTACTAAAATTTTGCTTATTATTCCCCCACCCAAGTGTTGCACTATTTTTCTATTTGAAGAGACAATAACTTCTCCACTTGCATGCACTGCTCCGTCAATTGGAGCTATAGCTGACCAAATACCACCTATTCCAAAAAAGATGAATATCACCACTAAACCAAAAAATAGTGGTCCCCATGTGACTTTTAGGACTTCATTTACGTTATTACTCTCACGTTTAAAAATAAAATTTATCATCGCATCAATCCATGCGAACGTCTTATCCAAAAATTGATATTTCTTCTTTCTATTTCCTGCCCTTTGCACATCTATATCATCACTACCAATCAGGCCTGTCAAAGAAAGTCCAGCACTAAGCTTTTTTAACTTACTCATTATAATGCTACTGCGAATTCTTGTTAACCAGGATAACACACAAAAACAAAGAATCTATACCTTAAGTACTTTACTTAGACTATGGAACATCAGAATAAACTATTTAGTAACAATTCTTATACTCCATTCAATGGTTCAGCATTAGGCTAGAAAATCAAAAAGGTTTTACAATAACCATAATAACTATAATTATTATTAACACTGTTACTGCTTCGTTTAAAACACGAAAATAAACGTGAGTTTTCTTATTCAAGCCCACTGCAAAATTTTTCCTATGTTTTGCAAGTAGGACATGAATAGCAAACATTAAGAATAATGCTAGCGCTTTTACATGAAACCACCCTTCGCGATATGCTTCCCTAATAATCATTAGCATAATTCCAAAACTAAGGGAGAAAAGCATTGCAGGGTTTATGATATATCTAAGGAGTCTCTTCTCCATTATTTGAAGTAAGCTGTCATTTTCTGACCCTGGTTTTACAGATGCATGGTAAACATAAAGCCTTGGCAAATAGAGCATACCTGCCACCCACATAATTACAGAGATAACGTGAAAAGCTTCAAGCCAGTGATAGTAGTCCATATAGATAGTATTATAAAATGTTAGAAATTTCTGGTATGATCTCAATTTAATAAAAGAAAGTCAATATGAAAGCAAAAAATTTCACTAAAGAACAGGTGATTGGATTCTACAGAAAAATGCTTCTCATACGCAGATTTGAGGAAAAAGCAGGACAATTATACGGAATGGGATTAATAGGCGGATTCTGTCACTTATCAATAGGGCAAGAAGCAGTTGCAGTTGGGACTCAAGCTGCATCAAAATCTGGTGATGCTTTTATCACAAGCTATAGAGACCATGGCTTAATGCTTGCATGTAATTCTGATCCGAATGTTGTGATGGCAGAACTAAACGGCAAAGAAACAGGGTGTTCAAAAGGTAAAGGTGGCTCCATGCACATATTTGATGTTGAAAAAAATTTCTTTGGTGGACATGGAATAGTAGGTGCACAAGTCCCAATTGGTACAGGAATAGCATTTGCTAATAAATACAAGAAAAAAGATAACGTTGTATTCACATATTTTGGTGACGGTGCTGCAAATCAAGGACAAGTATATGAATCATTTAATATGGCATCTTTGTGGAAGTTACCTGTGGTTTATATCATAGAAAATAACGAATACGCAATGGGAACTTCTGTGCAAAGATCAACTTTAGTAACTGAACTATATAAAAGAGGAGAGAGTTTTGGTATTCCTAGAAAACAAGTTGATGGAATGGATTTTTTCTCTGTCTATGAGATAACAAGTGAAATAGCTGAGCACGTACGTGGGAGAAAAGGACCTCTCTTGCTTGAAATGAAGACATATAGATATCGTGGCCATTCGATGTCAGATCCTGCTACTTATCGCTCAAAAGAAGAAGTTGAAGATATGAAGCAAAATCATGATCCTATAAGCACCTTAAAGCAGTATATAACAGACAATAAAATCGCTTCTGATGAAGAATGCAAAGCTATTGATAAGGAAATACGAGATTTAGTAAAAAAGTCAGAAGATTTTGCTAAAAATAGTAAAGAGCCATGCATTGATGAACTATATACTGATGTTTATAAATTTGTTAGCTAATCAGTTGCCATCAAAATTATGTTTTGGCCTACTATAGATATTTTTTGGCAGCACTTAACTTTATTATATAACAGCCTAGTCAATAGAAACTGTAGTAACTCTTATATTATTGATATACACCGCTCTTGGATCATAGGTTAAATGAGTTTTATTTGACTTTTTGTGCTAGTTTGCAGAATATAAAGTTATTAATTGAATAAAATACATGACAAAAGAAAACTGGGAGACAGTAATTGGACTTGAGGTACACGCTCAGGTTTCTTCTAAGACAAAGCTATTTTCTAGTTCACTAACGGAATTTGGCACTGAGCACAATACTCAAGTTTCTCTAGTTGATGCGGCAATGCCAGGTACATTGCCAATATTAAATTATAGCTGCATAGAGCAAGCAATATGCACCGGACTTGCAATTTCTGCAGAAATTAATAAATGCTCTTACTTTGACCGGAAAAATTATTTTTATCCCGATTTACCACAAGGTTATCAAATAACCCAGTTCTTTGAGCCAATAGTTAAAAATGGCAAAGTTTTTATCAATAATAATGAAAAAGAAATAAGAATCGCAAGAATTCACTTAGAGCAAGATGCAGGAAAGAGTATTCATGAAGAAAGCAAAACTTACATAGATTTAAATCGTGCAGGTGTTGCTTTAATGGAAATTGTTTCAGAGCCAGATTTTCGTTCATCTGCAGAAGCTGCAGAATTCATGAAAAAATTGAGGCAGATTTTGCGTTACATCGGTTCATGTGATGGTGATATGGAAAAGGGGTCACTTCGCTGTGATGCAAATGTTTCTGTTCGCCCAAAGGGCAGTAGCACATTTGGCACTCGTTGTGAAATAAAAAACTTAAATTCAATACGTTATATTGTACAAGCTATAGATTATGAAGCACAAAGGCAGATCAAAATTTTGGAAAGCGGAGGAGAAATAAGTCAAGATACCTTATTGTTTGATGTCACTTTAGGAAAAACAAAAGTGATGAGAAGCAAAGAAGATTCAAGTGACTATAGATATTTCCCTGAACCTGATTTACTACCTGTTGAAATAAGCCAAGACAAAATTGATTCTATTAAATCATCTTTACCCGAGTTGCCAGATCAAAAAAAACTTCGATACATAGAGGAATTAGGTATAAATGAATACGATGCAGACGTTATCACTTCTGATAAAGAAATTGCTGATTATTTTGAAAAATTAGCAAAAAAGCATGATTCAAAGATTGCAGTTACCTGGTTAACCGTCGAACTTTTCGGTCGTTTAAATAAAACAAATATTGATATTGTTAGCTCTCCAATTAAAGCAGATGCTTTATCCGAACTCCTCGACTTTATCGTCGATGGAACGATCTCTGCTAAACTTGGTAAACAAGTTTTTGATATTATGTTTGAAACTGGAAAGCCTGCATCCCTTATTATAGAAGAGCAGGATCTCAAGCAAATAACTGACACATGTCAAATCTCAGAGGTAATAGATACAATCATCAATAACAACCAAGATAAAGTTCAAGAATATAAGGGTGGTAAAACAAGATTGTATGGATTCTTTGTTGGTGAAGTTATGAAATCTACCAAAGGAAAAGCTAGCCCTGATGTCGTAAACTTGATTTTGAGTGAAAAATTAAAATTGAGTGCCTAGGTGTACGATCCCAGATCTTTTGCTATTTGCTTGACTTGTTTCTTTACATAGCTTCTAATTTAAATTCTGCTGTCTATTCTATTCACAACCTTTTGCAAAACGCTTTGCTTTCTCTCTGCTGGTCACTATTGCTTATATAAAGCAAGTATAGTACTGAATGATGTTGCAAGCACTCAGTTCGGCAATATTATCGATTTAAGACGAAGTTAAGATTTTGATTTTTTATTCAAACTCTTCTGAAAGTTTTTATACATATTGAAGACATCTTGATAATTTAGGTGAGTGTAAACTTGAGTAGTTTCAAGGCTTGAATGGCCAAGCAGCTGTTGTATTGATCTTATATCAATATCTTTCTGAAGCAAATGAGTAGCAAAACTATGGCGAAATGCATGTGGAGATAAAATTTCTGGTAAGTTTAAAAATCTTCTTATTTTTTGCAAACGATTAGCAACATAAGTTCTTCCCAATTTTTTTCCTCTTACCCCCACAAAAAGATGTCCCGCTTCGTCAAAGTGGGGACAAGCTTTTATATATTTTTGTATACACTTTTTTACTACTGGAAGAATAAATACCTGCCTTTGTTTATCTCCCTTACCTGTTACTATTAAACTTTCATTGCTAATATCACTAACCTTAAGATTCAATGCTTCAGTGATTCTTAAACCCGTACCATATAGCAGAACGACAATTGCAATTTCTCTTTTTACCACCCAAGGCTCGCCTAGATCAGGCAATTTCATTTCTTTCAATAGAGTTTCTATGTTAGATATTGAAAGTGCTTTAGGTAGAGTTCTTCTCTGAATTGGCCTTGATAAAGAAAATACCGCTTCATTATTTATTTCATAATTGTTTTTTATATATTTGAAAAAATTTCTGATTACTGATAATGCGCGAGTGTTAGATCTCGCATTTACACCTCTTGTATAACGAGAGGTAAACCAACTTCTCAGTTCAGGTATGCTTAATTTTTCTAAAGAGCCAACATTTACTTCTTCACCAATGTGAGTATTTAGGAAACTTATAAGATCTTTGAGGTCCCTCATGTATGACTCCAAAGTGTTTGGTGAGTAAGACCTGTTGTACTTTAGCCAATCATACCATTTTTCAATGATTGAACCGAGGTCCACAGTTACTTTTTAAAGAAAGCATCGATGCACGCATCCCTAAAGGCTTCATTTATATCAGGATGAGAGTGACAAATTCTGTATATATCCTCTGCTGCTGCACCATATGCCATTGCAACCGCTGCTTCATTGATTAGCGTATCAGCGTATGCTCCTATGATATGTACACCGAGTATTGTATCTGCTTTGCTACAAGTCAGAACTTTCACGAATCCCTCAGCATCGTCAGTGACTTTTGCTCTACCGTTTGCAGCAAATTGACATTTACCAACTTTATACTTTCGACCAGCACTTTTTAGTTCTTCTTCAGTTTTACCGATTGAAGAAACTGCAGGGTGGGTGTAAATGACTGACGGTATGATTTCATAATCAACGTGAGGCAATTGCCTTGCTAGTATCTCTGCAACTGCCACCCCTTCTTCCTCAGCTTTGTGAGCAAGCATTGCTCCACCAATCACATCACCAATAGCAAATATTCCTTTCACATTAGTTTCATATCTGTTGTTAACTTGAACGAAACCACGATTATCTTTTTCCATTTTTTCATCAATACCAAGACCATCAGTACATGGTTTGCGTCCTGCTGCCACCAATACCTTATCCGCCTCTATAGTGTTTATTTGATTATCTTTTACAGAGCAAACTTTCACACTCAAAGAGTTACTACTTTGTTTTATCTCTTCAACTTTGGTGCTGAGTAAAAATTTTATTCCCTGCTTTTGTAGACTAGAAAGTAAAGACTTACTTAGTTCGCTATCCATTGCTGCAGCGATTCTATCAAAAAACTCTACTACAGTAACTTCAGAGCCTAGCCTATTCCACACAGAAGACATTTCAAGTCCTATTGCCCCAGCTCCAATTACAACAAGTTTTTTTGGTACTTCAGTTAAAGACAATGCACCAGTTGATGAAATGATATTTTTCTCATCAATATCAATTCCTGGTAGAGAACTAACATCAGAACCAGTTGCAATTACTATATTTTTTGCCTTCAGTACCTTACCTTCAACTGAAACTTCAAGGTTGTCTTGATCAAAAGAAGTAATTTTTCCAAGTCCATTGATCTTAGTAATTTTGTAAAGGTTAAACAGATATTCTATGCCTTTTCCAAGTTCTTGAACTCTAGCGTCTTTATAGCCTAGCATTTCTTTCAAATCGAGACTTACATCCTTAACTTTTATGCCAAGTTTTGATAGATTATTTTTCGCGCTAGCATACTGATAAGAGGAATGGAGTAATGCTTTTGATGGTATACACCCAACTCGCAAACACGTGCCACCAAAAATGCTATTTTTGTCTATACAAGCAACTTTGAGTCCAAGTTTTGCAGCAGCAATAGCGCATTTGTAACCACCTGGACCACCACCTATAATAATCAAATCATAATCAGTCATAAAAAACAAACCTATTTTCTAAAGAATAAACACCATTTCCTTCAGTCGTTATATACATCTTACCATGGGTAAATACTGGAGCATGAAACACATTACCAGGTATTTTAATTACCCTTCCTGTACTTTCAGATCCAGGAAAAACAAATATTGAACCTTTATTACTTGTTACCCAAAGCGTATGGGCATACATAATTGGAACAAACAATTGCACATTCTCTATAAAATCAGATGTCCAAACTGTTTCTCCACTTTGTATGTCGATGCCAATTACCTTATTATCTTTAGTCACCATGAAAATTCTTCCGCCTTCTTTTTGTTTCTCTGCAGGAATAAGAGGGCTATAATATGACTCAATGTTTGATATACTTTTTACTTGTAGTGGCCTTGACCATAAAATATTTCCTGAGTTTACGTCAATGCTATAAATATAAGAGTTGCTCGTAGCTATTAAGATATTATCGTGTACTCTAGGCGTAGTAGTTACATCTGTAAGCTGTGTATCTAAAAGATTTGTAGCTAATTTTTGGCTCCATAGTTTTTTACCTTCTTCATTAAAAGCTATTAACGCACCATTTGAAAATGGTGCCATTATTTTATCATTAGAGACTGCTGGTGAGATGGAATATAAACCTCGAACCTCATTTATACCATTTTGATAAGCCCAAATGGGGCTGCCATCTTTTATATCAAATGCATGTAGATAGTTATCAATAGTCAATACTACCAACTTATTGTTTATTACTATTGCTTTCCCTCTTGCCGGAGCTCTTAATTCTTTTTCCCATTGAATCTCCCCTGTTTTCGCATCTATTGTGTGTAGAATGTTATCCACTACAAAGAAAACATTTTCTTTGTAGCTCGATAAACTCATATTACCAATTTTTTTCCTACTTGAGAGGTATAATTTCCAATTTATAACTCTTGGGTTATCGATATCAAAGGAATATAAGGTACCGTGCTTGTCTGGTAAAATAACGCTATTTTCTGTAAGTATTGGAGCTACATATCCTTGAGATAATTTTTTATCTACTAAACTTATTCGTTCGCTTGCCATTGTATAGTTACTATACAATAACATTATCATGACAATTATTATTTTCATTATTTAGTGAAAACAAGATTCATTAATATACATACTAGAAACGTAAATCACAACGAAAATGTTCTTAATTGTGGATCAAAAGCATTAACGTAATGTCATGCCATTATGTAAAGATTCTCTTACTGTAATAATTTTTATCAAGTATTGATAAAAACACATTTCGATAGCCCAGACTAACGCTGTCAGTAATATTACCATAATATGAAATGGAAATGTACGCAGCATTTTCACGATGAAAGATATTGTTGTAATGTCATTCATTTAAACTATGCATATCAATTTGAAAAATGTACATTGTCTTATGCTATAGTACCTAAAAATAAATGCTCAACATACAAAATAACGCTTCACTTTGCAGGCAATGGATATTCTTGGCAGTACTTGCTCTTGCTTGTTCTGGACTGCTGTCAATAATTGTTATTTTTCTACGATTGCCTTTTATTTCTTCTCTCATTCCTTCTGCACAATATATCTTTGATAATGCACTGGTGATACACGTAAATTTGTCAATTTTGGTATGGATGTGCTCTATAATATCTCTGCTCTTCATCATAAACTTAAAAAACACCAATCATTGGTTTAACTTCTCATGGATTCTCTCAATCCTTTCCATGCTGCTAATGTTTATATCTGCATTTGTTCCAAATACTGAAGTTATCAAAAGTAACTATATACCTGTATTACAAAACAAATTATTTTTACTTGGACTCAGTCTTTTCATTACCAGCATATTGATAAATACAGCTCTAGCCTACATATCAAATAAACAAGACTCATATCTTTCAATCGGACAAATTGGCCTGGTCATTATACTTGTGTCATCATTTCTTTGTGTTGTTTTAGCACATAAAAATATGCCTCCAGGTCTATATCACTCGGACAAGAATTTATTTTATGAATATCTCTTTTGGGGAGGCGGACATTTACTGCAGTTTGCCTTTGCTCAAGCAATGTTTTTAGTTTATTTGATCATACTGAATGCTCGCTATATTAGTCTAAATAAAATTACCATTTTACCACTATTTATAAACACAGTTTTGACCGTAGGTGCGCCGTTTATATACTTTATTTATTCGTCGGATAGTGCTGAATTGATACAGTTTTTACCTGGCATATGAGAATTGCTGGAGCAGTTCTGCCGTGCTTTTTAACAATATTAGTGTATTGCAACATAAAAACTCTACTCAATGATAAGGGCAATTATCTTCTCCACTCGTTTGTATTGTTCATTTATGGAGGTGTGCTTGGAGTGCTAACTATTGAAGGAAATGTCACTATCCTTGCGCATTATCACGGTTCTGTGGTTGGTATTACTATAGCTTTTATGAATTTTGTCTACTGGCTGTTACCAAAATTGGGCTGTAAAGAAATAAAAAGCTCCATAGTAAGATTACAGATTTACGCTTACAGTTTGGGACATTTTCTCCATATTACTGGCCTTGTTTGGCTTGGTGGATATGGTGCCTTAAGAAAAGTTGCAGATCTGCCAAGTATTTCATCAATGTTGGCACGTGCTTGTTTTATTACGGGTGGAGCTATATCAGTTATTGGTGGAATGTTATTCATAATAATTGTGATGTTACATCTTCTTAAAGGCAAGGCTCGTACCAACTAACCCACAGAAACAAAATTAAAAATTTTAGTGTAAAATTACTATATTTACTTTGTACTATGGCTCAAACAACCTGCTTCAAATTTGGAAAGGCAGTGAAATGAAAAAAACTATATCAAGCTAGACTGAATTCTTATTTGCTACTCCTTTTGGTTCTTGTGTTCCATTTATTTGAGAGCTAGGTTTCATTATTAAACCACCAGCTAAGAATGCAGATACTGTTGCTATAACAACGATTAACCATATGTCCAATTTAGTTGTATGTTCAAGTGTAATATACACTACTAACCCAACAGCAAGACCAGTGCTAGCAGTAGCGATGTATGTTGCTTTTTCTTTCAGTTGTTTATTTGCTTCATTTTTGGTTTCTAATATTTTCTTTTCTTGCTGTAACTGCTGGATTTGAGTATTTATTTTTTGTTTCAGTTCATTCGATACTTCACTTTTTAGTTCATTTTTTATTTTATTTTTTAATTTAGATATTGCCTTTTCTGGGCTTTTTTTAACTTCTAGTTCCAACACGTCCTCAAGCAATTCTGCTAGTTTTATTTTTTCATTGGAGGGCAGATAGTATGGATCATATAGAGCATTAACAAGATCTTGTAAATCAGAAAATTTAAAATCAGGCATAATAAACCTCAATACTAAAAATTTATCGTGTAATACATAAAAAACTAAAATCAAGAAATTTTGTATTATAAACTAAAATGTCAGACATTAAAATTGCTGTATTTGCTCAATTGTGCTAACTTAAAGCTTAAAACTGAAAAATATTTATGTTGGAAGAAAAATACAGCTTTAGAGAAGTTGAAGACAAATACAATGTATTATGGGAAGGAAGTAAAGTTTATAAATGGAGTAGTGAAAAGGGTAACACTTTCACTATAGATACTCCCCCACCAACGATATCAGGAAAGTTGCATATTGGCCATATATTCAGCTATTGCCACACAGACTTTATTGCAAGGTTTCAGCGTATGCTGGGAAAAGATGTATTTTATCCAATTGGGTTTGATGATAATGGCCTTCCGACTGAAAGGTTAGTTGAGCAAACCTATAAAACCCGCGCAAAAGAAGTTGGCAGAGAAAAATTTATAGAGATGTGCCATGAGGTTATTGAAAAATCAAAGCAAGAATTCAAAGAATTGTTTAAATCAGTTGGCATTAGCTATGACTGGGATTTGGAATACCACACGATCAGCAAGGAAGCTGTGGCACTTTCTCAAATGTCATTCATTGATCTATATAATAAAGAGTATGCATACAGAAAAATGCAACCTATTCTTTGGGACCCAGTCGATAAAACTGCAATTGCACAAGCAGAAATAGAGGATAAAGTCTTTGAGTCATTTTTGAACACGATAGTTTTTTCCACTGAAGAAAATGAGCAGATTAAGATTGCAACTACACGGCCTGAGTTGATCCCAGCATGTGTTGCAGTTTTTTGCCATCCAGAAGATGCACGCTACACTCAGCTGATTGGAAAAATAGCCGTGGTGGCAATAACAGGAGCAAAAGTTCCAATAATAGCTGATGATAAAGTTAAAATAGATAAAGGTACTGGGCTTGTTATGTGCTGTACGTTTGGTGATGAGCTCGACATATATTGGCAGCAAAAGCATGGTCTGCCGATGAAAATTATTATCGATCAGGATGGTAGGATAAGTCTAGATTCAGTGTATGGTAATAATAGATCCCAGTGTCAAGGCACTGGGATGACAAAGGGGAGTGACATTCCAGTGCTTGACACTGGAATCCAGCCATTAGAGGAGACACACGCCCCAGCGCGTGACGCTGGAATCTACGATGAAATAAATGGCCTAAAGGTTAAAGAAGCAAGAAAGAGAATTATTGAAATCCTAACTGAAAAGGGCCTTTTGATAGAAAGTACTAACATTTCTCATTCCGTAAAGTGTGCAGAAAGATCTGGTGCATCACTTGAAATATTACCAACTTATCAATGGTTTATCAAGACTTTAGAGCAAAAAGCTCAAGTGTTAGATAAAGTAAAAAAGTGTAGTTGGCATCCAAAGTCTATGCGTAAACGCATGGAGGTATGGATAGAAGGGCTAAATTGGGATTGGTGCATTTCAAGACAGCGTTATTTTGGTGTGCCATTTCCGGTGTGGTATTCAAAACGTAAAGGGGAAGAGGGTAAAATCATTCTAGCTGAAGTAAAGGATTTACCTATCGATCCACTCAAAGATTTGCCGAAAGGGTATAGTAAGGAAGAGGTTAACCCAGACCAAGATGTAATGGATACGTGGGCCACAAGTGCGATCACTACTCAACTAAGTGCACTGGCAGTAAACAGTGAGCTCAATTTACCAAACCATCGGTATGACAAGATATTTCCTGCAGATCTGCGCAGCCAAAGCCATGAGATAATAAGAACTTGGGCTTTTTATACGATTTTGAAGGCACATTATCATGCAGATTCACTGCCGTGGAAAAATATCATGATTAGTGGTTGGTGTTTGGCTGATGATAAAAAAAAGATGAGTAAATCAAAAGGTAATATCATCACTCCTCATGTAATGCTTGAAACCTATGGAGCTGACGTAGTACGCTATTGGGCAGCAAACTCAAGACTTGGAGTTGACACAGTCTACTCTGAAAATATCTTCAAAATTGGCAAACGACTTGTTACGAAACTTTGGAATGCTAGCAAATTTGTTTCCATATTTATGGAAAAATATCAAGCATTGAGCATAAATTCCATCAGTGAGACGATGGATAAGTGGATATTGTCCAAATTATATAAAGTGATAGAAAAAACGACGAACAACCTATTACAGTTTGAATACTGCGAAGCTTTGAGCGCAATAGAAGAATTTTTTTGGAAAGATTTTTGTGATAATTACTTAGAGTTAGTTAAAAAACGTGCATATGGAGATGCATTGGACAGCGAGGCAAACATGAGTGCGAAACAGAGTTTGGCATATGTACTCAATATTATTTTGCGGTTATTTGCACCATTTTTGCCATACATTACAGAGGAAATATATCATCAGTTGTATAGTTATAACTCCGTTCACAATAAAAGTAATTGGCCTAACAAGGAAGAACTTATCTATGATAAGTATTCTGAGGAAATGGGAGATAATTTCGTGCAGATATTAAACCTTGTGAGAAAAATAAAAGCAGATAATAACGTATCAGTTAAGCATCTTATACAAAAGTTGATGATAAAAGCGAGTGTAAAAGAGGATGAGTTAAATTATTCTGCTCAGCATGATTTGCAGTCAGTTTGCAATGCTGAAGTGATAGAATGGGTTGAGAGTACAGAAGCAGAGCTTATAACTGAGAATGGAAAATTTACTGTAAGTTTATTGATTGATGTAACTTAGCATTCGTATTACTATACTAATTATTTAGTTGTGAGGTAATAATGATTGGTAATTCATATGATAATAAAATTGAAGAACAAAAAGATGATTATCATGACTTCATTCAAAGGTTTTTGTTTTTGCTCGGTAAGATAAAAGAAAAGAATAAATCAATTCACACTGCTGTAGCTAGTTTTCACATATTATCTTTTTTAATAAAATACAATGCCAATTTTAATGAAGATGAAGTGTATAAAGCCGTTATCCAAGATTTCAATAATGTAAAGGAGGCGAGACTAGAGCTTCAAGATAAGGCTAAAAAAGTATTGAATGGGTATATTGAAAGTGATGTTGAAACAGTGTCAATATATGGTAGTTGTGCAGAAGTTAAATTGGGAGCTAATAAAAACAAATTCAAAGTCAGTGAGTTTTTGAATAGTAATTTCTGTCAAGATAATGGAATTTCAGGGTTTTCAACTCTGCATAGCAATGGAAAAAATGGAATGCACGGTTTTGTTTCTGAAGAAGGAATAAGGCACTATGTTGTAACTGATGGTGCATACGAAATGACTCTGAATTGGTGTAATGAGGACGGAAAAAAGTGCACTATTATAATTAATATTGATGCTAATGGTATAGAACTTATCGAGCGTAATCGTGTTACTGATGATCAATTGAAAGCAAATAAAGATGTAAAAATAGGTAACTTATTCTTGTATCAAATAAAATTTAGAAATAAGGAGAAAGGCAATCATAAATCATCTGAGATTGTGATAGAAAATGGTAATAGAAATATTAACATTCAAACAACTCAAGAAATTGAGCGTGGCAGCAAAGAAGCTCAAATAGACAGTACTAAAATGCAAGACAAAAGTGCACAAGTTGTAGATGACAGCTTAAACGAAAGAATTAATAAATTGGAAAAAGAAAATACAAGATTAACTGGAAATAATCAAACTATATTAGAACAATTACAGCAAAAAATGAGAGAGGTGGAGGAATTGAATGGAAAGGTAAGGGAAAAAGATGAAGTTTTGGCTGAAGTAACACAAAAACTCAAGCAGCTAAGTGATTCGGTAGAGAGTGAATTTGAAAGGAAAAAAGTAGAGAAGGAAAAGTTAGAGGAGAAGTTAAGGAAAGCGCAAAAAGAGATACAAAAGTTAAGTAAAGAAAAAGCTGAATTAGTGCAAGAAAAGCAAGGCTTAGAAGAATATGCTAAAGTTCTAGTTGATCAAATAGGGCGATCAGATCTTAAAAGTGAAATCCAGAGATTAGAAAGTCAAATTCAACATGAAAAGTACAAAGAGTTACTATTTGAGAAGCATTCTATAAAAGAAGAAATTTCAGATTTGAATGATCAATCTTCATTAGCTCATCAGAATCGTGTGAGCTTAGCACAAGATTTTGCAAAAAACATAATATATTTGTTCAAAGAGAATGTAAAAGAAGGAGATAACGTGATTATATCGCAGGAAAGTGTATTAGAGATTTTGAATAGATTGGAGGAATTAATCAAGAATGTTGGAGTCAGTGATCAAGAAATAAAAGGAGTAATTGAAGAAATATCTGTACAAACTAATGATAGCCTTGCTCCTTCAGATATAAGTAATGGAGATTTATCAGCACTACCAAATAAAGAGCTGGATGAAACTTCATATGCAGAAGATTTTGGATATTCTAGTAGACGTTCTACTCCCGTCTGATGCCACCTTGCATTTTGAGTTTAGTTAGCATATCAACTAAAGTTTATCACTGGTACAATTGTGATAAGTGTTCTCCTCTACAGGTAAGATAATTTTAATCAATATATACAAGACTGCTGAAGTTTTGTATATGGGTGATGAGCAATTTACTTAATAAATATAATACATTTTATTTTATAGCTAGTTCTCTGGCTACTCTCACGTTACTTACATCTTTAGCGCTTATTAATGTACCTAGTTCTTTAATTCTCGCTTTAGCTGTATTATCTGCTTTGGCTCTTATGATTCTGTATAAAATAATTATTGACACTAGTAAAGTGGAGAAGAAATTAGCTAACAAAGAGCTTGAGTTGACTCAAGAAAAGCACAATTTATACGAGGAAGAAAGAAAATTTGGTCAAAAAATAGAAGATGAGAGGAAATCTTTTCTTAAAGAAAAAAAATCTTTGGAGGAGAAATTAGAAGTAAAAATGAACCGTATAATTGGAATAACAGACGAATTAGAAAAAATAACGAAAGAAAGAGATGAGCTTGCTGCACAAGAAAAAGAATTACATTATAAAATCTTGCATTTGTGTAAACAGTTAAAGGAAAAAGAAGCTAATCTAACTGAGAGGGAAAAACACATAATGGAATTGAAAAGAAAAATAGACAATGATAAATATGAAGAATTGCATAAGGAAATAGAAAAATTATCCAAAGAAAAAGAGGAATTATCTAAGGAAATAGATAAATTACGTAAAGAGAAACATATGCTATATACACAAAAAGAAGAATTATATAAAAGGCAAGAAGAACTTTGTGTAGAATTAGGTGAATTACAATGTAAATTTAAAGAAATTAATCAAAAAAATAAAAACTTATCTCAAGAGTTAAAAAGGAAATTTGAAGAGCTAGATAAAGCAGATGGTTTAATTAAAAATCAGTCTTTTGAGTTAGACAGAATAAGACAAGATTGTAATAACGAAGTGAAAAATTTAAGAAATTCACTTTTAGAGCGAGACAGTCAAATAAAACAACTTCAATATGTGATAGATAAGATAGAAGAATCGATAAGAGAAAATGAAACAATTAAAGATTATAGCAAAAAAATAATATTAGGGGAGACTCAGAAAATAAAATTTATATTAGGGGAACTTGCACAATTCACTCCAGTTAACGGTTCCAAAACATCGGAGGAAACGTCTGATTCTTTACAGGAAGATCTTGGATATGCCAGTCGTTCACCCACTCCGACCAGATTATCGGGTTCAGTGTCTGTACAAAGCATTGCAAGTGGACCAATCCCTGAATATGGATTGTAAAATGCAATAATTACTCTTATTATAAAAAAAATTATACAAGATAATGAACCCAATAATATGCGCACTGGATACACAAGATTTGAATAAAGCTATATCTTTAGCTAATGCTCTGCGTGATAAGGTTTGCATGGTAAAGCTTGGGTTAGAATTTTTTGCTGCACATGGCCCTTCTGGAGTGAGAGAAGTTGCAAAATGCAATATACCAATTTTTTTAGATCTGAAATTGCATGATATTCCAAACACTGTCGCTAGAACGATTGAAGCAATCAAGATTCTAGATGTTGAAATGCTAACATTGCATATCAGCGGTGGAACAAAAATGCTTCAAGAAGCGCTAAGTATAGTGCAAGGCACTAAAATAAAGCTAATTGGAGTAACAGTATTAACTAGCATGAGCAATGAAGATCTGAGTGAACTCGGAGTGGCAAGGGAAGCAAAATCACAGGTAATTTTGCTGGCAAAGCTTGCAAAAAAGATTGGTCTACATGGAGTAATTTGCTCTGCACTAGAAGCTCAAGAAGTGCGCCAAGAATGTGGTAAAGACTTTAAAATTATTACTCCAGGAATCCGTATGAATCGAGGTCATGATGATCAAAAAAGGACAGCAACACCAAAAGAAGCAATAAATTCAGGAGCTGATTATATCGTAATTGGCAGACCCATTACAGAGAGTAGCAATCCCGCAAGTAGTGCAGAGTTAATATTGAAATCCCTTACTGATTGAAGCAGGGCAGATAAGGTAGCATAGAGTAAAAGCAACAAACGGTATGTATCCGTTCAGCAGGGTGGCAAAACAAGGTAGACGAGAAAAGATAACTAAATGGGTGTCATCCCAGTGCTTGACCATTTTCTTTTTTTTCTGGATTCCAGCGTCACGCGCTGGAATGACAGGGCTGTGAGTGTCATCGAAGTAGCCGATACAGGCCTTTTTCTTCTGTCATCCCAGTGCCCTGACACTGGGATCCAGTTAAATTTACAGGTATAAAAGTAATCAACGTTTCTGGTGATGATAGAAAAATGGATCCCAGCACAGGATACCATTTATTGTTTTGGCAAATTTGTACGGCTACGTACTTTATTTGCACATTCTCCTGAATAGATACTCAGTGAAAAAAAGTGCTTGACACAAAAAAAATGGATGCTGTATAGTACTGACAATTAAGTATAATACTTAGCGTGGTGTAATACTACACTGCTTTTTTTTACTTCAACAAGTAATCATTATCATTTTTCTCCCGTTACCAAGCAGCTTACGTTCATTTGTATCTACCATGAAGCCAATGCTAGAATCCAGAAAAAAGACCGGTGAATGGCAGGTACGAGCATTATACGTATACAGTTGTATGAACGTTGTTTACCATGAGGGCGCCTCCCAGCACTGGGATCCATATTGTAAACAAGCGTTTGAGTTATACTAAGCTGCCATTCACCTGTCTTTTTTCTGAATGCAGTTTGCATGACAACGCTGAGATTACTGATAAAGATTACCTTCAAATTACAATAACTATTCTAATTTTATTTTTAAAGGAGGCTATTATGTCACTTACTGATATCGCTCACCGTGTTAATGAACTTGCTTCATCATGGGAGCAATTTAAACTAATAAATGATCGTAAACTAAAAGAAATCGAAAGCAAAGGGCCTGAGCAGCTATGCAAAATAAATAGTAATATTGATAATTGCAAAGAGTGCTTAGATTTTATTGAAACCTCAGCTCAACGCCCAGAGATTAGCACAGATTTTAGTACAGGTGATAAATATTTTTCTGATTATATTCGCAAAGGAATGGAAAACAGATTATCACACAAAACCCTAAGTGGAGATGACAATGATATTGGAGGGTATTTAGTTACTCCTCATATTGTAAAACGCATAAACAAGCGTATAACTGATTCATCTCCAATGCGGCAAATATGTTCTAGTCAAAGAATCTCTACTGAAACATTGGATTATATTATAGAAGATTGTGACCGTGCTGGTGCAGGTTGGAGTGGTGAAGTGGTAGACGACGAAGATGGTGGCTATAAATCCAAGTATGATTTTGCACAAGACACAAGTACACCTAAAATTCAAAAGATTTCCATCACAACTTATGAGCTCTATGCTCAGCCGCAAATATCACAAAAATTGCTCGATGATGCATTTGTCAATGTTGAAAATTGGCTTGTAGAAAAGGTTGCCGAAACTTTCAGTAAGAAGGAGAATGAAGCCTTTATTAAAGGTGATGGCACTTTTCAGCCTAAAGGAATTTTAACTTACGAAAATGGAAATGGTCATAATAAGATAGAGCAAATTAAAGCTGATAAGCTAGACAGCGACGCCATAATGATATTGTACTACTCTCTAAATGAACATTACTCTAAAAATGCATCATTTTTAATGAACAGGAGTACGTTAAAGGACGTGAGGCTACTAAAATCTGAAACAGGTCAGTATCTCTGGCAGCCGAGTTTATCGCTTGAAACACCAGATACTTTAATGGGAATACCAGTATATCAATCTGCTGATATGCCACCTACAATAATTGCAGTAGCAGATTTCAAACAAGCTTATAAGATCGTAGATAACAGAGGAATGAGAATACTTAGAGACCCTTATACAAACAAACCTTATGTTAGATTTTTTGTCACTAAGCGTGTCGGTGGGGAGGTTGTCAACACCAGTGCTATTAAATTGTTGAAAATTGCGAGCAAGTACTAAAATTTTTATGAAATAATTGACATATTATACTTTTTATATAATAATTAAATTATTATTAATTTAAGGAGTAAAATATGTTAAAAAAAATAAAAGACTTTTTTCAGTCGATTGCAGGAAGAATTGCATCAATCTGGAACAGCATTAAGAATTGGTGTTCTGGTAATAAGGTAAACCAAGTAATTGATCCTAATAAAAAGATAATGTTAAATGTTAAAAAATTGGACAACGGTAAAGTAGTATTGGCTATACCGCAAGGTATTGACTTAACACTTCCAAACAATAAAGATGGATATGGTAATGTAATTAATAATGAGTTTCGTTTAGATTTTAATGATGAATCATTGTATATCACAGGTCGTTACGACTCGAAAACGATGATGGAAGATGGTAATATATGTCTATCTATTAATTCAGTTGGTACCCTAGATAGCAACGAAGTTTATGGTGATAATAAACCAGAAGAAATGGAAAAGCTTTTATTAGACTCAGCTAATACCAATAAAATAAGAAGACAAGTCGGTCAATCGCTTAGTAACACACCAAATTCAGAAACTACTAATACAGAAGCGGAACAACACATTGCTGGTACTGGTCGATCTGTTAAGATATAGTTACTATCCTTCACAAAAGAGCACCTAAAGAGGTGCTCTTTTTTCTTTATAAGTTTTCTCCATAGGAGAAAATTGACAAATTAAATTTTATATATAATAATTAAATTATTAATTTAAGTAGTAAAGTATGTGGGAAAGTATAAAAAACTTTTTTCAGTCGATTGCTTATCGTACAGGAATTTCATGGATTGCAAGAAAAATTTCATCAGGTTGGAATTGGTTATTTAGCAGTAAAGCAAATACTGCTCAAGAAAATATATCACCAAAGAGACCTTCAGATGAGAATGTAAATAAAAGTCCAACTGTTAGCACCCCTATGCAAAATGAGACTGAAGAATCTGTATCTAAAACAGATATAAACGTCGAGCCAGCAGAAAATTTTCCAGAAAGATTAAATGATGAACCTAAAACGGTAGGTGAGATTGAATTTCATGATAACCAATTCTTTCTTTTATTAAATAAACCTTTAGCAGAAGGAGAGTATAAAAATCTCAATAATACAGTGAATTCATTGACTAAACTACTTGTATATGTAAAGTGCGGTAAAAATGAATATAAAATCGTTGGTTATGGTAATAATTACTTTAATAACATCACAAGTGTACGTATAGAATCAATAACAAAAAAGAATGAAGATGGTAGGTATTTAAGTTGTAATGCAATTTATAGTAGAAAAGATAACACCTACCGTATAAAAGAAATGTTAGGATTGAAAGATGATGTAACAGAGATTAAAGTAGATAGTATATCTAATCAGCCGTTTAAAGGTACAGCGTTGGAGAAGCATAATCTCAATCCTATTACGGCACAACAAGATGAAAAAGGTACAAAACCAAGTCCAACAATTGAAGTGCCAGAAGCACAAATACATTATATCTCTAATCTGAGCAAAGCAGGAAACGGTTATTAGTCTTCAAAAAAGAGCATCTTCTTTGGTGCTCTTTTTTTCTTTATAAGTTTTCTCCATAAGGAAAATTGACTAATTACAATTTGTATCTTCCTCGTATCAATTTTCAATAGATTCATCGATGTATAGCTATAGTTTTATCAGTGTAAGGCTAAATATGCTAAGCTTATAAAGATGACAAAGCTTCAAAAAAAGCCTAACATAGTGGAAAAAGCTTTATGAAAATCAGAGTTGGAGTAATAGGCTGCTTAGGCAGAATGGGTAAGAAAATACTCAATGAATTAATTACGAATACCAAAGTGGAAGTAGCAGGTGCTGTTGCTCGCTTGGGCAGTGAGTATATAGGCTTAGATATTGGGTCTATTGCAGGCCATGGCTCCGATTTAGGAATCAAAGTTACAAGTTCTATTAGTGAGGTATTTGAATCGTCCGATGTTGTAATAGATTTTACAACTAAAGAATGTATGCTAGACTGCCTTAAGGCAGCTGTAAAATTTAAAAAGCCGCTAGTTAGTGGCACAACTGGAATAGAAGGTCTAAATTTAAAAGACTATGCTGCTAAAGTTCCAATATTATGGTCAGCAAATATGAGTATAGGAGTTAATGTGTTGCTGAAATTGGTAAAAGAAGCTGCCAAGCTTTTAGGTAATGAGTATGACGTTGAAATTTTGGAAATGCATCACAATTTAAAAAAGGATTCACCATCTGGAACAGCTATAGAGTTTGGTAAAGCAGTTGCTAACGCTGCAAAAGTGGATTTTGAGCTCAATCAATATTTACATAATAATTCAAATATAAGAGGGAAAGGAGGAATAGGCTTTGCAGTATCTCGTGGAGGTGGAGTAATAGGAGATCACAGTGTCATGTTTGTCAATTCCGATGAACGAGTAGAATTAAATCACAAAGCAATTGATCGTACAACGTTTGCTAGAGGGGCGGTTCAGGCAGCAATATGGTTGTGCGAGAATAAAACTCCAGGACTTTATTCAATGCAGGATTTAGTATGAACGATAAATACGCTTTCGTTAAAAATTTAAATCTTTGGTATGGCTCTAAACAAGTTTTATTCGATATAAATTTGAATATTTGCAAAAAGAAAGTCACAACTTTTATCGGACCTTCTGGGTGCGGTAAATCGACATTTTTGCGTTGTTTTAATCGTATGAATGATTACGTACCTGGATGTAGAGCGACTGGTGAACTGGTAATCGATGGGCTGGGTAATATATATTCACGTGATATGGATGTTGTATTGCTCAGAGCAAAAGTTGGTATGGTATTTCAAAAACCCAATCCTTTTCCAAAGTCAATATATGATAATGTTGCTTATGGGCCTAAATTGCATGGCATGGTGAAAAATAAGCAAAAATTGAATGAAATAGTAGAAAGTAGTTTAACTAAGGTTGGTTTATGGGAAGAGTTAAAAGATAGATTGCAAGATAGTGCACTAAATTTATCTGGTGGCCAGCAACAAAGATTATGCATTGCTCGTGCAATTGCAGTAAAGCCAACTATTTTATTAATGGATGAACCATGCTCTGCTCTTGATCCAATGGCAACCAATGCAATCGAAAATCTTATACAAGAATTGAAATTGAGGTTCACCATAATTATGGTAACTCATTCGATGAAGCAGGCTAAAAAATTATCTGACAGCGTAATTTTCTTTTGCAATGGCAAGATTGTTGAATTCGGAAGTACTCAAGAAATATTTGAAAATGCTCAATCTCCCTTAACGAAGGAGTATATTCTGGATCATTAGCTTAATAGTTGATATTTTAATTTTTTTTTCTATGTATAATTTTATCAAGTTTGTTGTGATAGGGGGTTAAAATGTTTAGTACAAGTGAAGCAACAAGAAAGTTGTTTAAAGCTATTGAATTGCAAAGTGCTAGTGGTGAAAGAATAACACCTGAGGAAGCTTGGAATCATTTTCAACAAGCATTGAAAGAAGGAGCGAATGGTGTGCCGTAGAGATACAAAGAATGTTCAAGTAAGAGCAAACTAAGTGCAAAAGCTGCACAGTAGATGAGGGTAGGTCCCTCGGAGCCGGTTTACAAGAGCAGGCTTCAAACAACCATAAGCTGCTTTGGTAAGGTAGTGAGCGTTATGGAAAAGGCATAATTATATGTCATGTAAGGAATAGAGAGATGAACGAAAGTGAACCACTGATGAAGTGTCGAAACCTTTTAAATGACGTCAAAACCAGGGGGTCGTTTGTAACCTGGGATAAATCTATCGGGAGCTTGTTTACTGGATAGATGGCGTCCGGCATAAAGGTGGCATGAATCCATTTCAGGCTATTGTGTGGAACTACGGGAACCTGTCGTTTCGATGATAAGGGAGAAATCCAAGGAGCTAAACTCTAAGGATGAGAGTACCGATGCGAAAAACAGGGGCGGATCAGCTCGTAGTAGTGAAGAAGTTTCTGTAATGGAAATCGAGAGAAGGGGCTGAGTTATTTAGTTTTAATGATTTATCAACCGAAAGGGAGGAGTTAATGAGTAAAACAAAGTCTTTTGATATATCAAAGCAACTTATTTGGAGAGCTTATAAACAAGTATCGAAAAATAAAGGTGCTGCTGGTGTGGATGAGGTTTCGATAACAAAGGTTGAAGAAAATCTAAAAGATAATCTGTACAAACTATGGAATAGGATGTCATCCGGAAGTTATTTTCCAGAGCCGGTAAAAGCTGTTGTGATACCAAAAGATACAGGAGGGCAAAGAATTTTATGTGTTCCTTCAGTATTCGACAGGATAGGGCAAACGGCTGCTGCTATGTATCTAGAGCCGCTGGTAGAACCAAAATTTCATGAGGATTCATATGGTTATAGACCAAATAAGTCTGCACTGGATGCGGTAGATACAGCTCGTAAAAGATGCTGGAGGTACGATTGGACGATAGATCTTGATATATCTGGATTTTTCGACAATTTGGACCACGGCTTGGCATTGCAAGCTATCAAAAAGCACACAGACTGCAAATGGGTCATACTGTATGTTGAGAGGTGGATGAAAGCCCCCATTCAGCAAGCAGATGGCAGTAAGGTAGTTAGGGATAAAGGAGTTCCGCAAGGAGGTTCAATTAGCCCAATCATCTCTAATATATTCATGCATCATGTGTTTGATATATGGATGAAAAAGAACTACCCGACGGTACCATTTGAGAGGTATGTGGATGATGCGATAGTACACTGCAGAACAGAGAAACAGGCAGAGTTTGTGAAAGTAATGATCGAAGAAAGATTGGCTGAGTATAAGTTGAAATTACATCCTGAAAAGACACAGATAGTGTACTGTAAGGATGACAATAGGAGTGGTGGATTTCCTAAACAAAGTTTTGATTTTCTGGGTTACACATTCAGACCCAGGTTAGCAAGAAATAAAATAGGGAAATATTTTGTCTCATTTCTCCCAGCAATTAGCAACAAGGCCAAGAAAAAGATTACTACAACCATAAGGTCATGGAAAATGCTACGAAATACGCATATAACATTAGAGGAGATGTCAGGAAAAGTAAATCCAATAGTCAGAGGCTGGTATCAGTACTATGGCAAATTTTACAGAACTGAAGTATACAAATCTCTAAAGAATATAGAGCGGCATCTAGAAAAGTGGGTGAAAAGGAAATATAAGAGACTCAGGAGTCACGGAAGACTAGCAAGACAATTTCTAGGAAAGGTGAGAAAGAGGTCTCCGGATATTTTCTATCACTGGACACTAGGGTTAGGCCAAAAGGCTGAATAATGGAAGCTGTATAAATCAAGAGGTTTACGTACAGTTTTGCGAGAGACTGGTGGGGAAGTTCCACTGGTCTACTCTCCTTTTCAAGCTGAATTGAAACGTTTACATGATCTCTCTTTTTCATTGGCTACTATACACAAAGTTTTCAAAAAATATGATGTAAGTCTTTTACGTATTAAACGTCATTACCGCAAACAAATAAAGCGTTACAACTGTAAAGTACCAGGAGAGCGTATACAGATGGATGTATGCAAAATAGCTTCTGGACTTTATCAGTATACCACTATAGATGATTGTACACGTTATAAAGTTGTTACATTGTACCCAAGACGTACTGCAGAAAACACTCTAGATTTTCTTGAACAACTAAGAGAAAAAATGCCATTTCATTGTCAAAGAATTCAAACCGATAGAGGACAGGAATTTTTTGCTTATGGGGTGCAAGAATATTTGAGAAAATGGAAAATCAAATTTCGTCCTATCAAGCCATTTTCCCCGCATTTAAACGGTAAAGTGGAAAGAGCGCAGCGTACAGATTTAGATGAATTTTACAGTAGTGTTAACATCAAGGATCCTGACCTACAAATTAAACTCAGAGATTGGGAAAACCATTATAATAGACAACGTCCTCATAGCTCTCTTCAAGGGAAAACTCCATGGGAAAAATATAAAGAGCTAGAAAGTACAATTCCTTGTTAAAGTGAAGTGCAAAAAAATTACATTCCGTCAAAGGAGCCTTTTGTCATGCAAAATTACAAGCATGATGGGAGTGTTAAACAAACTGTGTCAAACCACATTTTAATTCAACTCAATTTTCAATCTATCAGGAAAGAAAATGTCGAGCTGGGACATAGTTAATGCCCAATCACGTACAGGCATCGTCCACTTTTCTTCCACCTTTTTTATAGCACAATATACCAGCTTGTACAAAGCATTTATACTGGTAAATGAGCCCTTGGTCTTGGTGAATTTCCTAATTTGTCTATGCAACCCCTCAATTGGATTAGTGGTGTAAATTACTCTCCTCATTGGATCAGAATACTTGAAATAACTAGACAAATTTTCCCAGTTACTCTGCCACGATTTTATAACCATAGGGTACTTTGTACCCCATTTTTCATCCAGTTCTAGTAGATAATTCTCAGCAATTTCCTTGCTTGGTGCTTGATATACCCTCTTCAAATCACTTAAAAAGCTCTTTGTATCTTTGCTAGCCACATACTTCAATGAATTGCGTATCTGATGCACTATACATAGTTGTACTTCTATATTAGGAAAGACGCTGTTTATAGCTGTAGGAAAACTTTTTAACACAGGCTATTAGAATATCTTCTACACCTCTTTCCTTGAGGTCGTTTAGCACACCTAACCAGAAGTTCGCTTTCAGCCAAATAGAAGCCTAATACCTCTTTTCTGCCATTCTAATCTATGCCCAATATATTATACATGCACTTGCTTACACATCGTCCGTCCTCTTTTACTTTAAAGAACATTCCATCCATAAAAATTATCGGATAAACTGCCTGTAAAGGACGACTGCGCCATTCGTTAATCACTGGCAATAATTTATCAGTAATACTGGATATTTCAGCAACCGATACCTTATTGTCATAAATTTCTTCGACGTGTGACATTATGTCTCTATATCCCATACCGCTGGCAAACATGCTCAAGATCTTTGTTTCAAGTTCAGAATGCAGGTTTGTTTGTCTTTTTTTGACTATTTGTGGCTCAAAACTTCCTTCTCTATCTCTTGGTGTTAGCAGCTCGAATGATCCGGAACTTGTTCGTAAAGTCTTTGAGTTTTTGCCGTTTCTGCGATTGTTTTCTTCGTTCCTATTATTTGATAGATGGCTCTCCATTTCACCTTCTAAACTTGCCTCTAGCAGCTTCTTTATCAATGGTGTTAGCGCTCCATCTCTTCCGGTAAGTGGCCTACCTTCTCGTATAGATGACAGGATATTTGACTCTAACTCTTGATAATTTACTAACCCAACATAGTTATTTGCTATTTTTTCACTCATGTGTAAAACCTCCGTTTTTATATTAACTAAAATACATCATTTCTTGGTTTGACACAGTTTGTTTAACACTCCCCAAACTTCCTGATATTTCTCCTTACCTTGAGTTATATAATCTTCCCTTGATTCACTGCAACTTCAGGATTGCTACCTTTAAGTAAATTTGAAGGACTATTACAACAGTATATGACTGCAGCAGCAATTAGACAACAAACTCCAAGTGCTATTCCTACCGCTAACATTCCTGAGTAAACTGCAACAGCTATCCCTGAAATAATTCCAGCTACTACAAGTGCAGAAGTAGCTACAATATACATTTTTTTATTTTGAGAAATCACATTATTTTCTTTCGGTTTACTTTTGCTATTGTCCTTATTACTAATATCTTGCTTATGAGTAGGGGTTTGTTTTTCCTTCTTAGTATCAGCTAATATCATAGTAATATTGCTTTTATTATCTTCACTTTCTGATTGTATACCTTGTTTATTATCACTTGCTGACACCTTTAATAGGAGTTGCTCTTCAGAAGAATAAGAAAAAGAGTTACTACCAATAGTTCCAAAGTTGCTTTGATTTTCTGGTATAGTTACTGAACATTCCGCTTGTTCATACTCATTATCAGAAGAAATAGCATGTTCTTGTGTTAATGTTTGTAGTTGATCGCTTATTGTGGAAGTACTTTTATTTTCTGGGTTATTAAGCTGTACACTCTTGGCTTGAACATTATCATATATTGTTGAGTTTTCAGTATTACCTACTGCTCCATTTTTTAGTAAAATTTCCTCTATTTCTGTATGGCTGCAATTGCTACTACTGCTACTACATAAATCATCCGATGTGTGTCTAGAAATAGAAAGCCAGTCTAAAGGAGTTTTTCCACTTTTACTTACTACATTAACATTTGCTTTGTTTTCTACTAGCATTGCCACTACTTCTTTATGGTCATTTACAATAGCAAGACATAAAGGAGTCATTCCTACATTATCCTTTTCATCAAATTTTGCTCCTGCATTTAGTAAGGATTTTAATATTTCTACGTAGCCTTTGCTAGCGGCATAATGTAAAGGAGTTCTACCATATTTATTCCTTGGATTAATATCTTCCTCTATCTCTATTAGAGCCTTTACTCCCTCTTTATCGCCAATCTCAGCAGCATGGTGTAAAGAAGTACTATCTGCATTAACCTCTACCACGGGTGTTATTTCGCCTACAAGTTGAATGTTATCATCCCTAATACTTACTAAACTTTTCGGCTGTAATACTTGTATGAAATCCTCTTGTATTACATGTCCAGTTAATTGAGTAGTAGCTTGTTCATTCTTATCACTTTCTTGTTTTAAAGCTGCCGTTTTAACAGTAGAAAAACTAATAATAGTATCGACAGTTCTACTGTTGGATTCATGACTTGTAAACAAGTCCATACTTACTTTATTCATACTATCTTTAGTTTCAATTTCCTCTGCCTGAAACTTAAACAGCTCTTGATCTGCATCATCTAGAAGCTCTTCATCTGTACTAATAGTTGCGTAACTGTTACTATTATCTTCTGCATTAGAAGGCGCTTGACCTTCTCGTGCAAAACGTTGCATTACTCCCACTTCTGATAATTCTTTAATGATAAGGTCACATTCATTCCTACTTGGTATATTTCTATCGTAATTCTGTAAAAATTTTTTAATATTTTGGCTAAAGTACTTATTTATCTCTGCTAAAATTTTTTGCTATTCAAGGGTAATTTCTTCAGGCTCATCAATATCTACGATGCTTACGGCAAAATCTTTTAAGGCTTCTTTTAATTCAGGATGAAGTTCTACATATTCAATTAGTTTATTAGCTAAATCTTCTATAAATGGTTTAATGTTCTCTTCTGTAATAACATTTTTCTGTGCTTCTAGCTTTTGTTCTTCTTGTAAATAGTCATCATATTGTGCCAAGATTTCGGTACTAATTTCGTTTATACTATTAATAATTTGGCTCCATGTCCCTTGGATACAAGCACTACTACCTTCACCATATGTCGTTGCTGCTATATATATTTGTTTTAGAAGAACAAACTCTTTTTGCTCTCTCCAGACCTTTTCTATATCTAAGCCACTGATTTCTTTAAAGAGCTTATTTATTTTTTCACTATCATCTATACTATTTAACAATACATATAATTCTTTTTTCTCAAATTGTTCTTTATTCAAGATGTCACTATTTCCAAGTTCTTTTCTTATTACAGGTAATTTTTCTCTTACTAGTTCTGGGTTTTGTTCCATAAGAGTAACTAGCAATTGTTTTTTTTCTTCCAGCGGAACGCAAAAATTATCAATCAGTAGTTTTATATAACCTATAGATTCAGGTATAGTAATCGTTTCATTATTTCCATACTTTATCCTTGATGTAGGATATCCTTCGTCATATTCACCAAGTTCATTTTTTCTTAAGAATTTAGTTTCTAATGCATCTTTAGCTGCGTCGATTACAGTTTTTATAAACTCTTTATCGTTTGGTACAGGATTATTACCTAATGTTTTTTTCATCACACTTTTTTTGTCATCATCATTCAAATCAAGAAGTCTTAATCTTATTGTATCATTCTGATATTCTTTATTAAATAGTTTTATACTTTCTACGTAAGAAGATACTGCTTGCTTTAACTCTTCTTTATTGGCTTTTGTGATACTTCCTTATCTTGGCGTTATCTTTGTTATGTTGAGTACTGTTACTATAAATATGCATTACAGTACTATCTATAGCAATTTCAATATTCTCTATGTCATTTTTATCTGTTCTGTGGTCACATAATTTCAAATTAAGTTTGACGAGAAGCTTGTGAATACTTGGAGATTCTTCACTATACTTTGTAAATATCCTTTTATAAATCCAACTGCTTGCCTTAAGCATATTCTAAATAGATTAACGACTATATGTACTGCGATAACAACCTTATCGCTATAAATCTCCAGGAATTTTTTCTGAACTTTCGTACCAGTTTTCTATAGCTTCATCGATAAAATGAAAGACATTTCCTCTTTTTTCTAAAAATTGATTATACTCTTTAATGATTACTGACTTTCATCTTCTTTGGCATATACTCTACAAAATGTTCATTTCTTAATAAAGTAACCACTTTCTTTAGATTTTCTCCCTTTTTTCTCCCATCTCTACTCGCTATGCAACAAAGCCAACTCGGGTTACCTTACTATATTGTCAGCATCTTTGAGTAAGTAATGTTAATAAAAAATGAGTAAATGATCTATTTAATATTAAAAAGATGTTGAATATGGATAAATTGAGTCAAGATACAAAAAACAAGCTGCATTTTTGGTGGCTTATAACAGTAATAGTATGTATTATTGCTACCTATTATTACATGAAGGCAAAAGCTGCAGATAATTATAAAACGATATTACGCATTGCTTCTCAAAATTGTAACTTAGAAACTGTAAAATTCTCAGTAAAAAATTTATTAGATACTGATACACACATGCCTAAGTTAACTGCGTTACATTACGCTGCAGAAGGGGATGTTTAGAGATAGTTAGGTTTTTAATAGATGAGGGAGTTAACGTAAACATTATTAACAAGTATGTAAGCACAGCACTACATAATGCTGCATATTATGGTGATTTAAGGATTATCAAATTTTTGCTAGAAAAAGGCGCTAATCCTAACATTATAAACGATGATGGAAAAAAAACCTAGAAATGTAGCTGTGTTAAGGTCAAGGCATA
Source organism: Wolbachia endosymbiont (group B) of Germaria angustata (assembly GCF_964026725.1). Lineage (NCBI taxonomy): Bacteria > Pseudomonadati > Pseudomonadota > Alphaproteobacteria > Rickettsiales > Anaplasmataceae > Wolbachia > Wolbachia endosymbiont (group B) of Germaria angustata. The sequence continues at coordinate 524,132 of NZ_OZ034691.1, forward strand.
ACAAAGATAAGCCCTACGATCAAATATTCAACCACTATGGATTGAAATCCATAGTGGTTGAATGCTGAATGACTTTAAGTTTAAAATTGAGAAAGTAGTTGTTATATATATCAGCAAGTATGAGTTAAATTTGTATTATGGACTTGAATAAATTTACCGAAAAAGCAAAAAGCTTAATCCAGAGCGCTCAAATGAAAGCATTGGGAGCTGGGCATCAGATTTTTATGCCTGAACATTTACTTAAAGTAATGCTTGAAGATGAGTCAGGTTTAGTTCAGGATTTGATAGGCACTTGTGGTGGAAATATTCAGAATATTTCTGATGCTGTGAGTAGTACAATTAAAAAGTTTCCAGTGGTTGGAGGACCAGGTAGTGGTGGACTTCAGCTTTCAAGAGAGGTAGCAAAAGTTTTTGATGATTCAATTGGTATTGCGAGGAGAAATAAAGACACATTTGTTACTGTTGAGCGGTTGCTGCAGGGCCTTGCTGCACAAAAAGATGAAATTGTAGGTGAAATTTTAGCAGAAGGTGGTGTAACACCGCAAAAATTAAATTCAGTTATTGCAGAAATGAGAAAAGGTGGCAGTGCAGACTCTCCAAATAGCGAGGAAAAATTAAATGCGGCAAAGAGGTATACAAAAGATATTACAGAGCTTGCTATGCAAGGTAAGCTTGATCCTGTAATTGGTCGTGATGAGGAAATCAGAAGAACTATGCAGGTATCGTTGAGGCGAACAAAAAATAATCCAGTACTGATAGGTGAACCTGGTGTTGGAAAAACTGCAATAGTTGAAGGTTTAGCAAACAGAATTGTTGCAAATGATGTACCATTTGGTTTGCGTGATGCAAAAGTTTTAGCTTTGGATCTTGGTGCATTAATTGCTGGAACAAAATTTAGAGGGGAGTTTGAAGAGAGACTAAAAGCAGTGATTAATGAGATTTCAAAAGCAGAGGGAAAAGTTATTTTGTTTATAGATGAGCTTCATACTTTAGTGGGAGCAGGAGCGACAAGTGGTGTGATGGATGCTTCAAATCTGCTCAAGCCTGCTCTTGCGCGTGGAGAAATTTGCTGTATAGGGGCTACAACTTTGGATGAGTATCGTCAACATATAGAGAAAGACCCTGCGCTTGCAAGGCGTTTTCAGCCTGTGTTTATTTCTCAACCGACTGAGACTGATACTATTTCAATACTGAGGGGTTTGAAGGAGAGGTATGAGGTGCACCATGGTATTAGAATCACAGATGGTGCAATAATCGCTGCTGCAACGCTTTCTAATAGATATATAACAGATAGGTTTTTACCTGATAAAGCGATCGATTTAATTGATGAAGCAGCAAGTAGGGTTAGAATTGAAATGGACAGCAAGCCTGAGGTTGTTGATGAGCTTGAAAGAAAGATTATACAGCTGAAAATTGAGTCAGAGGCTTTGAAAAAAGAAAGTGATGAAAACTCTAAGCAACGTTTAAAAAAGATAAATGAGGAAATTGAGAGTCTAAACAGTAAATTTGCTGACTTAAGCAGTAAATGGCAGATGGAAAAGAATAAAATAGCTAAAATACAAGAAACTGCTGAAAAATTGGATAACGCGAGGAAAGAGCTAGAATTGGCTCAGCGCAATGGAAATTTAGGAAGGGCAGGGGAGTTGATGTATGGTGTGATTCCTCAACTTGAAAATGAGTTAAAAAATCAGGAAAAAGTTACTGATAGTTTCCTAAAGAAAGAAGTTACTGAGAGTGATATTGCAAATATTGTTTCAAAATGGACAGGCATTCCAGTTGATAATATGATGCATAGTGAAAAGGAAAAGCTCCTTAATATGGAAAATGAAATAGGAAAAAGAGTAATAGGGCAGAGAGATGCAATTGAAGCTATAAGTAATGCAGTAAGGCGCTCCCGTTCTGGTGTTCAGGATACTAATCGACCTTTTGGTTCATTTTTATTCTTAGGTCCAACCGGAGTTGGAAAAACAGAGTTAGCAAAATCTCTTGCCGAATTTTTGTTTGATGATCAATCAGCACTTCTACGCTTTGATATGTCAGAGTATATGGAAAAACACTCCGTTTCAAAACTGATTGGTGCACCTCCAGGGTATGTTGGCTATGAACAAGGTGGAAGATTAACTGAGGCAGTGAGGAGAAGACCATATCAGGTAATTTTGTTTGATGAGATAGAAAAGGCAAATCCAGATATATTTAATATATTACTGCAGATTTTGGATGAAGGTAGACTCACCGATAGCCATGGCAAATTAATTGATTTTCGCAATACCATACTGATTTTAACTTCTAACCTTGGCGCTGAGATGATGCTCAGAGGAACTGCTGAATCTGTAAAAGATGAGGTGATGAAAATAGTTAAGTTAGCGTTTCGTCCAGAATTTTTAAATAGACTGGATGAAATTATTATATTCCACGGTTTAACCAAAGATGACATTTATAAAATTATAGATGTTCAATTCTCTTATTTACAAAAGATGCTTGCTAAGCGTAAACTGAGTATTAGTTTATCGCAAGAAGCTAAGGAGCTAATAGCACAAACTGGCTATGACCCTGAATATGGAGCGAGGCCTCTGAAAAGGGTAATACAAGAATGCATTCAAAATAATCTAGCTAAGTTAGTTTTATCGGGGAAAGTAGTAGAAGGAGATGAACTAATAGTGTATACTTCTGGTAACGAAATCTTAGTTAAAAAGATCTAGATTCGCTGTGTATTTTTGTTTTGAAAAATGTGTATAAATCATAATGTTAATGTTGAGTCTTTATTTAAGCTAGTTGATCAAGGGAATAAAAAAGAGAAAGAAAAAATTAAAGAGTTTATAAAATACTTTTATAATTTTGTTTATAATAGCGACCTAAAAGTCAACGATAAATTTCTTTTATACATTGCAGAAGATGCATACAACTTCATTCTTAAAAAAGAAAAAGAAGAAAGTAAATTGGCAGTAAGTAATGTAAATGATATTTCAGGAATAGAAGGTAATTTCACTATAATTAAAATCACAAATGATGACATGCCCTTTTTAGTGGATTCTGTCATTTCCACTATTAAGTCACACGGTTTAACTATATGCTATTATAGTAACAGCATAATTAATATTCAAAGAAAAAATAGCCTAATAGATAAAATTCATCTTTTGGAAGAAAGTAATGGAATCAAAGAGTCAGTAATATATGTAATTATTAAAGGTATAAGTGATAATTTTGTTAATACATTAGAAGAATCTCTACGAAAGACGCTAAAAGCAGTTAACTGCGTTGTAAAGGACTGGCAATTGATGCTCAAGAAGCTTCTTGAGCATCCGGCATTGGATGCTGGAGGCAGAGATTTTTTAGCTTGGTTGAAAAATAACAATTTTATATTTTTAGGTTATCAAGAATACATTACTAATAAAGAAGGAAAGCTTGCTCTAAGTGGTAAGGAGAGCCTCGGGTTAATGAGAGCAAGTGAAGAGTACCAAAATTCATCAATTTTTTCTGAAAGCTTGAATTCTTTATACATACTAAGATCAGACCTAATCTCAATAGTTCATCGGCGTACCTATATGAATTGTATAGGAGTGAAAGAATTTAATGATCAGGGTGATGTAATAAGGGAACAGCATTTTTTTGGGCTATTTACTTCTATAGCAGAAGTGCAAGATATTCGAACTATTCCGGTAATAAAGGATAAGGTTACAACAATAGAAAAAAAGGCAGGATTTGTTCCTGGTGGCCATAACAATAAAGCTTTAATTTCCATTTTACAGGCATTTTCTTGTGACGAATTATTCCAATCAAATGAAGACGAGTTATTTGAAATTTGCACCTCGATCATGTCTCTTGCGATTAGACCAAGAGTCAAATTATTTTTGAGAAAGGTAGGGAACTTTATTAGTTGCATAGTATTGATACCGATGCGTTATGCTAGTGCAAGACTAATGTTTAAGATACGCGATATATTGAAAGATGAAACGAATGCAGAAAGTTCAGATATTTATAACAATCACATTATCAATGAATATGATTTGATGAAATTACACGTGGTGCTAAGAACCAAAAGCGCTAGCGTTTTTGATGATGAAGTTTTGCGTATCGAAAACAAGTTAAGAAACATTACAGAAAAGTGGGAAGATCGTTTTATAGACAATTTATATAATACTTTTAGCACTGTTGAGGATATATTTATCCGCTATTGCAAGGCATTTCCGATAAGTTATCAAGAGAATTTTGAACCTCATGATGCGTATTATGATATGAAAAAATTGGAGATAGTGAGAAAGAAAAAAGTCAGCGAAGTTGATTTGAGGCTTACTCGTGACAATCTCAACTATCAATTGAAGGTTTACACTCCAAGCAACGGAGGCCTTGAATTGTCAAAGATATTAAAGGTTACTAAGAATTTAGGGGCTAAGATTCTATCTCATAATGGTTATTATATAGAAATCAACGGTGGAATATGGATACATCATTTTGTGTTGTCAAGAGTTGATGAATTAATAGACAACATTACTTTAAAAGAGCAGTTTGAGGTAACACTTGTAAAAGTGTTCAGCAAGGAAATAAAAAATGACTATTTTAACAGCTTGATCATTATTGCTGGGCTCGAGTGGAAGGAAGTGCTTCTGATTAGAGCGCTAAGCGCCTACCTAAAGCAGACATCATTTAGCTATAACCCAGAATATATCCAGAAAGTAGTATCAGAGTATCCAAAAGTAGTAAGGTATTTAGTAGAATTATTTCATTCAAGATTTGATACTAAAATAGATATTGATAGGGCAGAAACTACTAGCATTTTGATAGAAAAAATTGAAGAATTACTAAAAGAGATCAGCAACGTTTCACATGATTACGTTTTGCGTTCGATATTTAACTTGATAATGGCAATTTTGAGAACCAGTTATTATCAAGATGATAAGCCATACTTATCTATCAAATTTGATTCAAGTAAAATAAATGGTTTACCTGACCCGCGCCCATACCGTGAATTGTATGTTTATTCAAACCTTTTTGAGGGAATACATCTAAGAGGAGGGAAGTTGGCTCGTGGTGGTTTGAGATGGTCGGATAGAACGGAAGATTTTCGCACTGAAGTTTTGGGACTCATGAAAGCCCAGATGACAAAAAATGCGGTCATTGTACCTGTTGGCGCAAAGGGTGGATTTGTAATAAAGCAAGTTTATAAAGACAAAAACATTTTAAGGGAGAAAGGTGTTGAATGCTATAAGAATTTCATCAGAGGAATGCTTGATATTACTGATAATGTAGTTGATGGCAAAATAACTCCACCAGAAAATGTGATTAGGTATGACGAAGATGATCCATATTTGGTAGTTGCAGCAGATAAAGGCACTGCTTCATTTTCTGATTATGCAAACGAAATATCCTCTGAATGTAACTTTTGGCTCGAAGATGCATTTGCATCTGGTGGATCAGCAGGTTATGACCACAAAAAGATGGGTATTACAGCAAGAGGTGCATGGATTGCAGCACAACGCCATTTTTGGAGAATGAATAAGGATATTTACCAGGATACAACTGTTATTGGAATTGGAGATATGGCTGGCGATCTGTTTGGAAATGGCATACTGCTTTCAAGAAATATACGTTTAATCGGCGCATTTAACCATATGCATATTTTCATTGATCCAAATCCTGATTCAGCAAAGGGTTTCGCAGAGCGTAAACGCCTTTTTGAATTACCGTTTTCAACTTGGATGGATTACAGCAAAGATTTGATTTCTCGTGGTGGCGGGGTATTTGAGCGTAGCAGCAAGCAAGTAGACATTTCTCAAGAAATGAAAAAGTGCTTTGATATAACGGAAGATACACTATCTCCAAATGACTTGATCCGATATCTGCTCAAGGCAAAAGTGGATTTCATATGGAATGGAGGAATTGGCACATTCGTTAAGGCAAAGAGTGAAAGTCACGGTATGGTTGGTGATAAAGCAAACGATGAATTAAGAGTAAACGGTCAGGATATTAGAGCTTCTATGTTTATAGAGGGTGGTAACCTTGGTTGCACGCAGCTTGGAAGGGTAGAATATGCTAAAATAGGTGGGTATATCAATGCAGATTTTTTTGATAATTCAGCAGGAGTAATATGTTCTGATCTTGAAGTTAATATCAAAATTGCTTTTATGAAAGTAGGGAAAATTTCCTTAGAAAAAAGGAATGAAATACTGACTAGCATGATAGACGATGTTGCATTTAAGGTGCTTGAAGACCATAACAGGATTGAAACAAAAGCATTGCTTCTTGAGTGCTTAAAAGCTAAAGAAAGATTAGAGCAGCACCATAAATTATTACTCAGTTTAGAGAAATTTGGGCTGCTAAACCGAGATGTAGAATTTCTTCCAGCTGAAGAAGAGGTAGCAAGAATGTTAACTGATGGAGAAGGTTTCTGTTCTCCTCAGCTTGCTGTTCTGATGTCTTATGCAAGAACAGCAATAAAAAATGAAGTTATACACTCTGAGCTACCTGAAAAAGATTTTTTGTGCCGTGATTACTTACTAAATTACTTTCCACAAAGGATGGTAACAGAGTTCAAGGATTCCATATTGAAACACCAACTTTGTAGGGAAATTATTTCTACTTGCATTACAAACGATGTAGTAAATAGGATGGGCTGTATATTTATTAATAATTTGGTTGAGAGTACTGGAATTAAAGTACATGAAGCAGTTAACATATATATCGTTGTTAATCACCTATATAATTTAAGTAGCCTTTGGCAGAAAATTGATGAATTGGATGGAAAAATTGATGTTGATTCATATTTGCAAGTAGTGAGAAGTATGCAAAAATTTATTGGTAGGGTATCATTTTGGTTAGTAAAAAATCTTGGTAAGCTTAATCTTGTAGAACTAGATGGTGTTACAAAATTTAGGGGTGCAATTGAAACTTTAGGCCATGATATTTTAGATGAGCACCTATTAGAGGTCTATAATCATGGATTAGCTTCTTTGTTAGAGCTTAATATAAATAAAGATCTAGCAAAAAGGGTTGCTGATCTACGTATTCTTATTTATGCGCTGGACGTTATATCTGTTGCTGAGCAGACATCTTTGTCCATCCTTGAGGCTGGTAGAATATACTTTGAATTAAAGTCGCTGCTAAGATTTGATATGATTAGAACAGTTGCTGGCAAGATGAAAAGCCATTCTTCCTATTGGGATCGCAGCTTAATTAATGATTTATTAGATGATTTAAGCAATTATCAACATAAGCTAGCTGTTAAAGTTATAAAAGCTACTGATAATCATGTAGACAAGGTTCAAACTTGGGCTATTAATGATAAGGATTATATAGAGCGCTACAATAGCTTTTTAGATGAGATGGTCGCTTATAAACTTGATTTAAGTAAATTAATACTTATAATCAGGAGAGTTAAAGTACTTGCTTCATAGGAAAAATGTTTAATATAGGTCTTTCAGAAATTTTAGTTGTAGCTTTAGTGAGTATAATTATTCTTGATAAAAGTAAAGTACCTGTATTTCTTAATCTTATTAAAAATATATATAGGTATTTCTGGGTTGTAAAATCAAGAGTTAGGAAATTGTTGAAGGATACCGGAATTAAAGAATCATATGAAGAGCATAACGTTGAAAAAGTCAATTACATAATTGGTGAAGATGGCAAGCTTTATCCTACTTACAATGTAGATAGTACAAAAAATGACAGCAAAAATCCTAGTAGTAGATGATATACCATCTAATGTTAAGCTTTTGGAGGCTCAGCTAAAAGCAGAGTACTATACAGTTATTGTAGCTTATGATGGCGAGGAGGCGATAGATTTAGTAGCGGAACAGCAGCCAGATATTATCTTACTTGATGTTATGATGCCAAAAATGAGTGGTTTTGAGGTTTGTAAGAAGCTAAAGAATGATCCCTTAACTACTTATATTCCAATAATTATGGTAACTGCGCTGCATGACACTCATGATAGAGTGGAAGGAATTAATGCTGGTGCGGATGACTTTCTAACTAAGCCGATAGATGAAACTGCTTTATCTGCAAGAATTAAGTCTCTTGTGCGCTTAAAGATGATAATAGATGAGTTGTGCTTGAGAGGAGAAACTAATGCTGAGATTGGTGGAGTAGCAGAAAGCAGTATTATGGATTATTCTAATCAGATTTTTGATGCTAACATACTTGTTGTAGATGAGGACACCTTTCAAGCAGAGCAGATACACAATGTTCTAAAGCAACGCTTCAGATCAATTAAAATACTGCACGATCCAAAAGAAGCATTAAAGGTTGGTATTAAGGATAATTACGACCTGATTATTTCTGACATGCAGTTTTCAAAAACTGACGGCCTACGGTTGTGTTCTAAGTTTCGTAGTAAAGTAGAAACACGTTATACACCAATTCTGATCCTTTCTGAAGATTATGATAAAAGCAATTTAGTAAAGGCACTTGATGTAGGTGCTAATGATTATTTAACAGTACCTTTAGATGAGAGTGAATTAATAGCTAGGGTTAATTTGCAAGTGAAACGCAAAAGGTATCAAGATGCCTTGAGAATGAATTTATTTAATAATGTGGAAATGTCTATAAAGGATCCATTAACTAACTGTTATAATAGAAGATATTTTGATGCACACTTAAGAAATATTGTTAAGGATTCTGTGGAAAAAGATAGAAGTTTATCTCTTATGATACTTGATATAGATTATTTTAAGATGGTGAATGATAACTTTGGGCATAATGCTGGAGATGAACTTTTAAAGGAAATACAGAAAAGAATTTCTGAAAATATCAGAGTGACAGATTTATTAGCTAGGTTTGGTGGTGAGGAATTTGTTGTTGTAATGCCAGATACCAATGTATCAGATGCGTATACTATTGCAGAGAGAATAAGGAAAATTATTGCCAAAGAACCTTTTATACTTGTGGATAAAAATACAACCCATAATGTAACTGTGAGCATTGGAATTTCAGCAATGCAAAGATCTGACCTTGATGATGTTAAAAAATTTATAGTACGTGCTGACAAATATTTATATAAAGCAAAAAACAGTGGTAGAAATAGAGTGGTTACTGGTTGAAGTTCTTTCAAATAAGTAGTAACTAAGATTCAAATGATAGCATAAAATTTCTCAACTCTGGAAATTTTGCATTTAACTGCAGAAATAGATATTTATTTAAAAAATACCCTGTAATTTTTAACCCTAGTCTGAATTCTTGATACGAGTAGCTATTTTGTAGGTTGTTATTGTATACATCATGCAACATCTGTGGAAAAGGTAGTAATTTATCTGCATAACAGTCACCTACTTTTTTTGACACTGCTCTACCAGTTTTTGGAGAAATAAATTGTAGATTTTCTTTCACACCTGTGACAGCACATTTTGATAGGTCTAACTTAAATCCAAGTTGCGTAAGAAGCAGAAGCTCTAAGTTAAGGTAATGACTTTGCCAAAACTGGCTATTATGTTTTATTACATCGATGAAGTGTCTAAAATTATCATACAACTTGATGCAGGATTCACTTTCTGGAAGCACTTTTTCTAATATAGACGAGAAAGAAACAATAGCAATGCTTTTTAACCTATCTTGAAAGAAATGATAAAATGGAGATTCAATCAATTCGCACTTTAAAAAACCTAGATTTTCAGGTAGCTTAGCACTCCATTCTGCATGTAATAGATTACTTATTTGAAACTTATAATTGCTATTGTTTGTTAACCTAGTTAATCCCCTGCGCTTTCCATGATTTTTTGTAAATAGAGAAAGAATTAAATTTTTATCACCGTATTTTTTAACAGCTATAATAACACCTTCATCTTTCCATCTCATTTAGAGTATATTGACCATATGATATTATAGAGATAATAAAATTAGTGTAGCAAATTTGAGTTTAAGTCAACTGAAATATATTGACTTTATGTGCAATATTAGCTTTAAACTAGTAAAACAAGCTGCTTAACATATGCGCCCTCTCTATTTTAATTATATTCTTCTTTTGTTTCTATGTTGTTTTTTGCTTTTTTCAATGAAAGCCCAAACGGATGATTCGTCAGTTATTACTATACCACAAAGAAAAAAAGAATTAGTTGAGTTAGTACAACCGAGGCAAATTATTAAAATACAGGAAATTGATGAGGGTATTCCAATTCCCAAAAGAAAAAAGGGTGTAGAAAGAAAACTAAGAGAAGACATCAAAGAGGTGAAAAATGAAATAAGAGATAAGAAAAATATTGAGAACAAAGATAATGAATTGGCTATAACAGAAATTATTAATTCTATAAGGGATAAACTGACAGAGTGTTGGAGCATTCCTGAGGGCATAGTTTATAAAGAAAATTTTAGTATAAAAATTAACTTATTATTATCCAGTAAAGGCGAGATCGTTGTAGCCACCGTAGCAGATAGTAGTTCTTATCAAAATAATCCTCTTTTTAGATCAGCAGCAGATAATGCAATGCGTGCAGTATATAAATGTAGCCCGTTAATTGGCTTACCTGCTGAACAGCATCACATTTGGCGCGAAGTCACGTTAGATTTTATTGTCCCAAATTTGGGAGAAAAACCCTGGACTTAAAGTCCATCCTTTTAAGAATATAATTTAAAGGTGAAAAATCTCAAAGAATGTGGAATATTATAGAAAAAGCAGTCACTCTGTATATATATATCACATAGTGTGGATAACAAAATATCGATATCCAGTATTAGTTGGAGATATTGGACAGAAAGCTAAAGAAGTTGTACAAGAAGTATGTGCAAATAATCAAGTAGAGAGGTAGAGTTGCGTCAACATGTATACGTTTCTGTACCCCCATACTTAAGTATTAGTAAGTTAGTGCAGTTAATAATAGGAGTTTGAGCCGCCGCTCCAGCTCTTTCCTTACATAAATTCCCCTTAAATTTTAAGCTTGATTTCTACTAGAACGAGTAGAATATGGCATTTTTTATACCATAATTAATTTTCCGTTATTTATCATAAAAATTTAGATTGTAGGCTTGACTTTGCATAACTTATATTAGTATGCTATATTATTATGTTAACAACAGAGGGGTTATTATGTTAAGTGCTTTGAAAAATCTAAAAAGTAAAGCCAAGGAATTGGTGAGTACCATTACTCATGGTCAGGGTGTAAGTAAAAATATTGATAAAGAAAACTGTCTTCCAGAAAAAAAATGCCTTAAATCCATCTTATCCTTATGTAAATTTTGGATATATGGAGAATGGTGTATTTTATCAATCTCAGCTAGCAATAAAGGATAAAGCTAATCTGAATATTTCAGATGTTAGCGGTCTTCCAGATGAAGAATCGTGGAAGATATTTCAAAAGCACAAAGTTGGAAAATCTCATGGTGAAGGTGATGATTATAAAAGTCATATTAATACACTACTAGAAGGAGAGGTTTCTCGGAAAGTTGTAGAAGAATTATATAATATAAAAAGTGATAAAATAAAGTTTGCCGCACTTGAAGAGTTTTTAGATGAAGAGAATCGTTCTTTTCCGGTTGCAAGATTAGCTATTGCGGGAAAAGATCCAATTTGTTTGATGGATTTTCTCGAGGCTAGTAAGTCCAAAGAATATGGTATAGATGCAATTACAATGTGCAAACCTGACAAAAACAAAACAAGAGGAGTGCGTTTATCGACTTGTTACGATGAAGATGAACAGGAAATAAGATCATATGAGATTCTCGATGGAACATATGATATGGATCTTGCTTGGGAAGTTGAAGGGAAAAAGTGTCAAATGAAAATTTCAGTTAGTAGCGATGGTTCTGCAAAGATTCTTAAAAGAAACGGCGTTACTGATGAAGAGATATACGCGCACACAGAAGTAATGGTAGAAAAACAGCATGAAACAAAGTCTCTCTATGAAGCATTGGGACTACAACAAACACAAGGAAAGAGTATGGAAAAAATACAACCTAAGTTGTACAAATGTTCTCAACCACAAAAAAGCAAGGAAATAAAAGAGCTCGTGGAAAAGAATCCAGAGGTACAATCTGCACTTAAAGAATTTGCTTCAGAGGTAAAAGAAGAGAGTTCTGAGTCAATGAAACCTTTGACAGATATCACAAAAGCGAATGTCAAAGAAGCTGGTTCTTCTATGCAGCGTTAATCACACATAAAAGATCTCTTCTAAGTTTAGGAGAGATCTTTATTGAAAAATTCAGGAAAATGTTGTATAATTACTGATAAACTTCGGTAAAACTTATGGCGGATTCAGGAATCAACGTAACTTTCAACAGTGAAATTTCAGAGTGTCTTGCTGGGCTGGCTAAAATAAGAAACAAGCCCGTTACAAAGCTAGTAGAGGAGCTGATGCAAGAAGCAATTGAAAATGAGGAAGATAAAATATTAATTGAACGTGCTGCTGAACTTAATGTTCCAGGTGCAGAAACAGTTGATCTAAAAGACGTCAAGTGGGACTAAAGCGCTATAAGATTAAGTTCCTAAAAAATGTTAGTAAGAGAGATCTACCAGCTCTTCCAAAAACAATAAAGCTAAGAATTGAAGAAATAGTAAAAGAGCGCCTTACAGTTAACCCAATTGATCTTGGTAAATCGTTGCGTTACAAACTCAAAGGACATAGAAGACTGAGAACTGGCGATTATCGTATTATGTATCATGTAAATGCTGCAAAATATGAAGTAACCATTGTTTCAATAAAACACAGGAAAGACATTTACGAATCCTAGATTAATATCCTACCAGTATTAACCTGATAAGGCACGGTAACTTTACCTGTTGAGCCACTTCTATTCTTTGCAACGTTTATCTCTAATTCGTTATTAGCGTCTGTTTTATAGTAGTTGTCTCTGTAGAGTAGTAAAACTATGTCAGCGTCTTGTTCGATGCTCCCTGACTCTCTTAGGTCTGATAATTGCGGTCTTTTGTTTTGTCTTTCTTCTACTCTGCGACTAATTTGTGATAGTGCCACGATGGGGTGTGCCGTAGAGATACAAAGAATGTTCAAGTAAGAGCAAACTAAGTGCAAAAGCTGCACAGTAGATGAGGGTAGGTCCCTCGGAGCCGGTTTACAAGAGCAGGCTTCAAACAACCATAAGCTGCTTTGGTAAGGTAGTGAGCGTTATGGAAAAGGCATAATTATATGTCATGTAAGGAATAGAGAGATGAACGAAAGTGAACCACTGATGAAGTGTCGAAACCTTTTAAATGACGTCAAAACCAGGGGGTCGTTTGTAACCTGGGATAAATCTATCGGGAGCTTGTTTACTGGATAGATGGCGTCCGGCATAAAGGTGGCATGAATCCATTTCAGGCTATTGTGTGGAACTACGGGAACCTGTCGTTTCGATGATAAGGGAGAAATCCAAGGAGCTAAACTCTAAGGATGAGAGTACCGATGCGAAAAACAGGGGCGGATCAGCTCGTAGTAGTGAAGAAGTTTCTGTAATGGAAATCGAGAGAAGGGGCTGAGTTATTTAGTTTTAATGATTTATCAACCGAAAGGGAGGAGTTAATGAGTAAAACAAAGTCTTTTGATATATCAAAGCAACTTATTTGGAGAGCTTATAAACAAGTATCGAAAAATAAAGGTGCTGCTGGTGTGGATGAGGTTTCGATAACAAAGGTTGAAGAAAATCTAAAAGATAATCTGTACAAACTATGGAATAGGATGTCATCCGGAAGTTATTTTCCAGAGCCGGTAAAAGCTGTTGTGATACCAAAAGATACAGGAGGGCAAAGAATTTTATGTGTTCCTTCAGTATTCGACAGGATAGGGCAAACGGCTGCTGCTATGTATCTAGAGCCGCTGGTAGAACCAAAATTTCATGAGGATTCATATGGTTATAGACCAAATAAGTCTGCACTGGATGCGGTAGATACAGCTCGTAAAAGATGCTGGAGGTACGATTGGACGATAGATCTTGATATATCTGGATTTTTCGACAATTTGGACCACGGCTTGGCATTGCAAGCTATCAAAAAGCACACAGACTGCAAATGGGTCATACTGTATGTTGAGAGGTGGATGAAAGCCCCCATTCAGCAAGCAGATGGCAGTAAGGTAGTTAGGGATAAAGGAGTTCCGCAAGGAGGTTCAATTAGCCCAATCATCTCTAATATATTCATGCATCATGTGTTTGATATATGGATGAAAAAGAACTACCCGACGGTACCATTTGAGAGGTATGTGGATGATGCGATAGTACACTGCAGAACAGAGAAACAGGCAGAGTTTGTGAAAGTAATGATCGAAGAAAGATTGGCTGAGTATAAGTTGAAATTACATCCTGAAAAGACACAGATAGTGTACTGTAAGGATGACAATAGGAGTGGTGGATTTCCTAAACAAAGTTTTGATTTTCTGGGTTACACATTCAGACCCAGGTTAGCAAGAAATAAAATAGGGAAATATTTTGTCTCATTTCTCCCAGCAATTAGCAACAAGGCCAAGAAAAAGATTACTACAACCATAAGGTCATGGAAAATGCTACGAAATACGCATATAACATTAGAGGAGATGTCAGGAAAAGTAAATCCAATAGTCAGAGGCTGGTATCAGTACTATGGCAAATTTTACAGAACTGAAGTATACAAATCTCTAAAGAATATAGAGCGGCATCTAGAAAAGTGGGTGAAAAGGAAATATAAGAGACTCAGGAGTCACGGAAGACTAGCAAGACAATTTCTAGGAAAGGTGAGAAAGAGGTCTCCGGATATTTTCTATCACTGGACACTAGGGTTAGGCCAAAAGGCTGAATAATGGAAGCTGTATAAATCAAGAGGTTTACGTACAGTTTTGCGAGAGACTGGTGGGGAAGTTCCACTGGTCTACTCTCCTTGATGTAAAAGACAGAAGTGGTAGTACTCCTTTGCATTATGCTACTTTAAGTAATCATGTAGAGGTAGTAGATGCTCTGTTAGCTGAAGGCGCAAGTGTTCATGTAAAAGATAGAAATGGTAGTACTCCTTTGCATTATGCTGCTAAAAATGGCTATTTAGAGATAGTAGATGCTCTACTAGACAGAGGTGCAGATGTTTATGAAAAAGATAGTTTGCAGAAAACTCCTTTGTATTATGCCATTATAAATCACCAAGAAGATACGGTAGAGAGTATAAAAGGGTTTTTAAAAAATAAAGTAGTTCAAGGTAGTGTAGTTGTTGGTGGCTTAGTTGCCATGTTAGGGAATTTTGTAACATCGACGCTTTTTATAACCGAGACAATGGAAATTACATTAACATCTGTTACGGTAGCAATAGCTGTATCTGCATCAACAGCATTAACATCTGGTTATGCTAAATATCTAATGTCAAAATTCGATAACGAAATAAAAGAAATAAAAGAGCGACAAAACGTAATGGAAGGGAGGCAAAGTGTAGATATACAAAGCATACGTATACATAATGCTCTTTCGTAACTTTTTACTTCCGCACTTCTTTAGTGTTGCTTATAATAACTATAGATTTAGATCTTAATTAGAGGCTTTAATTACCTACTTTAAGTTATTGAATTTCTTATCATAACATCTTTCATTCCAGTACCCTGGAATGAAAGAAAAAGAACACTGAATTAAAAATACAACATACCATCTTATATCTTAATACTGCATAATACCTCGATCATAGATTGATTAAGGACACCTTGAGTTATCTCTTTAGTTAGTCTTGCTTTACTATGAAAAGCTTGTACTCTTTAAATGTATTATTTATAAATTAACTGTTTATAAGCTAAAATATGTCTAGTAGAGCTAATATACCTTTTTTATAGCTGGTGCTATTGCTTCCCTTACATTAATTACATCTGGAGTTTTTGCTGTAGCTCCTTACGTTGCATTTTTATCTTCAGTTGCAGCTTTAAATATAGCTCCCCCTGTTATTTTTATTTTATTTGTGCTTTCTGCAGTAGTAATTGTGTTTTCATATAAAATGATTAAACAAAGTAAAAAATCTCAAGAAAACTCGAAAGCTGAAGTCGAAGAGCCGAATAAAGGGTTAAGGAAAGAAGAAAATAAGCTAACTCCAATTAAAGAAGAATTAGAAGATGGAAAGGATAAAGAAAATAAATACGGGTTTAGTGGTCTAGAAGAAAAAGTCCATAGAATTTCAGAGAATTTTGCAACGAAAGATGAAGTGGAGGGGTTAAAAAAAGAGGTTAGTGATCTTTCTGCAAAGTTAATTAATAGTCCTGCAACAAAAGATGAAGTAGAAGTAAAGCTGAAGATGGAATTTTATGCAAAAGATCAGGAAAGAGGGTGGAATACAATACTTGATAATATTATATTACCAAGTGACATAAAAGAAAATTTGAGAGAGATTTGTAAATCAAAAAGCGGAGGATATCTCTTAAATGGTAAAGGAGGGACTGGTAAGAGTAGTATTTGTGAAGCGATTGCGAATGAAATTAAATCTCAATTTGCTGTTATACGTATTTCTGCATTTTCCTTATGTAATATATCGAATATAGATCAAGTTTTTGAGAGGGCAAGAAAAAACACTCCTTGTATAATTATTATGGAAGAGATTGACGGCATTGGTCTAGATCGCAAGGGTGGTAAAAACAAGAATGTAGAATCTTTAACTCATTTACTCGATAAATTGAATAAAACCTTTCTTGAAGGAAATATAGTAATTGCCACAACTAATTGTGCGAATGATTTAGACGGAGCACTAGTTAGACATGAACGCTTGAGAAACATTGAGGTTCCTGGGCTGGATAAAGAAAGTACACGTAGGGGAATACTAAAAGAATATCTCAAAGAATTAAGCCCTCTAAATATTGAAACTATTGTAAAGAGTACTAATGGTTTTTCACCAGCAAATCTGATTGGTTTAGCCAAGTATATACTAGAGGAGAAAAGTAAAGGCAAAAGCACTCCTATTTTCACTTTATGTGAAAGATTTAAGAAGGAACATAACATTGAAGATAAGAAGAATGAGAAACATAGTAACGGAAAAACTAAAAACAAGGATACAAGGCTATCATCTGGAAGCTTATCTAGAAGTTCATCAGTAAGCTCTTCATTGAGTGATGTATCTTCTCGAGGAAGTAAGTGGCAAATCGAGGAATAAAGAGAATTACTACACAGTCTGGGATGACGCAATGCAAGTCGAGTCATGTCATTCCAGTGCTTGACAATAGTTTTTATCCAGAAGGGTCATTGAACTTCTAAAAGGGTGTCATTCCAGTACTGGAATCCAGGAATTTTTTGAGCACGCAAGTTATGCCAAGTTTTTTGTTGGTAAGAAAGGCTGGATCCCAGTACTGGGATGACAGGAAGAGGGCTACTCGGGTGACATCGAAGGGGCTACTTGCATGACAACAAAGGGGCTTGCTTGCATAACTCAAATTCAAAGAAAAATCATTTAATATCATTCCAGCGCGTGACGCTGGAATTCAGAAATAAAGAACAATGGATCCCAGTGTCAGCTACTCGGATTACATCCTTTTTTTCCTGGATACCAGTCGCATGACACTACTATACAGTAGATCTCAATTTCATCCCAGTCTGGGATCTTCTTTCAAAAATTCAAAACAATCTATCAAAAAGGAGGATTATTATGTCTACAATAATTTTATCATCAATTTTAGGTCAAGCAGGTAGTATCTTTGGTCCAATTGGCCAAATTATCGGCTCAGAGCTCGGGGCTCTGCTTGGTGCACAGCTTGATAGTGCAATGTTTAGTCTTGATGCTGAGCAAAAGATAACGCATGGGGCGAGGCTGAAAAATCTGCAAGTTCAAACCTCAACTTATGGCAAAGCAATTCCAATTATCTATGGCACTGCTCGCATTGCTGGAAACATTATTTGGTCACAGCCAATAAAAGAGGAGGCGATAACCACTCAAAATAAAACAGGAAGAGGTATAAATATTACATATAACTACTATGCAACACTCGCAATTGCAATTTGCAAGGGGAAAGTAGAAAAATTAAATAGAATCTGGGCGGATATAAAATCGCTTAGTTTTGATGAAATAGATTATACTTTTTACCACGGCAGAGAAGACCAAAACCCTGATCCGTTTATGTTATCAATCGAAGGTGAGAAGAATGTACCAGCTTATAGAGGAATATCTTACATAGTCATCAAAAATTTCCCTTTGGCAGACTATAGTAATCGTGTTCCGGTGTTTACATTTGAAGTGCAAACTGCACTGAAGCTCAGTGGATTCTCAGTAGCAGAAAACATTAAAAATATCAATATCATACCAGGTTCAGGGGAGTTTGTGTATGATACGAAAATACAGAAGAAAATTGCACGAGAAAAAATAAGCAGTAGTCAATATATTCCCTATGGACCGGTATAAAGAGTAAATCACAATAATCACACAAAAAAGAGCGATGCTATGCTTTCTTTGGACCAATTGAAGGAAAGTTTACCAAATGTTGAATGGGCATCGGTAGTGGTTAATTGATTTGCAAGCAGTTTGAATATCAAAGATTGTAAAATATATCCTGCAGTTGAATTTCAAGACGATTCTGCTATAGTGCCTGATGATTGGCAAGTGGGAAATATAACCAGGGATAATGCCCAGCTCATTTCAAAAGATAATCATGGAAATCCAAGATATGGTGGTACAGTTAGCGATGCAGCACTAATAAGATATATAGAAGAGCTGCATAGCAGAGGTTATAAGGTGATGCTCTATCCAATGCTCTTGCTTGACACAAAAAACAAAGAGTGGCGAGGAAAATTGAGCGGTACTCCTCAGGATATAAGTGATTTTTTTGAGAATCAGTATAGCAAATTCATAGAGCATTACACGAGCATTGCCAAACAAACTAAAGTGGAAGGGTTTATTATTGGTTCTGAGTTTGCTCAGCTTACCAGAGTAAAAGATGTAGAGGGTGATTATCCTTCAGTAGCAGAGCTAGTTAAAGTTGCAAAGCAAGTAAAGCTTCAGCTTGGAAAAGAAGTAAACGTAACTTACGCTGCCGATTGGAGTGAGTATCATTCATATGATGGTTGGTATAATATGGATGAACTTTGGTCTTCAGAGTTCATTGACGTTGTTGGCATCGATGCTTATTTTCCACTAACTGATGGCCCAGAACCTCCTTTTGGCTATTCCGCGGAAGATGTAGCGGGTGGTTGGAGCAGTGGGGTAGGGTATGATTATTTTTACGATTACTCAAAAAGTGATCCTGAGAAAATAAAGTATAATGACAGCGAATATGCATGGAAAAATATTGAGAAATGGTGGAGTGAAGTTCATGTAAATCCAGGTGGTAGTAAAACAAAATGGCAACTAAAAATGAAGAAAATATGGTTTACCGAATATGGATTTCCCAGTATGAACGGCTGCACTAATGAGCCCAATGTGTTTGTTAATAAAGGTAGTATAGAGAGTAAATATCCACGATACTCAAACGGAGAGGTGAGCTTTCTTTCGCAGAAAACTGCTATCGAAGGGACACTAAAAAAGTGGCAAAATTCAGAAATGGTGGAGAAAATGTTCCTCTGGGCGTGGGATGCAAGGCCATTTCCTTATTTCCCCAATTTATGTGACATGTGGGCTGACTGCCATAACTGGCAGACCGGGCACTGGATTCAGGGAAAAATTTCACAACTTAATGTTTCCGATGTTTTGTCTGATCTGTTGCAAAAGGTAGGTCTCAAAGGCGATCAGTTTGATACAAGTGATGTTA
Organism: Wolbachia endosymbiont (group B) of Germaria angustata; assembly: GCF_964026725.1. Lineage (NCBI taxonomy): Bacteria > Pseudomonadati > Pseudomonadota > Alphaproteobacteria > Rickettsiales > Anaplasmataceae > Wolbachia > Wolbachia endosymbiont (group B) of Germaria angustata. Next base: position 543,700 of record NZ_OZ034691.1, read on the forward strand.
AAGGATTACTATCTGGGTATGTAATAAATGATCAGCAACCCGTACGCTCAATTATTAAAATGCTGCGAAGGTGCTATTTTTTTGATGTGGTTGAACAGAACTCAAAACTGAAATTTATTCAAAAGGGCAGGGGAGTGACAACTGGTATACCAGTTGACGAAACTGTTTTCAATCACAATCCCAAGCTGATACAGCTTAGTCAATTAGATTTAAACAATAGGATTAACATCGTTTATTTTAACCGCAATTTTGGCTATCCAATTGATGTGAAATATGCTGAACTCCCAAGGCAGGGCAATGCTGCAACAGTTCCAATACCGCTCATTATGGAGGAAGGGGAGGCGCAAAATATAGCTGAAGTTTTACTTTATTCTTCGTGGCAAGAGAGAAATTTATACAACTTTAAGCTACCGATAAAATATGCATGGCTTTTACCAAGTGATGTAATAGCAATTTCAGATGGTGAGAAAAGACATACGATGAGAATTATAAAAACAAAGTTTGAAAGCATGTCCATTCAAGTAATAGGAGTTGGTTATGATCCCTCTATATACAAGCTCTCCTTTCCTTCAACAAGATCACTTATGCTTAAAGAATGCCCTCCTTCTCACATCAGTAAATCTATCATAGAAATGATAGATTTACCGCATATTAAAGGTAATATCGCAAGTTTTACTTTAATTAGTGAAGAGGAAGGTTGGAAAGGAGCAACGCTTTTTATTTCGTATGATGATAAAAATTATAAGCCCATCGCGAGCGCAAATACACAATCTATTTACGGATATGTAATCGAATCTACCGATGAGGGAATTACAGTAGTGCTACGTTTTGGTAAGCTAGACGTCATGAATCCAACTGTGTTAGCGCTGGTTGGCAAAGAGATAATAAAATTCCAAGATGCCAAGCTCATAGGTAAGAATAAATATCAGCTTATCGACCTAATTAGAGGCCAAGAGGGTACTAAGAAATATGAACATACCTCAGGTGAGAAATTCATTCTACTTGATGATTCAATAATTTCTTTCGAAGTGCAAGAAGGAAGAAAATTTTACCTAAAAGCAGTCACTTATGGTGATTCATTGGAAAATACGGAAACAAAAATTGTGAACTAGGAGAGAAGGACTTCATAAATGAGATCTTACCAGCAGGAACTTGTGTTTCATTAAAAAATCCACTATAATATTAACATAGCAATATAGTAAGATAAAATTATGACTAATAATGTAAATGAATTATTAAATAAAGCGCCAATAATACTAACATGGGTACCAAGAGTACGTGGTGCATCTTTACCGAATGGTAAAAATAGTACCCTGAATTATTTAGAAATAATTAAAAATCATAAATTAAAAAATAAAGAGGAGAGGGACATATATTTGGTTATCAATGGTCCTGGGTTCGAAGAAAATCAAATAGATGATTTAAAGCGTGAACTGAAAGGAATTGAAGGAGTACATGTTATAGACTTGCATCAGTATGACTGGAGCGAAATAGATACGGGATGAAAGATAGATGGCGAAGACATTAGCATAAAGGACTTCTTCAAAAATATGTATAACATGACAGATGAACAAAGAACATACTTTGCTGTTGAAATAGATACTTTTAGATTAATTGCTCTGGCACTCTTGAAGAAGTTTACAGAACATGAAGATGGAATATATATAGATTTTGATTCTTTAAAAGCCATTAACTCTCATATAGGGAAGGATATAACAATCCCTGAGGGAATTTTGTTAGGGCAAATTACTGCACATGTTAATCAAGAGACCGGCAAAATTATTAAAACGGATTTAAATAATGATCTGATTGCAGTAAGTTGTCCACGTATAGCGATGAATATTTTATCTCAATATAAAAGCGAAATACTGAGTCAAGAAAAAATGTGCTATGAGTTAGCAGAGCGTTTATCTAATTTTGCGAAAAAAGAAAAATTACGGTTTTTTGCTATTTATAAAGGGTTGGGAGAGAAACAGCTGTTAGATGATGAAGCGAAGAAAAAAGGTAAGAGTGTTATAGAGGAATTAGATAAGATAGAGCACAAAATAGTTGATCTAAGAAATGGTAAGATCAGAGAACTATATGAGCCGCTAGTGTGTCATTATTCTAGGTATCGTGAAATAGGTTTAAATTTAGGTCAATTTTATACCGTAGAAGTAGTCCGTAATGGATTAATCGGTCAAGACGAAAGCAAAATAGGGTTATTTTTTTTTGAAAAGAACAATGGCAATTACGTTTGTACAATAAATGGTGACCTATCTTGGGTTAGAGGAGCAAACTTATACCATAAACAGGTAAAAAGTGAGTTAGAAAAAGTACAAGTAGATCAGATGGAATTGGAAAATCTATCGTTAGAGTAATCAAGTGTAAACCGGAAAGTAACTCAGGTTACAGTTGATAGTCTATATTATTAAAAGGTTAATAATTATATATGTATTATAGTATAAGAGCTATTAATAGTATATATGTCAAAAGAAGTGATTAATGAGCTGAAAGATAAGGCGAGGGAGAGGAGATATGCTGATTTGCAGTCTACAGAGAGTTCTGATTATAGAACATATAAAGATTTGGATATGGACTTCAATAGTGAATATGAATTTGTTTGTGACCTTGTTATTAATGGGAAGGCAATAACTAATGATTTAATTAAAAATTTATATTTAAAATATGAAAATCTCATTACAGAAGATAAGGACAAAAAAGGGAGTTATCGTCTGTTTCTTAAGCAAATCTTCACGTAATACGCCGGTGCAGCAGTTCCAAATGACTCTATTATGGAAGAACTGATAACTCATTATAATAGACTTGGGTACAAGAAATTCTTTTCGTAATCAAACATTTCATCCTTTTGGGTTGCGCGTTTATTCCTCATATTTCTCAAATCCTTCTTACAGAGAAATGACCTGTATGAGTTGTGAAGATTCCAATTGTCTGAAGTTCAGTTTTAGCGTAGTGGAGTTTAAACTAAAATGTGAAGTATGAAGGAGGTAAGGTGTCTCTTACTATTCCTAAGGAGCTGAAAAACTACAAAGCAAATGATAAGAATTTGTTTGACGTTATTATTGAGTATTTTCAGAAATTTTGCGAAAAATTTGGATTTCACTTTTTTGAGGAAAATTTTGAGTATAATCTGGATAAGCCACTTCGAGCATTAAGTGATATAAATACATCCCAAGATAAGAATCTAAACTTGAAGAATTTAAAATAAGATATTGAAATCTCTGCTTTTTTTAATAAGGTGAGTATAATAAAAAGTAAATCAAGTTTTACAGAAAACCTTTACTTATGATGAAAAGTACTTAATACGTATATAATATAAGATTGTGATATGTCAAAAAAAATAGTTAATGCATTAAAATCTGAAGTAGAAAAGCTCAAATATGCTGATTTAAAGTCTATATCAATAAAATCAGATAGTTGGAACTTTAGTTACAAAACATATATTGACCTTGATAGATCACACAACCTTACTATTAATGAGAAAGAAGTGCCTAATGAGCTTATTGAGAAGCTATATTCAAAACATAAAGATCTCATTTTAGAAGATGAGAATGGAAGAAAGAACTATAGTCCATTTCTTAAGCAAATTTTCATAAAAATATTTGAATATGCTGGTGCAGAAGTTCCGAGTGACTCTATCATGGAAGAATTGATAACTAACTATCATCAAGAAGGGTGTAATCATTTTCTGTTTCTTCATATATTAAAGGCTCTTTCTCCATTTGGCTTGCTTGTGTTAGATTCTCACATAATAATAACTTATAGTATGGATTGCCGTGACTCCAATTGTCTAAAACTCAATTTTAGCATGGATTGTATAAAGGTGTGCAGCATTAATCCTGTTAATGATATTAAAACACCAAATTTTCACAGTTCAATAAAATTTAAGTTAAAATCTAAGGGTAGAAGTATAACATATGAAGATGGTAAAGTGCTTATTAATATTCCGAAAGAGCTGAAAAATTATAAAGCAAGTGGTAGAAGTTTGTGTGACATTACTATTGAGTATTTTCAAGAATTTTTTGGAAATTTGGGGTTTAAATTTGAGACAAAAGTGGAACATAGTCTAGGGGAGCCACTGAAGGTGTTAAATGATGTAAGTGTGCTTTGCTCTCAGTTAGAATGTATCCGTTCAGCAGAGTGGTAAAATAAATTAGACGAAACTAATAAGTGGGTATCATGAAAATCCAGTCTTTTCATGCAAAAAACAATGATGTCATTCCAGCGCGTGACCAGTTCTGATTGACTAATCAGTCTTCTGGATCCCAGTATCAAGTACTGGGATGACAAGAGTAAAGAGGAAACTGGGATGACATTATGAAGGCCTAGCAATTTATGACGGTGTCATTCCAGCGCGTGACCAGTTCTTATTGCCTGGTCAGTCCTATTGATTTCAGTGTTAACTACTCTAATGACAGGGGATACTGGAAGGATAAGAGGCTACTTGAATGAAAAGAAAGGGAGTGCACATTTCCTTGAACAGATAGGTTAAATTAGGTTGAAGTTTTAGCAGCAGAAAGTCTGTTAAAATCTTCTTCAGCGTGGTACGATGACCGCGTTAATGGGCTTGATGCAACTACCAAAAAGCCTTTGGAATAAGCAATATATTTATAATGCTCAAACTCTTCTGGGGTAACATGTCTATCAACCTTTACATGCTTTGGAGTTGGTTGCAAATATTGACCAATTGTAATGAAGTCAACTTCGGCGCTACGTAAATCATCCATAACCTGAAAGATTTCTTCTTTTGTTTCTCCAAGACCAACCATAAGCCCTGACTTCGTAAAAAGTTTAGGATTAATCTGTTTCACCATCTTTAGCAAATATAGTGAATGAAAATAACGAGCTCTTGGTCTTATTTTTGCATACAGCCTTGGTACTGTTTCGATATTGTGATTATAAACATCAGGTGATGCAATAGCTATTGCTTCAAACGCTTCTTTCTTATTTAAAAAATCAGGAGTAAGAATCTCTATTGTTGTTTCCGAAGTTATCTTTCTAATTTCTTCTATACACCTTATAAACTGATTTGCACCACCATCTGGTAAATCGTCACGGTCAACAGAGGTAATGACAACGTGCTTTAAATTTAACTTTTTTATTGCTTTTGCTAAATTTTCTGGTTCATGAGGATCGAGCTTATCAGGAATGCCAGTTGCAACGTTGCAAAACGCACAAGCACGAGTACAAACAGAACCGAGAATCATCACAGTAGCATGACGTTTATTCCAACATTCACCAATATTTGGACACGCAGCTTCTTCGCATACTGTATGTAAGTTATGTAGCTTAACAGTGTTTAAGGTTTCATTGAATATTTTACCAGCTGGAGCTTTTGCTCTGAGCCATATAGGCTTACTATGCATCTGAAACAGCTAATTCTACCTCTTGTTTTGCTAAAACTTTCTTTAACCTTCTTTTTATCTTTTGTGCTTCTTTGCTTAGTTTAATTGTTTTTGTATTGAGCAAGAAAGCATCAAGATCACCTTTATAGTCTATAGTTCTTAAAGTTCTTGTTGCTATACGAAAGCTAAACTTTTTGTCTAATATATTACTCGTCAATGTAACTTTATGTAAATTTAAGAGAAAGGTACGCTTTGTTTTACGATTTGAATGCGATACCTTATTACCAAAAGACTTTTTTCTATTTGTTAACTCACAAATTCTACTCACTTCAATATACCAATTTATCCTATGTAACTAGGTTAACCTGATATAGTAAAATAGTCAACTCCCTTGCTTGATTTTTATACCGTATACTGCTTTATAGCCAAAAAAAACTGTAATTTTTTCTATTACAAGAGAAACCATATGCTGCATTTCCAATGCTTTACTGCCATTTGTTACTAACAGATGAAGAACACCAGAATTTACGTTTTGTGCGTATGAGATCTTTTGTGGTTTTGTACATTCTGCTAATTCCTCTCCAACTATACTTTTCCAGTTTAAAATAAGACGTATTTCATTTTTGCTGATCTTATTTTTCATGCATTTTAATGCATAGTTTTCTATTATAGATTTTAATTTCTTTGGCCCGCTATATTTAAACATCTTTCCAGTGCTTAAAATTAAATTATATTACAACTTTCTTATACAAAAAACTAACTTATTGTTTTCATGACCCTCGGCCTCACACATAAAAAGCAGTATTTGTATATCTAGCATTTGCCAGAATTTTGTGTTTCCTACCTTGTAATCATTTTTAATTGTAATTTGTTAAATTATTATGAAGCTAAGTAAAATTCGAGTAAAGTATAGTATTTCCAAGAAGATTATCTTTTTACTGTATGCAGTAATTTTCTTATAGCTATCTGTTTTTTAAGATCTTTCTGCAATCCAAGTTGCTTGAATGGCCTCTAATATTTTTTCATTACAATACTTTTCATCATCATCAAACTCTTCTAAATCCAAGACTTTTCTTTTAAGTTCAGTGAATCTAATACTAATTATATCTTCATTTGGAAATTTCTCTTCTAGAGCTTCTGCAATATCTTCTATATCAAGCCATTTCATACTTTTTTAATAAATTAAACTGGTGCCCATGGGGAGACTTGAACTCCCAAGGTCGCAAAACCCACGGATTTTAAGTCCGCTGCGTCTACCGATTCCGCCACACGGGCCTTATGTTGTTTATCTAGAGTAAAATTCTACTACTAAATTGACTTCCATGTCTGCTGAATATGGGACTTCGGAATATTGAGGCGCTCTCAAATACTTCACTGAAAGTGCTTTGCTATCTGCCTCTAAATAATCTGGGGCCTTACGTTCTTGTTTTTGTTCAGCCTCTATTAATATAGGAATTTTTGCTGCTCTTTCCCTTATTTTTACTATATCACCAGGCTTCACTCTATAACTTGATATGTTAACCACCTTATCATTAACTGTAACATGTTTATGAGATATAAGCTGTTTTGCCGAGTAAATTGTTGGCACAAAACCAGAGTGATATAAAACAGAACTTAACCTTGATTCCAAGGCACCAATAAAATTATCAGCCGTATAACCCTTTCTTTTGTAGGCATCTAAAAATGTACGTCTAAGCTGTTTGCTTGAAATTGCATAGTAGAACTTAAATTTTTTATGTGCAGCAAACTGCTTACCAAAGTCAGATAACTTCTTAAATCCAAGAATACCATGCTGACCTGGAGGGTATTTTCTTTTATTGACCGAATCTTTTGCTCTACCCCATAAGTTTACACCAAGCCTGCGACTGATTCTATACTTTCTATTGATAACAGTTGTCATACAAAAATTCTCACAATCTAACTATAAATTATTAATGATTTTAACATTAAGTGTCAACTTGTTTTTGCCGCTATGATATAGTATACTTCACTTTTAAGTTTTCCTATTAATACATGAATCATCTACTACTAAAATCCATGGCAAATGCTGTCCGCTTTTTATCAATTGATGCAGTACAAAAAGCAAATTCTGGACATCCAGGTATGCCACTTGGCATGGCAGATGTTGCCACTGTATTATTTGCTAAATATCTAAACCATAACCCTGATGATTCTCAATGGATCAGTAGAGATCGTTTCATCCTATCAAATGGTCACGGTTCGATGCTGCAATACTCTATATTATATCTGACAGGCTACATTGGTATAGATGAACTAAAAAACTTCAGGCAACTTACATCAAAAACTCCAGGTCACCCAGAATTTGGCTTGACTTCTGGTATAGAAGCAACAACAGGCCCGCTTGGTCAGGGATTTGCCACTGCTGTTGGCATGGCACTTGCTGAATCGATTCTTGCAAAGCAGTTTGAAATCAGCCACTACACTTACGTAATGCTAGGAGATGGCTGTCTTATGGAAGGTATAAGCCATGAAGCAGCGTCCCTTGCTGGGCATCTTAAATTAAATAAGCTGATAGCACTTTTTGACGACAATGACATCTCTATAGACGGCTCTACTAGCCTCTCTTGCTCTGATGATGTAGAAAAGCGTTTTTCAGCGTATGGATGGAATGTTGACAAAATCGATGGGCATGACTTTGATGCTATATCCCTTGCAATAGAGCAGGCGCAAAAGTCTGATAAACCTACACTAATCTGTTGCAAAACTATTATCGGAAAATTTTCGAGCCGTGCTGGCACATCTTCTGCTCATAGCGGTGCCTTTACAGAGGAAGATGTAAAACAGATGAGAGAAAAATTAAATTGGGACTATGAACCATTTCATGTACCAGAAGATGTGAGAAACGCTTGGATAGAAACAGTTAAGAGGGCAAAGCAAAACTATACATCCTTGATCAATAAAGAACTACAAAGAAGACTTGAGAAACGTTTGCCGAATAATATCGAGAGTGATTTGGCTGATCTGAAGAAACAAATATGTAAGCTAATGCCAAACGAAGCTACTCGATCTTCTTTCGGCAGAGTAATGGAACTATTAACTAAGTCTATGCCAGAACTAATTGGTGGCTCTGCTGATCTTACCGGTTCAAATTGTACTAAATATAAGCACATGCAGGCAATAGATAGTAATAATTATAGTGGCTCTTATGTACACTATGGAGTGAGAGAGCACGCTATGGCAGCTTGTATGAATGGTATGGCTCTTCATGGTGGGATTATTCCTTATGGTGGAACTTTTTTAGTATTTTCCGACTACTGCCGCCCTGCTATACGTCTTTCAGCCTTGATGAAACAGCAGGTTATCTATGTAATGACTCATGACTCAATTGGAGTAGGAGAAGATGGTCCAACTCACCAGCCAATAGAGCATTTAGCTTCTCTGAGAGCTATACCAAATCTGTATGTTTTTAGGCCAGCAGATGCAATTGAAACTTTGGAGTGCATTAGCATTGCACTTGAAAAAAAAGAGTCACCTGCACTATTTGCGCTTTCAAGGCAAAATATTAATTACATGCACTCTTATACTGACCAATTGGTCAACCTATCAAAATTTGGTGCATATATACTATGCGAATATTCAGGGAAGCTAGAAGTGACGATATTTGCTACCGGATCTGAAGTTGAAATTGCAGTTGAGGCAAGAGAAAAATTACAGGAAAAAGGTGTAGGTACAAGGGTCATTTCTATGCCGTGTTGGAGGCTTTTTGACGAGCAAAGTGATGAATATAAAGGGGTAATATTAAATAATGATAGTATTAAAGTTGCAATTGAAGCTGGAAGTGAAGTGGGTTGGCATAAATATATAGGTTCAAACGGTATATTTATTGGCATGAAAAATTTTGGAGAATCAGCACCTTATGAAGCTCTTTATAAGCATTTTAATATTAGCGCTGACTATGTAGTAAAATGTGTTTGTGAAAACGCTTTTTATCATTCCACTGCCCATAAAATTACTTAATGAACTCAGCCAGTACCGTTATTATGATAAGAAAGCTAGTGAAATGTTTCGAGTAACTTTTTCTTTTCTATGAGCTACTTGACGGTAAGAATAAAGTTTTAATCATTCCATGGTTTCTGTATAATTTTCAAAACTTAATTGATATATATGAAGATAATAATAGGTAGCGCTAGTAAACAATTAGGAGATTTAATAGCAAGTGGGCTAAATGCTCAGCTATTTCCTACTCAGGTGTCAAGATTTGCTGATGGTGAGGTAAATGTAGAAGTAGCAAATGATCTACGTGATCAAGAAGTATACGTAGTACAATCTATTTCTTCCCCTGTAAATGATAACCTTATGGAGCTTCTGCTTACAATTGATGCAGCAAAGAGGTCAGGAGCCAAGAGAATAACGGCTATTATTCCTTATTACGGATACAGTAGGCAGGATAGGGTTATTAAAAACAATAATATGCAATCTGCTTTAAGTGCTAAATTAGTTGCAAATCTTATTCAAACTGCAGGTGCAAATAGCGTTGCTGCTATTGATTTGCATTCAAGTCAAATTGAAGGTTTTTTTGATATATCAGTTACTAATTTAAGCTGTTTTGAAGTATTTGTTAACTCTATATACAAGGAGAATTTGGCAATAGTTGCGCCTGATGTTGGAGCAATTGGAAGAGCTCGTGCTTTTGCAAAGATTTTAGAGGAAAAATACAAGTTAGATAATGATATTGTTGTAGTAGATAAATATAGAGAAAAAGCAGGTACATCTGAGGTAATGAATGTAATCGGAGAAGTTGCAAACAAAAATTGCGTCATTGTTGATGATATAGTTGACTCTGGCGGAACATTATGTAATGCAGCTCTTGCTTTAAAAAACCGAGGAGCAAAGTCTGTAGTTTCATGCATTACACATGGAATACTTTCAGGAAATGCAGTTGAGAAAATCTCTTCCTCTTCTCTGGATAAATTAGTAATTATGGACACCGTATTTCACAAATTTGAAAAAAATGATAAGATAGAGGTTGTTTCAATTGCAAATATTTTAATTTGCTTTATGCAAGGAGGTAAAAGTGCCAGCTAGATCAACAGAAGATGTTATCACTTCGTTAATAGAATTTGCAAATAAGAGAAAAATAACAATTACTAAAGAAGAAATGCTTAAAACTGCACAGCTTGTGAGGATTAAGTTATCCGATGATGAGATTCAATACTACTCAAAAGAACTGACAATGCTGGATTGGATACATGATACTTTGTTGAAAGTTAATACTGAAGGTGTTTCTCCTATGCGTTATGGAACTATAGATAAGGATATTCATGTACGCGATGATATTATAAATTCTCAAAACATTAAAGAAGAAATATTATCCAATACAAAATCGGAGCATGGGTATTTCGTAGTACCGAAGGTTATAAACGATTAAGATAAAGCAAGATTTATAACGATTTTATAGATCTACTTTCAAAAATAAGACCAATCTGGTAAAGAAGCATTCGTTGGAGTAAAAACCATTTTTTGATTTTTCTTTACTAAATCTACTAAATATAATTTAGAGTTGCTTGGTGATTCTGCGTTAGTGAAGATAATTTCTCTGCCATTTGGTAGCCATGCCGGAGATTCAATTTTATGTCCCTCTGAAAGCAAGCGCTCTTCTTTGCCATCTGGCTTCATAACTCCTATGTAAAATTTTCCTGACTGAATTTTTGTAAAAGCTATCAGATCTCCTTTTGGCGACCAAACAGGTGTAGCATATCTTCCATTTCCAAAACTAATTCTCTTGGGTTTTTTGCTTTTTTTAGTGAAATCTATTATATATAGTTGCTGACTTCCACTTATATCAGAACTAAAAACCATGTACTTTTGATCTGGAGACAAAGAGGGAGAAGTACTTATAGCTGAACCTTTAGTAATTTTTTTTGTTCGTTTACTGCTTAAGTCTAGAGATAATATATTTGTTTCACCACTCAATGAGTGGGAAATAAAAAGAGATTTACCATCAGGAGAAAATCTTGGTGCAGAAATAACTCCTTCAAATGCGCTGATTATTGATTCAGTGTTATCTTTTAAATTTTTTAATATTATATAACTTTTACCATTTGTGTATGAGATATAAACAATACCCTTTCCATTTGGTGAAAATCTTGGTGTTGACACAAATTTCTCACCATTTGTTAAGTACTTTATATTACTTCCATCTTGATTCATCACAGCAATTTTACGGACGGATTTGTAATTGCTATCTTTTTCTTCAGCGATATATGTAATTTTTGTATTGAAATGCCCTTTCTCACCAATCAATCTATCATGTATCAAATCTGAAACAAGATGACTAATTTTCCTCCAGTCTTTTGCTAGAAAAACAACCGACTGAGTAAGCAATTCTCTGTTTGTAAAGCTGTCAGATAAACGAAAAGATAGCTCTAAATTTCTGTTTGATACTTCACTTAAACTTACTGTGACTACAGTATCGCTTTTCCAAGACTCAACTTTCGCGTCACGTTTCACATTAAATAAGCCACAATTAGATAGATTTGTTTCAATTACTTTTGTGATGCTTTCACTTAGCTCACTTTCCACTTCTGTCTTGCATGCACATTTAGATACAACAAGATCAATATTACCAATATTGCTTTTTTTTATATCAACATATAAAACAGCTTTTGTGGAATAAGGAATAAATAACGAAATAAATAACACCAGTTGAACGAATAGCTTCATTAGATTTCTTGCATTACCTCCTGTCATCTCAGCAAATAGCTTACTTTTGAAGTTAAACTGCATGACAGTAGAGTAAATCAATTTCTGCAGTACTTGACACTGGAATCCAGAAATTTGACTGCAAGTAAGTGCACTGAGGTGGCAAGCATAAAAGTAGCTGTTTTATTCTAAAATAAACGTCTTTGACAAGGTTGCATGAAAAACTGGATTCCAGTTTCAGAGCACTGGGATGACACCCTACTGGTGGAGATTGCTCTAAAACTACAATGTTTGCATGGGCGTTGAGATGGCACCCTTCTGGTAGATTCAAATCACAATGTTTGTATAGTTGTGTGATCTGACACTGATTTTTTTTTACGGATTCCAGTATTGCATGCTGAAATAACATCAAAGAATACATTGTTAACTTCTTACTCAAATAATGGTTAATAAAAAAAGGTGTATTTCTATACCTGTTCTATCTGGACTTCAATTATAGGTCTTTTTAGTAAATATTCTTTTAAGATACTAAATATTGAGCTCTCAATTTTATTTCTTATTTTTTTTATCGGCTGTGAGTCAAATGCTGACTCAACCTTCTTTATGATCTTTTGCATAATGGCTGCATCTTTTTGCGCTTCGAAAACACCAGGTGCAAATACTTTTGGCTTAGCAAGCAGTTTATTTTTCTTGTTTACAACTGCTGTCACTACGATAGCTCCGGCATCTCTCATTCTCTCACGCATTTTTATAACGCTGCATTCTGGATGACGGAGTAACATACCATCAATACCAAAGTAGTCGACATCAATAGAGCTAACTTTTTCCCCATTTTCCAAATTAACAATATCACCTGGTGCAATCATTATTGCTTTTTTCACACCGCACTCTTTAGCAAACTTTACATGTGCATCCGTATGAATATACTCACCATGAACCGGAATAGACATCTTAGGTTTTATCAAAGAATACATTTCCCTTAGCTCTGCTTTTACTGGATGTCCGGAAGCATGAACATTCTCTGTTTTTTCAGTAATAACTTCCACTCCCATCTCAATAAAGGCATTGAGCATGTTATGTGCACGAGTTTCATTGCCAGGAATGATTTTTGATGAAAAGATCATGGTATCACCTTGCTGCATTTTAAATGCTTGATGACTCTTAGCGGCAAGTCTTGCGGTAGCTGCCAGTGGCTCACCTTGACAACCTGTGCAAAGTAGCACCAGCTTTTCCCTTGGAAAATTTACTGCCTCCTTTGCTTCTAGAAACTCAGGAGAATCAGTTAAATAACCACTATCCTGAGCAACTTTCACTATTCTCCATAAAGATCTGCCAAGTAAAACCACTTTTCTATTTAGTGCTTTTGCAGCTTGGCTTATTGTTTCAATTCGCGCCACATTCGAGGCAAATAGCGAGACAGCAACCAATTTTTTAGACCGCTTTATTATATTGTAAATATTATCATAAATTTCACTTTCTGATTCAGGGTCGTGTTTGCTCAGTATGTTTGTTGAATCACAAATTGCTGCAAGTAGATCACCTTTATCGCCAATTTCTTTTAAACGCTCTATATTAGAAATTAATCCAACAACAGGTTTTGGATCAAATTTCCAGTCCCCAGTATGAAGTGCACTACCTGCTTTAGTGCTAATTAATATTGAATTTGCCTCAGGAATTGAGTGAGTTACATTTATAAACTCAACGGTAAAAGGACCCAAATTTATGCTGCCATTTATGTCTACCTCTTTCACAGGTACCACACCTTCCAATCGAAACTCCTTTAGTTTCTCCTTGAGAAAATTAACTGTAAACTTTGTTGTATATATGGGACATTGCAAATCTTCCCACAGATGAGGCACTGCACCACAGTGATCTTCATGTGCATGTGTAATTATTATTCCAAGCAAATCTTTTTTTCTTTGAGCAATAAAATCTACATCAGCAATGAGTAGCTCAACACCTGGCATAGTTTCATCTGCAAAACCGATACCAAGGTCGATCATAATCCACTTGCCTTGATAATGATATAGGCTAACGTTCATCCCAATTCTTCCTACTCCTCCAAGAGGAAGAAATAAAAACTCATTTTTGTTTATGTTCATTAATTTTAAATTATTAAAATGTGAGAATAGCAAAACTTCGACCTTAAATAAAGGAATTTATCACTTTTGCATAACTTAAAAAATCTTTTCACTAAAAGAGAAGGCTTTCAAATTGGTAAAAAGAATTAAGTGTAGACAGCTACCTCTTTATATCATTTAGCAAATTTCTCATTTTTTTTTTACTTTTCCAAAGAATCCTTCAGATTTCTGCTCTACACTTTCATGTTCCTCTTCCTCAAGCGCTTTTAATAGCTCAATCTGCTTTTGGGTTAAATTCTTTGGATTTAAAGTCTCAACTATTACCTGTACGTATAAATCACCACGAGCATGTGAGTTCATATATGGCATACCCTTTTCCCTACAACGTAGTTTGGTACCAGTTTGAGTGCCTTCAGGGACCTTTACTTTTATTTTAGCTCCATCAATTGATTGAATATCGATTTCACCACCAAGTACTGCTAGTGTCATTCTTATAGGCACTTTACAGTGTAAATCTGCTCTATTGCGAGTGAAGATCTGATGAGTAGCTATTTTCACACATACGTATAAATCTCCGCTTTTTCCACCTCTTGCTCCAGCTTCTCCTTTACCACTGACCCTTACCTTAGCTCCTTCTTCTATGCCTTTTGGAATTGAAACGGAGATATTTACTTCATCTCTTTTACGCCCACTTCCACCGCATTTCTTACATTTATTTTGTATTATTTCTCCTTCCCCATAGCATGTAGTACACGTTCTTTCAATGGTAAAAAAGCCCTGTTGAGTTCTAATTCTACCGCTTCCCTGGCATGTGTTGCACTGAACTGGTTTGATTACTCCTTCGCTACCTGTGCCTTGGCATGTATTACATTTTATATTTGTCACATAATGTATAGGTGCTTGTATTCCTTTAAATGCATCTTCTAAGGTAATTTTAAGATCGTAGCGCAGATCTGATCCAGATACTCCTGTTGTACTTCTTTTTGTTCTTGACCTACTTGTACTGCCGCCGAATCCTCCACCAAAAAAATCGTTAAATATATCGCTAAAATCCCCTCCAGCTTGGCTGAAATCAAATCCACCGGAAGCACCATCGTGACCATAACGATCATAACCTGCTCTTTTTTCAGAGTCAGATAGAACTTCATATGCAGCTGTTACTTCTTTAAATTTTTCCTCTGCTTCCTTATTACCAGGATTTCTGTCAGGATGATATTTTAATGCTAGTTTTTTATATGCTTTTTTTATCTCGTCAGTACTAGCATTTCTGCTCACTTCTAGCAGATCATAATAGTCTTTTTTGTTCATATATAATAGCTCAGTATTTTACCTTTAAAGATAGGTATTACACATATGAATTTCAAGCATGACCTCTATTTCCTATAAAATATGGTGCACCCTGAGCGACTTGAACGCCCGACCTTTTGATCCGTAGTCAAATGCTCTAATCCAACTGAGCTAAGGGTGCTTGCACAAAGTTGACTTTAACAGATTTTATAGCTTATTTCAATTGGTTTAGCTAAAAATAAAACTCTTATCATGTATGAAACCTGTAAGAAATTGTACTAGCTCTCTTAAAGGATAACTTAAGTTAACAGTTTCCAATTACTTTGATTTTAGAACCGCTATCCGAATAAGAGCTTTTCACATTATACTACCAAGCTGCTAACAAATAGCGGAATGACGGTTATAGTTAAATCTAAACTATTTTGGCTATATCAGAAGACGGGTTATGCAGAAACCTTAAAATACTTCTTGCTTGCCAAGGAGAATAAATACATTCCTACAAACAAGCAGATACTCAATATCGATGCATAGGAAAACTTGAAAATTAAATCTTTAATATATCTTGATAAGCATTTACCTGCAGAAATTTTGTATAGTAGTCCAACACAAACAATCGTACTATCAATGACTGATGCTATAATTAAAGTGATGAAATTTGCCATATGAAAATTCAATTTGGACTTTAATTTTTTTAAAATAACTATGCTTGAGAGAAGAGAGACTAGAATTGCAGTATATGAAACCAATATTACCAAACTAAAATTTTGCAATTTAAAAAGACAGCATATCACCGTACACACTATTAAGCTGTAAGTAGCTTTGCTTCTACCATGAAACTCAACCATTGAGTTTACAACTAAAGTAGCTCCTACAAATAAGGTAGCACATATCATTAATTTATTTGAAGTGTTAAGTAAAGAAAGACTGATAAGCAAGAGTATTGATAAAATGGACATAATCACCTACCCAAATTTAATAACATGCATTTATTTTAATCAGACATTACACATAATGAAAAATTTGTCTAGCGTAATCAAAAGTTATTTAAACTAGTACCTAAGTCTTTCAAATCTATTCTTATAATATCCTTTATATTGAGAGCTTTCTCCTCTGTCACTTTTCCAATACATGAAAAAACTATACCTTTAAACAATTCTTCAAACTTCCGCTGATTTTGCGGGGCAATGGTTACTAATATTCTACTTTGCGATTCAGAAAACATTATTATCTTGTTTATTATGTCTGTATTTTGTGTTTTTCCTATTGGTACTAGTGAAAGATCAATTTCAGCACCAAGGTCTCCTGCAATTAGCGATTTTGCCAGAGCAATAATTAAGCCCCCTAAGTTTGGTGCAATTGCAGAGACAATTATGCCATCTTTTATTGCCTGGTTGTAACGTTCATACAACTTCCTAGCGCTCTTTGCATTAACTTTTGGCACGTTGTTATTATCTATTCCACTATATAACTGATATTCAGATCTACCAAGCTCATCGTGGGTTGTACCAAGCACATATATCAAGTCCCCTGGTATTTTCACATCAAGCGATACCGCATTTTCAATATTTTCTATAATTCCAATTGCTGAGATGAGTAATGAAGGTGGTGCAGAGATTATCACTTTCTCGCCATTTTCGTCATATCCCTTGAAGTCATTGAACATACTGTCTTTTCCGGATATGAATGGTGTTTTAAATGCAGTTGCAAAGTTGTAACAAGCCTCTGCAGCTCTCTTTAGTTGCCACAACCTTTCTGGATTATAAGCATCGCACCAGCAAAAATTGTCGAGTAACGCTAGATGATTTATATTTCCTCCTGCAGCTACGTAGTTGCGTATGGCAGTGTCAATCGCACATGCTGCCATGTGATAAGTGTCAATTTCTCCATAACTTGAGCCAAATCCCTGCGATTTTACAACACCTTTGTTTGAAGAAAGGACTGGCCTCGAGACAACAGCTTCGCTGCACACTCTTCCCTTGCCTTGCAGTGGTTTCAGTATTGACGATCCTTGAACCTCATGGTCATATTGCACCACTATAAACTCTTTGCTGCGTATGTTTGGTCTGCTTAGCATTTCTTTTAGTTCAAAGGTGTTATGCAAGTAGCTGATACTGGAATCCATTTCACATTCAATTCCACCATTAGATGAGTTTTGGCGTAAAATGTTTGCAGGCTTTACCTGCTGGATCCCAGTGTAAAGCGCTGGGATGGCAGAAAAAGATACAGCAGACTCCTTAGACCACGGCCTTGTCTGTAAATGCACTTTAGGATTACTGTCATGCAGAAATTCAGTTTCGATGTCCATTA
The DNA here is from genome assembly GCF_964026725.1 of Wolbachia endosymbiont (group B) of Germaria angustata. Lineage (NCBI taxonomy): Bacteria > Pseudomonadati > Pseudomonadota > Alphaproteobacteria > Rickettsiales > Anaplasmataceae > Wolbachia > Wolbachia endosymbiont (group B) of Germaria angustata. Next base: position 561,383 of record NZ_OZ034691.1, read on the forward strand.
TTACTTCTCCTGGGGGACATTTAACAACGGCTTTGCCACTTTTGTTGAATTCTCCAATTACACAGACCTCCACATCATGTGTTTTCATGATTTGCTTAAACGCAGGAAGATTTTCTTCTGGCACTGCTAAGGTCATTCTCTCTTGTGATTCTGATATCCATATTTCCCACGGAGCCATACCATCGTTTTTAAGGAGAACCTTGCTCAAATCAACTTCAAATCCGTCTTTTCCCATTTCACCAATGGACGATGATAGACCTCCTGCTCCATTATCCGTTATTGCATTATAAAGACCAAGATCTCTTGCTTCTACGACGGCGTTGGATAATTTTTTTTGTGTTATAGGGTCACCAATTTGCACAATTGTTGAAGGACTGTTTCCCGACAATGCCTCTGAAGAAAAAGTTGCACCGTGAATTCCGTCCCTTCCAACTCTTCCACCAATAATTACAATTTTATCACCGTTTTTGGGTTCTTTTATGTGTGAAGGTGCATTATTTATATTCCGTGGAATAATTCCGATGCTTCCAACAAAAACTAATGGCTTTCCACAGAATCTATCGTCAAAGTATACTGATCCAAGTTGCGTTGGAATACCGGAGCAATTACCAGCAACATTAACACCGTGAATCACTTCTTTCATTATATATTTTGGTGGTAAGATTTTATCAGTACGCTCTTTATCTCTATAAAGTTTACCTTTTGATTCTTTGGCAAAGCAAAAGTAATAAGTATTCATGATAGGTTCTGCACCTTTGCCAAAACCGACTATATCTCGGTTAACTCCAAGCACTCCAGTCATTGCTCCACCGAACGGATCGAGAGCTGAAGGACTATTGTGAGTTTCAACTTTATCTACAATCAAGTAATCGTCATCAAAAATTATTCCTCCTGCGTTGTCGGAGAAAACTGACACGCATATGTTAGAATTTATCTCACGCGTTGCACGCTTAATATAATGAGCATATAGACCGTCTTTTATTTCATCAATAGGGGAGCAAAAAATATTGTGTTTACAATGTTCAGACCAAGTTTGTGCCAGAGACTCAAGTTCAATATCATATGGATTTCTACCGAGTTTTTTAAAGTAATCCTTTATAGCTTTCATTGCTGCCAGCGAGAGCCCTAAAGTGCCATTACCATCGATTCCATTTCTGCTGATTTTTTCAAGCTCTTGGTCACTCACATTGAGTTTGACAGATTTTGCTCCATTATTACCTGGCGTCATCCCAGTGCTTGACACTGGGATCCATTCTTTTTTTTCCTGGTCATGCGATGTAATGACACCAGGTGTGATATTGGATTTACCATAATATTTCCAGCTATAGTTCTTACAGATAAGTGTGCAATATTCAGTGATAGGGTTGAATTCTTGTTTTATATCATCTTTAGTTGGCAAGTTCCCTTGACTTAGAATCAATTTTGAACTTCTTGCCTTGATAGAAACACTTTCATCAATGTGGCCTTTGCTCATTAGATATTCTCTAACAATTTGTTTTGCCGTGTTTCCTACGTTATCGGTCATGCCAGGTAAAAAGCTTATCTCCAAGCCCCACTTTGCTTGTGATTCTATGAAGTTATATTGAACTTCTTTAAGGTTTTCATTGTAGGAATAATAACGGCAGTCTTGTATGACTTTATTATAAAATAGCCCACAAATTTCTTCATGTAATTTTGATGGTAATTCTTTGCTTATGTAAATCAAGTAAACATTAACTACCCTTCTGCGGCCAACTTGTTCACATTTATTAAAAACTTCTATTCTGATGTTTGCCATGTAATATTGTGAAAGACTTTAATATATCATAGCATAAGAAACTGCGAGCACATTTATATTTTAAATAATTTCTATACAATAAAAGTGTTGTATTAATTGTTACTGTTAGTGGGAAGAGTTTTTACTGTTAATGTGAATGAGTCCCTTTTTGATGTGCTGGTTCAGCACATATTTTCTGAATATGAAAGAGAAAAAATTCCCGAGATAAAGATCATACTTCCCTGCAAGAGGGATGTGATAGCATTGCTGAGTGCATTCAAGAATTACAGAACTATAATTTTGCCAGAGATAGTTTCACTAGAAAACATTGATGAAGAAGATTTAATATTAAATCTTGATAGAGTTAAAGTTATTAACCCGACAAAGAGAACGCTGCTACTCATTCAATTTATATTGGAGTGGAATAAAAAACACAATGATAGTTTTCCAATCGATCTAGTTTACAGTTTGCCGTCATTACTTCAATATACCCAAATAGCGGATTGTTATCAGCTTGATGAGCATTCGAAGAAAATGGAGAATTTCATAAACTTACTTATCAAGACTTGGAGTAACACTTTAAAAAATTTAGGAGTAGTAGATATACTAAAGCATAAGAGTGACTACATAAACAATATGATAGCCTCCCTGAAGAAAGATCAGCATATGATCTTTATTGGAATTGGGAAGGAGGAGATTTATAAGTCGTTGATTAAAGCTGTATACGACCTGCAATTTGGAAAGATAATTTTACCTAATCTGAATTTGAAAATTAAAGAGAAAGATTGGCAATCACTTGATAAAAAACATTATCAATATTGCCTGAAAGATCTGCTCGATTATTTAAGTATAGGCAGAGAGGATGTAAGTTTTCTGCCAGAAGTGTGTTCTCCAGTGCCCAGACGCTCGGATCCAGAAAACTTAACTTTAAATGAGTGCACCAGGTGGCTGTACAATAGAAACTGGATTCCAGTGTCAAGCACTAGAATGACATCATCTACTACTCAAATTACCTGCAAATTACAATGTTCGTACACTAAAAATCAGAGGGCTGGGATGACAGGCAGTCCTGAACTAGATTATGTCTTTGATACAACTGCCGATCTAAGTAAAGTTAGTAATGGATATATTGACAATATTGAAGTCATCACTTGTAATTCCAGAGAGGAAGAAGCACAGGTGACGTCACTAATTATAGAGAATGAAGGTTATGAAAACGTTTCTTTGTTTGTTTTTGATAAATTACTTGCAGTTCGTATGGCGTGCCCCATATCGGAAAACTATTCTTATGTGACGCTTCTGCTTTATAGTATTGAGATTTTGAACTCAAAATGGAACGGTGTGGCATTGCTTTCTCTTCTTAAACATAGGCTAGTGACTTTTGGTTACGCTCAAGAAGAGTACACTCGTATTTTATCTGAGTTTGAGATAGAAGTATTGCGTAGCTTTGATATAAATGGTCTTAAGGATATTATCAACGCTATTAGTACATGTAAAAAGCTAAGATATAAAGAAGATATATTAATTATTATCAGTAGATTGGAAACTATATTTAATCTGTTACTTAATCTTATAAATCATCCTATTTCTGCTATAGTAGCAGCTCATTTACAGTGTGTTAATGTGCTTTCTAATGTGAATTTTCTAGAGCTAAATGGTGAAATAGGTAATTTTACTCGCGATTTCTTAAATGCATGTGACGGTATAGCAATTGAGTGTTCCTTAGAGTTATACAGTCAAATCCTGATATTATTTTTAAAAAGGAAGTTTTTTTCTCCAGAAAATAACTTTGATAAATTTAGCTTATATCAAAATAAAGTTGTAATACTTGCTGGATTTAATGATATACCAAATTTTCAGAATCCGTTTTTGAGTGCACTGAATAGAGAAAAATTTAACCTTCCTTCTGTGCAAGAAGAGCAAGGGTACTTTTTGTATACTTTGCGCAATTTATTTGGTGCCGGCAAGGTTTATATTACGAGGCTAGTGAGTGATAGAAAATCAATTCTATTGCGCCATTTGGAAGTTCTGTTACAAGAACCAAAATATCCTTACCGCGATTGGCTAAGAATATTAAATACACCTGAGTGTATTGTTCCATGTACTCAGCCTATGCCAAAACCTCAAGCCAAAGTCAGAGAAGAAAAAATGCAAGTGATGTCTTGCAGTGCGGTAGAAAAACTGATTCGTAACCCTTATTCATTTTATGTTGAATACATACTGAACCTTAGAAAGTTGAAAGACTTAAATTTTAAGCCATCGATATTGGAATTCGGCACTATGGTACATAACATTCTTGCAAGATATTTACGCAACAAAAAGTCACCAATGAGTATTGCACGAGAAGTGTTCTCAACTAGTCAGTTTAATTTTTCAAATATGTGGTGGGTAAGGTTACAGAGGATAATTCAATCTTTTGTTGAGTTTGATAGGACTAGAAACAATCAAGTTGAGTTGGAGAAGAGCTTTTCCTATCCGATATTTCATATTCCAGCGCGTGACACACAACTGCGCGGATGCTGTACAACTTCCACTAAGAATAAGGGTGTCATCCCAGTGCTTGACTACTTGGATCCAGAAAATTTGATTGCAAATGAACACACCAGACAATTGTGTAATAAGAGCTGGTCAGATACTCGAATGACAGAAGAAATTTTATTGACAGCAAGATGTGATAGAGTTGAGTATCTACCAGGTGGGCAAGTAGCAATTATAGACTATAAACTTGGTTCACCACCTTCCAATGAGGAAGTTATGTCAGGATTTTTCCCGCAATTAATTTTACAAGCTTTAGCAGTGGAATACACAACAAAAAAAGAAGTCTCGGAGCTTGCTTATTGGAAACTTGATTATGATAAAATAAAGGTTATTGCTTTGAAAGATTATAGACAAAAAATGCATGAATTTCAGAATATTCTACCAGATTTCTTATCTAATTATTTAAGAGATACTACTCCCTTTATTGCCTCTCCTTATTTTGATAAATTCCTGAGATTTAACAGCTACAAACAACTAGAAAGGATAGGGGAGTGGTTATAAATTATATCTCCTCTCATCCAGATCAAAATAGCTGGTTGTACAGCTGGTTTACTAAGTGCAGTAGGAGAATTACTAGATTGTGATATAGACTCATCTTTGCTAGACTCAAATAACCATAAAAAAAACACTAAAAAGTGATTCAATCAATTTTAGCCATTAAAACTTGAATAGTGGCTAAAATAGCTTTAAATTGTATATTTTTAGGAGGGGTATATGCCATCACAAAAACAGCTAAATGCGCAGCTAATTGATGCTGCTAAAGAAGGTGAGCTATGTTTTGTTCAGCAAGCCATACAGGGTGGAGCAATTATTAATACAATAGATGATGATTATGGGAGAACTGCTCTAATGTGGGCTTCCAGAAATGGTCAATTAGAGATAGTACAATACTTGATAGAAGAGGGAGCAAATGTTAATGTAGAATCTCCGGGAAACATAACTGCTCTAATTCATGCTGCTGCCCATGGTCATCTTGAGGTAGTACAACTTCTAATAGCAAATGGAGCTGATTTAAATGTGAAACGTAAAGGTCAATTCCCTGCCCTAACATATGTTATTGTAAATGGCCATACGGAGGTAGCAAAGCTTCTAACTAGATATCATTTAATAGCTAATCTTGATATGTCAATACCTCGCTTGCCTCTTCCTACTTGTATACCAGAGTTGTCATCTTATTGGTATGACTGTAAGGATGAGCTCAATAAAATGAAAGAAGAAGATAGTGAATTATATAATTTTCTTGTAAGTAAGAGAATTAATGAACAGGTAAGAATTTGGACAGAGAGTGAGACAATACAAAATATTTCACAAGATAGATTAAATATAGAATACTCAATCTATGCTAAAGATTTAACAGGTAAAATAGAATTAGTGATATTTTTTCTTAACAACAGGGAAATAATCAATTCTTTATTGCGGTATTATAAGGTAAGAATTCAAACAATTGATCAGGTAAGAAGCCTACTTGATCGTTTCACAAGAGAACATGTAGAGCTTGAAGTAGAAATTGTTCCAGCACAATTAAACTTTAATACTCAAGAATTACAACCCCCTAAACTAAAAACATTATCATTTGCACAAATGATTAACAATCATGCAGGATTATTTTCAGCTGCCAAAAATGGTCAATTAGAAACAGTAAGATACCTGATAGAAAAACAGAAAGAAGATATTAATTCAACAGATCACTATGGAAGAACTGCTCTAATGTGGGCTGCTGGAAGTGGCTATTTAGAGGTAGTACAGTACCTGATAGAAACAGCAAAAGCAAATGTTAATGTGAAAGATGGCTATGAAAACACTGCTCTGAATTATGCTACTAGAAACGGGCATTTAGATGTAAAAGAATATCTGAAAGGTTACATACAAAAAGAACTGCGGAAGAAATACGTCTGCATTGGCGTGAGTGGTGCAATAGGTTATGTTGCAGGTATGACAATATCATGTTCTGCGGGAGCAGCGATTGCAGTTTGTGCAGCATCAGCTACCATTAGTCTAGCGTTAGGTGCAATTTTTGGTTATACAGTTGTAGAAGTAAAAAAAGAGAAAGCAAACACAGGTATAGCTTCTGCGCTTAAAGATATTTTCACTATTCAAGCTCTAGGTAGAATAGCCTTATAGAGAGTGAAAGTAGGTTTATTGCTTAAGGTTGCATGATTGCCTTAATAACAATAAAAAAATAATAGAAGCAAAAGATATGGCTTGAAAGTTTTCTAAGGTCTTCACTAAAAATGTCTCAACTTGACACTGAAATACAATTTGATTTAACTAATCATATATGTAGGTAATGTCAAACACTAGAATGAGGAAATATGGATAAAAAAGTTAGAATAGAATCAGATAGCTTAGGAGAAGTAAAAGTACCAAGTGAACATTACTGGGGAGCGCAGACTCAGCGTTCTTTGGAAAATTTCAAAATTGGTACAGAGAAAATGCCAGAGCCCCTGATTAAAGCGCTAGCAATAGTAAAACTTGCAGCAGCACGTGTTAACATGAAACAGGGTAGCATAGATAATAGAGTAGGGGATGCAATCTGCTCAGCTGCAAAGGAAATAATAGACGGTAAATTTAATAATCAATTTCCACTTGTTGTTTGGCAAACCGGGTCTGGGACGCAGACCAATATGAATGTGAATGAAGTGATCAGCAATCGTGCAATAGAAATTTTGGGCGGTGATTTAGGTAGTAAATCTCCAGTGCATCCAAATGATCATGTAAACTGTGGTCAGTCATCAAATGACACTTTTCCAACAGCAATGCATATAGCAGTAGCAGAACAAATAGACCGCTTGCTTATTCCCAATCTTGAAGAATTATATAAAGCGCTAAATAATAAGGTTCATGAATTTAAAGATATAATAAAAGTAGGGCGTACTCATCTGCAAGATGCAACTCCTCTAACACTTGGGCAGGAATTTTCTGGCTATGCAGTTCAGATTAAAAAGGGAATAGAGAGAGTAAAGTCAACTCTAAGCAATGTATATGAACTTGCACAAGGTGGCACTGCAGTTGGCACGGGAATCAATACTAAAAAGGGTTTTGCTGAGGATTTTGCTAAAGAAGTGGCAAAAATCACTAATTTTCCATTTATTTCAGCAAAAAATAAGTTTGAAGCACTAGCAGCAAATGATGCTTTAGTTGAGCTCAGTGGAGCACTCAATACAGTAGCAGTAAGCTTGATGAAAATTGCAAATGATATAAGGTTACTTGGTTCTGGTCCAAGATGTGGAATTGGAGAAATAATGTTACCAGAAAATGAGCCTGGCTCTTCAATCATGCCGGGTAAGGTGAATCCAACTCAATGCGAAGCAGTGACTATGGTATGTGCTCAGGTTATGGGAAATCATGTTGCCGTGACAATTGGTGGCTCAAATGGTCACTTTGAATTGAACGTGTTTAAGCCGGTGATAATTTACAATGTTTTGCAGTCTATAAGACTTTTAGCTGATGCAAGTTTAAATTTTGCAGAGAAATGCGTAGTTGATATTAAAGCAAACGAAGAAAGAATAAAGGATTTACTAAATCAGTCGTTAATGCTAGTTACTATATTAAATACGCATATAGGATATGACAATGCAGCAAAAATAGCGAAGCTTGCTTATAAAGAAAATATCACTCTAAAAGAAGCAGCAGCAAAACTTCAACTGCTCACTGAGGAGGAGTTTGAAAGGATAGTGAAACCAGAGGAGATGGTAGGTTAAACTACCACCTTTTTTTGTCCCTAGTTAATTGTGGTAATATGTATGGAACTTTGCTGGTTGCTCTACATATACCTCTTCTAAATCACTTAGAGCGTGGTCATTGTGATTAAAGCCATATCTCTTAACCATCTCATCTAGCGTAACAGAGCTTAGAGAGAAACTGAACTCTGGCAATGGATTCACATTTGAGGATTGCAGACTAGTTAATGGCTCTCCGCCATTTATTTGAGAGTCTAGGAAAGTTAGCTCATCTTCCAGGCTAGTATGTTCTTCTGGCACTGAACTATCATTAACTGTTGAATCTTCCTTTACTATATTGCTGAATTGATTATGGAATTCAGCAAAACCAGGAAATGGAATTACTGATATGCACTGGCGCTTTGCTGGTGGCTCCACTGTAGATATTTTGTCTATTCCATTATCAAACTCACATTCAGCAACTATTTGTTCTAATGTAGCAAAACTTGGAAGAAAATTTTCTAAACTTAGCTCTGAAAATTCATTCAGATCATCTCTCTTTCTTTTGTGTACTAACGGTTCATTTTCATAAGAAAAGTCTGGTCTACTATCAAATGTATGTTCAACAACTGTTTCCTCGAATGCAGGAGTTATAGGAGATAAATTTAACTCTGGCAAATCATCCACAATTGAGGATTGCAGACTAGTTACTCCATTTATCAAATAGTTATAATAAGACTCTGGGGATAATTGCTCACCTTCTAGGCTATCTGATATATTCTCGTTCGACGTAAAACTACTACTAGTTGTCGAATTTTCTAGTACTATATTGCGGAATTGATTATGGAATTCAGCAAAACCCTCAAATGGAGGTACTATTTGGCTACATAATTGATCCTCTTTGTCAGAAGAAAGTTCTAGTCTAGTATCAAATGTATGTTCAACAACTGTTTCCTCGAATGCAGGAGTTATAGGAGAGAAATCTGCTGCTGGCAAATCATCATTGCTTAAGTAAAAATTCTTTAAGACAAGCTTAGCTTTGCCTGTTGTTTTTTTCTTCAAATGTACTCTATAATCTTCTTTTTGCTGAGGATTCAGTTGATTAAATAGAGTTTTAAATAAAGTATATCTGGGAATAATACAATCGAGTGTATTGAAAGCAAACTTTTGAGGTAACTGATTAAAGATAGAAAGTGCTTCTTTCTTATCTAGAGCATTTAGTATGCCGGACATAGCTGAAGAGCCTTGAGGCTTTGCTTTAACATGCTTTATATATTGATTTTTATGGTTAGTGCTAAGGTTATTAAATGCTTTTCTAAATTTATTTGTTTGGTCAGAGTTAATTAACTTGTTTAAATTTTTCACCACTTCGTCGCTTATACTACCATGCATTTCTTTACCACCATCAAAGTTAATATATTAATATTATATGAACTTTGATGATAAAATCAATATAAAATATTTAAAAATTAATTATTTTTCTAATAAAAATAGAAAATCTATAATTTTTTTTATTTTCCTGATTTGTGTCTGTTTTGCTTTCTATAGCTAACCCAAATTAGGTTTACATACTGTAATTGCTATTGAATGGTGGAGAGACATACTCCATTATTTTAGCACGAAGTAACAAATTCAATGAATTGGTTCTTCAAAGATAATTTAAACTTTTACAGTAGGAGCAGTCTCATGAAGTATTATAGCGGATTAGATGTCTCACTCAAAGAAACTTTTATTAGTATCGTTGATGAGAAAGGAAAAATTGTTAAAGAAGAAGTTGTTGCAAGCAAAAGTGACGCAATAGCTAAGTACCTGCTTGACCAAAGCAAAGGATACGAATCCATAGGAATAGAAAGTGGACAACTATCAATATCAATGTGCAAAGAGCTGAGAAATTTTGGATTACCAGTAACTTGTGTGGATGCAAGGCATATGGCAGCAGCATTATCTGCAAGAATCAATAAGAATGATAAAAATGATGCAAGAGGTATAGCACAGATGATGAGAGCTGGGCTATTTAAAGAGGTATTAGTAAAATCAGACGAAGCTTGCCAGATTAAAGTGGTGCTTGGGAGCAGAAGACAATTAATATGTAGCAGAAAGAAAATTGAGGGAACAATAAGAGGGTTATTGAAAATACACGGGATAAAAGTTGATCAGCGTTCCAGATCTGCAAGTTTCGCTTTAAAAGTGCAGGAAATAATTAATGAGCTAGATGAAATTAGCAAGAATTCAATTGAAGCATTAGTACATAGCTTAGAAACAATAGAAGAATCAATAGGAAAGCTTGATAAAATACTTTCAGAGCAAGGCAAAAAAGACGAGGATTGTAAATTATTAACTACTGTACCAGGAGTTGGTATTATAGTAGCAATGACATATAAAGCTGCAATAGATGATCCGTATAGGTTTGAAACATCTTATACAGTTGGAGCCTATATGGGGTTGAGCCCAAGACAATACGCTTCTGGAGAGATTGATAGGCATGGAAGTATATCAAAAATGGGACCAGTAGAATGTAGGAATATGCTGTACGAAGCTGCACAAGTCTTACTAGTAAAATGTAAAAGGACATTTAAATTGAGGAGTTGGGGATTAAGGATTGCAAAAAAGAAGGGTATGAAAAAAGCAATTGTTGCTGTAGCACGTAAGTTGTCTGTAATCATGCATAAAATGTTGGTTAACAAAACAGAATTTTGTTACTAATAAATGCAAAAAAGTAGATAATTTTATGTAAAGTAAAGATAGCAATGCCGATGGAAGGGATAAGCAAGAGCTCCGGTTGAAGCATAGACTTCGTAGTTTACATGTTGCCGTCCACTTCCGCCTAACAAGTATAGTGCGGCTTGGCTAAAATATAAACTAGCCATATCAGACCGCGGAGAGAACCATGGAAGCGTGCTATTTTAACTTATATAAAATCATTAAGGCTATGGGGGAAAAAATGATACCTTAGTTTTTATAAGCTTAATGAATATGTGGATAAATACTTTAAATGTGTGTAGGCGTATTTATCCACATATTCATTGGCTACACTAATTTAAAAGGGGTTAATTAGAAATTTAGTACTAGTTTTTAGTTGCCGATAAGGCACTCTTTGATTGAACAAAACAACATGATAGTAAATAAAAGGTTGTATTAGAGCTGAATTTTACATCAGAAAATATTTTTCATGATACAAAAAAAATTATTATTGACTTGTATGCAATTAGAGAACCGGAACAAATTTTATAAATAATTTAAGTTAGCGCGTGAAGCTGGAATCCAGATTTTTAGCTATGGTCAAGCCATAGGATGACAAATTAGACCCCAGACTATGCAAGAAATCTAAGGCGAATTATCTTTCATGGTCTGTCTTTGTTTTTTCTACTTTCGTGACAGGAGTTACCAATGGATTATCAATTTGCTTTAAACCTTCACTTGCGCTTTGATCTTGATTTGAAAGGAGCTTATTTTGTTGTTGCCCTTCATCGTTTGAAGTGCTTTTTTGAGTAGTTCCTTTTATATCCTCTACACTCTTTTTATCTTCATCAAAAAGTTTTTTGAATATTTTCTTCAGAAAACGTACCAAAAAGCCTTCTTCTTTTTGATTTTCTTTCAATTGAGCTATATTTTTCTTTTCACTTAACTGAGATTTTTTATTATTAGATTTTTTTTCTGTAGCATTCCTATCCACTGAGACTTGTTTTAACGAAATTTCAGGCTTTTTGTCGCTAGGTTTATCTTTTATAGGATCTTTGCTTACTGAAGGTTGTACTGTATCTGTTTGAACAGAAATCTTTTTTTGTTCAAAGTTTTTATTTTCTGAAATAGCTCTTCCAGGAGTATCTATTTCGCTAACTGAGTCACGAATTTTGTCTTTTTGTACAGAGGTCTTTTCTTGTTCAAAGTTTTTATTTTCTGAAACGGATCTTCCAGAAGTATTTGTTTCGCTAACTGAGTCACGAATTTTGTCTGTTTGCACAGAGGTCTTTTCTTGTTTATTTTGATCAGAAATTTTGCCTTCTAATGTAGTTTGAGATTTTTTATTACTTTCAAACTCTGCAACTTTTTTACTTGTAAAAACGTCTTTTCCTTCGAATTTCTGTTTAAATCCAGCAATCTTTTCAAAATCTTCAGCTATTTTTTTGGCTGCACGATCCATTCGACCTTCAAGATTATGAATCAATTTTTTAATAATCTTCACTTCATCTGTACGCCCTTTTTGAGCTTTAAGCTCCCGGGACAATTCAACAATAATTTTTACTTTATCTTCCAATGAAGAATTTTCTGGAAAAACATCTTTAAGTTCCCGATTCAATTCGACGATCTTTTCAAAATCTTTAGCTACTTTTTTAACTGCACGGTTCATTCGATCTCTAAGACTACGATTTAATTTTGCAATAGTCTTGATTTTATCTCCCAGTGAAGAATTATCTGCTGCAGAAATATCTTTTAACCTTTTCCCGGGATTTTCTTTGGTTACTTGCCTTTTGTAAGCTTTAAGTTCCTGGCGGAAATCATTGATAATATTCACTTTATCTTCCAGCGACGTACCTTCTGGAAAAGCACCAGCAAAGACATCCTTGAATTTCTTCTCAATATCTTGTGTATCTTTAAGCTGTGTCATACCTAACTAAATAAAAGCTTATATTAAAATCAGTATATTAGTTGATTATGTAAAAATGGTTAAGACACAAGGAGCACCTCATTTATGCTTTTTTCATCAAAATATCATTTACTTATTAACTTAAAATACGTAACAATATAAAAATGAAAAATAGCCCGTTAGCAGTAGTATTCGATTGGGATAATACCTTAGTTGACACTCAAGATAATATTTCTAATGCCATTCAGCATACCTTGAGTTCAATGGGGTGCAGCAACAAAGTTGCTGATAGAAATTCTCATGAATCAAGAAAGAGCTACATGGTCAATTTGTTTGGTGATCAGTGGAAAAAAGCGAATCAGATATATCAAAAATACCTAGATAATGCACTGTTACAAAATATTACTCTGAACGAAGGAGTAGAGAAAATGCTGCAGACACTCAAAAGCCACAATATTTACCTAGCAATAGTGAGCAATAAGAAAAATACTAATTTACGTCAAGAAGTTGCCTATTTTAAACTAGATTCTTACTTTGAAAGAATAGTTGGCTCATGTGATACTGCAGAAGATAAGCCATCTGCAACTCCACTACTATTTGCACTGGAGGAGAGTACGTTACCTATAAATAGAGAAAATGTGTTTTTTGTTGGTGATAGCATCACAGACATTCTATGTGCACAAAATACCAATTGCTTACCTATTATATACGGCCAATCAATAAGCGGTTATGAAGATTTGTTATATTTTCAACATTTTAATAAACTTACAGAGTTCATAGTAAAGTATTTGAAAGATAGGTGGTAATGACAGAGATCGCTAGTGTACACAGGCGCTTTTGCGCATATTTAATAGATGTAGCAGTTTTATTAATTCCAACCTTACTAATTGTGTTGTTATTAGGGGATTTTCCATTAATTTTACACCTGTCATACATGTGTATAAATTGTGGTTACTTTACATATTTTATATCTTCAACAGCTCAAGCAACTCCTGGTCAACAGTTAATGAATATATATACTACCACTTTAGATAGTTCTAAAATAGGTTTGAGCTTAGCATTTGATCGTACTATCTCTCAGTTTTTTCTTCCTATGCTAAATAATTCAATTATCACCTTTATCAAACTTTTTCAAACATCAGTAAATGCTTTAAGTACACTAGAAGTGATTATAGTGATGCTTACCTTCAGTTGGTATTTAGTTGCTTGCTTCTCTCAGAGGAAACAGGCATTTCATGATGTGCTATTTGATACGATTGTTGTGAGAAAAATGAATTGATGTTGCCTTGATTGTTGTGTAGATTACATTGGTATATTAGCTAAAGAAAGGTTATGAATAAAGAAATAGTAGAACATTTGAATAAATTATTGACTCATGAATTAACTTCCGTACGTCAGTATCTTTTGCATTCTGCGATTCTTAAAAATAGCGGAATCAATAAACTTGCAGAAAAGATGAGAAAGGAGCTTAATGAAGAACTTGAGCATGCAAATAGGCTGGCAGAAAGAATTTTACTGCTTAAGGGCATGCCAAATTTTCAAGATACAAATAAAATCTCAAAGTATGAAGGAAAGTTCACAAAAGATACAATGCAGAAAATCTTAGAAGATAATTCTAACTTAGAAGAAGAAGGTATCAAGGGCATCAAAGAGGCAATTTCCGTTGCTGAAAAAGAAAAGGATTTCGTGAGTGTAATGTTATTAGAAGAACTACTGAAAAATGAGGAAGAGCACTTACATTGGATCAAAGGATAGATTGACCTTATTGAGCTTATGGGTATTGAAAATTACTTGAGAACACAAATATAGAGTGTTAAGAAAAACAGTATTTATTTTCATTATACCTTTTTTACTTCTTTTTTCACTCGGGTTATGGCAGTTATTTAGATTGAGCTGGAAGAATAATATTATCAAAAATATGGATCTTCCAGTTATTCATCTACTGCCTAGTGATAATCTTTCAAAGTTTAACTACAGAAACGTTAAAATCGACGGAATTTTAAGTGATATAGAACTATATGTTTTCGCAGGTCAACGTGGCTATCATGTGCTGTCTCCTATGTTGCTTATCAATGGACATTACATGTTAATAAATAAAGGGATAGTCAGAGAAAAAAAAGAAGAAAAAGCAAAAATTGAAAAAGTAGCTTTGAGTGGAGTTTTATATTGTGATGGTAGCAAAAATTGGTTTATCAAAAATGATATTGCTTCAAATACGTGGTTTACCCTAAATACAGAAGAAATCTCCAATGATCTAGGTATTAAGCTAGAAAAATGTATATTGTGGCAAGACAATTTTGGTGGAAAATTGACTATACAGCCAATTAAGCATTTGGAGTATGCAATTACTTGGTTTGCACTTTCCTTTATTTGTCTCATTATGTGCGTATTTTACTGTAGGCAAAATAGATATAAGTTGTAGGGAGGTAGCATGGAAAAAGAAGAGCTACAAATAGAAAAAATGCAACAAAGAGGAAGTAAATACTTATTACAAGAATTAATTGTATGTCAGTATTGTAAATACACTTATTATGGAATGAGTCATACTAAGGAAGGAAAAAGTTACTATTGTTGTTCCGGAATCCGTTTTGATGAATGTAACAGCAAATCAATATGCGCGGATATACTAGAAGAGGTAATATGGAAAGAAGCGAAGATGGTAAGAGAGCATATAACGAAGGAAAAGTGTGATTTATCAGAGGTAGATTGGGAGACTAAATTTAATATAATTAAAAAGTTAGTTCAGCGTATTGAAATTGATGACGATAATATACATATAGTCTTTCGATTAAAAGAACTCGCTCTCGAAAGACAAAAAGAAGATATTCAACCTTGTACCAGAATTATAAAGAATGTAGTGCTATCAAATGCAATAGGAATGCATAAAGTTAGCAACGCCCTGGCTGCAATATCAGTTGCAGTGAAACTTGGAATTAGTGATGAAGAGATTAAAAAAGGTCTTTTGGAATTTAAAGGAGTAGCAAGGAGATTTTCATTAATTGCCGATATTAAAGGTGTTAAGTTAATTGAGGATTATGCTCACCACCCAAATGAAATACAGGCAACCCTGTCAGCAGCACGTTTGACCACTAAAGGAAAGGTAACAGGAATTATCGAGCCGCTTCGTTTTGCTCGTATTCGTAATTTTTTTGATGAGTTCGTACGAATTTTCATGATGTTTGATTATGTAATTCTCACTCCTATCCACCCTCCAGAAGATAAGCCTATTTCTGGCTGTGGAATTGATGATATACAAAAAGCCTTGATCAGTAATGGGTTTAATGATGTGAAGATTATGAATGATGCTTTACTCATTTCACATTTTATTAGTAATTCGACAAGTTCAGGAGATGTAGTATTATTTATTGGTGCTGGTAGTAATATAGCTAAACTAGCAAGAGAAGCTGCAAAGCTGCTGCTAGTAAAATAAACTTAAGCATTGGTGATTTATATGATAAAATTGTGTAGTAAGACTGGATCCCAGTGTCTAGGCAAACAACTGTACAGACATTGCGATATGGGGATAGCTTCCATTAAGAATGGTGTCATCCCAGTGCCCAGACGCTGGGATCCAGAAAACTTAACTTTAAATAAGTGGCTGTATAATAAAAACTGGATTCCAGTGTCAAGCACTGGAATGACACCATCTGCTACTCAAATTATCTGTTTATCTGTAGGTTGCAATGTTCGTACACTGGAATGTTACAGCGCTGGGGTGACATTTCCCGAACGTGCACACAATTGTGAATCTAGTAGAGGTTTAGCATGATGAAAAAGACAATTAGCAGTGTATTTGCAAGAGAAATTTTAGATAGCAGGGGTTACCCAACAATTGAGGTAGAAATAGAACTATGTGATGGAGCAACAGGTAGAGCCGCTGTCCCTTCTGGGGCTTCGACCGGTAAACTAGAAGCATTGGAGCTGAGAGATCAAGATGAAAAAAGGTATTGTGGTAAAGGAGTGCTGAAAGCTGTTCAATCTGTGAGTGAAGTGATAGCAAATAAAATCATTGGCATGGATGCAGCAAACCAGAGTGCAATTGATAAAATTTTAATTGAACTAGATGGAACAAAAAATAAATCTAAACTTGGAGCAAATGCAACTTTGGGTGTGTCTCTTGCTGTTGCAAAAGCAGCAGCAAACAGCTTTAAAATGCCGTTATATAAGTATTTGGGAGTAGGGGAAGAGCAGATGCCAGTTCCACTTATTAACGTAATTAATGGTGGAGTACATGCGGATAATAAACTAGATTTTCAAGAATTTATGATTCTTCCCGTTGGTGCTGAAACTTTCAGTGAAGCAATCAGAATATCTGCAGAGGTATTTCATAACTTGCGCAGCATTCTTAAGAAAAAAGGTTATAGCACAAACGTAGGAGATGAAGGTGGTTTTGCACCAAATATTGGAAGCACTGAAGAAGCTCTTAATTTGATAATTCAGGCTGTTGAATCTGCCGGTTATTCGATGAAAAATCACTTTGCACTGGGTCTTGATGTTGCTGCATCTACTTTTTATGAAGATGGAGTTTATAAATTTGAAAACAGAGAACTCACTTCAGAGGAATTGGTTCAGTATTATTTTGACCTTGTAGGCAAATATCCAATAATTTCTATAGAAGATGCAATGAATGAAGACGACTATGAAGGTTGGAAATTACTTACTGTAAAACTTGGGAATAAAGTTCAATTGGTTGGAGATGATTTATTTGTTACAAATTGTGAACTAATAAGTAAAGGAATAGAGGAGAAAATGGCAAATGCTGTACTAATTAAACCAAATCAAATAGGAACGCTTACGGAAACTTTTGCTGCTATTGAAATGGCAAAATCAAATGGCTATAGGGCTATTATTTCGCATCGCTCAGGTGAAACAGAAGATACAACGATATCCCACATAGCGGTTGCATCGAATTGTGGGCAAATAAAGACTGGCTCGCTGTCGCGTTCTGATAGGCTTGCAAAGTATAATGAATTAATGAGAATAGAAAGTTCATTAGGAGAAAATGCTAAATATTATCGCGGGTTGGCATGGATTTCATAGATGAAGTTAAATTATATTTAAAAGCAGGTGATGGTGGCGATGGCTGCGCGAGTTTTCGTCGAGAAAAATTCGTTGAATTTGGTGGCCCAAACGGTGGTAATGGGGGCAGGGGAGGAGACATAATTTTCATCAGTGATGCAAATCTCAACACTTTGCTTAATTTTCGTTGTCGAAGACATATTAAAGCGAGTAGTGGAAAAAGTGGTACGAGTAGAGATAAATCTGGCACAGCAGGAAAAGATATTATACTTAAAGTTCCAGTTGGTACACAAATAATCGATGAAGAAAGTGAGGAAATAATAGTAGATCTTGATAAACCTGACATGGAATTTCAAGTAGTGAAAGGTGGAAAAGGTGGGCTTGGAAATACTAACTTTAAATCTGCTACTAATAGGGCACCAAGACATTTTACTCATGGTCAGCCCGGCGAAGAAAGAAATATAATATTGAAGCTAAAAGTTTTATCTGATGTTGGCATTATTGGTATGCCAAATGTAGGTAAATCTAAATTTTTAACCCGCTGCTCAAATTCTGATACGAAAGTAGGCGATTATGAATTTACTACTATAAGACCACATTTAGGTGTAGCAAAAGTGGATTATAGCGAAATTGTAATAGCAGATATTCCTGGAATAATCGCTGATGCTCATCTTGGAGTTGGGCTCGGACACAAGTTTTTAAAGCACATAGAAAGGTGCAAAATTCTACTGCATTTAATTGATGTAACTCACGATGACATTATTTCAGCTTATAATTGTACACATAATGAACTGAAGCTTTACAATAGCGATCTTGTTGAAAAAGAGGAAATTGTAGTGTTAAATAAATGTGACTTATTGGAAGAAACAGAAATCCTTGAGAAAAGGAATCACCTAGCCGGTTTTCTTGATAGAGAAGTACTGTGCTTATCAATCGACGATGATTTACAACCCATCTTGAGATTATTAAACGAGAAAGTGAAAACTAAGGAAATTAATGTATATGATCCTTTTAAGATGTGAATTTTTTATTTGACAATCAAAGTCTGGATTCCAGTGGGTAATTTTCCACAGTTGTCTGCATTTTTTGTTCCACAACTTATCTTTTTTTCGGCTTATTTCACTTTTTACACTGTCTCTTACTTGCTTGAATTCAGTAAATTCAATAGTTACACAAGCATTTGAGCAATTTTTATTAAGAATTAGGCATAGAATCCCCCATATTTATTAATAAAGAACAGAAAAAATGTAACGCACATGCGACAGAGATTAAGCATATGTGTGCACCCATTTGCGCTGAAGAAGATACGCTACATTCTTTACTTAGTTTGATTATTTGATAGAAAAGTCTGCAGACGAAGATAGATTTTGAGCTCTAAAAATACCTCTACTTTGATTATACTAAGATTAGATAAATAGGCGAAGTAATTTTTATATTAGTTTTTTAGTTGCCAATCAATTTGGAGTTCAATAACTTGACATTTATTCAATACTACTGTATAATAAACATGTGTATTTTTTATACACTATGGCAATAAAATTACCTTGTAATAGGTGTATTGGACCCGAGGGCAGTACTCGGCGCCTCCACCATATTTTTGATACGGGGGCGAATAAGGATCGACATGCATAGTAAAGATGGTAGCTTTGCTCGGTTAGATACCACCGCTAAGAGTTCATAATTTAGATGCAAACGATAACTTTGCTGCCGAAGACAATGTTGCATTAGCTGCTTAATTTAGGCACTATAACTTCATTGCTATAAGCACGGTTTAGGGAACGCCGGGTAACAGAAGTTCCCCCAAACATGTAAGGGTTATATGGATAAAACAGATTATCAGAAGTCGCTTAGTTATGCTAAATTTCAAGTTATCAAAAAGGCTTTGAATACTATATTAGATAATGTTTTTACTCCTCACTTAGAAATAGTATTTTTTACGCGCTTTAATGGTGTTGTCATACCAGACTACTTGAAAGAATCATACCCTACTAAAATGCTTATTATATTACAGCATCAATTTTTTGGTCTAAAAGTTCTTGAAGATAAGTTTAGCGTCAGTTTGAGCTTTCGTGGAAAACAAGAACAAGTCACTGTACCGTTTTTTGCTATTAGTGAGTTTCATGATAAAATTTCAGGAGATACTTTAGTATTTAGCGTTGATTCTGATAAAGAATACGAAAGTGAAAAATGTGCTGAAAAATCATCAAACGGTAGTATTATATCTATAGATCAACTTTACGATAAGTAGTTACTTCATTTTATAAATAAAAAATATTGTATCTGTTCAGGATATCGACAAGACCATAGAGTAAAAGTGAGTTTATAACAAATGGTATCATTTGAGTAGCTGACATTGGCTTTCACATAAAAAACGTTGTAAAGCGCTTTCATGTTTACCAACTTAGTGCCAATCTGGATCCCAGTGTCTGGGCACTGGGATGACAACAAAGGGGCTACTTGAACAGAGGCTATTTAGGTAACAAGAGGTGACAAGAAAAGAAGCGCTGGTTTCATACGTACCTGAACACTTATCCTGCATGTAATAAACATGATCAAAAAGCTATTCATACAGTACACATCTCTCCGTTAATTTATCAATAAGTTTTTTATCCACGTGGAATCAAAGGGTATAATATCTTATAGCTTATTGTTTACACCTATTTCAGCATAAAAATTATTGTGGGGCTTGATTTTATACATATCACTACACATAATAGGTTTTAGTGTAAATTAGTAATATGCATCCAATCATATACTTACTTAACCTTTTACTTGATCTTTACAGCTTCGTTCTAATATGCTCAGTTGCTCTCGATTTGTTGATTAAATTGAATGTAGTTAACATGTATAATGAGATTGTAAGCAGCATAATGCAAACTTTAAACAGACTCACTTATCCTCCACTAAAGGTTATCAGAAGGTATATACAACCATTCAATGGATTAGATTTATCCGTGATGATATTGATAATAGCAATTCACTTTGTAAAATATACAATTACTTATTACTTTAAGTAGATGTTAAAAAAACAGCTAAAATCAGCGATATACTTGTCACTATTAATGTATATATATATATCGGTTTTTAGCTATAATTATAAAGATCCATCCTTAAATACAGCTACAAATCAGGAAGTAACAAATTTGGGCGGAGTAGTAGGTTCATATTTAGCTGATATATTGGTTCAATTTCTTGGACTCGCTAGTATTACAATAGCTACAACCATAGTTTACTTTTTAATTTTCAGAGCATCATTGCTGAAAATTATCTACCTAACGTTAATTAATGTAGCAATATATGCTATATTGTCGCAACTTTCGCTTGGCATTACTGCTAGATACATGCACGGTGGAATAGTCGGTAATGCTCTAATTGACCACTGCCCATTTTACATATTCACAGTAGTAGCATCAATAGGTGTTGTAGGGTTGGTTGATTGGAAGAGAACAGTTTATTCTTTACTTTTCCTATGCAAAAAAATAGCTTCCTTTTTTGCAAAGTTTCTGTTTTTCAGGTTACGTAAAACTACTGATTATTCAATAGCACCATTAGTAATAGAGGGAAAATATAGAACCACTAGACAACAACCAAAAGAAAGACAGAAAAAAGCTACCGAAGAGATTTTTAAACCACCTTCTAGCGAGTTTGAGTTTCCAAGCATTCACTTACTTTCTAAAGTAGAAGAATCTATGCAGAGAAAACAGTTGAATGCATTAGAGAGCAATAAGAATTTATCTCTGCTCGAACAGGTGCTGAGTGATTTTGGTGTGCAAGGAAAAATTATAAGTGTATGTTATGGACCGGTTGTGACTTTATACAAACTTGAACCACAAGCAGGTACAAAATCTGCAAGAGTGATTGGTCTTGCAGATGATATTGCACGTTCAATGAGTGCACTTTCTGCACGTATTTCAATAATTCGTGGACAAAATGCCATGGGAATAGAATTGCCAAACAAGGAGCGAGAGATTGTAATGCTGCGTGATTTACTTGAATCGCCAGAATACCAAAATGCAAACTTAAATCTTCCAATTGCGCTTGGCAAGGAAATAAGCGGAAAACCAGTTATTGCAGATCTGACTAAAATGCCCCACTTGCTTGTTGCCGGAACTACAGGGTCAGGTAAGTCGGTTGCAATTAACACGATGATTCTGTCGCTTGTTTATCGACTAAGTCCTGATGAATGCAAGATGATAATGATCGATCCAAAAATGCTTGAGCTTTCAATATATGATGCAATACCGCATCTAATAACACCAGTGGTAACAGAGCCAAAAAAAGCTGTTATTGCTCTTAAGTGGATCGTGAAAGAGATGGAAAATCGCTATCGTATGATGTCATATTTAAATGTGCGGAATTTAATAAACTATAATCAAAAAATTACAGAAGCGATGAATAGCGGAATAGAATTGGAACGTGTTGTACAGATTGGGTTTAACTCAACAACAGGTAAACCTTTGTTTGAAAAAATACCACTTAAAATGGAGACATTTCCGTATATTGTGGTGATTGTAGATGAAATGGCAGATTTAATGCTTGTTGCTGGCAAAGATATAGAATGCTCTATTCAACGTTTAGCTCAGATGGCTCGTGCTGCAGGAATACACATCATAATGGCAACACAACGCCCGTCTGTAGATGTGATAACAGGTGTGATAAAAGCAAACTTTCCAACGAGAATTAGTTTTGCTGTTACTTCTAAGATAGATAGCCGTACAATACTTGGTGAACAAGGAGCTGAACAATTGCTTGGTATGGGTGATATGCTTTATATGGCTTCTGGTGGCAAGATTATTCGAGTTCACGGTCCATTTGTAAGTGATGATGAGGTGCAAAATATAGTTGATCATCTGAAAACGCAAGGTGAGCCAAACTACATGGAGGAAATCACTCGAGAAGATGAAAATTCTTTTGCGGAATCAGAAGGTGAAACAGATGATGAAGAAAATGACCTCTACAATCAAGCAGTGGCCATTATTCAGAGAGATCAAAAGGTTTCAACTAGTTACATTCAAAGGCAACTTAGAATAGGCTATAACAGAGCTGCAAATATTGTTGAAAGAATGGAGAAAGAAGGTATTGTCAGTGCTCCGAGTTACTCAGGAAAGAGAGAGATATTGGTAGAATAACCCTTAACTTAAACCAAAGAAAGTTATTTTAAGATCAATAGATCTCTTGCATAACTGGAATTCAAAAGTTCCAGCGCATGATCAGATATTTCTTATTGGATCCCAGTTGTATAGTGTTTAATACTAAATTAACTACTAAAAACGTACAATAGTAATATATTAATTAGCTAGGGGGTTAAAAATGGGTATAACCAAATTTGTATTCGGTTTTGATAAATCGGATGTAACAGCATTGCAGGAAAGTCAAAATATTGATGCTAAAAAGTTTCAAGAAGTATTTAGCGCATTAAAAGAATGGCAAGAAGCTCAAAAGATAGATGCTAAACAGTTTGAAGAGGTATTTAGTGCATTAAAAGAGTGGCAAGAAGCTCAAAAGATAGATGTTGAGCAGTTTGGAAAAGTTTTTAGTGCATTAAAAGACAAGGTTGGTACTAAGCAGTTTGAAGATGTACGAAAAATCGTACTAGGGGACGAGGAAAACCCAAGACTATCTAAAACAGTATCTGATCACACGGGACAAATTGCAGATTTGACAGAAACAGTAGCAGATCAAGAAAAAACACTACTAATTTGTGCCATAGTCAGTGCTGTTGCTGCAATAGCAGTAACTAGTTTCGTTGCATTCTGTATTTATCAAGGAGTTAAGCTTGATAGGGAAAAGAAAAACGACTCATCTAAAGATACACCAACAAATGAGAAGTTTAGTGTCGATAGTGCTGAAAAACTGAAGGATAACTTACAGCAAGGAAGAGTGTAATGCTCTTCTTGAAAGGGTGTTACGTAAAATTTGTAACACCTTAAACTTTCTTTAGATTTTGCAGGTTTTGGTAGTAAATTTTTTAGAAAGATGTTTGTATTATAAAGTTGGTAGAGATTCTGATTTACTTGAAGTTTGTTAATTGGTATCTTTTAAGGTACAATATTCACTATAGTATGCTTAAGATCTTTTCTAAAGTTTTATTTATATTAATACTTTTGGTTTCTAGTTTCTTTACTGTACATAATGTTGAAGCGAAGTCTAAGGTAAAGTTCAGTAAGAGGTACATACCTCCTGGTAACCCTGATGGTGCAAACTTTCATGCAGACGAGGATTTTGCTGAGTCATATAAACTGTATGAGAAGCGTAGGGAGCTCCTCAAGAAAAAAAAGTTACAAGATCTAGCTATAAATAAAGAAGATCTAATCAAAAAATTAAAAGAAAAAAAAATTGCTAGCCTTGATAACGAGCCAAACAACGTGGGAGCTTGCATAGTTGAAGATGGGGAGGATGCTATGATCAATCAGCATGGTATTAATCTTGCACGTTTAAAGGGTGCTGTATTTATAGATCAAGAGCCAGTTTCTCAGTATGAAAGTAAGCAGCATAAAAGTGAACAACAAAAAGGGAAAAAAGTTACTTCAACACGAGAAAAAAAAGTTTCCCCTATAAATGTTACTATAAAAGAAAGTCCATCAAGAAGAACGTGCTCTCATGATTCTATTACTGATCTAAATAGAACACCACAGCATAGTTTAAATGGTTCAAGTTCATTTGGCAGTGTAGTTGACACAGTAAAACAGTGTCACGATTAATAATATGCTAGATAGAGACCTGACATTGAGTGATGATGCATATGAGTCATCGCCGGTTTCCAGGCATAAAACTCATACTGTAAAAGTTGGACAAGTGAAGATAGGTGGAAATAATCCTATAGTTGTTCAATCCATGGCACTTGGTGCACATATAGATTCTGACAACATAAAAAGCAGTGCTCAGAAATATGCAAAAGAAGTAATAGAACTAGCGCATGCAGGTTCAGAATTGGTGCGAATTGCTTTGAACTCAGAGGAAGTAGCAAAAGCAATACCTTATATAGTAGAGGAAATAAATAAAGAAGGCTTTGATGGTAAGATATTAGTAGGCTGTGGACAATATGAGCTCTACAGGCTGATTCAGGATTATCCAGACAACATTAAAATTCTGGGTAAAATTAGGATAAATCCAGGTAATATAGGCTTTGGTGATAAACGTGATGAAAAATTTGAAAAAATTATAGAGTATGCAATAACGCATGATCTTCCTGTCAGAATTGGAGTAAATTGGGGTAGTCTTGATAAGTACCTTTCACAAAAATTAATGGATGAAAACTCCTTGTCTAGTAATCCAAAAACTTCTGATGTTATATTACGTAAGACGCTTGTAATGTCTGCTCTTGGTAGTGCAAAAAAAGCTGAAAAGATTGGCCTTAATGCAGAGAAAATAATCATTTCATGTAAAGTCAGCAGAGTGCAAGATTTAATTTTAGTTTATACGGCACTTGCAAAATCTTCCAATTATGCGCTGCATTTGGGTTTAACCGAAGCTGGCATGGGTAACAAAGGCGTAGTAAATACCACAGCAGGGCTTACTTATTTATTGCAAAATGGTATTGGAGACACTATCCGGGCTTCTTTAACTCAGCGCCCTGGTGAATCACGCACTAATGAGGTGGTAGTATGTCAGGAAATACTGCAGTCTATAGGTTTGCGCTACTTTAACCCTCAGGTGAGTTCATGTCCTGGTTGTGGACGCACAAGTAGCGATCGTTTTCGTATATTAACTAAGGAAGTAAATGGCTATATAAAAACTCATATGCCGGCATGGAAGAAAAAGAATCTTGGTGTAGAGTATATGAACGTTGCTGTTATGGGATGCATAGTAAATGGTCCTGGAGAGAGCAAACATGCAAATCTGGGGATCAGCCTGCCTGGATACGGAGAAAAACCTGTTTCAGCAGTCTACAAAGACGGCAAATATTTCAAAACTTTACAAGGTGATAATATTTTTAAAGAATTTAAGGAAATTATTAGTGATTATGTGGAGAAGCATTACACATAAGCCTTTCACAAGTTTGTACTTAGACTACATTCTGTTTAGTGAACGTCAAATGAGACAATAAAGAACGTAAATTTAAAAAATAGATAATAGCTAATAGGGTTTCTTTTGCCTTTTTTTATATGGTAAATTTCTTAATATTTAGATTGGCCCGGAGTAGTATAGAGATGTTATTCCAGTATCAAGGACTGAAGTTTCCTGATCTACAATATTTGTACAGTTATGAAATAGATGCAATTTTGACATAAAAGCTTTACTTTTTGAAATTTTGGGTTACGTTTAATTTAACATATTTCAGTGGGGAATTTATTGTAAGTAGAAAGAAAGCTTTAAAAATATTAGGTTTTGAATCAAGCGATGCGCCCAGTGAACAAGAAATTAAATCAGCGTATAGAAAATTAGCCTTAAAATATCATCCTGATAAACATTCAGAAGCTGCAAAGAAACAAAATGAGGAGAAATTTAAAAAGCTAGGTAATGCATATGAATTTCTCACTAAGGAAAATATAGAAGGGGTTAAAAATCTAACTGACGAAAATTTAAATGAAATTAATTCGCCTGGAGATTTGAGGTTTTACTTAAGTAGGGCTCTATATAATCAGGATATAAAGTTTCTTGAAAAGCTTTTTTCCAAATTCAAAAGCAGTAAAGATGGAAGATTTGGTGATTACATCAATGAAGAACTTATTTGTATTTACTTTCCATTATCTATTGCTTTAATGCAAGCTAAAGATTCAAGAAATTATAGTATTTTGAAACTTCTTTTAGAAAATGGTGCTGATCCTAATATAAAGCTATTACATAATGAAGCTTCGTTATACTATTATATGGTTCTCGACGACAGCAGAATTGTAGAGTTATTGTTACAATATGGTGCTGATCCTAATATGGTAGATAGAAATGGTAAAAATCCGTTGTTTGAAGCGTTTTTGTTTGATGATGATCATACTATGGAAATACTTTTGAAATATGGTGCTAATCCTAATATGTTAGATGAAAATGGTCGAGGTCCATTATATCAAGCAATCAATTGTGACAACGATAAACGCGAAAAATATTTAGAGTTGCTTCTAAAGTATGGTGCAGATCCTAATCAGAAGGTTAATGGCTCCAGAGTTATAGAGTGTGCTCCATATTTCACTAATAATGGTGTAATGAATTTGATTAAAACGCTTACTCTGCCATACGGTAGCAATGATAAAGTTAAAGGGTTGATGGCTTAATACGGTGGAGTTGATAGACGTTATCTACGTGATCAAACGATACTGACTTGTTGTTGCTTAATCGTCGCTTCTGCTACTTTTTTTAGTATAGCTTTTCCTTTGCGCTATGTACCGACAGCAATATTTGCACTTGCCGCATGTTTTTTTATTAAAAATGCTGTACATGCTGCATTTTTTGCAAAAGAACCTTCTACTGAGTTTACCGAAGCTAGAGCTTGTCCAGAGATTAGTAAAAGAGGCTATAATATCTAAAGTTTTAGTACTGGGTAAAGACGAGAAAAAAGCACCCAGCAGACCTAAGTCAAAGGGAATGGACAAGAATAGAAAGCTATTCCAGAGTATCATACAGGAAAGTAAGAAAAAAATATACTATAGTTAAAAAAATGTGATGGGATACCAAGGAGAAAATTTAAAAATCATATAAAGGAAGAATATGGTATGGATATTGAGATTGTCAAAAGGCCTTCATGTAGGTTATAAGTCAACAAAGACACACCGCCTTAGCTACTACCAATGAGGGATTTAAAGTACAGCCAAGAAGGTGGGTTGTAGAAAGGACTTTTGCTTTAGGAATAGAAGACTATCGAAAGAATAAGATTTACTCACTGAAAATTTCATATATCTGGCTATGAGTAGAGTTATGTTAAGGAGAGAAATATGCTTGAATTCCCGGACAAGCTCTAATCATTAATGTTATAAACGTTCTTTTCTTTTTCTATTCTCTCTTGTTCTTCAATACAATACATAGCAAGCGGATTAGCTTTAAGTCTTTCGACTCCTATTTCTTCTCCCGTTCCATCGCAGTAACCATAAATGCCTAATTTTATTTTTTCCAACGCCTCCTTAATTTTTTCTTTTCTATCTTTTCGTCGCTTAATTAATTCTCCATTTTCACTATCAGAATAAATACTACTATCTTCTAGATCTTGTTTCTCCAGTTCAGAGAGTATTGATTGTAACTTTAAGCTAAAGTATTCCAGTTGTTTTACGTTCATATATTCTTCATTTTCTGAAGGAACGTAATCTTCCGGTAACTTTATTTTTATTAATTTTTCCATAGCATTATCAATAAAATATATTAAAACTTATATAACTTGTAAACACAAAAAATTATACTACCCTCAAAGTAAACACTATAATTTATAATAAACATTTAAAATCCTGGTATGATTAGTTTGGTAAAAAAATTAGTAATAAATGATAATAATCTTACTTATATAGTATGTATTTTTATTATAATGTTAAGTTTATCTTCATATACACTTGAAAACAACAGTAAACAAGAAGTCATATTAACATTAATATGGATATGTGCTACATTTGTTTTGCAGATCTCTACAAATAATTTATTTACATCTGATTATCATGATGGAATATTAGAGCAAATCTTTGTACAGCCACTCTCTTCTAGGCTGATAGTTGCTTATAAAATCTTCGCTCACTGGTTGTTATTTGGGTTACCGATTTCAGTGATTTCTTTCATGTTCAGCTTTGCAATTCTAGGCAATAATATTGAACATTCAATAGCAGTTGGAGTGTCTTTATTATTTAATACGCTGATAATCATTAATATTTCAGCTACTGGAAATGCATTAATGATTGGTCGAAATAACTTAGCATCAGGAGTGTCGCAAATTCTTGTTTTGCCAATGATAATGCCAACTTTTGTATATTTCAAATTGCTAACTCAATTTGAAAATTTATCCTTGAATATTTATACACTACTAATCACCATCTTAATTTTTGTCATTTTAATTGTTAACAGTACTATAACTACTCACATAGCATTAAAATTTGCTGTGGAGCAGGATTGAAAAAACTTACTAGTTATTTACTTGTATCTGCTTAGTTAAGGGTGTTAACTTAAGTAGAGATGGAGACATTAGACTTCTTACATGAATTACAGCGTATGAAACCATTATTGGATTTCAGACTGGCTGGTTATGCAAGAAATCTAATATCTATCGAAGAGTCAGAAACTTTTATAACTTACCTTTAATCAACCTAACCCATGCGTGCCAGTCTCTCTCACCAAGATTGCTTTCGAAAGACAGAAGATCCTTTACGGCTTTTGAGCAAATTTCTTCACTTGGAATTGACAACTCCCTATTCATTGCTAGCGTCAGGCATTGAGTTTTACAAGCTTGCTCTAAGTGATACGTATAAAACATTGCTTCTTGTATAGTCTGACCACATGTTATAGATCCATGATTGCGCATTAACATTACAAAATTTTCTTTCAAATCAGCTATTAATCTTTTTCCTTCTGTATCATCAAGTGCCAGGGAATTATAATCATGGTAAGATACCTTGTTATAAAAGTGCAGCGCCCACTGACTTATTGGGATTAATCCATCCTTGAGAGAAGAAACTGCTACAATAGAAGGTATATGTAGATGAAAAATTGCTTGAATATCTTTCCTTGCTTGATAAATGAAGCCATGGATTACATAGCCAGTTTTATTATATTGATATTCTTTGCCTTCAATTATATTCCCATCAAACGATACTTTCATCAATGAACTTTCATCTACTTCATAAAAACGTATACCAAACGGATAAACATAAAATGACTTTTTATCTTCAGAACGTACAGAGAGATGAGTATACGTATGATCATCTAATTTAAGATAAGATAAAATTTGATAGGCGTTAACTAGGTCTCTTTTCAACTCACTATTTGTTAATAACATAGCTCTTGACTAAAATTTTCTAAAGATTTATACGTGAAAAAAAAAGTTTATTACAAACTAAAAGGTGAACCTACATTAAAATACTAAGCACTTTTACTTGCCTTAGGTGATTAGAGTTTACATTTCTAGATTACATAGTATTTTAACTATAAAAACGACTTTTTATGTAATATTTCATATATTTTAAAGCCTCGTTTTTATGTTATTATAAGTGTAGGTTTTAATATTAAAAATAATATGATAAATATTGACATAAAAAAACAGCTAACAAAATTTTTCATATATATCACTGGTCTTCCAGGAAGTGGTAAACTTTCTACAGCAATAGTATTATCTAGTATGATAAATGCAGTAATTGTAAGTGGACTTGAATATAATCAAACTTCCAAAGAAGCTCGAGATAGAATATATAACACTACACATGTTATGTTTCAGGCAATAGAAGCCTATCCTATTGACTCAAAAAATTATATATTTGTTGATGAATTAATTAAAAATAATGATTACAACATAAGAATATATAACTCAGTAGTAGAATTTAGTAAAAAAATGAGCACAAAAATCCTCCCTATAGTACTTAGGTGCAATCCATTGATATTACAAGAGCGTACTATATCAAAAAAGCAAAGAAAAAATAGGAAGGTTACTAATATAAATAGTATTAAATTTAGGGAGGAAGATTTATTTGTACCACAAAATGTTATAGAGGTAGAAAATTCAAATATGAGTATAAAAGAAGTAGCAGAAGAAATAGTAAGTCAGATGTACAAACTTGGCTGAATTAATAGTGTTTACGCAATAGGCAACGATTTCATATACTGAGGCTCATTTAAATATAGAGCCTCAACTCCATTTAATTTTTGTTTATTTTTTAGTCTATAACGGACTAATAGCCCTGCATGGCTAGCATCCAACTTTGGTAAACTGCAATCCATATATGTAATGCAGTGCGTTTCAGGCTGGAGTTCACTTACTACAGCAGGATTTGATAGCGGTAACAAATTGAAATCAAATAACTGCGTATAAAACTTTTGATCATCTTCGATTATAGCTTTAATATTTTTTTTGCTATTTGCACAAAGTAGCGATATTGCATATGCTTGAGCTTCCAGCGCACTAACCCCATATAACGGCTTATTTGTAGCAAGATTTATACCTTGTGCAGTTGATATACCAACTCTGATTCCAGTAAAACTTCCTGGTCCAACTATTACTGCTAAATGGTCTATTTTATCGTAGCTGTAATTATGCTTACCAAACAAAGTATTCAGTATTTGAAAAAATGATTCTGCATGACTATTGTTTGCAGAATTGCGTTCTACAAAACAATTACCATCGTAATCAATTACTGCTATTGAACTACCAGCACCTACAGTATTAATTGCTAGAATGGACATCACTTAAGCTTATCATAGAGCTTTGTAAACATCATAGTGAACGCACCGTTACCCATAACATTTGCTGAAGTTATTATTGGGTCAAACACTATATACAATGCTGTAATTAATGAAAGCATCTCTGGGGAGAATTTAAGATACTTCT
The DNA here is from genome assembly GCF_964026725.1 of Wolbachia endosymbiont (group B) of Germaria angustata. Taxonomy (NCBI): domain Bacteria; kingdom Pseudomonadati; phylum Pseudomonadota; class Alphaproteobacteria; order Rickettsiales; family Anaplasmataceae; genus Wolbachia; species Wolbachia endosymbiont (group B) of Germaria angustata. Next base: position 592,381 of record NZ_OZ034691.1, read on the forward strand.
CAAGAACGGGCAACATTACCATAATCCCTCCCGCTGGAACTGCAACAATAGCAAATTTAAATAACAGAAAGTAGAGAAGGAAAGTCACATAGTCTGTTGCAGACAATGCACCACCAAAAGTCATTATCATTGATAGTATTATAATAAAAAAGCAATCACCTACTAAATGAAAGCTAGCGGTTATTGGCACAACAGACGATGCTATATCATGCTGCTTTACATTTTTTTTGCTTCCTTCAAGAGTAAGCGGCATAGCTATATTACTAGACATTGTGCTCATTGCAGTAATAAATGCTGGTATCATATTACCTATACTAGCTATCCAGCTTGTGATCTTGAACGAATTTGCTGCTCCATATAAGAGAAAAACATAAAGGTAGGTTACAGATGATATAATAATAAAAATTATTGAGTAATCCTTAAATATTATGGGTAAAACCTGATCATGTTCCATTTTTAAAGCAAGACCAAGTACAAACATTGGAATAATTGGCGTCAAAAATGTCTTCAAAATAAAGAGAGTTAAATCTAACATTTTGTTCGAGAGCTCTTTGCTTTTTTTTGGTAATATTGTGGACACTAATATGCTTAACACAAATCCACAAGCAAGGGCATAAAAATTAGAAAGCAATGCAGGTATCCTAAATGACCATAAAGGAACAATTGTTTCTTCATATGTTATATCTTGTATTGAATAAGTGTTTTGTGTGATGAAATGCCCAACAGAATAAGCTATTAAACTTGAAGCTAGATTCGACAAGAAAATCGTTATAATAAGTAACAATATAAACTTTATAGCCGACTGCTTAAGATTGTTAACACTACTAAAGATTAATGCAAAAACAATAAAAGGCATTATAAATAGTAAGATCTCTTTTATACTAAGGCTTATTGAATACAAGAAGGTTTTCACTTCCATTGGAACTAGATGACCAAAGAATACAACCGAAGTGATAACAGCAAGTAAGGTTAGTAATTGTAACATATTCTAATATAGCGATACCCTATGGAAATACATATGATAAATTAGCTGCTAAGTAAAGTAAAACTGCCTAGAATATTTGCATTACCTTCTAGTACTTGAATGAGATTTCAAATTACAACGTTTCCACAAAGTATATAATTAACATCCACACCTTTGGTCAAGTTCCATTCACGCTTTATTACATTATATTCCATACCAGTCATATCTTGTAGTGTTACATTGTTCTCTCTTAGATGATTTGCAATTTCTGATGGCTTGAGAAATTTATTCCAATTATGTGTGCCTTTTGGCAGCCAGTTTAATATGTACTCTGCGCCGACTATTGCAAGACAGAAGGATTTAATAGTTCTATTTATCGTCGATATAAAAATTAGCCCTTCTGGCTTCAACAGCTCTATTGCTTTTTTCATGAAAAACTCTAAATTATCGACATGTTCAACCACTTCCATCAACAAAACCACGTCATACTTCTTGTCATTGCTTAGCTCTTCAATGCTAGTGTGTGTGTATTCTATATTTAACCCTACTTTCTTCACGTGCGACTGTGCAACTTTTATGTTTTCCTCACATACATCTATTCCCGCAACGCTAATACCAACACGCGCCATTGACTCTGACAAAATGCCACCACCACAACCAACATCGAGCAATGATAGTTCTTTTAAATCGCATTTTTTTAATTCTTTTATTTTCTCAACGATGTATGATACTCTCACAGGATTCATCATGTGCAATGGCTTGAATTTGCCATTCTCATCCCACCATTCACCTGCTATTTTAGCGAATTTTGATATTTCATCTTCGTTATAAGTTTTTGTGGTTTTTTTCTTGTTAATATTGCTAAGTTTATCAAGGCGTTCTTTATGTCTACTTTCTTTTGAAAATTCTGTTTCGAGGAATTGTTTGACTATGTCTTTTGCTAATCCACTCGCAGTAAACCCTGCACCAAGACAAAGTATATTCGCGTTGCCATGCTCGCGAGCTAATTTTGCGATCTCAACACTATTACATAAAGCAGCGTAGATTCCTTCAAAACGATTTGCCACAGTACTCATGCCCAAACCTGTACCGCAAATTAATATTCCATAATTTGCTTTTTTGTTTGTTATATCTTCTACAACTTCAGCAGCATAGTCAGGGTAGTCTACACTCTTTTGTTCAGCAGTGCAGCCACGGTCTATCACTGTATAATCTAAAGTTTCCAAGTAAGCCTTTATTTCTGATTTTAGTTCATAACCTGCGTGGTCTGAAGCAACTGATATCACATCTGACATATAAGAAATTGCAACTTAAGGGTATTTATATGGGTAATTTATTTTGAGCTTTTTGTCAAGCTCTCCTGATCTTTCTGAATAAATTTCGAGTCAGATATGCATAAATTCTATATAATTTTTATCCTACAACTACTAATTCGGTAAAATGGATCATATAGATATTATAAAGTCAAAATTATTGTTGTCCGACATAGTAGGAAAAAAAGTTAGGTTAATAAAAAGAGGAGATAGTTTTGTTGGACTCTGCCCATTTCATAACGAAAAAACCCCATCTTTTTCGGTCAGCAATGTTAAGGGCTTATATTACTGTTTCGGTTGCTCAGCTCATGGTGATGCGTTTGAGTTTATTTCACAAACTGAGGGCTTAAGCTTTAAAGAAGCATTGGAAAAGCTAGCATCAGTTGCAGGTGTTGAGTTACCTAAAGACCCCAATATTACCAAAGAAAGCGACAAATTGTTTTCAACGCTAGACTTAGCTGCAAGTTGGTTCGCGCAGAAAAATCGAGGTGTTATGGCTTATTTAAGGCAGCGCAAGATCTCACTCAAAATCATAGATAAATTTAGAATAGGTTATGCACCAAGTTCTGGCTTGAAGGAATATTTGAACTCCTCTGGTATTAAAGACGAGATTTTGATCGATGTTGGGTTAATAAATAAGAATTCTCGTGATTATTTCTATGATCGGCTGATATTTCCTATACACAACATCACGGGCAAAGTTATTGGTTTTGGCGGACGTGCGCTGAACTCTGAGCAACAGCCGAAGTATTTAAACAGCCCAGAAAGTCAGCTCTTCAAAAAGAGGGAGAATTTATATGGGCTAAACCTTGCCTTAAGCGAAATACGCAAAAAACAACACATATTTGTTGTTGAAGGGTATATGGATGTAATAGCACTACATCAAGCGGGAATTAGCAATACAGTTGCCCCGCTTGGTACTGCAATTTCTGCAGAGCAGATAAAAAATCTATGGAGATTTGCTAAAGAAATCTCCATCTGTATGGATGGCGATAGTGCTGGACATCGTGCCGCTATTCGAATTGCAGAACTTGTTCTGTCGATACTGGAGCCTGGGTATACATTGAAGTTTGTAACTTTGCCGAGCGATAAAGACCCATACGATATATGCAATGAACTAGAATATAAGACGGAAGATGTACTATCCGCTTTTAACCGCTCAACAGAACTGCACTCTGAATATTTATGGCATCACATAATTGGTAGCAATTTGCAAAATTATGAAAAATTTGCTCCGGAAAAATATTCAATTCTTGAGCACAAATTTATGGAATATGTAAATGCTATCAGTAACATCAGCATTAGAAGGTATTATAGAGATTATTTTTACAATAAGGTCAGTGAATTAAGAAGAAACTTTAAAAAGCTGATTTTTAATAGCAAAACAACAAAAGGTGAGTATCTTTACAATAAATCTCCAGAGCTAATTGAAGCAGAGCAAAATCAGGCCATAATTTTGCGTGTAGCCGTAGAATTTCCTGAAATCTTGAACCGTCCTATATTTTTTGAGCAATTTTCTCATTTCGAATTTACTAATGAGATGAAAAGATTACAACAGTGCGTAATTAATATGGTAACTAGTGAGAGCAACTTTAATAAAGAAATTCTGCTACAGGAGTCTAGTATTATAAAGCTTATATTTGAAAAAACTAGCGTACTAAATAGTCAATTAAGCGAGAAGAGATCGGCAGAAACTGTCTGGAATAACATAGTATTACGGAAAGAATTAAATGTATTACAAGAAGAAAAAATTAAAGCAAGGCTGGGCGGTAATTTTGACTTAGAGGAAAGGCTAATAGAACAAATAAAGCAAATAGAGGATAGTATACAAGAAATGCAAATGGAATTTATTCAAAAGTAGATGGCTTAAGATGTTCAAAATTATTAGAAAAACACTGTATTAGTAGTTGCTTAAAATAGCTTATTCTAGTATATTTTCAATTTATTTAATTACGACAAGTGTTTGCATTTCTCCCTCTCATTATTTTTTTAACCTTATATCTTGGTAGTGGTACTTATTTTTCCTTTATAGGACTTGACAATCCTCTTCATCAAATTTCACCGTTAGTTTGCTTATTACCAGCATTATTTTTTGCTATTCTATTCAATAAAAACAAAATTCAGCATAGCGTTGATACTCTTATAAAAGGTATGGGGAATAAAACTACTCTTACCGTGTGTTTGATTTTTCTCCTTGCTGGGGCATTTTCTACTGTTACTCAATCGCTTGGTAGTATAAATGTTATTGCTAGCTTAACTATTTGCTTTCTTCCAGCACAATTATTACTTCCTGGAATGTTTTTAATTTCTGCGTTTATTGCAAGTGCAATAGGCACATCAATCGGAGTTATTGCACTTATAACACCAATAGCTGTGAATCTAGCACAAAATGGAGCTTTTGATTGTGCGGTGGGCGTTGGAGCTGTGATAGGTGGGTCTATGTTTGGCAGCAACCTTTCAATGATATCTGACACTACTATTGCTGCTACTTCTTCACAAGGAGCTTCAGTAAAGGATAAACTAAAACTAACCTTAAAGACAGGATCTGTTACAGGTCTTATAATACTTACTTATCTAGTAATGATTTCAAATAGCACAGAAGTTGTTTCTATCTCAAGTCTGAATTCTTTATCCATAGTCAAAATTATCCCTTATATATCTTTAATAATTATGGGTTTATTTGAAATAAACACACTGGTAACATTAGCTGTTAATATGGTTGTTGCTGGAATATTAGGAATAGCTTTTTTTGATTATTCTATTATTGATTATTCTCATGATATATGTAGGGGTTTTAATAAGATGAATGAGGTAATGATATTTATTCTTTTCAGTAGTGGATTAAGCCACTTAATGTACGAATACAGTCAGAAAAAGATAGATAAATTCACCGATGAGGTGAATCTCACAAGAAGTCAAGCTGAACTTATGATTGCAGGAATATCATCTATGTTTACTATTTTGGTTTCCAGCAATATTGTTGCTATTTTATTGACTAGTAATATTGCGAAAAGACTTGCACAAAGATATAACATTGCACCACACCGTAGTGCGTATTTATTAGAAATATTTACTGCGATCACAAAAAGTATCTTACCTTATGGTTCTCAAATATTGCTAGCAAGCAGCATTGCCTCTCTTTCACCCATTGTTATACTAATAAAAGTATATTATTGTTTTGTTTTTGCAGCAGTTGCAATAAGTGAAATAGTTATTAATGGCAGACGTCATGCGGTTGTAGCTCCTCAATTACCATAAATAACTCTTTAAATTTTCACTCAATTTGTTGATAAATATTATAATATTTGCTAAAATACTTATATAGTACCAATTCTTTTAAAGACATAGTATTACTAATGTTATAAAAAATGTATCAAAATAGTGGAGAAACAAATGCCTGATTATTATGAAATATTAGGAGTAAAAAGAGATGCTACTCACGATGAGATAAAAAAAGCATATCGCAAATTGGCACTTGAGTTTCATCCAGATAAATTGCTTAAGGAAATGAAAGAGCTAGATAGGCTAGAACGAGAAAAGAAGAACAGAACGCTACTACAATCGGAAGAAAATCAACGAGCTCAACTTAAAGAGAAATTGACAAAATTCAAGGAAATATCAGTAGCATACAAAGTGTTATCTGACCAAAGAAAAAAAAGCCAGTACGATAGAGGAAAGTATGAGGATGGGGATTGTAGTGATGAACTGGAGTTGTTGCGGGAAGAGATGAGTAAATTTAAACAAGAAATGAAAAGAAAAGAAATTTTTAATAAAATAAGGATTATGTATTGTTTGAAAGGTCAAAAATTAATCAAAGAGAAAGTAGAAAGGCTAAACAATAGTTTAAAAGAAATAGGCAAGATGGGCAAAGCTAAAGAGACTGAAGAATCAACCGAACGCAAATATCTACGCACTATCGAATACGAATATCTATGCACTATTCTGGAATTGTTGAACAATATCAAGTCAAATGAATATGAAAAGTGTTCTGATATAATAAAGAAAGTTACAATTGCTGCTGATGACATTAAATCTCTAGTGCAAATTGCTATTGCGTACGATCGTGTGGAATTTTTCGAGCTCTTTGAAGGAAGGATAGGAATATCACTTTGATCTCTTGGTCAATTATGCTACATACTGCTCTCGTAAGAAAAAAATAGAAAGATTAAATAATCTTTCGGTGGTGCTTAGTTGTTGTAAAACTGATGAGCTAAAGAAGCTAGAAGGTACACCTGCATTAAATAAACTAGTAGATATTATTATTAAATGTAACCATAAAGAAGCTTTAGATCTCCTAGTCGAAAATAACATAAAAATTTCAAGTATTACTTTAGAAGATATCGTGACAAGCGATTGCAATGAAGAGATTTTTGGTTGCTTTTTACATAAAAATAAAATTGACTATCAAGATGAAAGTGGGGATACAGCTCTACATCATGCTTTAAGAAACTTGCACTTCGATAAGTCAATGCTTTGCAAAGTTGAATCACTTGTGAGTGCAGGTGCGAGATTTGATGTTAAAAATGACCAAGGTGAAACTCCGTTTGATCTCTTGGTTGAATATGTTGAGAAGGGGTTTTATGGTCAAGCGTCAAGGTTAAGTTATGCTTGGAAGTTGCTTAACAAATGTGAAAATAAAGATGTACTAAGAGAGCTAAAATATAAAGATGGTACTACTGCATTAGATAAACTAAATGAGCTTCGTATTAAGTGTCGTAATACTTCTATCATAGTTGCTTCTACGTTAGCAGTAGTAGGAGTTGCTTTAGAAGTAGCTATTGCAGTTTACTCAGGAATGTTAGCGTTAGGGATAGGAATTGGAGTTTGTTGTCTTGTTGTTGCTGCAATCACATACCATTGTAATAGTCCTGCAAATTTATTGAAAGATAGCAATGCTGAAGTTGCAATTAATCAAATGGCATTAGTAAAATTATAACTTAAGATCAGAAGAAATGGCAGATCAAGTTTAATAATGTTAATTCAGTAATATATTTAGTAAAATCTAAAACTAAGAAAATTCTATACTTGCAACTCTGTGAGATGCTGGTGGTATCTATCTTACTTTCTTGATAGGAATATAGATGACAAGAGATAGGCAATGGAATTACAAAGAGTTTGCAAATATTAGTTATTATTTGTAGAATATAGAGAAATTAGTAGAGATTTTAATAGTATGCCATCCGTTACTTTTATTTTACCTGATGGAAGTAAGAAAAGCTATGAAGCTGCAGAAGGAGAAACTCTGCTTAATTTAGCCCACAGAAGTGATCCAGATCTGCTTGAAGGTGCATGTGAAGGTTCTCTTGCTTGCTCTACATGCCATGTGATTGTTGATCCAAAATTTTATGATGTTGTAGAAACACATAACCCTATATCTGATGAGGAAAATGATATGCTGGATCTAGCTTTCGGTTTAACAGAGACATCGAGGCTTGGATGCCAAATAAAAATCACAAAAGATATTGACGGTTTGTGCGTAACCGTGCCCAGAGGTACAAGAAATATATCATTAGATAAATAAGAGGATAATGCGTAAAATTTTTATCTATATTCTCATCTCCTTACCTTTGTTTATTCCTCTAGCTTATAGTGGTTTTTGGTATTTTTCTGCATTTAAGGTAAAAAGTCTTTTAACTGATTACATTAATGACGAAAAAGTTGATATTTCACATGATCTTAAGGGATTTCCTTTTAACCTAGTTTTTCGTGTAACGAATCCAAAATTTTCTAATGAGCAATTAACTGTTTCATCTGAAGCTTTAGTGATAAAAAACAGATTATTTGATAAGTCAGTATATATCTATATACCAAGCAATAAAGTAAACATTGCTGTCCGTAGTGATGAGAAAAAGAATATAAAGTGTCACACACACGTAAGTAGCCACTTTGTTGTTAAACTAAATGATTTACTATCTTCATTAAAATTCAACAGAAATAGCACTGTAATAGACTATATAGATACATTTCGTTACGAAGATTATGGATTAAAATGTGATGTTTTAGAAAATCAGCAAAGTGTTATAACTGAAGTGAATGATAAAAGTAATTACATTCAATTTCACTTTGATAAAGAACTGAATGAAAATACTAAACTAGAATTTGATTTTTATACTTACCGTTATAAACATACTGCAAGTCCTGAAAATTATCTTAGTGTCGACGCTAAATTAGATTATGAATTTGTAAACCATATTTCAGCTTCTAAGATTAATTTCAACATAGAAAAATTTTTGATTGAGAGTAATAACTTTTCTATTGCTGCGAATGGTGGAGTAAGTAATTACAATTTAGTTACATCTTCATTTGAAGATAAAATCAATGTAGCCATATCAAATTATAAAGAATTAATTTCGTTTGTGACTAATGATTCAAAGACTGCAGATAAATTGGAAAAATCAATATCTTCCTTATCAGAAAAAATCACTAATAACGACATTCAATTTTCAATAAAGTACGACAATAATGTAGGTTCAGGCTTTATTGGAAAATTATCCACTACTGATTTTATCACTCAATTCACCAAGAATGAGAATAGTAATTAGCTTACTTTTTACATTGATATTCCATTTAAGCATAAATGCTTTTACTTTGGATGATAAACTAAGAGACGAAAGCATGGAAGAGCGAGCAAGTAGCTTATTTGCAGTAATAAAGTGTCCAGTATGCTCTGGTGAATTATTATCCGAATCTGAGTCTCAAGTTGCATATGGTATGCGTAAGACAATTCGCAAGAAGATCAGTGATAGATATACTAACGAGCAAATAGTTTCAGAGTTAAAAAATTCTTATGGAGATTCAATTATCATTGTACCACCTGTAAAATCTAGTACCTACATTTTATGGTTTATTCCTTTTATAATTCTTCTTATTGGATGTTTTCTAGTACGAAAATCAGTTCAGAAAATAGATAAAGTAGTAAAAAGATAACTATAGAGTAAAAGTGAGTTTACAACAAATGCAAGTAGCTACTATACGAACATTTGAGTTTAGATCAAAGATTGTAAGGTTAAATCTTCCATCCAAATAACCACGCACTCTACCTGCTTATCTGGGTAGACTTCTTGCACTAAGGTTTTATAGATCAACATTTGCTTTTTTATTTCATTTGATGAGGAAATAGAAGCGTTATGGTGTGATTTATAGTCAATTATAATTGCTTTGTCTTCTGTTATGCACAGTCTGTCTAGCCGCACTAATACTGGTTTTCCGTCAATTGTTCCACTAAGTGGAATTTCTGATTTGCCCTCCAAGTCGAACAGGTAATCATATTTTTCATTAAAGGTTAATATTTTGCTGTAAATTTCATCCTTATCTTCACTAGTGTTTATGCTATCAAGATATTTCCTAACCCAATTTTTTCTCCTGTCTTTCTCTATCTTGGGCATATATTGCAATATACTGTGAATTATTAAGCCTCTTGCATAGCTGTCTGTCGTTCCAATGCTCCTTTTTGTCATTCCAGCATTCTCATCTGTCATCACAGTACTTGACACTGGCTTTTTTTCTCCAGGTTCCAGCGTCACGTGCTGCAATGACATTGATAGGTTTGATGGAGGTGAAATCACTGAAACATCAAAATAATCACGTTTTTTATAAATAGAAGGGTAGTTTGCATTCATGCATAGCACTTCAACTTTTTCTTTAAATATCAGCTGTAAGTATAGTTTTTTCCTCTCATATAATGCTCCATATTGAATAACTAGATCATACCAAGAGCCCTTTTGCACTGGCTCTTTGCCTAAAATGTATAACTCATCTTCAGCACGCGTAAGTGCCACGTACAGCAAACGCAAATATTCGTTATAATCCTCTAGTTTTTTCTCTCTTTTTACTTGATTACAATAAGCATTACTATTTTTGCCACACCAAAATGGTGCTTCCGTTGCATCAAACAAAATATTTTCGCTGTTTCTTGGTACCGTATTTGTGTCAACTAAAAACACTATTGGAGCTTGTAGACCTTTTGATTTATGAATTGTCATTATTCGTACAGCATTGAGTTTTGATTGCATATCGTTTTTAATCTCAGGATTATTTTCTTTGATCCACTGAACAAATGCTTGAAGAGATGGGTGCTCAAATTGCAATACGAGGTTCATAAATTCGTCTAGAATATCGAAGCACTCAAGACCTAGCCTTGCAGCAAATTTCTTCCTGCCTGTGCGCAATATATGCGTGAATAGTGTAAGGGGGGATTTTGTCTGAGATAAATTAATTAGATAGTTTAATTCATTAGAGATAATCTCGTGATAATCTTGAAGTTTTTCCCACAACGACTGTTCTTTACGATCGTATGCAATATTGAATAAATCATCCTCAGTGAAGTTAAATAGCGGTGATTTTAAAACATTTGCAAGAGCAAGATCATTTGCCTGGAGGAGCAAAAATTCAGCTAAAGCTATTAAGTCCTGGACAGCTATGTAATCCATAATTCTAAAATAATCTCGGCCTATAACTGGTACATTTACTTTTTTTAGTTCACTTATTATGTAGTCAACTAGCGCATTTCGTTGCCGTACCAAAATCATAATGTCCCTTGGTTCTATATGGCGATCTTTGGCGACTAAAATCCGCCCTTCGTTTAACCAATTGTGAATTCTTTGGGCTATTGCCTGAGCAAGTAATCGATCCTTTACTACATAATCTTTCCTCTGTGTTAAATGAATTTGTAAGGCTTGCTGCTCTTCCTCTTCATATCCTGGCAGTAACGGCCAAATTTCAATGTATCCTTGATCGTTTTCTCTATATGGAATATGTTTTATCTTGTTATCATTGAAAGATATTTCTTCACGAAAATTGTTAAATATTCTGTCTACAAGCATCAAAACTTCTGGAGTTGAGCGAAATGACTTTTCAAGTTGACATGATACCCAATCTCTGCCACCGGTTTTCGTGTGAAAATATTGCTGCATGTAATTAAATAGATGGGGATTTGCTCCTTGAAATCTGTAAATAGATTGTTTTACATCCCCAACAACGAATAAAGTTCTCTTTTCGTCACCACCGGTAAAAAATTCATTGCAGAGATTTGTTATAATTTTCCATTGACTGATACTATTGTCTTGCGCCTCATCAACAAGAATGTGGTCTATTTTTTGATCTAGATTAAACAATATCCAATCTTTATAGCCTGGATTGCTAAGGAGATTTGTTGCTAAATTGATGATATCATCATAATCAAGCAGTGCATTCTTTGATTTTTCACTATTATATAGATCAACATATACTTTAAATATACTAAGTAAGCTACTGGTTCTTGCGAATATTTGATAAGAATTTATGTCCTTTGCATGGGTAAACAATGCATTTTGAATGCTTTCTATCATTTGCTCTACGTCTTCAAATTTTTCCAAAGCACCCTTTGTTATAATGGATGATATGCTCTTTTTTTCGTACGATTCTGATTTGAGAAATACTTTAGCTAAGTTCTCTATCTTGTTGTCATCCAAGTAGCTGACACTGGGATCCATATTTCTTTTTTTCTGGATCCCAGTGTCAGCTACTTGGATGACAACATTTGGTACGGACGATTTTGTGCTATTACACCAATCATAAAGTATCGTACTGTAACTCTGATCTCTTTTGCTTCCCTTACTTAATATTTTAGCTAATCTTTTTATCTGCTCAATAGTTTCATTCTGTAAATTGTCAATCTTGTCTGGGACGCTTAGTTTATCTTTTATATATCCTAAATTATTTTCTAGAGCTGATCTCTTTATACATAAGGTATAGAGCAAATCACGCAGCTTATTTTCATCAATTTCAGCTGCAACGATATTGATATCGTCCTGCACAGTTTCGTTATGAAGCGTTTTTTCAAATACGATGGAATGCAATTCTTTACATTCGCTCAATGTACAATTTGGAGCGATACCAGCTTCTGTAGGAAAGCTGGAGATTAATTTGTAACAAAAGGCGTGTATAGTTTGAATATTAAGACCAAGATTTTCCAGTTCAGAAAAAAGCCTTCTTGCTCTTGTTAAATAATCTTTATTTTCTCTGGTCACATACTGGGCTAATTGTTCTAAATCTGCGACCAATATACCCTCTGGACATATTGCCCACTTACTAAGTGTACTGTAAATGCGATCCTCCATTTCATTTGCTGCAGCATTGGTAAATGTTAAGCAGAGAATATTTCTCTTATTCTCTAATAGAAGTCTTAATACTCTGTCTATTAAGATCTTTGTTTTACCTGTACCAGCTGATGCACTTACCCATACAGAGAAGTTAGGATTTATGGCATTTGATCTCATTAGGAGTGTATAAAGTTTGACTGAAGTGGCATTTCAAGTATAGTAAATAAGATAGTGTTAGTGAAGATATACAGATGGAAAGTTTTTGTGTAAAGGCTCCTGCAAAGATCAATCTTTTTTTACATATTATAAATAGAGAAGAAAGAGGGTATCATTTAATTGAAAGTTTGGTTGTCTTTGCTAAACTTTCTAATTTTTTAGAGATAAAAGTAGGAGAAAAAAACTTTAGATATGATAACTCTACAGTTCAATTTGTAAACTCTGAGTTTAAAATAAATTATCGATATAATACTATAACGAAAGCATTGAGTCTACTGCTTAGGTACGCTCCTATACGAACTAAAGTCACTGTAAAGGTTATAAAAAATGTACCAATTGCTGCAGGATTTGGTAGTGGTTCCTCAGATGCTGGAGCTGTGATACGCACGCTAGGAGAGCTGTGGGATATTGATAGGCAAATTTTAAGTGATATAGCTTTAAGCGTTGGTGCTGATGTGCCTGCAAGTGTAGATAGTAAGCCAGTTTTTGTTAGAGGTGTTGGTGAGGAATTATGTCCCATTAAACAATGCTCTTTACCCATAAGTCTGGTACTTGTGAAACCAAAAAAAAAGTTTTTGAATACATCAGAAGTATTTTCCAAGTATAAAGAGGATTTCTCTCAGCCAATTAAGTGGAGTGATAACACTGAGGAGAATTTGTTAGAGCTTCTTAAAGAGACAAAAAATGACCTGCAAGAAGCAGCAATAAGTCTTATACCTGAAATTCAGAATGTAATATCAACACTAGAGTCACAAGAAGGCTCTATAGTTTCTCGCATGTCAGGCAGCGGTGTAGCGTGTTTTGGAATATTTGATAGTGAAGAAAGTACAAAAGCTGCAGCGGCAAATATCAAAAAGGAATATCCAGAATGGTGGGTGTGCGACACGGAATTAATAGTTTGATTTATGTCCTTAATTTCCAAGAAGAAAAATCTTATAGATGGTTACAGGGAAGAAAGATTTTGGGTAAATAATCAAGAATATCATGGCTCAATTATAATTTTTCCTGAAAAGGTGATTAAATTGAAAGAAAGTGATATAAATAACAAGGAGTATTTTAAATCTTTTTTAACAGAGGAAATAGAGATTTTGATAATAGGTACTGGTAAGATACGCGATTGTTCAATGAAGTCTTATCTGATGGAGCAAAAGAATTTAAATTTTGAATTTATGACGACGGGTTCTGCATGCAGAACCCATAACGTTTTAATATCTGAAGATAGATTTGTTGTCAGTTATCTGATAGCATGTTAGAGATATTTACACAGAGTTTTTTTATAAACAGTCTAATTGCGGTAATTATGATTAGTCTAGTCACAGGAGCTCTAGGGTCATTTATGATATGGCAAAGGTTATCGTATTTGGGTGATAGTTTGTCCCATTCTTCATTGCTTGGTATTGCACTTGCTTTGATCTTTAATATCAGCCCATCGGTAAGTATAATGCTCATTGCAATTATGTTTGCTATACTACTTTCTCTTAATTTTAATAAATTATACTCTGCTGATACGATATTGAACATAGTTACCAATGTAGTTTTATCATCGAGTTTAATACTTATGTCTTTTCTTCCATCAGGTAATAATAGTATTATTAGCTCACTTTTTGGTGACATATTAATGATTGACCAAAGTAATATAATATCAATTTTTCTAACCTCTGTAATAGTTACTTTAATATTAATATTTAGATGGCGCTATTGGCTGATGATTTCGATTAATCAAGATTTGGCAACAGTTGAGAAAGTAAATGTTAATTTTGTTAGGCTAGAATTTTTGATTATACTCGCTATCTTTATTGCAATTTCTGCTCAATTAATAGGAATATTACTCATTGCTGCATTTTTGTTAATACCTGCTGCATCAGCAAGACTCATTTCAAAAACTCCAATGCAAATGATTATTGTTGCAACAGTTTTTTCTGTGATTTCTGGAGTATCAGGTTTGATATTATCTGCAAGTTTTGACTTATTAACTGGACCTGCAATTATACTTATCGCAGCTGTGTATTTAATCATTGCTTATTTTATAAGATTGGTGTTAAGTAGATCGACTTAATTTTGGTCTCGGAAGTTCATAATTCATTAACAAATGAGTGTAACTATCTGAGCGTAAAGTAGTTTTTGCTACGTTATTTTTATGTGCTAATTGTTAATTTGTGGAGTGAAAGATATGGCCGAAGGATTTTTTTCTAGATATATAGGACAGCCTATAAAAAATTTTTATAATTATGTTACGGGAAAGAAAGAAGTGTCTGATGATATGCAGAATACAGCAAATCAAGAAAGCTCAGAATTGTTGGAAACTGATGTGCAATCAAATGATGTACCACCAAGTAGTGATAATATAATATAGATGGCATGAGAATCACGCCATCTAAAGTTAAAAAATTCCTTGAGAAACCCGATACTTTAAGTGGTGTATTAATTCATGGGAGTGACAATAGTAAGGTCGATATTTTTGTACAGGAAATAATTGCCAACTTGAATGAGTATTCAGTTCAGGTGATGGATTTTGCAGTAGTGAATAAGTCGCCTGGCTTGTTATTTTCCGAGTTGGCAAACATTTCGATGTTTACTAAAAAAAGGTTAGTTAAGCTGATAAATGTCAGTGGAAGTATATCTAAAGAGTTAAGAAACATATTGGATCATAATATAGGCGATCATTATATAGTAATGATCGCAAATGATCTTCCATATAGTTCTACAACTAAAAGTTATATGGAAAGCTCAAAAATTTTCGGTGTCATTACCTGCTATAAGGACAGCGGTAGTAATCTTTGTGATATTATATCAAGTTACTTGAAACAAAATGATATAGAGTGCACAAGTGAGATAATCTACCACTTGCAGTCTTATTTTAATCATAGCAAACTGCCTATATATTCAGAGCTTGAAAAATTAGTTTTATATCTAGGAAAAAGAAAAGATCTTAAACTTGCTGATATAGATCTATGCTTTTCAACCTCCGGCAATGATTATGTTACACTTGATAATCTGTGCTCTGCAATAGTGAGTAAAGACATGGGACTATTCATCAAAATTTCCGATTTATTGATATTACAAGAGAATTTTTCACCGATAGCATTAATCCGTATTATATCAAATTATTTTCTACGGCTAGAAAGCGTTTTGCTGTTAATACAAAATGGAATGAATGAACAAGCTGCAATTGACCAGCTGAGTCCTCCATTGTTCTTCAAACAATTGCAGAGTTTTAAATCTCATTTGAAAAGTTTTCAACTTTCAGAACTTAAGAAGATCTTAGAAAATTTGATGAGCTTGGAAGTGACCTGTAAAAGAACTGACTTGGACCATAAAATGATCTTTCAGCATGAGATTAACTATTGGTGTTATTCGTTTAGCAGAGTAGTAAAATAAGGTAGACGAGAAAAAACAACTGAATGACAGGAGCAGAAACTGGAATGACAAGAAATCTAATATTTTCACATTTCCTGAACAATGCTTATTGGTGTCATTCAAAATACATTCGGTGCATTTAAACCTTTTGTATAATTCTTTGGCTTTCTTCTAACCTTGCAATAATGCTCTCTCTACCGATAAAAATTAATAATTTAGCGAGTTCTGGACCTGTTTCTGTTCCTGTTAAAGCGAGGCGCAACTGCATAAATAGATCTTTTGCCTTTATATCAATTGTCTGTCGAATATTTTTAACCCACTCTGATAATGTGTTTTCATTACAATCACCTTGAGGTAATGTGCTTAGCGCTATTTTTATAAACTCTTTATTAAGAACCACAGGTTCTATACCAAATTTGCATATTTTCCACCATTTGGACACCTCAGAAAACTTTTCTATATTACCCCTTATAAAATACCAAAACTCTGAGCCAATTTGACTTAAACGATCTTGCACCATTTCAAATGGCATTTGTTGCAGCAATTTGCTATTTAGCTTATACATTTCACTCAAGCTGAATTGTAAAGATGCTGAGCTAAATTTTTTGATATCAAATGAGTCAATTAAAGGCTGCATATCAACATGAGCTTCTATTGGATCAGATGTTCCAAGTTTTGCTAAATAGCTAGTTAGCGCCATTGGTTCAATCTCATCTTCTCTTATGGACTTGATATCCAGCCCACCTTTCCGTTTCGATATCTTGCTATCATCAAAATGTAGTAGGGGAAGGTGAGCAAAGATAGGAATTTTCGCTTTTAATGCTTGAATCATTTGAATCTGCACTGCGGTATTAGTTACATGATCTTCCCCACGTACAACATGGGTTACATTAAAGTCAATGTCATCAATAACAGAAGGTAGCATGTACGTATAAATTCCATCTTCTCTTTTTACTACAGGATCGCTGATATGAATTGTTGCAATATTTATTTCGCCTTTAACTTCATCATTCCATTTTACAGTTTTATTTCTATCCAATTTAAATCTGAAATGTGGTTTTCGTCCTTCTTGCTCATAACGAATTTTCTCTTGCTCAGTTAAAAGCAACGCACCTTTATTGTAAATAGGGGGAAGACCTTGTTTTAATTGCAATTTTCGTTTAGTGTCTAATTCTTCTCTTGTTTCATAACATGCATAAATATGACCTTCTTTCATTAACTGTAAGAACACCTCGTTATAGCGTTCAAAACGCTCTGATTGCTTAAAACTTGAATTCCAATTTATGCCAATCCATTTTAGGTCTTCTATGATATTATCTACATATTTGATATCTGAACGCTCAAGATCAGTATCATCAAAACGTAGTAAAAATTTTCCATTTTGATTACGTGTGTACATCCAACAAATGAGTGCAGTGCGTATGTTTCCTACATGTAGGTAGCCAGTTGGGCTTGGAGCGAATCTTGTTAGCATTTAAATGATTACTTTAGTTTATTTAATTTTATATAAATGTACTGCTAAAGCAAGATTCTTCTTTGTCTTGGTGTTAGTTGCTACAAAGTACAGCGAACATGAAACCTTTTTGTTAGAGTTCCATGATCTGCCTAAAATACTCTGAAAGCACGGCTTTAGTTATTTACTCTAAATATATTATACGTATACTTGTTATTAAATTAAATTTGAAATGATAAGAAATGAGTGAATTTAAATCAATCCGCAATATTGCAATAATTGCACACGTTGACCACGGAAAAACTACTTTACTTGATAACATGTTAAAACAAAGTGGCACGTTTCGTGAGAATCAAGAAGTTCAAGAACGAGTGATGGATAGTGGTGATCAAGAACGTGAACGTGGTATTACAATACTTGCAAAATGTACGTCAATAATGTGGGGTGATGAGAAAATCAATATCATTGATACACCAGGACATGCGGATTTTGGTGGAGAAGTGGAAAGGGTGCTCTGCATGGCAGATGGTGTATTACTACTGGTTGATGCTGCAGAAGGTCCAATGCCACAAACAAAATTTGTGCTCTCAAAAGCACTAAAGGCAAATTTAAAACCGATTGTGATAATCAATAAGGTTGATCGACCAGACAGCAGAATTGATGAAGTACTAAATGAAATATATGAGTTATTTTTTAACCTTGATGCAACCAACGAGCAACTAGATTTTCCAGTACTCTATGCTTCAGGTAGAAACGGTTGGTGTGCTAAGGAGCTATCTGATGAGAGAAAAGATTTAAGCCCATTATTTTCAACGGTGATAGATTACATAAAACCTTCCGTTTATGATCAAAATGCACCTTTTGCTATGCTAGTTACTTTACTTGAATCTGATAAATTTCTTGGCAGAATATTGACAGGAAAGATTTACCAAGGAATCGCGCAAGTTAACTCAGATCTTAAGGTAATTGATCTTGATGGTCAAGTGGTTGAGCGAGGGAGATTAACTAAGTTACTCTCATTTTCTGGCTTAAAACGCGTTCCAGTAGAGCAAGCTGTAGCTGGTGATATCATTGCCATTGCAGGACTTGAGAAAGCTTCAGTTTCAGACACTATAGCAGCACCAGAAGTTACAACTGCGATCAGCTCAACTCCAGTTGACCCTCCAACAATGGCGATTACTATAAGCGTTAATGACTCACCTTTTGCTGGGCAAGAGGGAACAAAACTTACCTCAACTGTTATAAAAGATCGTTTATATGCAGAAGCAGAAACAAACGTTGCAATTACTGTAACTTTGGCTCCAAGTGGTGAAGCATTTGAAGTAGGTGGACGTGGTGAGTTGCAGCTTGGGGTACTGATTGAAAATATGAGAAGGGAAGGTTTTGAACTTTCAGTTTCACGGCCTCGAGTGCTGTTTAAAGAAGAAGATGGCAAAAAACTTGAACCTATAGAGGAGGTAGTAATTGATGTAGATGATGAGTATAGTGGAATCATCATGGAAAAACTTAGCTTTCGAAAAGGTGAAGTAACTGACATGAGACCTTCTGGTAGTGGCAGAACTAGGTTGACATTTTTAGTGCCATCAAGGGGATTAATTGGCTATCAGGGAGAATTTTTAACTGATTCTCGCGGCACTGGTATAATCAACCGTTTATTTCACAGTTATGCTCCACATAAAGGTTCAATTTCCGGAAGGCGTAATGGAGTTTTAATTTCAACAGATAAAGGCGAAGCAGTAGCGTATGCAATTTTCAATCTGCAAGATAGGGGAATTATGTTTGTTAAGCCACAAGATAAGGTATATTGTGGTATGATTGTCGGTCAGCATAGTCGTGACAATGATTTAGAAATAAATGTACTTAAAGGTAAGCAATTAACAAACGTAAGAGCTTCAGGTAGCGATGAAGCTATAAAGCTTACTCCACCAAAAATAATGACACTGGAGGATATGATAGCATATATAGACGATGATGAATTGGTAGAAGTAACTCCAAAATCTATACGTTTGCGTAAGAAGTTCCTCGATCCAAATGAACGTAAGCGTGCAGGAAGGGCGAAGAATAAAGAGTAATCAACGTTCCTGATAAAAATCTGGATGAGCTACTCGAATAACACCATCATAAAGGGAACCAGTGTCAGTTACTTGAGCAGGTACTGGGATGACAAGAGAAGGCTACAAAGGTGTCATGCAAGTGGCTCATCCAGCTTTTTTATAATCATCGAAAACATTGTATTTTAACATTACTTTTATACTTATAAGTTTCTAGGCACTGGATTTGTTGTAGACTTACTCTATCACTTTACCCTCTTATTTTACCACTCTCCTGCCTATATATTTTTATATGAGGATTTTTGCAAAAGTTTCGCATTTTTTGTAACATGATTTTCAGTATGTGTAACCTAAATGCAAATTGATCACGAAACTAGTGTAATTATTGAGGCCATAGAGAAATTTGGTGGTGAGGCAAGGCTTGTTGGTGGATGTGTTAGAGATTCAATTTTACAGCGTGACATTCACGACATCGATCTTGCTACTAATCTGCTGCCTAATCAAGCAGTTAAAGCGTTAAAACTCCGTAATATAAAAACTATTCCAACTGGCTTAAAACATGGAACTATTACTGCGATTTTAAATAAAAGATCCTTTGAGATTACAACACTAAGGCATGATGTAAAGTGTGACGGTAGACATGCGAAGGTAGAGTTTACTAATGATTGGCAAGCTGATGCTTCAAGGCGCGACTTTACGTTTAATGCTCTTTATGCAGACAAATATGGCCATATATACGACTACTTTGGTGGCATTCAGGACTTAAAAGCACGAAAGTTAAACTTTATAGGTAACGCTGAAGATAGGATTAAGGAAGACTATCTACGTATTTTAAGAGCGTTTCGTTTTCACGCTAAAATATGCATAGGAGATTTAAGTGATGAAATATTGGATGTGTGCAAAAAGCATTCACACATGATTCAAAACCTCTCTGGAGAGAGAATAAGAGAAGAAATATTTAAACTCTTGGAATGCAATGATCCTGCTCCGACATTTAAGAGCATGCAAAAATCTGATGTTTTACAAAAAATCATTCCAAAAGAAGTAAAATGTGAAATTTTGTCTTCACCACTTCTTATCAACACTAAACCTCTTACAAAATCCTCAGCGTATGGCCATACGCCTTTCCTAGATCCCACAATCGATGCTCTAGTAAAATTAGCGTTGCTTCTTAGAACTGCTGAAGATAGAGTTAGTCTTGGAGAAGAAGTGAGCAAGTTTTTACGTCTTTCAAATAAGCAAAAGAAAAAAATATTATTTTTATTATCAAACAATATTAAAACAGAGCTTTCAGAAAAAGAGCAAAAGAAATACATATCTTTATTTGGTAAGGAATTATATTGTGACTTAATGAAGATTTGTGGTATTGAGTCTGGAATAAATGTTGATGAGTATATTTCATTTGCTAAGATGTTTAACATTCCAAAATTTCCTTTATCTGGGGATGATTTAATAACTATAGATCATCAACCAGGAAAAAATTTAGGTAGAAACTTGGAATTGCTACGACAACACTGGGAAGACAGCTCCTACACTTTAACAAAGGAGGAGCTGATACTTTATGCTAAAAGTTTTATCTAGACGTTACTACTTGCTTCACACTGAACAGATTGCTATTAGCATGACTCATGGAAGAATTAGGTGTTAATTTGTATTCTTTTTGAGCTTTCTCTGTTAATCGGTATTCATTTTTTTCTCCTGGAATTTTACTGCACATTTTCTGATCTGGAGATAAAAATTTATCTCTTATACTTGATGCTAGTTGTAATTCTTGAATCTTATCTGAAAAACATTTCATTCTACCTTTTATTAACTCCTCCGAAACAATTTCTTGGAGATTGCTATTATCTTTGCTATGAAAGTTGTTCCAGACAGAATCTGTAATTGCATTAGCAGCTCCCTCATCCTAACTTAAATTTTTCATGCATTTTTTAATAGAAAGTAACATCTTTCCTTTTAACATACCACCACGTAACTCCTTATCTGTATTTCCAATATTACAATATTTTTTTTTAACTTCAGCTTCTATGATACCCCTTGCGAATCTTGTCAAATTACTTTCCAACAACTCAAGTAACTGATCACTTTTAAACTTATAACCATTTTGATATTGTAGAGATTTTATAGTTTTCTCAAGCACGTTATGGCAAAAGTGTTTTTCTTTAAATTCAGGAAAACTTTTTTTCAACTTTGCATTTTGATCAGATAAAAAATCTTCGAGATTCTTATTCACAAAAAAATTCTTGGAACTCTTCAAAATTTTTGAAGCGGTTGATTTTGCAATAGATACTGTACTAACTTTATCTACCTCTTTAGTTTTTGCTTGTGCTTTAGTTTTTTTATTCATACCTTCTGACTTTTTACCAGCATCTTTTTGCTCGTTTTGTAACTTTTGTTGTTTACTTTCAGGTTTTGATGTCACACTTTGATTAGGTATTTCTTTACTATTTCTAATAGAAACTGTCGTAACATTTTCTGTTTTTTTTGCACTCAGATGTTCAATTTGTTTTTGTAACTTTTTATTCTCCCCTTGTGAAGATTTTAATTTTCCCTCCAAATCTGCCTTTTGTTTTTCTATTTCAACACTATTTTTTTCTAATATCTGTAATTTTTCTTTCAATTCTTTAACTTCACCTTCTAATTCTTTTTTCTCTTTTTCAATGGTATTTAGATTAGTCTTTTCTTTCTCTAATTGTTGTTTAAGATTCTCTACTTCAGCATCTTTTCCCTTAGCTTTTTCTTTCAATTCGTTAACTTCATCTTCTAATTCTTTTTTCTTTATTTCAGCAGCATGTAGTTTACTAATTGAATCTTTTAATTGATTTGTTAGATCAGTATTTTTTTGCTCTAATTGTTGCTGAGCACTTTCCAATTTTTTTTCTAAATTTAGTATTTTTTCCTCAGCTTGTTCTAATTCTGCTTGTTTCTCCTCAAGTTGATTTTTTAATTCCTTTATTTTAGCATCAGATTCGTCTTCTAACTTACTAACTTCATTCTCAAGTTCTGTTTTTTGCACTCGTAGGTTTTCATTCTCTTTCTTCACAGTTTCATTTATATCTTTATTTTCATGAAATGACTTTATTAAATCCTCTTGTTCTTTTATTTTTTGGTCTTTTGTAAATATAGTTTTCTGTTGTGCATTATTTTTATTCTCCATTTCCTTTTTCTCTTGTTCTAATGTTTTATTTAATTCCGTTAAACTACCTATTTCCCCATCTTTTTCTTCTACCCTTACTGAGAGCATTTCTATTTTATTTGCAAATTCTTTGCTGCACTCAATTAATTCTTTCTGCAAATGTAATATCTCTTCAGACTTTTTCTTCAACTGTACTAAAAATTCTTCTCCTCTTTTTTGTGCAACTTCTGCTAATTCTTTATAACTCTTTTTAAGTTTTTTAATTAAGGAGTTTAATTGTTCTTTTTCCTCTTTTAAAACATTACTCTCTAATTCTAAATCTTCAATCTGCTGTGCTTGTTCTGCAAAAAATTTAGCAAATATTTCTTTTTCCTCTCCTAATGATTTTACTTGTTCTTTAAGTTTAGTAATTTCTTTCTCTTTTTTAGTTAATTCCTGATTTAAATTTGACTGATTTTCCTTCTTCTTACTACCTTCTTTCAACTTTTCTTTTAATCTCTCATTTTCATCCTTCAATTCCTTTTCTCTGTTAGAATTTAAAAGATCATCAGTCTGAACTCCACTATCCACAATAACCTTATTGTGGTGTAGAATATTCTCTGCCCATTTATTCCATCTCTCTGGCAATATTCATCCAATTGTTTTTAGATATAGCCAAGCAAGCACAGTGGATAAGCTGTATTTTTTTTCCTTTTGTTTAATACTAGGTTCGTAATTAACCTTATTGTTAGCATTCAGCATAAAATTACCTAATTTTCAAAGTATTGAAGTTATATATATTAATATAATTATTAAATAAATTATAATATAAATGTTAAATTGTATGAAAATTTTTATAGATTTTAAGTAGAAATACACATGTTCGTAAGCACAGAATTTGCTTTTTCTATTGCTCTTGCTAACATTTCTTGTTCATTGTGCTGATTTTTCACGTTGATTACCTGAGCTGCCAAATTTGCAGGGAAAGTGACCAAACTAACTTCCCATAGCTCCACTTGTTTTAACACTCGAGCTCCGCTTTCATGATCAACATCATACTCTATCGGTATATAGCTAATCGAAAGCCCGTTAATAGTTCCAGTTTTGAGCATTAAATATGCTTCCTCTGCTTTTTGAATACCAAAAAGCAAATGTGCAGTTATATATAGGCCAATATCATTTTCGCAAATATCTGTAATATTACCTATAGGCTCACTTGGGTTGTGCTGCCAAAGAAGTTTTATCTGACTTTTATTTAAGTTGCTCTTAAATGCTCCAGGCAATATCAGATCATTTTGCTTATCAACTATATTAAAAACGCTCGCATAGCCAGAAAATACTCCGCTTTCTTCTATGCTTTTTATTGATAATGGTGAATAGAGAAATTTCTTATTCATAAGTCCTCCTTGTAAATTATGGTATTGGGTTTGCCAGCGCTCTGAGCCAGCTTAAAATGTTGTATAGATTGTTTTCCTATATCTCAGGATGAGTATAAGGCACTGTAATATAATTCTATTATATGCAGTGCTTTGAAAATGGGGAAGTACTTTTTTAGTTATAAAATTTGTCATTTTATATACATAAGGGTAGGGTTTGTTGCACATTGGGTTGTTCAACAGCAGCGTTTTCTAGATTTGTAGAAACAGCTTCGTTTGTAGAATTTTTCCTAGAAGGAAGCCAAATCCCAAAGAAACAGCGGCTATAAAACCATTCATTAATGACTCTGTCCATCTCGTATTCTTGATAGATTTTAGAATATATCATTATTGGCTTCATTCGGGTTTAAATTTCTTTCCAACTCTTCTGATGTTTTCTCCCCAGCATCTTGGGATTTTGTTGATGAACTTTTCTGTAAGTTTTCTAATTCTTGTGCGTCCATCAACACCTCACTATTAAAGCTTAAGTACAAATTATACAGCACTATAATTGTTTAGTCAAGGTAAATACTAGTATATTAAGTAAATACTTACTATATTAATATGATTGCTTAAATTCACAACTAATTGTTTGGGGGAATAAAAAGATTGTGTTTTGTAGGTGATTTGCGTAGCGGAAGGTGTTACCCCAGTTTTACAACACCCGGGGTAACGATAAAGAAGGAAGTAGAGAAAGTTATATGTAATAGTTTAAAACTATTACAAGTTTATATGCTCTGTCCTTGAATATTTTGTTGTTCAGTGGCAACACTTTCCAAATTTGTAGAGATAGTAGCAAACATCCTTCTCGCTAAAGCCGTTGACAATGCAGCACCAATTCCAGCTCCAGTTGCAGCTATAAAACCAGGGCCTAATAATTCCATATTTGTTTCAGTGCTGCTGCTAGTTATATTGTTAATTAACATCATCGCGCCTGCTCCTAAAGCTGCTACTAACCCAATCCTTGACGGTTTACTTGTTGCATCAAGAGAATATTGTACTACTTCTCTAAGCTCTGAATTCCTGTTTTTTAACGCTACTGCTATTGATGCTGGTAACATGACCATTATTGGCATGGATAATAGTCCTCCAAGTGTTGTACCAATAATTTCACTCACTTTTGATTTTCCAAGATTAACTCCTAAGGCTGTTATACCTAATACTCCAATTGAGGTGATAATCCTTACATTTCTCTCTTCCATTTCTCTCACATGCGCCTCATATTGTATTGTAGCTTCTGCTAACGCTAACCCAATACTATTTGGTTGCTGTGGAATCTGATTTACTCGCCCTAACTCTTGTGAAGTTTTCCCTCCAATACTTTTGACGGCATCTTCTAAGTCTAATAACGATCTGTTATTTAACCTTACGTTATCTTGACTATCACACAGGATAATGCAGTCTAAAATTGTCATTCTCAGATTGTTCATTTCTATATCATCATTAATATGATCTTTTAATATACCTATAATCTCTAATGCTCGCTCCTTCATATCTCTTTCTTCTTCTGCACTAGCTGGTGCAAGTATGAGAAAAATTATTCCAAGCAACTCTTGTTGTAAGTTTTTTAAATCCATAATAATTATCATTAATATTGAGTTAAATAATATAGTACTATAGTTACTTAATCAAGATTTATATTAATATATTAAAGTATAAAATACCAAAGAGTAATATCCTTAGCCGTAAAATACAAAAATAACTGACGGGTTCTTTATAATTAGAAATATTAAGGAATTTACTAAATAAAAAAGGTAAAAGAATGTTATCTACTTTTCAGAGTCAGCTATTTAGCTAACTCTGAAGAGTAGGAAAGAGCTATATGCTCTGTCCTTGAATATTTGTTTGTTCAATAGTAGTACTTTCCAAATTTTGTGAAGATTCAAATTCTTCTTGCATATCCAGTATGTCTTCTATTACTTGCTGATCTTCATCTCTTTCTTCTAATTGAAATGCTACTGCTGCTTGAGGTGCTTCTAGCAGTTTTTTTAATATTTCTGTGCGCAGTTTCTCTGTTATTGATTTCCACTGTAGCATTACTAGCATTTCATTGTGCAGCACTGACATTTTCTGTAGTGTTTTCACTTTTTCTGACAGTCCTTTATTTTCTTTTTGCAATGCTTCTATTTTTCTTTGCTGATACTAATTATCTGAATTTGTCATTGGTAATCCATGCATAACCTACTCCAAGTTAAAATTTAGACATTATTAATTAAGTGATACAGTTTCTTTAGTCAATCAATATATTATAACATTAGGATTAACAACTAAAAGAATAGAATGAAATATCAGGCAATATCCTCTATAATTAAACTTTTAAGATGGAAAAATGACAATTCGTGTAGGAATTAATGGTCTTGGTAGAATAGGCAGAAGTGTATTGCGTGCTATTTTTGAAGTAGAAAACTATAGCGAGCAAATAGAAGTTGTGGCGGTAAATGGGTCGCTCAGTGCTGAGCAGCATGTACATTTGATTAAATATGACTCTGTTCATGGCAAATTTAACGGCGATATTGATTTTAACGAGTCTGAAAATTGGCTATCTATAAATAGCAGGAAATTTTCTTTATATAGAGAACGTAGCCCTGAAAATATTCCTTGGAATGTTGATGTAGTACTTGAATGCACTGGTGCATTCAACAAGCGTGCGGAAGCAGCAAAGCATAATGCAGAGAGAATAATTGTCTCTGCTCCAGTTTCAGATGCTGACGTAACTATAGTTTACGGCGTAAATAACGATATGCTAAAAAAGGAGCATACAGTGATCTCAGCAGGTTCTTGTACTACAAACTGTCTGGCTCCGATTGTACACATTTTACACTCCAATTTAGGTATAAAAAGCGGTTTTATGACCACTATACATGCCTATACGAATGATCAAAATATTCTTGATGGCAACCATAGAGACTTACGCAGGGCAAGAGCTTGTGGCCTTTCTATGGTGCCAACTACAACTGGAGCAGCAAAAACAATTGGTTCTGTTATTCCTGAGTTAAAGGGTAAGCTAGATGGTACTGCTATTAGAGTTCCGGTTAGCAACGTTTCTATGGTTGATTTTAAATTTTTAGCTGATAAGAGAGCAACAACTAAGGAAATAAACGAAATATTTAAAAATTCAGCAAATCATGTGCTTTCCGTATGTAACGAGCCTTTAGTTTCAATAGACTTTGTCCATAACCCTTATAGTGCAATTGTGGATTTAGCTGGTACATATGTCACAGGTGATATCTGTAGAGTTGCAGCATGGTATGACAATGAATGGGCTTTTTCACTGAGAATGTTAGATATAGCGTTATTGTAAAGTATGAACGAAAACTCACAAAAATATGCTTCATTTTATGAGCACTTTGCGGAACTTAGAAAAAGGGTTATTTTTTGCTTTCTATTTTTTTGTGTTACCTTCGGGTTTTGTTACTACTTTAAAGAAAATATATACCGCTTTTTACTTGCACCTTTAATAGAAGTTACAAAAGATAGTAATGGTTTTTCTCTAATCTATACAGACTTAACAGAAGCGTTTTTTGTATATCTCAGGGTTGCAATAATGAGTGCACTGTTGTTTTCTTTTCCTGTGTTTGCATGGCAATTCTATATGTTTCTAGCACCTGGCTTATATAAAAGAGAAAGGGCGGTGTTATTGCCATACTTAATTGCAACACCGGTTTTGTTTGTAATGGGAGCCGCTGTAGTTTACTACTACATATTTCCCTTAGCCTGGAAATTTTTTATTGCTTTTGAACATAGCGGTAAATCTTTCGGTATACCAATAGAGTTTATGCCATCAGTTAGTGAATATTTAGACCTTGTTCTTCAATTCGCGTTCGCTTTTGGTACTGCATTTCAAATTCCAGTCATACTAACCTTAATGGTGAGAGTAGGGCTAATCATTGCACAAAGTTTGTCAAATAAACGGAGAATTGCGATAGTGGTAATTTTCATTATTGCTGCAATCTTAACTCCACCTGATGTACTAAGCCAAGTAGGGCTTGCAATTCCAATGTTGATATTATATGAGCTGTCTATTCTGATATGTAGATATATTGAGAAGAAAGCAAAGGATTGAATCAAGAATATTATTTATAAACAAAGAATGAGCACCAGAGCACTTTTTCTTGTTTGAGTGTTTTTGGCACCACAGCATTTTATTAATTTATTGACTTGTTTGCTTAAATATATAATAATTAAAGTATATTATTATTTTGAATAGGAGAATTTTATATGCCAAAATATGAAGAGTTAAACGGAACACAACAAGAATTATATGGTAAGTTACAGGCTGCGATGGAAGAACATGAGAATATTATTGATCTTCTTACAGGATTTTCAAAAGAGGATTTGCTGAAAATTCTTACTACTGTGAAATGTATAGAGTTTAAAGATGGTGAAGAACATACTCTAACACCGCTTGGCTTTGTTATAAATAAAAAACAACAGGAAAGCATTCAAGATATTCTAGATGTAGCTAAAAAAAATAGTATATTAGAAAAAATTCTTACTACTGCGAATATAAAGATCAAGTTTTTAGATGGTCAAGAAATTACTTTAACACCACTTGCCTATGCTATAATTCTTAATAATCAGATAGGCATTAATACTATTCTAAATATAGCCAAAAAAGATAAAGAGTTATTAGAAAAAGTTCTTACTACTGAGAATATAAAGATCAGGTCTTTATATGATCAAGAACATACTCTAAAACCGCTTAGCTTTGCTATAAATCTTACTAATCAGGAAGTTAGTCAGAGAGGCATTAAAATTATTTTAGATGTAGCTCAAGATAATGATATGTTAGAAGCAGTTTTCGCTAGTATAAAAAAAGATCATCTTAACAAAACCAAGAATATTTTAGAAATACTAAAAAATCAAGAGCAAGATGAAGAGCAAAAAGCTAAAATTGATGGTTGGCTAACAGTACTTGAAAAGATCATGTCTGATTACGAAAGTAAAGAACAGTCTTTAGTAGATGAAAGCAGCATACCTAAAACTGAAGGAAATATAACTGATGAAAGTAGTACATCTGAAATAAGTATTATGTCCGATTGTGAAAGTAATGAACAGTCTTCAATGGCTGAAAGCATCGTTCCTAAAACTGAAGGAAATATAACTAAAGATATAGTAAAAACTACTAATAAACCAATAATCATTGGTAATGTTTGTGGTGTTATAGCTGCATTGGCAGTTGGGTTAGGATTGTATTTTGGTGCTGCATTACCGGTATTGCCTATAATTGGTATAGCTATGGCTGCTGCTGTACTCACTGGACTTGTTGCTGGTGGTATTACATATAAAATGTCAAAGCCTAGTGAGAATTTAAATAATGTTGATTTATCAGAACAAATTTATTTTAGTCTAGGCGTGTAACAGTAAGGAAGAAGATAATTCTTCCTTTTCTCAAAGTTTTTTTTTGTTGATCATATATTCACAGAATTAAGTTTTATAGGTTGCTGTGTAAAAGATTAGGAAGTAGTTTTGTTAGTGTTGAAAATTATAGCTCTTTTCCTAATAGTGTGAACATGGTGGAATAGGTAAAGTAGCGAGGAGATGTGAATGCCAGTAGCATATAGTTATGATTTAAGGAAAAAAGCATTGGATGTAGGGGAAAGTAGAGCATTTGTAGCCAAGAGGTTTAAAGTTAACATTCTATGAATGGCAAAAAGGTGCAAGAAAATAGGCGATTTTAAATCAAAATGTAGATCCAATAGAGCGTGATTGATATCTTGCTAGTAATAGTGTAACAGCTTTTATTAAGATATTTTTTGCCATACGGCAGCAATAACAAAATTAGAAAATTGATGGCTGAATATGTTGGCATTGATAAACAGTATATTATGCTTCAAGCAATATTTACTTTAGTAGCTTCTACAACTTTTTTTAGTATATTGGTGCTGTGTACCAACAGCAGTATTTGCACTTGCTACGTGTTTCTTTGTTAAAAATGCTGTACATGCTGCATTTTCTGCAAAAGAACTTTCTCCTGAGTTTGCCGAAATTATTACTGAAAAAGTAGTAAATAATGTTGAGCTCAATGCAGAAGACAACTCTCAATCGAGAAGCTACTTGTATGAGACTGTGTTATATAGCGAAACTAGATTTCACTTTTACACACCTAGATAAGGGGTAACAGCAGATACTAGAATGACGAAATCGTTATTCTGCTACGCATTATCGCCGTATAACTATAGCTATATATGAACTAAAAAAGTAATATTCACTAGATCTTAATATTTTAGATCTATATTTCAATAAAATATTACAATTAGTATGAATGATCCATTTAAAAGTGAGGATTATAAAAAAAATCTCGATTCTCTGATCAAAGCTATAAAGCTAGGGAATTCAGAGAAACAATATGGTAAAACAGTAACAGATTTATCTCATGCTTTAGAGGGTTTTACAGATAAGGCAGAAGATGTAGCTAAACTTGTTATACGTGATGACTTGAATAATTGTGTAAAGAAGGCAAATAAAAAGCCATTAATTCTTAGGATATTCAATAGAATATTAGGAAGAGATGTTTCGATTAGGAATATAAGTAATTTTATAAAAGATAAATTGCCTCCTTCAACTGCTAGAACAGTAATCGAATATACAGATGTTATTCAAAAAATTTCAGATTTAGAGCGAATAGAAAGAAGTCAAGATAAATATAGGTCATATGGAGTAAATTTAGAAAATAGACAGCAAAAGAAAAATCTCTTATATGAGCGAGAAGATTCAGGTTATGGAGGTTCGTTAAACGAAGATCCTGAGTATGAAGAAATATCAAATTATCAAGAGGAAAAAAGCAAATCTTTAACGAAAGATTTGCGTAATCTACAATCAATTAAAGAGGAGCCGATTTATGCAACAATTCCTAAAGAACATATAGAAGCAAAAAGAGAAAATAGGAAGAAACAACAACTTCAATCTCTTGCACCACCAAAACCACCAAGAGTACCACCAGTTCCAGAGAAAATGTTTACTATCAATCAAAAATTAGACAAGAACCGAAAAAAGATAAACCTGCAGTACCACCAAAGCCTAAAGATTTAGGCGAAAAAGTAAGCACAGAGCAAAAAATAGTAGTGGAAAAATCAGCTGAGAGTAACCCTACACTACCACTAAAATCTGAAAATCAAGATGGTAAAGAATCAGCAAAAAAAAGCTGATGGACCAAAAGTACTAGTAGTTGCTATGAAAAAAGAAGTGACTCGCGAGAGTAGTAAAGTAAAGGCATTAAAAGAAAGATTTGAGCGAAATCAAGTAAAGAACGTGTTGCCTGCTGAAAACAAAACTGCTTCAGTAACACAAACGGATATCAGTGTGAAGAGAAAACAATCTCGTTCATTTCCAGTAGGGAATAAAAAATCTTCGATCAACCATCTTGCCAGCAAAAATTTACCTTCCACGAATGTAAGTGTAAAAGAAATGGTTAAAAAATTTGAAGGGAGAAAAGGTGAAAGATAGTAATATTTGGGTATTTCCCTACTCATGAAAATTAGCTCTTATAATAACATTTTTACAGCCATAAGAGGAAGTTTTTATAAGATTGGGGCTAAAGAAAACTTGCATGTAAATGTATCAAGGTATAAAATTATAAATATTAAGAATGAATAGGTTAGTTATGAATCTTGTAACAAAATCCGCTATCGATTTTACTGCTTCGGCTGTTCTTGCTAGTGGAAAAATAGTTGATGATTTCTGTTTAAGTAAACATATAAAGGATAAGTATGCTGTCCTTTTTTTCTATCCACTTGATTTTACTTTTGTCTGTCCAACTGAGTTGATATCATTTAGCAACAAAATAGAAGATTTTTCAAAACGTAATGTTGAAGTGATAGGAATAAGTATAGATTCAAAATTTTCACACTATAAATGGCGAAACACTCCAGTTAATGATGGTGGTATTGGAGAGGTTAGCTACAATTTAGTGTCTGATATCAAAAAGTCTATATCAAGAGACTATGGGGTCTTATATGATGACTCAATTGCACTAAGAGCAACTTTTGTTATTGATGATAAATTTGTTGTACGTCATCAATCGATAAATGATTTTCCTTTGGGACGTAATATCGATGAGTTTATTAGAATTATTGATGCAATAAAACATAATGAAGAGCATGGTGAAGTATGTCCAGCAGGGTGGAAAAAAGGTAAGCCAGCAATGCAGGCAAGCGATGAAGGAGTGGCTGATTATCTAAACTCACACAGTGCAGAATTATAAATTGAGTACAAAAGTTCTTATTATTGGATCTGGAGTAGCGGGTTATGCTGCTGCTATATATGCAGCACGTGCAAATTTAGAGCCAATTGTAGTAACAGGAATGCAACCTGGTGGTCAGCTTACAATTACTACGGATGTTGAAAACTATCCAGGTTTTATTTCTATACAAGGTCCAGAACTCATGGAACAGAAGAGGTTGCATGCAGAGAAGGTGGGGGCAAGGATAATAGATGACGAAATAAAAAGCGTTGAACAACTTGAGGATTCTAATGAATATAGATTTAGATCTTGTGGTAATGCTAGTGACTACTATTCGAATGCAATTATAATCGCAGCTGGTGCGCAAGCGAGGTGGCTTGGCCTGAAGAGTGAAAAGAAATTTCAAGGTTACGGAGTTTCGGCATGCGCAACTTGTGATGGTGCATTTTTTCGGAATAAAGTTGTAGCTGTGGTTGGTGGTGGAAATACTGCTGTTGAAGAAGCAATATTTTTAACTCGATTTGCTAAGGAAGTTATACTGATACACAGGCATGATAAGTTAAGAGCAGAGAAAGTAATGCAAGACAGGCTCTTTAAAAATGATAAGATAAAGGTAATATGGAATCATACCGTAGAGCAGATTCTTGGAGAAGAAAATCCTAAAAAAGTTACTGGTATTAGAGTTAAATCGACGAAAACCAATACAGTTCAGGAATTAAAAGTGGATGGAGTGTTCATTGCAATTGGGCATGCACCAAATACAGGTATTTTTAAGGGCTTTGTTGAAATGGATCAGCAAGGTTATATAATTACGAAACCTGGAACAACTCTAACCAGTAGGGCAGGGGTGTTTGCTGCTGGTGATGTTCAAGATAAGGTATATCGCCAGGCAGTAGTTGCAGCAGGTACAGGGTGCATGGCTGCACTTGATGCAGAAAAATTTTTGGAATCATAATTAATTCTAAAATTTTTAACTAAATTACTTACAATCTTCTTTGTTTTTTTTATGATTATGTTAATAAATTATAGATTGAGGAGAATTTAGTATGCTTTCGAGAAGTAATGTAGGTTTTAGAAAAAGTGCTGTTAATAATACAGCATTACGAGCTCAAAATCAAACAACTTCAGGACAATCAACAACAAAATTATTTAAAGCTATTGATGAAGAAAATCTAGGAGATTTTGAGCGAGCTCTGGCAGAAGGTGCGAATGTTAATGAGTTTGATAAAGAAGGCTTGACACCTTTGATGTCTATTGCTAATTCCTATGTTGCCAGCAGTGATGGACAGGCTGCGTTAGAGAAAATGGCTAAATTGCTTATACAAAAAAGAATTATCAATATTAACGCTCAAAGTGAGCAACCTGTTTATAAAGAAGAGCACAAGAGAGATCAATTTGGGCGTCCGGTATATTTATTTCGTGGTGAGGAAGTGGCAGAAGTGAGACCGTTACAATATATATATTGTAGCAATGGTCAAAATGTAGATAACATCGATGATCAAGGTACACCTATACTTTTCAATTACATATATGATGGTGTAAGGAAGAGTGTAAGAACATCCTTCATACAAAAAGATACTGCCTTACATATTGCTTGCTGGACTGGAGCTGTAGATATAGTGAAAAGATTGCTCACACACCCAGATGTAAAAGCTGATATTAAAAATTATCACAATAAAGTCCCTAAAGATCTTATTACAAGAGGATTTGAGGACATAATAGAATTAGAATTTCAAAAAGCACAAACAGGAAAAGAATTATTAAATGCTCTTTCTAACAGAAATATTGACCAAGCAAAAAGACTATTAAATCAAGATTTCAACCCTAATTGTTGGAAAAGAAATTCAAATGGAGAAATGGAAACGCCGCTTAGCTTAATATGTTTACAAGGAATAACAGAAAGTAACGAAGAAGTATTGAGAAAACTTTTAAAACATAAGGAGCTAGATTTTAGTCAAATAAAGCCAATACCAGCTATAGAGCAAAATTCAAGATTGAAGCAAATCATTGAACAAGCTATGAAAGAGCGATTAACTGATGCTATTAATAGAAAAGATTTGAATGATGTAAAAAAATTAGTAGAAGGTAACTGCTTCATAAATCGTGCAATTATCACTGATGTGTTGAGAAATGTTAATGAACCTATACATTATCTAAATGAAAAGTTCCCTGCAAGTATGGAACAGCCTTCAGCAAATACACATAATGTTCAACCAGAAATAAACGATGAGTTTATTTCTCAAGAATTGCAGCGACTTGAAAATCTGAAAGGTGAACTTAAAAGAACAAAGGCTCGACTTACAGAAAAAGAGAAAGAGCTGAATAGGGTCGTAAGTGAAAAAACAAGAGACACTAACAAAATTTCACAGTTAGAAAGGGATTTAAGACAGGAAAGATCAGCTCAGCAAACAAGGATTAGCACTCTCACTAATCAAGTAACTCAACTTACTAGAGAAAAAAGTCAACTTGAAAACCTTAGAGATGAGCTTGAAAGAACAAAAACTCAACTTAGAAAAAAAGAGCAAGAGTTGGATAGGGTTGTAAGTGAAAGAGACACTAACAAAATTTCACAGTTAAAAAGGGATTTTAGTCAACAGAGATCAGAACTTCAAACTCAAAATCAAGACTTAAATAACAAAAACAGAAAACTTTCAGAAGCAAGCATTTATAATAGAAGGCAAAGTAACTATTCCTCTGCCTCTTTTGTGTTATCTGGAGCGTTTGCTGTTGGTTCATGTTTAACAGTATCGAATTTAGAAATATGTATTTCACTTGCTGTAGCTGCATTTGTCTTCCTTACAATTGGATGCTACTGTTCATATAAAGCAAGTACAGTACTGAGTGATGTGACAAGCACTGAATTTGGTAATGTTATCAGTTTATGATGGAGTTAAGGTTTTTACTTCTTCTCTAAACTCTACTGAAAATTTTTATAAATATTGAAAACATCTTAGGTGAATGTAAACCTAAGTGGTTTCAAGACTTAAATAGTTGTTGTAAACTTGCTTTTATTATCTTTTAGTTCAAGAAATTAAAAGTTTAACGATGAGAATTATAATTACAGACCAAAGTAAAAAGTAGGCTTTTCCATTTGATTTATTTTTCACCTGTAATTTTTTGTCAGCTATTAGGTTTAATTTTTCTATAAGGCTAAATATTCCTTGGATTGTTTTGATGGGATAAGAGCTTTTAATTTTTTCCCTATACCCTATTTTACTTTCATGTTGACTGTTTATCCATGTTTCAACTACTTTCCACATATTGATTTCTGGATAGACTTTCCTACATGTTCCTTCTAATAAAATCATAGTTTTCTGCAGCAATAACAATTGTGTTTGAACTTTCATATCAAAATCACCAGTTATTTTTAATAGCTGAGTAAGTAATCGAGCAAATGAAATCTTCTGTATAGGCTGTCCAACAATGGGTTCACCTATTGCTCTGCAAGCTGTAACAAAATTTCTATGTTGTGATGGAACATAACCAGCTCTAAAGTGCATTTTTGCAACGTGATCATAATCCCTATTTAAAAAGCCTTTGAGTATCTCTATAACGTAATAGCATGTCTCACGATCTATTCTACCCATGATTCCACAATCCAGGGCAATAATATTGTTATTACTATTGATCATTAAATTTCCAGGATGCATATCAGCATGAAAAAAACAATCCCTATATACCTGATTACAAAAAGATTCTATAAGATTGATAGCTATTTGCTTGCGGTTATTCAGCTTTTCAACTTCGTATATTGGTATAGCTTCCATCCATTCTAATGTTAAAACCTTTTTTGAAGTTCTACTCCAATCTATTTCAGGTACGTAGAAACCTCTGTCATGTTTAGTATTTTCCTTCAGTTCCGAAGAGTGGGCAGCCTCAAAACGTAGATCTAACTCTAATCGGCAAATTTCAGCAAAAGTTTTGACTAATTCAACTGGCTTCAGCCTTTTTGATTGTTCACTAAATTTTTCTGCAATTTCTGCAAGCCAAGAAAGCATTTTTATATCCCTTGAGAATGTTTTCTCAATATTTGGCCTCAAAACCTTTACAGCAACTTCCTTACCCTCAATTGTAACTGCTCTATGCACCTGAGAAATTGATGCTGCTGCAATTGGCTTTTCAGAAAAACTTGAAAAAATGTCGCTTAATTTACAATTAAACTCACTTTCTATAGTTTTAACTGCTATTTTATACGAAAATGATGGCAATCTATCACATATCAATAGCAAGTTATTTGTTATGTCCTCATTTAAAATATCAGTGCGTGATGAAATGGATTGCCCAAATTTAATGAACACCGGACCTAATCTTTCAAGAGCACGCTTTAGTTTATGACCTTGTATTTTATTTATTGATTTTTTTGATGGTGGAAGTAAATAAGGTAACACATTGTAGCGTGTTAGCACTGTAGTTATTTGCAGAAGACGTAGAATATTTTGAATCATTTCGCTGCGTAACTGCCAAATATTTCATTTATCTCCATAATTTCATCAGGTTTACCTTGATAATAGATAGTATTATTTATGCAAATTATGTAATCTGAGGATGGTAGAACAGAGTTAAGGTCATGAGAAGTCATGAGAATCGACACTGATCGTTCTTTTGCGATTTTATTTATAATATCATAAAATTTAGCTCGTGCGTTAATATCCATTGCACTGACTGGTTCATCTAAAATGATCAAATCAGATTCTGAAATTAAACAGCGTGCAAGCAGCAGTAATTGTGTTTGTCCTGCAGAGATTTCTAATACTTGATTTTTTAGAATGTTACCGATACCAACCAATTCTATTGCTTCTGTAACAATGGGTTGATTTTTCTTCAATTTCTTCGAGGAGCTATTGAAAAGGAAAGACTCAACTGTTATTGGCATCAAATTACCAATACTAAAATTTTGTGGCATATAGCTAATTTTTATATTGTCAGCGAATACAATACTGCCAATAAAACTTTTATTTATACCAGCAACTGCTTTCACTAAAGAGGTTTTACCTCCGCCATTTGGACCAAGTATTGTAACTATATCTCCTCTTTGTACTGATATGTTGATATTATCAAGAACTTTTTTATTACCGTATGAAAGAGTAAGGTTTTCTATTTTTAGAATGCAGTTATTGACACTACTTAATTTTTTGTCAAAAATTGACTTCTTCTCAACATTTATATGAGACATTTACTGTTTTTTTTTCTATTACTTTCATTTACATTATACTACAATAGTGCCTTTTCATCCAATTTAAAAATTGTAGCTACAATCAAACCTATACACTCACTTGTAGCTTCTGTTACAGATGGAATTTCAAAGCCAGAACTACTAATGTACGAAGTAGTGTCTGAACATAACTACATGCTCAGGCCTTCAGACGCAAGTAAATTAGAATCTAGCAATATTATATTTTATATCGATGATTCTTTGGAAACATTCATTAAAACTTTCGCTAAAGAAAATAAGAAGTTAATACCGCTATCAAGTGCAATCGATCTACTTCCTGCTCGAACACATTCATTTTCTAGTCACATTCAAGATGAAAAAGATTTGCATATTTGGCTGAGCCCTGAAAATGCAAAAAGTATGATACTTTCTATCAGTGCAACATTATCTAATATAGATAAAGAAAATGCCTATCGATACAATACTAACGCAGAGGAGGCTATAAGAAAGATAGACCAAGAAGTAGAAAAAATTACGAAAGAATTGGATGAGTTAAAAAATCAAAAATACATAGTTACTCACGATGCTTATCAATATTTCGAAAAATATTTTGATTTAAGTTACCCAAGCGCCATTCTTTCTATAGAAGAAGATTCTTACATAGGTATGAAGAGTTTAATGAAATTAAAAAAGGTAATGAAAGAGGAAAACGTTAAATGTATTGTTTCTCATTCACGAGAGGATAGCATAAAGCCTAATGTCTTTTCTAGTGACGTAAAAATGGTGATTCTTGATCCTATTGGATCAGATGTAGAGCCTGGAAAGGATGCATATCTAGATATAATCAGCAGCATTGCACAAAATTTCAAGTCTTGTTTCACTGAGTAATGAGTTCTTTTATCTATTCAGATAGCATTGCAAACTTAGTGCTTTCTATTCCAATCACAACTATACCGACATTATCTACCAGAAGTATATCATCCCAGCCTGGGATTCAGTTAAGTTGGTAAGCATAAAAATATTATGTTAAAGCACAACGTTCTTGATGAGATTAGGGCAAGCCAATGTCAGCTACTTGAATGACACCATTTGCTATGCCCTCAAAAATGAATGCTAGTACAGCTGTGTGCCAGCTACTTGCATCTGCTATTTTTACTCATAATTATCTTGCCTGAACGAACTTAAATTCAAGTAGTTAATAATAGAAATAAAAAAAAAGAAGATAACCAATATCTTCTTTTACTCTAATTAAAAAGACATTGAATTGTAATTGTCTATTTCATCTGATATAAGCGATAATTTTATGCTCTCAAAACGGAGATTACTTGCAATATCTGTTAACTGTTCACTAAGTGTTACTTTTTCTGGTGAATGGTGTTCAGGAGCTTTTAATTTTCTATTACAGTCAGCCTTACACTAAGATCTATTAATTTTTGTCAATAAATCATTACCCTCGTATTTATTTTCACACTGTCTGTGGCACAAATTAAGTAAATCAACACCATGCACTGTCAATGAAGCAGAATCTTGTGTAAATTTTACCATAATATACTCCTTAATCTGATTATATCTATATTAGCATATAAATGTGAATATCATACTAATATAGTTACTTTTTATGGCAAGTGGTTTTTGGTTATTTTCCAAACTTTCTTTATAAAAATCATAGGCGCCTATTGGTTTTTAGCTAAAGTAAAGATCAAGTATCTGGCATTCTGGACATAAAATCCTCCTGTGTAAAAAAGATAGAAAAAAAAGTGCGGCGCACATACGACAGAGATTAAGTATGTGTGTGCACCCACGTACGCTGAAGAAGATACGCCACATTTTTTAATGAGTTTAATGAAAAAAGTCTGCAGATAAAGATAGATTTTGAGCTCTTAAAATATCTTTTTTTTCTGTAAAAGTTTAACAAAAGAATTCAAAAGTTTGTGAACAACCTCTAAGTGTATGGTCCCAGAGTGTGATGGTATATAGACTATCTGGATCATTTAAAGTGTCAGATCAAGTCCCATTTAAGCAATAAAAAGACCAGATCAGGACAAAAACGCTACCATTTTCAGCCCTTATTCAGGTGGCTCAATTTCCCGTAACTTATATAAGTTACCGTAATCTTTCAAAACCTCAAACAAACTTTCTCTAATGCAAAACAGTATAACTAGTGAGCAATAAGCTACACTCCTTTTAGCTGTAAGCTTTGCATGATAATATACTTACTTTAATTTTTCTTCTTTAAATAATACGTGTCTTCTGACCACTGGGTCATACTTCCTAAACTCGAGCTTCTTGGGAAGGTTCTTAGGATTACGTTTTTTTACACAAAAATAGCCTGTTAGTTTCTCTTCTCCAGTTTTTGTTGTTTTAGTTGCAGTGCTAACTAGCTTGACAAGCAAAGAAGCATTTTTTTTCGCCATAATTGTTAGTGACATAATAAACTCTACGCAAGTTTATTACGCAAAACACTGAAAGTCAACCCAATAATGCAGATCGCAAAATTCTTGACAATCAATAATATATTAAGTAGCATAAGAACATTTCAGAATGGAAAGTAGACGGTAAATAAGTGGTGAGTGATGGCAAAAGGTTATTGTTGATAGAAAGTACTACCTGTTCTAACGAGGTAAGGGTTGCCCTACTAGTTAATGGTAGGGTTGTAGAGTTTGAACAAGAATTCAAGGAAAAAAAACAATTAAGAGGTAATATATACGTTGCTTATGTAAAGCGTATAGAGCCTGCTTTGCAGGCCGTGTTCATTGAGTATGGAAAAAATAAGCAAGGTTTTTTGTCTTTTTCTGAGATATCTCTAAATTATTTTAATATTCCAGAAAAAGAGAAGGAAATTTTCCCTGATGAAGACTATGCGAGCGGTGTGGACTGTTCAAATGATAATTGCACAGAAGAAGGCCTAGATTCTACAGCTAGTAATGAATCCAGCAGTGGTTTTGTGAGGGGGGTACCTTTACATAGAAAATATAAGTTACAAGATGTGATTTCAGTAAATCAAAAGTTATTAGTTCAATTAACTAAAGAAGAACGAGGAAATAAAGGAGCTTCATTTACAACATACGTAACTTTGGTCGGTAGATACTGTGTTTTCATGCCCAATTCCATAAGTAGGGGTGGAGTATCTCGCAGAATTGAAGATACCAACGTTAGAAAACAGTTAAAGGATATATTAAATTCAATAAATTTACCAAAAGGCTCAGGTTTGATAGTAAGAACTGTTGGTGCAGGAAAAAGTAAGAAAGAAATTGAGCAAGATTACAATAATTTGACCTTATTATGGCAAAATATCCAGCAAAACTTCTCTTCTTTAAATGTTCCATCATTAATTTACAACGAAGCAGATGTAGTTATGAGATCTGTACGTGACTTTTGTAGTAATGATACAGAAATTATAGTATCTGATAGAGAAGTTTGTGAAGCGGTAAGAAAATACACTAAAAATGTGTTACAAGGAAAATTACGTCCTAGGTTATATAGAGGCTTTGTTCCAATCTTTACTTACTATCGAGTCGAAGATCAAATTTCTGAATTATATAGCAATAGAGTAGAATTGCCATCTGGTGGGTCTTTGGTGATAACCTTAACTGAGGCATTTGTTTCAATAGACGTAAATTCAGGGAAAATGACAGGAGAAGATAACATAGAAGAAACAGCTTATAGAACTAATATGGAGGCATTATCTGAAATATCAAGGCAAGCGAATCTCAGGGGCTTATCAGGGTTAATAGTTGTTGATTTTATTGACATGTTGAAACTTGAGTATTGCAAAAATGTTGAATTTGCTATCAAGCAGGCGTTTAAAGATGATAAAGCTAAAGTTCAATTTAGCTTTATCAATGACTTTGGTTTAATGGTCTTTTCAAGACAAAGAATTAAACCAAATATACAGGAAATTAATACTACAGAGTGCTTACGCTGTAAAGGTATTGGAAGAGTGAAATCAAACGAAGTGGTTGTTGCATCGATACTAAGGGATTTGCAACATATTGCTAATAAAAATAAGTCCTTTGATTTAATAGCACGCAGTGCAGTTATAGCACACATTTTTAATAATAAGCGTGATATGGTTTCTACAATCGAAAAAGAGTTCAATATTACATTAAATGTTAGTATTGATAATAGTTTAGATGCAGATACATTTATTTTAAAGCAAGGAGACCATATTAATTTTAATGATTATAAGCCATTGCAGAATTCTGGATGTCAAATTGTGAATAGCAGGGATAAAGAAGCTGGTAAACTACCGGGCAACTTTTGGTTAACTAAATGGCTTTCGCGCCTTTTGGGCTCTAATAACTAAACGGGACTTGTAATTAACGAGTTTTATACTTATATATTTTACATCAGATAATATTTAAAAGGGAGTATTCGTTATGGGAAGAGCAATAGGTATAGATCTTGGAACAACAAATTCTTGTGTTGCAATAATGCAAGGCAAGGATGCAAAAGTAATCGAGAATAAAGAAGGAGCAAGAACTACTCCGTCTATAGTTGCATTTACTTCGTCTGGAGAAAGGTTGGTTGGTGCTCCAGCAAAAAGGCAAGCAACTACCAATGCAAATAATACTTTTTTTGCAACTAAGAGATTGATAGGTCGCCAATATAGCGATCCTGAAATGAAGAATCTAGGTGTACCGTATAAGGTATTTGCAGCAAAAAATGGTGATGCATGGATTAAAACAACTGATAGTAAAGAATACTCTCCTAGTCAAATTGGTGCATTTATACTACAAAACCTGAAAGAAGCAGCTGAGGCTTATCTTGGGGAAGAAGTAAAGGATGCTGTGATAACAGTGCCGGCGTACTTCAATGATTCTCAACGTCAAGCAACAAAAGATGCAGGAAAAATTGCTGGATTAAATGTCCTCAGAATAATTAACGAACCAACTGCTGCAGCACTTGCTTATGGTCTTGATAAAAAGCACGGACACACAATAGTAGTGTATGATCTTGGTGGTGGTACATTTGATGTTTCAGTTCTTGAAATAGGTGACGGAGTTTTTGAAGTAAAGGCTACAAATGGTGATACTCACCTTGGAGGGGAAGACTTCGATAATGCAGTAGTAAATTATTTACTGGCTGAATTCAAGAAAAGTAATGGCATTGATTTGAAAAACGATCCAATGGCTATGCAAAGAATCAAAGAAGCTGCAGAAAAAGCAAAGGTAGAATTGTCAAGTGCAATGGAAACAGAAGTAAATCTACCGTTTGTTACAGCTGATGCAAGTGGCCCAAAACACTTAAATATGAAGCTAACAAGAGCAAAGCTTGAAAGTTTAGTGAATGATTTAATTGAAAGGACTATAATTCCTTGCAAAAAAGCTCTTGAAGATGCTGGTTTGTCTGCTAGTCAAATTGGTGAAGTAGTTCTTGTTGGTGGCATGACTCGTATGCCAAAAGTCATAGAGAAAGTTAAAGAATTCTTTGGCAAAGATCCACACAGAGGGGTTAACCCTGATGAAGTTGTAGCAATTGGAGCTGCAATACAGGCGGGAATCATTCAAGGTGATGTAAGAGATGTGTTACTACTTGACGTAACTCCACTTTCTCTTGGTATTGAAACTCTAGGGGGAGTGTTCACTCCACTTATTGAACGTAATACTACTATTCCCACAAAAAAATCTCAGGTGTTTTCAACTGCAGAAGATAACCAAACAGCCGTTATAATTAAGGTACATCAAGGTGAAAGAAAATTGGCGATTGATAATAAACTGCTTGGTCAGTTTAGTTTAGAAGGAATACCACCTGCTCCTCGCGGGGTTCCTCAAATTGAGGTGAAATTTGATATAGATGCAAATGGAATAGCGCATGTTTCTGCAAAGGATAAAGCTACTGGAAAAGAGCAAAAAATACGTATTCAGTCTTCAGGTGGTTTATCGGAGGATGAAATAAATCGGATGGTGAGAGAAGCTGAGGAAAAAGCACAAGAAGATGAAAAGCGTAAGAAATTTATTGAAGTGAAGAATCAAGCGGATAGTTTAGTTCATTCTACAGAAAAATCTCTGACAGAATATGGTGATAAAATTTCTCCAGAAGATAAATCTGCTATTGAAAATGCAGTTAATGAGTTAAAGGAAGTGAGTAAATCTGACAACATTGATGATGCTGATTCAATACAACAGAAAGTTACTAACCTCTCTCAGTTATCTATGAAACTTGGAGAAGCTATGTATAAGGAATCTCAACAACAACAAGGTGGAGAAAGCTCATCCACAACAAATAATGAGGAAGAAAAAGTAGTAGATTCTGATTATCAAGACATGGATAATAAAGAAGAGAATAAGTAATTCGATTGTCATCCCAGTGCCCAGATACTGTTGGATGACAAGAGGAGCGTATTGTTGCTTAAAGGAACTATTGTGGATATTATTAAGACAATAGAAGAAAAATTACGCGATTCAATAGGTGTAATTGATATTAATATTATCGATGAATCAGCAAAGCATGTAGATCATTATTTTGCTTCTTCTTCGACACTACCTTCACATATCAAATTAGTATTAATATCTAATGACTTTTCTGGAATGAGCTCTTTAAAGAGGCATAAATTGATCTATGAATTATTAAAGAGTGAAATAGAACAAGTACATGCGATTTCTCTTAACTTATATACGCACAGTGAATATAATTTAAAAAATAAATAGTAGAAACGTGAGAGAAGAGTCTTTATTAGTTAAAGCAGGAAGAAAATTTAATGATTATAAAGGATCGATGAACCCACCAGTTTATCATTCTTCTACCATATTATTTCCTACTTACAAGGATTACTTAAGTGCAGCGAATGGGGAGAGTATATATGATGTGATCAATGATGGTGTTGCAAGGGATTACAGCTATAGTAATGTTGGTACGCCTACTGTTCATTATTTTTCAAATGCACTGGCTGAAATTGAGGGTAGGGGACAAGCACTCATCTACCCTTCTGGATTATTTGCACTTACTTTTGCTATTTTGACTTTCACTAAAGCAGGTTCGCATGTTCTGATACAAGATAATAGTTATTATAGGCTAAAGAGATTTGCCGAAAATGAACTACCAACAAAAAGAGGAGTAGAAGTAACTTTTTATGATCCGACACAGGATATAACTGATTTAGTTCAGAGTAACACTTCACTCATCATGATTGAGACTCCTGGTTCTATAACGTTTGAGATTTCGAATGTAGAGCATATAGTAAAAGTTGCTAAAGAACGTGGAATTGTAACCGTTTGTGACAATTCATGGGCCACTCCTTTGTTGTTTAAGCCGCTTGATTATGGAATTGATATTGCACTATATGCGGTGACAAAGTATCTAGCCGGTCACTCAGATTTAGTGATGGGAGCTATGATTGCTGAAGGTAAAATTTTTAAATTGCTTTATGAGAGCTATAAAAATTACGGAGTAACCATTCAATCGCACGACTGTTACCTTGCACATAGGGGACTTAGAACACTGCAAACACGCATGAGGAAACATCA
This sequence comes from Wolbachia endosymbiont (group B) of Germaria angustata, assembly GCF_964026725.1. NCBI lineage: Bacteria > Pseudomonadati > Pseudomonadota > Alphaproteobacteria > Rickettsiales > Anaplasmataceae > Wolbachia > Wolbachia endosymbiont (group B) of Germaria angustata. The sequence continues at coordinate 637,144 of NZ_OZ034691.1, forward strand.
AAGTACAGCAATGCAAGTGGCAAAGTGGCTGGAAAAACATTCAAAAATCAAAAGAGTTTTGTATCCAGCACTTCCCTCCCATCCTCAACATGAATTATGGAAAAATTATTTCAAAGGGGCAAGTAGTGTATTTAGTATAGCACTCGATAGAGAATATTCATGTGAAGAACTAAGCTGCATGGTTGATCATATGAAAATTTTTAGTATTGGTGCTTCTTGGGGAGGGTGCGACAGTTTGATATTACCAGTAGATCGTAGATCTATGTCAAGATCTGTAATGAATTCAGATTGTGGTGGAAGTTTCGTGCGAATATTTTGTGGACTGGAAGATCCTGAAGATTTAATCTTTGACCTTAATGACGCACTAAAAAGGTTACCATGTTTAGACTTTCAAAACGATGAAGTAGGACATGAAACTGAGAGAATTACTGCATGATATTGTTGATGTTAACTTTGACGTTGAAATCAAGGGCGTTACATGTAATCCCAAGAGAGTCAGGGAAGGTTATCTTTTCGTTTGTGTGTCAGAAAGGAGTAAAGAATACGCAACATGCGATACTGGAATCCATATCCTTCCTACTGAATCACAGTGCTACGTACACAACTGTGTAGACGTTGTGATACAAGGGGCCAAGAAAGATGTCATCCCAGTGCTTGACTACTTGGATCCAGAAAATTTAATTGCAAATGAGCACACTAGGCAATTGTATAATAAAAATTGGATTCCAGTGTCCGCTACTCGAATGACAAGTACTCCAAGTTTTGCAGTGCTTTACCACTTGGACCCTCAAGGAATATACAGTGAAATAGTCAGCAGGTTTTATCAATTCAAACAACCTAAATATGTTGCTGCTGTAACTGGTACGAATGGTAAAACGTCAGTGGTGGAATTTTGTCGCCAGATTTGGCAAGATAATGCAGCGTCTATAGGAACACTGGGAACATGTGTCAATAATAATAGAAAAGATAATAGCCTTACAACGCCAAGTGCAGATGATCTTTATTCCACATTGCGTGACATAAATAATAAGAACGTAGAACACTTAGCATTAGAAGCTTCAAGCCATGGAATCGATCAATACAGAATCCATGGACTCAGGTTCAATGCTGCAGCTTTTACTAATTTCTCTCAAGATCATTTGGACTATCACAAAAGTATCGATGAGTATTTTGAGGCCAAGAAAAGGTTGTTTGATGAGGTATTGCCAAAAGAAAAAACAGCGATTTTAAATGCAGATATAGGCGAATATGGAGAGTTGCTCAACATAGCTGAAAAGCGTGGCAACAAAGTTATAACCTATGGAAAAAAAAACTCTGATATTACTTTATTAAAGCAGATACCCACTGCCAATGGTCAATACCTAACAATTCAAATCGGTGATGAAATTTATAACGCATTTTTTCCGATTTTTGGGCAATTTCAAGCATATAATTTGTTGTGTGCAATCGGTATAGTTATTTCATCTGGTATGGACTATCAAAGAATGTGTATAGATAAACTCGCTTCTCCACCTGGAAGAATGGAAAAAGTGAACACTTTTGCATTTGTCGATTACGCTCATACTCCAAGTGCACTCAAACAAGCTCTGTTGTCTTTAAAATGGCACTTCAATAAAAAGATAGTTCTAGTGTTCGGTTGTGGCGGGAATCGTGATCAAATAAAACGTGCAGAGATGGGTAAAATAGCACAAATGCTTGCAGGTAAAGTTATAGTCACAGATGACAATCCGCGTGATGAAGATCCAGGGAAAATTCGTCACGATATTTTGTTACATTGCCCTGATGCACTGGAGATAGGAGATAGAAAAAAAGCTATAGAGAAAGGTATAAATATAGCACATGATGAAAATATGATTCTGCTAGTTGCAGGAAAAGGACATGAAAGATTCCAAATAATAGAAGGCCAAGCCCTTGAATTCAGTGATGTTGAAGTTATTAGAGAGGGCCAAAAATTTGCTACTGTTGTTTTGCTCTCTCCTTCATCCAACGCCTGAATGGCTTTTTCCTTAAGTCATAACTGTACGCTGCTGGCATTTTTACCTTCTTGTTACACTAAATCACTATCTTATCTTGTTCCTACTATTATGAGAAGAGCTATACAAGGATATGAAAGTGGAGATTGTGGTTACAAGATTAGTGAGAGAATATAGAAAAATTGAGGATGAAATATTGCGTGATATAGTTCATTTAGTGATAAAGGCTCTTACAGGTATAGTAGCGCTTCATAAGTAAGAATATTTTTACAAAGAATTTAATAATCACAATTTAGGCAATGATGAAAGTTCTTTAAGAAAAAAGTTTAATACTATCAAGAAAAGTTTGCATAGGCATAGGCATAGCAATATAATACATAATAATCAAAATATCTAAAATCCTGTCAATTTATTTGCACAGTCAATCACTTGAGAATTCGGAAATTGATTTTTAAACCAAGTGTACTGGCGTTTTGCATAATGCCTTGTGTTTGTTTGAGCAATCTGTATTGCTTCGTCTAAAGTAATCTCCCCTTTTAAGTATCTTATAATTTCTGGCACTCCATGTGCTTTCATAGCTGGCAAATGTGGAGATGGGTTCATGCTAAGTAGGTTTTTTACTTCATCAATTGCTCCATTTTCAACCATTTCAATAAAACGAGAATTTATTTTTCGGTATATATCCTCACGTTTAGGTAGAATTGTATATACCTTAAAATTATTGAACAAAGGAGGCTGTCTATTTTCTTGCCATACAAAGATTGTCTTGCCAGTTTCAGTGATAACTTCAAGTGCTCTTGAGAGGCGATGTGAGTCATTAATAAATATTTTACCTTGAATCCTTGGATCTTTGCTTAGCACTAATTTGTAGAATTCCTCTTTACTTAAATTTTTTCTAAGTTCATTTACGTTTTCTCTCACTTCCTGGCTTATTTGTGGAATCGATGATAATCCCTTGATTAAGCTGCTAATGTAAAGCCCACTTCCTCCAGTGATGATGGGTATTCGTGAATTTTTCAGCGCGTTGTTAACTTCCCTCTTTAAATCCTCTAGCCATAAACCTACGGAATAATTTTCTCTTGCTGAAACATAACCATATAGCCTATAAAATTCTTTCTGCTTTGGTGGTTGAGCAGTAGTTACGGGAATCTCTTTGTATACCTGCTTTGAGTCACAGTTTATTATGCTAATGTTTTTATGCTTTTTTATCAAGTTATCGCATAATTCTGATTTACCTGAGGCTGTAATTCCTGTAATAATTACTATATTATCTTTCATTTATATTAATTTAACTAACCTATGATAGGGTGTAGTAAAAATTTGGATTCTACAATCTAAAATTTGGAGACTTTTATGGCAGAAAATGATAACGATAACTCGTTTACTAAGCGTTTTACAAATAGGACTTCTAATGAGACAAGAGGAGGTTTTTCCAGTAAGTATTCATCTCAAAATACCAAAGAACATGCACTAGGAGCAAAAGGAAAAATTTCTGAATTGGCAAACAAAAAAGCTGAAGCCAAGGAAGCTTTTTCTGAAAGTGGCGGCATAAAGAGTAAAAGCAGAACTATCAATGAAAGATCCTTTACTGATGCAACAAGAAGAAGTAGATCAGATCTCATATATCTAGTTCGTGGTAAAGATCGAGGAAGATCAGCTTGGCACTATGTATTAGTTGATAAAGATAAAAGAGAAATGTTTCTGGCAAAAAGTAGAACTGGCTCTATAGATGTTGCAGATTATGGAGAGATTTTATATTCAGGATGGGGAGATGATCCACCACAGACGATAGTCGATAAAATCAATGAGGAGTTCGGATTGTAGTAAATCTGTTGTAAAAACGAGCAGTTGCTAATAAAATTTACTGTAAGTATACAACAGTAGCCATTTCGGTATCTTAATTGCTACCATATAGCGAGATAACGGTAAACCCAGAGCTATTGTAGACATAAGTTTTAGCTATATGGTATTTGAAGTAATAAATGCAATAAAAAATAATTTGTTAGCATGCTTTCCAACAGAGACAGTATATGCTCTTTCTTGTAATGCGCTAGGTAACGAATCTATAGAAAAAATATATCGAATAAAAAAGCGTTCTCAAAACAAGCCGCTCTCTGTATTTGTTAGTAATATTGATAGTTTGATAAATATAGCAAAGGTAAAGGAAGAGTATATCAATTTAATAAACTATTTTTCTCCTGGACCAATGACCTATATTTTACCACTTCAAGATAACAGTATATTACCAAATGAGTTCTTTAAAGATAGTATAGGCATAAGAATTCCTGATCATCCTATTGCGATTTCAATATTAAATGAACTGAAAACTCCAGTAGTTGCAACTAGTATTAACATTTCAGGAGAAAAAAGTATATGCAAAGCAAGAGATATACCTCAGTCTATTAAGCAACACTTATCTGCAGTAATTGAAGATGATGAATTAGTTTCTGGTATAGAATCTACTATTATTGACTTAACTGGAGACAAGATTAAGGTTTTAAGAAAAGGTAAAATTTCATTACAAACAATAAATAACGAATTTTCAAACTAAGATCTATAGGAGAAAGAATGAAAAAGGTGATAGGCCACAACCAAGCAAAAAAAAAGATAATGAACAACTTGTCTGTTCAATCTTGGCTGATCTGTGGTAAAAAAGGCATAGGAAAAGCAACACTTGCACAATCCTTTTCTAATTGGTTTCTTATCAAAAATTACGATGAAGTAGCATTAGACTTACACATTGTTGAAGGTGATACAATAGGAGTGGAAAAGGTGAGAGAAATGAAAAATTTTCTGTACCTAAGCCCCATTCAATCAGAATATAAGATAGCTATAATAGATAGCTTGGAGGCAATGACTAGCAATGCTAAAAATGCAATATTAAAGATATTAGAGGAGCCGCCACAAAATTCTAAAATATTTGTAATTAGCCATAAGCCATATGATGTACAAACCACCATCCGGTGTAGGTGTTTTCAGCTGAATTTACTTCCATTAACTTACGATGAAACAAAGCAGGTTGTTTCATCTCAGTGTAAATTCGACGATAAAATATTTAGTGAGATCATTACTTTGTTTCCTGGAACTCCGGGAGTAATAATAAATGCAATAAACAGTGGTGCTTATGAATCACATAAGCATTTTTATACATTTTTCCGTAATCTAAATAATTCTGATATAGTTAATAAAATAATTAATAGTGAAATTGAGCTAGAACTAGCATCACATATCATTCAAACCTCCATTTTAGAAAGTATAAAGAAAGAAGTAAATAATGTTGAAATTTTGCTAAGTCAATGGAAAGAAATAGATGAACTTTTCGTTGCTGCAAAGCAATTTCGCTTAGATAAAAAGCATGTTTTAGCTAATGTAGTTAACATCATGACACAAAAATATAATACTTTTAACATAAATTCATGATAAAATCCTGATAATTTAATACTTAAAGTATATAGTTTGACTGATAATAAATTAACTTTATGGCAATCAATAGAAGTTTTAACAAAAACCATATTGAACATGCAGAAAGAATTGAGTTTACTCAAGAATACAGCTTTAGACCAAGACGTCACTTTAGAAAAAGGGAAGGAGCTGTCAAGTAGTATCTATGAAGCAAATTTTAAGCTCAATAAGGCAATCAATATAGCTACTTTGCCAAAAATTGGCCATCGCATGCTCAGTGGCGAGTTAGTCATACTTAATCATATTACGAAAGAAGAAGTAAAGATTCCTAGAGATTTTCATTATCTTAAAGTTATTAAACTCAATCATGATGACTATAAACTAACGTTTTGTAATTTTTTAGGTAATGAGTTTTTTGAATATAAAAAGTATGATCCACAATATTCTGATCTTTCAGATGAATATAAATTCGTGGATTTTGGTAGTGTAAAAAAGACTAATAATCTAAAATTTAAGGAGTATGTTGGTCATGCACCTAAATTTTTTGCTGTAGAAGGTCTTATTGAGCCTGGATCTGAAAACCATGTAATTGATCTATTTGAGCTAGTCAGAGACGGTAAAGGCAGAAAAGTGGGAACCCTTGCTGATGAATTTGGTTATTTTGATGATCAAAATAAATTACACTACTATAATTATCACAAAAGTGCAGAAAGTAATACTTATGATCCTGAAAGCTTCAGTGTAAAAATGATAAATTTAGATGTGAAGAAAATTGATAAATTTCACCTTATTGCAGAACAAGGTGATATAATCATTCATCCTATTTTGGAAAATTTAGACATATTTTAAAGTTTTTTTAGAGTTATTATAATTAGGTTATGGAAGTTGAATCAGTAAAAAACAAAAGTTATTTCAGGAAAGCAGTAGAATGGTATTGCCACAGATACCTGTTCTGCGTTATAGAAAGATCTTGGATGGCGTTAATAGCGTTACTTCTCTTAGTATGTTTATTTTTATCATTACTAAACATATACCTATTACTTCCTGTTAAAAAAGATTTAAATTTTGTGAAGTACACGAACCACACAGAAGATGAGTTTTCTACAATACATAAACTTAGTTTTAGTGAAAAAGAAGATGAATACACTTCCATAGCAAGGTACTTGGTAAGTCAATACGTTGAAGCATACGAGTCCTCTCAGATCGTTGAATCAAAGTATCAAGAAAATTTTATAAAAAACAATTCTATATATAAAATCTATCAAGACTTTCAGGAAAAAGTAAACGATGAAGCTGTTTCATCCACAAGAAAAATTACCAACATAAACGTAACAACATTATCTATTGACCGGTTGACCAAGAACTTAGTTACATTTGCTGGAAACGCTACTGTAGTTTTTACAGCTGAGCAAAATAAGAAAATGAAAGACTATGCTGTGGAGATTAGCTTTACTTTATCAAACATGAAAGCAACTCTAACTGGTATAATACCATTTAAATTTATTGTTAATAGCTATAAATATAGATGATTATATTTATAACATTATTTGGTAGCTAAAAAAAATAACTAAAGTGCATATAGCAGTAATAACTGGGGGTAAAACTAGAAGCATTGGTGTCTTTTTAATAAAATAATTTCTAGAAGGCTTTGAGAAAAAGGCGTTGTAAATTATTGGTAAAAAGTATAGAGCGTTGAGTATAGTACTGACAATTAACACCAGAGCTACAAATACAGAAAGTGTTACATTACTAGAGTTAAAAACAGCTTGAAAAATGAAAAATTTGCTCCAAAAAGTCGGAGCAGGTGGTACCCCTATCATGGACAATGCACCTATAGTAAATGCTATCATACTAATTGGCATACTACGTCCTATACCGTGAATTCTATCTATGTATTTCTCACCTGTTTTCGTTATTATTGCTCCAGCAGTGAAAAACAAAGTGATTTTTGCAAATGCGTGGCAAACTAATTGAAAAATTGCAACCCTCATGCTGAATTCACTAAAAATTGAAGCAAACAATATAATATATGACAACTGAGAGATAGTAGAATAAGCAAGCAATTTCTTTAATTCCTTTTGCTTTAATGCAATTAACGATGCAGTAATAATAGTAAATCCAGCAGCGTACGGAAGCCATCCTCCAGCAAACCAACTTTGCTGTGCAAAACGTTGCATATTATCGATGCCAAAAGTGTATAATATAACTTTGATGATGATGAACACTCCTGATTTCACAACAGCAACAGCATGTAGTAGTGCGCTTACAGGAGTTGGTGCAACCATTGCTTTTGGCAACCAAAAATGCATTGGCATTAATGCAGCTTTTCCTATTCCATAAATCAGCATAGCAAAACATACTGCAATAAAAGTTATGAACGAAGTATCAAACTTGAATATTCCACCTCTTACAAAGTCTAAAGTATGGAATTCATTATATAAGAGGCCTATTGCAGGAAAAAATAACACTAAAGAAGAGAAAAATAGTAAACCAAAGTAATAGCGTCCTGCAATTACTGATTCATTTGTTGAGTTGTAAGTAATCAGAGGGTATGTACTAATAGTTAGAAGCTCGTAAAAGACAAATGTAGTGAGCAAATCTCCAGAAAAAGCAATAAACATTGCACAGCTAATCGCTATTGAAAAAAAGCATAGAAAACTCGAGTAGTTACTATCAGCATAGTTATTTCGCATATAACATATTGCATACATACTGGTTAGTACCCACAAAAATGATATTAATAAACTGAATATTGCTCCACTAGACTCTAACTTTAAACTAATATGCAAATTATTACCAAAGTCTATGAGAATAAATTGAGAATGATCACCATACACCAAATATAAAGTGCATAGAGATGTATACGCAAATAGAAGCATAGAAGAAACAACAGTAATGCTATTGTTCACTCTGGGCCACTTACTAGTAAAAGAAATAGCTAATGCACTTAAAAGTGGGATCAACGCAGTAATTAACAAATAATTCTCAGTAATAAAAAGTGGCAAGGAAAGAGATATTAAAACAAAATCCATTAAGTAATTCATCTTTCTGTTTAGGTAAAGCTAAAATTATATTCAAGTTATAGAGAATTTGCTATTTTTTAGTTGTAGATTGGAAGTGTTAAATAAACCATACGCATCAAGTTAAGAAAAAGTGTCGTAATGAAGAAAGGAAATAAGAAAAAACTATTTTATATATTAAGTAATAAAGTTAGTAATTTATAGATTTTTCTAAAAAAATATCTTATCCTAGATAAGAATTTCCTAAAAAAATAAATGTAACAAATAAAATGCCAATCTTAAATATTGCTATATTTCACGATAGCTACTTAATTTGGCACGTATGGTTTGTTAAACACTTCCACTCAAAACCGCTACAGACTATATCTTTCTGTATAATCTTTAAATGCACCTCTATTGGAGTCAAAATGTAGTTTCACACTACCAATTGGCCCGTTTCTTTGTTTTGCAATGATCAGCTCTGCAATATTTCTAATTTTCTCCATTTTCTCTTGCCACTCTCGATGTTTATTACTTCCTTCATTTGGTTGCTTTCTTAATTCATAATATTCTTCTCTATAGAGGAACATTACTATATCCGCATCCTGCTCTATGCTTCCTGAATCACGTAAATCAGAAAGTTGTGGTTTTTTATCATCCCTTTGTTCAACAGAACGAGAGAGCTGTGATAGTGCAACAATGGGAATATTTAGTTCCTTTGCAATTGCTTTTAAACCCTGCGTCACTTCTGAGATTTCTTGCACTCTATTTTCACTACTCCTTTTTGTTGTTCCTCGAATTAACTGCAGATAATCAATAAAGACCACCTCTACATTATATAGTTGATAGAGAAGACGTATTCTGGTACGGAGAGCACTAATTGATAATGCAGGAGTGTCATCTATGATGAAAGGTAATTCGGATAGATCTGTACTAGCATTAATGAATTCGTGTAATTCAAAATCACTAATTCTCCCAGTCAGTGCCTTATAATAACCAATGCCTGAATCTATAGTAATCAATCTTGCAGTCAATTGCTCTGCTGACATTTCAAGTGAGAAAAACGCTACGTAGTGTTGTTTATCTGTTCTTTTTTGCAAAATCTTACAAGCATTAAGTGCGATGTTCAGCGCCAATGCTGTCTTTCCCATTGAGGGCCTTGCAGCTATAATTAACAGATCAGATTTCTGCAAACCACCAAGAAGCTGGTTTAGGTCTTGAAGTCCGGTTGTAATACCTAGCGCCTCTGGGTTATTCTTCAGCTTGCTGATCTTCTCAACCACATCTTTAATTGAACTTGCAAGCTTTATATATGTCTTATCACCTTGCTTTTTTACTGCTAAGTTGAACAACTTTGTCATTGCCTGCTCAATTTGTACCTGTGCAGGATTTTCAATGTCGTAGTTGTAACTATCGTCAACTATCTCCTGCCCGAGCTTGATTAAGCATCTCCTTAAATAAGTATCACGGATTATTCTGGTCAAGCTATAGATGTCAAGCGCAATGCTTGCCTTTGCTGCAAGTTTTGCTAGGTACTCAACTCCACCACATTCGGCAAATGCTTTATCATTTTCAAAAAACATCTTTAGGCTTAGTTCATTGGCGACTATGCCGTGTTTTCTGGTTTTAGATATCTGGGTAAAAATGCTTTGATGTAGTGGATCATAGAAATTATCTGCTGTGATTATGTCTTCAACTGCATCACAAATTCTATTATCTCGAATCATTGCACCAATGAGCATTTGCTCTGCTTCTAAATTATGTGGCAATTTACATATTTCTTCTCTTGAATCAATAAGGTTAACTAATTCATTCATTTTAAGTTTTTAGAGTAATGATTGATTATTGTAGAATATTCAGTCCTTACTTAAAAGATAAAAAATTTGACTAATCTTGTATTGCTTATAGCATTAAAGTAGGCCCCTGTGGTGGAATGGTAGACACGGCAGACTCAAAATCTGTTGCTTGCAAAAGCATGCTGGTTCAAGTCCGGCCAGGGACACTCAAACATTGGAAAATGCATATATGTTACATAAATTTTTTAATCGTTTATTTTCCATTCTTTCTTCTATAAATGCTATTCAAAAAGTGAAAAAGGATGATAATGGAATATGCTATGTAACGGGACTTAGACGCTATTTGTCAGTGCTTCTTGATTTAATCATCATCGTTTTATTTTTGCAGTTTTGCGGTCAGGCCTTAAATCAACTCTTCATGAGCTCGGAGAGCAGTAAAATATTAGGCCAAATTGCTGCAAAATATCAAATGCAGGTACCACTATCTGCAGAGGAAACAGCAATGCAGAGTAAACTAATCAAGTTACTAATTCTAAATCAAATAGTTCAATTCATTATGCTTTTTAGTTATGTGGCATATATGTGGATAAGGTTTGGTGCTACACCTGGAAAGTTATTACTTGGACTCAGAGTTGTAAATGCACAAACTTTTGAAAAATTGACTCTCAAACAAGCAATAAAGAGGTTTTTTTCCTTTATATTGTCAACTGCACCACTATTCTTGGGTTTTATATGGGCAAACTTCGACAAACGCTGCCAAACTTGGCACGATAAGATCGCAGACACAGTGGTTGTCATAAATAAGAGTCTTAAGCGTGATAAAATGAAATAGTAGGTAAAAAATATGCCAAGTATTACTAATGGTCAAAGTATGGATTCTATTAGCGATAGTATTGTACATATTGGTGATAATGAAATAAAAGAATGCGCAATTGAAGCGCTAGAATCATTTAAGAACGAATTAGAAGCTCAAAGTTTTGACCTTAATGAGCTAGGAACTTCTGACCTAATTAAAGCATGGAAGAAGATAGAAGATTTTAAAGGTGCTGGATTAAAGGATGCTTTTGACCTTGCTGATCTGATAAAAGGGCAAATTGCAGGATTTAATAAAGAAAAATTACAAGAAATGTGTACTTTTAGCAAGATTTCCTACGGTAATGTGGACAGAAAATTAAAGCAAGATGAGTACAAAACTAAAAGGCAATTTGAAGAAGAAGGTTATCAAATTATAAAATTTTACGACAATGAACTCATTGAAGACAAATATTGCTCGGATACTGATTATAAATTAGAGCAACAAGATGTCGGTTATGCTTTAATGAGTAGCAATTCATATAATCGAGATGCTGGTTATGTTTTTATTAAAGGTCAGGAAGTAACTACAGCTTACCATGGTACTCGTGATTTAAATGATGTAAAGGAAGATCTTCGTGCATCTTTAGCTAAATTGTCATTTTTACCTGAAGATCATCGTGTTCACTCTGGTTTTTACTCTTTATTCAAACGCTCTTGGCCCAGTGTGCATAAGATATTAAAAGGGCATGCTAATGATAAAGGATTAGCAATCAAAGATTTGAAAATTAATGTTACAGGTCATAGCATGGGAGGTGCTCTTGCTAATATCGCTGCTTTATGTCTTAATAAAACAGAAGATGCCGAAGATGTTCATGTTGCAACTTTTGGCTCTCCAAGAGTTTTCTACAATGGTGCTGCTGAAGTTTACAATCAGTGTCTTGGAAATAAGACTATTAGAGTAGCTTGTCAATCAGATCCGGTACCATGTTTGCCACATGGTAATGCTGGTATGCACTATAAACATGTAGGTAAATCATTAAAATTAGAAACAGGTAAAACTCTGGAGTACTTAGAACTGCACTATCATAGAATTAATATCTATTATAACCTTGTTCGGGAAGTAGAGCAGGAAAATTTTAAATCAGATAACAATCCATCTAAGTATCGTCATATTGCTTATATTTTTGGCCTATTTTACCATGCAGTTTTGTCATATGTCGATGTGAATGATAAGGAGTTCTTTAAAAAAGTTGAGGAAGAAAATAAAGACATTAAGCTTTCTGAGATACCAATTCAATATGCTCCAAAATTAGAAGAGAAAATTAAACTACTAGAACAAGAAGTAGCTAAGCCTACTAATGACAAAACTCAATTAGAGGGAAGGTTAAAGAGTATACAACAAAGTTTGGTTGGAAAAACTAAAGAGCTAGATGATGAAAAAGGAAAATTAACACAAGAACAACAGAAGACTAATCAACTCAATGATCAAATAGATAAACTTACTGCAGAATTTAAAGGGACAAAAGATCAGCTTGCAGAAAAGAAAGCAGAGCTGGATGAACAAACTAGAACAGTAACCAAGCTTAATGAAGAGCTAAGTGAAAAATTCTTGAAAGCAAGAACTTACAGTAAAAGGCAAGGTAATTATGCTTCTGTTTCTTTTGTATTATCTGGAGCATTTGCTGTTGGTACAAGTTTAACAATGGTTCATTTAGCAATGTGTGTTTCGCTTGCTGTAGCTGCATTAACTTTTCTTGCAGTAGGATGTTACTGTTCTTATAACGCAAATACCGCACTTAATAATGTTGAAGTTAGTCAAATCGGGAATGATCTTAGTCATTCTTTAGTTTAGTTGTAGAGTAGCTGCTTGAGTATTAATTTAAATATTCTTCATTGCTAGTTATTGTAACATCACTTTAATTTGGTTGTGTTTTACTAAAAAAACTTTAGATTTATTTTGTAATTGATACTTAAATATAATGACACAATCTTGGAATTTATTGCAGAAAGGCCAAAAGGAAGGCTATAAAATTGCGTATATCAATGCTCGTATTATTGACCCGGAAACTAAACTTGATATAAAAGGTTCATTGTTAACTGAAGGGAATAAAATTGTTGATTTTAGCGAATCATTACTTTCAACAAGTGGAGTTGATGAAACAATAGACTGTAAAGGGCTTGTTCTAATGCCAGGACTTATTGACATTCACGTGCATTTTCGTGAACCAGGTCAAGAGCATAAAGAAACTATACATACGGGTAGCAAATCTGCAGCTGTAGGAGGCGTTACAACTGTAGTTTGCCAGCCAAACACTGTTCCAGCGATTGATAGTGTTGTCTTGTCTAAATATTTGAAATATAGAGCACTTGAAACTTCACATGTGAATGTTGAATTTTACGCCAAAATTACCACTTCGAAAGAAAAATTAACTGAAATGGCGCTTTTAAAGGAAGCAGGTGCGGTTGGGTTCACCGATGATGGTATGCCAGTTATGAATCCAATGATTATGAGACAGGCACTGCTTTATTCAAGTATGCTTGGTGTTCCTATTGCTCAACATGCAGAAGATTTAAATCTATCTGCTGGTGGCGCAATTAATGAGGGTAAGATTTCTGAAGAATTGGGAGTAAAAGGAATCTTGAGTGCATCAGAATCGGTTATGGTAACTCGTGATATACTACTAATGAAGGACATAGAAAATGTACACTACCATATTTTACATGTCTCTTCAAAAGATTCACTTGATGCTATTAAACGAGCAAAAGATTTGGGGTTAAATGTTACATGTGAAGTAACTCCTCATCACTTTACTTTAACTGAAGATATAGTAAAGCAACATGGAGCAATCGCAAAAATGAATCCGCCACTTCGTACAGAGGAAGATCGTTTAGCTATGATTGAAGGTTTAAAGACAGGTGTGATTGATTGTATTGCAACCGATCATGCTCCGCATGATCTTAGTTCTAAAGATTTGCCACTTGAAAATGCTGCATTTGGTATTGTTGGCCTTGAAACAATGCTGCCCATTTCACTTGAACTATATCACAGTGGACAAATGGGTCTACTTGATGTGCTTGCAAAATTGACATATAAGCCTGCAGATATCATACATGTGCCACGTGGCCGCATACAGAAAAACCTTGCAGCGGACTTAATTTTAGTTGATTTGGATCATGAATGGAAAATTAAAGTTGACAACTTTGCTAGTAAATCAAAAAATTCCCCTTTCGATGGACGCAAAGTGAAAGGGCGCGTAATACGTACCGTTGTGTCTGGCAAAACTGTATACTTACGGAAGAGTTAGTTATCATATAGTTGTGCTTTGAATTTCAACCAATTGTAGAGATTGAATATAAGTGGTAAAATATAGCCACTGAATAAAAAATATATGCTAATTAGTACGACATCGGAGCTGGAGAATGCATGTGAAGAATTGATGGCAAAAGATCCAAAATTTATAGCAATTGACACGGAGTTCATTAGAAATAATTTAACCTACTACCCAAAATTATCGTTAATTCAAATTTCTTACGGAGAGAAGAGTTTTATTGTAGATGCATTAGTGCCAGAAATTGATTTATCATTCATTAAGAAAATGATGCTAAATCAGGGAATAATCAAAGTGTTTCATAGCTGCCGGCAGGATATAGAATCCTTACTCACTATGTTTAAATGTGTTCCCACTCCTATTTTTGATACCCAAGTTGCTGCTATGTTTTGCCATTATTATCATGACTTTATTGGTTATTCAAAAGTAGTAGAGCAATATCAAGGAATAGCACTGGATAAAATTAAAGCTAAAAATTCAGACTGGTTAAGGCGTCCATTGTCTGAGGATCAACTAGACTATGCAATAAACGACGTGGTATATCTATATGATCTATACCAAATATTGTGCAATAAACTTGAAGAAAGTAATAGGATGAGTTGGTTTCAAGAAGAGATGGAATCAATAGTTGATGTTAATAAGTATTTGCATAATCCAAAAGATGCATGGAAGAGGATTAAATTTAATTATGAAGCAAATCCAAGGTTGATGTTAACTGTTAAAGCAGTTAGTGAGTGGCAAGAGACCTTAGCACAGCGTTACAATATAAATCGTAATAAGGTAGTCAATAATGCTGTAATAACTGGTTTAATTGAAAAAAACGTGGAACATATTGATGACATTTTAGATGACCTTAAGAGAAACACAAAAAATATAAAAGAGGAAGATTTATTAGAATTTATAGATATTTTCAATGAGAATGAGAAGGAATTTGTGCAGCAAAATTATACTCTGTCAGATAATTATGATAAATCTGTATTTGATATACTCTCGATTATTTTGGAGAGCAAATGTAAGGAAAATAACATATCAAGAAAGTTAATTTCATCAAAAGATGAGTTAGCTGGCTCAATATCTGGGCAGATAGATAAACTATTCAAGGGATGGAGATATGATTTTTTCGGCAGATCAGTAGAATCGTTTTTGAATGCAGGCTCAAGGTTTGAAATTTTAATGGTAAAATCTGCTGATAGTATAGCTAAGATTCGGAGTAATCTTGTGGAGAATAACCGTATCACGTGTTAAGGTCTAACGAGTTTATTATATCTTTCACTTGAGAAAGAACATTTGCACTGGTATCGATGATAAAGTCGCTCATTTGCTTTTTTTCTTCAATAGGTAGCTGAATACTAGACATTAGATCCAGCTTTTTTTTATCCATATTACGCTCACTAAGCCTTTGAGCTTGTACAGTGCTATCTGCATGGATAAAAACAATAAAATCGCAATATAAACGGAATCTCGTTTCCAGTAGGAGTGGAATGTCTAGGACTAGGAGTTTTCTGTCGTTTTCTTTCTCCTGAGCAATAAAAATTGCTAATTCACTCTGCACAGCAGAATGCACTAAAGATTGAAATTGCTTCCAATTTTCATCGTAGGCCAAAAAATATTTAGATAATACTGCTCTGTCTATTTCACCATTTACTATCACCCCAGGAAATTTTTCTTCTGCGTAACTTATTATGTTTTTGTTTGCTTTATAAAGCTGGTGCACGACAGAGTCGGCATCAAACAAAGCGGCACCAAATTCTTTAAAGCAATTGGCTACAAAGCTCTTTCCAACTGCAATCCCACCTGTTAAACCTATGATCATATAGCAAATTTCTTATAAAACTATATTTATAGCATCTCCTATGCCTATTTAAAACTGAATGCATAGGTATAAAAAAGAAAAGCTATTATTTTTTTAGTAATTCAGTAAAATAGATTGAAAGATTAAGGGGAAATTTTGAAAGATAAGATAAAAAAGATAGTGATTTCAGGGAAAAAAGTCTGGCCAATCATCGAGGGCGGTAAAGGCATTGCAATCAGTGATGGAAGATCAAGTGGGGCATTTGCTGCAGCAGATGCTGTTGGTACGTTTTCTGGTGCAAATGCTAAACTTATTGATGACAATGGTGAGTTGGTACCGCTGATTTATAGAGGTAAAACAAGAAATGAAAAGCATGAGGAATTGATTAAATATAGTATTGAGGCTGGAGTTAGTCAAGCAAAAATAGCGAATGAAATATCAAAGGGCCGTGGAAGAATACATATGAATGTGCTTTGGGAAATGGGAGCAGCAGAACAAGTCCTTCATGGCATATTAGAAAAAGCAAAAGGCTTAGTTCATGGCATCACTTGCGGTGCTGGTATGCCTTACAGACTCGGAGAAATTGCAGCTAAATATCAAGTTTATTATTACCCTATTATCTCATCAGTACGCGCTTTTAAAGCGTTATGGAAACGTGCTTACCAAAAAATATCTTCTTTTTTACTTGGTGGAGTAGTATACGAGGATCCGTGGCTTGCTGGTGGTCACAATGGACTCAGTAATAGTGAAGACCCAGAATTACCGCAGGCTCCATTTGAAAGAGTTGCAGAGCTTAGATCTTTCATGAACGAAGTTGGTCTTGCTGAAACGCCAATTGTTATGGCAGGGGGAGTGTGGCATTTGAAGGATTGGGAACATTGGTTTGACAATTTACAAATCGGACCAATAGCTTTTCAGTTTGGCACTCGTCCACTTTTAACAAAAGAAAGTCCGATTTCTACGGAGTGGAAAAAGAAATTACTCACTTTAGAAGAAGGTGACGTATTTTTAAACAAATTTAGTCCAACAGGGTTTTACTCATCTGCAGTAAGAAATAACTTCATACGTGAGCTACAGGAGAGGAATTCACGTCAAATAAAATTTTCGGAAAGTGCAAGCGGAGAGTTTAACAATGAATTTGCAATGGGCAGCAGAGGTAGAAAGATTTACCTTACTGCACAAGACAAAGAACTGGCAGATAAGTGGAGTCAGGAAGGTTATACAGAGGCAATGAAAACTCCAGATACAACTGTTATTTTTGTGACACCAAGCAAATTTGCGGAGATAAGACAAGATCAAATTAATTGCATGGGATGTTTGAGCCATTGTCTGTTTAGCAATTGGAAAGATCATGGTGACCATTCAACAGGGCGAAAGCCAGATCCACGGAGTTTCTGTATACAAAAGACACTGCAAAACATTGTACATGACGGCAATGTTGAAAATGAACTCATGTTTTCTGGACACAATGTTTACAGATTTAAGCAAGACCCATTTTATGAGAATGGCTACGTACCGACAGTAAAAGAACTGGTGGAAAGGATATTAACTGGGTATTAGGTTATGGTTGAATTGACAAGTAAACTTTACTTTATTATAATAAATGTTTATTAATTTAACCTTAATTTAGGGGGAACTTTTATGCGTGATAGTGTTTGAGAAAGGTATGCACTTGCCTATATAAAAGAAACTGGCAGTGACAATGGTGTTCAAGAATTTCTACGTTCTCGTGGTATGCAAAATATTGAGAACTGGAGTGATAAAATTTTTGAAGATGCGTATAAGGAATTTAAGCTCAGTAATCTAACTAATGAGCAGCACAGTACAGAATATGATAGAAGCAATAGGCAACAACCTACAGACCCTCAAGTCACGCACGTACATATAAACGATAATAGAGGTTTAGATTTTTGGGATTATTTACTACTTAGCAACCTGTTTGGTGGTCGTACTACAGTTATAAATAACCCTGGTTTTGATACTGTTGGCTACCAAAGCAGAGAAGATAAGAAAAAAGACTCAGAAGACAGCAGGAAATTATTAGCTTTAGGGATAGTAGCTGTAGTTGCGTGTGTTGCTTTCCATGCTTTAATGTGTGTGTGGTACAACACAGCGAAAAAACGGCTAGAGAATCAGAAAAGGTAGATTACCTGGATAATAAACTTAAAATGTTCAGAAATATAGAATTTGCAGTTGGTGCAATTTCTTTAGCAGCTTTGGTAGGTTGCGCTATTAACCCAGTCTTACCAGTTTGGGGTTTAGTCATTCTTGGCATTAATTCTCTTGTGTGCCTTGCTGGTGGCTTGGCTTTTCATATGAAACATGAGAAAGAGTCAGAAAATATTGAGAAAGC
This sequence comes from Wolbachia endosymbiont (group B) of Germaria angustata, assembly GCF_964026725.1. Classification (NCBI taxonomy): domain Bacteria; kingdom Pseudomonadati; phylum Pseudomonadota; class Alphaproteobacteria; order Rickettsiales; family Anaplasmataceae; genus Wolbachia; species Wolbachia endosymbiont (group B) of Germaria angustata. Next base: position 655,583 of record NZ_OZ034691.1, read on the forward strand.
TAAAGAAGCGGTAGGTAGCTATCGTGCTGGGCATGATTTTAGAGACACTTCTCATCGTGGGGCACCACCTCCTTATCCTTTTGAAGAACATAATACTGCTCCAAGTGCTCCTCCTCAAAGTGTATTTGATGATAATTCTTATCTAGAACAACATTTTGGAGATCATGGAATATAGCTATACGAACATTCATTTTGGAAGGTAAATTGCACAGCAAATGTTCAGTGCTTGACACTGGAATCCAGCTTTTTTGTGATTTTATTGAAAATGTTGTATAGTCGTTTGTTTACAATTAATTTTTCTGGATCCCAGTGTCTGGGCACTGGGATGACATTTTTGTGTTTGAGGCAAAATCTGCTATAATATTTAACACACTGCTTTCACAGATGAATGTTTGTACAGTTGTGAAGTTATGGACAACAATATCATAGCAACTCAAACGTAAGTTACTCACATTATACCGCTGCAAAACGCAGCGGTATAATGGCTTTTCAGATTGCTTGTACGATAGGATATATATTGATTTTTATTACTAGTGCAGATACGATAAAGCTTTAAGCACTACAAGATGGAGCAATTTGAGAGCTTTTACATCACTACGCCAATATATTATGTAAACGACAAGCCACATATCGGCCACGCATATACTTCCCTTATCTGTGATGTTACAGCTAGATTTATGAAATTAGCTGGAAAGAACGTTAAATTTACTACTGGTACAGATGAACATGGACAAAAAATTGAAAAAGCAGCTAAAACAAATGGAATAGAGCCAAAAGAATTTACAGATGAAATAAGTGTTACATTCAAAAAATTAGCTGAGCTAATGAACTTTGATTATGATGATTTTATTCGCACCACAGAAGAACGTCATGAAAAGGCAGTTATAGCTCTATGGAATAGGCTTGAAGAGAGAGGGCAAATATATCTGGATTCTTACTCAGGTTGGTATTCAGTTCGTGATGAAGCGTTTTATCAGGAATCAGAGTTGATAGATGGCAAAGCACCAACAGGTGCTGAAGTTCAGTGGATAAAAGAAGAGAGCTACTTTTTTCGTTTGTCAAGTTGGCAAAATAAATTACTAGAGTTATACGAAAATCAGCCGAATTTCATCTTTCCTGAGAGCAGAAAAAACGAGGTGGTATCGTTTGTAAAATCAGGACTTACTGACCTTTCGATTTCTCGTACTAGTTTTAATTGGGGAATAAAAGTACCAGGGAATGACAAGCACGTAATTTATGTTTGGATAGATGCGCTCACTAACTATCTCACATCAATAGGCTTTCCTAATATAGAAGATGAGGAATATAAGAAATTTTGGACAAACTCCTTCAACGTTCATGTGATCGGTAAAGACATATTGCGTTTTCACGCTGTATACTGGCCAGCGATCCTCCTTGCAGCAGATTTATCACTGCCAAAGCAAATTGCAGTTCATGGTTGGTGGCTGAACGAGGGGGAAAAAATATCCAAATCCCTTGGTAACGTTATAGATCCAATTGGTCTGGCAGAAGAGTTTGGTGTTGATCAACTACGCTATTTTCTCCTTCGGGAAGCAAGTTTCGGTCAAGATGGTAATTTCAGTAAGAAGAACATGATCAGCCGCATAAACTCAGAGCTGGCAAACAATATAGGCAATTTAGTGCAAAGAACAATTTCATTTCTGCACAAGCAATGCTCTGGAATTGTACCAGCAGTTGATCGAAACTTGCTTAAAGATGATGAGAGTTTACCAAATTGTAAAGCCATACTTGATCAAGTGATGGATCATCTATCAAAGTATGAATTTAACCAGATTATACTACTGATTATCAATATCTCTTCCAAGGCCAATGCTTACATAGATAAAAGTGCACCCTGGACGTTAAGTAAAACCGATAGAAAGCGCATGGATTTAGTAATTTACAAACTACTCGAATACATCAGAATAATTGGTATTTTATTGCAGCCAATTATTCCAAAATCAGCAGAAATGATGCTAGATCAATTGCAAATTCCAAAAGAACAACGCAACTTACAATCTCTGTGCAATGCGTGCGTGAGCTTAGGCATTACACTGCCTAAACCTACGCCGATTTTTTTGAGGATCGATATTTAAAGAATCCTTAGTAAGCCGTTACAAGACTAGACTGAGTTGGCCGTTCTGTAGTTAGCCTTTTTAATTCAACAGAGTCAAAAAAAGTGCCTTGGCGTTTTGATGTATCTATACCGTTATCTACTTTGGAAGAAATGATTAAGATGCACCGAAATTATTTTTAGCACTCTTAAAAGAAGAATTTAACATTTCGTGAGACTCATCAACTTTACTTTTCAACATAGTCTGTGGAGTAGGTACATGGTGAGCAGATGGTAAATTTACAGTAGAATTACCATCAGCTTGGCCTAGATGTGCCTGCTGCTCAGATAATCCAGAAGCAGGATCTAAAGTACATACGGGAGTTGGAAACAACTTTGATGCTAAAGCTGCTACTATAACTGATGCGTACGTTGCAATACTACTAAATTTTACAATCTGAGTTGTTCTATCTTTTAGTTTCGGTTGATCACCTGTTTCTTTTGCTACTGCATACAATTTTGGTTTATTACCTTCTTCTTTAAATAAATTGCTAAGAGCTTCAGAATCTAAAACTTCTATATTCTCTCTCAATCTTTGGATTTCAATCCATAGTGGTTGAATCTAAATAGGTGAATTTACGTTACCTAAATTAGCTACTTGTGATGAAAAATAGATCAGCAAATTTTCAATCAACAACAGCTAAAGACCTTTCTGCAACGTTGATTTCTCTTATATCTGTAACTTCGTCATTCTGATTAAACGAAATTTGCAGAGACTTACTACTATACTTCCTTTTTCCTAAAAAGTTGGCTTGTTTAATTTTATATGAGATATAGTACCAAACATTGTCATCGAACTTTGATACTAATGTTGGTGATCCTAAAGTGTGAACCACTTTTTCTTTATCGTCACCTACTTTTATCTTGCTCCACAATTCAACACTAATGCCAGGAGCTCCGTGATTGTGAATAGTGTGAGTGCAGCTCACTGTAAATAATAAAATAAAAGATATTAATACTCGCATTTCTGTTGATAAATTGCTTGAAGCTATAATACACTAATAAATTATCTGCCGTCAAATTTCAAAAAAGTTAAATTGACTGATTCTCAATATCACTTAATATAATATTTACTTTAGAAAATAATAGGTGTCTTATGTCATTGTTAGAAGCAGATCCAATATACAAACCTTTTAATTACCCTTGGGCGTATGATGCGTGGCTGCAGCAACAAAGAATCCATTGGATACCTGAGGAAGTTCCGCTTGCTGATGATGTGAAAGATTGGAAAACTAAACTTTCGAATGTAGAGAAAAATTTATTGACCCAGATTTTTAGGTTTTTTACTCAAGCAGATATTGAAGTAAATAACTGCTATATGAGGCATTATTCAAATATATTTAAGCCAACAGAAATATGTATGATGCTTGCAAGCTTTTCCAATATGGAGACTATACACATTGCAGCCTATTCATACCTTCTAGATACGATTGGCATGCCAGAAAGTGAATATCAAGCATTCTTAAAATATGATGCTATGAGAAAGAAGTATGAATACATGTTAGAATTTGAGGAAAGTAAAAAGCACGATAAAAAACATGTTGCTAAAACTTTAGCAGTATTTGGTGCCTTCACCGAAGGATTGCAGTTATTTGCATCATTTGCAATTTTGCTCAATTTTCAACGGTTTGGAAAAATGAAAGGTATGGGGCAAATAATTGCTTGGTCAGCACGTGACGAAACCTTGCACACCAATTCAATTATCAATTTGTTCAATACGTTTATTAAAGAGAATAATGAAATTTGGAATGACGAGTTCAAAGAAGAATTATATTCTGCATGTCGCACTATTGTTGAACTTGAAGATGAATTTATAAGTCTTGCTTTTGATTTAGGAGATGTTGAAGGGCTATCTGCAGAGGAAGTGCGCAATTATATACGTTACATAGCAAACAGAAGGTTAACGCAATTAGGTCTTAAATCTATATATAATGTTAAAGATAACCCTATTCCGTGGCTTGATGAAATACTAAATGGCGTGGAACATACAAATTTCTTTGAAAATAGAGTAACAGAGTATAGCCGTGCAGCAACTCAAGGCACTTGGGAGGAAGCTTTTGCTAAAAACGATACAAAAAGTGAATAGCAGTAACTTCACCCTTTTTTATCGTTTCAACGGAAGCTTGCGATACATATCAAAGGTGGAAGGAGGAAGAATTTGATATAAATCATCTATTTAGCTTAGAGAAAAGAGAGTATAGATATAAAGTTACATTATTGCATGTAATAGGTGGAGATTTTGATTGCTTAGAGGAGGAGAAGAAGAAGTTAATACGATATCTATTAGACAAAGGTGCTAATGTTAATGCACGAGATTCTTTTGGAAAAACTCCTTTGCACAATAGTCATGACAAAGAGGTAACACAAATTTTACTTAGATGCAGGTGCTAATCTTTTTATAAAGGATCATTATGGAATGACTGCAAGAAAACATGCCCGTGATGAATCAAAGCAGCTTTTAAAAAAGGCAGAAGATAAATACAAGCAATAAAGCAATGAAATTTGGTGCTATTGTTGGTATTACGGCTGGAGTGGGAGTTGGTAATGGACTTTTTGCTGCTGCTGATCTTTCATTACTAATATCGGCTTTTATTGGCGCAGCTGTTGCTATAGCAATAGGGTTTGTTGTTTTTGGTATTACATATGCAATGTCAAAGCAGGTTCCTAGTGAGAAGCTATAGCGTTGATGCAGAACAAAAAGCTAGTACAGCGGCAAGTATGGTAGTGTAGTTAAGTAAAAAAAGGAAGAAGAGACTTCTTCCTTTTTTCTCCAAATTTTTTATATATAATTGAGAATAAAAAAACTGTGGATAACTCTGAAAAAGATCAAAAAAGACATCAAAAAGAGTATGATTAGATTGAAATATTTACAGAAAAACTTACTCAATTGATAAATATCTTAATGCTTTTTAAGAAAAGACAAATAGAGGGTCGTATTGGAGCTAAAGGTTGAAATTTTAAGTGCTTCTTAATACTTAAAGAGGTACTTTAATAGTTCCTTTTAAGTACTAATCCGGAGGTTCGATAGGTTGTTGTTTAAAAGATTGGGAAATAGTTTTATTAGTATTGAAAATTACATAATGTATATTATGGAAAATATAAGAAACACAAGCTTTCAGCATTTTTGCTCTTCTCAAACAGCATAAAAAGTGCCTGTTGAACCTCCAGATTAATGCTCAAAAATGTTCAATTGATACTTTAAAAGTATTACTTTAAAAATACCTAAAGTATCACTTCAAAAGCACTTAAAAATTTTATCTTTTAGGAAAAATTTTCCAAGACTACCCCCTTATTGGCTTTTGTTAGAAAAATATTAAAATTATAATCAAATATGTAATCTTTTATATGATTGTATTAGCTTGGCTCCCTTAATGGTTGTTTCTTTTTTTTTAATATTAAAATAAATATAACTTTTTAGAGTTATCCACAGTTCTTTTGCTTTCAATTATATATATATTAGTATTTGGAGATCATATTTATTATAGATCTCCGAAGTACTCATAATGTGTAAAATATGTATTTCTCTGGGTTATCAACTTAGTTATTAACAATTCTGTGAATAACTAAAACAAGAAAAAGGGGCTTCTAATCAAATGGAAATAGTGTCATTCTTTAAAAAACGACGCTAAAAACATTGTTTCTGTTCGAGCAATGGTTACACCTATTATCAGATCTAGGTACCCTGAATAGGATTAAGGGTACCTAACGAAGTAAAAAACTTGGAGAAAAGGAAGAAGTCTTTTCTTCCTTTTACTTAATTTGGCTGAGGCAAACCTTGTTCTGTTGCCGACCTTGATGTGTCAGGATTTTCTATCTTAGTAGATACTGCATATGTAATACCACCAGCAACAAGTCCAGTGAGTACAGCAGCAGCTACAGCTATGCCAATTAAAGTCAGCATTTGTAATCCAACACCAGCAGCAAAAAGTCCACCACCAACTGCTAATCCAGCTATAACACTGCAAATAGCACCAGCAACAATTGCTTTACTAGTTGGGCTAAATAGCTTATTTTCAACATTTGGATTTATTTTATCCGTACTGCTTTCAGCTTTCACTCTATTTTCAATAAGGTCTCTAATTGAGGTTATCAATCTCTTAAGATTTCCTTTTTGCTGTGCACATTTTTCATTTTTAATTTCTCTCTCTATAGCACCTTTAATTTCTTCAAGCTCACCTTTTTCTAAAGAATCAAAAAATTCTTCTTTTTTTTCAATAACTTCTAGAACATTATTTAAAACTTTTGATGGATATTGGCGACTAGGATCTGTAATATATTCAATCAGTGAAATAGATTTCACCTTATTTTGATTTTTAGAAGATAAAATCTTTGCTCTTACAACTTCTTTAAGCAAAACTAGTTCTTTCGCATGCTTCAAAACTGCTTTAGATAGTCTACACGAGTTGCTTCATAAGTTCCAATTATTGACTCCTGAGTTTTTTCATTAGTTTCACTAAAAATAGTAAGAAAATCTTCTCTTGATACTGTTCCTAAAAGTTCAACAATATCTCCATTACCTCTAAATCTTTGATATAATTGTTAAAATGATTCTTTCTGTTTTTCTGTTAATGGCATATCAAACTCTATTAAAAATAATAATATACTTTAATTATGATATATTTAAATAATAAAGTCAAGAATTTAACTAGTATCGCAAACACTTAAACAAGAAAAAGGGGCTTTTACTCGAATAGATATTTTATAACGTCTTAATGCTAACTCCACCGACATATAAATTTGCGTGGCTTTTTCCAGTATTAAGCAATGCAAGTCCAATATTGTAGACACTAGAGCGTAGTTCTCCTACTTCTTCATTATGTTCACTGATTACTTTAGTGCCAATATTTGGAAGTGCATTTTTTCCCTCAACAAGGTAAAGTTTCCTTCTGAATTTTTCTTGTCTGCTCATTCGATTTACAACTTCCTGACCTATATAGCACCCTTTATTAAAGCTTATACCATTTATCTTATCGATTAAATATTGCAGCGGAAATGATGAATTTTGCACCATATCTTTTGCTCCATCTGGGACAAGGTTTTTAATTCTAACTTTTTCATACTGAATAAAATCTCCAACCGGTTCTTTTATTTCATCTTCATGTATGATCCTCATTCCTAGCAGCTTGTGCCTTGGATCTTGAAAAATAACTTGTGACTTACTACTACACTCCGCCAACTTAGCATCAAACAAAACTCCAACCTTATATAGTGAACTAATGTCTTTAATCCTCACTCTAAGGTAAGTTTTGAGCAAGTCTAATTTTTCAATTATTTGCTGTAGATGGGCATTTTCACACTCCAAATAAATATATTTATCATGCTCAATGAGGAAAAAATCGTACAGATATTTTCCCTGAGGGTTGAGTAATAAAGAGTAAATTGCCTGCTGGCTACTTAGTTTATTAATATCATTTGTTATAACACCCTGAAGAAAATCTCTCGTATCTGGTCCGTATAAAGATATTAGACTACGGTTTGCTAGCGGTATGTAACCCATAAAACTTCTGTTCAAATCTTAATTATATACTTTTACTAACTCCAACCCTTGAAATGTAACCTTTAGATGACTACATAGAATTGTAGGTTAATCTATTAATGAGGAAACATAAATGTCAAGTGTAAATTTGAATGTATTAGATGATAACGTGCTAATAAAGCCTATTACTGAAGAAAAACAAGGTGGAATTGTACTACCATCAAGTGCTGAAAAGAAGCCTACTAAAGGTGAAGTTATAGCAATTGGTAGTGGTTCACGCAACTCAAGCGGAGAGCGTATAGCTTTAACTGTAAAAACTGGTGATAAGGTTTTCTACAGGCAGTGGGCTGGCACAGAAGTAGAGCATGACAATGAAAAGTATGTCGTGATGAAGGAGTCAGACCTACTTGCTGTTATCAAGTAGGTATCCCTATTTTAATGCGCTATATAGTGCATTATGTATTTTAATATTCTAAATTTTTTATTAATTTAAGGAGTGATAAAAATGGCTAACATAGTAGTATCAGGCGAACAATTGCAAGAAGCCTTTCGTGAAGTTGCAGCAATGGTTGACTCAACGGTGGGAGCAACTGCAGGGCCTAGGGGAAATACAATAGGAATTAGTAAGCCATATGGTGGACCAGAGGTCACAAAGGATGGCTATAAGGTAATGAAAGGTATAAAGCCTGAAAAACCATTACACTCTGCGATAGTAAGCACCATTGCTCAAAGTGCTTTTCAGTGTAATGACAAAGTTGGTGATGGTACCACAACATGCTCAATACTGACTAGCAATATGATAATGGAAGCTTCAAAGTCAATTGCAGCTGGAAATGATCGTATTTGTATCAAAAATGGAATACAGAAGGCAAAAGATGTGATATTAAAGGAAATTACATCAATGTCTCGCACAATTTCTTTAGAGAAAATGGATGAAGTTGCACAAGTTGCAATAATTTCTGCAAATGGTGATAAAGATATTGGTAATAGCATTGCTGATGCTGTTAAAAAGGTTGGAAAAGAAGGCGTCATCACTGTTGAAGAGAGTAAGGGTTCAAAAGAATTAGAAGTTGAACTTACAACTGGTATGCAGTTTGACCGTGGTTATCTCTCTCCATACTTTGTTACAAATAATGAAAAGATGAGCGTGGAGCTTGATGATCCATATTTGCTGATTACAGAAAAAAAACTTAATATTATTCAACCTTTACTTCCTATTCTTGAAGCTATTTTTAAGTCTGGTAAGCCTTTGTTTATCATTGCAGAAGATGTTGAAGGTGAAGCATTAAGCACTTTAGTGATCAACAAATTACGTGGTCTAAAAGTTGCTGCAGTAAAAGCTCCAGGTTTTGGTGATAGGAGAAAGGAGATGCTCGAAGATATAGCAGCTTTAACAGGTGCTAAGTATGTCATAAAAGATGAGCTTGGAATCAAGATGGAAGATTTGACTCTTGAAGATCTTGGTACTGCTAAAAATGTTAAAATCACTAAAGACAATACCACAATTGTTAGTGAAGACAGCGACTGTGACAAACAAAACAGAGTAAATGCTAGAATTAACCAGATTAAATCTCAGATTGAAACTTCAACCTCTGATTATGACAAAGAAAAGCTAAGAGAGCGTTTAGCAAAATTATCAGGCGGCGTTGCTGTACTCAAAGTTGGTGGAGCAACTGAAGTAGAGGTAAAAGAACGTAGAGATAGAGTAGAAGATGCACTTCATGCAACAAGAGCTGCAATTGAAGAAGGGATAGTTCCAGGTGGAGGAGTTGCACTTCTTTACGCTGCATCTGCTCTTGATAAGCTAAAAGCTTCAAGCGATGAAGAGCAAATAGGTATCAACATTGTCAAAAAAGTTCTCAGTGCTCCAATCAAAAGATTAGTTAAAAATGCTGGTCTTGAATCTGCTGTTATAATTGACTATTTGATTAAGCAGAATGATAAAGAGCTTATATACAACGTTGAGGCTATGAACTACGCTAATGCATCAACAGCTGGTGTAATTGATCCGGCAAAAGTAGTTCGTATTGCTTTTGAAACGGCAGTGTCTGTAGCAAGCGCACTTATTACTACTGAATCTATGATAGTTGATCTACCAAACAAAGAAGAAAATGCTTCATCACCTATGGGTGCAGGAGCAATGGGCGGAATGGGTGGATTCTAAGTAAACAAGAGCCTTGGAGCAAGTTGCTCCAAGGTATCTTTCTAGTTCTAAAAAGTCTTACTAAAAAGTCTTACATTTATAAAGGAAATAAATTTGTGATTTTCTATGCAAAGCCACTACTATTTATATTTGTTACGTCTCTTTAATATTATAACTGCTTAAAAATAAAAAAATAATATATGAAAGTTATAATTGCTAGTATATTTCTATTAGCATAATATTATATTAACAAATGATTTATATAATATTTTTATTATAATAGATAGAACTTAAATTATTTTCTTCATAAATAGAGTATTTATGAAAATACGTATATACTCAATCCTACTTTTACTTTTTTCTTGCACTCAATTGTGCGCTGAAGAAGAAGTTGCAAAATTTGATCTGCTCATTGGTAAGGTAAATAAAGCAAACCTCACCATTGAAGGCACAATAAAGGTTACAATAAAACCAGGTTGGCATATATATTACAGATACCCTGGAGATTTCGGCCTTCCTACTTCCTTTGACTGTCAGGGTAACATATCAAATATAGATATTCATTGGCCTACTCCCAAGGAACATGAAGATAAAGTTGGGGAAGTTACATTTATTAGTAACATATATGAAGATATGGTGTTATTTCCCTTTAAAACTAATATCATTCCAAATCAGGAATACGCTGATATTAACTTTCATATAAAGTACGCAATATGTAAAGATAGGTGTATCCCTAAAAATGCCGAGATAAAAACCAGTCAACCACTAAAGGATTTTATGGATTACGATATCAATAAACTCATAAATGAGTGGTATGAAAAATAGGATTTTAGCAGGCTTACTATAGCTTTTATAGTGTTACTTCTCATAAACAATAAGTTAGGTATTTTTCAATTTTTGCTATATACTCGAGTAAAAATCTCTCTTTTACAGATGGATACAGTAAAGTTTGTTTTATTACTGCCAACAATACTACTCATACTAGTTGCTGGTGTTTACCTATCGGTTAAACTAAAATGGTTACAGGTGTTTAGACTACCGTATGCCGTTTCACTTATTGGAGCTAAAAGAGGAGAAAATAAATTTTCCTCTATAGCCGCTCTGTTTACAATCTTAGGAGGAAATTTAGGAGTAGGAAACGTTTCAGGCACTGCTGTTGCTCTAAAAACCGGAGGACCGGGATCCATTTTATGGATGGCAATAATTATTGTTGTTACTTCTGTGATAAAATATGTTACTTGTTACCTAAGTATAAAAACCAGAAAAGAAAAAAATGGACGGTTTATAGGTGGACCTGTAGCCTACATGGCTGATGCATTTAACTCTAGAAAAGCTACAGTTGTGTTTCTAGTTATTATGATGATGGTTTCAATAACAGTTGGTAACCTTGTTCAGGTAAATTCTCTATCAATACCACTCAGCATGGTAGATATACCTGTAGTCATTGGCGGCATTGTAATGGCCATAATATTTTTTGTTGTTGCAGCTCTCAGCTTAAAAAAAATTAAAATTTTTATATCGACTATGATACCGATAATGACGGTAAGTTACCTCACACTTTGCGGTATCATATTATTTAAGTTTAGTGAAAATATTCTTCCTTCTCTAAAACTAATAACAAGCAATTTTTTTACAACTAGTAGCTTTAACTCTGGCTTATCTTTAGGTTTAATTTTAGAAATGTTGACTATTATTCAAGTAGGAACTCTGCGAGGTATTTTTGCAACAGATATAGGACTTGGCCTCGAAGGAATTGTACACTCCTCGATTACTCCTAAAAAAAATAACAATAAATTTATCATTGAACAGAGTCTAATCACAATAATATCTCCTTTTATAGTTGCACTCATAGTGTTCATTACAGCAATGGTACTGCTTGTCACAGATTCTTGGATTACTGATTTAGAGAGCACTAACATGTGCATTTTTGCTTTTAGAAAAGCTATGAATTGGCCCTATACTGACTATTTAATTATGGCTATAATGTTTTGTTTTGCCTTTACTACTATCTTTACTTGGTTTTTTTGTTCAAAGCAAACAATACGCTATGTATCTATGGATAATAAATACACTAAAATCTGGACTGTAGTTTTTACCTTAATCATTCCATTTGGTGCAATCGGTGGAGTTAAGTTACTCTGGGATATCGCTGATATTTCAATTGCTGCTTTGCTGCTCATAAACATACTTGCTATACTCAAGCTCACTTCTCAAGATCCAGAAGTATTTACTATGAGTAGCAAATACTTGAAGTTGCAAAAACAGAGCTAAAGCAATATTTTAAGTTGTCATCCCAGTCTGGAATCCAGCCTTTCATGAACTTCATCAAAAATGTTATGTTTTAACATAATACTTTTATGCTCACTAACTGAGTGCCACTGGATCCCAGTGTCAGCTACTCAAATGACATACTTTTTGGTGAAAATTACTCTTATATTACAACGTTTGTAGTTATGAATTTGACTATAGGATCAAGTCTAGAAAAATCTAGATTCCAGACTGGAATGACAACTTAAATTGCTTGATGTGAACATAAAATAGCTCATGTCATCACGTTAGCAATACAACTTCTTTAATAAAAACTAAATCAATTCCCGTAATAATTGTACTAGCTAAGGCTAAAAGGCAGAGGGTTATTAGTGAGGGAAAATATGAATACTCAAAGCACACAACAATATCATGAATTCATTCGAGGATTTTTTACTTTATTCGATGAAATAAAAAAGGAAGACGACCCAATTTATAATTCCAGAGTTGGTTTTAATGCAGTAAAGTTTCTAATAGAGCACTCCGTCTGGAATTTGGAGACAGATGAAGACAAAAATAAAGCTTATGAAGTTATTCTTCCAGAGCAGAACAAGATAAAGAAAGCCGAACAAAAGCTTGAAAGTGAAGTTAAAGCAAGGTTAAAAGAGTATGTTGATGATATCGCAGGAGTTTCAATATATGGCGATCACGCAAGTATTACACTGGGAGATGACAAAAAAGAGTTTAAAATCAGCGAGTTTTTAAATAGTGACTTTTGTCAGAAGAAAGGAATTTCGGGATTTTCAACGCTGCATAGTGATGGAAAGAGCGGAATGCACGGTTTTGTTGCCGAAGAAGGAGAGAAAAGAATAAGGCATTATGTTGTAATCGATGGTTCATATGAAATGACTTTGAATTGGCATGACAAAAATGGAAAAAAATGTACTATCAAAATCAAGATTGATAAAGATGGTGTAGATCTCACTGAACGTAATGGTGTTACTGAGGAACAATTAAAAGCAAACACAGATGTAAAAATAGGTGGCTTATTCCTATATCAAATACAATTCAAGGAGAAAGGACAAGAACAAGAGAATCAACAATCATCTGAAACTTTCATAGAAAGTGATATTAGTAAAGGTGTTGGCGTTCAAGCTACTCAAGATCAAGAAGTTGAGTTTAAGCATGCAACGACTAGCACTACAAATTCTAATAACGCATCTGCTAAAAAGATTCCACCATCACTGCCACCTAGAGCTAGTTCATTACCTAATAATCAGAAAAAAGATGAGTATCAGCCAATACGGATTAATAGTAGAAATAACTACAATTCTCCATATTCTGATGCTTCTTCGAGCAGTACTATTTTCACCAAGTCTGTAATCTACAATCAAGATAATACACAAGAGGATGAACGGTATGACAATCCTACATTTGCTACATTTGGACATGCTGTACCTGGAAGTCGAAAATCAGATGAAAGTGAGCAAATATCTAATAATCGGCAAAAAGGTGCAATTTTTGATCCTACAACTACTGAAAGCGCTGCACCAGTACAAGACGTTGCATTCAAAAAAGTTAAAGATGCATTTAAGTATGAAAACGCTAAAGAATCACGCAATACTGGAAATAAGCAACCACTAAATGATGTAGCTTCGATTCTTGCATGGAAAGCAAAAAATGAGTTATTACATAGTGAAAGTGAGTATGATGAAGAATTTTCTGACTTCGAAGATGGTTGGAGCGATAACGAAGATGAGTATATAACGCTTTCAAATCGTCAATCAGATTATAAACAAGAAAAAGATTATCTTAGCACTAAGGAAAACGAAGAAAGAGGAAACGATAAACAAAAAGAAACCGAAGATAAATTACAAGAAAATGAATCTCTAGAATACAGCTCAACAGACATAAAAACAAACGATTCGGGCTATTCATCTCCAACTCACTCTAATCATGAAAAATCTCGAGTAAATTCTGGACAGTTAAAAGCGAGCCTAATGAATGTTGAACAAAGAGATGATAACCTACTTACGGAATTTACCAGTAAGTTGGATAAAGAAACTCAGAAATTCCTGCTAAAACCAGTAAATCAAAAGAAAATGAGTGGGCAAACAAAAGAACATTTATTAGCAGCTGGATTGCTAAAAGACAATGCAGCGGAGAAAGAAATAAACGACTCAGGTTACTCATCTCCAACTTACACTAGCCACTATAATTTTCAGGTCAATTCTGAGCAATTAGAGAAGAGATTAGAAACCATTGAACCAAAAGATACATTGGAAAAATTGAATAAAGGATTGAGAGAACCTTCACACCAGGCTACTAAAGATTTATTCTCAGAAAGTATGTTGAAAGAAGTAAAAGAAGGTAAAAAATATGACCCTGTACGTAAGTTATTAGAAAGAAAAGTGGCAGAACAAGAAAATGATAATACTAATCTGACTATAGACAAAAATAGCGAACTATATAAATTGCTAGAAAAAGATGCAGCACAACTGAAAGCTGGAATAGTAGAAGAGGAAAGAAAAGATACTTTAACAGAACGCAATGATAGTCCTGATCGCAATAGAATTGCATTAGCAAATAGAAATAGAATCTGGGCTAAACTTATTGCTGAAGAAAAACAAAAAAAGGACAATGGTATTAGTATAGGTTAAAGTAATTACTTAGCAAGCAATGGGTTTCATGTAATGGTAACCCTATTACAGAAGAGTATGAGCCACGTAAAAATAATACAAACATTCCTGCAAGACCTTGTATGTTGCACCCCCCTGCCCTGTTTTTCCACTCTTCTGATGCTAAATAATATTTAATTTCTTGTTCGCTGAGACGCTTAAATTTCACTATTGTAACTACAGTCCTAATATGCTGTTTAGATTGATCAGGAGTTAATAAACACACACTGGTGTATACTCTATGCCTTCTTCCTGATAACAAGCGAACGCATTTTTCTGCTTGCTCAACGTTTTCAGCTTTGAGCAGTATCCTTCTACCACAAGCAACAACTGTATCAACACCAAGCACAAAGTAATTTGGATTTGCACTTTGTATTTTCTCGGCTTTACTTTTTGCCATACGGATTGAGTAATCTTTTGGCAGCTCTTTCTTCAAAGGCGATTCATCTGTATCTGCTGGCAAAACCAAACCTGGCTTAATATTTATTTGTTTTAGTAAGGCTACTCGCCTTTCTGATGATGAAGCAAGAATAAGATTACCTAGAGATTGTTCTATCACTTGAGCCTTTTTATTATCCTACCCTTTCTTGCATTCCTATCATAAATACTCATCTCAACTAACACTCTATCGCCTATAATAATACGTATTTTACTTCTTCTCACTCTTCCTGATACATGACAGATAATCTCATGTTCATTGTCCAGCTTCACTCTAAATTCTGCTGCAGGTAGTAAAGCAGTTACTGCCCCTTCCACTTCAAAAATTACTTTTGATTTGTCTTCTTTTATCATTATCGTATTATAATTTAATAATCTTTTTCAGTCTACTATAGATTTTAAATTATTATCAATACAGGAGATTTTTATACTCTACGTGAGTATTCCTCTTGCAACTTATCTCCATATAATACAAGAGGAAAGCAAGTTACCTACGTTTCTACTCTCTGCCACCTTCTCAACAGAACTTATAGAACTTATGTTAGAAGATAAACCATTATCACTACCATATCCGCCATCAGAGCTTGAAGATCTGAGTAACGTCATCTTTTCTTCCAGTGGAACACAAGACTCATTATTAGTCTCATTAAAAATATTTCTTGTTGGAGTATAAAATTGATTATTGAGGCTTCTTTGTTCATCAGCATGAATTTTTTCTCCCAGTCCATCAGCTATTTCTACAACTTTATCATCCCATTCATTCTCACACTCTAGCTTGCTTCTTAACTCTTCAACTTACCATGCTAGTTTGCATATCCCTTGTTCATAAGATTCCAGTTGTGCTTTATGCTCATCTTTCAACTCTTGCACTTGAAGTTTTAAATTGCTTATATACTGCTCCTTTTCCTTCATTATGTGTGCTGCTTCTTTTAATTTGTCTTCTAACTCCTTCTTTTCTGTATTAACACCTTTTAGCTTACCCTCTAGCTTTCCTTTTGCTTCACATACATTTTTAAGTTCTTGTGCTTTCTCTTGTAACTCTGCTAACACACTTGCTAACTTTTCATCTTTTTGTACCAGTTCAGTTTGCAATTCCGTGTTTTTTCGCTCTTCTTTTTCAAAACTGTTTTGTAAATCAGTTATTTGTTGTGAAGCAATTTCTGGTTGAGTTTCAGTGTGCTGTAAATTGGCTTCCAATGCATTGCTATTAATAGAAGGAGAAGAAGGAAGGCTATTATCAGCATCAACTTTATGATCTAACTTCCCCTCTGGTTCCTTACCTTGATAAGCCACCATAGATTCATTGTAAAAATTAATAGGAGTAGCCCTATCCTCTTCTAGTGATTCCATTACAGCATCATATAAGGAGAGACCTTGAATATATAATTCATCGTTTTGCTTTATTAATTCTAGAATCTCCTTCGATGAAACAAAATCTTCACCATTAAATTTTAGTATTTCAGTTATGCCATCGCTACTCACATTCATAATCATGGTACACATTCCTGATCCATCTTTTGCAGCCCAAGTGCTTGTCATTTCATAATATGCACCTTCTTTAAATTCATAATATCTTTTCTTATCTTTTTTATGAGCGTGCATTTCATGTTTTTTATTGCAATAGATATTCAGTTCTTTAATATCTTTCTCTTGCTGTAAAACGTCACTAATCTTTGTTGGCTCACTATTGTCGTAATGAGTAAGGTTAATATTCAAAACTTTATTATTATTGTCAATTTCTTCACAGTAAACTTGAAAGTCCTCTTTCCATTTTCCAAAATACCTACTTGCAACTTCTTTTCCTTCCTTTACTAACTCTATGTATTTACCTATATTTTTCTCAAAGTCCTCATTAACAGGCTTTTCTCTTTCTTTTACTGCTTCATCCACATACATTCGCTTAAAATCATTATCACCTATTAGATTACTAAAACGCCAATTACCATAAGCTTTTTGTATATCAGTAAAGCCCATCTTTTCTCTTAAAAGCGCTAATAAGCTTATCCTATCTCTCAAATTTTCTAACTCACAATCGAGAAAATCATCGAAACTGCATAACTTTTTATACAGTTCTCTATCTTCTATAATTGAGCGAAGAAATTTCATTATAGTAAGGTTCTTAATGGAAGGCTCATTTTTTTCTACATCATTAATATAGCTTTTGAGAAATTGAAATATACCAAGCCCATCACTATCTTGGACAAACTTCTCTCTATCATTAACACAATTGTTGCCCTGTGATGAACATAATCTATTATGCAATTTTTGCAAGTCATGTATTGACTTAACTACATATTCTGCAACTGACAATTCTCTCAGCTGATCACTTGTTTTTTCCGCTTTTATTGCTTTGTCTCCCTTAGTCAAACCTGCAATCATAATACGCCTCCATTAACTATGTTTATATTATAACAATCAACATGTATTTAAGAAAAATCACACTACTCACTGTACGTTTACGCTGCTACTTTGCATAATAGATTGCTTGAAGTCACACAAGTATCGTTTTTTATTAGATAAAAGTTAACAAGACGTTTTCATAGATTTTTAAGCTTAATAACATCCTCTCTATTGGGACTAGTTGAAATTAGATGAATTGATACGCCTATTAATTCTTCTATTTTTCTCACATATTTCATCAAATTTGCAGGTAATTCCTTAACTGACCTTTTGCCTTGAGTTTTCTCTTTCCAACCAGGAAATTCTTCATATATTGGCTCTAATTCTTTTTGTATTGAATGTGATGCGGGTAAATAATCATACATTTTTCCGCCATACTTATAACCAGTGCCTATTTTAATAGTATCAAAAGAATCAAGAATATCTAATTTGGTTAATACAATGCTTGAAACTCCAGAGAGTTGTACGGCCTGGCGCACTAAAACTGCGTCAAACCATCCGCAGCGCCTTCTTCTATTGCTTACTGTTCCAAGTTCCTTACCTATAGAAAATAAGCTGTCTCCAATCTCGTTATTTTGTTCAGTAGGAAATGGACCATTACCCACTCTTGTTGTATACGCTTTTGCTACACCAATAATGTGTGCATTGTAGGATAATCCTGAGCCTGTTATCGCTTGAGATGCTACGGTATTACTTGAAGTAACAAAAGGGTAAGTTCCGTGGTCGATATCTAAAAATGCGCCTTGAGCGCCTTCAAATATTATTTTCTTACCTTCTTTCATAAAATCATTTAGTATCTTCCACACAGGTTTTTTATATAAAAGAATTTTTTCTGAAATCTCTTGAATTTCCTTTAATATTTCTTCTTTTTTAACTACCTGGTAGTTAAGTCCTTTTCTGATAGCATTATGGTAACTCAGGAGAGCGTCCACTCTTTGATTGAGCTCATCTGTGTTTTCTAAGTCACAAAGGCGTATAGCTCTCCTGCCAACTTTATCTTCATAACATGGCCCTATCCCTTTGTTTGTTGTACCAATTTTGTGATTTACGTTTAAATCTTCAAATAGCTTTTCCTTGTCCTTATGTACGCTAAGTATTAATGGACAGCTCTCGGATACCATCAAGTTGTTATAGTTTACGTCCACTCCTTTAACTTTCAATGACTCTATTTCTGAGACTAGAGCATGTGAATCAAGAGCAACACCGTTTCCTATAATAGATATTTTGTCCGCTCTCAAAACAGCAGAGGGCAGTAAATTTAATTTATAAACCTCATCATCTATTACTATAGTGTGCCCTGCATTATTTCCTCCCTGAAATCTCACAACTACATCTGCATTCTCAGAAAGATAATCTACTATTTTACCCTTGCCTTCGTCACCCCATTGCAGACCAACAATTACAATATTATTCATCACTATTTTCTAGATTAATACGTAAATATTAATGCAGCATGCTACAAATGAAAAGAGAAATCTACGCCTTTCCTATATCTCTAAAATAAAGAAATATACTATCGATTTTCTTAATATATTATCAAATTATTCATCATTATATGTTACAACTTACAGCATATTTATAGTAAGGTGTTAATTATGAAAGAGGCAAAGAAGAGTCCGGTAGTTAAATTAAAGGCCACAGCTAAAGAATTCAATTTTAGTAAATTAAGAGCAGATCAAGATAATAAATTAGCGAATTCCGGTGAAACAATGTTCTTAGATTTTCAAAGAATGAATTTTATTATTAATGAAAAAGAAATAGATAAAAATTTTATTATTGCATTTAAGGAAGGAGTTAAAGATTATAAAAATGAGATTTTTAACCGTGATAATTTTGATAACCTCTCTGAAGAAGGTAAAGCTTTTATGAAACCAGCACTTAAGGAGCTTGATCAAGATAGACTATCTGAAGTTTGGGAAAATCATTGTAATAGCCCTACAGTTGGTGATGAAAAAAAAATTGATGAATATAGAAAGGAATTTGAGAGATTTTATAACGCAGGGAGAAGCTCTTATCATCTATTCTCCAAAAAAGATTACCGTTCATTAGCAAAGGAAATTTTTAAGGAAATGTTTAGATACGCTGGAGCAAGGGTTCCAAGTGATGCTATTTTAGAAGAGTTAGTCACCAATTGTAATCAAGCAGGGTATGGGGCTGGTATATTTAATGAATCTCATGCCGCACTCAGTAGTTGTAATTTGACTCCACACAGTCCTAAAAAAGTGCTAAACATTTACTGCACTGATCACAACCGCATAAAAGTGACGTCTGATATGGCAATACCTATAACCACGATTGACAATCCGGAAGAGAAAATATGTGACCTATCCAGCTCATTAGAATTTACACTTGAGTCTCAATATGGTGAAGAACTTGTAAAATATGGAGATGGTAAATTATCACTTACTATTCCTGAAGAGTTGAAAAACTATAAAGACAATGGCAAGACCTTGTTTGACACTATTAAAGAATATTTTCAGAAATTCTGTGCAAAATTAGGATTTAAACCTAAGGCAAAAATACAAATAGAGCATAGCTTAGGTACTCAAATCAAAGTAAACAACTATTTAGATGGTACAATATCTACTACAGGATCGGATGCAAATGAAAAATTTACCAATCTTTTAAAGAAAAATCTCAGAGAGAGGTTATTGGGATCAGGAGTTGCTCTAGGAGGTGAAGATGTTGATGATATTATTGAAGTCAGAGTATCTTCAGTTATGGATCTACTGCGTGATTATAATAAATTGGAAGATAATAAAGAAAACAGAGAGTTATTAATAAGTGAAGTAGCAGATAATTTAGGGCTTTCCACTCAAGATAAAACAGCATCAGAAGTATTGATGGAATTAAACTCTTTACCTTCTTCGATAAAAGGTCAGGTTAATCATAATCAAGTGCAGTTTGTTGTAAATATTTTTACCAATTTAATTGTTGAAGGAAAAAGCGAAGTATACAAAGAAAAAAATGCAATTGATGCAATTCATCAGAAGATAGATAAGGCAATTGTTGATCAAGAAAAAAGAGCAACCAACAAACAAGATATAGAAAATAATAAATGGACAGATAAAATAAAAAAACAGAGATTATCTATGGAATCACATGGGCATTTGCATTAAGGGTACTGTGTACAGAGGCGTAGTATGCTCAATTTTCGCCTTTCACATTTAAAGCACTCAAATTGACCAAACACACTCAATCCAAAGCGTTTATAGATTCGATGTCTTGAGTAACTTGACGCAGAGAGAATTGTATACCTTAGTCAACTTTTCTATCGGTATCCATAAGGTAAATCATTATTTGAGTGTTACACCCAAGCCCTCTTTATTTTCCTCTGTTATCAAGCTAAAAATACCATTTGGTTTCATTATGTATACGAAACTATTATGCTTGCAAGAAAAAAAACCTAAAAAACTGGAAAAGAGAATAGGAATTTGACATAAGCTACTCCCAAATTTTTAA
Organism: Wolbachia endosymbiont (group B) of Germaria angustata; assembly: GCF_964026725.1. Lineage (NCBI taxonomy): Bacteria > Pseudomonadati > Pseudomonadota > Alphaproteobacteria > Rickettsiales > Anaplasmataceae > Wolbachia > Wolbachia endosymbiont (group B) of Germaria angustata. The sequence continues at coordinate 676,540 of NZ_OZ034691.1, forward strand.
TGTTTATATGGTTATAAGTAGTACAGCTATTAATCATCCATTATTGATATACCTGAATTATTCTTAGTAAATAAATCAAGTATAATGTTAGGTACTCTACCATCAATTATGTGAACAACCCCTGCACATTCTTCTACCATTTTAGTATATGACATAAGCCTTTCAATAAATTTTTCTCCTTTAATTTTTCCACAATCAACCGATTCTTTTAAATTTTTAATCAAGACTCTTCTATTGCCAACTTTGTTTATTTCTTCATCTGTATCACTCAAGATTATCATTTTAGATGCGTAAACTGCAAGTGCAATTGCACTTGCAGTGCTATCAGTATCAATATGATATGTTTCTCCATTTTTTCCATAACCGATAGGTGCAATAACTGGTATAGAATCTGATTCTTCAATAAAGAATAATATATCAGGATTGATTTCAGTTGGTCTACCGATAAATCCCATGTCTAGTATTTTTTCAATATTATTTAATCTATTTTCCCTAAGCGTAGTGCTTATCTTTTCAGCTTTTATGAGGTTGCCATCTTTTCCACATAGTCCAATAGCTGAACCACCAGCAGAATTTATATGCTGAACAATTTTTTTATTAATTGAACCACACAGTGCCATTTCAATGATTTTCATAGTGCTTTTGTCTGTAAGTCTGACACCATTTATAAACTTATCATTCATACCTAGCATTTTTAACACTAAGTTAATTTCATATTCTCCGTCATGAACTACCACCGGATTTATACCAAGCTGTTTCAACAGAACAACATTATGCGCAAAAGCACTAAGCAGCGTTTCATCTGAGATTATTACACTGCCGCATTTGATGATAAAAGTTTCGCCTACAAATTTAGGTATGTTAGACAGAACTTCAAATAATATCTCTGTTTTTTCCTTCAATGGCATCTTACCATTTAAAGATTCATCACTTTTCATTTTTTTATCTTGTAAATTTGAAAAACTCATCTCTTACCTTGGTGATTTTATGCTTAACACGAATGCTTATTTGATGAATTGATACATGTTCATTATTAAACCACTTTTGAGTATTTTCTAGAATAGCATCTAGACTTTCCTGATTCACTTTATCTATTTTTGTTAGCACAATATTAAAGTTAATATTATTACATATTAACCAATAAACAAAGTCTTTGTCTATTTCTTTTAATCCTACCTTGCTATCTATAAGCACAAACACTCTTTTTAGATTTCTCCTGTGAATTAGATAGTACTCAATTAGGTTTAAGTATTGTACTGCTTCTTCCTTGCTTGCACAAGAATAGCCATAACCCGGTAGGTCGACAATCCTAAACTTATCATTGTACATAGAGTAAAAATTTATTTGTCTAGTGCATCCAGGTTTAGAAGAAACTCTTGCAGCTTTTTTGCTGTTTATCAGCAAGTTGATCAAACTTGATTTTCCTACGTTTGATCTACCAGCAAATGCAATCTCTGGAGCCGACTCATCTGGTAATGATTTTTTGTCTGAAGCTCCAAATATGAAGCTGCAGATTGATGTTATCTGTTTTGCCATTATACTTAGGTAGAAATATTCAAGACAATTATAGTGTTATTGCTTGATATAAGAAATTTTTTATTTCAGTATATATTACTTACTTAAACAGCTGAAAACTAGACCTGTACTATATGGATATAGAGAATAATTTACAAGACTTAAAAAAAAAGTTTTCTGATGTAGAGAGAAATCTGGAAAACCCTACCAATTTGAGTCAAAAAGAATTCGTTAGTTTTTCAAAGGAATACTCTGAACTCAGACCAATTATTGAGATAATCGATGAATATAATATATTAAAGGAGGAAATTTCAGATTTAGAAGAAATCATGAAAGATGAGAACAGCGATGGTGATATAAAAGAGTTAGCAAAAGAAGAACTTCTTGAGAAGCAAAAGATACTATTACCGAAAGTAAAAGCAAAACTAAAGTTAGCATTATTACCCAAAGATGAAGATGACTCAAGAAATGCAATATTAGAAATTAGAGCAGGCACAGGCGGAGAAGAAGCAGCATTATTTGCAGCGATGTTATTTCGTATGTATCAAAAATATGCAGAAAGAAGAAATTGGAAGTTTGAGCCAATAAGTATTTCTAATACAGGTATAGGTGGCCATAAGGAAGCTTCTGCACTCATTAATGGAACAGAAGTTTTTGCAAGACTGAAATTTGAGTCAGGGGTGCACAGAGTACAAAGAGTGCCAGAAACTGAATCCTCAGGAAGATTGCACACTTCCGCAGCTACTGTTGCAATATTACCTGAAGTAGAAGAGGTTGACTTTGAAATAGAAGAAAAAGATTTACGCATAGATGTTTATAGATCCAGTGGTCCTGGAGGGCAATCAGTGAATACAACTGACAGCGCAGTAAGGGTCACCCACTTGCCAACAGGGATAGTTGTAATACAGCAAGATGAAAAATCCCAGCACAAAAATAAGGCTAAAGCGTTCAAAGTGTTGAGAGCAAGGCTATACGAAATTGAAAGACAAAAAAAAGAAATGGAAAGGTCAACAATGAGGAAAAGCCAAATTGGTTCTGGAGATCGCTCTGAACGTATAAGAACTTATAACTTTCCACAATCAAGAATTACAGACCATAGAATTAATCTGACTTCACATCGATTAGAACAGATTATAAAAGAAGGTGAACTAGATGAATTTATTGAGGCATTGATTTCACGAAATGAAGCAGAAAGGTTGACTGGAGGGGGTAATGTTACTTTTTGATGGAAATTTGAAACAAAGCATAGGTATCAGGTTAAAAAGAAGTAAAGTTAGTTGTTCATAAGGTTGACAATTATTTAAATTTATGCTGTAATTGGCAGCTCTATAACTTACAGAAACTATGGAAGTTGACTTTAATCAATATGTTAATAGTAACACCTTAGAGTGAAATAATCTATATGTATATATGGAGAAGCTAGTAAACTTTTTACAGAAAAAGCAAAATATTACAAGCTTGACTTTATCTAATTGTTATATTGATGCTCAGTGCGGAGAAGTTTTAAATGAAGCATTAGAGAATATTAATCTTCCAAATATTACTGAGTGTAAATTAACTTCTAGCATTATTGGCGCAGAAGGCTCAATAGCAATCACTAAATTGTTAAAGAATGGGTAACTTTCCAAATCTTGTTAAACTTGATTTAATTTCTAATGATATTGATGTTGAAAGTAGAATAATATTAATGAGTGCGCTAAGGGGTGGTAGTTTTTCAAATATTAAAGAATTTAATTTACTTTATGACGACGTTTGCAACGAAGGCATAGCAGCATTACGTGAATCATAGAACAACAATATGCTTCCAAATCTTATTAAGTTTAGTTTTTCCTTTAGTATTACTAATGATAACAAAGATATGGAAATGTCAAGCGAATACCTATTCGGTTAATAGCATCATATAGAAAAAGGCAAGTTACATTTATTTGTTGCTGCTCATAGAACATCCAAATTCAACTATAGACCTGCTAAAAGGTGTAGGAAATCTTACTGCTATTGACATTATTGCGAAAATTCCATCAATTGATAACTTCCTATTCTGTGTAAAAAAATAAGAAAGGAGAGGAAAAAAGGATTAGTTTCTTTTATGATTATCCAAGAAGTCTAGTCTAAATTCAAGTTTTGTGAATAGGCCTAGCGCTTAAATTTTTGATCAAAAAGGGACAAGTTTAGTAAAAAATAATGATATTATAAGTGGAACATAAAATAGTCCCACTGCAGTACTAATTAGGAGCAATAAAGTAGCTTTATCTGGTTGGTAATTTAAAATATTAGCAAGTATTATACTGGATCCAGAAATTGGAATAATAGCCAGTAACATCAGTGCTTTATAGATGCTTTCATCATATATACCTGTAACATGCTTGTCTAGTAAGACAATTCCCAAAACAAATAACGGCCAGAATATGTACTTTGCTACAATAGTGGTCAAAGCAAGCTTCCAATCTACTTTAAAATTTGTAATTTGTGCAATACTTACTCCAAGCAGCACCATTCCTAATGTGATAAATGTACTTCTGATATTTATCATAACATCTGTCAAAAAAGTGGGTATTTGTATATCATATATACTTAAAAAGAAGCCTAGAATCATCGCATATAATGAAGGAAGTTTGAGTAACTTTAATACGCATTCTTTTGCAGTATAGATACCATTTGCAGCTATATAAAATCCCAAGCTATTTTCAAATAGTGCCATTCCTATGTAACAGACAACATACACAGACACTGAATCTTCATCAAATAAAGCCATGGCAATCGGTAGACCAAAATAACCCATGCTTGTGCTGCCCGAGCTAAACGCTAATATGTTTCTCGTGTTGTCCTTAAATAAAAAAGAAGAAAGATAATACACTGATAAGGACATAGTACTACCTATAAACCATATCAAAATCGGCAGAGAAATTACTTTTAAATTAACTTCTGTATGAGATACTCCGTATAAAATCACTATTGGATTAGCTATATAAAAGAGTATTTGAGATATAGTACTTCTATCAATTTTAAGATATCTTCCTGCTAAGTAACCAATAAGTATTGTAATGTAAATAGGTAATATTTTGAGGAAAAGAGTGAAGAACATACTAGCCTATTGTGATATCTTTGCTGATAAAGTGATATTAGATTTTAAGGTATTGTAAAAGCAAATAAAATTTATTTTCCAATTAATCAAGTTCATAGTTAGTTAAAAAAGATTCACTGAGTGCCAAAATTTGTTCTTATATAGGACTTAATAATGATATTTTTATGATTAAATTATGTTAAGTTTATATAAAGCTCCTTGTATATTTTTATAAACCACTTGTAGTAATTTAGGTAGATTGTTGAAAAAACACTCATCTTGAATGGTTCTCAGGAATTCTTGCCTTAATCATTAAAATCGCACTATTACTTTCCATATTTTTTTTAAAGCCAACTTTTTCGTAAACACGGATTGCACAAACATTTGCTATACCTGGGTCGACAAAGGCATTCTCATAAACTTTAAAGACAAATTTGTTTAAAAATATATTCAAAGCTTGTGAACCAACTCCTTTACCTACATAATTCAGCTCTCCGATATACCAGTCTATAGCAGCACAACTTTCTGGAAGTTCTAAAGTGTTATAGATCTGTTCAGGTGGGAAATCATGTTTGTTGTAATATTGAATATAACCAATATCAACTCCATCACAATTAATAATGAATGCGTGCATTGGTTTTTCAATAATTTGTGTCTTAAATTTCAAACGTTTGAATCCTTTAACGTAGTTGCTATATTTTTTCTCAATTAACTCTGGTGTCCAATTTATATCCGCATCCCACCACTTCTTTATATGGGGCGTTTCTACCCATTTTAATAATAGTGAAAAATGTTCTTCTTTCAACGCTTTAAATGTGATATTTTTATTCATTAATTAAAGATTTTAAGTGTTACTACCGTTTTTATTAATTCTATCTCTAATTGCTAAGTTCATTGAAATTGATATTTCTGTACCTAGTTTTCCTGATATAGTACGCTATTTTAACGTACTGGAAGGCACAATTCAATTAACTATTGCTTATAATTTTTTAGGCGTTTGCATAGGAGGGTTATTTTTTGGTCCATTGTCTGAATGCTATGGCAGAAGAAGGATGATGATCATAGGCAACACTTTGCTACTCATCGGTGCTGTTGGCTGTGTTTTTGCGCTGTCAGTTTCTTGGCTTTTAATCTCTCGCTTTATTCAAGGCATTGGTGTTAGCACATCTGTAGTTGTGTTTGCAATTATTGCAGACAGCTATAAAGGCAACGAAGCAGTAAAATTTATTGGAATCATGAATTCTATTATCACAGTTCTCATAGCAATTGCACCAGTATTAGGCAGTTTCATCAACAAAATTGTTGGGTGGCGTGGCAACTATGCAAGTGTTGCAATACTTTGTTTCATCTCTTGGGTTTTGCTGCTTTTTCTGTTACCAGAAACAAAAAAGGACCGTGATATTTTTAGTCTAAAAAAAATGATGAAAGACTATAAAAATTATTATCAAGTTCAAAATTTATGGTGTTGTCTTTGGCACAGAGCCTTTTTTCTGCGGCTTATATGTCATTCATTACTTGTGGCCCTTTTTTGTATATGGAAACTTTTGGTTTATCCAGCACTATTTATGCGCTACATCAAGGTGCAATGGTTGGGTCTTTCTCACTAATTAGCCTGTTTTCCAGTAAGATCTTAAAGAAACTTGGAGCAATTTGGTGTGTAATTTCCGGTACAGGCGTAATTGCTATTGGATCCCTATCACTTTTAATATTCAGTATAATCATGCCCAGTGCTTACTACTTAGTAACGCTGTCTATGGTTATTTTTTGTATTGGCTGTGGAATTTGTCAAGCAGTCATTTTCAATGCATCATTAAATATTTTCCCTGAAATGAAAGGCACAACTTCTTCTGCAATTTCATTTATTAGAGCTTCTATCATGGCTATTTTTATCGGCTTAACAAGCTACGTTTACGATGGTCAAGCAACCAGTGTAGCTATTCTTGTCTTTTTTGCAGTAGTTCTAATTTACTGTCTATTTATTGTTTTCAAGGTCTGGAAAAATCTATAATTACCATATAGATCCTTCTCATTTCTAGTTATTGCGGTAATATGTATTGTAACTTTGTCGGCTGCTCTAGATGTATCTCTTCCAAATCACCTAATCTATATTAGTTAAAGAGTATTATCTTGCTCATGCGTCTAAAGTTTGAGAGCCAATTTTCAGCAATCCAATCAAATTCCAATTTTTTTCAAACAACTGTTTCTTGCTATTTTTGTACCTTAAAAAATTTAGCTTACTTTTACGCTAGCTTGTTCAAATAGCATTAGTACGATTTACTTTTTTTGAATGTAGAGATTTTCTAGGGATTGTCCTCTTAAATTCTATAGTATCTTGTTTAACATTGAAACGAGAATCCAGTTTCAAGCATTGAGGTGATGAAGAAAGGGCTGCTTTTATTCCACCCCTCTCAACTACTCGAGTAGTGGACAATGGAATACGATTACTTTCGTTTATACTAATCAGCACGTCAAATTCTATGCTATTATTGTGTTGTTTGATGTTGCTAGCTCTAATTTTACCATTTCCAAACCAAAACTTTATAGAATTACTCGCATCATGATTGATGTCTGCAGAATCAGGCAAAATAGTAAAATTCGCGTTGTTTACAAATCTAGAAAACGCATTTTTGATGTCGTTAAATGTACCGTAATGGTCTATATGGTCGTCATTAATACTTGTTACAACAGCAATATCTGCAGGAATTTTTAACATAGTTCCATCAGACTCATCAGCCTCAATTAAGAAAATGTCACTTTTGCCAAGTTTTGCATTACTCTGATAGGAATTTAATATTCCTCCAACAATTACAGTGGCGTCAGCACCAGAATGATCAAAAATGGAAGCAATCATAGCTGTCGTCGTCGTCTTGCCACTTGAACCTGAAACTGCTATCACATATTTACCTTTCATAATTTTAACCAGCATGTCTGACCTATGCAAAACGGTTTTATTGTTATTTCTTGCTGCAACTAGCTCCACATTATCAGGTTTTATTGCGGAAGAATGTACAACTATTTGAGCTTGTCTAATACTACTTGCATTGTGACCAATATAGACCTCTATACCTAATTTTTGTAACCTATCTATATTGTCGTTTGATTGCGTATCACTGCCTTGAACTTTATAACTGGAATTATGAAGAATTTCAGCAATTGCGCTCATTCCAATTCCACCTATACCGATTATATGTATTACTTCTTTTTTAGTGCTGTGCATATTTGGCAGTAGACGTTTACTTATTACTAAATTTATTATAGTATAATTTAAAACCCTCATGGTATCGAACCATTTCACTAAGTACAATGATAAAAAAACTAGCCTTTCTATGTCTAATATTCGTTTTGATGAGTAGTTGTAGTTTTAGCAATAGGTCTAATCACACCGCAGGTCATTATAAAATTGGCAATAGCTATACAATAAATGGTATCACCTACCACCCAAAATACTGTAGCTGTTATGAGGAAGTAGGAATAGCATCGTGGTATGGAATAGAAGATCATGGCACAATTACAGCTAACGGTGAAGAGTTTAATCGTCACTTGATTTCTGCAGCACATAAGACCTTGCCCCTACCCTGCTTTGTTCGTGTTACTAATTTAGAAAATGGAAGAAAGCTTGTTATAAGAGTTAATGATAGAGGGCCATTTGTTGAAGGTAGAATAATAGACTTGTCAGAAAAAGCAGCACAAGTTTTAGGACTTCATAAGTCTGGGCTTGCGAAGGTAAAAGTCGAGTACTTAAGAAAGAGGTCAGAACAATTGATACAAAATACTCCTCATTACAAAAGGCAATATGAAAAAGAAATGCAGAAACGTCACCCAAAACAAAACAATGCAGAAAGTAAGGGATATGTAGCATTTTTTGTAAACGCTCAGGTAGCTAAATCAGCTGCATCAAAGATTCGTAATCAAGGAATAGAAAATGTTAGATTGCTTTTCAAGAATGATCAATATTGCGTAAAAGTAAGTTAAAACCTGCATTACAGATTGTGTAGCATGCCAGAAACTATTTGACAAATGAGAATGTTCCAAAAGCATGTGCGTAAAGTTGAGAAACTATCGTGAAATATAGCAATATTTAAGATTGGTATTTTATTTGTTACATTTCAGGTAGTGACAGCTACCTCAGCCATAGCTGTAAAAAATAATCTACCACTTAAGAAATTTCATTAAAAAATAGCATAATCTTATTTCTCTAAAAAATACTATCTTCAACTTGAATATGTTGAAAAATATTTTGCGTATTATCCAAAAAGTCATCCTTTATAGCAGCTAGCTCGGATTGTTTTTGAGATAGATTATCTTCTATTGTTCTATTAAAACAATCAAGATCATTGCACTTTAGTTGAGAGCGCATGTCTCCATTTTCATATAAACCTCGTATAACGTCATAATATGCTCGAGTTTCATCAGTTTCTGGTTGTTGCTTTTCTTTGAGTATTGCCTTTAATTTTGAATCTATGTCTAATTCTCTTTTTATAGCTTCAGTAGCATTTTTATGATATTTTTCATAATCTTCAAAACTTTTTAATATTTTACCTTTTATTTCATTTTGTAACATCTTTAGCAAATCTTTAGCATGAGGTTTTTCAATTTTTTCCTTCCACTCATCATACGTATATTCTTGTCGACTACCATATTTTGTATCTTGACACTCACTTCCTATGTTAAACAGCTCTTTGTTACAGATTTTATCACCCTTATAAAAGTAATCGCTTATATTAATTTTATCGCTAGTTAAAGTTTGTCTAATTGCTGCTTTATTTTCTGCAAGTTCTTCTCTGTACTTGCTAATGCAATTTAGTAATTCTTTTTTGCAATCTGTAGTCATAATCTAGCTCCTTTAATAAAATTAGACCTAATTTAGTGTAAAATAATTAATATTTATTACTATTTTGGTTATAACTAAGATAGTAATGAGAAGTTCAGTGTCTACAAAGTTCGTTTAAACTATTTTCAAAATGGGTAGAATGTAATTTTAGGTAAATAAAATGAATTACGATGTAATCATTTCAGGTAGTGGGCTGATTGGTCTTATTACTGCTATTGGCCTTAGTAATGACTCTATATCTGTAGCCGTAATTGAGAAAAATAGTTTGCCACGTGCAGTTGATGATAATCGAGCATTCGCTATTTCTCAAGGTTCAAAAAAAATACTAGAAAAATTAGGGATTTGGCAGTTCTTAGAGAGTGAAGCTGAACCAATACTTGATATATGCATATTAGATGGAGATAGTCCATTTACTGTGCATTATGACCATAAAATGGTTGGTGAAGAACCAATGGGTTATGTAATCAAGAGCGCTATTATATGGAACGCAATCAATAATAATTTTTTGCATAAACTCAATATATATTCTCCACGTTCCTATAAAACAATTGCTTGTGACGAAGGATACGTGGAAGTTACTCTTGATAATGATCAAAAATTGATATCATCGCTATTTATCTGCGCTGAAGGTAAAAACTCTAAGCTGCCAGAGTTGTTTTCTATACCAATGATAAAATTTGATTATAAACAAAATAGCATGGTATTTAATGTAAAACATGAACTACATCACCAAAACTTAGCTGTAGAGCGGTTTTTTCCTGGTGGTCCATTTGCAATTTTGCCAATGAAAGGTGGCTATACTTCTTCAATCGTTTGGACAGAAAAATGCGAAATTTCAAAAATGCTGATGAGCTTATCTGAAGCGGAGTTTATCATAGAACTCAAAAAAAGATTTGGTTCTTATTTGGGAGAAATTGAGTTAGAGGGTGAAAGAAGATTCTATCCTTTGAGTTTTTCTTTTGCAAGAAAGCTGCATAAAAGCAGAATTTTGCTGATTGGCGATGCAGCACATTCAATCCACCCGGTTGCAGGTCAAGGACTTAACCTTGGAATGAGAGATGTAGAGAGTGTTATTAGACAAATAACTGCTGCAAAATCCTCTGGCATTGATGTTGGTAGTAACTATCTATTGAAGAAAATTTCACGTGATAGATACTTTGATAATTTTACTATGGCACTTGCAACTGATGGACTAAATAGAATATTTTCCAACAGAATACTTTGCGCTCAAGTTCTGAGAAATCTTGGTTTAATGGTAGTTGAAAATTCAGATTTTCTTAAAAAAAGCTTCGTTCGACATGCTATGGGTTTTATATAAATCATTAGATTTCTTTCATCATAATCAGGTGTCATTCAAGTAGCTGACACTGGAGCTCAAATTCCATAATGTCATGCCAGTGCCCAGACACTGGCATCCAGAAAAATTTATAAGCAAACTTGAGCTTATGCTAAATTTGATGAAATGAAAAACTGGATTCCAGCGTCACGCACTGGAATGACAAGAAAAAGGGTACTGGCATGACATTAGATGATTTTCCTTATTTTAGCATTAAATGCGATGAAGAAAATCATTTATAATCGCTATAGCAACTAGTGTTGAAATCTGACGTACCTTTTGGCTTGACAAACGAGAGTTTTTATCTGATTTGACAACAAGGGCTTCTAGATGACTTTGAAAGTAAATATTACCATGCTTATCTTCGATAGCTTCTATTACCCCGTCATTGGCAAATGCTGCAATTTTATATCCAAGTAGCTCTAGCCTTCTTCTATTCTCTGTAGTATTACTTACTGTACCTGAGTGAGCATTCGGAAAATAAGTTGAAAACCAGCCATTTTGATTAGGTAGTAAAAATCTAGCTACCACTTTTTCCAAACGACTACCTGGAACAATTTTTATCTGCTGAAGAGGTATATTCTCTTTTTGTGCTGATTTTAAATGATTCTTCTCATCATTAACAACATTTGTTACTTCAATTTCTTTTGCATACATAATGTCTTGTAAACCACCGCATATGGCAAGCAAATGAATTGTAGGATTGTCATCTACTATTTTTACAATTGCTTCATTCACAAGCTGGCGGTAAGGGTTAAGAGCTGAATGAAAGTTATCTGAAATAAATATTCTGTTTATCTTTTGCTTTTTGATAAATTTTGCAACTTCAACTTTTATTCGATCTAGTATCAGCTTTTTTGCCAATATTTCATCTTGTTTTGCAAACTCTTCTTGGATTTCTTTTAGATTAATTATTTTGTCGTAGTCAATGAATATAGTTTTAACCCCAAAATTATTGAATATCTCATAGATATTTTGAGATTCATCTGTTTTCAATAAACCAACAATTATATTATAATTTACTGCATTCTCTGCTGTCAAAGCAGATGGTTCTTTGTTTGCTTTTTCACTATAAGCGATATTACTTAATAGTAGAAATGTAATTAATAGTATATTAAATATTCTATTGTAACATTTATACATTATTTCCTAAATAATTATATTAATACTATAATATACTATAGAACATTAAGAAAAAGAATGTGGCCTGAGCAGGAATCGAACCAGCGACACAAGGATTTTCAGTCCTTTGCTCTACCAACTGAGCTATCAGGCCAACTACGTACTTTCATTTTTAGACAAAAAACGTTATCATGTCCATCAAAAGTTTTTGAAGTATAGAAACAAAGAATGAACATTAATAACAAAATAGGAATTTATCCTGGTACATTTGATCCTATAACTTTGGGGCACCTTGACATAATAAAAAGAGCATGTAAGCTAGTCGATAAGTTAGTAATTGGTGTTGCAGAAAATGTTAACAAACATACTAGTTTCAACATAAATCTACGCACAAGCATGGCTAAAAATGAAGTGAAAGGACTAGGAATTGACGCAGATGTCATATCTTTCAATGGATTATTAATGAATTTTGCCAAAGAGCAAAATGCTTCTGTTATTATCAGGGGGCTCAGAGCAGTATCAGATTTTGATTATGAATTTCAAATGAGCTGGGTAAACTATAAACTCCTTCCTGAAATCGAAACTATATTTCTTCCTGCATCTGAAGATACTCAATTTATCTCATCAGGTTTTGTGAAAGAAATAGCGAGATTAGGAGGAGATGTTAGCAATTTTGTATCAAAAAGTGTCCAAAGCGAATTGATTAATCTAAATAGGGTAAAAAATGGAGAATAAATATTTGTTGTTTTCTCCACTTCAAAGCGGTTATGCTCGATGTACAAAATACTATAAAATAAAGGAGCAGTATGTCAGAAGTGAGGGATAATAATCTAATAGTTTGCTGCCGTGGTGATGAGAATGATAATGGTTCTGTTCATCCAGTAGTATATTTACATAAAGAAGGAGAAATGTATTGTCCTTATTGCAGTAAGCCCATGAGTGAAATAGTAAGCTCCGAAGAATTTCAATTTGTTGAGGTGAAAGCAGTGAATAAAAAGGAAAGGACCAAAGGTTAATAGCACTTCATTCTTTAGCTTATGTAAATAGCAATAAAAGGGGCAGTAAAGATGAAACTGTCCATACGGTCAAGTACTCCTCCATGGCCAGGTATTATACCTCCACTATCTTTAACATTGTAAACTCTTTTCATGAGTGATTCAGTAAAGTCTCCAAGTTGGGCTAGAATAGCAATTGTAACGCCAATTATTGGGGAATAGAAAATTGGAAATAAACTCAAAAATATTGAGCCAAAAATTGTACAAAATACTCCAGCTAAAACTGCACCTAAAAGCCCTGACCAAGTCTTTCCAGGACTAATAATTGGGCAAATTTTAGCACCACCAAAGTTTTTACCAAATAGGTAAGCGGTAATATCGATGCTCCAAATGGTTAAGATAAGCCATATTAATTCATATTTTCCCTGTGGTAGATTATATAAGTATATCAGCGATGCATTTGGTAGTGCAATTAGTAGTAATGCAAAAATGTATAAGATACTATTGCCTTTAGTTAGGTTATACCATTCAAAAGAAGATAGAACCGCAATTGAAAAAATTAGTAGATAAAATGATAAATCACTGAAATATGTAGCAAAAGAAAATATCAGTAATATTACTATTGAAGACAGTGTTCTCACCATAAAATTATTATCTACCATATTTTTTCTCTCTCTTTGTATAATCTGCTAATGCTTTACTCAAATCTTGACAAGAAAAATCAGGCCACAAAGTATCACAAAAATACAATTCAGCATAAGCTGCTTGCCATAGTAAAAAATTGCTTAACCTTTTCTCGCCACCAGTGCGAATTAATAAATCCAATTTTGGTAAATCTTTAGTATAAAGAAATTTTTCAAATTCCTCTTCCAATACGCAATCAATATTTCCTTTTATGACGTTGTTGATAGCATGTATAATTTCCTGCTTTGCTCCATAACTAACTGCAATAGTGAGTAATAGACCATCGTTCTTATGTGTCACTTCTTCTGCTTTTTTGATTTGATCGAATATTTTACTGGGCAATAGACTTAAATTGCCAATAAAATTTAACTTAATGTTACAATTGTAAATGAATTTCATTTTATCTTCATTAGTTAAAGTGGAGTAAAATAAATTAAATAGGTAGTCTGTTTCGTTTTCAGATCTGAGCCAATTTTCCATGGAAAATGCATACAAAGTTAAGTAAGGTATGGCCAGGACTGTGCAATGCTTAGCAATATCAAATGCAACTTCACTGCCTTTTCTATAACCATCAATTTTTACCATTCCTTGATTCTTTGCCCACCTACCATTACCATCCATAATAATTGCTAGATGTTTTGGCAGAGATTCTAGATTCAACATTTGAATTCAACCTGTTCTAATTAGCTTAATGTCTATATCTCTGTATGAAACGTTCACTATATCCACTTAAAACTATATTATTACTGAAAAATCATTGATAGTCTATATTATAAAAATTTTCTGAACCTCGGTGTCAGCTGCCAGTGATTTTACCAAGAAAATATAGTAAAAATAGTCTGATATAGATGGTTTTACGATATAGTAAAATTATTATAAATAAATGAATTTAGTGTTATTAGAAATACCTAGCTCTTTTATGTGGATTGATATTCTCAATAACCTGCTCTAAAGATAAATTATATAATTTTGACACAGGTTCTTTGCATTCAATATATCTTTCAAATGTAAGGAATGGTACAAGTGAATTTATATTTATGTCCTGCTCTTGAGGAAGATCTTTACCGCCTAAGATAATCCCTGGGAAAGGATATTGAGTATATATACTCAGCTCTTGGGGAACATATTTAATTATATCTTCGTAAATACGTTCCTTGTTGTTCAAGTAATCGATATTAATATCTGTAATTTTACCAGCTTTACGCAGGAGTATAGCAAGCCTCAAAGTCGACTTTACGCTAGGTTTAAAATTTTTAAATATATTAACAAATACCTTACCAGTAACATTATCTGTTATTGCTTTTAGCTCTTGAGTGGTAACAGAATTGATGCCCTTAACAGCGTTTTGATCTTCTAGTACTTCTATAATATCCTGAAGACTAAACTTCTCAAATATGAGTTCTGATTTCTCAGGAGCAATATTTTCTAGTACTTTTATAATATCTTGAAGACTAAACTTCCGAAATATGAGTTCTAATTTCTCAGGAGTAATCGAATTGATGCAATCAACAATTTTCTGATTTTCTAGTAATTCTATTTTATCTACACAGTTAAGCTTATCACTATAAAATATGAGTCGAAATTTTTCAATGTTAAAAGAAATGATATTCTCAACAACCTCCTGATTTTTTAGTAGTCTTATAATATCGCTAAGAAGAAACTTATCATTACAAAGTATGAATTGAAGTTTTTCATAATCAATAAAATTGATGTGCTTAACAAGCTCTTGATTTTCTAGCAAACGTATAATCTTGTGACTGCTACTAGCATACTTGCTACTATTAAACTTATCACTATTATGAATGAGTTCAAATTTTTCATAATCAATAAAATAGAGGTATTCAACAACTCTTTGATTTCCTAATAACTCTATAATATTTTCACCACTAAACTTATCACTCTTGAGTATAAGTTGAAGCTTTTTATCATCAAGAGAGTTAATTAGATCAATAGAACTCGAATCTTTTAGTAATTCTGTAACATTTTGCTCACTAAGCTTACCATCACTCTCAACTATCATCCATTGAATAAAACGGATATTCCTAATAGCATTTTGATTGTCTAGTGGTACTCCCACATCTGCATCGTTGCAAAACTGAACATCATCAACACGTTTTTCATTAGTTCCTTTATCTCCTAATGCTTCTTTAGCGAAGTTATTCGGATCATTTTTTTCATCTTCCTCGTAATCAAAATTATCATAATATCCATAATCTTCTTCATTCTCCTCGCCATCACTACTGTCAAATTCACTACTGCGAACCTCTTCACCTTTTAGTATTTCTAGAATATTGTGCTCCGAAGGTGCATCATTTAGCATGGACCTAAACATTTCATCATCATAATCGTTGATGTGATTAACAATGCTTTCATCTAATAGTAATTCTTCAATACCTTTGTGACTAAACTTATTATGATACTTGCATAAGATTTTAAGCTTACTGTAATCCATTGAATTGATACCATCAACAACTCTTTGATTTGATAGTAATTCTCTGTTATAAGTCTTACATATCAGTTGAAGTTTTTCGTTATATAAGTCTTCTGCATTGCCTGCCTTATCAAAATCCATAATCTTATTTCAATTTACTTAGTATTTTAATTTTGCATGTATTAGGAGGAAATAATCAAGCATTATGATAAAAGGCCTAATGAATTTATTAGTTTATTTATGTTTCTTTTCATGTATAAATTTATAGAAAGTTTTATGTAGAAGTTATTTTATGAGCAAAATTATAGAAATTAGAGCGCCAAAAACTCTTGGTGGTGAATCGGTTACGGAAGGTATAGTAAAAATAAAGAAAAATATCGGTGAAGCAATAAAAGTAGATGACTTGATCTTTGAAATTGAGACTGACAAAACAGCACTAGAATTAACTGCAGAAGCTTCAGGACAAATAACCGAATTTCTTGTGAAAGAAGATGATGTAATCAGCCCTGATCAATTATTGGCAAAACTTTCTGTAGGAGAAGTAAAAGAAGAAGTGAAAAAAGAAGATAAAGGCGAAAGCCCTGATAAAAAAGATGCCCCTTCAGCTCGTAAAATTATGGAAGAAAATGCAATTAGTGCAGAAAATGTAAAAGGAACTGGCATGGGAGGCAGAATAACTAAAGCGGATGTGATAGACCATATGAGTAAGGCTGAACAACCTGCGGTAAAACAATATGAATCGCCAAAAAGCGTAGCAAGTGGAGAGAGAAGAGAAGAACGAGTAAAAATGAGCAAAATAAGGCAAGTCATTGCTGCTCGTTTGAAAGCATCGCAAAATACTGCTGCAATACTGACCACGTTCAATGAAATTGACATGAAAAACGTCATGGATCTGAGGGCAAAGTATAAAGAAACTTTTGAAAAGAAATATGGAATAAAACTGGGTTTCATGTCGTTTTTTATAAAGGCAGCAGTGCAAGCACTAAAAGAAATTCGTGAGATTAACGCTGAGATTTCAGGTGATGAAATTGTATATAAAAATTACTATGACATAGGTGTTGCTGTTGGCACTGACAAAGGTCTTGTTGTACCAGTTATTCGTGATACTGATCAAATGTCATTTGCCGAGATTGAATTGACTTTAGTTGCTCTTGGCAAAAAAGCACGAGAAGGTAAGCTGCAAGTATCGGAAATGGAAGGTGCAACATTTACTATCTCAAACGGTGGTGTATACGGTTCACTTCTTTCTACTCCAATAATCAACCCTCCCCAATCTGGAATACTTGGCATGCACTCAATACAAAATAGGCCAGTTGCTGTGAGTAGCTCAATTGAAATCAGACCTATGATGTACATTGCCCTCTCTTACGACCACAGAATAGTTGATGGTAAAGGAGCAGTTACTTTCCTTGTTAAAATCAAAAATTACATAGAAGATCCAAATAGATTGGTTTTGGAAATTTAAACAGATTAAAAAACGACAAGTAAGTTTTTCTGAAGTTTTCAAGTTGGGTGTTACAGTTGTACAAACATTTGCAAAGGTAACTCATACGAAAAATGGTCAGTGTTTACTGTACGAGAACTGTGATTTAGGACTAAAAAATGCGAGTAGCCCCTTTGGTGTTATCCAAGTACTGGGATCCAGATTGCAAGTAATGCATTAGGTTGGGTGAGTGTTATAGAATGATGGTGTCATTCCAGCGCGTGAAGCTGGAATCCAGAAAAATTTACAAAGCTTATGCTAAATTTGATGAGATTAAATGAAAACCAGCATCATGCGCTGGAATGACATCATTTACTATGTGCCAAATTGAAATGTTCGTAAAGTTGTGTGTGTGGTCCACCAAGGGGTGTCAGCTACTTGCATGACACTATCTACTATTTCTCCTTGTCTGAATGAATACAAAACGATTTTTGGTTACTCACGAAATAGATTTGTCCATTTTGCTCTTATTATTTAAAACGCTTTTATGTCAAATATGTCAAAATTTTTATTTGACATATGTTAAAAACATTCTAAGATAAGGCTATTTATAGAATAAGGGGTATATAATGTTAAGTAATTCTTCTAAAGAAAAAAAACTCTGAGGCTGTTCAAGGAACACCTGGACCAGTGTCAAGTGATAAATCGAATAGGACTTTCAATTTTCCTCCGAATAATAGGGTGAGAGAAGATGATCATCCATTTTTAGGTACCAAACATGACCGCAAAATTGAATATTTAGATTGTGATGATGAAAAGTCAAAAAGGCGAATTCTTGCTGATAGCTCTCCTTATAATTCAGAAAATGAAAATCACGGTAAATATCTAAAAGGCAAGATTATTGATGAAACTAAGCAAGAAATTGCTAAACACATAGAAAACAGTGATGTAGAATCTGTACAGCTTAGAGTGAGAAGTCCAATTAGAACTATGTTGACTGCAAGAATTGTGCTGAATGATAATAAAGGAAAAATAAACATTAGTAATATTTTAACTAATGATTTTTTTGAAAGCAATAGGATAACGGTGGTTACATTGTTGCTACCTGGAGATGAAAAAAGAGGAATGCGTGGACGAGTTGATGAGCATGGAGTAAGAATTTATGAAGTAGCTAATGGCTCATATAACATGACTTTGAATTGGTACGATGAAGAAAAAGAGTGTAAAATGAAAATTAATATTAGTGATGACGGTTCTATCAAGCTTATTGAAAGCAATGGTATCACTTGGGAGCAAATAGCTGCACATAAAGAAGTAAAAGTAGGAAAACAATACGAAGCGAAGTCCTTGCATGATGCACTATCCTACTTACGTAAAGAAGGTTCTGAAATAGTAAAAGTTTCACAGAATCCTTCAACAAGTATGGAAAGTGTGACTATATCAAAACAACTTTCTTTTGCTCAAGGAGTAAGTAAATAAGAAGACTTTATGAGCTGTTTGCAAATGTAGGCAGCTTATATTTCAGTATCCTTATTTCATGTTCTCTAGAGTATTTTCTGTACTTTCTTTATAAAAACCACAGGCGCCAGTGGATTTTTAGCCAAAGTAAAGGTCAAGTATCTGGAATTCTGGACATAAAATCCTCCTGTGTAAAAAAAGTTAGAAAAAAATGCGGTGCATATACGACAGATATACACTGAAGAATACATTTTTTAATAAGTTTGATTAAAAAGTCAGCAGACTAAAGATAGATTTTGAGCTCTTAAAATATCTCTAATTGTAATTATAATTAGATTGAAAATATGCGGAAGTAATTTTTATACGTTAGCTATGTTTTAAAACATAATTGACTTTACTCAGTTAATATTCCAAATTATAAGAAAGGCAAATAATTTTATGGCAACAAGTCTATTGCAGGGCAAAAAAGGGTTAATAACCGGAATAACAAATAAAAGATCAATAGCGTATGGTATAGCAAAGACTCTCTCAGAACATGGAGCTGAGCTTGCAATCACTTATCAAAATGAAACAAAAAAAGAGAAATTATTACCAATAGCAAGTGAATTAAATGTAGAGTTAATATTGCACTGTAATGTTTCAAATGAGGAAACCATAGATAATGCTTTTGAGGAAATAAAGAAAGAATGGAATACTCTTGACTTTTTGGTACATGCAATAGCATTCTCCGATAAAAATGAGCTAAATGGTAAATATGTCAATACTTCACTAAACAACTTTATTAATGCAATGCATATATCGTGCTATTCTTTTACTGCTTTAGCGCAAAGAGCGGAAAAAATGATGTTAAATGGCGGTAGTTTACTTACTTTATCTTACTATGGTGCTGAAAAAGTTATGCCAAATTATAATGTGATGGGTTTATGTAAAGCAGCACTTGAAGCAAGTGTAAAATATATAGCATGTGATCTCGGACCACAGAACATCAGAGTAAATGCAATTTCTGCTGGTCCAATCAGAACTTTGGCATCTTCTGGAATAAGTGACTTTCACTCCATATCGGAATGGAATAGAAGTAATTCTCCACTTAGACGCAATGTTACAATAGAAGATGTTGGCAAGGCAGCACTATACTTATTAAGCGACCTGAGTAGTGGTACAACTGGAGAAATTTTACATGTTGATTCAGGGTATAATGTTGTGGGAATGAAGATAGTAGACTAATACAGTACTGCAGATGCATGTGAAGCCTGTGTTTTTTTGTTATCCGAGTAATTGACATTGGAGCCCAGTATCAGCTACTAGAATGACAACATTTTTTACTTAAGTCTTCGCATATTAACCATAGAGTTATTATTTTACAAGTATTTGTTGCCGCTGATCTTCTATTTTTACTTCTTCCATTTGGGTTAAGAGATTGTGCGTGAGGGTTGCTCTTGAAGTTGCCCTTGTGCAAGGAAAAAGTCTTTTTCCTCCCGATCTTGGAGTTGCTTTGCAAGCAAGAAATCCTATTGTTCTTATGTTTGTTTTGCTAAGACTTTATTCTTATTAAGCAGTGGTTAAAAATGAGCATGGCTTTTATTATAGAATGCCCCCTATAGAAGTATGTTGATAAAATGCTTTTCCTACACGTGCTTCTTCCACACTGCATCTTCTTGATAAGACTGGCTCCTCAAGGCATTTTATACGTTGCTGTACATCATTAATGCACTGCGCTATAACATCACCAATGTTTCCATCAGCATTTTTTGCCAATAACTCATCAAACCTCTTCTCAACCTCTGCTCTCTCAGAGATATCCTTTGAAAGGTTACAATACTCCAAAATTTCATCTAATTGAAGTTCTTTTGCTAATTGAAAGTCTTCTTGCTCTTGAATTTCCTTGGTTATAACCCTAGCTCTAGAGTAATGGTTTCCACCCAGGTATATTACTTCCTTCTTCTTATTGCCCCATAATTCATCTTTCCTTACATACTCAGGATTTATCATGTTTGGGTCTGGTTTATATATTGTCATACCTTCCTGACCCTCAAAATATGCTTCGATTTCAGTATTAGATAAAGAAGCTAAAATAGGGATTTCACCGTGAAAAACAAAATACCCTTGTTTTTGTATTGCTTTGAGGTAAGTCTGATAGAAGTCTTTTTGACCAATAACTGAATCTAATATTCTGTCGTTATTAATTATATATTCCTCTTTATATTTTTCTTTAGTAAGCGTGGTGTCAAGTCTATATGCACAAGACTCAAGCTCTTCCTCTACTCTATTATACAATGTTTCCTCATTTTCTTTCTTTAGTAAATCTTCAATACTAAGTAAATCTCTTTGCTGCGCATTACGCTCATTATATGCATTGGTAGCTTGCTTTATTACTTCATATATTTCATTACAAAATTTTTCATCTTCAGAAAACTTTTCTATAATGTTATTTTTTAAAGCTTTCGTTCTTTCAACACTTTCATTTATTACATTGTCAACTTTTTTATTTATTTCCTCAATGAGCTCTTTTCATCTCTTTTGGTATATTAAGCACTTCCCCAATGTTACTCAATAGATCTACAAAGAATGTTCTCAAGTGTTGCTTAAGAGCATTTGGCATTTTCGGATCATTCAATGATTTAAACTGATTTAAAAATTCGCGCCACTCTTTACGCATTGCTTGAGCTTTGTCAGTTTTGTATACATCAAAACTATTTTTACCAAACACGGCATGGAAAAAGCAATTGCCATCTCCTGCAGTATCACACTTAGCTACTTGACTGCTAGAAAGTTTTTGTTCCACATCACTAACGGACTGCCCTACAACATCACTAAGTTTACCTTCATAGAAATCGTTAGGGTAAGAATTACTATTTAAAAGAGTTATTTCTTGCCCCAAAGCTCTTGAACCTTTTCGGACTTTCAACACCGTGAAGACCACTTGATGATTTCCGTTTCCTAGGTACATTCATTTGCCCTAATATCCTGGGCCTTTTTATTCCAACCTCAACATCATGAAAGTCACTTGGTAGTTTCCGTTTCTTAGCTGTAGTCATAGTTTTTACTTTAATTTAAGCTATATACTAACAAAATTGTAACTAATTAAGTATAGCAGAAATTTTTAAATTATGCAATAGTTATAATTTTACATAGCAAATATGAGCTTTAACTGTGGCATAGTTGGACTGCCAAACATAGGAAAATCAACTTTATTTAATGCACTTACAGAGTCAAGTGCAGCCGAAGCTGCAAACTATCCTTTCTGTACAATTGAGCCAAATGTTGGCAAAGTGCCAATACGAGATCAGCGTTTGAAACAAATTGCCGCAATTGCCCACTCAGAAAAGATAATCTACAATCAACTAGAAGTTGTCGATATTGCAGGCTTGGTTAAGGGTGCAAGCAAAGGTGAAGGACTAGGAAATAAATTTTTGAGTCATATCAGAGAAGTTGATGCCATTGTTCATCTGCTCAGGTGCTTTACGGATGACGATATCAGTCACGTACACAGCACTGTAGATCCAATATCAGATGCTGAAGTAGTGGAAATGGAGTTAATTCTAGCTGATATTGACAGTATAGAAAAAAGGCTACCACAACTTGAAAAAAAAGCAAAGCAAGGTGATAAAGAACTAAAGAAACAGCTTGTGTTGATTCAGGAAGTTTTGGCTACTTTAAAACTCGGTAAACCTGCAAGAAGTTTGAGAAACGTGGACGAAACTGAAATGAAATCGCTTCAACTGCTAACAACAAAGCCTGTTATGTACGTATGTAATGTTGAAGATACAAATGTTATAACTGGCAATGAATTATCTAAAAAGGTAGAGAGAATGGCGAAGGAAAATAAGAGCAAATTTTATTGCATTTCAGCAAAACTCGAAGCCGATATTGCAAATCTTGATAGTGAAGAAGAAAAACAGAGTTTTTTATCAGAATTTGGCTTGCAAGAATCAGGACTTGATGGAGTAGCGCGCATTATGTATGAAGTGCTAAGTATGATAACTTTTTTTACTGTAGGCCCCAAAGAAGCACGGGCATGGCCAGTAAAGATAGGATCAACAGCTGACAAAGCAGCAGGTGTAATTCACACTGATTTTGAGAAAGGCTTTATAAAAGCGGAAACTATAAGCTTTGCAGATTATATAAAATATAGAAGCGAATCAGCATGTAAAGATGCAGGCAAAATTCGCTTCGAAGGCAGAGACTATATAGTGCAAGATGGTGATATAATGCACTTTAGGTTTAATGTGTAATTAACGAAAACGATCATAAGATCTATACTCTGGGTTTGATTTTTCTTCTGCAGATAGCCCTTCAAGCCTAGTCCTAGGAAGATAATGATCATATGCTCCTCCTATACATCCTGCTTGTAATTCCCCTGGTTTTAGTGAATTTAATAAATGACTAGATGGATTAAGCGTTATAATACATTCCTTTTTCTGTGATTGTGCATCTTGCTCCAGATCTCTTTCTAAAAATTCGTACAAAGCTTCACCTTCTATAAGAATATCCTTATTTTGCTTAGCTAATTTCAAAATTTCGTCTAGCTCAACATCTTCATCATTAATAGTTGCCTTCTCAATCTCAAATTCACCAGAATTTACATTTAAACTAATAAAGCAGTTAACAGAATTACCTTTCTCATCTTCTGCACTCCACCTAACTTTGATGTTGCATATTGCATTTTCTTCAAAACAGTAATTTCTTTGTTGCTTATCATTCTTTTCAATCGTTACAATTAGTTTACCATCGCTGTATATTTTTGCTCTTTTTACCTCATTTTTATTTCTTTTCATCCTTTCAATTTTGTCAGTGAAAAGATGGCTGATTTCTAAGCTACACCCAGGCTTAGAAATATTAATACTAAGATGATCATAATGATTAAGAGAACGTTTTGTATATGCGCATGGCACATAACATCCATCAAAAAAGGCAACTGCACTATCAGTTTTGAGA
The DNA here is from genome assembly GCF_964026725.1 of Wolbachia endosymbiont (group B) of Germaria angustata. NCBI lineage: Bacteria > Pseudomonadati > Pseudomonadota > Alphaproteobacteria > Rickettsiales > Anaplasmataceae > Wolbachia > Wolbachia endosymbiont (group B) of Germaria angustata. The sequence goes on from NZ_OZ034691.1 coordinate 700,331, forward strand.
AATTCCTGTCCGTTACTCATCCCTTCTTCGACTCGAAGAAGATATCTACCCAACCTCTTTTTAAAATTCTTTCGCTTGTCTTCAGGAATAGACTTTTCATTCAATATACTTATTATTTCTTTTTGCTTACTTAATACCACATAATTAAAAAGGAAAATGTTCTTATTTCATCGATAATAATTCGCTATTTTGTCAAATGGATCTGCAGGCCAGCCTTTATTATAATTTACGTTATCCTTATCATCTTTACACAAATTATCCTTAAGGCCAAAATTCAATTTTCTAAAATCTGATAATACTTCTTCTACCCTATCTTCAAAAAATTGAAGTTTATTTTGAAATTCTTTCCCATAATTCATTTTCTCATTTATTTTAAGAAGATATTCACTAAATTTCTTCCTAAAATTTTCTTGATCTTTGTGGTCAAGCCTCTGATCTAATATATCTGTTATGTATTTTCGCTTATTCAATATTACGTAGTTAAAAAGGTCACTTTTTTTTCCTCCTTTCATAATCTTCTGCTATTTTGTTAAAATACTTACTATCATTATAATCCAATTTTTCGAAGTCTTGGAGCACGTTTTTTACATCATCCTCACTAAATTGAAGATTTATTTGAGGAGGCGCGTCAGTTCTACTTTGATCATCAAGTTGAGGATTTTTTTTAGTAGATTGGACTAATAAACTTTCTGTGCTGTTAGAGAAAGAATGATTATTTTCTTCAGATTGAGAACTTTTCTTTTTAGACGTATTAGTAAAAAAATTAGTTAGTGAACTAAACATTAAGCATCTCTTAGTATTACTATTTAACTATAACTTAATGCCAAATGTTGTAAAGCTAAAATTAATATGTAAATTCATTTTTTAAGACAATTATAAGTATCTTCCTTCTATAAAAATTTTATAATCAGCATATGACAAATGTTTAAGATATTGATTTTGTTTGTATTTTTATTACTTTACCAGGCAATATTATTAATGAATGAGTCAGACAAATATCTTGGTCAAACTTTACTCCATCCACAAACTCTCCATTTGTTACTCCAGTTGCAATGAACACTGATTCACTTCTTGTCATGTCTTTCACGGTGTAGATTTTTTCTGGGTCAGTGATATTCAAATTTTTTGCTCTTTCTTTTAATTGATCCGTGTCAAATATTAATCTTCCTTCTATCTGCCCACCGATTGAGCTTAGCGCTGCTGCTGCAAGCACTCCTTCTGGAGCTCCACCTGTTCCAATATACATATCGTGATTGCCATTTATTAGCGAAACTATGGCTGCAACATCACCGTCATCTATTAATTTCACTTTTGCTCCTAGCTTCCTAATTTTTGCTATTAATTCATCATGTCTTTCACGTTTAAGTACAGTTACTATAAGATCACTTGCTTTACATCCTTTTGCCTTGGCTAAATTGTCCAGATTCTTCTCAATCCTATTTTTTAGTGAGACTACACCCTCTGGGAGATTTTTTCCCACTGCTATCTTTTCCATATAAACATCAGGTGCATGTAAAAAATTACCTTTTTTTGTTGCAGCAAGAACAGACATTGCCCCTTGTTTATAATGAGCACAAATCGTAGTGCCCTCAAGTGGATCAACAGCGATGTCAATGTCAGGGCCACTTCCTGTGCCAACTTTTTCTCCGATATATAGCATCGGTGCTTCGTCCCTCTCCCCTTCCCCAATCACAATTGTACCATTTATTTCTATTGAGTTTAGCACCGTACGCATTGCATCAACTGCAACCTGATCGGCCTTTTTTTCATTACCAAGGCCTGCCAATTTATATGCAGCAAGTGCTGCAGCTTCGGTTACTTTCACTAACTTATAAGCTAAATCTTCCATCATTTACTCGAGAATCATAAATCAATATATATCATGCCATTTGAGACTGCAAGATTACTTGACTGAATAATGAAAAAGTTGATATAATAAGCATATAGCAATAATAGTAAGATTTGAATATGATCGGTAATTTAACTTATGAAGATGTAAAGAAATTTGTAACTGATAATCCTAATATAGCTGCTCAGGAATTTGGTGAGAAGCTAAAACAAAGTGGGCCAACAGATGCAAAGATTTGTGATTTGTTTATGGATATTCTCCGCTCAGGGAAAAGCAGTATTTTAAATGATTATGATACATTTCTAAAAATTGTTGAATTGCTCGCAAAGTCAAATATTAAAATTGATATTGGAGATACTACTTCTAAAACTGTATTAGATTACGCTGTGTCAGGTGGAAAACCTAACGTTATAAAGATATTTTTGGATAGCGGTAAATTTGATCAAGAAAGAAAATCGAATGCTTTGTTGACCGCCGTTAATGAAGGTAAAGTTCAAGAGTTTGAGATATTTTTAGATTACATAGATCATACGAAAATACTAGAGGTTCTTAACACAGCTCCTCACAATGAGAGCACTGAAGTTATGAAGATACTCTTGAATAACAAAAGATTTACTGGAAAAGAGAAAGTTCAAGCTTTGAGTAATGCCTCTGTAGATGGCGACCTACCAAAAGTTAAGTTACTTTTAAAGTATATGACAGGTATACCAGAAGATGGTATAAGAAATCTTCTAAAAATAATTGAAGAAGGGAAATTATCACTTAGAAAAGAACTTAAAATAGATTCTGAATTTAAAGTCGATTTCAGCAATTCTGATCACAATAAATATCTCTCAAGCTGTGTAATAATTGCACTGCTTAGATCAGCAATAAACAAAAAAGAGAAGAAAAACACACCTGATGGAGCGGAGTCCAATGTCAGTAATACAAACACTGGTCTCACGCTAAATAATGATGACATTAGGAATCTGTGTCTTGATATAGATAGGGTTACAAAACAGGATAGCACAGTTACTAGTTTTGAAGATTTGCAAAAAAGGTTAAGAAGGGAGAGAATTAATCTTCAGAGCAAATGTAAAAAAATGCTGTACTAGAATATGCAATTAAAGATCAAAATTTGAACGTTATAAAATTTCTCTTACAAAATGGAATGACCATCATCAATGCAATCGGTCAAGAAGGAAGGTATTACGTTAGCAAAATTGAAGGAGAAAAATCTATATTATGCTTTGTTGTCTCTTACACTGATGATGACAATGCTGAGATTCTGAGCACGTTACTGCAAAGTGTTAATGCAGAGCAATCAAAACTAGATCCTGAAAGTGAATTGTACAGATTATATCAACAGTTAAAGGATGATGCATTCTGCACTGCTATTGCAGAAAATAATTCTGTAGCAGCAACAGTGCTAATACAGAACGATCAAGAAACACGCGCATCAGCAGTAAACAAGGATGAAATACCTGTAGTAACAGGGACTGACCAGGTTGTTACTACGCCAAGCGTAGAAGAAAATAGAACAGAACTTAACAAAAATATTAGTAATAAACCTACGGCAACAGCGCCTCCAGTTAGTACTAATGGTAATAATAACAAAAATGAAGCACCTGTATCAACAAGGACTGGCCCAACTGTCACACCAAATAATGATAAGAAAGCTAACGGCTTTGTAGAGGCTCAATTTTCTCCACCACATGAAAAAGAAACTAAATACAAAAAAAGTAAGGAGAGTTTTTACACCTCATTAAGGAGTGATGTTGTTGGAGTTGTTATTGCAGGATTGTTTGTTGCTGCTGCTGTGACGGTTCCATCTTTAGCTGGTGCATTAGTTTGCAGTGTCCTAGCTATTTTAGTTGTAATGGTAACTGGATTACATGTAAAAAATTTTACACTTCCAAGTTACAGCGAAATGAGAGAAAATAAGGTTGAACCTGTAAATTCAAGTTTGAGAAACCATGCAATCTAGCTCCTAGAATCACTTTTCAAACCAATTATAATTTCTTGATTGTTAAACCACTTTATCAAAATTAAGTGGGACTAGTGCGATTCGAACGCACGGCCTTCGGATTAGGAATCCAACGCTCTATCCTACTGAGCTATAGTCCCATGTCTTCTGCTATTTATGCAAAATTATAGCAAAAAGTCTCGCATTTTTCTAGGCACCCTGTACAATTAATTCACAATAATAAAAAATATTTCTGTATTTCTTGAATGTAATACTGTTATATTTAATAATACGATTCCAATTGAAAGATTAATGCTAGTTAACAATATTAATTACTTTTATAGCAATCAAGATGGCTTTGCTTTAAGCAACATCAACATTCAAGTGAAGAAAGGAAGTGTTGCCTGTTTACTAGGTCATTCTGGCTGTGGCAAGTCAACAATTCTAAAATTAATCGCAGGAATAGAAAATCCAAAATCTGGAACCATTGTTATAAATGATAAATTAGTTGCAAGTAACAAAGTGTCAATTGCTATAGAGCGTAGAAATATCGGATTGATTTTTCAGCATTCTGCATTATTTCCTCATAAAACAGTAATAGAAAATATAACTTTTACTATTTGCAGTACTTCTAAGAAAGAAAAATACCTTACTGCATTGGAAATCTTAAAGCTATTTAATATAGAAAAATATGAAAACATGTACCCTCATGCTTTATCAGGAGGACAGCAACAATTAGTTGCAATAGCAAGAGTAATGGCGCAAAATCCTGATGTTGTTTTGCTCGATGAACCATTTTCTAATTTAGATATACTGCTCAAATATCGAATAAGGCACCATATATTGTCACTTTTTAGAAGCAAAAATATTCCTGTACTCATGGTAACTCATGACCCGCAAGAAGCGTTGAAAGTTGCAGATTTTATTTACGTGATGAAAAATGGTAAAATTATTCAATCAGGAGTTCCTAGCTACATATACCACAGACCTAAAGATGATACGTTAGCAAAATTTTTTAGTGAGCTTCCTTTTACTCTACAGCTAAACTAAACTTAATGTTAGACTAAAACTATTATAAGATAATTAAAAACTCTTGATTTATAATTCAATAAAAGTGATATAATTTATGTATCCCTTGGCTTCAGTCAAGTTTTAATACCTAAAAGTTAATATTTTCAACGGAGGTACAAATGAGTTTAGGTCCATGGCAGCTGTTTCTAGTCTTAATAATAATCTTAGTTCTGTTTGGTGCAGGTAGGTTACCACAAGTTATGGGTGATTTAGGCAAGGGCATTAAAAACCTTAAACAAGAACTTAAGGATTCAGAGAAACTATCATCTAATGAACCAGATCGTTAGCTTCCTTATGTTTCGTGACACGCACTAAAGTGCGTGTCATTTGTTTAAACAAGGCTAAAGAATTGAAGAGGTATAACTGAAATATATTAATAATTACGTTAGTTAGAGTGTTATTAAAGGGCAATTATGCAAAAAAGTGCGAAACTGAGCAAAGATAAAAAATTGGCTTCTGATATTCTAAAAGAGGTTGCAGATACCAATAACAACGATAGTGATAAAGTAACATTGTTCGACATCAAAACAGCTTTAAATGAGCGCGGTTTTGGTATTTTAATAATCATCTTCTCTTTACCGCTATCAGTACCTATACCTGTTCCACCTGGCTATACAACCATTCTTTCTATACCTTTAATCTTATTTTCACTGCAGCTTCTATTTGGGTTTGATTCTCCTTGGATGCCTAATTGGCTAGAAAGGAAATCTTTTCAACGGTCAACACTAGCTCTCGTGGTAGAGAAAACTTCACCTATATTAAAAAAAATAGAAAAGTTCATGAAACCAAGAATGTCTTTTATTTTTCTTGGTCCGGGTGAAAAGATTCTAGCATTTATGATGTTGCTTTGTGCAATAATAATAGCTCTTCCATTACCTTTTACTCACTTCCTTCCTGCAATTGGTATAACTCTTATTTCACTCGGCATTATGGGTAAAGATGGATTTTTATCTACGTTAGGAGTGTTAGTTTCATTCTGTGCGTTATTGGTTACCCTTATTGTAATAGTTAAAGGACCAAAACTTATAGCCGGAACACTTTCTCTTCTTAAAAGCTTTACAAAACTTTAATAAAAGCCTGAACAGACGAAATCTATAAAACCAAAAAGAAACTCTTTCTCTTTACTTTATGTTTTAAAGAAACTCTTTCTCTTTACTTTATGTTTTTTGGATATAGTTTTACGAAGAAGCGCTTCTGCAGCTATAACCGAAACAATCAATGGTGCTATAAATGCCCGTTTGAAAGCATGGTTTTGGGGGAAACGGTAAAGCCATTGATGGAGTTCTTTCTGGACTACCTCGTTTAGAAGATTGTATAACCTAACCGTCCCAAGCTGAAGTGCTTCTTATCATAATAGTATAGGAGGAATTTTATATGGCAGAAGCAAAAAGTAAATTAAAAATAATAAACCCTGACGCATCAGGGATTGATATTGGCTCGACTGTACATTATGTATGTGCACCTGAAGGAAGAGATGAACAACGTATCCAAAAATTTGGGTGCTTTACAGTAGATCTACACAACTTAGCAAAGTGGTTAAAAAAGTGTCAGGTTAGAACTGTGGCCATGGAGTCAACTGGAGTATATTGGATTCCCTTATTTCAAATATTAGAATCATATAAATTTGAGGTAAAACTAGTAAATGCGCGACATGTCAAAAATGTGCCTGGTAGAAAGTCTGATGTTCAGGATTGTCAATGGCTGCAACAATTGCACAGCTATGGACTGCTTCAAGGATCATTTAGACCGGATAATCAAATGTGTGTATTGCGTAGTTACGTTAGACAACGTGCTAATCTAATTGAAAATGCAGCTAAACATACTCAACGTATGCAAAAAGCGCTAATTCAAATGAATATTCAATTGCATAAGGTTATTAGTGATATCAACGGTTTAACAGGCATGAAAATTATTAAAGCAATAATTGAAGGAGAGAAAGACCCCCAAAAACTAGCTGAATTTAGAAATTCAAACATGAAGAATGACAAGCCTACTATAGCAAAAGCATTAACAGGAGACTATAGAGAAGAACACTTGTTTGCACTAAAACAAGAATATGCAGCATATACTTTTTTTCAAGAGCAAATAACGGAATGTGATAAAAGTATAGAGAGTTACTATAAAACATTTGAGGCAAAGTCAAATGAGAACAGGATGTTGAATAAAATACGAAAGTGGAAGCAGAAGAATGGTCCAGATTTTGCTGCGGATGAGGATTTAAATCGAATAACCGGGATAGATTTTACTAAAGTCCCGGGATTTGATGTATTAAGTGTACAAACTATCATTTCGGAAACAGGTATAAATCATAATAAATGGCCAACAGAAAAACATTTTTCTTCCTGGCTTGGATTAAGCCCTGCTAATAAAATTACAGGAGGAAAAATTGTTGGAACAGGAACTCGTAAAGTTATTAACCGCGCTGCGAATGCATTTCGAATGGCTGCCCATTGTGTGTTGAGAAGCAAAAGTGCAATAGGTGCATATAGTAGAAGGCTGAAAAAAAGGCTAGGAGCACCAAAAGCAATAACTGCGACAGCAAGGAAATTAGCATGTATCTTTTATCAAATGTTGAAATATGGACAAGAATATGTAGAGAAAGGAATAAACTATTATGAAACACTTTACAAAGAGAGAGTAGTCAAAAATTTGCTTAAAAAAGCAAAGGAATTTGGTTATATACTAATGAAAGAGGAGCCGATAGATGAAAAAGGTTCTTAGGAGTTTGTTAGAAGATTGCTGATTATCAAGGTACACACAACCCCTCTCACCCATATCTACTACTTCTCTACCTTGAAATATGTATACTGGATAACCATCATGTTCCTTTGGTTTTCTCTTAATAACAGCTTGCTTGCTTTTAATATTTAAATCGATTTTTTTATGTTCTACAAGCCGCTTAGCCATAAACTCTAAATATTGATGTTCCTCGTTATTACTAGTAACAAAAGCTGAAATAATGCACATCAAAGGTATCATTCCATCCTCAAAAGCGTTAAGGAGAGTAGACCAGTGGAACTTCCCCACCAGTCTCTCGCAAAACTGTACGTAAACCTCTTGATTTATACAGCTTCCATTATTCAGCCTTTTGGCCTAACCCTAGTGTCCAGTGATAGAAAATATCCGGAGACCTCTTTCTCACCTTTCCTAGAAATTGTCTTGCTAGTCTTCCGTGACTCCTGAGTCTCTTATATTTCCTTTTCACCCACTTTTCTAGATGCCGCTCTATATTCTTTAGAGATTTGTATACTTCAGTTCTGTAAAATTTGCCATAGTACTGATACCAGCCTCTGACTATTGGATTTACTTTTCCTGACATCTCCTCTAATGTTATATGCGTATTTCGTAGCATTTTCCATGACCTTATGGTTGTAGTAATCTTTTTCTTGGCCTTGTTGCTAATTGCTGGGAGAAATGAGACAAAATATTTCCCTATTTTATTTCTTGCTAACCTGGGTCTGAATGTGTAACCCAGAAAATCAAAACTTTGTTTAGGAAATCCACCACTCCTATTGTCATCCTTACAGTACACTATCTGTGTCTTTTCAGGATGTAATTTCAACTTATACTCAGCCAATCTTTCTTCGATCATTACTTTCACAAACTCTGCCTGTTTCTCTGTTCTGCAGTGTACTATCGCATCATCCACTTCAGAGACTCAAGAAGAAAACTCGTAAAAAATAGGCAAAAAAAAAGTGAAAATCACGCAAACAGAATGGGCAAGAGAGATAGGAGTATCAAAGCAATACGTCTGTTATTTAGTAAAAAAAGGAATAGTTAAGTTGGAGGATGGTTTGATCAATAGAGAACAAGCAAATGAAGCAGTAGCGGCAATAAGAGATCCAAGTCAGCCACTGAGGAGGAAAAATCCAGAAAACGAAAATACAAGTAACCTTTCCACGATGTTGCTAAAAACTAGAATAAAAAATGAAATGGAACGAGGTAAACTGCTTGAGGCGAAAGCTAAGGCTGAGATAGGAGAACTTGTAGCAGTAGAGGAGGTAAAGCGCGATGCATTTAATGTAGCAAGAGTTGTACGTAATAATCTGCTTAATACTCCAAATAGAGTCTCAGCATTGCTTGCATCACTGAGTGAAACTGAAAAGATTCATATGGCGCTAACTGAAGAGATTACAAACTCATTACAAGAATTATCTAATACTAAATTTCAAATATAAAAAAGATTTTGAATATAAAATGACTGATAACTTAAGTTTGGAGTTAATAAAGTGTCTCATTAATCAACCTGGATTAGATGTAAATGTTAGAGGATTAAACGGGAAAACCCCACTACATTGCGCTATAGAATTTGATGAATTAAGCATGGTAGATTTGTTACTCACAAAAAAGAATATCAATCCTTTCGTAGAAGATAATGATGGTAAAACATCTCTTGACTATGCTAAAGAAGGGAAAAAAGCAGAAATATTACAAGCGCTAATTAATAACAAGTACGGGTCAGAACAAGATAGCTTACTTCATTTAGCTGCAATGATAGGTGAAGTTAATGCAGTTAGATATTTGATAGGAAAAGGTATTGACGTTAATGTACGAAATGCTTTGCATCATACGCCATTACATCTAGCAGCAGGAATAGGACATGCAGAAGTTGTAAAGATTTTGATAAGAGAAGGAAAAGCTGAAATCGAGGTTTTTGATGCACGAAATCAGACACCGATGCACTATGCAGTTAACAACAAAAAATTGGAGATAGTAAAGTTATTACTGGAGCTAGGAGCAGATGGTGTGCCGTAGAGATACAAAGAATGTTCAAGTAAGAGCAAACTAAGTGCAAAAGCTGCACAGTAGATGAGGGTAGGTCCCTCGGAGCCGGTTTACAAGAGCAGGCTTCAAACAACCATAAGCTGCTTTGGTAAGGTAGTGAGCGTTATGGAAAAGGCATAATTATATGTCATGTAAGGAATAGAGAGATGAACGAAAGTGAACCACTGATGAAGTGTCGAAACCTTTTAAATGACGTCAAAACCAGGGGGTCGTTTGTAACCTGGGATAAATCTATCGGGAGCTTGTTTACTGGATAGATGGCGTCCGGCATAAAGGTGGCATGAATCCATTTCAGGCTATTGTGTGGAACTACGGGAACCTGTCGTTTCGATGATAAGGGAGAAATCCAAGGAGCTAAACTCTAAGGATGAGAGTACCGATGCGAAAAACAGGGGCGGATCAGCTCGTAGTAGTGAAGAAGTTTCTGTAATGGAAATCGAGAGAAGGGGCTGAGTTATTTAGTTTTAATGATTTATCAACCGAAAGGGAGGAGTTAATGAGTAAAACAAAGTCTTTTGATATATCAAAGCAACTTATTTGGAGAGCTTATAAACAAGTATCGAAAAATAAAGGTGCTGCTGGTGTGGATGAGGTTTCGATAACAAAGGTTGAAGAAAATCTAAAAGATAATCTGTACAAACTATGGAATAGGATGTCATCCGGAAGTTATTTTCCAGAGCCGGTAAAAGCTGTTGTGATACCAAAAGATACAGGAGGGCAAAGAATTTTATGTGTTCCTTCAGTATTCGACAGGATAGGGCAAACGGCTGCTGCTATGTATCTAGAGCCGCTGGTAGAACCAAAATTTCATGAGGATTCATATGGTTATAGACCAAATAAGTCTGCACTGGATGCGGTAGATACAGCTCGTAAAAGATGCTGGAGGTACGATTGGACGATAGATCTTGATATATCTGGATTTTTCGACAATTTGGACCACGGCTTGGCATTGCAAGCTATCAAAAAGCACACAGACTGCAAATGGGTCATACTGTATGTTGAGAGGTGGATGAAAGCCCCCATTCAGCAAGCAGATGGCAGTAAGGTAGTTAGGGATAAAGGAGTTCCGCAAGGAGGTTCAATTAGCCCAATCATCTCTAATATATTCATGCATCATGTGTTTGATATATGGATGAAAAAGAACTACCCGACGGTACCATTTGAGAGGTATAAGGTTTTGCCAGTATCAGCAATTCCCTACCTGTTTATACTTGCCAATATTTTAGAGATATTTTACTAACACAAAGCAAAATACTCCGGTGCTTTCTTTTTACATAGTGAAATTTGGCTATTTTCAACTAATACTATAAATTACATCTTTGTAGTTATGAGATTCAACCACTACTTGCTCTAGCGTTAAACTGCTGCATTTAGCATCTTTACTATGGTTTTCTTCAAGCACTTTTGTCCTTGCTTCCTTTGTTTCCTCAATGAACTTTCCATTAACTTTTTCTGGTTCAATTCTTTCCTCACAATATACAAGATTTGTGCAATTTGTTTTTCTGTAGTAATGTACTCCAAGGAATATCACTGATAGTGCAAGTATACTCGAGCCTATAAGTAGTGATAACCCTACGTTATTAATCAAAGCGTTCTGGTAAAACTTCTGTACACTATTAATACCACCTTCTACATACAGTAATAAAGGCAATACTATATTTGCAGCAACCAAACTGCTTAATAATGCTGTAAATAATGGCCTATTTTTGATTACTGATTCTACTTTATTTCTTCTACTAATGACTTTGTCGTCAATATTAATGAAGTTGTTCTTACCCTTCCAAGCGTTAAGTGTAAAATGTGAATGAGTACCATTGCTGTATTCCAGTTTGACTGATTTTATTACTTTATCTTTTGGTTGATACTTTAGCACCTGATTCAAAGTTTCATTCGCATTCTTTCCTCCTATTTGACACTCTTCAGTATCTCTAAATTGCTTTATTCCACAAAATATTGTGCTAATTGCAAGCAATGAAGTAATTGCTATCATTGGCATAGTAATATAGAGAGGGCTGTTTACAAAAAATGCAATAAATTGTCCTTTATCCTGTAGATATACCAAAGCTGCAGAAGCGCTAAGTGCAACAGCAGCTATACCGAAAATTACAAATTCCTTCTGCTGCACTGCATATTTTACTCTTGGCAAAATTCTATTTGTTTTCTTTTCTTTTTTAATTAACGGGGTTTCTTCATTATCACTTTTTTCTGATGAGCTAGTTGAAAGTGTAACTGGACTATCATGATTTAATGACATATTCTCCCATCCTTGACTGCCACAAAACTCACTCATTTCTGTTACTTGAGAATTTGATCTTGTCATCTCTGCACTTCTATTGTCTATTCCACTATCACTTCCTTCCAAACTCTTTTTTAAAAATTTTGTATTCAGATCTACAGGTTCACCAATTATATCTTCTGATCCTTTCTTAATTGATGTTTCTTCAGAATTTGACTTTTCTATCTCTGGACTTTGATCATTTATTTCACCATCTAAACCTCTTTTCGAGAATCTTTTACTTTGGTCTATAGTTTCATACATAGGTTCTCCTATAGCTTCTTGCTCATCACATTTTTTTCCATTTAATTGGAAAGAAGAATGTGGTGGCTTTGGTGGTGCAATATCCTGAATAATACTCAACCGATGATTTTCTGCTGTTCTAGGCGAAGGTGGAGCTACATTTCTAATATTGCCCTTCTCCAACATTCCATTTCTAGGTAACGGCTTTGGTTTATCTCCTAATTCTTTATCCTCTTCCTCTTTTTGCATTTCTTTTGTGTTGTCTATTTTGGGGTTGGAAGATGTGTTGGATGCCGCCTCAAACTGATCAAGAGAATACCCACCGTTATATCCTATTCCATTTGCCTCACAAACTGCATTAAATTCGTCCTCTATGTCTTCACCCTCATCTGATGACTTTGGCTTATCCCCTGATTTTCTATCCTCTTCATGCACATCTATTTTGTCATATGTTTGGCAGTTGGAAGATGTGCTGAATGCCACATTAAACTGATCAGGATAATATCCACCGTTATATCCTATTCCATTTGCCTCACAAACTGCATTAAATTCGTCCTCTATGTCTTCACCCTCATCTGATGACTTTGGCTTATCCCCTGATTTTCTATCCTCTTCATGCACATCTATTTTGTCATATGTTTGGCAGTTGGAAGATGTGCTGAATGCCACATTAAACTGATCAGGATAATATCCACCGTTATATCCTATTCCATTTGCCTCACAAACTGCATTAAATTCGTCCTCTATGTCTTCACCCTCATCTAATGATGAAAGTGCATCAAATTGATCAGCACCTGCCTCGTCCATTTCTAGTGTAATACTGCTATCACTACCATTTCTAATCACATTCGAAAAAGCTGCCTTGTATTCAGTGTTGCACTGCTTCAGATCGTGACTACCACAAGTTTGCTTCATATGTTTCTCCTTAATAATAGGTGTTTGCTTCGTACCTTTTTCAAACAATTCAATTCTCTTCTTAACAGATAGTGTAGAATCTGAAACATTATTTTCTACTTCTTCAGAAAACGATGTTTCATTACTTGTTTGCGACGTTACTACTCCAGCTAACGTCTTTGCTTGATTCATTGAGTGCATCACATTTAATCCAAAGTTATTTACTACACTAAACTCATTAAAATACGGTATATACCAGTAAATTAATATTACACCTACTCAGGCTTACTAAATTTCTGTTTGCATTATCTCTTCCACTTTTTTCTTACTGTTTTTCTTCTTGAATTTCTGCAAAAGTTTTACCAGTACCAGAAAGAATTGCCTCCCTACCTGTGTATATTTGCCAACGTTTTATGGTTACATCTACAAACTTTGAATCTAGCTCTATTGTTCTGCAAATTCTTCCTGTTCTCTCACATGCAATCAGTGTACTTCCAGAACCGCTAAATGGATCAAGTACTATGTCTCCTGATCTGCTGCTGTTTACTATTGCTCTCTCCATTAGCTCTACTGGCTTCATCGTTGGATGTAGTGTATTGTGCGTTGGCTTATCATAAAACCATAGATCACTTTGATTTCTTCCTCCAAGCCACTCACGTTTATTGCCGCTTTTCCATCCATAGAGCATTGCTTCGTATTGTCTTTGATAATCTGATCTTCCTAGCGTAAAGTGATTTTTTGCCCAAATGATAAATGTTGACCATTTTCCTCCTGCCTCCTCAAATACTTTTTGCAACGTTGAAAACTCTGATGATGATATGCAGATGTAAATTGCTCCCTTCGTATATGCTAAAATATTGGAACAGATGTCATAGAGAAAAAGCTCATACTTTTCACCTTGATTATCGTTTAATATTTTTTTATCTTCTCTCTCTTGGCTACTACCATAGTCAACGTTATATGGAGGATCACAAATAGTAATGTCTGCCATTTTATCATCTAACAGTGCTTTATATGATTCAATTACAGAGCTATCACCACAATAGATTCTATGATCACCTAAAATCCATAGATCACCTAGTTTTGTTATTTCTACCTTTTTGTCATCAACAACTAAGTCAGAAAGATCTTCTTTTTCACCATCAAAATCATCGAGAAACCGTTGAACTTTTTCCAATTCAAATCCTGTCATTTTAAGGTCAAACTGCAAATCTTCTAGCTCTTGAATTTCTACCTTTAAAAGATCATCATCCCACTTTGCCCAATTAGCTGATTGATTTGCCAGTAATCGAAAAGCTTTGGTTTGTGGTTCATTTAGATTATCACTTAAGACCACTGGAATACTTTCCATACCAAGTTTTCTTGCTGCTTTAAGTCTTAAATGACCATCAACCACAGTTCCATCGCTTTTTGCAACTATTGGTATACGAAAGCCGAATTCCCTGATTGAAGCACACATTCTGTTGACTACATCGTCATTTTTACGCGGATTACGCTCATATTCGACCAGATTTCGAGTAGGATAGTAGTGGATTGCTAAATTCATATAATTTAAATTCTTAATAATTAAAAAGTTAATATTTAAAATATGTCTGACGCTAAAGAAGGCTTGGGGTCAGCACCACCAAACCCGCCAGTATGGCCGAAAGGACCCACTTTCTATGGTATTTTTAATGTGTTAAAATCTTTACTAAGATTCATAACGTAGAACATTAATGCCAAAGCATCTGCTTGATTATCATCTCTAGGTGAAAAACCTTTTTCACGTATCGCTTCAATAACTTCACTCTTACTTGCATTGCCTTTGCCTGCTATAAAGCGTTTTATAGTTTTAACATTAACACCTTGGTAGGGAATATTGTTCTCTTCACACCAAGCAGACAGAACTGCGAGAAAACCGCCATAGCAATGCGCTGCATCAGTTCCTAGATGTCTTCTCACTTCCTCAAAATACACTGCAGAAATGTCTTTCAAAGAATTGAGCCAATTACGAAAATTCAAGAAGCACATGCCACCTCCGCTAAAACGGCTACCATGAAAACTTTTGCTTCCACTTTCAATTACTCCATTGGTTAGAATTGCCCAGCCTGTTTGTTTGCCAAGGTCCAGTGTTAGGGTTGACATTTATATTCAGAATTTGTTTTGCTAGAGTGCTATATAATATATATTCAGGATTTGAAAAATTTTTGTCCAAAAAATCTTCTTCTTAAGCAAACTTTTTAGAAAAAACTTGGTTAAAAATCAGTAAACAGCCCTTGCATAATTATTGGTCAAGACTTTCAGATTTCTATCTTAACTATTTAAATAGTCTATTATGTTATTATGGTGTGGTTAGTTTCTTATGAACATTTATCCAAATCGTAAATTTTGGGAAGATGATTTAGAAGTCCCTGTTAACCATTTGCTTGATCGTTTTCACAATACAAAAATACGTCAGTCTTGGATAGATTCACTTTCTGGTAAGCAATTAAATATTATTTTTCAAAACTCCTTTAAAGATAAATTAAACGCTCAACTCTTTGATGATGAAAGTTACGATAATACATTTGTACAATACAAACGTAAAGTGATTGCTAATTATTCCGATTCTCTCGTTACTTACTACTTGATTACCTGTTTTGACCGTGCAAAACTAGAAGTTACTGTCAGTGAAATTGCAAGATCTGCATTAACTACAGAACTCATGAAATCCTACCTTGTAAAAAATAATAATAAATATGATAAGAAGTCTTTGCTGTTTCTACTGTTTCATGCAGATTACAATCTTTTAAAGTCTGTCTATCACTTTGAAAAAATACAAAGAAAGAGTTTCATGTCTTTTGCCTTACAAAAAATACCAAGACGACCAAGTACTCCATTTAAGGACTTTATCTCAGAGGAAATCATACAACAAATACTGAAAGAAGATAACATTAAGAGAAATGACAGTTTCGAGAATCAACTACAAGGTTTCTTCTATCATCAGAATCGTTTATATGTGTTAATACGAAAAGCTAGCGATATAGATTTGTTGTTAAATTCAAACAAAGTTATTCATGGCCATAAGGCAGAGTGGATGATTTTGGATTTTCTACTAAATGGCACTCAGGTAGATCTTGGTGCTAGAAATATTGATCAAGCTATAGAAATAGCAAATAGCATTGCAAGTTGTTACTTTGGCTGCGAATGTATTTTTGTAGATGTGCAGGATAAAAATTTCGCGGAACAGGTGCATAAATTTATAGAAACTTGTATTAATGAATCTGATTCAAATATTCGTGTTTTTGAGTTAAAGTTTCAGTCAAATCGTTTCAATTACAGCTATACTAATATCACTTTGACTGTCGCTCCATATGATCCTATTGCACCGGAATTGCATGTTTTAAAGCCATTTGTAGGAAACATAGTGCCACTTATAGAGTCGATTAAAGTAATATTTCAAGGCAAAAAGATAGGCTTATTTTTCAAGAGAAGTGATGAGTATATAGCAATTTACTACTCTGAACATCCTCTGAATAAAAGGGAAAGAGAGGATTTTAAAGCATACATAAAACAATTTTATGGTCTTACAATCTTGCCAAGAGCAAATCTCTGATCTTCTTAATTCTGGCAGCTCTTGGGTTAATCCAAATCAAAATTACATCAAAGCAGCAAGGTATTTGTCAGATCTTGAATTAATTAAGATGCAAGAGAGGTCTTACATTATCTGCTCTCGTAGACAAGATAAATTAGATTGGCCAAATATAGTTGATCCATACTGTAACAATGAGATTTTCATTGATGAGGACTTTAACGAAGCATGCGATAATATAATTTGTGAAAATTGTAACCGTGATATTTTACCTAATACCTACAAGAAGCAAAGATTTCACCGCTTATCTGTATATTTTAACCCAGAGAAATTTATGAATTGGTTTGAAGGTCAGCTAAGTGATACAAATTTTATGTGGCAAAAAGTGGAAAGTGGAGTTTATCATGTTGGTGGACAAGGTAAGATTGTAAGTTTAATCATACTTGATTTTTGCACCAATCCAACATTCTTAACGATAGATAAGCTTAAAGCTAATCCAACTGTATTAATAATACTGAGAAAAAATCCATCAAACATACCTCTTGATTTGCCCATAGTAAAAATGGTTGACCTTTTCTTTCAGCATCAGACTTTAATTGAAGTATTTCAAGAAGCAGTACAAAGAGGAGTACCAGAGTTAATACCAAATACTTCAATGCAAATTTTGCATACTTCACTTAATCTAATTGAACCTCCTAAAGAGAAGGAATTACTAAAGTTGCAATTGATAGAGGGCTCACTTTACGTAAACAATATAGAGATTCTAAATAAGAAAGCTGTAACATGTATGAAAGTTTTTCGCATATTATTTGAACAATTTTTGAATGATTGTAAAAAAGAATTACCCCCTGAAAAACACATGTTGCTTAGCATAACTGAAATAGAAAAGCGCCTAAATCTTGATCCAGAAGCAGACCCAGAACATTACATTAGAAAACCAATAAACACAATCCAAAGAACAATAAAAACCACTTTAGCTAAAAAGTTAGGATTAAACATCGAACGTAATGATGTGATTCAAACAGTTGGTTGGCCTGGATCATCACGTAAAGATTATGGCTACCGTATTAACCCTTTTACTGTGCTGATAAAAGTAGTTCGTTAACTGTGTTGAAGAGAAGTAAAAGATGTTATAATGGAAAAAGTAAAATTTGTGACAAGGCTTGTGATCAAGTTTTAAAGAAGCGTTCTTTGGTTGGTATTTTACCCTGAAGTCACATCTAGCTTTAAAGTACAGTTTTTGTCTCATCTAAAAAAATACAAATTCTCAATTATGTAACTTACCAAAAGCCTAAATTTCTTTTGCTTTCTTCAATCTTTTCTACTCTGTTCGTTTGCCGACTTTTGTGTTTGAAGCACATCTACACTTAATGCCCCTATACTAATATATACCGGATTTCTTACTACTTTTTCCGGGATTTTCTCAAAAAAAGTTTAAATAATTTTTAATCACAAAAAATGAAGAGACTGTAGAAAAAAGGTTTTCATATTGCCTTTTCTGTTGTTTTTTTGGCATTTTGTAGTGATTTATGTTAGATTACTTGGGTTTATTTAGGCTAAAATATATATAATGTCTATTTACGGAAGAACATGGTGGGGTAAGAAATGGCTTCATTCTTCTAACAAACTCCTAAGAACCTTTTTCATCTATCGGCTCCTCTTTCATTAGTATATAACCAAATTCCTTTGCTTTTTTAAGCAAATTTTTGACTACTCTCTCTTTGTAAAGTGTTTCATAATAGTTCATTCCTTTCTCTACATATTCTTGTCCATATTTCAACATTTGATAAAAGATACATGCTAATTTCCTTGCTGTCGCAGTTATTGCTTTTGGTGCTCCTAGCCTTTTTTTCAGCCTTCTACTATATGCACCTATTGCACTTTTGCTTCTCAACACACAATGGGCAGCCATTCGAAATGCATTCGCAGCGCGGTTAATAACTTTACGAGTTCCTGTTCCAACAATTTTTCCTCCTGTAATTTTATTAGCAGGGCTTAATCCAAGCCAGGAAGAAAAATGTTTTTCTGTTGGCCATTTATTATGATTTATACCTGTTTCCGAAATGATAGTTTGTACACTTAATACATCAAATCCCGGGACTTTAGTAAAATCTATCCCGGTTATTCGATTTAAATCCTCATCCGCAGCAAAATCTGGACCATTCTTCTGCTTCCACTTTCGTATTTTATTCAACATCCTGTTCTCATTTGACTTTGCCTCAAATGTTTTATAGTAACTCTCTATACTTTTATCACATTCCGTTATTTGCTCTTGAAAAAAAGTATATGCTGCATATTCTTGTTTTAGTGCAAACAAGTGTTCTTCTCTATAGTCTCCTGTTAATGCTTTTGCTATAGTAGGCTTGTCATTCTTCATGTTTGAATTTCTAAATTCAGCTAGTTTTTGGGGGTCTTTCTCTCCTTCAATTATTGCTTTAATAATTTTCATGCCTGTTAAACCGTTGATATCACTAATAACCTTATGCAATTGAATATTCATTTGAATTAGCGCTTTTTGCATACGTTGAGTATGTTTAGCTGCATTTTCAATTAGATTAGCACGTTGTCTAACGTAACTACGCAATACACACATTTGATTATCCGGTCTAAATGATCCTTGAAGCAGTCCATAGCTGTGCAATTGTTGCAGCCATTGACAATCCTGAACATCAGACTTTCTACCAGGCACATTTTTGACATGTCGCGCATTTACTAGTTTTACCTCAAATTTATATGATTCTAATATTTGAAATAAGGGAATCCAATATACTCCAGTTGACTCCATGGCCACAGTTCTAACCTGACACTTTTTTAACCACTTTGCTAAGTTGTGTAGATCTACTGTAAAGCACCCAAATTTTTGGATACGTTGTTCATCTCTTCCTTCAGGTGCACATACATAATGTACAGTCGAGCCAATATCAATCCCTGATGCGTCAGGGTTTATTATTTTTAATTTACTTTTTGCTTCTGCCATATAAAATTCCTCCTATACTATTATGATAAGAAGCACTTCAGCTTGGGACGGTTAGGTTATACAATCTTCTAAACGAGGTAGTCCAGAAAGAACTCCATCAATGGCTTTACCGTTTCCCCCAAAACCATGCTTTCAAACGGGCATTTATAGCACCATTGATTGTTTCGGTTATAGCTGCAGAAGCGCTTCTTCGTAAAACTATATCCAAAAAACATAAAGTAAAGAGAAAGAGTTTCTTTTTGGTTTTATAGATTTCGTCTGTTCAGGCTTTCAGTGAAGTTGATTACGATAACCGCCTTTCACGTGGTAGAACTTATGCTAATACTGGTCGAGCTTTTGGTATTCAAATCAATGGTAATACAATTACAGCCAAAGTTAGTGGTTCAAGACCTCATCCATATAAAGTTAAAATAGTACTAAACAAATTAAATTCATCAGCTATCCGTTGTATTATTGAAAATTCTCCCTCTATATTACCTAAATTAATAAATAAACAATTACCAACACTTTTGTTTGATAAACTTAACGACTCAGGTATTAAATTATTTCCTTCGAATTGGGAAGAAATGAACGCAAGTTGCAATTGTCCTGATTGGGCTATGCCTTGTAAACATATTGCTGCTGTAATTTATCTTATTGCTGCAGAAA
Organism: Wolbachia endosymbiont (group B) of Germaria angustata; assembly: GCF_964026725.1. NCBI lineage: Bacteria > Pseudomonadati > Pseudomonadota > Alphaproteobacteria > Rickettsiales > Anaplasmataceae > Wolbachia > Wolbachia endosymbiont (group B) of Germaria angustata. Next base: position 720,568 of record NZ_OZ034691.1, read on the forward strand.
TTGATAAAAACCCTTTCGTAATTTTCAATATTCATAAGTGATAGGTGTAATTGGTACTGCACCTGAAGCCAATGAGCAAAAATTTCCACTGAATAAACCAGTACTGATAGAAGGAAGCTTAAAAGAAGTAGCAAAACTTGGAAAGAGTGGCAGTTTACCTTCTGCAGTAAATGGAATATTTTCCCAGATTGGTGCAACAGTAGTAGTTATTCGAGTTAAAGAAAGTGAAAACAGCGATCCAAAATTAAAAGAAGAGGAGACGCTGAAGAATATAATTGGCGGTGTTGATAAAGAGACTGGAGAGTATCAAGGGATAGAGGCATTCCTCAGCAGTGAAAGTATAGTTCATGTTGCCCCAAGAATATTAATTGCACCTCAATTTACTCACCAACTACCAGAAGATGGCAAAAATTCAGTGGTTTCAGCATTAATTCCTATAGCAGAAAAATTAAGAGCTATAATAGTTGCAGATGGACCAAATACTAATGATGAAGAAGCAATCAAGTGGAGAAAAAGTGTAGGCAGCTCAAGAGTTTACGTAGTTGATCCATGGGTTAAGGTGTTTATTGAAGGAAAAGAAGAAATTTTGCCAGCAAGCCCATTTGTAGCTGGTTTAATAGCGAAAGTAGATAGCGAACAAGGATTCTGGCACTCACCTTCAAATAAAGAGATAAATGGTATTATTGGCACAAGCAGGCCTATTGATTTTACGCTTGGTAATACAAATTGTAGAGCAAATCACTTGAATGAAAATGAAGTAACAACAATAATTCATCAAAATGGCTACAGGCTTTGGGGAAATAGAACATGTTTAAATGATTCGAAATGGGCCTTTCTGTCAGTGAGGCGTACTGCAGATTTAATCAATGATAGTTTACTTCGAGCTCATCTATGGGCAGTTGATCGCAATATTACCAAAACTTATATAGATGATGTGATTGAGGGGGTGAATTCTTATTTGGCTAATTTAAAAGCGCAAGGAGCAATTATCAACGGAAAATGTTATGCAACCCCAGAACTCAATACACCAACAAATATTGCAAGTGGAAAAGTATATTTTGATTTTGAGTTTACACCGCCATATCCAGCAGAACAGATTACTTTCAGGTCACATCTTGTGAGTGGTACAATATTATAAAAATGGGAGAAAGAGATGTTACCGAAGATTTTAAAGAATTTTAATGTATTCGTAGATGGTCGTGGTTATGCAGGAAAAATAGATGAGATAACCTTGCCGAAGCTCACCATTAAAACTGAGAAATATAGAGCTGGTGGTATGGATATTCCAGTAAATATAGATATGGGGATGGAGAAACTTGAAGCAGATTTCACTTTTTCTGAATACGATACAGAGCTCTTTCGGCTTTTTGGGTTGATAAATGGAAATTCGGTAGCTTTGACGCTCCGTGATGGAATGCAAGGGGGTGGTAGTAATGATGTTGAAGGAGTAACAATCAACTTAAGAGGCATTTTTAAAGAATTTGACTTTGGTAGCTGGAAACCTGCTGAAAAAGCCACTCTAAAATGCACTGTAGCTGCCCATTACTACAAACTTACTATAGGTGGCAATGAATTGATAGAAATCGATGCTGAAAATATGATTAGAAAGATAAATGGTGTTGATCAAATGGCCTTGCTGCAAACGATTCTAGGGATTTAATGGAATAGATGGATGCTTTTTCATACAACCACTTTTTTATTGAAAAATTACTAATAATACTGTATAATTATTAACGGTTTTTAGGAATTTTTGCTATGGCTTTATCTAAATTTCTCGACCCTAAAAATGATATAGCATTTCGCCGTATCTTTGGTACTGAAAAGAATAAAGATATCCTCATTCACTTTCTAAATGATATTTTGAGCTTTACTGGCAAAAATGCAATACAGGATATAGAGTTTTTAAGTACTATTCAAGATCCTGATATTGCATCTAAAAAACAAAGTATTGTTGATGTGCTATGTAGAGATTCAACAGGAGTACAATGGATAATTGAGATGCAGGTCGCTAAAACCAAAGGCTTTGAAAAACGAGCTCAGTACTATGCTGCTAAAGCCTATTCAAGACAAGCTGACAAGGGTGATCAATGCCATGATCTTAAGGAAATTATTTTTATTGCTATAGCAGATTGTATACTGTTTCCTGATAAGTCTGAGTATAAATCAAAGCACACTATTCGCGATGAAGATACTAATGAGCACGATCTAAAAGATTTTTACTTTGTATTTATTGAATTGCCTAAATTTCCCAAAACTAAAGAAGATCAGCTTTCAAATATAGTTGAGAAGTGGGTATATTTTTTTAAGCACGCTGACGAAACAGGTGAAGAAGAGCTGGAAAGGATAATAGGAAATGACGTAATAATCAAAAAAGCTTATGAAGAGCTAAATAGGTTCAACTGGTCAGAAAAAGAATTTATTGCTTATGAACAAGAGGTCAAGCGTATTCGTGATGAACAAGCTGTTCTTGCTCAAAAACTCGATGATGCCAAAAAAGAAGGAAAGATTGAAGGAAAGATTGAAGTTGCAAGGGCGATGTTGACTAATAATGTTGATATTAGCACTATTGTCAAGTGTACAGGTCTTTCTGTCGATGAAGTTCAAGAATTAATTCAAGTTGAGGAAAAATAACCCCTACTATCATTTTTATATTGAGAAATTTAGTATAAAGGATCGTTAATCAAACACAAAAACTATAGTAAAAAAATTAGTTATGTAAAAGCCGATATAGACTTTTATTTAATTAATTTTTAAGGAGGAACATGCAAGCTATAACACTTAATAACCCAATAACAGTTGATGGAATTTCTGTCTCAGAACTTACCATTAGACGTCCAAAAGTTAGAGATTATTTAGCTATTGAGAGACTTAATGGTAGTGATCTAAGTAAGGAAGTAACTTTGACTGCCAATCTGACATCAGTTGCAAAAGAAGCAATTGAAGAGTTGGATATTGCTGATTATGTAAAAATGCAAGAAGTATTAAAGGATTTTTTTTCATCAATTATCCAAAAAACTTGAGATTAGAAATACTAGTGCTTGGCTCTATCATAGGTGGTGGAGTTGAGCACATTCTTGATATGGAGATTAGTGAATTTATTTTATGGAGCAAATTAGCTAGGAAGTTCAAATGTCAGTATTATCGATAAAAATAGGTGCGGTACTTGATGACAGTTTTAATACTGTAATAAAGGGAAGCAGTAGTCAACTTACCCGTCTTGGTGAGAATATAAGAAAGCTTGATTCATCTTTAAAATCAGTATCAAAGTTTAAGCAGTTGGGTAGTGATGTTTTAACTAGCAGAAGGTCATGGAAAGGTTTTGAGGATCAGGTAAAATCTTTAGCTAAACAAATGAAAGCGATAGAGAAACCAAGCAAAACTTTAAAAGCAGAATTTGACAAGGCCAAAACCTCCGCAACAAAAGCAAAAGAAGCATACTTGAAAAAGAGAGATGCTTTGCATTCACTCAATGAAGAAGTAAGGAAAAGTGGAAGAAACATTAAGTCTTTAGTAAGTGATCAATATAAACTTGGCTCATCTATTGAAGCGCTAAAAGGTAAGTATGGTAAGCTTGGGTCTGCAATACGTAGTCACCAAAGTTTTTTAGCAAGTAAAGCACATTTTAAGTCACAAATTATAGAGACTATTGGACTAGGGCTAACGCTTGCAGCTCCAGTTAAAGTTGCAATTGATTTTGAATCGGCCATGGCTGATGTAAAAAAAGTAGTAAAATTTGTGCAAAATGACACTAAAGATGAAGCATTAAAGTTTGCTAAAGAGTTAAAGAAATTATCTTGGGAGATACCCTTGTCAGCTGCAGAATTAGCACAAATAGCTGCAAGTGGTGGTCAGCTTGGTATTGCAAAAATGATCTTATTAAGTTTACAACAGTAGTTGCTAAAATGACCACAGCGTTTGATATGTCGGCAGAAGAAGCTGGTAATGCTATTGCGAAAATATCCAACGTCTATGGAATTAAAGTTGATGGTATGGAAAATGTAGGTAACATAATAAACCATCTCTCAGATAATACCGCTGCTAAAGCACAAGAAATGGTTCTTACATTAAATAGAATTGGTGGTAATGCTAAACAGTTTGGTTTAGAAGTTGATCAAGCAAGTAGCTTAGCAAGTGCGTTCATAAGTTTAGGTAAACAACCTGAAAAAGCAGCAACTGCTATAAATAACTTTCTTAGTAAATTACAGACCGCAAGAGAGCAAAGTCCTAAATTTCACGATGCATTAGATGAGATGGGAACAAGTATAGAAGAGCTCGAACAAACCATTAAAAAAAATCCTCAAGAGGCAATATTACAATTCCTTGAAACTTTAAAAAGAATAGACGATCAAGAGCGTGCCGGTATTCTTATGAATCTATTTGGCGCTGGGTTTCAAGATGACATTGCTCTTTTAGTAGGAAGCTTAGACATTTATAAGAAAGCTATTGAACAGGTAGCTGATAAAGGAAAGTACCGCTCCTCAATGCAGAAAGAATTTGAAAATCGGGCAAACACTACAGCTAATAAATTACAATTACTTAAAAATGCAGTATTTGAAGCTGGAATGAATCTAGGGTCAGTAATGTTGCCTACTTTAAATTATGTAGCTGGAAGTTTGAAAGCAATAACAGAGCGTATAGCTTCTTTTGCAGAAAAACATTCAACTTTAACTACGGCAATCATGAGTACTTTAGCAGCTTTAATAAGTTTGAAAGTCTTAGTAGTGGGAGTAGGCTATGGAATTACTTTATTAGGAAGTACAATTTTTGGTCTTAAAGCAACAATACTGACAACATTTTCATCTTTATCAAGTATAGTTTTTCCTGCAGTAATAACAGGGCTAAGAGCAATAACACTCGCTGTAATGAGTAACCCAATTGGACTTTTAATAGCAAGTCTTGTCACTGGTGCAGCTCTTGTTATCACTAATTGGCAAAAAGTGAAAGACTTTTTCTCTAGCCTTTGGAAGTCAATCATTAAACCTATAGGAGAAGTCTTTTCGTGGATGGGAAGCAGCATATTTACTGAAAACAGCCCGATTAGAAAATTTGAAAATAATGGAAATGTTGTTAATAAGCTTTCTAAAAATAGCATTTTCAGTAATGGAAACCCATTGATAAATAATAGTGCTGTTAAACAATTTTCAGAAAATAGCAAAAGCAATTTTGAGAATTTTAAAGTTAAAAGTGTTATAGAAGAAAAAAGAGCTATGGAACAAGAAGAAGTTGAGAAAGCATTCAAGAAAAGTAGATGTGAAAATAGGGAATCGAAAGTATATAACCAAGCATTCTATCAAACGTTTAATATCAACATTAAGTCTGAAGATGTCCGCAGCGTTGCTGATGCAGTAATAGAACGATTTAGAGAACAAGCACGTGGGGCACTTTTTGATATAGTTGAAGAGTTACATTGATGTTGCTTGGAAAATGTAAGCTTGAACCAATAAGCCTAAGATACAGTAAAGAAGAAAAGTGGTATACAATTGAATGTATTGAAAAAACGTCGCTACAAAACATTGGCTCAGGAATTGAATGTATTGATCTGACAGGAGTGATTTATCCACGCTATCAGAGTAATGGTTTAAAGCAACTAAAAAGTATACGTGATACTCAAGTTCTAGTTGATAATTCAGGAAATGTGCTTGGAAATTTTGTCATTACTAATGTAGAAGAAAAACAGATATTATTTTTTCCTGATGGAACACCAAGAAAAATTGAGTTTATTTTGAAGTTAAAAAGTTACAATAAATGATTTATTATTACACCAAAGAAAACGAAATGTTAGATCTGATTTGTTGGAAACATTATGGATACAGTAGTGGAGCAGTGGAGGAAGTATTGCTTGAAAATTCAGGTCTTGCAGAACATGGAAGTTTTTTGCCTACTGGATTAAGGATTAAGCTTCCTAAAATTCAGAAAATATCGAAAGAATCTGTTATAAATATTTTAGATGAATGACACCAGACTTTGATATAGTAGCAAAAAATAACCCAGTAACAGAGGTTTTAAAAAAGAGTTTAATATTATTACGTGTTACTGATGGATCCGGTACTACAAGTGACGAAGCTGAGATATATATTAGTTATAACTCTAGCGCTTTAGAACTTAAGGGTAATTTACAAATTTTTCTCGGATACAAAGAAACAGGTTTATTACCTATGGGGGTATATAAGGCAAATCAAATTACAATACAAAGTCCACCGCAAACTTTAAGAATAAAATGTGATGCTGCAAGTTTAAGAGGATCATTAAAGGAAAGAAAATCAAAGGAATGGAAGGACATTACCTTAGGAGATTTAATTAAAGAAATAGCACAAAAGCATGGGTATGAAGGTAAAGTCGCTGAAAGATTTGAAAATATATTTATACCACATACCATTCAAGCAGATGAAAGCGACATGAATTTTTTGGAAGGGTTAGGCAAAAAATATGATGCACTAGTAAAACCAGCAGGAGGATATATAATTTTTATTCCAAAGGGAGAAGCAAGATCAGCAACTGGAAAGATGTTAGGCACAACAGTACTTACACCTAAAGATGTTATAAATTGGGAGGTAAATTTTAATGTGCGTAACAAATATGGATCTGTTATTGCAAAATGGCACAGTTATGAAAAGGCAGAAACTATAGAAGAGAAAGTGGGAAATGAGGGTCCAAGTTATACTCTGCAAACGCTTTACTCTACTGCAGAATCAGCAATTAGTGCAGCAGCAGCTAAGTTAAGACAATTAAAACGTAGTACATCAAATTTAAATGTAACTGTTCCTGGTAATCCAGAATTATTTGCAGAAGCTAAGATCAGCCTTTCAGGATTTTGTCAGGAAATTGAAGGTGAATGGGTAATTAGCAAGGCAGAACATATTCTCAATAATAGGGGATATCAAACTATAGTAGAGGCGACAGTGAGCAAAGCTGTTTAAGTGAAACTTAAGCAAATGATTATTTAATTCTAAAAAAATGTATAATACATGAGCATAAATTCGATCATACATAAAAATAGACTAGTTTTATTAATAGCACTGGCAGTATGTATTGTAATTGTATGTATTTCATTATCTAAAAAGAGAGACAAAGATAGCATTACTAAATTAGAAATTGCATCTGAAACTTGTGACCTAGAAAATATCAAGCTCTTGATACAAAACAATGTAAGCATTGGCAAAAAAGCATTGCGTTATGCTGCAGGAAAAGGGTGTTTAGAAATTATGAAATTTTTAGTAGAAAAGGGCATTGATGTAAATGCTGCCAATAAATTTAAGTGGACAGCACTTCATTCTGCTGCAGATCAAGGTCATTTAGAAATTGTTGAGTTTCTATTAAAGCAAGGAGCAAATCCTAATACTAACGATAATGATGGGAAAAATCCAAGAAAAATAGCTGTGATGGCATCAAGGTACAACAAAGACAAGCCTTATGATCAAATAATAAAGCTACTTGCTAAAGCAGAGGATCAATACGAATCAACAAAAAGTAATCACTAAAGCTGTAAGTTTTCTATAATCTGTATATAAACTTCTAAAACTATCCATAACAAGTTAATATTTTCACATGAAAAAGCAAAAAATCCCAATAGCGGTAATAATAACAATAGTTGTACAGACTGTAGGATTCATCTGGTGGTTGGCAAAACTCGACTTACGAGTACACACCCATGATCAATTTATAGAAAAAAACCAAGGACTAATCGAAATAGTCTATCGACTTGAAGAGAGAGTGAAAAACCTCACTGAAGAAGTCAATGAACTTGAAGCTATTCACAAACACAAATAAGAACTAAATTTTCAGTGACAAAGTACATTTTATCTGTAGATGGAGGTGGCATTAGAGGGATAATACCTGCCATTATTCTAGCAGAAATAGAAAAGAGGGCAAAGAAACCGATAGCTGAAATCTTTGATCTTATGGCAGGAACCTCAACTGGTGAGATTGTTGTAGCAGGATTATGTAAAAAAGATAAACCTCAATATTCTGCTAATGATTTAGTCAAGTTCTATCGGGAATATGGACCATATATTTTTAAGTCTTCATTTTTTAGGAGATCAATATTATCTTGGTTTAACTGTGCACAATATCCACATAAAAATATTGAATTTGTACTGGATAAATATTTTGGAGAGGATATTCTAAAAAACACATTAAGTAAGGTACTGATAACAAGTTATGATATTAACAACAACTATCCTTTCTTTTTTAAGAGCTGGAGAGAAGACAGAAATTTTATCAGGCTAAAAGATGCACTCAGAGCTGCAACGGCTGCACCTACTTATTTTATACCAAAACATCTAAAAATTGACCAGATAAACAGAGTATTAGTGGATGGCGGGGTGTTTGCCAATAATCCAGCGGCTTGTGCATATGCAAGTGGTAAGAGGTTATTTCCAAATGATGATATTCTACTGTTATCGATAGGTACTGGCAGAACAGATAGAAGCATAGAGTATGCCAATTCAAAGAGATTTGGAAAAATAGGCTGGATAAAACCTTTGTTAAATGTGATGTTTGCCTCTGGATTAGACTGCGTAAATTATCAGATGAATCAAGTAATAGGCAATAGATACGTAAGAATACAATCGCAATTGAAAATAGCATCACCTGACATGGATAATATTACATCAAAAAATATCAGATCTCTTCAGCAAGAGGCAAATGCAATGGTAGAGGACAATCAAAAAGTGATAAACAAATTCTGTATAGAAGTATTAAATATATAGCTATTTTTACTTATATCTTAATATATTGTTTAACGCAATTCAATTTTCATAATCACCCAACTCACCAGTAGTTAGGCCACTTGCTCGCAAAATAATATCAATAGCAACACCCTCCTTAACTAGATCTTTTGTAATCTTGATTTTCTCTGCTTTTTTAACCTTTTCTTTACCAGTTTGCATTCCTTTAGATAAAGATCTGGCTACCGTATCCAGTAATTCTTGATCCTCAATTTTTTCGCATTTACCTATAAACCCAAAAACTGGCTCATTTTCATATTCTGTTAGTCCAAGAGCTTTAATGTTAACTGATAATGTCTTTGCTATCTTATATAATATTTCAATTGGAATGTCTGTATATCCTCGTTCATAGTCGTGTATTTCTTTAGGTGTTGAACCTATTTTATTTGCCAAGTCCTCCTGAGTGTATTCCCGTATTAATCTCTGCTCTTTTATCCTTTTCCCCACTTTGTAGAGTATAGAATCAGTACAAATTTCTTTCTCTATATCATCATATTCATAAGTAGATAAGCGAGTCACTTGGGAAATAATATCAACTGAAACTCCTTCTTTCACTAGATTCTTTGCTACTTCTATTTTCGCTTCTTCTTGGCTAATTTTCTCGCTAATATATACAAACCTTACTAATGGATACAGCTTCTTGCGTAATTCCTGATCCTTAATTTCTCTATGTATTTTTGTTAGATAGACTATTTCTTTATCCTCATCTTCATACCAACTGTTTTCTCTTAGTACTGTTGGTACTGGAAGTAGATCTATAACATTAACTGACAATGCTCCTGCTATTATATACGATTCTTTGATTGTAATAGCCTTGCACCCTAGTTCAAAGTTATGTATTTCCTTATATGTTAAACCAATTTTGCTTGCTAATTTTGCCTGAGTATACCCTTGTACTATCCTACAACCTTCTATTTTTTTCCCTAGCTCGTAGCTTACTGAGCCAATATGCTCTGAATTATCATAGATAAATCCTCTAAAAGCTGTTTTTCCTACAGAAGCAAACATATATTCTATCACAAAAATCCACTATTGGCTAAGTTTTTATGAAATCACAAAAATTTCTCAATCATATAATTTGATAAGCCTGTCGTTTGCAAGATAATATCAACAGAAATTCCTTCTTTCACTAAATTCCTTGCAACTTCAATCTTCTTTTCCTCTCTGACCTTTTCTCTACAAACATGTATACCTTCAAATAAAGACTTGATTAGCATATCGCGTAATTCCCGACTCTCAATCTTTTTGTATCCCTCTATCAAGTTTGATAGCTTTTCTTCCGCTTCACTATCCTCATCTGATTCGGGAAGTAGATCTATGATACTGATTGATAATACCTTTGCTATTTCATCTAACATTTCAAGTGAGACAGCAGCTCTCCCTTGTTCATACTCGTATATTCCTTGATTTGTTATGCCAACTTTATTCGCTAAATCTTTTTGTGTATATCCTCGTATCAATCTCCACTCTTTTATCCTTTGCCCTACTTTGTATGGAACCGGAATTTTGTTCTCCTCATACTCACCAATAGATAAGTTAGTTGTTCGAGAGATAACATGAGCAGAAACTCCTACTTTCATCAAACCCCTTGCTACTTCCATTTTTACCGCTTTTCTGCTTCTTTCCTCACTCAAACGAATAAATTTGGTTAATAAATAAAATACCTCGCTTAATTCTTTATTCTTATACCCCTTTACTAAATTTAATATTTCTTCATCTTCAAAATATCTTTTTTCATTTGGTAGCGTCTCTCCACAAACTAGACCTTTAACATTTACTGATAATGCTTCTGCTATAGCATATAATTTCTTAATTGGAATTTTACGATTCCCTTTTTCATATTGCAGTATTGCCCAGTACTTTACACCAACCTTCTCCGCTAAATCCTTCTGAGTATACCCTCTCTCTAACCTCCAACTTTTTACTTTTTGTCCTACTTCATAATCTAGACTTTTTTCCACGCAAAAAACCATATATATAATATTTTCTACTATAGCTCAAAGGCTCCAGTTCTCTAATTGCATACAAGTCAATAATAATTTTTTTTGTATCATGAAAAATATTTTCTGATGTAAAATTCAGCTCTAATACAACCTTTTATTTACTATCATGTTGTTTTGTTCAATCAAAGAGTGCCTTATCGGCAACTAAAAACTAGTACTAAATTTCTAATTAACCCCTTTTAAATTAGTGTAGCCAATGAATATGTGGATAAATACGCCTACACACATTTAAAGTATTTATCCACATATTCATTAAGCTTATAAAAACTAAGGTATCATTTTTTCCCCCATAGCCTTAATGATTTTATATAAGTTAAAATAGCACGCTTCCATGGTTCTCTCCGCGGTCTGATATGGCTAGTTTATATTTTAGCCAAGCCGCACTATACTTGTTAGGCGGAAGTGGACGGCAACATGTAAACTACGAAGTCTATGCTTCAACCGGAGCTCTTGCTTATCCCTTCCATCGGCATTGCTATCTTTACTTTACATAAAATTATCTACTTTTTTGCATTTATTAGTAACAAAATTCTGTTTTGTTAACCAACATTTTATGCATGATTACAGACAACTTACGTGCTACAGCAACAATTGCTTTTTTCATACCCTTCTTTTTTGCAATCCTTAATCCCCAACTCCTCAATTTAAATGTCCTTTTACATTTTACTAGTAAGACTTGTGCAGCTTCGTACAGCATATTCCTACATTCTACTGGTCCCATTTTTGATATACTTCCATGCCTATCAATCTCTCCAGAAGCGTATTGTCTTGGGCTCAACCCCATATAGGCTCCAACTGTATAAGATGTTTCAAACCTATACGGATCATCTATTGCAGCTTTATATGTCATTGCTACTATAATACCAACTCCTGGTACAGTAGTTAATAATTTACAATCCTCGTCTTTTTTGCCTTGCTCTGAAAGTATTTTATCAAGCTTTCCTATTGATTCTTCTATTGTTTCTAAGCTATGTACTAATGCTTCAATTGAATTCTTGCTAATTTCATCTAGCTCATTAATTATTTCCTGCACTTTTAAAGCGAAACTTGCAGATCTGGAACGCTGATCAACTTTTATCCCGTGTATTTTCAATAACCCTCTTATTGTTCCCTCAATTTTCTTTCTGCTACATATTAATTGTCTTCTGCTCCCAAGCACCACTTTAATCTGGCAAGCTTCGTCTGATTTTACTAATACCTCTTTAAATAGCCCAGCTCTCATCATCTGTGCTATACCTCTTGCATCATTTTTATCATTCTTATTGATTCTTGCAGATAATGCTGCTGCCATATGCCTTGCATCCACACAAGTTACTGGTAATCCAAAATTTCTCAGCTCTTTGCACATTGATATTGATAGTTGTCCACTTTCTATTCCTATGGATTCGTATCCTTTGCTTTGGTCAAGCAGGTACTTAGCTATTGCGTCACTTTTGCTTGCAACAACTTCTTCTTTAACAATTTTTCCTTTCTCATCAACGATACTAATAAAAGTTTCTTTGAGTGAGACATCTAATCCGCTATAATACTTCATGAGACTGCTCCTACTGTAAAAGTTTAAATTATCTTTGAAGAACCAATTCATTGAATTTGTTACTTCGTGCTAAAATAATGGAGTATGTCTCTCCACCATTCAATAGCAATTACAGTATGTAAACTCTGGAACCTTAAAATAAATGAATTAAAGTTCCCTAAAGGTTTCTTTACTACCTCCACATACCCTATTTACCCATGAAGACAATACTTCATCATTGCTAATCTCTTTTATAGCATACTTTTCATTCCATATGCCACATCTAGTGAAATTACCTTTCTCTACTGCTTCTTGAAGTTTCACTCCCCCAAAAAGGCAGTTTTTTTCCTATTTCTTCGCCTCTTTTTTGTAACTCAGCCCACATTTCCTTGTTTTCTACTCTGACTTGTACTTGATCATATTTTTTTACATCGTGGTACAATATAATATTTAGCTGACCAATGCTTGTAGGAAATTGTAATATAATAGAACTTTCATCTGACATATCGATATAGTTTCTTATACCTCCCTTCTCGCTTTTAACCTCAACTGCATCATTACCAATTTTTAAAATATTACTTCCTAACTTTCTGTTTGCTTCCAGTATTTTGGCTACCTCTACCTTGCTATTATCAGAAAATTCTATATATGATGTTGTATTGTCTATCTCGAGATCTATTAAGGATCCTTCTTGAACAGCACTTTCGCCAGCTTTTTCTAGTTCTTCTAGTTGCTTATCTATCTGTGGCTGAACTTCTGGTTGTAGCTCATCATAGATTTCACCTATCAGTTTATTCTGTAGTAGAGTATCATGAAACTCTGCACCGCTTAACATTAATTTACGTATTACCTTTTTACGATCAACCTTATCAAATCTATGAAAATGTGTACCTAATACTACATACTCTGAGAAACTCCATTCCCCATCATTACATGCATTTAGCCTTGTTCCATCACCTATTACTTCATCTATAACTTTGTTCATCTCTTTTGGGGTTTTTGCTTTTACCACTCCACTCTTAAACCAGCTCAACTTTTCACTTTCGCTTATACTTGGCTTTATTTTTTGCAAAGCGGAGGTAAATGGATTTTTATCTTCTTGATCACTTGCAGGTTTTGTGCTATAAACATAGTCAAATCCTTTCCCACAGTTGATTTTATTTTCGCGAACTTCTCTACCAGGGAAAGGTGCTATTTCCTAAGGCTTTTTAGCCTTATTAATTTTGCTTACAAAGGTGGATTGCTCCTTAGTACGACCTATTCCTACAATAGCATTTAACACCTCACCTTTTGATAATCTATCAAGATCAATATTTAACTCGTAAGTACCTCCTTCTTGATCATCAAAAGGTACAATTATTTTATTACTCATATTAGCCTCCGCTATTAAATATATTTTACTAAGTCTACAACCGACTTTATTACTTTATTATTAATTCAATATATACTTTCTCATTAATTATAAGTAATAATTAATGTAATTGCAAATACTTTCTTCATTCAAGTAGTTAAACAACTCATGAAAATCTTCAAACATCTGCTTTATAACAGTCCTTGCTCTTTAAAGCTAAAATACCCAACACTTGTGATGATAATGTGATCCAGCAACCTAATCCCTATAGTCTGACAAGCTTTAGCCAAGTCTTTAGTTACAGCTTCATCCTCATCAGATGTCTTTAACCTTCCTTCTGGGTGGTTATGCGATATTATTATTGACGTCGCTTTTCTTATTAATGCCTTTCTTGTTACTTCTCTTATGTAAAAAGGTACCTTATCCACTGTACCAGTGAACACTTCTTCCCCCTTTAAACGGCACTTTTGATCAAAATATATTATTTTCATCTTTTCCTCCTCTGAATAACCAATACTCACCCTCAAATATTTTACTATGGTTTCCAAGTTATCCATTACAGGTCCTTTCTTTAACTCTTCTCTTGGTACTCTCTTTGCAGCTTCCTTTCGGCATAAAATTACTGCTACTGTAGAGTCAGTTATCCCTTCTATAGTTTTCAAGTCATCTATTTCCTGGCCTAAAACTCCTCCTATTCCAAAACTATCTATTAGCTTTCTAGCAATAATTCGAGCTTCTTCCCTTTCATGCACTGCACTTAGAAACGTTTCTATTACTTCACGATCAAGTAGTGCTTTACCGTTGCTTTCTAATGCTCTGAATTCTATTTCTTCTCTACGATCTTTCTTATTATTCATAAAAATTACCCTTCACTAATAACAAAATGTTTTTATATATTTACTGCTGTTTTTTGTCAGCATTGGCATAAGACCATAGCTTTTGAGTGAAGTCAAATCAATTTTTCAATCTTTTTTACTTATTTTTTCATCAAAAAGTAAAGATATTAATAGATACTGATTTTTTATTTTAAATTTGTTGAATTTCGTCTAAAGAGATGCCTACTGTTTTTAAAATAATATTGATAGAAATTCTTTCCTTAACTAAATTCTTTGCAATTTTCATCCTTTCTACTCTCTCCACTTTCTCTTTGCAAACTTGTATGCTTTCAAACAGAGATTTTATTAGTACATGACGTAATTCTTGGCTTTTAATCTTTTTGTATTCTTCTATTAACCTTGATAATTCCACTTCACTATTCTCATTTTCTCTTGTTTCTGGAAGCAGATCTGTAATATTAATTAATAGCATCTTTGCTATTTCATCTAACATTTCAAGTGAAACAGCAGCTCGTCCTTGTTCATATTCATATATTCTTTGATTTATTACGCCCACTTTACTTGCTAAATCTTCTTGAGTGTATCCTCGTATCAATCTCCATTCTTTTATTCTTTGACCTACTTTATACGGAATAGAAATTTTTTTTCTCATCATTATCATATTCATCAATAGATAAACTGGTCGTTTGAGAGATAACATGAGCAGAAACTCCTTCCTTAACTAAACCCTTTGCCACCTCTACTTTTACTGCCTTTCCACTTTCTTCCTCACTAATACGGATGAATTTAGTTAATAAATAAAACGTTTCACGTAATTCTTGGTCCTTAATCTCTTTATGTCTTCTTACTAGATTTAATATCTCTTCTTCCTCATACCTTTCCTCATTTGATACTTCTTGTCCGCAAGCTAGGTCTCTAGCAGTTGTTGATAATGCTTCTGCTAATTCATATAACTTCTTAATTGAAATTCTGCGTGTTCCTTTTTCATATTGCAGTATTACCTGATATGTTGTTCCAATTTTTTTTGCTAAATCTTTTTGAGTATATCCCTTTGCTAATCTACGATTTCTTACTTCCTGTCCTATTACTTTGTAATCTAAAAAATTAGAGCATTTATTCTCTTTTCTCAAATTTTATACTCCATAACCAGAAGAGCTGTTACGCATACTTAATTGGGAACCTTTTTGACAAACTGAACTCATCTCCTTTCAAATAATTTTTCTATATCACTTAGTTTCATTTCTATATAAGTTAGCTTTCCTTGATCAGAATATGGAGTTTTCTCAATTTGTCTTAGTATCTCATTCATCTCTTCCAATTTCATTTTTCTTCCTGCTCCGTAGCAAGCGATTGTGACCGATATTTTATTCACCTTATCCTCTATTGGCAACATATCTTTTATCTCTGCTAATTTATTTACTATATCAATTAGCATCTCTTTTACATCTATTGTTCCCAAGATTGCAGGGATTTCTTTTATCGTTACTTTATCTTCTGATTCTATTTCAATACCAAAACCCATTTTAAAAAGCTCATCTTTATAAGTTTCAACCATCTCCATTCCAGCTTGGTTTTTGATTTCAACTGTTTCAGGAAGAAGAAGTTTTTGTCTTTTTATGCTTGATTTTTGCTTTAAGCACTCGTATATTAATCTCTCATGGGCTGCATGCTGGTCTACTATAATTAATTTGCCTTTAGCCTCAGCAATAATGTAAGTACTGTGGACCTGACAGCGTGCATACTCTAGAGGATGATCCTCTATTAAATCAATTTGCTCCCTTTCTAGAGCCATAGTCTCCGCTTGTAGTGGGAATCTCTGTATACCAGTATAGTCAAATGATTCTGACCGTTCTAATAAGACTTTCTCTCCTGCATTTGGCAAGTTAAATTCTTTCATTAACTGATTCTCAAAAGAACTTGGCCTCCTTTCGTAAAATTCTTTTTGACCCTTTACTTCTCTGCTTTTTCCATTATTAACACGCTCATTATCCCTTTGACTTTCACTAACATTAAAAGGTGAACCACCCAGTTCTTCTCCAATACCTTGACACCTAGATCGATCAATATCACTCACTGAAGAGGTACCTATTCTCATTGACAACGCTTTTATTAGCCCCCTTCTCACTATTTCATATATTAACCTTTTATTCTGAAATCTTACTTCTGATTTATTTGGATGCACATTTACATCTACTTGATCGTATGGTATCCCTAAGTGCAGCACTGCAAGAGGATACCTCCCACTTGGAATAAAATCTTGATACGCATATCTAATTGCACCAACAAGTAGATTGTCTTTTACTGGCCTTCCATTAACAAACGTATAGATCTGAGTTGAATTGCCACGACTAATAGTTGGTTTACAGATGTGTCCCGTAAGTTTGATTCCTTCTTCTTCCTCTTTAACTTCCAGCGAATTGCTCTGAAATTCTTCTTCTGTTTCACATAATCTGTTAAATAATGAAATTTGCTTAACATATTTCAAGAGCTTTTTATTACTGGAAGTGAGAGTAAACCCAATACTATAGTTAATCATTGCTAAGTTATTTACAATATCAACAATGCTTTGTGTTTCTGCCCTTTCAGTTTTTAGAAATTTTAGTCTATTCGGAGTAGCAAAAATAAGTCACGAACTTCAATATATGTACCTTGCACCAAAGAACAAGGGGTAATATCTCTTATTTTTTCCCCTCCCTCATAATTTATAGACCATGCTTCGTTTGCTCCACTTGCCCTAGATGATAAATTCATTCTGCTTACTGCTGCAATTGAAGGCAAAGCTTCTCCTCTAAACCCAAGGTGCTTGATTTCTATTAACTCATTATCGCTTAATTTTGAAGTGGCATATCTCATAAACGCTAGTTCTAGATCGTTCTTTTCTATTCCATTTCCATCATCTATCACAGCAATGAGGTTACGCCCACCACTCTCTATCTTGATCTCTATTTCTGAACTTCCAGCATCTATTGCATTTTCTACTAACTCTTTTACTACACTTGCCGGCCTCTCTACTACCTCTCCCGCTGCTATACGATTTATAGTTTTTGTGTCTAAAGAATTATTGCCATATTTCCAACTCTCAGTCTGATCAGGATATAGCTTGAATATCAATGCAAATCAAGTTCTCTATTAGGTGTCTTAACTAATTTAAAAACAGAAATAGTTGTAAAAACCCAGCCTGAAATGCTATCTCCTGTGGATCTATGTTTTAATTTTAGTTGAATATTTCCTCAGAATTATGTATAATTACTAATATTTTCTAGGCTAATTCGTCATGGCTTTTTCTAAATTTCTTGATCCCAAAAATGACTTGAGCTTTAAAAAGATCTTTGGCTCTGAAAAGAATAAAAATATCCTCATTCACTTCCTCAACGATATCTTAGGTTTTTCTAGTTCTGATCAAATAATGGAAATTGAATTCCTTAGTACTATTATGGATCCTGAAATTGCCTCTGACAAACAAAGCATTGTTGATGTTCTTTGCAAAGACTCTATTGGTAATAGATTTGTCATCGAAATGCAGCTCGCTCGTGATAAGGGCTTTGAAAAACGCGCTCAACTTTATGCTGCTAAGGCTTACTCAAGACAATTAGATAAATCTGGTAATTATATTGATCTTCAGAAAGTCTTCTTTATTGCTATTTCCAATTGTAACCTTCTGCCTGAAGAAGTTGACTATATTTCTACTCATAATATACGTGATATCAAAACCAATGGTCATTACTTAAAAGATCTACAATTTGTCTTTATTGAGTTGCCTAAATTTACAAAAAATAGAGTAGAGCAGTTAGAGAATACTACAGAAAGATGGTGTTTCTTTTTTAAATACGCAGAGGAAACAACTGATGAAGATCTGAAAAAGATAGCAGCAGAAGCTCCGATAATAAAGCTAGCATATGATGAATTGGACAGGTTTCGCTGGAATGAAAAGGATTTGATCGCATATGAAGAAAGAATATTGAGCGTGCAGAAAGAAAACGCTATCCTTGCTCAAAAACTCGATGATGCTAAACATGAAGGTAGACAAGAAGGTAGACAAGAAGGTAGACAAGAAGGTAGACAAGAAGGCATCCACATCGGCCATCAAAAAGGTAAAATTGAAGGTAAAATTGAAGGTAAAATTGAAGTAGCGAAAAACTCACTTAAGGCCGGTGTTTCTATTGATGTTATCGCTGAAATAACCGGCCTTTCTTTAGATGAGATCAAAAAATTAAGAGACTAACTTAGCTTTATCCTGAATCAAATGACCTTGAATAGAAGTATTACTTAAATAACTTTGTGACCACTAACTTTTATATTGGGAGTGTTAAATAAACTGTGTCAAGCCGCATTTTTTTAGTTCAACTCAATTTTCAGTCTGTTGGGAAAGAAAATGTCAAGTTGAGACATAGTTAATGCCCAATTAGGCAAAGCTGTAGTCCACTTTTGCTCTACCTTTTTTTATAGCACAATATACCTGTTTGTACAAGGCATTTGTACTGGTAAATGAACCTTTAGTTTTAGTAAATTTCCTGATTTGTCTATGCAACCCCTCAATTGGATTGGTGGTGTAAATCATCTTCCTAACTGGCCCAGAATACTTAAAATAACTAGATAAATTTTCCCAATTGTTTTGCCATGATTTTGTAACCAAGGGATATTTTTCACTCCATTTTTCTTCCAGCTCAAGCAAATAATTCTTAGCAATCTCTTTACTTGAAGCACGATATATTTTTTTCAAATCATTTATGAAAACTTTTACATCTTTGCTAGATACATACTTCAGTGAATTCCTTATCTGATGCACTATGCATAGCTGTACTTCTGCTTTAGGAAATACACTATTTATAGCGATAGGAAAGCTTTTTAGCCCATCAATACAGGCAATTAGAATATCTTCTACTCCTCTTTCTTTGAGGTCATTTAGTACTCCCAACCAGAACTTCACTTTCAGCCAAATAAAAACCTAATACTTCTTTTCTGCCATTTTGATTTATGCCCAATATATTATATATACATTTACTTATGCAATGTCCGTCCTCCTTGACCTTAAAAAACATGCCATCCATAAATACTATTGGATACACTGATTGCAGTGGGCGGCTGCGCCATTCATTGATTACTGGTAGCAGTTTATCGGTAATACTAGATATCTCTGCTGCTGATATTTTGTGGTCATATATTTCCTCAACATGTGAAGCTATATCTCTGTATCCCATGCCACTGGCATATGTGCTTAAGACCTTTGCTTCAAGTTCTGGATGTAGGCTTGTTTGTCTTTTTTTTGACTATTTGCGGTTCAAAACTTCCCTCCCTATCTCTTGGTGTTAGCAGCTCAAATGAACCTGCACTTGTCCGCAAAGTCTTTCCATCCCTCCCATTTCTGCGATTATTTTCCTCGCTTTCAACAGACAAGTGGCTTTCTATCTCACCTTCCAGACTTGCCTCCAACAGCTTTTTATAAATGGTGTTAATGCTCCATCTCTTCCCGTTAGCGGTCTACCTTCTCTGATAGATGATAAAATATTTGTTTCTAATTCTTTATAGTCTACCAATCCGGTAGTTCTGTTTGCTATTTTTTGACTCATGTCAAACCTCCATTTTTATATCAATTTATTACTTTTCTTTTCGGCTTGACACAGTTTATTTAACACTCCCTTTATATTTGCGCTCTCTAAAATATTTATTTTTTAACTACTCCTTTGTAGCTTTCCTCCCTCTTTTTTACCTCCTATCGACCTACTCTTCTCAAAACTTTTTCTCTTAATTTTGCTATAGGATTAATAAACTCAGTGCTTGGTGAAATAATTTCTTCAGTAGTAAAAGGCTTGACGTTTTTCTCAAGATCATTTTTAACTTGATCCGCTTTAGCAACAACACCATTGATAACTTCTTTATCTTCTTCTGAGTTTTGCTTATTTTTTGCTGCACGAGAAGAGTCACCAAGCAGTGGAGAGATAACATAATCTGCAGCTTCTTTTGCCAATTTTATATTTTCCCTTTGTGACAAAATCTCTAGCTCATTTAAGTCATTTTTACACACACTTTTAGCCCTAGCTTCTTGCCAATCTAAATATAGTTTTCTATGATTTTGTAATTCCTTGCTCTCTTCAACGTTAAAGCTACTATTAACCCTACACTTCAATAACTCAGTAGGAATAATAGAGGTATCACACTCTTCTACTCTATAATAATGATTATTATACATTCCAATTCTTTTAATTATACTCTGCAAATAAGATTGTACCTTCTCTATATCTTTTAAATCATCTTTTGTGAATTGAAAAGATTTGTCTTTTAAATTTTTCCTGAATTTTCTCAAATTCTCTACTTTATCTTGATTGTTTTCTTCTGGATAAATCCGATCAAGTAACTTGAGCAAATAATCACCTTTCATCAGTGGTGATGTTATTTTATCAAATAACTTAAGATACACTGGATGTTTTAAACATGCACTCATATGCTCTAAATAATTATTGAAGCTCTTAGTGTCAGTTTCGTCTTGTGGTTTTTCTTTTTGTTGATAAACTTCATTAAATTTCTGATTTAACAAATTAATCGCTTCAATATTTTTAACGCTATATTTTTCTATAATATGAGCATAAGTATCCACATTAGGATCACTTTTTAATCGATTAACTTTCTTTAAAAAATAATTATAAGTACTCCTTGTTTCCAAGTAATACGTGAAACGATTAAAGAGATATTCAACTATCATTAAAGCTTTTAGCAGCATATTAAGTGTTTTCATGCCAAAACCCTGGCAATCATCTCTTAATTCTTTTTCATAATTATTAAGCTTTCTTCGTACATGTTTTAATACATCAATAAATTCCTTCTTACTTTTATTGAAGTCATGCCCATTGATATTGTAAACTTCTATAAACGAATTTAAGGCAATTTCAATACTTTGATTAGCCAGATCATCAATTCTTTTCAGGCTTTTTATTTCCCGATTAATATAACCTATTATCTCCGTTGCAAGTTTATTTCCATAAGCTTGTTGATTTGATAATCTTACTACTGATTTATTGTAGGCATCAATATAATCTCCTTTTTTGAGTAGGTTTATGTCAAAGCTCAATTCACCACTCGAATAGCAAAAGAATGTAGAGTGTCTATTAGAATTTAGGCATCTAAGTCTACCTGGAGCTTGAATAAGTTGTGCAGGCTTGTTGAGATCAGTAGATGTTGGATCTATTAACATTCCAACATGTTGTAAATTAATATCATTATATCCCTGTACTTTGGTAGGATTTACATCATTACCAACTAATCCCATGCGGCACAAAGCATGATAATCCTTTTCTTCTTTCAATAAACCCTTATATAAATCCTCTAGCTCATCTTCTGATAAATTGTCAATTGCTAACTGAGCTAATTGTTTCTGGTTTAAGTCTTCTAAAATTCTTTTTTTATGATAGTTGATAGAAAAATCATCCTTCTCAGTTCTTGCTTTCTTGAGTTCCTTAGCATGATATGTATCTAGGTTAATTAGATCTTCACATACGCTTTGATTATCACTCAGGGACAATTTCTTTTTTACAAGCTCTAATTCTTCTAATGGTTGGCCACTTATATAGTCTGAAAGCTTACTCTTAAGATCTGCCGCAGATAAATTGGCTGAGCGATTTAAATTTTCTAATTTTACTTTGTGCTTATTTTCGTAACAAAAATCTTTTAGTGCTTCTAATGGATATTCTTTTCTATTACAAGAATACAAAGGGCTGGTCAACCAGTAATAAGTCAGCTTACTACCATTTTTTAATGTCATTCCAAGTACTTCCCCAAGATCTTCAAGTAGATTTTTCTCATTTTTGCCTAGGGGTGTAGATTCTTTGCGCTCACTTTTTTTTTCCTTACTCAACCCGCTTAAAGAATTAATAAACTCTGTTCTTTCAGCAGCTACTTCTTTTCCTAGCTGGCAGAATTCATCTATTTTACTTTCTTCTACTCCATAATATTCAAGATAGTCCCTTACTACAGCATAATTGCCGCCACTTAGTAAATCTACTAGCTTTTCAGGGACTTTTTCTAATTTTTTGGATGGCATCAAGAGATGAAGTTTTTTATCTTGGTTTCAGTTTCTTATCAATCTTATGAATAAATCAGGGTCTTTATTTTCTTTTAGAGCATCAATTACACATTTCATATGCTGAACAAGCTCTTTCTTCAATTTATCGCTTTGAACACCTTGGTCTTTAACATATGTTTCTAAATCATGATTATTGTCTAGCGCCGCTTTAACTTCTTTTACTAAGCCTTTCAAATCTGCACACCTCTTTTCATCAAGCTCGTGTCTATTTAGACCCGTTAAGCATGAAAGTGTATTCTCAATTATTCCATGCATTACACGAGATACAGAATAATCAGCAATACCACTGAAGTCATAACATTCTTTTACAATTTTCGATGCTTTTTCTTTTTTAATATTGAACTGCTTAGAAATTTGCTCTGTTATAAGAGTAAATTTTTTTGATTTGGTTACTAGCTTATAGTCTGGTTTGGGTTCGAATATTCGCTGTAAGAAATCACAAATCTTCGATCCACTAAACTCTGGTAAAGTTTCGTTTCTATCATATTCCAATATTTTTTTCAGATTATCTATCTGCTTATTTGACTCAGCTAAAATCAATGCTGGTTCACTAATTACGCTTTGAACATTTCTACACAAATAATTCTCTACTTCTTTTTTTAATTCATCGTCTGTTAAATTTGCATTGTTATATTGATCGTTTTTTTCCGGCTTAAAATCTACATACTCTTCAATGCCATTAGAGTATTCTTTTGCTAGATCCTTACTTTTTACTTTGGTATGAACTTGTAAATTTAAAGCTCCATATACATCTGACTTCATTTTATCTGTCAAAGAAAGAGTTTTAAGTAACCCATCATTTCCTTTAATATCTCTATGAGTGCTTATTGAAGGCGTTGCACTTAAAAACAGCGTAGGCACAAGTGCAGACAAAAGCCCCATACGATATTTATACAACTCCTGCTCTGCCACTCGGTGCTCTTCATCAAAGGACAGAGATATAGATTTTTTAGTATTTAGCTCAAATTCTTGACCATTAATTGTAACTTTACCACCTTGAATTTTATATTCTTTGTTATCAAACTGAATTTTATCCGCAAGAATCACAAAATCCTTACCATCTATATTTATTTTTCCATTTCTTATTTCAAATCTTTTGTCTCCAATGTTGAGAGCTTTTATAATACCAGGAAGCTGTCCAAGACCTATTGCCTCTAGAAATTGATTCCAATTTTTCATCAAGCTTTCGCTGCTCAATATATAGCACCCTTTATTATCGCTTATCTCTTTCAACTCAATATCTTCAATATCGGAGTCAGATAATACTTTTTTCCAGTCATCGCGTTTCTGTGTTACAAGATCTTCATTAGGTGCTAGAGATATGTAAGGTACATCCATTAGCCTAGCAGGCAAATATTCAACAAGTAGTTCTATGAATGTTTTTCCAGTTCCTGTTGCAAGCGCAAACTCTTTAGTTGGACTCTTACCTTCTTTTAAGTGTTCTATTGTTTCTTTG
This sequence comes from Wolbachia endosymbiont (group B) of Germaria angustata, assembly GCF_964026725.1. NCBI lineage: Bacteria > Pseudomonadati > Pseudomonadota > Alphaproteobacteria > Rickettsiales > Anaplasmataceae > Wolbachia > Wolbachia endosymbiont (group B) of Germaria angustata. The sequence goes on from NZ_OZ034691.1 coordinate 744,527, forward strand.
ATGTAAGATAAATGTTGTGGAAATATTATAATTTTACCAAGCCCACCTACTGTTGCACTTTTTTCTTTACCTTTGATTGTTACACTATAATGGTGATTACCTTTCTTATCTCTGCTGATTGTTAACTCATGCTGTGTGTACAAAGTAAGTAGATCCTCGTCAGTGTAATCTTTCGTATCTTTAATATCTACCGAAGAAGGATCACTTTCATCAAATTTAACACTGTATGTACCTTCTTCCTTCTTCGTTAAAGTTACACCAATTTCTCTTTCACGTATTGTTACTTTATCATTTATTTCATCTTTATTGCTACTCAACAGACTTTCTATTTTTTCTTTTATTTTCTTTGCAGCTTGAGGAGTTTTGCTATTTAATTCAATTGACAGCAAGATTCCCAAGTAAGTCTTTTCTAGCCCTTCTATATTTCTCTTTTTTGAATCGTCATCAAACTTTGTGAATATTTGCGCAGATGAATGTACCATGTTTTTACCTTTAAAATACAGTGTTAATCTTTTAATAATATAGGAAATTAAATAATTAATCAATATATTTAATTAATGAATTACAAAATAATCATAAATTTTTCTATTATTTCCAAATGAATTAGTATTAACTCTTTAATGTACATTAGTAAAAACCCAAATAATATAACCATTGATAACAATAAAAACCAAAGGTCGTGAGAACTGTTTTTCTTTGAATTTGCAGGTCTAGTTTATTAATTAATTTAAAGTATTGCATTCTATCTTTATTTATATTTTTATTAAAATAATAAATTAACTATAGAGAGGTATATAATGAAAAGTATATTTAATAAAGCTAATGCACCTTATCTTGTGAGTGGTGCTTTGGCTACTTCGGCTTTATTGGCATCAGGAGTATTTGCTGTAGCTCCTTACATTGTTTTTTTAGCTCCAGTTGCAGCTTTGAGTGTTGGTCTTCCACTTATTGTTGTTGATGCTGTGTTTTCTTTTGTAACTATTGCATTTTCATGTGCTGCAATTAGTAAAAACAACACTATTGCTGAGAAAAAAGATCAACTTAATCAACAAAGTAATGAGATTGCTAGCCTAAAAAAGCAACTTGATGAGAAAGAAATTGACGTACGAAATTACAAAAACTCAGAAGAAGGTAATTCTGCTTCTAGGTTAGCAAAAGCAGCAGTAGCAGGAACAATGGCAACAGGAGGAATAGTAGGAGTGATGTTAGTAGGAATAACAGGAGGGATGTTAGGAGCAATAGTAGGACAATCAATATTAGGAGTATATGTTGACAATTCTAAAGAAGGAGAAGCACGGAGAAAAGCGACTGTTGATAATGCTGTACATGTTTGGGATGTATCGCAATCGGCGTTTGGCGTTGTTAAAAGTAGTGTGAAATATACTTGTGGTAGCATTATTGAGTGTTCAAAAAGTAGCATTAACAGTGTAGGAACCGTCTTGAAAAGTGTTCTTGATGTCATTGCTTATCCCACGGAGAATTTAAAATTCCCTTCAATTTCACTAATAAAAGTTAACTCTATTAGGAGAGAATAGCTGAAACTATTTTTCCCTTTGATATTAAATCGCAAAAAAATTGGCGTAAGTTTAGGCGGTGTTGTGTCTGAGCTTACGCACATGCTATATAAGATTCTAAATCATATTATCCTTTTGGAATGCATGTAGGCTCCAGGTTATAACAAATGATCTCACCATTCCAAACAAATTATATTAACTTAATATTATTTATCATTAAAAACTCAAATAATATGATCACTTCCGGCAACCAAAACCAAGGGCAGTGAGAAGTGTTTTTCTTGGAATCGGTTGGTCTACCACTTGTTCTACGCGAATTTATATCAATTTATTACTTTATTTCTCTGTTTTTTTGAAATTCCCCTCATAAAATTAAATAGCTTACTGTAAAATTATAGTCTTAAGTCCTTGTTTGCAGGTTGTACAGAGACGCTGTTAAATGAAGATATAGGTGACCTATGAGTTAAGTTAACCGTGCTTTTATCTTCAAATTGCAATGCTTCACTTATATTTTCTAATTTTCTTTTTTTAGGTAGTGTATGTTCATCAAATGTCTCTAGGTTTCTTTTATGTAATTGTGCTTTTAAGTCTGGAGCTAAGTGCATATCTTCAAGATAATAAATAATTTCTTCTGAGTTAGAATATACAACAATATAGTCCAAAAGTCTCATATTTTTTTCATCTTGTCTATCTATACTAGCTCCTTTCTCTATAAGGTATTCAACAATATCTAACTGACCATGCATAACAGCAAAGTGCAAAGAACTCTCACCTTCTTTGCTATATAGATTTATATTGGCTCCTTTCTCTACAAGATATTCAACAATATCCAATCTACCATGTATAACAGCAAAGTGCAAAGGACACATACTATCTTTGTTTAATGATTTTATTATAGCCCCTTGCGCTACAAGGTATTTAGCAATATCTAAGTGACCATATAAGGCAGCAAAGTGCAAAGGATTCATACCTTTTGTGTTCTTTAGATTTACATCACCCCCTTTCCTTACAAGATGCTGAACAGTACCTAAGTGACCATGTATGGTAGCATAGTTTAAAGAAGTAAAACCCTCTTCATTAATGCTATTAATAAATTTACTTAATTTATTAGGATCTATTTTCTCCAATATAAGCCTAATAACTTCTTCATTACCATCTTGGGCTAGTAAATGTAAGACAGTATCTCCATCATAAAGAGAATCAATAAATTCATTAACTAATTTGCTATATTTACTTACATGACTCCAAACAGATATAATGTGATTTACATTTTTAAGGCAAAATGATGTCATAATTACTCTTAGAGTTTCTTCTTCTGTTCCTTCTTGTTCTTTCTCTGTTCGTATTATTTTTTGTACCCCTTTATGAATCCTTGCTATTGACTCCTCTAACTCAATCACTGAAAATTTATGAGATTGATCAAGAGTGTCCAAAATCTGTTGCTTATCTTTTTCTGATTTCTTCTGGAGGAAAATTTCTTCTATGTCAATTTGATTAGGACTCAAGTAAGCCACATATGCTACAATATCTTGCGATTGCTGCCCAATATTTTTTTTCTCTTCTTATTTTATCAAAATTAACTTTCAAAGTTGTAAATAATTCTGGAGAGATACCCTGTGCCTCAAAATAATCAAGATTTGATCCTTTCATTGCTTCATCGTATTGTTTCAGATATTTGATCATATCAATCTTTTCTTGTTTGATACATGCTGTTGCTTGTGCCAAAGCTAATGGAAGAAAATCCAATGCTTCTGCTAACTCTACTAGATAACAATTTTGTAACCTATCTTTTATTCCTAAGGTTCTTTCAATAAATGTGATTGCTTCTCCTAGAGGAAATCCATTATCTAATTCTACCTTTTCTATTTCCTTCTTCCAATTTTTCTTGTTGCGAGAAGTAATTAAAACGTAAGGCTTTTCTCTACGAAAAAACAAATCAGGAAAATGAGATGGTAAAAATTTTTCAATCTTCGTATACTTGCTGGCGTTATCAAAAATAAAAAGACTTTTTACATCTCTAAAATCCTGATATATATCCTTGACAATAGATTCAATTTCTCTATCTCGCACACTGTTGAGATTCATATCATTTTCTATAGGAATTTTTAATTCTTTAGCTAAATTACGAAATGATTGTGAAAGAGTACTATATGTTGTAGCATCTATCCATGCAATTTTCTTCCAGTCATTCTTCCTTCTTACTATATACGCAGTTCTTAGCCAATTCACTTTTTCCTGTTCCATGTCTTCCATTAATTAAGACCACTCGTGACATTTCCACTTCTTGATTTTTACTGTCTAACTTCTTTTTTAATTCATCTAACATCACTTTTCTTTTTATAAAGAATTCTGGTAAATAGCCCAAATTAAAGGAAAATGTATTTTTACCTTCTTTTTCATGAAGTATTCGTAAATTTCTGATTTCTGCACGCAATTCTTGTATATCCTTTTTTTTGCTGAATCGTTTTCATTGATCTCTTTTAATATACTACTAGCCAATCCTTTCTTTTTTTCCTCATCTAAAATACGCACATACTCTCTTTTTTTAGATGTTTCACTAAGTACATATTTTTGTTCTAACTCTTCCCAATTTTCTAATTCCCACGTAAAGGGAAGCCGATAGCCGTATTTTTCAGCAAAGTCATGCTACTTCAATTGATAATACTTAATAATCTCACCCTCTGCTTTCTCTATTCCCACCTTTTCATATAACTCTGAAGTCATCAACATTTCACCACTTTGTTTATCTTTTACTTGATGTCCAGTACGTGTAGTAAACGGGTACTTTCTTTTTGATTTACCTAAAATAACACCTTTAGTTATGTGAAGATTGGGAAATTCTCCTTTCTCGTTGCAAGATGTAGTGTAATTTATTACTCTGGATACAGTATCCATTGCTAACTTCTCAATCCCCCTATTACAAGACAACTGATTAGTATCCACAATTTTAGTGAATTGCTCCTCAAAACTTTGAAAAATTTCCAAGCCAGCTTCTATTAAAATGTTTCTTAAGTTACCTTCTGAAGGCACAACTATTGTAGAAAATATTTTTGCTTTTTTCCTATGTTGGTTTGTAGAAATAAAACTCATACACTCCATAACTTGAGAAGTACCTACTTTCTCCACACTTGGTGGAATATAATTACCCACAGTTGATACAACCTTAGCTACTACTTTACCTGTTTTACGTACTTTTGAACCTGGTTTTGCTTCTTTAGAACATTCAGATAGTTTTTCCTCGAATTCTTTAATAAAAGTCTTAACAAAAAAAAAGTTGCTTTTTTCACTATTTCATCACTTGTAATGCTTATACAGCTAAACATTTCTTCATCATCAGTCGATGTACTACTGCTGCCTATAGATGAAGATCTTGTTACTCTAGGGCTCTCTTGACTTCGTCCACACTGAAGTTCTTCACTAGATAATATATTTTCATAATCAACTATTGCTGATCCAGCATCTACATAATCCATTTGATTATCTGCTACTTGTTCTCCTATATTTTCTTTACCTAACATAAAACCGCCTATATTTTAATATTCATATTTTGATTGTTTTGTCGTAAACCTCTTTTCTGAAGATTGATTTCAACATTTGATTCTTATGCAGCTGTACCAAACCAATTTGCTGTAGAAACCTTACGGTAATCCTAAGTAACTTTAATTGCTGAGTAACAGTGTGCTTTTCTTTTGACTTCTGACTAAAATAGATATATTCTTAAAAAATCGAGAATTGCTTTCTGAGTGATATACATAATACAATGCATCTAACTCACACCCCATGTTTTCATTACGTTAGACTGCATTGTAGCTAAAAAGATCTAGCAAAGCAAGAATTTTTTTGCATACTTTAGCATTTTAGTTTTTATTTTAAAACTAAAGCAGCTCAGTTTCATGTACTTTTATTTCTTTATCAACTGTTATTTTTCTTCTTCAATGTATCTGTGAGTAATGATAACGTTGCTGGTAAAGCAATTTTTTTATATAGCAAGATTCAGCTATTTATAAAAAGATCGTGGCTAGACCAAAAAATATAAGAGCTGAGAGAATATCAGTTGTTGCTGATGTTAAGATTGAAGACGAAACAGCAGGATCGGATCTTAAACGATGAAGCATTATAGGAATGAAAGTGCCGATAAATGTTGCAATAATCGACATTACAATCATGGAAACCACGAAAATGATCTCTACTTTTAAACTATGGAACCTTATTGCTAATACTACGAGCGAAATTGTAGATAAAATCACTCCATTTATAAGACCTATTAAAAATTCTTTCATCAGTATTCTTTTTGCATTTTGCTCAGTTAGATATTTTGTTGCGATTGCCCGGATAGTTAGTGTTACTGTTTGGGATCCTGCATTTCCGCTCATTGATGCAATTATTGGCATAATTATTGGTAGTACTATAAAACTTTCTATTACGTTATCGAAAAAGCCAACTACTATAGAACATATTGTTGCAGCTAAGAGGTTAAATAATAACCAAGGTAGCCTTTTAATTATAGTTTTATGTATAGGAGCATTTATATCAGATTTAGATGATACACCGCTTATTTTAAGTACATCCTCTTCTGCTTCTTGCTGAACAATTTTGATTACATCTTCAATAAGGATTACACCGATAATTTTACCACTCTTATTTACTACTGGAGCTGATAATAGAGAGTAATCTTTAAATATTCTTGCTACTTCTTCTTGGTCCATTCCAGTTTTAATTATTTTTATATCTTGACTCATTATCTCTTTTATTATTGTTTCTCCTGAGTGAGATATTACCTTATTGAAGTTGAAACTACCTATAGGTTCTAATTTCGAGTTAATGATGAAGATTTGGTAAAATATTTCTGGTATTTTTTTATAATTGCGCAAGAATTCCATTAGCTGATTTATCGTCCAATAATATGGAGCTATAACCATATTTTTATGTATCAACCTTCCTGCACTTTCTTCTGGGTATGATAACAATTCCTCTACTAATTTTTGAGTTGCATTGGGTAAGTAGTTAAGTATATTTTCTATAGACTTTCTATCTAAATCTTTCACTATAGCTACTATGTCTTCTATATCAAGAAGCATTAGTAACTTTGCTGTATTTTCTATTCCCAATATTTCTATGATCTCTACTTGTAAATCTGGTACTACATGTACTAAGGCATCACTTAACAAATGTTGATCGAGGATATTAACTAATTTCTCCCTGTGATCACTGATCGAAGTAGATAAAAAATAAGCTAACTGAACGCTATCTATCGTTTTTACAATATTACGAACATTCTCTAATTCTTGATTATCGAGAGACTCTATTAAATCATCAATAGCTTTTTTGTCTAAACCATAATGAGAACTTGTTTTAATATTCATTACTTTACCTTATTTTTTTAATAAATATACACACTTGATTTTATTGAACATTCAAGTATAATAAAATTATTTTGAATTAACTATTATATGGTTAAATTTCTATTTTGTTTGCTGTTATTGTTAGTGATAATAAATATATTAAAGTCTAAAGTATAATGAAAACCCATCCAGAAATCCTTGAATACTTTCAAGGCTTAAATAAAAGTATTTCTCTTATCAGGAGGTGTCTTTGACATAGAAAAATTGAAGTTGCGTCTTGAAGAGCTGGATTCTCAAGCATCGAATGATAATCTGTGGCAAGACAATCAAAAAGCACAAGAAATTTTAAAAGAACGCTCTAAAATTAAGCATGACATAGAATCGTTTTCAAAGCTAGAAAGCGATTACAACGATGCTATCAGCTTGATGAAATCTGCTATTGATGAGAATGATGAAGAATTTTTTTCTGAAGTTAAAGGTGAGTTAGTAAAGCTAGAGAAATTAATCAAACTTAAAGAGACAGAATCTTTATTTACTGGTGAAGCAGATAACAATAACTGCTTTTTAGAAATCCACTCAGGAGCTGGTGGAACAGAGAGCAATGATTGGGCTGAGATGCTCATGCGCATGTATACAAGATGGGCAGAAATTTATCACAATTTTAAAGTTGAAGTTGTAGAAAAATTAGATGGTGATGCAGTTGGTATAAAATCTACAACAATAAAGATCATCGGAGAAAAAGCTTACGGGTGGGCAAAAAGCGAAAGTGGAGTTCATAGATTGGTTAGAATATCACCATTTGATGCAAATGGTAAACGTCATACCAGTTTTGCAAGTGTAGGAGTAACTCCAGTGATTGAAGATTCAATAGATACTGTTGTGGATGAAAAGGATTTAAAGATCGACACTTACCGTGCTTCTGGAGCAGGTGGTCAGCATGTAAATAAGACTGAAAGCGCGGTACGTATTACGCATATTCCAACAGGCGTTGTAGCTCAATGCCAAAATGGTCGTTCTCAACATAAAAATAAAGATGAAGCACTTAAACTACTTAAAGGACGTTTATATCAAATTGAATTGGAAAAAAAAGAACAGAAAATGGCCGAAGAATATGGCAAGAAATGCGATATAGGTTGGGGCAGTCAGATCAGATCGTATGTTATGCATCCATATCAAATGGTAAAGGATTTAAGGACTGGACATGAAGTTGGCAATATAAATTCCGTTTTTGATGGCAATATAGATTGTTTCATAGTTAGTGTATTGGAGTTAAAATGAGATTTATTAAAAAGCTAAGTTTTATGCTCTGCTAATAAGGGGAAAAGAAAACCAAAACCTATTGAGAAAAATGGAACAATTTTGTGAATATATCTATTATCCAAGTAGCTGATGAAAATGGCAACTCGTTTCTTATGAGCACAAAAATGTAATATGAAGAGAAATCTTCGTACATTAAGTTGTAGCCGCGCAACGTCTGCCATTGATGATTATTTCACCTACTGTAACTGCTGCTAAAATAAAGCAGTAATAAACTTGTGTTAACAAAGAAATAGGTGAGACAGAAGCAATGCTACCTGCTAGCAGCAGCTGGGAACCATAAGGCAAAATGCCTTTTGTAACGCAAGCAAAAATGTCTAACAAGTATGCACTACGGTATGACGGAATATTATGCTTTTGCGCGAGCCTTTTTGCAATATCGCCACTTAATAAAATAGCAATGGTATTATTAGCAACTAAAACAGTAAACATAGATGCTATGCCCGCTATTACAAATTCAGCTTTAGTTTTTGTGATATTGCTTTCATCGATAAGTTTGTGTAATGCCTTTTGACCCTGCTTGTACATTATATGAATCAATCCGCCAATAAATAGAGCAAATATTACTATCTCGTTTACTTTTTTGAAACCTTTATATATGTCATGAGAGAGTTGAATGATAGTATAGTCAAAAAAAGTCATCCCTAATACACTAGCAACAATTATATTTATAGTTATTGTTACTAAAGTAGTAACTTCAAATAACCCCATGATTATTAAAGAAATATAAGGAATAATCTTTATTACTGATAAATAATCTAAATTTGATGTAGGAATAATTTTTGTACTATCTGCCATAATTGCCAGATAGACAAGCGTTATAATGCTGGCAACAAATGCTACTTTAGAATTCACTTTAAGTTTATCCTTTATCGTGGCCCCCTGTGAAGAAATAGATGCAATAGTAGTGTCAGATATCATTGAAAGATTATCACCAAATACGGCACCTCCAACTACAGTTGCAGTTCCTATTTCAAGACCAAAAGCCCCACTTTTTGCTAAGTTAACAGCTATTGGTACCATTAATACAACAACTCCCATAGACGTACCAATTGCAGTTGATATAAAAGCGGAAGCCAAAAATACTCCAGGCAGTAGTAATCTTGCTGGAAGGAAATTGAGAATTAAATCAGCAACAGTATCTGCACTACCAATTGATTGAGTCACCACAGAAAATGCTCCAGAAAATAGAAAAGTTAAACACATAGTAAGGATGTTTTTATCTCCCATACCCTCGATGACAGTATCGATGTTACGTTGAATTTTACCTGCACTGCATGCAACAGCAAAAAATAGCGCCGGTAGTAGGCAAATTACCGGTGAAACTTGGCGAAGCGGATTATCAATTCCAATAAAGGAAAAATAGACACCACTTCCAAGGTATAAGATTAAAAAAATAACCAAAGGAAAAAAAGCTGTCATTTTACTGACTTAAAACCTATGATTATAATCAATTAAGTGGTTTCAGGCAAGCTCGGTTTTCTGTAAGTTAATAACAGTCCTTTTAGACTCTCAAGTTACGCTATGGAAAATGCGTTGACTATTCTACCATAATATATAGCATCAAAAAATACTCTATAGTATGAGGTAAAGCTATGGTAATGACATATGAACAGTGGAACATAATATTAGGTGTAATTGATCAAGAGGTAAATTTAAGTAAAGACAATGTAATTGAAAGAATAAAAGAGCTATTAAAGGAAATAAAGATACTAGGGCAAGCAGAAACATCAAGAATGTTAGAAGAGATATCGCATGGATTAGAAGTATCAAGCAAGATTCCAAGAGTACAAGAGACACAAGAGCCATTAAAAAAGAGACTAAAGGTAGTAAATGTACCGCAGACAAAAGAAGAAGCAAAAAAGATACTAAAGGAGTCAAGGGTATCAAATGCGCAACAGATGGTAAAAAGAATGCTAAAAAGGTTAGGTGTACAAGAGACATTAGAAGAATCAAAAGCAGTGGCGCTAGAGGATATGCTAAATGCACGAAAGATCTCAGAAAAGGTACCAGTGATGCTAGATGTAGGAAAGATATTAGAGACACTAAAGGCACTAAAGAGAGCAAGTAAAAATGTGTATAGAGAGTGGGAGAAAAATAAGTTTGATGTAAATCATTGGTTTAAAGTAGATTGTTTGCATGAACGCTTTTCATACACGTTATTGTATTTAGCTATTGATTTTAAGCTGAACAATTTAATAAATGCTATGCTTAAAGTAAAAGGAATCGATATTAATGCACCAAGTCCGTTTTCCGAATGGACTGCTTTACATTGGGCTGTTGAAGATAGGAACACAGAAGTAGCACGCAAGCTAATAGAAAAAGGGGCAAATGTTAATCAGTTGGATTCATCTCAACGAACTACTTTATATCAGCCAGCTGTAAATGGCGATATAGAAATAACAAAAATCTTAGTAAAAAATAATGCAGATGTTAATGCAGAGGATCTAGCGAGATTGACTGCTTTATATAAGGCTGCCGCTAATGGCCATGAAGAAGTAGCAAAGTACTTAATGGAGAATGGAGCAGATGTTAAGAAGAATGGAGCGCTTAAACTTACTCTTTTACATATTGCTGTTGCAAATGTTGATGAAGCAATGGTGAATTGTATAATAAAAAATGATAAGAATATTGTTGAAAATATTGAGATAGTAGATGTATTTGGATGGAGTCCTTTATATTGGGCTGCTGCAAAGAATGATACATTAATATTAGAGATCCTATTACAGGTCACATCACGATGTAGAGCAAGTGTTGATATAGAGGATAAGTTAATTGGGCGATCTCCCTTACATATTGCTGCTACGAATGATAATGTGGAAGCAGTAGAGCTCTTAATAAACTATGAAGCAAATGTTAACCATAAGGATGCATGGGAATGGACTCCTTTTAATTGTGCTGCCGCAAAAGGCAATAGAAAAGTAATGAATTATCTAATAGCCCATGGAGCAAGTATTGAGACAAATGATCCACAGAAAATATTACTTTCTATTTGTCCATATAATTATCTAGAAGCAATAACTACTATAATACAACTTGGAATATGGAAGGATGTGATGAAATTGATGGTAGCTGAGTTTTTACGTTGTGCTGCCGGACATGGTGATACACTAATGGTACATGCTCTATTAGAATCTGGAATAAATGCTAATGCACGTGACGATTTAGAATCAACTGCCTTACATAAAGCTGCCAAAGGTGGCCATGCGGAAGTAGTAAGGACCTTAATTTTATATGGAGCAAATGTTAATGCACAGGATAGCTCAGGGCAATCTCCTTTAGCTTATGCTTTCGAACATAGACACTGGATAGTAGTAATGACTTTACTATGTTATGGCGCAAGTACTTTATTGCCTGATCACTGCGGTGAAACTGTAAGAGATTTAGCTGAACATCAAGGCATAAGTAATCTTCTAGTGGAAGCAGAACAAAGAGCACTAGATATACTTACGCGGCTTAACTTAGAATCAAGTATACTTAGAAACAAAGCATTAATGAAAGTGCAACACATAGCATCATATATGTTGAGAGAAATAGAATTACATCCATCTATCAGCTTTGAATTTATGATAAGAGATCAAGCTAATCAAATTGAACAATTACAGTATAACGATAAACTTAATGAAAAAAGAGTAGCATTTATAACTGACCACATTAAATGTGTGCAGTTAGAGACTAACACTAAAGCGTGTTCAGCTGAAATGGATGGAGTAAAAGAACAAATATTACATAGTCCTTGCAGGTGGTCATATCGCACTAAAAATGTTAATGTAAGAAGAGTAACATCTTTAGCTAACGGCATTGAGTGTATGAAGTTAGGGCCTAACACTGAAGCGTGTCCAGGCCCTAGTACTAAAGAGCCTAATACTCACCTCTCTATGATCGAGAAACTATCATTGTTACCACTTTACTCAGCTGTAGGAAAATATGAAGCCGTTATAAATAGTTAAATAATCCTCTAAATTCCAGCACGTAGCACTCGATGCAAGTAGCTGAAACTGAGAAGTACATTAGGTATATTAGATTTTAGTTTACACAATAAAATTTTTATAAGTAAGATGTCAGAAGGTATCAAAACCATATTAGTAGAAGACAATAACGTTAGGCTCGATAGGTACATTAGAAGAATTTTTCCCAATTTGAAACAATCTGCAATTGAGAAGTCTTTAAGGAAAGGATTAATCAAGGTTGATAATTGCACGGCAAAATCCAGCGATAGGGTAAGCTCTGGGCAAACTATAATGATAAGATACTTAGACTATATTGAGAACACTAATTCTGACTGCAAATATAATGAAAAGTTAGTGAATCTACTAAGAGAGAACATATTATATGAAGACGAATATATACTAGCTATAAACAAACCCGCAGGGGTCATTGTTCAAGGCGGCATAAAGGTAAAAATTAGCATTAGTGATTTACTTGACCAAATAAGAGAGAGAGAAATATTTAAAATTGTTCACAGGCTGGATAGGGATACAAGCGGAGTAATAATATTCGCACGCAATGCCAGCGTTGCCAAATACCTTATGGAAGAATTTAAAGGACGGAGGATAAAAAAAACTTACCTAGCATTAACTTTTGGTATACCGAGCAAAGATAATGGAACAATAGACTACCCGTTGGTGAAAAAATATATTTCAGGGCAAGAAAAAGTAGTCGTTGATGAAGATTCACCTCAAAATGCCACTACGCATTTTTCAATTATAGCAAGGTTAAAACATAATGTTGCTTATTTAAAATTACAACCAATTACTGGCAGAACTCATCAATTACGTGCACATTTAGCTCATATAAATTGTCCTATTCTTGGTGACGGTAAATATGGCGGTAAAAAAGCTTTTATTGATGGAGTAGCAAATCAGATTCACCTACATTCATATTCTTTGTCTTTAAAATTGCTAAATAATAAAGAAGTCACTATTACTGCTCCTATCCCTCAACATATCGAAAAATCTATTGAAGCGCTATCTTTTGACTAAAGCGATTTCACCAATCAATTTTTTTGTCTTTGGCTTTAATTTGAAGTACAGATATTAGGCTAATCAATGCACAAACAGTAAGGTAAATCCCTGCAGCAAGTTTTGTTTCGGTTTTTTCTATAAGCCACATGCATACCGATGGAGAAAGGCCGCCAAAAATACCTGCAGATATGTTATGTGTGAGGCTAAAGCCGGTGCACCTAACTTTTGTTGGAAATAACTCGCAGGCAAGAGAATTATATATTCCAAAAGATGCACCTATCGGCACACTTATCAACAGAAAAGAGAGCGTGACAATATAGTGGTTATCATTTGATAATAGCGAAAGTACCGGCAAACCAGCGCAAGCTAGAGCTACTAATGTAGGAATCATTACATTTTTTCTTCCAACTTTATCAGACAGTATTGCAAATAGCACTGCGGACGTTCCAAATGTAATTTCAACTATAATCCTTACTACATTTTTAATATCAATACCTGACAGAGTAAGCGCTTTTACAGATATGTTATAAAACATTATTACCGAATAAACGATTGCATTTTGAGCGATACCAAGCCCAATTGCTAATATAAATGCTTTTTTGTAGGTTTTGATTAATTCTAAAAATGGAGAATCAGATAAGCTTCTATTTTGATCATGAATTTTATATGCTAAGCTCTCTTCCATTATATATCTTGTTAAAAAGCCTATTATGCCCATAATGAAGCAGAAATAGAAGGGCAACCTCCAGCCCCAAATTTCATAATTTTCACCTGTAAACTTTTTGCAAATAGCTATCATTACAAAGCATGTGATAGAACCGAGAGCACCACTAAACGCTTTCATGCTCCCTAAGAATCCTAGATTTTTTTTATCGCTTGAATGCTCTATTAAAAAAGCAGAGTTAACACTTGTTTCTCCACCTGCTGCCATTCCTTGTACTATCCTACAAAACAGAAGCAGTATAGGAGAAAATATTCCTATTTCTCTAAAGCTTGGTATAACCGCAATTGCAGTAGACGATATCGAAGCTAATATTACGGAAGTCAGTAAAATTTTCCTCCTGCCATACTTATCTCCAATGTAACCAAAAATAAACGCACCAAGTGGTCTAAATCCAAAGCCAATTGCAAAACTGCCAAGGAATTTGATTTTTTTTATGTAGTCGCTTTCTGATGAAAAAAAAACGTCACTTATTATATGCGTCAAAACTCCAAACAGAGTTATTTCATACCATATAATCATATTGCAGATTATACTTGATAGTATTGCTTTTTGAATATCGTTCATAACTTCTAGTTTACCACACTCCGCTATAAAAATTTTTATTCAATAACCTTCAAGGATAATTCACGTAAATGCTTATCATCTACTTTAGAAGGAGCGCCCATTAGAACATCTTCTCCTTGCTGATTCATAGGAAAACAGATTACTTCACGAATATTCGGCTCATCTGCAAGTAGCATAACCATTCTATCAACCCCTGGCGCTATTCCACCATGAGGTGGCGTTCCAAACCTGAATGCACGCACAAGCGCGCCAAATTTTGTATCAACTTCCTCTTTACTGTAGCCTGCAATGGCAAAAGCTCTGTACATAATATCTAGTTTGTTATTACGAATCGCCCCACTTGAAAGCTCTATTCCATTGCAAACGAGATCATATTGATAAGCAAGGATATCTAGTGGATCTTTGTCTTCTAAATCCTTCAAGCCACCATGTGGCATGGAAAATGGGTTATGAAAGAAATCTATTTTTTTGCTTTTATCATCATATACAAAATATGGAAAATCGATGACCCAGCAAAACCTAAAGATATTGTTATCTATAAGACCTAGTTGTGATCCTAAGAGAGAGCGAACTTTCCCTGCAATTATTGCTGCTTCATTTTCCTTATCAGAAGCAAAAAATACACTATCTCCTGGCTTTACATTTGTTATTTCTTTTATAGAATTTAACCTATTGTCATCAAGAAATTTAGCAATTGGTCCTTTTGCAATGCCGTCCTTATCAAATGTTATATACCCAAGACCTTTAGCACCTAATTCTTTTTGCGCATGTTCTATTTTTTTATCAAAAAAGCTGCGTGGTTCCTCCGCTGTTTTGGGAGCAGGAATGGCTCTGACTACCATACCTCGCTCAATATTGCTTTTGAAAATATTGAACTCTGAATTACGGAAAATTTCTGTTACATCCCTGATCAATAGTGGATTGCGCAGATCTGGTTTATCAGAACCGTATTTGAGCATTGCGTCTTTGTATGTAATACGTGGAAAATCTTTATCAACTGATTTACGAGAAAATTTGGCAAACACTTTATATAAGGTAGATTCAATAACCTGAAATATATCTTCTTGAGTTACAAAAGACATTTCAAGATCTAGCTGATAAAACTCCCCAGGAGAACGGTCAGCCCTTGCGTCCTCATCACGAAAACAAGGTGCAATTTGAAAATATTTATCAAACCCTGAAACCATAAGCAACTGCTTAAAAATCTGTGGAGCTTGTGGTAATGCATAGAATTTACCAGGATTGAGTCTGCTTGGCACTAAATAATCACGTGCTCCTTCAGGAGAAGAGGCAGTAAGTATGGGAGTTTGAATATCTAAGAATCCTTGCTCTATCATGAGCCTCCTGAGCTCTGAAATGATCTGTGAACGTAGAATAATGTTATTACGAACCTTTTCACGTCTTAAATCAAGAAAACGATATTTAAATCTCATGTTTTCTGGGTATTCTTGCTCACCGGCGATACTTGCTAATATACTCCTTTCTTCTTTTGCTATTTCTTCATCACAGTGGAACTCAACTTCAGATTCAACTTGTAAATTACTAACTATAACTTCAATTTCTCCTGTGGAAATAGAGCTATTTACCGTATCTTCAGTTCTAGCTTTGACTATTCCTGTGACAGTAATCACACTTTCTGATTTTAAATTCGAAATTTCATCAAAAAAATCTTTATCGTTATTGAATACCAACTGAGTAATCCCATGAAAATCTCTTAAATCAACAAAGATTAGGTTACCATGGTCACGTTTGCGATACAGCCAACCAGAGAGAATAACTTCCTTTTCTACATCATTCTTCCTTAATTCATTACACTCGTGAGTTTTATAACAGTTCATTTAATTGAAATTTCTAGAATACAAAAAGATTATAAAATAAATTAACCTTTGGGCAAGATAATATCTAAAGATCCTTTACAAGCAATTCTGATTTAGATATACTTTTTTATTATGTGTGTTGAGGTGTATTTATGAACCCTGAAGAATTAAAAGAAATTTTAGCTAAAAAAGAGAGGGTGAATGCTGTAATAAAAGATCTTGTTGACACTGTTACCAAAAATGATTTAGAAAAAGTAAAGTCAATTTTTGAGGAAAATAGTTCCATTATTCGAGATGTTGTCACTGAGGTTAATTCCCAAAGCGGTACAAATTTATTAAAGTGTTCTACTAATAACAAAATGGCCGAATATCTAATAGAAAAGGGTATAAGCTTTAGCGCTGCAGTCACAAAGGCAGTTAAAAAAGAGATTTAGAGTCAGTAAAATCAATCTGTCAGATTAACAGCTTAATAGCTAAAGATTAGTTATCGCAAAATCCTGAGCCACTAGAATCTGCAACTTATGATCACAAATTTAATGATAAAATTGCAAGGTATTTGATTGAACAAGGTGCAAATCCTAATGCAACTGATCATCTTGGTCGTTACTTACTTCATCTGCAAACTGCACAAGGCAATTTCGAAGGAGCTAAGGCTTTAATAGAAAACGGTGTGGATGTTAACTTAATAAATCAAGAGGTAAAAAGCTATCAGAACTTAATTATTGGTGGTAGTGCGTTAAAGGGTCAAACTGCGTTGAATTTTGCAATTAGAATATATTACAGACATAAAGACATAGACGATCAAAAATCTGATAAAATCTTAAAATTTATAAGTTATTTAATAGAACACAAAGCAAACTTAAATATCAAAGATTGTAATGAGATGGTCCCTTTAGATATTGCTATATTTCATAATTCTCCAAAGATAGTAGAATTATTGATAAAAGCTGGTGCTGATCTTAATGTTGGAAGGGAAAAAGCAGAAGGTGTTTTAAAGTATGCAATTACTGAAGGGCATATAGATATAGGGAGAGCTACAATTCGATATATTTTGGAACATGACTCACACTGGTTAACAACTTCAAATAAACCAGATCTTCTCAATGATCAACAAGAGTTATCAAACTATTGGGATGAATATAAAGCTCAAGTTAAAGAGCTTCATGATATAGTGGGAGATAGAATTTACTTGACTGGTGACCACTCTACCCGTCCTATAATGAGAACAGTGAGTGGCCTTTTAGATCACAACAGTAGACAAAATCTAGTAAAAGCATCACTAATACCTACTCCTAGTTCTAATGAATCAGAAAATTTTTGTCCAAGAAAACTTGCTGTTGTAGCTGTAGCTGCAGTACCTTGCGCTTTAGCATTATATTTTCTTGCTCCATTAATCATTGGGTCTTCTGCTGGAATTGGTACCCAACTAGCATTAGGAGCTGTAGGTGCAGTTGTAGGTGGTGGAATTGGAATCTTGACCAATGTGGCAATAGATCAATGCTACGTTAATTTAGCTGCTCAGAAAGCTGACTAAAATTAAAGCGCCATAGATTACTAAAACTCCATAATTGTGGAGTAATATAATGTTACTTTCCTCAAGCCTTTAGCTCCTCAAATACTTCTCTTGCTCTGTTTAAAACAGAATCAGGAAAACCAGCAAGTTTTGCTACATGTATTCCATATGACTCATCTGCAATGCCTTCAATTACTTCATGTAAAAAGATGACTTCTCCTTTCCATTCTTTTATTTTCATACAAAAACATTTCACATTTTCTAAGTATTCACCTACTTTAGTCAATTCATGATAATGAGTTGCAAAAATGGCGCGGCACTTATTTATGTTGTGAATGTGTTCAATCACCGCCTGTGCAATAGATAATCCATCATATACCCCTGTGCCCCTACCAATTTCATCAAGTATCACCAAGGAACGATCTGTTGCCTGATTTACTATCGTTGCTGTTTCGATCATCTCTACCATGAAGGTAGAATAACCAGCTGTTATATTATCCGTTGCGCCAACCCTGCTGAATATCTTGTCAATCACTCCAATATGCGCACTCTCTGCTGGCACAAATGACCCCATATGAGCTAAAACTGCAATGAGAGCGTTTTGCCTCAAGAAAGTGCTTTTTCCAGCCATATTAGGACCAGTAATTAGATGTATACCAGCTAAATTGATGCTATTTGCAATGAATTTATCGTTAACTTCAACCACTGGATGTCTTCCGCTACAGATATTGAACTCTTTGCTGTCATCAATGATGGGTTTTACGTAATTATTTTGCACTGCAAGCTCTGCAAACGCGGTTCTAATATCAAGTTTTGCCAAAGCATTTGCAGCAAGAGCAATTTTTTCAGATTCTTTAGCGACTTCACTACACAGTTCACTAAAAATTTTCATTTCTAAGCCGATTGCAGCATCACGTGCCGTAAGAATTTTATTTTCTAGTTCTTTCAATTCATTAGTAGTGTAGCGCATGCTATTTGCTAAGCTTTGCCTATGAATAAATATATCCGAAGTTATTTTGTGATTTGCCGACACTTCAACGTAATAACCAAGTATATTGTTGTGTAATATTTTGAGTGCAGCAATGCCAGTTAGGTCGCGATAAGATTCACGGAGTTTGGTTATTAATTTATTACTATTATTTAATATGTAGGATAACTCAGATAATTCTGAGTTGTATTTTGAGTGAATAAATCCTCCTTCTTTCACGGAACTGAGGTTATTATCGAGTATAGCACTATTTAACAGTTCAAATAGGTCTTTATGATTGCCAAGGCTTTTATGTATTGTGCTTAGTTCACTCTCGTCTGATTTAGCGCGTGACGCTGGCTGGATCTCAGTTTGGATGACATATTGTTGTGGGAGAGATACATTTTCACCTGATTCAATTTTACATAAGAACTCAGACAATTCTAAAGTCTTTCCTAGGCCTATTTTCAATAGGTTCATATCCTTTGGTGAACCACGCCCTAGTATTAAGCGCGATAAAGACCTTTCAATATCCGGAATGTTAGATAATATCTCTCGTATTTTTTTGCGTGGCTCATGATTATTTACAAAAAATTGAGCGGTGCTGAGCCTCAAATTGATTGCCTTGGAGCAAGCAAGGGGTGAAGCGAGCATTTGTTTGAGCAGGCGTCCACCAGAGGCTGTTACTGTGTAATCAATAACTGAAATTAGTGAACCTTTCTTTTCACCAAATTGAGTTGAAAACAACTCAAGATTTCTCCTTGCTGAAGCATCAATAAGCATGAAATTTTGTTGCTTATAGGTTTTTGGGAATTCAAGCCTTGGAATGGAACCCCTTTGCGTTACTCTGACATATTCAAGCAGTGCACCACACGCCATGATTTCTACTTTGCTGAAATTTCCTATACTCCCAAGTTCCCTGATTTTATAAAACTCGCATAATGTTCTGTGAGATTTACTATACTCAAAAAAGCTCTGTGCGTGTTGCGTAATTGATATTTTATAATTTTTTAAAATCGATCTAATTTTTTCATCCTCAGTGAATTTTTCAGAAATTAATAATTCTCTTGGTGATATACGCAATAAATCACTATCTAGAGCTTTCAAACTCGTTAAAGTGTGAAAAAATTTTCCCGTCGATAATTCAAGCCAACTAATAGCATATTCGTCATTTTGTTCAACTATGGATGCGAGATAATTATTGCTTTTATCCTCCAGTAGTGAATCTGCTATAATTGTACCTGGAGTTACAACTCGCACTACATCACGCTTTACTATGGATTTATAGCCCCTCTTTTTTGCTTCATCAACAGTTTCTAATTGGTCACAGATTGCTACTTTGAATCCTAAATCTATTAACTTGTGTAGGTAAGATTCGCTACTGTGTGCTGGCACTCCACACATTGGTATTTCTTGCCCATTTGAATTGCCCCTCTTGGTTAGCACTATATTCAGCAATTTCGCAGCTTTAATAGCATCATCGAAAAACAATTCATAAAAATCGCCCAGTCTATAAAACAATAGATGATCCGTGTATTGAGCTTTCAAATTTAAATATTGCTCCATTACAGGGGTATTTTTTTCTCTTATTAAGTTCATAACATTTTTAAATATGTTAGCAGCAAACCACTTACTCTGGTGTTGGTTATTTTATTATGGATCAATAATTTTTTTTAGCTATAGTACAAAAACAAATAGTTTGAGGTAGAATTATGGAATATGAACGGTTGTTAAAAATATTAAGGACAATAAGTGACTTAAATGAGAACAATATAATCGAAAGGGTAAAAGAGGAATTGGAAAAAGAAGATCCAGACACGTATAAAAAGTGGCAAGATAATGGATTTAACATAAATTATACATTCGATGATCAAAGTACATTGTTACATATAGCTGCTAGAAATGATCTTGTAAAGATAGCAGAGCTTTTAATAAAAAAAGGGGGTAATGTTAATACAGCAGATCAAGATGGATGGAATACTTTACACTTTGCTGCTGCAAGTAGCAGTATAGGAGTGGTAGAGATTCTCATAGCAAACGGGGTTAATGTTAATGTAGCAGATCAAAATGGGTTTACTCCTTTGCATTGTGCTGCTCACAATGAAAATAAAGAGATAGTAGAACTCATATTAGACAAGGGGGCTAATGTTGATGCAGTAAATCAAAATGGGTGTACTCCTTTGCATTGTGCTACTATCAATGGACATGAAGAAATAGTAGAACTCCTATTAGAGAAAAGGGCTAATGTTGACGTAGCAGATGAATACGGGCGTACTCCGTTATGCTGGGCTATTAGAAATGGCTATTCAGAAATAGCAAGAATTCTACTTGAAAACAAAGCAGATCCTTTATTGGGACATAAAAGTTTTAACACATTAAAGCTTTTGATTGAATTAATAAAAAATGATTTTAAGCACTCTAAGAAAGAAGAAGAAACACAGCAACAAGAAGATGATGAATATGAATTGATTAAATACTCGTTGCTACTTCGCAATGACTGCTCCTTAACGGATGTTGTCGAAAGAAGTGCATTTGGCAAGCTGATATCTACGTGGCTTGTTGACATGTCCAACTTAACAGAGAGTCAGAAGGAATTGAATAAAAAATTCTTAAGTACTTTTAAAGACTTTCCACATGTTACTTATAAGGATTATAAGAACGATGTTGAAAAAATTAAAAAATTTTTACTAGATCATAAAAGTAATCAAGATCTAAAAACCATTCTCAACCTTAAAAGAGGAGAATCTAAACTGACAATACTGCATATTCTATCAAGTATGGAATGTAGCAATTCAGAAGAATGCATAGATTTACTGTTGAATTCAGGTGCTGATCCTAATGAAAAGGACGACACAGGAAGGACGCCTTTGCATTATGCTACTCGTTCTGGTCATTGTGATACAATTATCAAATTGCTTCTAAGGAAAGGAGCTAATCTTGATATAAAGGATAAAAAAGGTAAAACCCCAATAGAATTTGCAGTTAATAACCCCCACCTTAATATTAAAGAGTGCTTTTTAACTGATGATGTTATTTATGGAACTTTTCGTAAAAAAACACAAGCTGACTATAATGGAAAAAAGTATTTGTGCAAAAGTGTAAATCTATGGGGGGAAGATTTTCTACTAGATGAGCAAGATCCAGATAAATATTTTTGTAAATTAGATGAAGTTCAAGACATAAATCAGCTAGAACAGGTTGTAAATGAAGCTATAAAATCTAGGGTAAGGTTCAATCTTACTTGTGAGGGAAATATATATGAAAATACTTATGAGAATAAGTATAATTTTACAGATTATGTAATAAGAAGAATTAGTGAATTAAAGATTTTTCAAGTTGAAAGGGACATAGAAGTTGCTAGTCGCATAGTATGTAATTTGGTAAAAAGAGGTGCAGTATTTGAAACTTTAAGTAGTATAATTGTAATTGATAAACTAGAGAAGTTTAAAGACCACAAAGCTAATCTGAAAGAAGCACGTAAAAGCTATATACATTATTCTCTAAGGTTTTTGGAAGCTGCAAAAAACGCAACTACTGGTAAGGTAAAAGAGGCAAAAATGGACAACTTCACTTTCTACTTGAAATATTTAAAGAATAGTATAGTCGAGGTTGCAAAAATCATAAATGGAACAGATGAAAGCACAGAATTTCGAAGAGACGTGATAGCAATAGGTGAAAGCGAGATAGAAATTTTAACGGAAGGTGGGGTAAGAAATTATACTGACCTTATAGGTAATATAGTACTGACTTTTCATACTGATTTGGGAAAAGTAGATGCTAGATTGTATTCTGATGTGCAAGATGAAGGAAAAATTATAGTAGAAGTGAGTAACAAGGAGGAAATATTGGAAAAGTTTAAAAATTATAAAGAAGAGTTAGGTGAGAACTGCTTGCTTAGTGGTTCTTCTGTCTACGACGCTATTAAGCAGGGATATTTTAAAAGGCCTGAGGAAGTAGATTCCATATATCATGTAAGTTCTTCATTAGAAAATATATCTTTATTGCCTATTGTACAACAGAACATAGAGAAAATTCGCTAGCAAGGTTAGTGTTGCTTAGCTTAAGTTTAAATTGCCAAAAAATGCAAACTTTATGATACTGAAGGAACTACTTTTTTCCTAGAAGAAAAAGCAGCAAGTAGTGAACCAAAGGCGATGAGAAAAGATCCAAGCCAAATTATAGACATTCCTGGTTTATAGTGTACTTTGGCTGCGATTTTGCTTTTATTTTTGTCAATTTCACCAATAACAACATAGATATCAGAAAATAAATTGTGATAAATGCTGCTTTCAACATTTTTTTGACCTTCTGCAAGGTAAAATCTATATTCAGGAGTTACATCACCTATTACCTTACTATTAAGCAAATTCCTGATATCCATTGTACCTCTTACTGCATGGAAGTTTTTTTCTTTTATAAATTCAATGTTTCGTAAAGTGACTTTGAATTTATTGACTGTTATGCTGTCTCCTATTCCCAAGTAGTTTTCTTTTTTTTCCTGCCAACCTACTGAGCAGGCTATACCAAGCACAAGGATTGCCACTCCAGCATGAGCGAGCATCATTGCATAGTAAGAATTAGAAACTCTTCTTGCGAGTAAAATTGATTCACCAAATGCTACCTTAAATAAATAAATTCTTTTACTATATGCTTCTAAAACAAAGATTAATAATGCTATGGAGATGGTAATTGATAGTACAATTATTAACTCCATATGAAAGATAAACGGTAAAATAGCTGCAGCACTACAAAATGAAAATCTGTATTCACGAATTATTGGTAATAGGCTATTTCCCTGCCAACAACAGTATTGTCCAATTATCGTAAGAACTAAAATAGCTAGCGCAATAGGATTAAATAGAGAATTGTAATATGGTGCTCCAACTGAAATTAATTCACCGGTTAAATACTCAAGCACTGTAGGGTATAAAGTGCCAACGAACACGATGAAAAAGGCAGTGATGAATAATAAATTGTTCATCAGTATCATCGTAAGGCGTGAAAAGAATCTTCTACCTTCTGTCACTTGAGTAGCAGATTTCTTTTCAGATTCCAATATCGAATACTGGAAAGATGTGTGATTCTTTCTCGTAAACACTACAAATATTACTAAGCTACTGACTGTAATTACACCAAGTAGAGCTAATATATACAGTCCATATCTTGGGTCATCTGCAAACGTGTGCACTGAGGTAAGTATTCCTGAGCGGACTAGAAATGTTCCAGTCACACTCAATATAAAAGTTGTGAGCGTAAGTAAAATAGTAAAATTCCTTAAAGTATTGAAATTTCGTACAACGAGCAACAAATGTGTCAGCGCCACTGCAATTAGCCACGGCATCAAAGAAACGTTTTCCACTGGATCCCAGAACCAAAATCCACCCCAACCGAGTTCACGATATGCCCACCAGCTACCCAAGCTGATGCCCAAAGTGAGCAGCGACCAAGAAATAAGTACCCAAGGCCTGCCAATTTTAGCCCAAACATTTCCTTCAGTATTTGCAATTAATCCAGCTATAGAGAGCGAAAAAGGAACGCTAAATCCAAGGTACCCCAAATATAATATCGGTGGATGAATAGCAAGGCCTATATCCTGCAATATCGGATTAAAACCAAGACCATCTGTTTCGATGCCTGGCATTTTAGTGAAGGGGCTGGATTCAAGTAAAGTGAACAGTAAAAAACAAAAGCAAATCAAGCCTTGGGTGATAAGAGATATTTTTTTTAATTTACTACCATTAGTTCGTTCTGGTGTCATTCCAGTGCTTGACACTGGAATCCAGTTTTTATTACACTGCCATTTGATGTACTCATTTGCAATTAAATTGTCTGGATCCCAGTGTCTGGGCACTGGGATGAAAGAAGGTATATAAATATCCATTAGTAATAAATACATGACAAGCACTAAGGTCCAAAGCAACATAGACCCTTCTTTATTTCCCCAAACTCCACAAATCTTATAGATCAAAGGTTTTGTTGTGTGTGAGTGGTAATATACGTTTTCGAGTGAGAAATCATTTGTAATGTGGCAGTAGATCAAAATAGCCATCGATGTTGATACACAAAAAAATATGACAGAGGAGACGAATCGGTAAAAACTAAGCGGTAGAAACAAATACGTTAAAGATAACAAACAGGCTATGAGTAGCGATATATTCCCAAATTCAGGCATAAGATTCATATAATGATATTACTAATAATAAATTGGGAGTTAAAGTTTTAATATAGGAACAAAGCTAATCTTCAATTATATTAATAGTAAGTAAAAATTAAGTATTAAGCTTTTATACTTTATATTATATAACATTAATATTGTGAGGTAATATTATGGGCACAACTAAGATTAGTGAATTTCTATTCAATATAAAAGGTAAAGTGGCAAAACAACATGCTGAACCAATAATTGAAAAAAATCTCTATACTATTTTAGGATTCAAAGATGTAGAAGATTTCGAACATAAGACAAGTAAGTCCGTTAACAAAAAAATTTGGCAGCTATTTATTGATTGCTTTACAAAGGAAATAGATTATGTAGCAACTAAGCAAGTTGTAAAAAACGTTGTTTGTAATATTGCCAAAAGTGCCCAAGGGAATGCTTTTACTGAAGCTGAAAGCTTAATCTTAAACGAAAAACAAGATAATAATAAAGAGAGAAAGAGCGATTAAAAAAGCTACTAGTATTTTAAAAAAAATCAATCCAGAAAAAGCCTTCAATGAACTTTCAGTAATAAAAAAACAAGCCGAAGATTTTTTACAAACCGATTTTTATAAGGCGCAGAGCAAACCACTGCCAGGGTTTGCTCCATCTGGTGTGCAGCTTTTTGCGGAAACTTTGAAATATATAGAAACACTAGAAAAATTATCAGAAGTTAAAAAGGAAGATTTAACTAAGAGTTTCCTATTAAATTATATTAGTTCACTGAACAAAAAGTATCCTAAATTACAAGGTAAAAGGGAAGATGCTATACGAATACTATCAAGCGATGAGTTGAAGAATTTTTATAATAAAGGTGTAGAGGAAGGAATACTACAACCGCTGGTATCATATAAAGAATGAAGAAATCTGTATGATAAAATGAGCCAAACAAAGAATGAATGTATAATCAAAAAAGAAGAGCAGGAGAAAGCAAGTAAGTCAATAACCAGTATAATTAGTGACATAAAAAAATGTAGAGAAGCAGTCCTTAATTGCAAAAATTTTCAGAGCTCCTACATAAAGGAAAAAGCAGAACACCCATTTAGAGGCACCTCATGTCAAAAAATGATTGATATATATCAAGAGAGAATTGCTAGATATCAGGAAAAAATTCGTCAAAACCTAAACCAAATAAGAGCAATATTAAAAGATACGCCGCAAGATGTGGAAGAATTCGAAGAAATAATCAATTGCGCACATGAAGCAGAGCAGTATGATGAAATTTTTGATTCGGCTTTAATTTGTTTACCGAACATACAGAATAAGCTAGATATTCAACCAGAAAATCCCCTAACAGAACTCAGAGCTTCACAAATTAACGTTGAAATTGAGCTAACTAGGCTCTGTGAACAAAATATTAGAGTAAGCATGTGAGTGCTTCAACAAAATTCAAAAAACCAATAAAGACCTCATAAGTCTTATCAAAACAGGAGATTTCTAATAGTGGCAAATACCATGTATTTCTTTCAATTTGCCACTACCTAAATCACACATTGTCTTCCAGAAGGAAAATTTTTGTTCCACTGGCAACCACCTCATGTATAGCTTTACTTCCATAATAAGAAAAATGGCAAAAGTAATTTTAGATCTACTCTAATAAAAGCCTATTTTCCTTGAAACTAAAATAGCTACTAAATGTGATAATAATGTGATCTATTAATTCTATCCCTACGCTTTTGCAAGCTTCTTTAAGCTGTCTAGTGAGAAACATATCGCTGCTTGAAGGCTGTATATCTCCACTTGGGTGATTGTGGGATATTACAATGGATGTTGAGCCAATCAAAAGAGCGCGCCTTATGATCTCTCTAACGTAAATAGGAGTTTGATCTACTGTACCAAAGTTCTGCAGATCTTCCGCTATTAGACGATATCTTTTATTCATATAGATGACGCGAAAATTTTCTTTATTAAGGCTTCCTATACTTACTTTTAAATAATCAAGCAAATTTTCCCAGTTATTGATTATAGGTAGGTCCTTTACTTCTTCTCGTACAGAACGAACAAAAGCCTGTTTCACACAAAAGATAGCAGATATGGCTGCATTATTAACTCCTTTAATATTTTGCAGTGCTTCTAAATCGGCATTAAAAACCTTATTTAAACTACCAAAATTTTCTATCAAACTCTTTGCTACTGGCTTTACATCGATTCTACTATATGCTGAATATAAAATGTGTTCTAAAATCTCATAATCAAGTAATGATTGTCCGTTATCTAAAATAATTCTCTCTCTTAGGCGCTTTCTATGACCTTTTTTGTAATCTTTCATTATTCATGAATTGCTTATCTCTTATAATAAGAAATTGAATTTTTAAGTAAAATATTTAATAAAACACATGAAGCATAATTGTAAATTTTTGAAGACAGCAAATGGTGTCATGAAAGTAGCTGACACTGTCCTCCATCCAAGAGGGTGTCATTCCAGTGCTTGACACTGGAATCTAGCCTTTCTGAAATCTCACCGAAAATGTTGCAACCACTTTCTATGCTAGTTTGCTTGCTCATAAGCTAAACTTTCCTGGATTCCAGTGTCAAGCACTGGAATGACACCTCAAATATTAATAAATTTACCAAGCGAAAAAAAAGGCAAAAAAATCCCCGTGTAACGAGTTTTGACCCCATAATAATGTAAATTGGCGCTGTAATAATGTGCTAACGCTTAAAATAAGCGCGTTTTGGCTGAATGTAGAAAAAATAAAAAAGACATGCAGCCGCTATAATTTTTATGTAATTTGCCAATAAATATCTGAGTTTTTTACTGAATTTTTGTTGTTGAACCCGCGCGGATCGAAAACAAGGATAAATACTCTTATTGTCATAATAAGGGGGCTGGCGCAGTTTGTCAAGGAAGTTTTATGCAAGAGATCTATTGAAATGCTCGTGCAAAATCATACTATTAATTTAGCACATTATAAATTTAAAATTATAAATATGTTAAGCAAATTAGTAACTTTGCTATTAATTTTTATACTCCCTTTTAATTCGTACTCATATCAGTTTAGAACTAAAGCAAAGCAAGCAGTTGTTTTAGATTTAGCTTCAGACTCTTTCATTTTTGACCATAATTCCAGTGAAAAAATGGCCCCATCTTCAATGAGCAAGTTAATGACTTTATATGTAGCTTTTGATTATCTAAAAGCTGGAATAATAAAAATGGAAGATAAATTTCGAGTAAGTAGAAAAGCATGGGAAAGGAAAGGCTCCTCTATGTTCTTGAAAGAAGGTCAATTTGTTACTGTAAAAGAACTGCTTGAAGGAATTACAATTGCCTCAGGTAATGATGCATGCATAGCGCTAGCCGAGGGTATCGTAGGATCAGAAGAGAATTTTGTTGCTGAAATGAATGAAGTTGCACAAGATTTGAATCTTAATGATAGTCATTTTGTTAACTCAAGTGGATGGCCAGATGAAAACCATTTTATGAGCGCAAAAGACTTGGTAACACTGGCAAAAAGAATTTTCACCGATTTTCCTGAATACTATGATCTATTCTCTGAACAATATTTGACATATAACGATATTGTACAAAAAAATAAAAATCTTTTACTTTTCCATGATATTGGAGTTGATGGTCTAAAGACAGGTCATACAAGTGCTGGTGGTTATGGAATTATAGTATCTGCAAAACGGAACGATAGGAGAATTTTTGCTGTTGTGAATGGTTTGGACACCGAGAAAGAGCGAATAGAGGAAGCAAAAAGACTAATACAATATTCCTTAAATCATTTTAATACCAAGAAAATATTTGCTAAGGATAGCGTAGTTGAAGAAATAAATATTGTTTATGGAAAAGATAAAAAGGTGCCCGTTACAGTTGCAAACGATGTTACCATAACTTATAACCGCAGATTACATGATAAAATTAAAGTGCGTATTGAGTATAAAGATATGGTACCCGCACCAATTAAAAAAGGTCAAGAAGTGGGCAAAATTTTTGTAGAAATACCTGGTACTGAGCAAAAAACTATACCTGTTTATGCAGCAAATGATGTGCAGGAATTGAGCTATATAAAAAAAATTTTTAGAAAGTTGTTTTAATCAGCAAATGTAAGTTAAGGAGACCTGAAATACTAATCTACTTTCAACCTCTCAGCATGTAAACTGCGTGGTAAAGATTCCAACTCTTTTGCAGCAGTGAGTTCTTTATTTTTTGCATGTATACCAAGCTTATTGAATTCTCGGGCAGCAGGAAACACTCTTGCCTCAAGCGAACCAGCAGTTTTATTGTAATGATCAACAGCACTTTTTAAGCTTCTGCGTAAATTATCAAAATTTTCGCCCATTGTGCAGATTCGCTCATATAAAATATGGCCTAGTTCACTTATTTTCTTTGCATTTTCAGCTATCATCTCTTGCTTCCATCCATAGGCTACTGCCCTAAGTAGCGCAATTAAAGTGATTGGTGTTGCAATAATTACTTTTTTTTCTATTCCAATTTCTATCAAAGCTGGTTCACATTCTAGTGCTGCGCTGAAAACCCCTTCTCCTGTTAAAAAAAGCACCACAAACTCTGGCGTATTTTCAAATTGGTTCCAATATTCCTTTCTGCCTAGATCATTTATATGTTTTTTTATTGCCAGAGAATGATTCTTCAATTTTTCCTTTTGTATCTGTAAATCATTTTGCGACATAGCATCCATGTAAGAATCAAGTGGTACTTTAGCATCTATTATTATTTGCTTTCCTGATGGCATTTTTACTATTAAATCAGGACGCAACAAATTGTCCTCATTTTTATCAATCACTGAGGCTTGAGTAAAAAAATCGCAATATTCAATCATTCCCGCCATCTCTATCACTCTTTTGAGCTGCATTTCACCCCACTTACCTCTAATGTGAGGTTTCCTCAAGGCGTTAGCAAGGCTAGAAGTTTGGTTCATTAATGCTCCAATTTGCTCCCTTAAACCTTCGTAGGCCCCTACCCTCTCTTTCTCTAGCTCACGTATTTCACTGTCGAATTTTTCTAATTTTTCTTTTATTGGAGTGATAACTTCGTTGATCGTTGCTTGCCTTTTTTTGAAGTCACTTTCTGTTTCTTTTAGCTTATTATCGATCACTTCTTTTGCTAAGTTCAGAAAATTATTATTGTTTACCTGAAGAGCATCAAGAGAAAGTGCTTTAAAAGTGTTCGTAAGCCTCTCCTCTGCTTTTGTTAGTAATTCTATTTCCTTTTTCTTTTCTTCACGCTCTTTCTGAAGAATTACTTGAAGTTCTGCGTTCCTCACTTTCAAATCAACTATTTCCTTATTTTTATCTACTAAAGCCTGTTTTGCCTCTTGAAGTTCATGTTCTACTTTAAGTAAATTCTTCTCAAGATTCTCACTAAATTTTCTGTTCTTTCTTACAACAATATAGAGAAATAGTAGTAAAAAAAGGAAATTCAATACAAAAGCTATAGAATTGAAAAGCATCAGAACACAGAAAAAACCGCACTCACAATACTATCTAATTTTTTTATATATAAAAAAGAAAAAAAGAGCACCTGAAGAGATGCGCTTACTGAAGGGCTTGGTTTGCTAATTAATAACCGTTTTCTCCTACACTTGGATTAGTAACAGAATGTCTTTTTATTGAAAATCTTATGTAATAGTTATTTTTATAATATCAAATATATTAACAACTCAATTTTACTCTCATTACTACAATACTTACATACCAGTTACTTCACTAAAAACTTAGCTTCAATCCGGCCAAAAGCACATACCCGTAGTTATTATCTTTTACTACAGGTTCCTGAGTACTAAATTTTACAATATCGAAGTAGTATGAAGTGCCAAGAGCTAATGGATATTCAAGACTGAAAGCCTGTGATGTGAATTCGTTTGTACCTTTACCTGCAATATACCTAACACTATTAAAATATGTTAAGCTCACTTTACGAGAATCAGAATGATAAGCAACACCTGCATTTACATAATGCATATTATTTGTTTCAGGACTACGCTTCTCACCAGATTTACCGCCATTACCGTACGAAAAAATGCAATCAAGTTCAAAAAGTTTTAGCTTCAATCCAAAATTCCAGTGTAGTAATTGATTACGGCATTCATAATTTTGAGAAGTACCATCCGAGCAGTCAGTTAAATTTTCCCTTGCAAACTCACCAGCCAAGGCAGTAGTAAAACTTATATCATCTGATAGGACATTTTCATACGAAAGACCAGCGGCTATCAGATTGTTATATTGTAAATTATTTTTACCTGGAACATAACTAAATCCAAGTTGAAAGTTATAGATTTTAGGAGAGATATAGTTTAACGTTGGTTGTTTTAACTTTAGTTCTAGTCTATTATAGTCGCTATAAATATTAGGCTTGACCCAAAATACCTTATCCTTATCATACCCAGAACCATCATCTTTTTTTTTATTACCGCGCAAATTTGCATAATCTGTCCAATGACCATTTATTCCTCCAGCAGCTGTGTAAATTTTTGAAGTGTTAATTAACATACTCTGACTAACTAAACTTCCTTTACCATATTCAACTGATCCAAACTCCTGGTTCTTTATGATAAAATAGCACTTCTCCATTTCTAATTTTTCTATGTCTAATGCTTTTAGGTTTGCAATAGCAGAAACTCCTGCCTTAACATTAAACCCCATTTGCGTATTGGGATAAACTTGCTGCAAATAAAGAAAGCGCAGGTCTGAATAACTTGAGGTCTTGTCTTTTGTAGAGCTAAAAGAATCTCTGTTGAAAGCGTAGCCAAATCTTAAATCTATTTTTCCATCTAGTTCTGCATAAAACATCTCCTTATCCAGAATTACCCTAGCATTGACACTCCCTACCACGAATAATAATGAAAATAGTTTGATCAGTAACCTCATAGTTAAGCTTAAATTTTTAATATAAGCTTAATAGAAATAAAAAACAATTCTTATATTGTGTAGAACTTAGATACTACAAACCAATTAATGACAAAAGCGTTTAAGCATTCTTCACACTATGTTTTTGAATTATATTTCCATAAATAATTGATATACTTGGTAACTTTCGCTTTAGTAACTGCTTATTAATGGTAGAATATATACGACTAATTATTTTAGATGTGTTCTTTGCATCACAGTTAATCAAAATAAAAAGCACCTTATTCTCATCAATAAATCCTAGAAAATCATCACTACGGCAATTTTTATAAAAATGCTCTGTGATCATACTCAATGCATCGTTTATCTCATTAAATTTATTATTGAAGCCTATTATTCCTATAACTGCATTAATTTGATATTCAAAGGCAAAATTCAATATGACATATAACTCCAAAATCGTTGAATCATTGTCTGGTATATCAAACAAGTTGTGTTTTTTATATTTCTTACCCATCAGATATTTATCCTTAAACATTGCTAGCTTATGAAACAGGCTAATGTCACGTATCAATAGCTCATAATTAATCTTGCTATTAGTAAATTGCGTTGTGCGAAAAACTTCTACCTTTGTTTTTATATCTTCTCCTTTAGCGTCGATTAAAGAAAAGCCTATCACTTTTGGCAATATATCGGACAAATCGCGCCCATCTTCAGTATACTCCAAATAGCTTTTCATATCTTCAGCTGCTCTTTTACTTAAAATATTGATTAACGGCTTATTAAGTAAATTCTCTTCCTCACATTTTAATAAATTCCTTGCAGCTTGATTGAGTCCCAAGATTAATACGTTCTTTTTCTCATTATCCTGACAAACAGATATCACAGCATCATCTTTCCTTCTTTCAGTTATAAAATCTTCCATATCTTCTCACATATAACGTATTTATAAGTATAATAAGATTGTATTAAAATTCATTTACCCATTAATATACTTGATAAAGTATAGACAAATCGTCATGTTGCTGCATGTTCTAAGTCATGATAAAGGAAGCAAAATTACAAATATAATTTTGCTTATTCTCTTTATACCTTCACTACAACAACTTATTTTGCTGTATTGGATTAGATGGTTGAATATAACCTAAACTACTGTAACACGATTCTTCGTATGAAGGTAGTAGTTCCTCAAGCGGTGCTGAAGGTTGTACTTTTTCATAATTGTCAGAAGGAAAATTGTCTAATTCTTTATTATTAGTTGCCTTATCCATACATTTTATTGGTTGCTCTATATAGTCTTGTATTTCTTTTGTAAAACTATGATTTAGATAACAACTTGTTAAGTAAGCTACACCTACTACTGTTAGTTCTAATGCTACAAAAACTAAAGGTGAAGCTCCTATACACCTAAAAACCTTTACTTTATACATACTCATATGAGCAAGTGGGTCAATGGTTGTTGCCAAAAAAATAAAAAAACCAAGTGAAAAAAATATTAACACGCAAATTCCACCCAATGAACAAGATCCTAATGCTACTTCTTTTAATGATTCTTCGCTTTTCTTTTTATTATTAAGGCTTCGATACATTTTATTAACGTTAGTATTGCTAATATAATCTTCTAGTTCTTTTAAAATTTTAGTCTTTAACTCTTCAATCTCGTTATCTATTGACGAATAGTATTTTTTATACCGCTGCTTCAATTGAACATCTAATACTGATTTACCACCATTTAGAAGATTTAAAATGTCTTTTTTGCATAACTCAATCTCCTGAGAAATTTTAGAATCGTTTTGTTCTTTTATATCTTGATCCATTTTAGCCTGTAGTTTTTGACCAAAATCTTTAAATACAGTTCTGCAAGAAAGGTATTTTAATATAATAGGTAAAGCCAGCTCATTTCCCTTACTAAGCAAAGATAAAAGCTTCAAAGCGAAAGAATTAGGTACTGCCTCTCTTGGTAGAATTAAGGTGAAATCTTCCAATACTTGGCAAACTAATTTTATTGAAGAATCTTTAAACCCTTTTGTACCAAATTTTAATGAAGCAAAAAATTCTTCTAATTCTTCAAAAGGACAACTATTTTTCTCTAATTTTACTTTTATAATATTGCTTAACATTGTAACTCCACTAACCGTTTTATACATGTAGCTTAACACTATTTTAATAATTTATTAAGAAAGTTTAATTATTAATTATAATATTTAATAAAATAAATAGACTCTTTTACATTTCATCTGCAAGAATCTTTTCCTTAGTTTGTAAATAAAGATTTTCTGAATCTAATTGCAGCAGGTTACGTTTAGTAATATAATCTCATATTAAATAAAACTTTACCTAAGTTTATGCCAGACTCTACGTTAGTTTTAACAACTATTCTT
Source organism: Wolbachia endosymbiont (group B) of Germaria angustata (assembly GCF_964026725.1). NCBI lineage: Bacteria > Pseudomonadati > Pseudomonadota > Alphaproteobacteria > Rickettsiales > Anaplasmataceae > Wolbachia > Wolbachia endosymbiont (group B) of Germaria angustata. The sequence goes on from NZ_OZ034691.1 coordinate 778,633, forward strand.
ATATTCTTCATCTTTACGTTGTCACTTTTTTTTATAAAAAGGATATTTGGATCAACGAACAAGAAGATAATAAAATCCTTCAGAAAAATTGCTCAGCAGATTAATGCGCTAGAGCAAGAAATGCAGAGCTTATCTGATGAGGATCTTGCTAGTAAAACTGCGGAATTAAAACAAGAACTGAAAAATGGAAAAACACTAAATGACCTTCTCGTACCTGCATTTGCGGTTGTACGAGAAGCATCACGAAGATTCCTTAACATGAGGCATTTCGACGTTCAGCTAATTGGTGGCATGGTTCTCCATAATGGCATGATATCAGAAATGAAAACAGGAGAAGGAAAGACACTCGTCGCAACTTTAGCTGCATATCTAAATTCTTTAGAAGGAAAAGGTGTGCACATCGTAACTGTTAACGACTATCTTGCAAAACGAGATACAGAGTGGATGAGTAAATTATATAATTCTCTTGGAGTTTCTGTTGCATTTATTACAAATAATTTGACAGACGACGAGAGAAAAAAGGCTTATAGCGCAGATATCGTATACTCAACAAATAATGAACTTGCCTTTGATTATCTACGAGATAATATGAAATTTTCTCAAGAAGATATGGTTCAGAGAGGCTTCAATTACGCGATAGTAGACGAAGTAGACTCTATACTGATTGATGAAGCGCGTACTCCGCTCATTATTTCTGGCCCACTTGAGGAAAATAATCAGATATATAAGCATATCAATAAAATAGTAATCAAATTAGTTGATTCTGACTATGAAGTCGATGAAAAGAGTAGAGCAGTGTTCCTCACTGAAAATGGCATTTCACGAGTGGAGGAATTACTAAAATCGTATAACCTCATTCCTGGAAATTCCTCGCTCTATGATACTAGCAATATTATACTGACTCATTATATAGATCAAGCACTTCGTGCACATAAGCTGTTTACTGCTGATAAAGATTATATAGTGAAAAACGGTAAGGTGGTAATTATTGATGAGTTTACTGGGCGCATGATGGAAGGTAGGAGATATTCTGATGGTCTTCACCAGGCACTGGAGGCAAAGGAGAATCTTGAAATTCAGCATGAAAGTCAAACTTTAGCATCAGTCACATTTCAGAACTACTTTCGTATGTACAACAAACTTTCTGGTATGACAGGAACAGCAGCAACAGAGGCAGAAGAATTTCGTGATATATATAGATTAAATGTAGTAAAAATTCCAACTAATGTGCCTGTTAAAAGAATAGATGTTGATGATAAAATTTATGGCACAGAAAAAGAAAAATTTAGTGCTGTATTGAAGTTTATAGCGGAATGTCACACACGTCTTCAACCAGTGCTTGTTGGCACTGTGAGTATTGAAAATTCTGAAAAATTTTCCGATCTTTTGAAAAGCCATTCCCTTAAGCATTCAGTATTGAATGCTCGTTATCATGAACAAGAAGCGTATATAATAGCGCAAGCTGGAATACCAGGCAGCATTACTATAGCAACAAACATGGCAGGACGTGGAACTGATATTCAGCTTGGTGGAAATGTTGAAATGATTGCAAAAATAGAGCTCGAGAAAATAAAAAATGCTGATGAAAGAGAAAAAAAATATCAAGAAATAGTCGAAAGAGTAAAAAAAGATAAGGAAATTGCTATAAAAGCTGGTGGCTTATGTGTTATTGGAACCGAAAGGCATGAAAGCAGGAGAATAGATGATCAATTACGTGGACGTTCTGGCCGCCAAGGTGACCCTGGACTTTCTAAGTTCTTTCTATCACTTGAAGATGATTTAATGAGGATATTTAGTTCTGATAGAATGAGGAATTTTTTGCAAAGAGTGGGACTAAAGAACAACGAGGCTATTCATCATCCATGGATTAATAAAGCACTTGAAAAAGCACAGAAGAAAGTTGAAGTTAGAAATTATGATGTGCGGAAGTCTTTGCTAAAGTTTGATGATGTAATCAACAATCAACGTAAAGTTATTTTTAAGCAGAGAAATCATATTTTAAACAATGAAATCAATGATTTAGTTGAAGTATATAGTGAAGTAAATGAGGATATAATAGAAGGTATAGTACAAAGTGGTTATTACGAAGATTATGTTGAAGATATTGCAAAAGAATTCCACATAAGATACGGGATAACGTTTAATCTAGCAGAGTTTTTGAGTAAACAAGAAGCCTTGGATTATATAAATGACAAGATACAAGAATTTTTTACTGAGAAAGAAAAATATTTCAATAGTCAACAAACTACAGATTTGTGGAATACGATAGTGAAACAAGTGATGATCATGACACTTGATCATTTATGGAGGGAGCACCTTTCGGTCTTAGAGAGCCTAAGACAAAGCATAAATTTGCGTGCCATGGGGCAAAAAGACCCACTGAATGAATTTAAACGCGAAGCTTTCTTAATGTTTGAGTCGATGCTTGAAAAGTGGAGGGAGCTTACCATTCACCGCCTAGCGCACTTTAAGTTGCTAGAAAATCAAGAAATAGGCAATAGGTCACGCTCTACTAAAAATAGCAGACTTCCAAAAGTTTCAAGAAATGACAAGTGCCCTTGTAACTCTGGAAAAAAATACAAACACTGTCACGGTGCAGTTGCCGTAGTGAATTAGTTGTTGCAAGCACATTATAGCTGCTATAGCTAACCGAAGTAAGATTTGCCCGAGCACTGAAAAACAAAATCAATAGCCGAATTAATATTGGGCCAAAAGGTTTGTAGAGCCTTTCTTATGGCGTGCTTGATCAGAACTTCTCAATCGGATTTAAATCTGGCGAGTATGGAGGCAAGAACAAAATTTTACACCCAATATTTTCTATCAAATTTTTTGTCCTTGCAGATTTATAAAAGCTCGCATTGTCGAGAACAATAGTCTGTCCAGGTTTAAATACAGGAACAAGTACATTTTCTACATAAGCATCAAAAATCTCACTATTGCAGTAGCCATCAATTATCCATGGTGCTTTAACTTTTCCTTCATTCAGTGCTCCAATTATGCTTACCCTCTTTCTTTTAAACCCTGGGCAAATAACTTCTTGCCTCTTTGAGACCACCCATATTCATAAAATTCATTGTCCTCTATTCCAGACTCATCTATGTATATCAAGTTTTCTTTATTTATTTCTTCTACTTTTTTTTATGAACTCTTTGCGTTTCTCTTTCTCGATAAAGAAAAGTTTTTTTTATATGTATAGTTTACTTTGCTAAGGTAGTTATATACTGTGTTTCTACACATATTACCAAATTCTTCAATTATCTTTTCAATTCTAATATCCATCCAGAAATTTGATAAATCTATCCATATCTTTAATCTTATGGCAATATCCTTTGTGATAGCCTGAAGATGGTTTCTTTTTTCCTTTTCCTCCACAAATATATTGTTTTTATGCTCACTTTGAATATTTGACTGATTTTTTTATCGTCATTGTTTTTTTATCGACTACTTTGAAAACACGTTCTTTCAGATCCTCACTATATGGACTTGGCATCTTCTTCTTTCTCATTACTTATTATACCATTATAACCAATTTTGCCATATAGCTAAACCTTTCTTGGGTTAGCTATAGATGATAAAATATTTGATTCTAGTTCTTTATAGTCTACTAATCCGGTAGTTCTATTTGCTTGACTCATTTCAAACCTCCATTTTTTATATCAATTTATTACTTTTCTTTTCGGCTTGACACACTTTTTTGAAGTTCCCCACTTTTTCTATCAACTTTTCAAATTCTTCTACAGTTAAGCCTGTTATATTACGAAAATTTCTTGGGTGTTTCTTTATATTGTAGTAACTAAAGCTCATTTTTTTACCTTACTCTATCTACTTATTCCTCTTCTACCTCTCTCCCATCATTTTATCATTACCTTTTGCAGCAGGTCTATTGATGCATGAGTCTGGAATCTAGGAATTCTGATTATATATTAAGTTAGTAAGTATAAAAGTTATGTAAAAATACAACGTTTTTAGTGAGATTACGGAAAGCCAGCGTCACACGCTGGAATGATATCTTTCTTGGTGGACTCAAATCATAATGTTTGTACGGTTGTGGACTTATAACTAAAGAAATCTAGAAAATTAATGATATTTTATTCCCCGGAGAACGCTCTATTTTGTTTTCCAACTCTAGTTCTAAAAGAGCCATTAGAGCTATGTTGGCAGAAAGTCCGCTTGCTAATATAAGTTCATCTATATCAACAAGTACAGAGTTAATATGATCAACTATAACATATTTTGCCTGTTGCAATTTTTCTTGTTTTTGGTTAACAGCATAGTGCTCAACATTAAATAGGTTTTTTTGCTGCGGAGGTAAACTAAACCTAATACTCTCTATTATGTCATCATCGGATTCGATAAGCTTAGCACCGTTTTTAATTAAATAATTACTACCACTACAGCGTGAATCTAGAGGGAAACCAGAAACTGCAAATACCTCTCTCCCTTGATTTAAAGCAAAATCTGCTGTTATTAGAGAGCCAGAACGTTTCGATGCTTCAATCACTACAACACCCAGTGATAGACCAGATATAATTCGATTCCTTTGAGGAAAATACTGAGGTTTTGGTTTAGTAGCAAATGGAAGCTCAGTAATTACTAATCCGCCATTTTCAGTAATTTTTTTGTATAGATCAAAATTTTCTCTTTGGTATACTACGTCAATTCCGCTTGCTGTGACAGCAATAGTGGGGTAATTTTTGTATATTACACTGTTTGCTGCAGTATCAATCCCTCTTGCAAGCCCAGAAATTATGATGAAACCAGCTTGGCTTAAATCAAGTGCCAACTTATTGGCAAAATTTCTTCCATTCATTGAAGAATTACGTCCACCGATTATTGCAATTATCTCACGACTTAATAATGATACATCACCAAGTATAGTTATTACAGGAGGAAAACCAGAGATATTCCTTAAAATATCAGGGTAATCTGGATCACATGCTGGTGTTATTTTGGCTCCAATTTTTTCTGCATTCTTAATTTCTTCTCGTGCATTTTGAATTCCATAATCCTTGTTAGTCAACTTATTAAGATATTTAAGCACTTCATATAGCGACCCACATGCTCTAAGTATACTAAAGAACTTTACTGGTCCCACAGTTCTAGCCAAGCTTAGCCATATTTCTAATTCTTCGTTATTTAATTTATTTATCTTCATAAAAGGCTTGAATTTCTTATCAATTTAGTGTACCCAAGATAATGTAAATATACAGTGTTTTATGACGCATTTTGTTACAGATAAATGCATAAAATGTAAATATACAGACTGTGTGGAAGTATGTCCCGTTGACTGCTTTTATGAAGGTAAAAATATGCTCGTGATTAACCCAGATGAGTGTATTGATTGTGGAGTGTGTATACCTGAATGTCCAGTAGATGCAATTGTAACTGATGATTCCATAAAAGATATTCTAGAGCTAGATGAAGGCTTACTGAATAATGAACAAAAAATCTTTAAATCATTTTACAATATAAACGTAGAATATTCGCAAAAATGGCCAAACATTACAGCTAAAAAGCAACCCCTAGATACAGCAGAAGAGTATAAAGAAAAAAAGGATAAGACAGCTTATTTTGATGAAAATTTAGGGTCATAGAGTACAAAAATAGACTTACATTTTTTTGATTAAATAGACATTGAATTATAAGCGTCTATTTCATCTGCCATAGACGATAATTGTGCACTCTCAAAACGGAGATTGTTTGCAATATCTATTAATTTCTCACTAATTTGTGAACGAGGTTCAGGCACTGGAAAGAAAACGTCACATCTAGCCTTGCATAGAGGTTTGTCTGTTTCATTGAACGCCTCTTCACAGTTTTTGTGGCAAATATGAGATAGGTTACGTGCCTGAAACGTTAATGAATTCGAGTTTTGTGTAGGTATAACCATAATATACTCCTAAATTAAAAAACTAACGCCACGGTAGCATTTATGTGTTAATAAAATTATAATATTTATATCAGCATAATTACTTTCCAGATAAGTTTACTTTATTAAAAACTTCAGGAAAATATTGTACAATTACTCATGAACTTTGGTAAAACTTACGGCAAACGCTAATGTATCTTTCAGTAAAAAAACTTTACAGCATTTTGCTAAGCTAGTTGAGTTTACTAAGCAGCCCACTCAAGAATTAGCAGAAAGACTATTTAATAGATCATGAAATGGAACTATCTGTAGTTGCTGATCAATATGACATTGAAGGTGTAGAAATAGTTGATTACAAAGATGTAAAGTGGAAATCAAGTGGATTACAAAATTAAATTTTTAAAGAATATTACTGAAAAAGATCTTCCAGTTTTACTTGCAATCTGGTGTCTGATCATAAAGGAACCAGTTTGCATGACACCATCTGCAAGTTTCAATATCTGTACAGCTGTGGAATTTTTCAAAGCGTTTTTTCTATTGAAGATAAAAGTATCTTTTATATATGATATATAGCAAAATATTAGGGTGCTTATGGTTCCAAATATAGCAATTTTAAGTGGTGGATTTTCTTGCGAAAGAGAAATATCGCTTATGAGCGGAAAAGCAGTAAAGAAGGTGCTTGATAGCCTTTCATATAATGCAATAGAAATAGATGTTGATAGCAACATTGCTGAAAAGCTTAGAAAAATTAATCCGGGCCTTGCTTTTATTGCTCTACATGGACCTTATGGTGAAGATGGCTGTATTCAAGGTTTATTGGAAATCTTAGGTATAAAATATACACACTCCGGAGTTATGGCTTCGGCTGTTGCTATGAATAAAGTGATGTCAAAGCATATATTCCGATCCCTGAGTATCGACACTCCAGAAGGTGATGTAATTAGTCGAGAAGATCTGCTAAAAAATAATATTAAAATTGATTATCCGTACGTCTTAAAACCGATTAACGAAGGCTCAAGCATTGGAGTACACATGATTTTCTCGCATGAGGATTACTTAGAACTGAAAAATAACAGTTCTACTATAATGGAAAAGATGATCATAGAAGAATACATACCGGGTATAGAGTTACATACTGCTGTGTTGCTGAATGAAGCAATTGGCACTATGGAAATACGACCAAAAAATAAATTCTATGATTATGAAGCAAAGTATACAGATGGATTTGCAGAACATATATTTCCTGCTGAAATTCCTGACAATATATATAAAATGACCTTGGAACACGCACTAAAAGTTCATCAATTTTTAGGATGCAAAACTGTTTCCCGCTCAGACTTCCGTTATAATCACCAAAATAACACTTTAAAAATGCTTGAGATTAATACACATCCTGGCTTTACTGAATTATCGTTAGTACCAGAAATTGCAAAATTGACAAGAGGAATTGATTTTAATGAATTAATTAAAATTATTGTCAAAGACAGTTTACACCACAAGAATATTAGAGATCAAGCCGATGTTGAACAATGTTACTAGAAGCCAAAGGAGTTTTTTGCGCAAGTGTGCTTTCATGATTATAACTGCTCTTTTCCTTACACTAGTACTTTATAGTTCACTTGATAAAATAACAAATCTATTCAATTACTACTTTACTTGGTGTAACGATCGCTTATCGAACTTATTAATTAGCAATGGATTTTCAATCGACAAAGTAACCGTTACTGGAAACAAATTTACAAATGAACAGGACATTCTAAGTTTAGTAGATAGAACACAACCTATCATGTATGTATCACTCTCAAAACTAACAGATAATATACAATCTGTAAGCGAATGGATAAAATATGTAAGAATTTATAGGATTTTACCCAACACCTTACTCATTGATGTAAATGAACACAAACCTTTTGCTCTTTGGAAAGATGATAACAGAACTTCAGTAATTAACTCTGAAGGTAAAGTAATCGTAGATGATTACCAGATAGATAACCTCGTTATAATCAAAGGACAAAATTCGTTATCAAGCCTAAAATTCATTAAATATATACTAGAGAGGAAAACTCAATTAAGTGATCATATTTCTTCTTGTGTTTATGTAGGAAATAGAAGATGGAATATCATACTCGATGACAGTGCCACAGTAAAATTGCCTGAAGATAATCCTTATAGCGCATGGGATTATTTAAGCCACTTGCAAAATACAACCGACTTTACTTTTAGCAATTGGAGCATAATTGATATGCGTGTTGCTGATAAGATCCTTGTGAAGAAGTGATCTGCTCGGTGCTCCTTTTCATGTCATGCAAGTAGCCCTTTCTCTGTCATCCGAGTAGCTTAAAACTGGAATCCAGATTGCAAGTAATCAATTAGGTTGGGTGAGTATGAGTTTTGCATTATAGAAGGAAGCATTAACCATTACTAAACAAAAAGCCTTGATCTGGAGTAGAATGTTTTAAAACAGAAACATCACAAAGATCTCTCTTAGACTGAGAGTTTTCTTTAGCATGTTTGAGTCGTTTAAATATTTCAGTTTCTATGTCTATATTCTTCTTAGCATAAGTATATAAAAGATCTAATAACTCTCCACCAGCTTTAATAGCAATTTCAATAGTCGTATTTTCATTATTATCACCTGGAGAGTAGTTTAAGCTTGGTTTGAAACCATGTTTGTTTTTTGATTCCAGTAATTCTTCTATCTCTTTAAGTAATTTATCTAGCTTGTTTTCATCTATTTCTGCTGCTTGTTTTACCACATTAAACAACTTGTAATCCTGTTGAAGTTTTTGAAGAAGTTTTTCTCGGCCTTCTTTATTCTTCTCATCAATAGATACAACTTTTATACAACCAATATTAATATTTAGGTCAGCAAGCAGAAGGTCAATAATCTTGGAATAGCTATTTTCTAGTGCTAACGACAAAGGAGTGTTACCTTCCTCAGTCTTAGCATTAATATCAGCTCCATGCTTCATAAGAAGATCAACTATATCAAGGTAACCATTTTTTGCTGCCAAATGTAAAGGAGTATTACCTAAAGCATCTTTGGTATTAACTTCAGCTTTATGCTGCAAAAGAAGTTGAGCTATATCAAAGTAACCATTTCTTGCTGCAATACTTAAAGGAGTACAATTCAAAATATCCCTAGCATTAACCTTAGCTCCATCCCCTAGAAGAAGTTTAACTATTTCATAGTAACCATTTCCTGCTGCAAAATGTAAAGGAGTTATATTTTCCTCATTCTTAGCATTCACATTCACTCCTTTCTTAATTAACCATTTAGCCTTTTGCAAATGACCATTTTTTAAAGCTGAAAATAATTCCTTTGTGTTTTTCCCTAACTTTGTCTTATCCTGATCCTTATTTAGGTTCTGTTCACGCTTTTCATTCTGAGGTTTTTTACTCTGATTGGTACTCTCTTTTTTATCTAAAGAAAGCTGTGGTTTCACCTCTTGAACTTGATGGCGTTTTTTAGCTTTCTTCTTACTTTGATTATGTTTGCCCTTTTTATTCTGAGATTCATCTTCTTTTTCTTCATGTTCTGAGCTTTGTGAGAAAGACTTAGAACTCATATCATTCTCTAACACTGAATTTGTATGATTGTTGTTCTGAAGTTCTTCATGATACTCCTTAGCTTTCAACGCATTTGTAACCTCTTCAGCATATTCTTTTTTTCCTTCGTTTTGTAATTTTGTTGCTATACGTTCAGCTTGCTCTATGTTTCCTTTCTCTATTAACTCTAGTGCCTTATTTCTCCATTCTTCAGGACTCGATTTTTCTTGCTCAATATTTACATTACCTGCTTCTTCTGGTTCTATTATTTTCAATAAATTACTTTCATCATCTATAATGTAGACATTACTAACAGCACGAGTGACTCCAACATACAGAGCGTTCATATAAAATTTATATTTCTCCAAAGGCTTATCTTTCTTATCCTTATTTCTTGAAGTGTTAACTTCCCTTTCGTTATATGAATCACGAATTTCATTAATAGTATTATCTATCTCCCTCTCACTTTTATTCGGACATGCTATATTCCATATTTCATTATAAGCTTTACAGGATGTAAACTTGTAAAGAACCACATTTTTAAACTCCAGGCCTTTGGCTTCATGTATATTAAACACAAGTGGAGTATCAAACGATTTACGAGCATCTTCTTTGCTTTCATCATCCAGAACTAAAACAGCACAATTTACAGATTCATTTATTTTTTTTGCTATTTCTTCTTTTTTATCATCAATAATAAAGCCAACGTTCCCTTTGTTCTTAGTTTCACTCTTCATTAGAAAAGCATCGTCTACTGTTATTTTATCTTCTGAAGCAAAACAATAATTCTTAAGATGTAGTATACGGTTGGCAAGCTCAATGACTTGTTCACTATTACGATAATTCTTCTCAAGGGTATAAAAAACTTCTGACCCTTGATCCCTTATACATTGATTTTGACAGAGAAAAGATTTTAACTTAGATAGAGAGAAAAAACTAGGATGTATTACTTGATTAATATCACCGCATAACAAAAAATTATCCTTACTTTCATCTTTTAAACTTTTTAATATTAAACTCAGTGTGCTTTTGGTCAAATCTTGTACTTCATCTACAACAATCGCACTATACATTCCTTCTGTAATGCACTTATATGCAACAAGATTAGGATCATAATACTCTGAATCTTTTTCTATAAACTTCCTGTACTCTTTAAAAAAATCATAAACTTTGTTCCTTTCGTCTACAGAAAACATAGATTGTCTGTTTCCTAATTTACCATATCTATCTTTTCCATCTTTTCCTAATAAGTCTCCTCCACCTATCACAGCTGTAAATTCTTCGAATATTTTATCTCCATCTTTTTTATACTCTTTAAATTTATCTTTCTTGCATATTTCGTTGAACCATGAAAAAAACTTACTTCTATTGATTGGCTTCTTTCCTTTTATATCTTCTGCTCGCTTTTCAAGAAACTCATGCAGAGATAAGAAATCAATTTCTTCCGGAGCAGCAATCTTGAACTCATTAGCAGTTTCATCATAGTATTCGTATTCAAGTAATTTTTTTGATTCTTTTATAAGATTTTCGGATTTGGTAATATATAGAATTTTTCCTCCCTCAAACTTCCCTTTTATCTTCTTTAGGCTCTCCAAAGCCACTGATGTCTTTCCACTACCAGCAGATCCACTAATAACTAAAGGCAATTCAAGCTTTCCAACCCTTTCAACTATATCTTCCTGCTTTGCACTAAAAGTAATAAATTTACCGAGATAACTAACTTGTGGAGCATCTTCAATCTCCAATGTACTTACGCTATTAGAAACTTCTTCATTGTTTTTATCTATTATTTCTATGTTTTTAATTTTTTCTCTATTTGTTAAAAATTTAGACTTATGATAATCATGATTCAGAATTACTTCTAAAATAATAAAAGCATCTTTGTTATCAATCTTTATACTTGTGAATAATAATCTGTCACTATCACTTAATTTAGCTCGAGAATATTCAATATTCCCATCACCTTTTATTAATTTTATATTCCCTTGGCTTGTACTGTTGTTCTCCTTTAAATCTTAAATTATTTCGTTGAACTTTTTTCTCAAAGAACTTTTATCATCACCTAAATCATGGTCATTAAACTTCTTATAAAACAATACAATACTCATAACTTTTCTTAATTATTTAATTATATTAAGAATATAATAATATTATTAATACGTCGATATATTTATTACTAGATTAACCTTTATTATTTATTAATACGTAATTCTTATCTCATCATTAAATAAGTAATACTGCAAAGTTATGGAATAAAAGTTAATGTATTTACTTTTTAGGCAGAGCTCTAATATTGTAGATCTTTAATAGTATAATCTTCCCATTTGTCCACTCTGGGCCATGTACGATTAGTAGAAGGAAATAAATTTATACTCATTCAGTATTAAACAACCTAAGTAATTTGGTCACTTCCAGCACCCAAAACCAGTTAGTATGAAAACATTTTTTTTAGAATCAATTGGTGTACCATATAAACTTTTCAATATAGTGATTTTGCTATACCATGAAATCAGCTATATTGGTTTACTTTCACTAAATTTACATATGAACCAATTTGCCTAACTTTGTTGCAATGATTTTAAGCTTCCATTTTTACAACCATATTTTTATAGGCTTATTTTCACAAAGGTAGGTACTTTTTTTGCGTTTTTGGAAAAATGAACATTAAAGATTTCTATGATTCTAATTTGCAGTATGTTTCTGAAACTAAAGTGAATATTAATAATCCTATATAAAATATAAAAAAATAAATAATTCTTGATTTTCTCACAGATATAGTTAACAATTAAGCTATATTATTCTAATAAAAAAGTTATGACTTTATGGTGGAAAAAGATATTAGCTGTAGAAAGTGATCCTAGACTTTTAATTGATATAGATAAACAAGCTAACTTAAAGAAAATGTTAGTTCTTTCTTTAAGGGAAGCTATAAATAAACCAGATGTTTCAATTGTTACAAACCTATACGAACATTTTACACAAAAACCTACTAGAAATAGGCGCGAGTACCCTAATTCACAATTCTCAATTATTCGGGAAATATATAAAAATGCCTTTATACTTGTAAGCAATGATATTGCCAAGCTCAATGAAAAAAATTTTAATCAGATCATTAGTAGAAAAGTAGGGCAGATCGAAACAATTTTGGCTATAGTCTCATTAATTGATAATAAACGACTAATAAAAAAAATGTTGAACTTAGTTGAAAAAAATATAAAAAACAATCCGGAAGGGCAGCAAGTTCTTTTAAAGAGTTTAGTTAATATACTAACATACTCGATAAAAAATGAGCGTCTTCAGACCATTAATTATATATGTACAGGACAGTTCTCTAAAAAAAATTTCTGTTCTGTTATTCAAGAAATATATATAAAAGCATTTGCAGATAGCAAAGTAGTAGAAGAGCTAGAAAATAAAATAGAAAAACAAGAAAAATCTGCTAAGTATGAGTGGTGGATGGAGTTGAAAAAATATCTTGATTTCAATCAAAAGCTAAATGATTTACAAAAATTAAAAGAAATAGTAAATAAGTTTATTGAAGCTTCTGATTATCATAATAAACTGTGCCAAGATGAAAATTATCCAGCTCTTTCTTATTATAATACAGAAATAGACTTGGAAAGATTAGAGCAAATAACACGTAAGTTTATTAACGATTATGGTCACATATCAGAAAAGGAGGTATTAAAGCAAAAAAAGCTTCAAATACCTTTACCGGGAGAAAAGCAATTGGTAGAAAATTTGAGAAAATTAGAAAAAAAATATCTACTTTCATTCAATCTGTTTATGAAAAAACTGCACATGATAAGCAATACCCAGGCTTTGTTCAGTCCCCTAAAAAGAAAGACTTTATGATACTAGCACAAATAATACATGAGTTGTTTCTTGAGAAAGATGATTTCGAATTTGTAGATAAGGAAGAATTACCTAGTCCATATTTAGAAAAAGTTAAAGAGAAATCATATATTAGAGGGGCGCTTAGCTATTTAACTGGCTTTTTTGCATAGCTGTTTATAAAGAGCAGGGAGTGTTCAATTGTATTAAATAAGAGTCTGATATTAGTTTTCAATTCTTCTATCAGTTAATTCATTCCCGTCAGATTAAGTTGTGTTTAGCACAATTTGTTCCACTGTTCTTCATCTAAAATTTCCACACCCAATTCCATTGCTTTTTTATATTTTGAACCTGGATCTTCTCCTGCAATTAAATAGTCAGTTTTAGTAGAAAGGCTTGAACTGATCTTTGCCCCTAAAACTTTAGCTCTTACCTTTGCCTCCCCTCTACTCATAGCACGTAGCTTACCAGTAAACACTATAATTTTGTTATTCAAAAAAGAATCGCTAGAGTTGGAGCTCACGGGAAGAATTTGCAGATATGCAGTCAGGTCATTTAACATTTTAATGTTACGTTCCTGAGAAAAAAACGATTTTAAAGATTCAGCTACTTTTTCTCCTATACCATCTATACCTACCAACTCAACATCATTTGATGACATCGAATTATACCAGTTATCATAAGATACATAATAATTTGCGAGCAATTCTGCTGCAACTTGGCCGATAAATCTGATACCCAAAGAAAATATGAACCTATCTAGAGTGATTACTCTTCTGTTTTTTATAGCACTTAATAGATTAGCTATTGACTTCTCGCCCCAACCATGATGCTCTTTTAAGGAAAACTCTTTTAATCTTTCCTCTAAAATAAAAATGTCTGGAATTTGTCTTATTAGTTCCAGGTCATAAAAAAACTTTATTTGTTTTTCACCAAGGCCAACAATGTCAAATGCATCTTTTGACACAAAATGTTTTAGTTTTTCTACTATTTGAGCCTTGCAATTAAATTCTTCAGGACATCTTACTGCCACTCCTTCAATCTGCACTTTACTACCACATTCAGGACATATGTCAGGAAAAACAAATTCAGGCATATTTGTATGACGAGAACCTTCATCTACTTTGACAATTTTAGGAATTACATCCCCAGCCCTTTTAATTGTTACAACATCTCCCTCTCTTATATCTTTACGTTTTATCTCATCTTGGTTATGTAGACTTGCTCTGCTAACTAATACTCCACCAATATTGACTGGTACTAAATCTGCAACTGGAGTTAAAACCCCCGTTCTACCCACCTGTATAAATATTTTATTTAACTTTGTCTTCGCATAAATCGCAGAAAACTTATATGCAAGTGCTGAGCGTGGCGCTTTGTGTGTACTTCCCAGACGACTTTGTAGCACCAAATCATTCACTTTATAGACTATCCCATCGATATCATAATCCAAGTTATAACGATAATCATAGATCTCGTTATAGAACTTTAGCATTCCATTCAAACTACTTGTTAAGGAACGATGCTCATTTACGCAAAAACCAAGTTTCTCAAGTTTTTCTAGTACTTCACTTTGACTTTTCTCTATTCCACCAATTAAAGAATAAGAAAAATATCTAAGAGGCCTTTTTGCTGTAATGTTCGCATTCAATTGCTTTAAAGAACCAGCAGCTGCATTTCGAGGATTAGCGAATTCATTATTTTCATTTAACTTTAAAAAGTCGCTGTTACTGATATATATTTCACCCCTTACTTCTAGTCTTCCTTGCACATCTTGTAAAAACTTAGGAAAGTCTTTTATTGTTGCAACATTGTGAGTAACATCCTCTCCTACAAAACCATCACCTCGAGTTGCAGCTTTAACAAATTTCCCATCTTCATAAATTGCAGAAAATGACAATCCATCAATTTTTGGCTCACATAGTATTTCTATTTCATCTGCAATTAAAAATCTCTTTATTTTAGACAAAAATTTCTCTACACCTTGTTCATCATAAGCATTCTCAAGAGAAAGCATAGGTTCTTGATGTTCCACCTTAGAAAATCTCTCATCAGGCGGAGCACCAACACTATCTTGTGTTGCATAAGCTTCTGGCTCTATCGCAGCTAACTTTTTTTTCAGTTCATCATATTCAGCATCACTTATCTCTGGCTTACTTTTTTGATAATATAAGATATTATGATAATTAATTTGATTTTGCAGTTTTTCTCTCATCTTTTCCAAGTCAGTCATGATACCAATATAATGCTCTTTGTCGTCAAGTCATGAATTTTTTCAAAAGGTGTTACAAATTTATACTACTAAACTGAAAACCAGTTATATCAATATTAATATAACGTTTATATTAATATGCTAATATTAGAATTACTTTTAAATCAAGGAGTATATTATATGGCAAAATATAGTAATAATTCGAACGATCAACCAAGCTATTATGATCTAAAATCACATCTTGAACTGTTCGATTCACTACCAAAAAATTCGGAAAGTCAATCGAGTTACGACACACAGAATACAGTATGGAAAGTACACCTAAACGAACCACAAAATTCGGAAAGTCAATTGAGTTCTGAAACTTTAGCATATGGTGTGAGTGATAAATTAGGAAGCTGGTTGGGCATAGATAAAGCAGCAAAAAAAGCAGCAGAACAAGTAATATCTAAAATGGGTAACGATTTAAAACTAGAAGCTAGAAAAGCAGCTCAAGATGAAGTAAAAAAAATAGAAGGAAAAATGCTAACTTTAGCTGAAGAGAAAGCTAACAAAATAGCTACCGAAAAAGCTAATCAAATAGAAAAAAAATATCGACTTCAATTGATAAGACAGTAAAGTCAGTAGAAGCAAATGCTGAAAAAGCAGCAAAAAATGCAGCTGAAAAAGCAGTGAAAAAAGTAGGACCAGAAGTTGCAGATCTGCTAAAGCCAGAAATAAAAACTCAGGTAGAAGAAGCAGTAAAAAATACACTGAAGAAAAAATTGAAAGCCTTATAAAACCTGAAATCACAGACAAAATAGCCGATATTGTCACTTCACAAAGCAAAGAAATAAGAATACTTTTAGAAGATGAAATGAATAAATTAATCGAAGATGCACATAAAAATTTGAATGGGAAAATAGATCAGATTAAATGTGAACTTACAGAAGTAAAATCTAATATCTTAGAAGCTAGTGCAAAAAGTTTCCTTGAGAGCGCAAAATTATTGTCTTTTGCTGCACAAGATGAAATATGTGAAAACCAAGATTTAGTGTATTTTTAATTACAACAGGGGTTTTATATAAGGTTTTTATGTTTTTTTAACCCATAAAAACCTGAGGATAAATGAAGAGAAAAGTATCTGTTAAGTTGCATAGCTACTGTGCAAAATATTGAAGCAAAAAGGTTTCATCCCAGTACTTCCTACCTTGTCATCCCAGTGCTCAGACACTGGGATCCATTGTTCTTTTCTGGATTCCAGCGTCACGCGCTGGAATGACACCTATTTGTTTTTAGTACTTCCTTTCCTGTCATTCAATTAGCCTTTTCTTTTCATTCCAGTGCCCAGACACTGGTGCTCATAAGCAAACTAATCATAGGAGGTATTATAATAAAAACAACGTTTTCAATGAAACTACATAAAGCAAGTGTCACGAACCGGAATGACACCTATTATTGTTTTTACTTTATATCTTTATTTGTCTATCTTATTTTGCCATTCCGTTGAACGAATACAGGAAAATAAACTGTAATATCTAACTTTGATGCAAAAAGATCAACATATAACACGTAAAAGTTACTGAATCACTTTAGCCATATATAGAATTATTTTGTTAAATATTCTCTACTCCCAGGTTTCATTATGGGTAATTGTTTTAATTCACTTGGCAGTTCTTCCTCGCTATAGTTTTTGATATTTAGTTCAATCAAAGATATGATAGGAAAAGGTAGTTTTGTTTCACTATTTCTCTTGATCAAAGAAGCTCCAGCAACAACTTTACCTCCCTTCTCTTCTGCACATTTTACTGCTTCAAGTGAAGATTTACCTGTGGTAATCACATCTTCAATTAGTAATATCTTCTCACCTTGTTTAATCTTAAATCCACGGCGTAATTTAAATTTACCATTAACACGTTCGCAAAATATTGTTCGGATTCCAAGCTGTCTACCAATCTCATAACCCACGATTATTCCACCAATTGCAGGAGATAGTATTAAATCTATGGGTTCAATAAGCTCTTTTCTTATTTTATTCGCCAATAGCTCACAAACGTTCATTGCTCTGCTTGGATTTTCAAAAATTTTAGCGCATTGTATGTAAGTGTTGCTGTGCAGCCCTGACGAGAGTACAAAATGTCCGTGCAAAATCGCACCAGCCTCTTCAAATTCTTTTATTATTGTATTATCTAATATCATTCTTGAGTTTTAAATTCTTTATTAATTATCTGTGTTATACAGATATCAGACCACACATTTATTGCAGTTTCAAACATATCAATGATTGTATAAATAGGCAAAATCAATCCCATAATGTACAAAGGAACATTCATTGATACCAAATAACTAGTTGCCATAAAATAGCACCCCATCGGCACTCCAGCGTTACCAATTGCAGCTCCTGTAGCTAAAAAAATCCATATGAACATCTCACTTAAGGAAAATGTGTGCCCATTCATCTCTGCAACAAACATCACTGTGATTAAAATAAATGCAGCACACGCATTCATATTAACTGTTGTGCATATTGGTAGAATAAAAGATGACAATTTCTTTGGTACCTTTAGCTGATTTTGCACACATTCTATAGTTGTAGGCAGCGTTGCACTAGATGATTTAGAAAAAAATGCAAGTGTAAGTGCTGGCATAACACCTTTCATCGTTTGAATTGGTGATATACCTTTATGCCACATGAGTAGTGGCAAAATCACAAATGCTTGCACGAAATTTGCAGACATTATGCAAGCAAAATACCAAAAAAGACTATGGAATTCGCTGCCACCTTTTAACTCGTATAAAAAACATGTGATAAAAGACCATACAGCAAGAGGAATAAACTTTAATAACCCTTGAGCAATTCTAAGAAGTGTATCAAATAGTGCAGAAAATATTTGGTGTAATATATCTTGTTTTTCTTTTGAGAGCGAAATAATAGCTCCACCCATCAAAAAAGCAATCAATATGCTGCCAATAACATTATTTTCAAGAAAAACTTGCACAAAATTCGAAGGAATGAGTGATTTTAAGTATGAAAAGTAATTGTGGTTGCTGTCACTCACACTTTCTATTGTGTTACTTATGAAATTTTTTCTTACTGGATCTATGAATAAATAGAAAGATAGCGCAACAAATGCAGCTATAATGGTTGTAAGCAGCGTATAAAACAGTGTCTTCTTAAGTAATACTTTAATTTCAATTGAGTCTTTAAGTCCCGAAATTGTGGACACGATAGATAGAAAAACTAAAGGTAAGCTAATCAATTTCAATAAACTGATGAATATATCACTAAGTAGCCTTGCTACTTCAAATATCACTTCATTGTTTAAATAGTAAGCAACTATTGCAAACAATATAGAAAAGAACACTGCAAACTTATGCACTGGAAATAAAACCTCAAATTGATATTATACAACAATTTTTGGAATTAGGTTAATATAACTTTACAGATGAAGGAAGAATGAGTAACATTTCATTATTAATTAAATATACATAGAAGGAGGTATGGGTCCAGAAATTAAAAAGCGTTTAAAGTCTTATGGGATAGCAGCTATAATAGGAACACTTATAGGCTTTAGTTTAAACTTTGCAGCTTTATCACCTTTAATCATAGGCGGAATTATTTCTTTGGTTTCTACATACTCATTTCTCATTTTAATTACTTCCAGAGAAGATAGTCTTAAGCATTATGAAAAAACAAGCCAAACAAAGCTAATAGCTTATTTTTTATGTACCTTAGCTACCACTGCCGTAGTAGGGATTGGTCTTGGTGCAGCTATAGGTACTATTTTTCCTACTGTAATATTAAATATAGAATTAGCAGCTTTGATGAGTGCAACAATAGGAGTTATTGCACCATTTGTAAGTCTTTTTGCATTAGGTTTATTAGCATTGACGGTTGAAAAAATAAATGAATGTATTATAGAACCTACAGTCGAAAAAGTAAAAGAATGCTTTTCTTTAAAGGAAGCATAAATTATCCTCGCAAAATAGTGTACCTTGGACTTAAATTGAAGTGTACTCAATTGAAATAGGTCATATTAGAGAAGGTTAGAAGTTACCTACCCAAAACCCTTATCTCCCACTCAAGTTCAATGTTAAATTTATCTTTTACTGCATCTTTTACTCTGTTGCCAAGGTTTTCTAAGTCAAGTGCAGTTGCATTATTGTAATTGAGTAGAAAATTACAATGTTTCTTAGAAATTTTAGCTACACCATTATCTAATCCTCGGCAGCCAGATTCATCAATCAGTTTCCATGCCTTGCAGCCTATTGGATTTTTGAATATACAACCAGCAGTTTTTCCTCTTACTGGTTGGCTTTTATTTTTTTTATCAATAACTTCTTTCAATCTTTGCAATATAAGCTCATACTCTGAACTTACTCCTTTAAATTCAGCTTCAATAAAAATCCACCTGCCTTTTAGACTATGTCCACGATAAAAATATCCCATTTCTTCACTGGAAAATTCATATAAATTTCCATCTTCTAGATTCACTGCCCTTATAAATTTTACAACACTCGCAATATCACTACCATATGCACCTGCATTCATTTCTATTCCACCGCCAACTGTTCCTGGAATTCCGGCAAGAAACTCAAGCCCACTAATTTGCTGTTCCCCTGCAAAGTAGGCAAGGTTACTAAGCAGTGCAGCACCACCTGCAACGATGGAGCTATTATCTTTACATTTAATATATGCAAATTCCTTACCTAATTTCACCGTTATTCCTCGAATGCCACTATCTTGCACTATTATGTTAGATGTTGCACCGATAATGCTAATTGGTAACTCAGTATCTTTTATCAAGCACATTAGATCTTCAACGTCACGTGGCTTAAATAGTACATCAGCTTGGCCACCAACATTTAACCAAGTCATTTTAGACATTGAAACATTATAACGGTAGATTCCACATACTTTAGGTAAGCTTATAAGCATTTTGATTTTAACTCTAATCCTGCATCCATACCCATTTTTTCGGCATCTTCTACAAACGAAGTACGCTCAGTGAAGTATATACCTTTCTCATCTGCTAACATACAACAAAGATTCAGCATGTTTTCACTCACATATTCTGCTAAAGCTGCAAGCGGCGTAAAGCATGAACCATTTACTGTCTTCATGAAACTGCGTTCTGATTTTGCCCTTATAAAAGACATATTATTATTAATTTTCTCTAAAAGATCGATAACTTTTATATCATTCTTTCGGCATTGAATGCAAATTGCCCCCTGCCCTACTGCGTTTAACATGACTTTTGGTGATAATACTTCTGTAATTAAATGGTGTTTTTTTAATCTTATCAGTCCTGCTTCGGCTAAAATCATTCCATCAAAATTCTGATTTTGCAGTCTAGTTGTCACATTTCCACGCAGTGGCACTACATTTAAGTCTGGCCTGAGATTTAGTAGCTGAACTTTTCTTCTTATTGAAGAAGTTGCAATTGTAGCCTGCTGTGGCAAAGTTTTTAGGCTCTTATATTTATGAGAAATAAATACATCACATGGACTTAGCCTCTCTAAAACACAAGGAATTGTTAAGTCCTTCGAGAAAAACGCAGGTACATCTTTTAGCGAATGAACCGCCATATCTATATTATTTTTGAGTAATTCAGCCTCAATCTCCCTGAGGAATAGTCCTTTACCTCCTATTTCAGCAAGGGTTACATTAGCATATTTATCACCAGAAGTTTTGATTTTAATGATCTCAACGGATAGATTAGGAAAAGACTCTAATAATCTTTGTTTTGCTTCCAAAGCTTGGATGATCGCAAGGTCGCTTCCTCTCGTACCTATTTTAACTAGCATATATCCTTCATATTATATGTCTATATTCTATGCCCATTTTTTATTATCTCCAATTTAGTTATTGAACATTTTACAATTAGCCCTTAGTATCACGAACATTTAGTAATCGAGGAGTATGTATGTTTGATATTTTAAAAGATTCTAATGGCAGATTTAATAAAAAGAATATTTTACCTCTTGTAGGTGCCACTGTCGCTATTATTCTAACAGCATTAAGTGCAGTATTAGCAATTCCCAGATTTTTCTCTCACCCCTCTCTATCTAGTCCTCTCGGTTGGAAAGATTCAAGTTATAGTAAATTTCTTGCTAATCACATACCACTTAGCATAGTTATTTTCTTAACACTTGGTTTATGCACTTACCTTGCAATTGACAAAATTAGACAAAACAAACAAACAGAGAATCTGAGAGCCAACTCTGAACCTAATACATGTGTTTATACTGCTTCAATAAATGATGTTCTAGAAGAACAAAATCAATTATAGAGATATTGGTTCTAGGCTTGTTTTTTATCTTTCACGGACCTTTTCATTTAGGTGCTTGTGATTAGCAACCATTCAGTTTACACTGTACCTAAGTATAGTTTAAATTTATGCTAAACAAGCTCACAGTTAAATCTCTTTCAGTATTGCTAATTTTTTTGCTATCTTTATATATAATACTGCCAAACTTCTTTGATAATAAGTTTCTCACCTCAAAAAAGAGGATAAATCTAGGGCTCGACCTGAAAGGTGGATCATCTATACTCCTAAACGTAGACTTAGATTTTTACTTCAAAGAGAAACTAAGCATGCTAACCGATGAAATAAAAGAAGGTCTGTTAACACAAAAGATTGAATTTAGCGCAAAGAACGATAAACAAGTGGTTGTAACTTTAAATAATATTGATGATTACAAAAAAGTTTCAACGTTAATACATAAAATAAACCCAAATTTAGAATTGAGTAGAAAAAATACTGCAATTTTCATTTCATATAAACCGCATTATAAGAATTCATTAATCAATGAGGTAGTTTCAGAGTCAATAATTAATGTCCAAAGGCGCTTAGATAAGCTTGGTACAAAGGAAGTAAGTGTACAAAAACAAGGGCAAAATAAGATATTAGTTCAAGTTCCTGGAGTAGAAGACACTCAGCAGATAAAATCTCTGCTTGGCAAAACAGCTAAGCTAGCTTTTCATTTGGCAAATACTAACATAGAAAAGTTGCAAGATATAGACCATGAAACTACTGTAATGCTCAAAGATTCTTTGGGTAATTCCTACCCGATATTCCGCAAAACTGAAATAGGTGGTGATTCATTAGTTAACGCATCAGTTAGATTTGGCAATTTAGGTAAATCAACAGTACATTTCAAATTCGACAGCATAGCAAGCAAAAAATTTGCAAAAATTACTAAAGAAAATGTAGGAAAGCCTTTTGCAATTGTTTTAGATAACACAGTTTTAACTGTACCAACAATACGTGAACCTATTCTAAATGGAGAGGGAGAAATTAGCGGTAATTTCACTGAAAAACAAGCGAGTGAACTTGCAATACTTTTAAAATCAGGTGCACTACCTGCACCACTTAAAATAATTGAAGAAAAAAACATTGGTCCAAGCCTTGGAGAAGAGTCAATAAAAGCAGGAGAAATTGCAGCAATAATCTCTATCATAGCCGTTGGTTTATCTATAATCATTACTTACGGCAAATTAGGCTTGTTAGCGTCTGTTGCACTCGTTTTTAATGTAATCTCTATACTACTCATTCTTACCTTACTTGAAGCAACTCTTACTCTCCCTGGAATTGCTGGAATTGCACTAACTGTTGGCATGTCGGTAGATGCAAATGTTTTAATATTTGAACGCATTCGCGAAGAAATAAGAGCAGGAAAAAGAACAGCTCGTGCCATTGACGAAGGATTTAAAAACGCAATAAAAACAATTCTTGATTCAAACCTCACTACACTAATTGCTGCGGGAATAATGTTCATTATTGGTAGCGGAGCAATTAGAGGATTTTCTATCACTTTATCGATAGGAGTTTTATGCTCGATGTTTTCTGCAATTATAGTCACAAAACTTCTGATAGAATTGTGCATCAACCCACAAAAGCTAGTACTTTAGTATCTGTTCAGAAGAGTGACAAAATAAGATAGACGAGAAAAGACAACTAAATGGTTGTCATGCAAGTAGCTATCCAGTCTTTTCGTCGTCAAAAACGTTGTAACATGCTCACCAATTTAGTAAGCATAAAAACAATATATTTGTGGAGGAAAAGGAAAAAAGAAACCATCTTCAGGCTATCACAAAGGATATTGCCATAAGATTAAAGATATGGATAGATTTATCAAATTTCTGGATGGATATTAGAATTGAAAAGATAATTGAAGAATTTGGTAATATGTGTAGAAACACAGTATATAACTACCTTAGCAAAGTAAACTATACATATAAAAAAAACTTTTCTTTATCGAGAAAGAGAAACGCAAAGAGTTCATAAAAAAAAGTAGAAGAAATAAATAAAGAAAACTTGATATACATAGATGAGTCTGGAATAGAGGACAATGAATTTTATGAATATGGGTGGTCTCAAAGAGGCAAGAAGTTATTTGCCCAGGGTTTAAAAGAAAGAGGGTAAGCATAATTGGAGCACTGAATGAAGGAAAAGTTAAAGCACCATGGATAATTGATGGCTACTGCAATAGTGAGATTTTTGATGCTTATGTAGAAAATGTACTTGTTCCTGTATTTAAACCTGGACAGACTATTGTTCTCGACAATGCGAGCTTTTATAAATCTGCAAGGACAAAAAATTTGATAGAAAATATTGGGTGTAAAATTTTGTTCTTGCCTCCATACTCGCCAGATTTAAATCCGATTGAGAAGTTCTGATCAAGCACGCCATAAGAAAGGCTCTACAAACCTTTTGGCCCAATATTAATTCGGCTATTGATTTTGTTTTTTAGTGCTCAGGCAAATCTCACTTCGGTTAGCTATATTACTAAAATCTCGTATTCTACATTTGACTTTAATAGCTCTTTATCTTCCTGAAATCTGGATGTTTTATTAATGCATCTTCTATTCAGCTGTTAGCAAGAACTTTCACTTATTCCATAGCTTTGCGCTATATGGAAATATGTACAGTATTTACACAAATATTCGAGTGCTATTAATAAATATGCATTATTTATTTGGTTTTCCTCCTCTTGCCTTTTTCTTGGCCTCTTCCTCTATTAAAATTTCTATTATTTTTCCAATGTTTTTCCTTTTACTCCTCTTAGTCTTCGAAGCTTCTCTTCATCAAGTTTACTTACCTGCTCAAAATTTATACCTTCCCTAATATTGCTTCTACTACTTGTTTCTTAAGTTATCCAAGAAGTCTAATGGCAAGCACTGACCACTTTTGCTTCAGATGCCCTTGAACAGATATTATTACTAGAAATTAAACATCAAACCAACTTCAATACTATGAGTGGATATATCATCTGCAATAGGTATTGGGATACTAAAGTAACGATAGCCGAAAAAGGTTTTAACTTCTGGGATTATTAAATAATTAACACCAAGCTTTATTTGATAAGCAAACCAAGGAACATTCAGTGGCATTGAATTTTCTGGTGAACCATTAATCTTTTTTAATCTAAAAACTGTTGGCCCTATACCAAGACCAATGTACGGAGCAAATTGTGTATCTTGAATGCTGGAGTTATAATAGAAGTTTAATAAAAATCCAAACACGCTTGCTGATTTCTCAAATACCGGAGGAGAATTACTATCTTCAATATTGGCTGTAGAATACATAGCTTCAAAATCAACTCGGCCATTTTCCCCAGCATAGTAACCTAAAGATACGCTCCTAAGCCACTGGAAATCAATTTTGCCGTTAAATTTTTTTATACTCTGAATTTCATCCACTAATCCCGCTTTGATGAACACTGATACTAATTTTTCTTGCAAAGAAAGATTAGGATTAGCTGTATTGATTAAATTAATAAACCTTTCTCCTATTGCCTTTATACCCTTTACAAATGTTTCTGAATTATCATGGCATATCTTACCACCGTTAGCACTAACATAGAAATCAAGTTTTTTTGATTTTTCCTTTGTAGGTTCAGTTTGATCTGCAATACTTGGCCACATATTTTTCTGATCAGTTATTTGAACAACAGAAGGTTGTTCAACAGAACTATTTTCAGGCTTTTGATATTTTAAATCATTAATTAGTATTTTTTTTTCAGTAACTTCTTCAGAATATATCACATTTTCATTATTGTCTGTTTCTAGTTTTAAGGGTTGTATTTGCTCAATGTGTGTATTGTTACTGATATAAGTAATAAAAAAATAGACACATGGAATGAAGATGAAAAATAAAGCAATAGATATTCTAGTTATCATAAATGAATTATCACTTATAGTATGATTACTATATCATATATTCCTTTAATGCACAAAATTAAGAAATAATATTTCCAATTAAACAATTATCTTCTATTCCTTTAACATGGGCTTTCACAATACTTTTAGCTTGAACTCTTGATGTAAGTTTTATTAATGCAAAATTTTCTGTTCTACCAATATTATTCTGCTCAACCAAAACGCTTTGCTCAGTGCCGAGCAAAGATTGATAAAAACTGCTCATCATTTCTTTATTTATTTTTCTTAGATGCTTTACTCGTTCTTTACGCACATTCTCTGGTATTTGTGGCATTCGTGCAGCAGGTGTATTCTTCCGCTCTGAATATGGAAAAGCATGTAGATAAACTACATTTATTTTTTTCAGTAAATCAACTGTATCCTCAAACATTTCATCAGTTTCTGTTGGAAATCCAGCAATAATATCAGCGCCAAATGCTATATTAGGCCTCAAGCTCTTCATTTTATGATAAAATTCTATCACTTGTTCTCTATTGTGACGACGTTTCATTCTCTTTAGTATTAAATTATTACCAGACTGTAGACTCAAGTGTAAGTGAGGCATAAGTCTTGACTCATTAGCTATTAAATCCATTAGTTCATCATCAACTTCAGCAACATCAATAGAGGAAAGTCTTAGTCTCTTTAACTGTGGTATATCCTTTAAAACTCTTCTAATCATTGAACCAAGTGATTGCTTACCAAACAAATCTGTACCAAAATCAGTAATATCAACACCTGTAAACACCACTTCTTGATACCCATTTTCTATAAAAATCTTAATTTGCTCTATAATATTGTTTACTGGCACAGATCGATTATTCCCTCTTGCCTCAGTAATTGAGCAAAATGTACAGCTATGATTACAACCATTTTGAATTTCAATAAACGCCCTTGATTTATCTTCAAATCTATTAATGAGAATAGGTTCTACTTGGTTATCACTAACTAAGATTTCATCATTATTTAGTAGATAATTTTCAGCTCTTAGCTTGTCTTGATTACCTAGCACTTTACTTACACCAGGAATATCACTATATGATTTAGGATCTAATTGAACGGCACAGCCAACTACGATAATTTCTTTACTTGGGTCGTTTTTATAGATCTTACGTATTTTTTGCTTTACTTGACGTTCTGCTTCATTTGTCACTGCACAGCTATGCACCACAACAACATTTTCTCTCTTTGCTTTTTTTAATGCTTCTTTGATTAATTCGCTCTCGTAAAAATTTAGACGACAACCAAATGTTATTACTTCATTCATGCTTTTGCTTTAATAGATCTAAATTATATCAAATATTCAAGCAAAATGACTATTTTTTGGTAGACTTTAACAGAATCGCTAGAGTTGGAGCTCACAGGGAGAATTTGCAGATATGCGGTAAGACCATTTAACATTTTGACATTATGTTCCTTAGAAAAAAAGGCTTAAGGCCAATGATGTTAACCTCAAGCGAATATAAACCAAAAAACATCTTGCTAAACCCTGAAACTCTACCATGCAAATCCATCTATATCATTTGGTACATAAGTGTCAGAATAAGCTTCATCCAAACTTTCTGCTTTCTATGGAAGCCACGAAGAAGGTTTTATCTTCTCTAAAACTTTACCTGGTATTGATGTTATCTCTTGCTTCACGTCTTCTTTTAATTTTTCTATTTGTAACCGAGCAAAATCTTCCACGCGAACCATGAGTTTATCTGTTAGCTCTTTTATCATATCTCGATTTTGTTCTGCAACTTTCTTTGTAATAGGTACGACAATTTTACTTATAATCTCTGTTCCTAATGGAACAACGATTTGCTTTGCAACCTGATCACTAACAGGTTTAATAAGGTAATCTGCTATACTCTTTGCTGTATCTCCAGTCAGATTTGTTATTTTTTTTAAACTATCACCAATAATACCATAGTTTTTTTGGTACATCATATCTTCATCAGCAACTTCATATCTTCCTAAATCATCATACATTCCCATTTCTTGGTGAGACAATCCATTTGCATCAGATACATATCCGTATTTATTAAGTGAATTGGAATTAGACCGCATAACATTCCCCTAATTATTTATATATACCTATTTCAGTATAAAACAACTAACAAAACATTAACTTTGAAGAACTCTTCTCAATTAATACATCAATAAAGGTAAGACCATATAATTTTCTCCTTTCTTGATACTATTCTCCTCCGAACTTAGTTCACACAGTTATTCAGACACTTCTGAATTTACCACTTTATTCCACTGATCTTCATCTAAAATTTACCACCCCCAATTCCACTGCTTTTTTATATCTTGACTAGGTCTTCTCCTACAATTAGGTAATCAGTACTTTTATCTGCAATGTACCATATAACTACACCAAGCTACAAATATGACACAAGAGTTTAGATTATTTTAGTTATTCTCTTGTATAAGATACTCTTTATATCAAAAAGAGGACCATATGAGTGAAGCAACTTTTTCTGAAAAAAATCAGCTTTCTAGAGAGGACATAGTAGAGTTAACAGAACTTATGTGTCTTGAACGAAGTGAAGTAAGTGAAAGTGGAACAGGGCTATCAGAACTTATAGCTGAACAGGAACAAATACTTGAGGATTTAGGAATAGAATCAAAAGAGCTTTTATGTTCTCAGCATACAGGAATATATGAGAACCTTAGTCAGCCCTATTCTACGGATCTCGAGGTTTTATAGCAGATATATAGATTATCATTATTATTGATACCTACTCAAGAGTTGCTATGGCAAACAGAGAAAACTGCAATTACTGCCGCTAATCTTTTTAATATATCTTTCTTTGATGGTGCTATTATCACGCATTTTGACTGATATGGGCTATGATAAACCAGAAAATCACAGCTATATTTAGGAATTGAGACAAGGCCTCATTTAGGTAAATATTGCTATGCAGACTTTTCTTGATAGCAAACATATTGCTTTTTAGAAAAATATTAGTAGCATCAAACATAGAGATTGATATTAGTTTTTCTGTCAGATTAAGTTGCGTCTAGTACAACTGACTATGCAAATAAGCTAACAGAACTTGAGATATTTTAATTGTTAGTTTTAGGGTGTATTTTCATGTTCATTGCTATGAATGGGCAGAGCTACCTCTTCGAGGTAGCTCATCGGATCACCTAAATCATGCTCTATTTCTACTTCAAACTTGAACCCTAACTTCTCGCAAAATTTGTAGAAATATTCTTTAATGATATCAAATAGATTTCTGTCATCAATTGTGTAATCTCTCAATTTTCGGGGCACAGTAAGTAACAATTTGCTATCTTTATATATCACATCATCTTTCCCATCTTGAGATTCAAGTGTGAACTCTAGTGAGAACGATATATCACATACTCTGGCTTCTTCTCCCAACACTTGAATAGGTATCATTGAAGTATCACATCTGACTCCCACAGAATCTGAATTTTTTTCACAGTCAATTAGTACCCTTCTACAAACGTTACTACTATTAACATCCATATGTAATTTATGTTTGCTATTAAGTGCTTCAATAAATGGTGCATATATAAACTCATATCCTGCTTGATTATAATTGGTAACCAATTCCTCTAAGATAGAGTCACTTGGAACTTGAGCTTCAGCATATTCAAATATTTCCTTAAAAACTTCTTTTGCAAATTGGCGATATTTCTTCTTTCCATTTCCGTCATTTCCAATTAAACCAGCATGTCTTTTATATAATTGATTAATAAAAGCTTGATCTATATCCTTTTTGTTGATAATAAACTTCATTCTTGGAAAATCTAAGTGCATCTGCTCACCAATGTTTGCTGACTTATTGGTTTTATCAGCCCTTAACTTGCTAAAATCAAACTTTTCCGCTGTAGCCTTTAGCGTAACTACTGGATTTTCCTTTTTTTTTCCTGTATAGAGTTGTTCATTGTTAATACTTTGATATGAATTGCCGATAGTATAATAATACATAAAAATAGTTAATATGTCAATAATATACTTAACATAGACAGTCATAATAGGGTGACAGGATTTTAGTAAGGCTCTATTATGAATAAACGGTTTTACACAGTATGAATGTTGATGAGCAGTCAAGTGTGCTGACTTTTCTAAATAGTAAAATTGAGAATATACCAAGGTTTCATTCCGCAATATTGCCTAAACTTTGCGGTGGAGACAGAGTAATGGACTTGCTGTTTTATAGGCCGCTCAGTTATGTGGATAGAAGTAAATCACTACCTGATGCTCAGGTGGGAGAATTTACAACTTTTGTGGCAAAAGTGTATGAGCACCAGCGCCCCACTGTTAGAGGTAGGCCATATAAAATAATCGTTGAAAGTGAAAGTCAGTATTTATTTATAGTTTTTTTTAATTACTCAGTTAAATATTTGTATAAATTATTTCCAGTTGGAACAGATATAGTAATCAGTGGTAAACTTGAAAAGTTTGCCGAACATTGGCAAATTACTCACCCAGATTATATGTTATCTGATATCAATCAATTTAAAGAAATAGCCTGCATAGAGCCAATTTACCAATTATGTCGCGGTATTACTAACAAGAGCATTAGAAACATAATAAGTTCTAATCTAAAAGATTTGCCTGATTTGCCAGAGTGGATAGATGAAACATTAATCAAGCAAAAGAAATGGCTGAATTGGAAAGAAAGCATCATAAGATTGCACAGACCGAGCTCACTCGCAGAAGCAGAAGTTTACAGAGAAAGACTTGCTTATGATGAGCTATTTGCGTACCAGTTGGCACTAAAGCTTGCAAGGGAAAATCATGTAAAAAAAGAGGGAAAAGAATTTATAATATTGAGTAAATACAAAGAGCAGGTCTTAAATGAATTACCGTTCCAATTAACAAATGATCAAATTCGAGCGATAGATGAAATCTCAGAAAGACAAAAATCCAGATACCGTATGGTAAGTCTGCTGCAAGGTGACGTTGGGAGTGGCAAAACTGTAGTTGCACTCTTTGCGATGCTAAATGTGGTAGAAAATAACATGCAAGCAGCTTTAATGGCACCAACCACTATCTTAGCGGAGCAACATTATAATTGGATCGAAGAAACTCTATCTTGTACTGATATAAAAGTTGCTTTGCTTACCGGTAAAACTGCGCGCAAGGAAAGAAAGATTATTATGAACGAACTTGCAAGTGGTATTTTAAATATAGTAATTGGTACTCATGCATTATTTCAAGCCAACGTTACATTTAAAAATTTAGGACTCGCAGTCATAGACGAACAACAGCGATTTGGAGTGATGCAGAGGAATCGGTTGGTAGGAAAAGGAGAAAATACCGATATACTTTTTGTTACTGCAACTCCCATTCCAAGAACCTTGCAGCAAGCTATGTATGGTGATGTTGAATGTTCTATTTTAAGGGAAAAACCAAAATCTAGATTGCCAATAAAAACCGTTATTATGAACGTTAAAAAAGTATCAGATATTATTCAAAGACTGAAAGATGCTATAAATAGAGGCGAAAAAGCATATTGGATTTGTCCATATATAGAAGAAAACGAAGAACTCAATATTGCCGCAGCAGAAATGCGCTTTCAGGAACTAAAAAAGACATTTTTTGATAGAGTTGGAATAATACATGGAAAACTAACTCAAGAGCAGAAAGATCAAGTGATGTTTTCCTTCAAGAGGAATGAATTTTCTCTGCTTGTTGCAACCACTGTGATAGAAGTTGGCATAGATGTACCAGATGCAACTATTATGATTATAGAGAATGCAGAGCAGTTCGGGTTATCGCAATTACATCAGTTAAGAGGTAGAGTAGGACGAGGAAATAAACCGTCTTTTTGTGTACTGTTATATGACAATCTCAGTAAAAGTTCGTATTCAAAGTTAAAGATTATGTGTGAGTCACAAGATGGATTTTATATTGCTGAAAAGGATATGATGCTGAGGGGTAGCGGAGATATTCTAGGCACAAAACAATCAGGGTGCATGGAGTTTAAATTTGCTGATTTATATGAGGACAGAGAATTGCTCAACCTTGCATATAATAGTGCAAAAGGTACAATAGCTAATTTTGAATTACTGCTTGATATATTTGAATATAGAAGTAGACTACATTTTTCAAAATTTCAGTAATCTTCCAAGCCATAACCTTCATGAGTAGAAATTCCTTGACAGACGGAAGTATTTAACAAACCATATGCGTCAAGTTAAGGAAAAATAAGAGTGAAGAAGAAGTTTTTACCATAAGAATAAATTGTGCAGAGTTAATAGCAGGCCCTGTAAACAAAATGTTAGCAGGTCAAATTAATCAAGGGCAGGAAGTATAAAAATGGAAAAAAAGCGGTAACTTAGCCTAATGACAATAAAGATATATATAGAAGGTACCGTTTTAAAGAGCACAAAAGGAATACACAGTAAAAGCGAGAAGAAGTTGAGAGCATGTATGGAAGCAGTGTGGAGAAATGGCTGCCAATGATCAAAAATTTACTGCAATTACAGAAGTATACACAAGAGGTTTAAAAGGTGATGCAAAAAGGGAATTTTGGCAAAATGACTTAAGTATGCACAACAAGATCCAGATTTGCATAATTGATGATCAGATGTCATTCATGCTCAGCCTATATATAGAAAAAATTCTCAAGCTCAAGAGGGCTTAGGGTGAAACTAAAATTCATGGACTTGTTGACGCACGTAATTAATTTCTTTTTTTAAGTTAATTAATGTTAACAAGCCACGTCTGCCTGTAATCAGGTTAATACCAAAATATAATGTAAGAGAAGAAATGGGCAGTGCTATGGTTAAATACAACAATTTTTGTTTCTTTCTAACCATGCTTCCATATGAAAAACATATGACATAAAAAGGCAAACAAAAAGCTAAGAACCTTGACGCGCTTTACATCTTGGCTTTACCTTATTTATAATATAAACTTTACCACCCCTTTTCACAACTTTACAATTTTTATCTCTGTTACGATGAGATTTTAGTGACCCTTTAACTTTCATATCTATAGTAAGAATAGAATTACCTTACATTATGATCACTGACAGAGAGTTAGTCAATTGATAAATTTTTCACATTTTATTAAAATATTGTATAATTGTTGCTGATACTTCTTCGATCGACCTTTGCGTAACATCAATAATTGGCCAGTTATTTTGCTTAAAGAACTCCTCCGCTTCTTTAATTTCCTTTTCTACTTTTCTAGGGTCAGCATATATATTATTACCTTCATTATTAATTGAAGTCAGTCTATTTTTGCGTATTTCTATTAGCCTTCTTACTTCTATTGTTACTCCTATAGTCAGTTTATTTTTTAATTTTGCTAAGTCGACGTAAAAGGGTATCTCGCTAACAAAAGGAACATTTGCAACTTTATAGCCTCGGTAAGCTAAATACATACTGGTGGGAGATTTTGATGTGCGTGAAACTCCAACCAAAATTATATCGGCTTTATCAATATCTTGAATATTTTGTCCATCATCATGATTAATGGTATAGTTTATTGCCTCAATGCGCTGAAAATATTCGTTATTTATTTCAGTATATAGGTCAAGTTTTTCATCTTTTTCAATTTCAAGATAGGATGAAATTTCTCTAATAATATGTGATAATATTGCTCTATATGGAATTTTTAACTTGATACAATTATCTTTTAGATATTTTCTGAGTCCATCATCAGTAATAGTACATATAACAAAGTTATGCTCATCACTTTTTCTATTAATTTCCTCTAAAATTTTGTCAATCTGCTCTTCTCCTTTTACGAAAGACCAAACATATTCGATCGTTTCTACAGAACGAAAGTGTTTCAGAGCTGATTTTGCAACTGATATAACAGTTTCACCACTTGAATCTGACACTAAGTGTAGGTTAAGCTTTTTAAGGGTCATCAACGTTATACTAAAAATAATAGCAAGCAATCTGCTACTGAAATTGTGCTAATCTATTATACTACGTAAATATAGAAAAACTATCTTGTTGATAAAACTCAAACTAATTGATAAATTCTTAACACAATTATTCTCAAAAACGAATGTTTTTATTAAAGCCTACAAATTTCTCCCATTTTTCTAAGAAAGCCCTGCCTTGGCTTGGGGTTATTTGTCTTGCATATTTTTTAATTGGAATGTTCTTAGCATTATTCTTCTCCCCAGGAGATTATAAACAAGGAGAAATCGTACGAATTATGTATCTTCATGTGCCTTCTGCATGGCTTGCTCTTGGAATATACGGACTCATTGCATCACTTAGTTTTATTTCATTGGTATGGAACAATAGTATTGCCAGTGTCTTGGCACATGCTGCTGCTCCTGCAGGGACAGTCTTTTCGGCAATATGCTTAATCACAGGTAGCGTCTGGGGAAAAGGAACATGGGGTACTTGGTGGGTATGGGATGCAAGGCTTACTTCAATGCTGATTTTGTTTTTTCTGTATGTTGGTTATCTTTCATTGTGGAGTGCTTTTGATAATCAAGCAAGAGCAGAGAAATCATCAGCAGTATTTGCCATTTTTAGTGCTATAAATATTCCCATAGTAAAATTTTCTGTGAATTTATGGTCTACTCTTCATCAGCCAGCAAGTATTTTTAGAAAAGGTGGAGTAGCAATAGAAGGTTCTTTACTGCTGCCACTCATTGCAATGTTTATATTTTGTGCAACATTCTTTTTAGTAGTGTGGATACTTAATGCCCTTCATTTAATTAATTTGCAGAAGATAAAGAGAGAAATCAGCATGCGATATTAGGCATATAGTTCCAGAGTGTAATGTTGTGAACAGCGACAGAGATTAAAATGTAGAGCAATCATCCATTGGCAAGTTCCAGAACTAATTACGTACAAACCACACTTCAAGATTATAGTGATTAATCACATGCAAG
Source organism: Wolbachia endosymbiont (group B) of Germaria angustata (assembly GCF_964026725.1). Lineage (NCBI taxonomy): Bacteria > Pseudomonadati > Pseudomonadota > Alphaproteobacteria > Rickettsiales > Anaplasmataceae > Wolbachia > Wolbachia endosymbiont (group B) of Germaria angustata. The sequence goes on from NZ_OZ034691.1 coordinate 813,120, forward strand.
TAGAAGAATCATGATTCTCTAGTGAATAAAGATGTGCTCTATGTAAAGCTGGTGAAGATAAGATAGAAATTGAAAGAAAATCTAATTATTGGTTATTATGCTATATTTATAATGCAAGTTATTAAATTTTTAATTACTTTAGCTTATAATAATTTCTGAATTAACCTGAGATTTCTTGAACTGTGGTTTCTTTATATTCAGGTAGATACTTATACTTTTATGTAATCCCAGTTTTGACTGTAGAGGAGGTTCCTATGTCAAAAAACACCTATAGTGACCAAATTAATAATAGTTATTTATATAACAACAAACTTTTTTATGGTAAAGAAGGTATAGACGAGATGACTGAGGGTGAAACTACGACTGAGAAGCGATTTACAAATCCAGTTCCAATAGTAATAGAAGCTTTTGAACTCGCAGAAAAGGAACTTACGAAATGCGCAGAGGAGGTTAAGCGAGCAAAAGCAGAGACTGAGTGGTATAAAAAAATAGCTGAAGAATGTAAAAAAGGAAGTGGTACGGGCGAACCTGTTACCGATGAAGGAGAGAATGAAAATGGAGAAATTACATCTCGAAAAGTAACCTCAGATTGTTCCAAGTATGAAAATTGTGGGCCGTATTCTCATTTTTATAAAGTTGATAATAAGATAGGTTGTCAAGGTTTTAGTGCATCTGATTTACTAAAGGAATTATATCCTGAGATGTACAGTAATCCTAAGATTGCAAAATATATAGAAGAGGGAGCAAATGGTAATTATGGTGCAGTAAATTTTAAATTTGCCTTCACAGAGGATCTTAATTCAATATCCTGGCTTGGTAATATAGAATGTGAAAAATGTGTGGATGATCAAAGAGAGTTAGCGTGTCAAGAAGAAGAGATTAAGAGTTTCTGTTACCCGAACGTTTACCGTAGTAATCCAGAATTCAACAAGAGCTTTTTTTCCAGAAGAGCATGTCCTAATCTCTTTAGAGAGTCCAGTGAAACAAGTGTTGTAAAAGCAAAACAAGTTGCACCATTGATACTTGTTAATACCTTAGGACAAATGATAGATAAAGAAGGTAATAACAATAAAGTATACTATGATGCATTGAAGCGTTATCTAAATGATGATGGTAAAATCAAGGATTGTGGAGACAATCAAAAGTGTAAGGATTATATTCCAATTATGGAGAAAGTTGCATGGAATAGTGATAAGGAAGTACTATTAAAAACTGCTGTTAATAATACACAAGAAGCAAATCCTTACTATTATGGAAATGAGGATAATTCTACTTACGTTGAATTTGGTTCTATATAAGGCTGAATTTGTCTAATTTTTTCTACACTAGACACAATGTAGTCGTATCTGAACAAATACATAACCTATATAAAGAGGACGTAGGTACCATCTGTCCTTTTAAGGCATTTATGTCAATGATATGCGTAATCCATGATTTTAAACATGATGATCCTCCTAAGTAATATAAAAAAACTCAGAAAAATGTATATAGCTATGATAGAAGTTATCTATACATAAGTACAATATACTTTAACTAGAGGTTATAAATTAATGAAGTTGAAAAGTCTGCAGACGAAGATAGATTTAGAGCTCTAGAATATCTTCACTATCAAAATAACAAAGCTGTCAAAATTTGTCAAGTAATTTTTATCGCAACTGTACAAACATTTCACAGGACAAATTTAAAATGCTGTAAAATGGTGTCTGTTCAGACGTATGTGAAACCAGTGCTTCTTTTCATCCTACTTCTATGCGGCTAAACCTTTTTCATAATCTCCTATCTATCATTTCTTAAACCACTCCCCTGAACGGATACAATTAAATACATTTTTAACATTTTTATAGAAAACTATTAGTATAGATTTGTATGCTGCCCTCATGGCTATTTTAAAATGTTTAATACTCCTTTTCATTATTTCTTGTACACATCTACCTAACAAGCAACATTCTGTTAATATAGACAATTATAAGCACGATTATTCGTTGCAACAATATAATACTCCTTTGAAGAATAACGAACCAGCAATACCAGAAATGATACCTTTACCGGTAGAGTTTCCCGATCTTACAACCAGTAACCAGTTTCTTTCGATTAATGTTGATGAAAAAGTACCAGTAAAGGATTTACTGATTGAGATAGGAAAACTTTCTGACGTTAACTTAGACATAGATCCCCAGATATCAGGTAATATTATTTTAAAGCTAAAGGATAAGAATATAAATGAAGTAATTCAGAGTATAGCCAACAGCGCCAAATTGCGTTACTCAATGAATAATGGTGTAATTAGAATTGAACAGGATTTGCCATACGCACAAAATTATTATGTAGACTTCATCAATATTCAACACTCTGCTCAAAGCAATTTTGTCGTTAGTGGCAATGTTACAAGCAGCGATGCTGACAGGAATGTTAGAAAGTCTCAATATAGAAGTGACTTATGGAGTTCATTAGAAAAAGGCTTAAATGCAATAATGGATGTTAATGGAATGGATGATGGTGAATTTCTTTCATCCAACAGAGAAGCTGGTGTCATTATTCTGAATGCCAGGAAGGATATTCATAAAGCTGTTGAAGAATATATTAATAAAGTTAAGAGACTGGCGTCTTCTCAAGTAATGATAGAGGCCAAAATAGTTGAAGTTGTATTAGACGATAAATACCTTTCTGGTATCAACTTAAATGATTTGCATAATGAAACAAAATCTATAACAAATCAAGATAGTTCCATTACTAGCCTGGTAATGAACTCTGATTTAGAAAATTTAGTAAAAACTTTAGACAAGTTTGGCACTTCAACCGTAATTTCAAGCCCTAGAGTACATGCTATAAATAATCAGCAAGCAATGATTTCATTTACTAAAAACCATATCTATTTTACTTCCGATATACAGAAAGATACCGAAAACTCCAATCATGCCTTAATTACCAAGATGAATAGCACTCCAATAGGTGTGGTGTTAATAATCCACCCAAGCATTAACATTGATACTAACGAAATATTTATGGATATACACCCAACCTTATCAAGAATTAACAATTACACTAAAGACCCAAATATAGAATATGTCGCACAACAGAATAAAATGAAATTAAATAGTGACATTCCAATTATTGAAACCAGAGAAATGCACTCTACGTTAAAAATTAAGAGCGGCGAAGTTATGGTAATTGGTGGGCTTATAGAGCATAGAAAAGATAACCAAAACTTATTGCATCAAAAGTCAAAAACTGGCTAAGACAGTAGAAACCGTCATCTTCCTGAAAGCAACAATCGTACCAACACTTGGTTTATTAGATATAAAAGATAGGAATTTATATATATATTAAACGTATCCGTTCAGGCAATGGTATCAACTTAAGGAAAGATGTTGGGGTTGCTATTATGATAAGAAGAGAGTATCAGAATGATAATTAAGACAGCTTAATCATAAATCTGTTGCGGTAAATTTAAGTTACTTTAGTCATATATTAAAGTTTTTAAACAGGTCTTAGTTTACTTACTTTATTGTTTTCTTTATTATCAAATATTGCTTTAAATAATATGGAGGAGCACATTGTCAGCAATTGCCGTTATTGATTTTGGTTCACAGTTTACACAGCTTATTGCAAGACAAATCAGGGAAATGGGCGTTTACTGTGAAATATTTCCAAGCAATATCGATTTCGAAACAGTATCAAAATTCAATGGATTTATTTTTTCTGGAGGACCGCAATCTGTAAATGACAATTGCTCTGAAGTAAGTGAAGTAGCACATAAAATTATAAAACTTAACGAAACAATAAACACTCCTATACTTGGAATATGTTATGGACAGCAACTCATTTGTCATTATTTCGGGGCAAAGGTAAGAAAAGAATTCAATCAGGAATTTGGCAAAACTAAAATCAAGATACTAAAAGAATCCCCAATTATAAAGGATACTTGGGATGTTAATTCCGAAGTCGATGTGCTAATGAACCATGCAGACAGTGTCGAAACTATACCGCAAGGATTTACTGCTATTGCCTCAGGTATAATAAATAAAACAATCGCAATAATTGCCAACGAACAGCGGAAGATTTACTGTACTCAGTTCCATCCTGAAGTTAAGCCCACGACAAATGGTAGTAAACTTCTCTCTAATTTCTTAGATATTGCAAATTGTGAGAGAGATTGGACAATGAAGTCATTCATTGAAAAACAGAAGGAAAAAATTCAAAACTTAGTAGGGGGGAGAAAAGTAATTGCTGCAGTAAGTGGAGGGGTTGATTCAAGTGTTGCAGCAGTTCTTACACACAAAGCTATAGGAAAACAATTAAACTGTATTTTTATCGATACTGGGTTATTGCGTAAGAGCCAGACCACTGCTATGTTAAAAGAAATTCCAATAAATTACGTTGATAAATCAAACTTGTTTTTAAGTAGGTTAAAGGGAATAACTGATCCGGAAGAAAAGCGAAAAATTATCGGCAATACTTTTATCGAAGTATTTGAAGAAGAGGCAAAAAAAATAGGTGATGTGGATTTTTTAATGCAAGGCACCATTTACTCTGATGTAGTTGAATCAGGTCACGCTTCAGGAAACACTAGTACAATTAAATCTCATCACAATGTTGGTGGGTTGCCAGAAAAAATGAATCTGAAACTAGTAGAACCTTTACGCTATCTCTTTAAAGATGAAGTAAGGCTGCTTGGCAAAGAAATTGGGCTTTCAGATGAGATAATATTTCAACATCCATTTCCTGGACCTGGACTTGCAGTGAGGATCATAGGTGAGGTTGATGAAGAAAAGGTACGAATATTGCAAGAAGTAGATGAAATATATATCAACACAATGAAAAATTATGATCTGTATGATAAAATATGGCAGGCTTTTGCTGTACTGTTACCAGTAAAAACTGTGGGAGTTATGGGAGATAATCGTACATACGGATATGTTTGCGCTTTAAGGGCTGTGACTTCATCTGATGGCATGACAGCTGATGCATTTCCATTTGAAAATAAAGATCAACATTCGTTAGTATTTTGGAGGTTTTTGCAAGACGTCAGTAGTATAATTATTAACAAAGTTTCCGGAGTAAATCGAGTTGTGTATGATTTAACTTCCAAACCACCAGCAACTATTGAGTGGGAGTAGCAGTAATTTCATTCCAGTTTCAGCTACTCGAATCACAGCAAAGAGGCTGCTTGCATAACTCAAATTTTAAGGAAAACTATTTAATGTCATTCCAGCGCGTAACGCTGGAATCCAGAAAAAAAGAATCTGTGTCAGCTACTCGGATGACATCGAAATGTTCGTACAGATATTCGTCACACACCGGAATAAAAATTAGACTTTTGCTTTGTAGAAAATAATTTCAAGGCCGCATTGTCTTTATTTTGCTTATAGCTTCCACAAGCAATGCAAACATGAATGAAGAATACAAACATGCTTTTGGTAGCTCTATGTGAAGTCCTTCAAGTATTAAATATATACCGATGAGTAAAATAAATAGAATGGCAATTACTTTTAAGCTTGGGCTGGATTTTATTAACTGAGCGGTATAACTTGATGAAAATAGCATTGCTAATATGGAAAATGTAAATGCTATAGCAATGATTATCATATTATGAGTTAATGCTATAGCAGTTAATATTGAATCAACAGAAAAAACTAAATCTATTAATATAATTTGTAGCACAACTAAAAAAAATTGTGATTTAACGTTTGCCTTTGTTTTGTTCTCCTTATGTACAAAAATTTCGCTCCATAACTCCATAGAACTTTTAACAATAAGGAATAACCCTCCTGCAATCATAAGCAAATCTTTTACTGAAATATCTAGTGATACAGAGTGAAATATAGGCTTTTCCATTGATAATATATGTGATATAAAAAATAGTATTACAAAACGCATCAATAGCGCCAAGCCAAAACCTATCAGGCGGGCTCTTTCTCTCAGCAGATTTGGCACCTTATCTATTGCTAGAGAAATAAAGATTAAATTGTCTATACCAAGTATAGTTTCAAGTAGCGTAAGTATCAATAAAGTCCAAGCATCAGCTAGCATTTTCATTCCAAAGTCAGATTTTGTACTTTACAATAGATGTGTAAAAATTAAGTAACTTCGACTAGGTAATTAAAAAATCAGCCTTACCCGGAAAAGAAAGAGGCAAAAGGGCATTTTTATAATAAAAGTACTTTTGTAAGAGAAATAATGAAATTAAAAATCTAACTCTCTTTACGAAAATTTTAATAGATTGCAAAATAGTTGTGCCATGAAAATATATGCCTTCTTTGTAGACTAAGATTTTTCTTTAAATTAAGATAGATACACGATAAAAGGGACATATGACAAAAGAATCATTAGCAAAAACTGATATAGTAAAAGTTGAAGATAAGAAAGCAACAAAGGGCTTTTTTAAAATATTAGGTGAAGTAGCAGATGCTGTAAGGTCATGGGTTGGCAATATTGGCCCTGATTTAAGTAGTAGTCGCGATATCAATAGTTTAGTCTTGAAGATGAACGAATGCTTAAACCCAAAGGGGGGTGAAGTCTCAGCACGTAAGAACACCGTATCTCTTGGTAATTTGTACTTGAGTTTATCAGAGGCAGGTCAAATAAAATTTTTACAAACCCTGGCAGAAAAGTTCAATCCGGATAAAACGAAAATAGATGAAGAAATAAAAGTATATAAGAAAAATCAAGATTCTGAGTCGAGCTATAAGTTTGAACAAGACTTAATAAAAGTCCTTGAATCACCACGCTCTAAAATATTGAAGCAGTTTATCTCCTTACCAGAAGGTCTTAAGTTTATTGTTGATATGCGCTCTGATGTGCTTAAGCTAAAGAACCAATATGAAAATCTAAATCCTCTAGAAAATGAATTAAAAAATATACTCTGTACTTTGGTTGATGTTGATCTACTTGATCTTCATCAAATCACCTGGGATTCACCTGCATCATTGTTGGAAAAACTTATAAAATATGAAGCTGTACATAAAATTTCCTCTTGGGGTGACCTAAAAAACAGACTAGATTCTGATCATCTCTGTTTTGCTTTTTTTCATTACAAGATACCGAACGAACCTCTAATTTTTGTAGAGGTTGCATTGGTGAATAAGATTGCAGATAGCATCCAACACCTTTTAGATGAATCAGTGCCTTCAAGTGATCCAAGTAGTGCAAGCACTGCTATATTCTATTCAATATCAAACACTCAAACTGGTTTATCTGGAATCAGCCTTGGTAATTTTTTGATCAAAAGGGTTGTAGAAAAGCTATCACAAGAGTTTAAAAGTATAAAAACATACGCAACTCTTTCTCCAATACCTGGCTTTACGAAATGGCTAAAAAACAATCTAAACCAAGATGTCACTTTATTGGGCAAACTAAATATAAAACAATCTAGTGCAGAAATTTTAGAAAGTGCAGAGCAATTAAAAACTAACATTGAATGTGAAAGTGCAGTAAAACAATGCTTGCTTAAACTATGTGTATATTATTTACTAAAAGTGAACAATAGTAATCGAAATGCTTATGACCCGGTGGCGCATTTTCATTTAAGCAATGGTGCATCGATAAGACAACTAAACTGGATGGCGGATACTTCTGAAAAGGGTATTAGTCAGTCGGCTGGAATGATGGTAAATTATCTGTATGAGTTGCCTAAAATAGATAATAATCATGAAAACTATATGGTTAATAAGGTTATTTCCTGCTCGAAAAAAGTGTCGTCTATGTTGAAGGAGTAAATAGTCTCTTAATAAATAATTGCCCTCACAACACTTAAAATGTAAAATAGTTTCACTAATTAAGTATAGTGGGCCATAAATGAACAACATAAGAAATTTTGCAATAATAGCGCATATAGACCACGGTAAGTCAACGCTTGCTGACCGTTTAATAGAGAAATGTAACGGCCTTGAAGCAAGAGAAATGACCAATCAAGTGCTTGATTCGATGGATATAGAACGCGAACGTGGGATTACAATTAAAGCACAGACGGTAAGGCTCAACTATACTGCAAATGATGGTAATCAATATTGCTTAAATCTCATGGACACTCCAGGTCATGTTGACTTTTCATATGAAGTCAGCCGAAGCTTAGCCGCATGTGAAGGCTCACTTTTGGTAGTAGATAGCAGCCAAGGAGTTGAAGCTCAGACTCTGGCAAATGTCTACAAGGCAATTGACAATAATCATGAGATAATAGTTGTGCTTAATAAAGTCGATCTTCCTGCTGCAGATCCAGAAAGGATAAAGCTTCAGATTGAAGAGGTAATCGGAATTGATGCAACTGAGTCAATTTTGATATCGGCAAAAACTGGTCTTGGGATAAAGGATGTACTTGAAGCTATAGTGACAAAACTTCCCGCTCCTCAAGGTGATACAAATGCTCCACTGCAAGCAATTTTAGTTGATAGTTGGTATGATCCTTACCTAGGAGTAGTAATTTTAGTGCGAGTTAAAAATGGAGTACTAAAAAAAGGCATGAGAATCGTTATGATGTCTAATAATGCTACATATCAGGTCGATAATATCGGTATTTTCACTCCTAAAAAAGTTATGACTGGTGAACTTTCAGCAGGTGAAGTTGGTTTTATAACTGCTTCAATGAAAGAAGTAGCAGACTGCAAAGTAGGAGACACTATTACTGAAGAGAAAAGGCCGTGCAGCAAGGCATTACCTGGCTTTAAAGAAGTACATCCTGTAGTATTTTGCAGTATTTTTCCCAATAACACAGATGATTTTAAATATTTAAGGGAAGCACTAGAAAAATTACATTTAAATGATGCTAGTTTTACATTTGATGCTGAAACGTCAAATGCCCTAGGTTATGGATTTCGTTGCGGTTTCTTAGGAATGCTACATCTTGAAGTCATTCAAGAAAGACTCGAAAGAGAATTTGATTTAGATCTAACAGCAACTGCACCGAGTGTTATATATAAAGTTGCAACACAACATGGTAAAGCTTTAAATATCCATAACCCAAGCGATATGCCAGACCCTACAAAAATTGAAATAGTGGAAGAACCGTGGATCACTGCAACTATAATGGTACCTGATCAATATTTAGGAGAGATTCTATCTCTGTGTGAAGAGAGGAGAGGAGAACAGCAGGATTTATCTTATGTTGGTAATACGACAACAGCACTACTGAAGTATAAATTACCGCTGTCTGAGGTTGTTTTTGATTTTTACGATAGACTAAAATCAATTTCCAAGGGATATGCAAGTTTAGATTGGGAAATATCCGATTATCAGGAAAGTCAGATAGATAAATTAAGTTTTTTAGTTAATGGAGAACCTGTGGATGCGTTAGCCTGCATTGTTCATAAAAGCAGGGCAGAAAAAAGAGGCCGTGAAATATGTGCACGTTTGAAAGACTTGATACCACGCCAGCAATATAAAATCGCGATTCAAGCGGCAGTAGGAGGAAAAATTATTGCTAGAGAAACGATTAACCCATATAGAAAAGATGTAACAGCCAAGCTCTATGGTGGAGACGTCACACGAAGGATGAAGCTGCTTGAAAAGCAGAAGAAAGGTAAGAAAAGATTGCATTCTGTGGGAAACATAAACATCCCACAAAATGCTTTTATTGAGGCTTTGAAAATAAATGATTAATATATATCCAAAAACATAAATTTAAAGAACTAAGTGATATTTTCTCAATAAATTTACTGACATTGATATGGGTAAATTTGAAATAGCTATGTGAATTTGTAAAATACTATACAAGATACCATACAACGAAATCATCCCAGTGTTAAACGCTGGGATGACAGAGAGCAGCTCAATTGCTCCACTCAATCAGTAAAATCAGATATATGTAGACATTGGCTAAAACCATTCCAACAACATTTTAGTGAAACTTAACAAGCTTATCTATAGTTTTAGTGATGATTCTTGGAGTATTTGGAGAGACTTCTGAGCCCAGTCTATTTAACCGCTCTATAGTAAACCCGCTGTTCTCATTTATTATGAAATCACATAAAATATTTTCTATATCTTTAATAACACTTTCATGCTTTCTCAGAGGATGGTTATTCGGATATCTATGAATGGTTTTGATGCTAGAATACTCAACGAAAGCTTGATCTTTAAAAGCAAGTTGTCTCAATTTCTCTTTGAATTTTTCTTCTTCATCTCTTGCTAAAAGGCAAGACTTTATCAGTGATTTTATAATCGAGTTTATAGCCTGATGTATTTTAGAATGCACTATAACTTTGATGATATTTTCTTCCACTATGCAATCATAAGTGCTTTTTTCGCTCTTTAATGACTCTATAAGCATTTTGCTATTTTGCGAATTCAATTCCAGATTCTCTTCACTTATAGGAGTCATTATAAAGGTATTCTTATTTACCCTGATGTAAAATTGTGGCAACCCTTTAGAACAGGCAAATACTACATCCTTAGACTCAAGTGCGTGATTGTATGAAGAAGAAAGGGTGCTTGCTATAACGCTACTTGGTACTTTCATTCCATGATTACTTAGGTGATTTAACACATTCTCAACATCATGATATGTAAAACCTGTATCTTTTATCAATTCAACAACTTCTATGCAATTGTGTTGTTTATACTCTATTGTCACTTCTTCTGTAAAAAGAGTTTTAGCTGCTATATGCTTATCAAGCACTGTGAAAATCTTGATGAAACTCTCTAAATCTTGTTTGTTAATTAATTCAATACTAATTAAGTTTTTGCTAACAATTATAATATTTTTTATCATTTTTTCCCACTAAAAAAACTCACTAGATGAATTGTATTTTTAATTCATTAAAAATTATTTAAAGTGGGTATGCCAGCAACAGTAAGACAAAAAAATCACATAAAATCTTCATTATGTATTATATTACATCCCTCGTGTTCATCACTGCCACTTGTGTAAGCTGTTGCATTAATGCTATCTTCATTGTTATTTAACATATTATCCAACTTTCCTTCTTTTTCAAGATCCATCAATTTGTCACATCCAGCAATATGATGTACATAATCACCATTTTCATCAGTAATAAAAATTTGTGGAACTGTCCTGACGTTATATTTTGATTTTATACCGTCAAACAAATCCGAGTTTCTAAGTACATCAATTTCTTCGTATTTCACACCTTTTTCATCCAATAACTCTTTTGCTTTCTTGCAGAATGGGCAGTACTTCTTCACATATATTACAACTTTTCCTTTAGTGTTTTTCACGATTTATCTCCATAGTTCATAAAATACAACTATTTTATATAAAAAATATATATAAAATATATATAAAATATCAAATTGTATGAAAATTATTTACAACTGTGCGCAAGGGATAAAAGATAATGTGGCACTAACTTTCGGAAATTTTGATGGCGTTCATTTAGGACATAAGTTTGCAATTTCCAATCTAAAGGAGGTAGCACAAGAAAGAGGATTACCCTCTGCAGTTTTAACTTTTGAGCCTCACCCATCAACTGTTTTATTTAGTAGGAACAATTTTAGGTTAATAGACCAAGAACAAAAAAAGGAACTAATCAGCAGCTATGGTATAGATTACTTGTATATTATTAATTTTAGTAGAGGTTTTTCTGAGGTTAGCTGCGATGACTTTATTGGTAAGATTTTGGTAAAGAAGTATGGTGCTAAACATATAACTGTTGGAGAAAGTTGTACTTTTGGTCACAAACGATTGGGTAACATATTAACTCTAGAAAAATATTCTCAGATGTATGAATATTCTTTAACTAAATTAGAGCCATTGATAATCGATAGAAAAATTTGCTCTTCTTCCTCAATCAGAGAGTGTTTACAAAAAGGCGAAATAGAAGTTGCTAATAAATTGCTTGGTAGGTCTTATCAAGTTTCTGGTATTGTAACAAAAGGTGCATGTAGAGGTAGAGAAATAGGGTTTCCAACCATAAACATTCTGATAGAAGATTACATGATAAAACCTAAGCTTGGTACATATTACGCCAAAGTTGCATTTTCTGAAAATAGTTCAAGTTGGCTATATGGAGTAGTCAACATTGGTATGAGACCTACATTTAAGGACTTAAAAAAACCTATAGTAGAAATGCATATATTTGACTTCAACGAAAATGTATACAATTTTAAGGTTGATATACAACTTTTAAAATTTATTAGGGCAGAAAAAAAATTCCATAGTATTAACGAGTTAACAAAACAGATAGATCGTGATATAATGAAGGCTTACCAGTTAAAGATAAATTTATGAAAAGGATATGTTTAATTATTATATTGATTATAGTATTATTCGATCAAACAAGTAAATTGTATATAAACTCTTTGATTGATGAGGGGGAGTCAATCGAGATTACTAGTTTTATGAAATTAGTTGAAGTTTGGAATTCAGGAATTAGCTTTGGAATGTGTAGTACTCTGCCGCATGGCAGCTTCTTTTTTTCAGCATGTTCAATATTAATAATTGGTATACTTGCATACTTGATATATAAATCTAATGATAAGTCAATTTACCTTAGTTTTTCTCTGATGATTGGTGGAGCGATCGGAAATGTAATTGATAGAATCTATTGGGGAGCTGTATATGACTTCATATATTTTCATATCAATGATTGGTATTGGCCAGCCTTTAATTTAGCAGATCTATCTGTAGTTTGTGGAATGTGTAGATTGTTATATAAGTGGTATATATATGATAGGTCTATCTCTAAGCAAAATGAGGAATGAAATAATGCTTCGCAAATTCTTTAGTTTTTTTATACTATCTGTGTTTTTTTTTATTTGTCCGATTTCTTTGGAAGCTGAAATCATAAAGCATGCTAAGCTCAGTAACGGATTGGATGTTTATGTAGTACCTAATCACCGAATTCCAGCTGTTTTTCATGCAATAATATATAAAGTTGGGGGAATGGATGACCCAATTGGCAAAGCAGGCTTGGCTCACTACTTTGAACACTTAATGTTTGAAACTACAGGAAAATTTAAAGACATAGAATCCACTTTGGGCAGCATTGGGGCCCAATTTAATGCTTTTACCACTAAAGAATACACCTGCTACTACGAATTAGTTCTCAAAAAAGATTTACCACTAGCAATGGAAATTGAAGCAGACAGAATGGGCAATTTTGATGTTACTCAAGACAAAATAGATAGAGAAAAAAATATCGTATTAGAAGAAAGAAAGATGAGATTTGATAATAATCCTGAAGCTTTACTATGGGAGGAAATGAACAGTGCATTTTATCGTAATGGCTATGGTAGGTCTGTTATTGGTTGGGAGAGCGATATTAAAACTTACAATCAAGATGACATAACAAGGTTTCATGATAACTATTATCATCCAGGTAATGCTATACTGCTCGTTGTTGGTGATGTAGAATTTGAAGAAGTAGCGGAATTAGCAAAGGAAAAATATGGTGCAATTAAAGCTGAGCCTGTAGTTAAGCATTATCCGAACCAAGATTCAATACATAATGCAGATATATCGGTAATTTTAGAAAGCACTGAAGTGAAAGAGCCAGTTTTATACTTTCGCTATAGTATTCCTTTATTTGAGCAAATAAGTGAAACTTTTCCTGTTGATTTGGCAGTTGATGTTTTGGGGAATGGCAAGTCTAGTAAGCTATATAAAGATTTAGTTCTAGATAAGAATGTAGCAGTAGAAGTGTTTGCTTATTATAATAGCTTAGCTTTTAGTAATGGTTACATTGAGATTCGGGTAACTCCAAAAAGCGGGGTAGATTTGGATGCTGTTGCAAGAGAGTTAGAAAATTCTATTAATCACTTTACCTCTGAAGAAATAACAAGTGAAGAGTTGCAAAGCACAAAGTCTAAATACAAAGCAGCACAGTTTGATAATCTATCTGATTTAACTAGTGTAGCAATGTTTTATATACCACGTCTAGCACTAGGTATCCCACTTGATGAAATAGACATTTCATATAGCAAAATTAATGATGTCAATCTGAAAGATGTAAATCACAAAATTCGTACTATTTTTTCTACTAATAAATTAGTCGGCCGTTTGCTGCCAAAAGGAGGTAATAATGATGAGAGTAAGTAAACTTTTATTTCTACTTTTTTTCTGTCTAGGCTTTAATTTGCAGGCGAGCAGCCACCTAAATATAGAGGAGGTTACTACTAATAAAGGGCTTAAGTTTCTGTTTGTTAAAAACCGTGATTTACCAAAAGTTTCACTCAATATATCATTCAAAGATGCAGGTTACGTGTATGAAAGTGCAGAAAAGCAGGGACTTGCTTGGTTTACTTCTCTTGTAATTCAAGAAGGAGCAGGAAAGAATGATGCCAAAGATTTTGTAAAAAAGCTTGAGGATAAAGGAATTAGTTTAAATTTTATTGCTGGTTTAGAAGCATTTAGGGTTTCATTAAATACTTTATCTGAGAATCTAGAGGATGCAATTTCACTACTAAGTGATGCTATAGTGCGTCCTAAAGTTGATCCTGAAGGATTGAATAGAGTTTTTGAAAAAGCCAAAGTAAACTTTAATAATTTTGAAAAAGATCCTTATTTTATTGCTGCAAAAGAGTTGGATACGTTGTTGTTCAAAAAACATCCTTACTCAAGAGATCCATATGGAACTCTAGACACTATAATGAGCATTACTAGAGACGATGTTTTAACATACATAAAGCGTAGTTTTACTAAGGATAATATAGTTATTAGTATTGTTGGTTGTGCAACAAAAGAAGAAGTTAGTACGCTGCTCGATAAATATTTATCTAAGTTACCATCAAAAAGATCAAAAATTAGGAAGGTATCTGTAAAAAATGAATTTGGGCCTGCAGAAAGTAAGAGCGTTTTTATGGATATACCACAGAGTGTAATACTTTTTTCTCAAAGAGGCATAGCATATGAAGACCCTAATTACTATAATGCTAGTGTTTTGATTAATGCGCTTGGTGGTATGAGTCTAAACTCAATACTGATGAAAGAGTTGAGACAAAATCTAGGTATTACTTATGGTGTCAGTGCACGTAATGTTCCTAATAAGCATGGAAATATTATATCTGGATTTATGAGTACTGATAGTTCCACTGCTAGCAAAGCTATATCAGCAGTAAAAGATACATTTAGCAGAATAAAAGAGGAAGGAATTGACGAACAACTATTCAAGGATGCAAAAATCAGTTTAGTAAATGACCTTACCTTCTCTTTTCTATCCAATAATGTAAGTATAGCGATGCTATTGGATGATATGCAAATAAATGATCGTGATGTTAGCCGTATAAATAATTATGTAAATACTATCAACGACGTTAAATTAGAGGAAGTAAATAAGCTGGCAAATTCTTTACTGAATCCTGAAAATTTATTTTTTGTTGAAGTTGGAAGAAGCGCTCAAGGTCAATAGTTAATACCTTCTGCTATTGATCTTACTGCTTTTACATAACACTTATGCTCTTCAGCTAGAATGCGCTCTGAGAGACTGTGAACATCATCATTTGGTAACACTGGAACAGTAGATTGAGCGATTATGGCTCCAGCATCAATTTCAGGAGTAACA
The DNA here is from genome assembly GCF_964026725.1 of Wolbachia endosymbiont (group B) of Germaria angustata. Classification (NCBI taxonomy): domain Bacteria; kingdom Pseudomonadati; phylum Pseudomonadota; class Alphaproteobacteria; order Rickettsiales; family Anaplasmataceae; genus Wolbachia; species Wolbachia endosymbiont (group B) of Germaria angustata. Next base: position 828,572 of record NZ_OZ034691.1, read on the forward strand.
TAATGCACAGTACATCCTGTAATTTTTACACCCGCTTTCAGAGCTTGCTCCTGAGCATTTAGGCCCTTAAATGACGGAAGTAAAGAGGGATGAATATTTATAACTTTGTTATGCCATTTATTCAGGAAATTGGCCTTTATAATTCTCATAAACCCTGCAAGGCAAATTAAATCAACCTTATGTTGAACAAGTATTTCATGAATTTTATCAGTATCAAGTGGCTTATCTTCAATAACAAATGCTGAAACTCCTGCTTGCTTTGCTATTTTAAGGCCTCCAGCTTCACTATTATTTGTGATAACACACACAGTTTCAGCAGGGAAATTCTGATCTTGACATGCTTCTATTAAAGCCTGCATGTTTGATCCTCTACCTGAAATTAGTATTCCGAGTTTTATCTTTTTCATTTTAGTGCAGCCGCAAGAATGGATATTAATAAAATAGCTCAAAAGGAAAGTTTATTTTAGAATAAATACTATTGTGTAGCAATACTTTACACTGCTGGATAACATGGAATTAAAGAAATCATTCAGTTTGAAGTAACTTTAACATTTAATTTTAGGAATATTATACAATTTATGGTAAATAAATGCATATTTTTATGGCTGCGTTATTATTTATTTAACAAAGTATTAGTATAATTTACTACACTGAATTAAATGGAGAAAATTCAATGAATAAATTACCAAGCAATGCAAAAACAAGCAAGTCTCAGGTTACTCAGTGGGAGGTAATAAAAAATTGTGAATATTCTGATAATTGTTTATCAAAAGTAGTAACTTTATACGTCATTAAAATGGCAGAATTATCAGATATTTATACGAGTAATGAACCTGAAATTAATACTATACTTACAAGAATAAGCATAACAAGTGAAAATGCATTTTTAAATAAGGTTGTTGATATTGAAATTATGGAGGGCATTTTTCCGTACAAATTCAACAGCAAGAAGAAAAATAACATATCAAGGCTAGAAGATTTGTACAATTATTTATGTTCTACTGTTATTGATAGCCTTCCAAAAGAAATGCTTGAAAGCCTAAGAAGAGAATACAGAGACGCTGTTAACTTATTTAAAGCAATTACTTAACTAGGTGTAGCATTTTTAAGACTTTACCTTCTATTTCAGAAATGCCACTTTCAAGATCTTTATCTATCAAACATATGGTAGATAAATATGTTTTCTGCTTCTTTTCAACATTGATAGTTAAAGTTCCAGGAGTAATCGTAACCGAGTTAGCAAATAATGCAATGGTCTTATCATTATGTCCTATGCATTCTCTTACAATAACAATTGGCTCAACTGTAGATTTGAATCGTAGCACCTTTTTTGTTACATAAATACTTGAAAAAATAATTTGGTAAATTAGCCAAGGTATATAACTTATAAGCTGATAAAGTGACAGCCTACCACTATCATTTAGAATTTGACTAAGGGCACTTTCAGCATCAATTAACCTTTTAAAGATAATCAATGTGAACACAGAAGAAAATACTCCACAGAGAATAAAAAAAGGCTCAAAATAACCAGACAATGTAATCCATAGAGAAGACAAAATCACAAATGATAGAGAAAAAAACTTAATATTTTGCCTGACTTTCATGATTTGGAGTATAACTTAAATGATTTTTTAGGAAAATAAAAAGTTCTTGATTTTTGTGTCAAAGAACATAATAACCAAGTTATTTTAATAAGTAGTGGAGATTATGACGCTTGATGATTTTCTAAAAATGCTTGAAGAAATAAATGATACTTCAGGTTTAAGCAAGAACAACATAGTTGAACGAATAAAAATAAAATTAGAAAGAATTGATTTACGGAGGTGGGAAGATAGTGGATTTAATATCAATCATATATTCACTACACATAGTGATCTAGATCCTGTAGAAACTACATTGTTGCATTTTGCTGCTAAGAGTGGCTATGAGAACATAGTAATAGCTCTAATTGAATATGGAGCATATGTTGATGCATGGGACAGCGATGGATGCACTCCTTTACATTTTGCTGCTGAATGGAACCACAAAGGCATATTAGATATTTTAATTGAAAGTGGAGCAAATGTTAATGCGTGGGACAATGATGTATGTACACCTTTACATCTTGCTGCCGAAGGTGGGAATGAAAGTGTAGTAAGAGCTCTAATTGCATGTGGAGCAGATGTTAACGCGCAGAACAATGATGGACACACTCCTCTACATTTTGCTACTAAGAGTGGCTATGAGAACATAGTAATAGCTCTAATTGAACACGGAGCATATGTCGATGCGTGGGATAATTATAGAAGCACTCCCTTGCATTTTGCTGCTGAAAGTGATAATGAAAACATAGTAAGAACTCTGATTGAACATGGAGCATGTGTTAATGTGTGGGATAGTTGTGGACGCACTCCTTTGCATTTTGCTAGCGATCATGAAAGTATAAGAGATATTTTAATTGAAAGTGGGGCATATGTTAGTAAACAGAACAATAATAGATATGCTCCTTTACACTTTGCTATTGAATGGGGCTGCAAAGATGTGATAAGTTCTTTGTCAGGTAATGCTAGTCCTAGGGCTGAAATGGCAGTAGGAAGAGTGGAACAAATTACACTTGCAGGAAGATTGGAGCTTTTTTAACCAAACTTGCATTTACTGAGATAATTGTTTTGTTATGAATTAAACCAAAAGTTCTGTAATATATTGAAGCTTAAAGATATCTTTAGATATGGAAGTTATTGCAGAAAATAGAAAAGCAAGGTTTGAATACTTTATCTTAGAAGAATTTGAAGCAGGTATGATCCTCTTAAGTAGTGAAGTGAAATCACTAAGGGAAAGAAAAGCAAACATTTCTGATGCTTACGTTACCGAAAAAAAAGGTGAAATATGGCTAAACAATATGCATATCGCAGAGTATAAAGCTGCAAACCAAAAGAATCACAAGCCAAAAAGAGAACGAAAATTGCTTTTGCATAAAAAAGAGATAAATAAGCTAATTGGTCAAATCAAAATCTCTGGAATAACTGTTGTGCCACTTTCTATCTATTTTAATGATAAAGGGTTGGCAAAAACTAAAATTGCTATTGTTAAAGGAAAAAAACTCTACGATAAGAGAGCAACCATAAAGCAGAGAGAGTGGGACCGTGAGAAAAGTAGATTGTCTAAGAATAATTTGTAGTAAAATATGTCTTTAAGTCCAGTTATTTTTAGCATCGGTCCTGTTTCTATATATTGGTACTCTTTAGCATATGTTTTGGGTATAGTTTTTGCATATTGGTATTTACATAAGCTAGACAATCAAAAAATATTTACTAAGAATTTTTACGATTCGTTATTAACAGCCGTTATTATAGGCATTATCCTTGGAGGTAGGATTGGGTACGTATTGATATATGATCCGGTTCTCTATATAAGCAATCCTATCGAGATACTAAAGACCTGGGAAGGAGGGATGTCATTTCATGGCGGTGCTATAGGAGTTTTGCTTGCAGTAATAATCTCCTGTAGAAGACATAACATTCCTATATTTTACACACTGGATCTAATTTCTTGTGGAGTTCCGATAGGTTTACTTCTAGGCCGCATAGGTAATTTTATAAATGGAGAGTTATTTGGCAGGGTTACAACTATGCCGTGGGGTATGGTATTTCCAGAAAGTGGTGATAATTTATTGCGCCATCCAAGCCAACTTTATGAAGCATTTTTAGAAGGAGCGCTACTTTTCGTAGTTGTAAATTCACTATTTTTCTTGAACAAAATGAGATTGTATTATGGTGCAACAACTGGAGTTGCAGTTATGTTGTATGGAGTAGCACGTTTTATGGTTGAATTTTTCCGCGAGCCAGACTATCAAATTGGCTATTTATGGTTCAATTTAACTATGGGACAGTTGCTTTCTATACCTATGATTTTGGTGGGAATGCTTATATATTTAGGTGCGTTGAATTTTAGGTTTGATACAAAATCTATTCAATAGACAAGAGGTAAGTTGAATAAAAAAATATAGTAGAAGTTTATCTACTACATAGCATGTACAACTGTACTAACTTTTCGTGTTGCAGAGAATAAACGTGAGGGCACAAACCTTTTGTTGCATAGCCATGAAACAAACTTAGTAGCTACTGACCAAACTCATTATTAAACGGATATTCATTTTCCACTAGAACATTACTAATTGAGAAGCTACTCTATTAAAACATATTTTTAAACTTTTCCCAAAACCCTGGTTTATTATCATTAACCTTTGTGAAGGCTATGTTTAAACTGTATCTCGGATCGTTTGGCACATCATATCTAATATTCAGTATTGAAAATTTGTTTTTATTATGAACAGAAACATCGTCATATGATAATTTTGTCGTGTAGCACTTTATATGCTTTTGCTTGTCATATACTATATCACCTGATTCCCCTTCTAGTTCTACAAATTTAGTTTTTTTCTGACATTCTTTTATTTTTATTAGATCCTCGTTTAGTGATATTGAAACCGGTAGTGTATTCCCAGCATACTCTTTAGCTAAAAGCTCACTTTGAGGATACATTTTTATTTCCCTTCCAAAATGTGAGTCTATAAGAGCCTGTTCATAATCTTTTGAGGAGCAAAGCAGTAAAAGCAAGAACGACCATTTGTAGGCTAGTATTGAGCTTTCGCTCGCAATTTTTCCACAACCGTCTACACTTTTCCAGCCAAGCAAAAAAACGCTCTACAACCCACCTTTTTGGCAATACAACAAAAGTGTGTAATTCACTTCGTTTTATTACTTCAACAGTTGCACCAATAGTCGTTTTTATTTGAGTTGCAAAATTTTCTCCTGTATAACCTGCATCAACTAGTATATTTTGAACTTCGGAAAGATTTTTCCTTGCTTTACAAATCATCTCTACAGCAGCATTACGATCTCCGATATTAGCTGTAGTAATATAAATTGCATGTGGTAAACCTTGCGTATCTACTGCAATATGACGCTTTATTCCTGAAATTTTCTTGCCGGCATCATAACCTTTTTCTTCAGCAATATCGGTATTTTTTACACTTTGGGCATCAATGATGCAGAAGCTTGTTTTGGTATTCCGACCACTGTTCTCTCCAACTAATTTTTTTTAAGACAATTTCTAGAACACTTTTTCTATCTTCATTCGGTTTTTTTACTCCATCTCTTGAAGTAATCGTAACAATTGCGCCATTTCGGAAACTCTTTTGGCAGCATTCGCCACTGACAGCCGCTTTTTAGCACATAAAGCACACCACAAAATAACTCATATAAATCCAGTTTTCTTGGCTTCGTCTTCTTTCGCACACTTTCTAAAATTGGTCTAATCTTTTCGAATTTTTCACAACTTATGTCACTTGGATATGTATTCCTCACAGTTTACCTCATATCAGCTATACCTCATCTTACCATATTCAGAGATCACGTACAGGCTCTAAAATTATTGCTCCAAAATTTGTCTCCAGAATGTACATATTCGTCAGTAGCATACGGTACACCACCATAATTGCATTGAACTTTGTAATCTCCAACACCATTATTTTGAAAAAAATCATGAATGGCAGCGTAACTATCAGCAGCATCATTTATGTAATCCATTACCTACCCCTTAAAACCTTTTAATTTATTATATCACAAGAAATTACATCTATCAATAAAAAGACTTTTTTTGATATCAAGTATCTAGGGAGCATATTGATAGGATTGTGACATTCGTATTTCCCAATTCTTCACATACTGCTGGACTAATTCAGGATAATTTTCAATAATTAATAAATTTTCAGCGTTTCCCTTTTCAGCTGTCTTACTGAGGTTAAACGATCCTGTGATGACTTTTTGATTATCAACAATTATTACCTTATTATGAGCAATTTTTGGCTTATTATCGATCCAAATCGGTATTCCATTTGAAAACAATTCGCTTATGACACTATATTTTGAATGGAGTTGTGATTTATCTAAGACGACTTTAACATCAACACCACGCTCTTTGGCGTTAATCAAAGATTTTGCAACTGTTCCAAGAGTAAATGTATATTCTTGAACTAAGATAGATTCTTTAGATTGGTCTATCTCGCTGATTATCGGTACAGCACAGTCTTGTTCAGGTGAGAAGCAAACTGTTGCTTTTGGGCAAGGCGAGAATGTAGGACCCACATAGTAATACAGAGAAAAACATGCCGACAAAAATAAAAGATATAAAAGCCTCACAAACCACACCTAAATACACGGCGGTAGTCTACATCATAGTTTAATCATCTGTCAACCCATATTCCTTCCACTTCTCTGTAACTTTCTTTATTATTTCCTCGCTCATTTCAATTTTTCTTCCCCATTCTCGTTTGGTTTCAGGTGGAAGTTTGTTTGTTGCATCAAACCCTATTTTACCTCCGAGACCACTTTCAGGGGAAGCAAAATCTAAATAATCAATTGGGGCATTCTCTATCGTAATTGTATCACGCACAGGGTCCATTCTTGTTGACATTGCCCACATCACTTCCTTCCAATCACGTATATTTATATCATCATCAACAACTATGATAAATTTAGTATATAAAAACTGTTTGAGAAAAGAGAGTATGCCCATAACAATTCTTTTTGCATGCCCTGGATAAGCCTTTTTTATCGATACTACCGCTATTCTATATGAACAACCTTCTGGGGGCAGATAAAAATCTACTATCTCCGGAAACTGATTGATGAGAATCGGCACAAAGATTTCGTTGAGTGCTTCACCAAGAATTGATGGTTCATCAGGTGGCTTGCCAGTGAAAGTGCTGAGATAAATTGGATCTTTGCGCATTGTAATTGCAGTGATGTTAAACTCAGGAAACTGTTCAACAGCATTATAGTAACCGGTATGGTCTCCATATGGCCCTTCATCTTGGTAATTATCCAAACTTACATATCCTTCCAAAACAATTTCTGCATGAGCTGGAACCTGAAGAGGAATAGTTTTACAATTTACAAGCTCAAGTGGTTTTTTTCTCAGCAGCCCGGCAAATTGGTATTCTGATAAAGTCTCCGGCACCGGAGTTACTGCAGCAATAATCGTTGCAGGATCGCTACCAATCACAGCAGCCGCAGGAAACTTCATATTTTGCCCCCTCTCCTTCCACCGTTTATGGTGACCTGCACCACCACGATGTGCAAGCCAGCGCATGAGAGTCGTTTTTTTATTCACAACCTGCATACGATATATTCCAAGATTAAAATTATCTTGCTTGTCTGCTGTTGGTCCTTTTGTTACCACAAGTGGCCAAGTGATAATCGGTGCAGGCTCGTTTGGCCAGCATGTCTGAATAGGTAGCAAACTAAGATCCACCTTATCCCCAGTTAGCACCACCTCTTGACATGGAGCTTTGCTTACAACTTTGCTCCGCATCGACAATACAACTTTTAGTAGAGGAAACATTTTCACAGCATCTTTGAAGGTTTTTGGTGGCTCAGGTGATCGCAAAAATGCTAGAAGTTTACCCAGATCCCTTAATTCATCAGAATTTATACCAAGTCCGAATGCAATTCTCTCAATAGTACCAAATAAATTCACTAAAACGGGAATTGAATTTTTGCCATTTTCTGTGACAACATTTTCAAAGATGATAGCTGGTCCCTTGTTTGACAAAACCCTACGATGAATTTCTGTCATTTCAAGAATAGTTGAAACTTCTTTTTTAATTCTAATTAGATCTTTTTTTTCTTCTAATGCTCTGATGAAGTCGCGTAAGTTATTGTACATATTTTAAAAATTTTAAGCCTTTTAAGAAGTGCTTTTCCCAGCACAACTCATTCACTTATTATTATAGAGGCTCTAGAAAAATTATTCTCCAATTCGCTTTTTAAGTTTTTATATTCAGCAGTCTTTAATTCTTCATTGGTAATAAAGCTTTTCTTTATGGTTATTAAATTGCTAAATTCGGTTCCATCATTTTTATATTTACAGAACCTATTTACATATAACCAAGGAGAATCTATTTCAAAATTCAAATTTTCACAGTTTTTAATTTTGATATCTTTTATTATCATATGGCTTTCCTTAGTTTTAGGAACACCAATAAAAAGGTCTGACACTTGGTCAGAAGCTGTATTGACAACATCATTAAGCCAATTATCTCCTAAATTCAAAGCTGGCCCTAAATTTGTCTTAAAAATCTTATTTTTTTGCTGAAACTCATATTTAATTGTCAGATCCTCTACATTACGCAAGGTAAGGTCAGGCAATTCTAAGAACTTCTTTTCTTCTTCATCAAGATATACTCCACTAATCATACGAAAAACAGAATCTCTTAACTGCTCATCTGAATAATATAATCCAACACCTGTTAAGCCTAAGGCTGCTTCCCCTTGCACGGTAAGCTGGCCATATTCATTTACAACGTTATCTTCTATAGTTAATTCACTATGGGATATCACTTTTGAATTTTCACCTTGTACAGCAGGAATCTTTATGTAATCTGCTTCCTCAGAATCGAGTACTAGAGCGTTCCTATCAGCAATGTCTGGGAAAATACCCTGTGCCATACTGACGGTATTAGTTGGATCGATCCAATATATTTTTCCATCTCTATTTGTTACTTTGAGCATCACATGATTAAAATTACCCATATTAGGTAATGCTTCAGGATTAGAAGTGCTAGTAGTTCCTCTCATAACTAAAATAGGTTGAACTTTATAACCAAGTTTTTGCAGAATAGCAGCCGTGCTAGCAGAAAAGTCTTTGCAATCCCCGACTTGAGAATCAGCAATTTTCTCCAAATCTCTCGGAAAAAATTTTCCTGACACTGTACGCCAGTCTCCCATGTACTGAACTTTTTCATTCAATAAAGAAGTGACTGCATTAATTTTCTCCTCATCGGTACTCTCATTGTCAGCAAATTCTGCTATAGCTTCAAAAGTTGCAGGAAGCGGCTGATTGATAACGCTATGATATCCAGGAGCTAATTTTTTAGCTAAATCCTCCCATTCAGATAAGCTTGAAAGTGATACCCAAGTGTTGTGTTTTATGTTCAATATTCCATTATGTGGTTCATTTGTTGTGTTTTCATAAACTGCTTTCTTTAAAGCAATGCTTATAGAGTGTATATCATCATTTTTTTCCTCAGCGATTTCTAATACTTCTCTTGGATCATTAACTTTAATCTCCAGGGGTAATTCAGAATTGATTTTAGTATTTTCTGCTTGTAAATAATCCCCATGATAAGAAAAGCTCAAGCCATAAAAATTATCAACAGGAACCTTTTTGTTAACTTGTTTATACCTTAAATATACTTCTGTACCAATTTCTATTTTAGGAAACGATATAGTTACTTGCCTTAGCTGATCGAAGCCTTTACTAGGACTAGCTAGCGGTTTATCCTCTATCATGTCTTCAGTGACTATATATTCCTCTCCGTTATAAGCTGTTTTAGCTTCTAAAACAGTCAAATCTGCACTATCATCATTGTAGATTAAACTATACAGAGAAAATCTATCACGCCCAGACTCCTTGAGTATTTTTGCTTGTAGTTCTACTTCCGTTTCGTAGGTACCATCTCTATTAACATTAATGTTAACATTAGAAAACTTAACCTCAACAGAAGCATCTTCGTACTTACTCCACCTTGCTTCAGCTGTCGAAGCTACAAAAAATGCTAACATTGCTAAGTTAAAGACAGCTTTTAAAAACCTCATTTTTTACTTACATTTATTGAAAAATCATTCTATTATATCCGAACAACACTATCGGAAATGTAAGACTTAGTGTGTTCATATTACTTAGCGACGCGCTTACCGATATTATATGCAGTGATTACAAGATAATCAACTTTTTTGCTTACAATTTGCTAGAAATAGCGGTAAAGACTATCTAAATCTTTATAAATGCCTTACTCTGCAAAATTTTTCATCACCAAATCTTATGATGAACTTTACAAAAATATCTTAAATTTCATTTTATAAAGTTTGCATTTCTTGATAAAAATGTTTTAATATTAAGCATTTTTTTAATATTTGTATTCTTTAAGTAAGTATATGTCTAAGATACCATTTTTATTGATTTTTATACTTGCAGTAGCAAGTTTACCAGTAATAAACAATTGGCTTTCACACCGCAGTCAGAACTTAAATGATGATTATATAGGTGAGAGATTGGATAATTACATCAGTAAAAATTTTGATAGAGTTCTAAAAGCTCTCCAGGAAGAGTCAGCTAAAAATAGTTATGCTAATGCAACCAAAAATAAAATTTCTCAGCATAAAAATGAAATATTCGACTCTACTTATCCTTACTCAGGAAATGAAAATAGCAATATCATAGCTGTAGGTTTTTTTGACTATTCTTGTGGATATTGCAAAGCTATAAAGAACGATGTAAAACAATTGATCAATGATGGCAAAGTTAAGTATATCTTTAGGGATGCTCCAATACTTGGTAACAATTCTTTAAAGGCAGCAAAAGGTGCTTTAGCAACTTATTTTATCGATAAAGAAAAGTACTTAGATTTTCACTATGCTGCACTAGATCACAGAGGAGAATTTTCAGACGAAACTATATTAGATATAGTAAAAAATATAGGGATCAACGAGAACGATTTTAATAACTCTATGAAAAATAATGCAGACAAAATTGAGCAAATGATAAACAACAGTAAACTTTTAGTAAGGGATCTAGGAGTAGGCGGTACACCTTTTTTGATAATAGGAGATAGTCTTTTTGTAGGAAAAACTGATTTGAATATATTACGCAAAAAAGTGAATGAGTTAAAAGATTAATAAATTTCCTGCTTGACAGCACAAGAGAGTTTAAGTATAATTAAGTTAGGATATAGTAAGTAACAATATGTATAAGCTACATATTAGTTCAAGAAAAGTGGGTGATGTTTCCTTGCAATACAGCACGACCTTAAGTAATAAGCCTTCCTAGGCTGATTAATCTATTAAAATACAATTATTATTTTGGAGTTATAACATGAGAGATTCTAACTATGTAAGAGGGCCAATTGCTCTTTTTCAAAAAATCAAAGAAAATAAAAAATCAAGTGATTTATTGCATAATCTAAAGAGCGCTTATCCTGAAAAACTAAAAATCGGGGCTGCTATAAAGACAGGGGATTGCTTTTTTGACTCTGTGGCTCAAGGATTGAATGAATTAAACATAAAACCTGATTATCGTTTTACTGCAAAATCATTAAGAAAAGACTGCGCAGATTATGCTAGAGCAAACAGAAAGCCAGATCAGTGGGTTTATAAAGCGGTAATAAGAGATGCCGGAGAGTATTTCGTACCTCAAAAAGATCCGGATGGAGAAGTAATAAGCGAAAATGGACTTAATAAGCAAGACAAGGCGAAGTCTTTTTTCAAATATTTAGAGTATATCACTAATACACATACAGCTGACGCACCTATATGGGGTCGTCCAGACATTGAAGGTAGAATGATATGTGAGAAGTACGAAGTGGAGCTTTATATTTATTCAATAGATGAAGAAAGTCAAAAAGTTACAGTAACTAAAATTACAGCACATGATGACCCTGAGTTTTTTATAGAAGGCGAGAATCTTGATCAACTAAAGATGGATAACAGTAAAAAGACTGTAGGAGTAGTGAATTACATGAGGCATTTTGTGCCACTTCTAAGTGAAATTTCTGAAGATATAACAGAAAGTCAACCAGTTTCTAATGAAGAAATCTTTGGTGAGGTGACAGAAATTCCTGCTTCTGATCAATCAGAGCAAGAAGAACAATATAATATCAGAACTAGCAAAGCAGCAATTGCGCAAGATCATAAAGAACAAAAAACACAAAAAGAGAGAATTGATACCAGTGCTAGTGAGCCAATTCATACAGATACAGTAATTACTATTTCTCATCAACAAGGGCAAGAAACACAACAAGAGGCAATAGAAAAGAAATTAATCAATAGTTGTTACAGAAGAGAAGCTATTTATAGCATAGCTGCTGTAATAACAGCTATGGCATTCACAGCATCTGCTATAGCTGCTGTTTTTACTCAACCAATTCCTTTAGCATGCCTTGCTGGAGTGGCTTTAGTTGTTGCATGTATTTGTGTATATCAGTTAACGCAAAGTCATAACGACATTCATGAACTAAAAAGTGAGCCAAAGGAAAATATTGCTCATACTTTTCTAGAAGAAACGGGATTAAAAATTTATAGCCTGATTGATAAAGTAGCTTCAAAAGCTTAAGCTCTTTCCTACATCAGCTCAACTTTATTTTTACATGAGATAAAAATGGACGTTGAGTCAAAAGTAAAGGCTTTTTTGAATAATTAGTATATTAATTTGTTTGACTTTGATATAACTTATTATATAATTTATTATTATTTTTAATAAACTAACCTTACTAAGAAGGACAATATGGTGGGTAACACAAATTTAAATTCAACAACTCTTGAAATAAAGATTGATAAAAAGATAGCTAAGCGTTTAAAATATGCTTTAGAATTCTCACAAGCTACAGCAAAGGTGAAAGTATATAAAATTCTGCTTTCTTTTGTACAAAATTTTAATGAGCAATCACTAGAAAATGCAATAAAGTATTTAGATAAAACAATAAAGGAAAGGTCGTTATGTCAATATATAAAGCTTCATGAACTACTAGATTTTCAAGACAATAAAGGAAATACGTTGTTGCACTACGTAGCTTCACATAGTCAACATAACAATATAAAGACCCTTATTAAATATGATGCAAACCCTTTAATCAAAAATACGAATAATCAGATTCCATTAGATTTAGCTCAAGGACAAACAAGGGAAGAGCTTATTAGAGGCATGATGGAACAGGCTAGCTCAAAAAAAGAAAGTTCTAGATATGATGCTTTAGGGCGTACATTCGCTGTCAGCTGTCTTACTTTTATTGTATTTGGAGTGGGTGTGAGCATTGCAGCAGAGTGTGATGTAGTAAGTTTTCCTAGTGCTATATTAGGTGCAATCATAGCATCTCCTCTTGTTGGCATAGCTGCTGGACTAATTATATATTTCTTAGATCATGATCGTAAACAAGCTAAAGCGATATCAACAATTCTACAAGAATCTGAAGTGTCTAAAAAATCACCATCATTACAATCATCTGAAATATAATAATATTACTAATTTCTTTTTTCTTATATTTACTTCATCTCTTAGTGGTATCTAGAAACCTAGATACCACTATATATCTTTCTTAGCTAAAATATCTCAATTTCATTTTTACAGGAGGAAATATGTCATTCACAGAAATTAGATTTCCAGAAAATATATCTTATGGTTCCACTGGAGGACCTGAATTTTCCACTGACGTTGTAACAACTCATAATGGTTGTGAGCAGCGCAATATTAATTGGTCTCGTGCACGTGCCAGGTATAACATAGCTTATGGAGTTAGGTCAAACGAGCAGCTAACAGAACTCATAACATTTTTTCAGGCACGAAAAGGTAAAGCAATAGGATTTCGTTTTAAGGATTGGTCAGACTTTACCGTTATCAATCAAGAAATTGGCATAGGAGACGATAAAAAAACGATCTTTCAACTGATGAAAATTTACATAAGTGGAAAAGACAAGCATACACGAACTATTAAAAAGCCAGTGCATGATACAATAAAAATTTACCTAGATGGTGAAAAGACAGAAAAATATTCAGTGAATTATTCAACTGGAGAAATAGCATTTATGAAACCACCAGCAAAAGGTACAATAATCACCGCAAGCTTCGAATTTGATGTACCAGTACGATTTGATACAGATTACCTAAACGCTTCTATTGACAACTACAGCAGTAACAGTTGGAATAATATTCCTTTAGTGGAAGTGAAATAAAGTTAAAGTATGCTCCATAAAAGTTAAGCGATACTGAGGCTCATATTTAAATGAGCCTTGCACATTTTAAAGTCTATCGCCCATTACAATGTTCCACACTCGAAATTTGAGGAAATTCTAATGTAGTGTTTTCTCTTTCTTGTAAAATAGAAAGTTTTAATAATTCTTTTAGAACTAACTTTACAAGTGTTGTACCATTTTCCTTAAAGAGGTAGTCCATCCTATTGGTTTTCTGTATGTGATTGACAAAATTTCTAGCTTCCTCATTAAAAGCCTCGATTGTGTTGATACAAGATAATACTAAATCCGAGCTATTTATTGCTAAAATTCCATTTACGAAAATATCTAATTTTGTTTTATCTTCAGTCAAATCTTCAGCTAACCTATTTCTAATATCATCATTCTCAAACAAAATGTACTCTAGATACGAGGCAGACTCAATAAGTATAAAGTCTTCTAAAGGTAATGGTTCTAAATCGTTGTCAACATAAGTAAGTATTCCAAACTCAGTAATACACCCTTCTTTTCTCACAACATAGCACTTGGGAAGATTACGATACATTGATAGCAAAGAAAAGAGACGTATTATACTTGTACCTCTATCTTTCATTTCCTCGAGAAGCTTTTTATCATTTATTAGTTTATGCAAAATGTAATCCGTAGCAGGACCTGGTTTGCGAAAATGAAACATATTATTTTCTGCAAAAATAGCCTCTGCTAATTCTATAGACTTTTTATCCTCATCTATAAAAGCCTTCTCGCTTCTATTTAATTGTATGATTTCAGCCTTGCTATTGCTGCGTAGCTTAGTTTGCCCTATTAGCCTCTCAAATATTTCTGTCTTCATATATATCTGATATTAATTAATATTAATATTTACTATATTAACTACTTTGAGAAAAATAAATGAAAATCTTAATAAATATTATACTTTTATAAAAAAATAAAAGTCTTTTTATATTTATATGAGTATATAAGAGGTTTGATTGTTGTAAGTTATCTAAGTGCTAGAGTCTAATTAATGAGCCTGCTTGAAGCCGTTCAGTGTTTGTACAGTTATGCCTGCGCAACTTGCTTCAAAATTTCTGCTTGTTGCTGAGCATGGATATTAGCATAACCACATGCAGGAGATGCAGCAGCAGGTCTTGCAATGCACTTAGGTCTTTTTGCTTGAGCATTGAGGCCAGACAATACCTCTTCTATCAATGGGTTGACAAAGAACCATCCTCCCATATTTTTTGGTTCCTCTTGACACCATGTAATTTCAGCGTTCTTATATTTTTCAAGTTCACTGCCTAGTTTATCGGCCGGGAATGGATAAAATTGTTCTAAACGCACTACTGCTATATCGTTTATTTTTTGTGCTTCAAGCATTTCAATTATGTCGTAATAAACTTTACCACTACATATTACAACTTTACGTATTTTATCACTTGCAACTAAACCTTTTCTACACTCTGGAATTACCGTAAGAAATTTTCCTTCAAAGTCAGAAAGGTTAGAAACTGCGCTTTTATGACGCAATAGTGATTTAGGTGTAAACACCACTAAAGGCTTACGAAAATCTCGATTAATTTGTCGGCGCAAAACATGAAAGTAATTTGCTGGAGTAGAGCAATTAACTACTTGCATATTATCCTCTGCGCAGAGTTGCAAAAATCTCTCTATACGAGCAGAACTATGCTCAGGCCCCTGCCCTTCATAACCATGAGGCAAAAGTAAAACTAGACCACTTGATCGCAACCACTTTGTTTCTGCTGATGCAATAAACTGGTCGATCATGATTTGCGCACCATTTGCAAAATCACCAAATTGCCCTTCCCAGAGCACCAGTGAATATGGAGAGTCAAGGCTATATCCATATTCAAAACCCATCACAGCATACTCAGAGAGTGCGCTATCTATAACTTCAAAGCGAGCTTGCTTCTCACTTATGTTATTTAGTGGAATAAACTCTTTCTCCGTTGCTTGATCAACAAGCCTTGAATGACGGTGCGAGAAGGTGCCGCGACCAGAATCTTGTCCTGACAAGCGCACTCCTATTCCTTCTCTAAGCAATGATGCGAATGCAAGACTTTCAGCAGTTGCCCAGTCTATGTTGCTACCGGAATTTATACTGTCTATTCTACCATCAAGTATTCTTCTGACTTTATTATTGAAATTAAAATTACTTGGAATATTGCTATTTATGTGTACACCTAATTTTTTTAGCTCATCTGGTGAAACACCAGAGTCCGTATAATATTCACTCAAATCGTTCAACTTTGCTCTTCTTAATTTCGACCACACTCCATCAAACCAGTCAGCTTTTTTTGGAGTGTAAGCCACTGACTCAGCAAGACTTTTATCCAACCTTACCCTAAATTCGCTGCGCAATTTACTTACTTCATCACTAATTAGGACTTTCTCTGCAGCCAGCTTCTCTTCGTAAATTGTTCCCGGAGTTTTATGCCTTGATATTGCTTTATACATAAGTGGCTGAGTAAAATTTGGTTCATCGCCTTCATTATGGCCATATTTGCGGTAGCATATTATGTCAATCACCACATCCTTTTTAAATTTCTGCACATACTCCATTGCCAAACTCGCGGCAAAACTCACGGCTTCTGGATTATCTCCATTAACATGAAATATTGGAGCTTCTATTGATTTTGCTACATCAGTACAATAAAAAGAAGAGCGTGCACAACGAGGATTCGCAGTAAAACCAACTTGGTTATTAATGACAATATGGACGATACCACCAACTTTATAACCTTCAATGTTGCTCAAAGTCAGGGTTTCAGCAACCACTCCTTGCCCGATAAAAGCCGCATCACCATGAATTGATATTCCAAGCACAGATCTCGTATTTTGCTTTGCTCTTACTCTTCCAGCTAGAACCGGATTTACCGCCTCAAGGTGAGATGGGTTAGGACATAAACTTAAGTGTATTTTTTTACCACCAGCAAGTGCTCGATCAGAAGAGTAACCAAGGTGATATTTGACATCACCGGACACCTCAAGACCACTTGGATATGCAAGGTTACCTTGAAATTCAGACAGCATTGCCGCATATTCTTTCCCCATAACTTTGGTTAGAACATTAAGCCGTCCTCGGTGGGCAATACCAAGAACTATTTCTTCAATACCAAAAGCTGCAGAATCACTAATAACTCTTTCAATTGCAACAATGGCTGACTCCCCACCTTCGATAGAAAAACGCTTATATCCAGGAAATTTCATATGGAGAAATTGCTCGAACATCTCAGATTCGATCAAGTGCCTCAGTATTTCTTTTTTATCCTGAGGGCTTAGCGTATAGACCTGATTTTCAATTTTCTCCTGCAGCCAAACTCTTTCCTCATAAGAGGAAATATGCATAAATTCAAAACCGATATTCTTGCAGTAAATATCTCTGTAGATTCTAGTGTCACTTGTAGGAGAAAGATCCAAGTATTTTTGATAATCTATTTCCTTATTTACATTCGGTGATAATGGATTTAAGTCCGCAAAAAAATGACCGTAAGATCTGAAAAAATTTGCTAAACTAGAAACTGAATCATCCACCTTAGTTACATGTTGTGCACCGCAGGCCTCCGCTTTATTAACTTCTAAATTGCTCGAAAAAATTCTGTACCAATCTTCTCCAATTGATTTATCGCCTTGCAAGTAACGGCTATAAATTTCTTCCACAAATTCGACATTATCGCCATAAAAACAGGAGTTATTTTTAAAACTGGACATAATCACTACAAAAGTATCAAATACTTATGAGTATAACTTAAGTTTTTTAAAAAAGAACTCCTTTAGTTTCTAATTATTAAGTTATACAAACACTGTAATCTGAGTTTTCCAGAAAGGGTGTCATTCTAGACTGACATCTAATCTTTCCATAAATGCTGTATCTCAACATAAAACAACTATACTCATCAATTTGTGCCCAATCATAATTCCTAGGTTCCAGTGTTAGCTACTTGTTTTTTGGATTTCTATACTATTGCTGATTGAAGATTATTGAAATTTTTTTGCACATTAAGGAACGCAAGCGTTTATGAGTCAGAGGATAAGTCATATAACATTTACTCGGTCTTAATACTTTGAATTTATATTTGAGTAAACGATAAACAGTAATTGGTATGAGTGATCTATTTAAAAGTGACAATTATGATAAAAATCTCAATTCTTTGATAAGAGTCATAAAGCTGAAGGATACAAAAAAAATTAATGAACAATATGATGAAACACTGAAAGATTTATCTCAAGCTCTGAAGAATTTTACAAACAACGCAAAAGATGTAGCTAAGTTTGTTATATATAGTGACTTGAATAATTATGTAGAACCTTTGAGCACAAAGCCACTCGGTTTTATTGGAACATTAAAAGGAATATTAGATAGAGTCTTGGGAAAAGATATTCCAACTAATGATAATGACATAAAAAATTTTGTTGGTGATGAATTATCAGGTTTCACTATAGAAAAAGCAGCCGAGTACTCAAATATTTTAAGTACAATTAATCTATTCAAGAAAGGACTTAAAGAAATTTTAGATTCGAAGCAGAGTGGAAAAAACAATAAAGAACATAAATCATATGAAGTAAGCTCAAAAAATAAAACAACATCAAAGCAGAAAGAAGATACTTTCAAGCTGCAAAAAGGAAAACAGCCGGCAGGAAAATCAGGTATGAAGAAAATAAAACGGCCAACAACGGCACCTCCACCACCTCCTACTGACTCAAAAAAGGTACACTTTAAACCAGAAATAGAGAATGTATCTCCTGAAGATTCAGGCTATGAAAGTTCATTAAGTGAAGAGTCTGGACATGAGGAAATATCAAATTATCAAGAGAAAAAGAGTAAAGCGTCAACGAAAGATTCGCGGCACTCAAAGTTGCCTAAAGAGGAGCCAATTTATGCAACAATACCTAAGGAACATATAGAAGCAAAAAGAGAAAATAGAAAGAAACAGGCTCCAGTGCCAAATGCTACCAATCAAGAAGCTAGGCAAGAAACTAAAAAAGATAAATCTGAAATACTGCCAAAGCCTAAAAACCTAGGCAGTGCTGATCAACAAGTGAGCACGAAACCAATAATAGTAGAAGTGACTTCGTAAAAATCAGCTAAAAGTAACCCAACAGTACCGCTAAAAAAAGCTACTGATAAAGCAGTACCAGAAGTAAAAGCGGTTATTATAAAAGAAGAAGTAAATAGCAAGAAGGACGGTAGAGTAAAGTCAATAGTAGAAAAATTTGAGCAAAATCAAGTTGCTAAGAGCAAAGCCACCCCTGCAACACAAGCAGATATCGGTATGAAGAAAGATCCTGCACCATCGCAAAAAACTGCCTCCCAATCTCACTCATTTCCGGTAGGAAATAAAAGATCTAAAATGAACCCCATAACAGCAAAGTCCGATTCTAAACTTCCGGTTAGTAAAAAACCTCTCCTCACTCATGTTAGTGTAAAGAAAATAGCTGCACGATTTGAAAGCCATGGGAAGAAATAGTTGTAACCTATTGAACAAACCCTATAATATCCTTGATCTTTTTTATATTGTTATTTGCAATCTCTGCTGCTTTTTCTGTACCTTGTTTTAATATTTTATGTAAATGAAGCTGATCTTTTAGAAGAATATTCATCTTCTCGCGTATGGGTGATATAACGCTGATGATTAAGTCAGTTAACTCTTTTTTAAAGTTCTTCATGTCATGTTTATTCACTTTTTCACACACTTTTTCTACATTTAAATCACTAAGCACTGAATAAATGTTTACCAAATTGTTTACTTCTGGACGGCACTTTAAAGTAGCAAAATCAAAGCCTAGAATTGAATCTGTTTTTGCTTTTTCTATTTTCTTGACAATTAAGTCATTTGTATCGTTAAGGTTAATGCATGAATATTCTGAAGGATCAGATTTGCTCATCTTGCTTGCTCCATCTCTTAAGCTCATTATCCTTGATGTACAATCCAAAGTTAAGATTTCAGGTATGATGAAATGACTACATTCATAATGATTGTTAAAAGCTGATGCAATATCACGTGCAAGTTCTAAATGCTGTTTTTGATCATCGCCAACAGGAACATATTTAGTTTGATACAGCAATATATCCGCAGCCATAAGTACTGGGTAGCTATATAACCCAAGAGAAGCTTTTTGTTTATCGCTTCCAGCCTTATCTTTAAATTGAGTCATACGATTAAGCCAACCAATTGGTGTATAGCACCCTAGCAGCCAGCCCAATTCTGCATGACCACTAACTGCGGATTGATTGAAAATAATCGACTTTTCCGGATCTATTCCACATGCAATATAAGTTGCTGCTGCTTTAAAAATATTATTTTTTAATTCATTTGCGGGAAGCTTATTTGCTGTGATTGAATGCAGATCAACAACACAAAAAAGAGATTTATATTTATCCTGCAAGCCTATCCACTGCTTAATTGCACCAAGATAATTGCCCAAGTGTAATACTCCACTTGGCTGAATACCTGAGAAAACAACTTCTGTCATACCTTGAGTGTTTTATTCATTACTTTCGCAATCAGCAGATTTTTTAGAAAGAATAACCATTGCAGGACGAAGCAACCTATTTTTAATGGTATAACCAGTTTGTAGTACTTCTACAATAGTGCCAGGCTCTTTTTCATTATCTTCTCTTTCCACAACAGCTTGATGTAAATTGCTGTCAAAAGAGTTACCTATTGGATCTATTTCTTCTATTCCATGTTTTTTTAGATCACTCACAATCTTTTGGTGCGCCACTTTTATCCCTTCATGAATAGGATCATCATCTTTCAAGTTTTCCATTGCTTTTTTTAAATTGTCACAAGAGTCGATCATATCACGTGCAAATTTCGTGACTGCATAATCACTTGCATCGCTAATTTGCTTTTGCATTATACGTTTAACGTTTTCATTATCCGCAACAGCGCGACGTAAATGATCTTCAAGCTGAACTGCACGTTCTTTTAATATATTAAGCTCTTCACTTAAATCACCTGTTTGCTGATTTTCTTGATCATCCCCTTTTCGTTTACTGACCATATCTGCAAATTTCTTTTTTTTCTCTTTATTACTATCTGACATATCATTCACCCTTACAAACTTAATAAATATATAACAATCAATCTAAAAATATCAAGCGTTAGCTATCCTTGTCTTTCTATGCTTGCATTTAAAAAGTCAATCAAAGCAGTTTTATAAAGAGAATCAGAAAAAGTATCAATATTACTTTGCGCCATATTAATATAGTGTTTAGCTTCTTCCATAGAAACATGAATGGCATTATGATGATTAATATATTGTAATGCTTGGTCAAAATTGTGTCTAGCTGAAGAAAAAGATTTCTCCCAGAATTTTTGTTCTGATGGGCTGCCTTTTTCATATGCTATAATAGAAGGTAAAGTAACTTTACCTTCAAAGAAATCTTTTCCAAGTTGCTTTCCTAAAGTGCCTTGATTAGCAGTATAATCTAGCACGTCATCAATTATTTGGAATGCCATACCAAAATTAAACCCGAAATTCCTTAGCCTCTCTATTTCGTCACCTGTGGCTCCAGATACTACTGATGCAGCCTCGCAGCATGCAGAAAATAAAGATGCTGTCTTTTCTGCAATGATATTAAAATAATTTTTCCTAATTGTGTTAGGGTCAAAACGTGTTGTCATCTGCTTTATCTCACCCTTGACAAGCAAATTAGATGCCTTAGATAAAATAGAGAGAACACTTAAATTCCCACATTCTATAAGCCATCTAAATGCTAAGGTCAATAATAGATCACCAACTAAAATGCTTGATTTATTCCCCCAAATTTTATTTGCTGTTGCAACTCCATGGCGTGCCTTACTTTCATCAAGCACATCATCATGAAGTAAAGTAGCGTTGTGTATAAATTCTACCGATGCAGCAATGTTGACCCTACTCTCTCCAGAGTAATTCAGCATTTTACACACAATAAAAACGAGCTTAGGCCTTATCTTTTTTCCTCCTGAATTAATAAGATGAGATGTAACATCGGTAGCAAGCTTAGTACCTTCATCATTGACATTTTTGAAGATAAAGTCATTCATAGCCAATAAATCAGAAGATACAATATCATCTAATTTACTACTTTTTGTTAAATCAGTGTTTAGCATTTAAGAGGACTTATGCTTCTTGCCCTTGTACTTTCTCAACTTTTTTCTTTTCTATTTTTTTCGATTCTGTTTCTAAATCTACTATGCCTTTTTTAATGAACCACATTACCCTTTCAGTTGCTTGCGCTCCTACACTTAGCCAATGTTTTAATCTATCAGCTTTTACCACAACACGATTTTTATTGTCTTTTGGCAACATTGGATCATATTGTCCTATTCTCTCAATAAAGCGCCCATCTCTTGGTGCTCGTGAGTCGGCTACAACTATCCTATAAAAAGGACGTTTCTTTGCCCCAAACCTTGCTAACCTTATTTTAACTGCCATGTCAACCTTTATTCATATATTAATTACAATTTAAATACAATAAACAGCTCAAGTCAAACTAATTGTACCTCTTTTACCTAAAAATACAATATAGCCCCTCCAATCACTCATAAAAGGAAGATAATAAACTTTTTTATATATCATCAATCATAGCATGATTAACTTCTACTCTATACTTTGATTTTAGATAGCTAATTAACTGTTCCTTTAGCGATATCATCACACGTTTTCCGGTGTCAAGCATGTTTAATTTACCATTTGATGAATGCATTTGTTTTAGAACGCCTATTATAATTTCATTATTGTATTGAATAGGATCTGTTACCGAATTAGTTGTTTTCATATTGAAAATCTCTTCTATGAAAGAAAAAGGGTAGTTTTGTTCATTGCGTTGTATTTGCTGGCCTTTAACCAATTTTATACCTTGCATTTCTTCCAAATCTGTCTTTTCTCTTAGTTGAACTGCTACTTCTTGTCCCATTTTAAACATTCTTTCTTTTATAAATTCACTACGCCAAAGCTTTATGGCTGATTCCCTACTTTCTTCAAAATTTTGTAATTTAGGAGGAACGATATCACTGATTTTTACACCAACAACAGTATCTCCAACACCCTTAAAATAACTCTTCTGATCTTTCTCGCGTGAAAAAATGAAAGAAATGAAATCACTGGAATTTCCTACTTCATTACCACTTTGGTCTTTTCCACTAGCATCTACTGGACCAATGGTTTGTATAGGTAAATTGTAATTATTGGAGATTTCTTCAATCGTTGCACCATTGTATATCTTATAATTCACTTGATTTATGAAATCATTGACTTTTTCAAAAGAATTTTGATTGGTTAAAACTGACCTTATGTCTTTTTTTAAATCAACCAAGTCTTCATCAGAGATTTGATGTATGCTTTCTACCTTTATTACGTGCCATCCAAAATTGCTTGTTAAAACTTCACTTACTTCACCTGTTTTGAGAGCAAATACCTTTTCTCTCATATTTTCAGGTAAGAAATCCTTAGTTATATTATTTACTCTGGTTTCATCGAGTTTCACTTTATTAAACTCTTCTATTATTTGTTCAAAGCTTGCTTTACTTTCTTCAAGTGCTCTTCTTGCTATTTCAGCTTTTTCTTTGGTAGGAAATATCACATTGAATATGTCTCTTTGATTTTTAAGTTCCTGATGTTCTATTATACTATCAACCTCTTCATCTGAAATTCTGATTTGATCTTCAAAATATTTTTGATCCAGAGAAATGTATTGCGCAGTTCGATACTCAGGGTAATAAAAATTGGACTTATTTCTTTCATACAAATCAAGTAAGGCTTGATCATCTGGTTCAGGAACGTCTGTAATTGCATCCTCAGTTATTTTAACAATATCAACTACTCTAGTTTGGTAGCGATTTTTGTATATCTGCTCATCAACACTCTCACCAAAAGTTACCGGATAATTATCTTTAAATAACGAAGTCATGAACATCATTGCAGGCAGGATTTTCTCTAATTTTTCTATATATTCCTTTTCTGTTATATGCAAGCTATTTAGAGTTTGATGGAATTTATTATGGTCAAATTCTCCTTTATCGTCCTGAAAGTACTTGGTATTTTTTATATGGCTTTTGATAGATTCTTCTCCAACTTTTAATCCAAGTTCGCTAATTAGGTTAAACAATAGTTTTTGCTCTATAAGTGCGTTAAGTAAATCATATTTCAGCTTTTTTACTTGTTCTTTACTTACATCAGATCCAGAAATTTGCTTTTCATAATTTTGATATAGTAATTTATATTCATCTGATGTTATAACTTCCTTTCCTACTTTAGCTAATTCTTTCCTTTCATCATCATTTGATAAAAGATTGCCAATCCCCATAAAGATTAATAAGCAAACTAAAAGGAGAACGATTGCCTTGGTAAAAAAATTTCTAATACTCATTGTAAACTCAGTTAACTAACACTTAAATTTAGAATAGCAATAATTTAATCTTTGTAAATCTATTAATAAATTAGCTAATATATGTAATATTGTAGTGTATTAAATTGAATGGAAGCTTATATTAACCTAAGAGCCTGTAAGTGATCTCTGAATATGGTAAGATGAGGTATAGTTGACATGAGGTAAAGTATGAGGAATACATATCCAAGTGACATAAGTTGTGAAAAATTCGAAAAGATTAGACTAATTTTAGAAAGCGTGCGAAAGAAAACAAAGCCAAGAAGATTAGGTTTATATGAGTTATTTTGTGGTGTGCTTTATGTACTAAAAAGTGGCTGTCAATGGCGAATGCTTGCAAAAGAGTTTCCAAGATGGCGAAATTGTTACGATTACTTCAAGAAATGGAGTAAAAAAACGAATGAAGATAGAGAAAGTGTTCTAGAAATTGTCTTAAAAAAAATTGGTTGGAGAGAACAGTGGTCGGAATACCAAAACAAGCTTCTGCATCATTGATGCCCAAAGTGTAAAAAATACCGATACTGCTGAAAAAAAAGGTTATGATGCTGGCAAGAAAATTTCAGTAATAAAGCGTCATATCGCAGTTGATACAAAAGGTTTGACACACGCAATTCATATAACAACGGCAGAAATAACCGATCGTAGCAGTGCTTTGACAATGGTTAAAAATGCTAAAGAAAGTCTCTCTGAAGTTAAAAACATACTGGTTGATGCAGGCTACACTGGAGAAAATTTTGCAACACAGATGAAAGTAACTATTGGTGCAACTGTTGAGGTGAAGCGAATTACACACCTTTGCTGTATTGCCAAAAAGATGGGTTGTTGAGAGATCTTCTTTTGCCTGGTTGGAAAAATGTAGGCGACTTTGGAAAAATTGCGAGCGTAAACTTAATACTAGCCTACAAATTTGCTTTTGCTTCTTTCCTCCTCAAAAGATTATGAACAGGTTCTAAGAGATAAGAAATATAAACTAAAAAGCCATTGGATGACAAAGTTAA
This sequence comes from Wolbachia endosymbiont (group B) of Germaria angustata, assembly GCF_964026725.1. Taxonomy (NCBI): domain Bacteria; kingdom Pseudomonadati; phylum Pseudomonadota; class Alphaproteobacteria; order Rickettsiales; family Anaplasmataceae; genus Wolbachia; species Wolbachia endosymbiont (group B) of Germaria angustata. The sequence continues at coordinate 853,723 of NZ_OZ034691.1, forward strand.
TGCTTTTTTAGTTTTAATGGTTTATATTTTATTTCTATAACAGTAAAGGAATATTAAAATGGGAGATGTTTTTTCAATGTCAATGGAATCTTCTAAAGACAATAAAGATAGAAATGAACAATTTCTTATGCAAGTAGCTGCTTGGTTGGTTGATAACACTAGCTTAACTTTTGATCAAATAGCAAAATGTTGCAAGTTATCCCTTGAAAAAGTACAAGACATAGCTGATGAGGAAATAGAAGTTGAAAAGTATGACCCTATTATTTCTGAAATAATTACTGAAAAAGAAATCGATAATTGCAAAAAAAATCCAAATCGTGTACCAAATTTGATTATAAAAAATATGAAAAAAAGGGCAAAGACGATTAGCTTTCTTGCCTTTGCTTCCACAGCAAGGCGTAGAGATAAACCTAATGCGGTTTATTATTTGGTAAAAAAATTTCCTATCTTGAACAATAATGTAATAGCTAAGCTAATTGGTACAACAAATTACACAGTTGAGCAGATAAGAGATAGATCTCATCATAACATACTCAATATCAAACCTCAAGATCCTGTACTACTTGGTTTATGTAGCCAGGAAAATTTAGAAGCGGAAGTAGAAAAAGCGAAAGTAGAAGAAGAGAAGAAACAAAGATTAAAAAATATAAATAATAGCTATTGATGATTCTCAAATTCTTGTACTTTGTTAATATTAAATTGACTTGACTTGTTAGTTTTTATCAGTACAATGTAGTAAAGTATCTAGTTTAATAATAATTAAGTCTAAATACGCACTAAAAACTAGCTCAGCCTAATTTATTGTTTTATATTCACATTTTAGGTTAGTAAGCATCAATTAAAATTTTTGGAGGGTTATGACAACAATCAATGAAGATGTCTTAGCAAAAGGAGAGGTTGTAGGTCAACCTGAAAAAAGCGAACAAATTCATAATGCTGACGCAGTAAAACAAATGACCAGTGAAGATGGTAAAAAACACAAGAAAACATTGGACCTGAGCGAATTGAAAGAGAAAACAGCAGAAGAATTGTTAGAGCTAGCTGAAGAAAGAAAAATTTCAACTAGTGGTAAAGGCAATGGCAGGATGCTAAAACAGGAAATGATATTCAGTTTAATGAAGAAAATGAGTGAAGAAGGAGGCATAACCACAGGAAGTGGAGTAGTGGAAATATTGCCTGATGGTTTTGGTTTCTTACGTTCATCAAGTGCAAATTATGCTCCAAGTACCGATGATGTTTATATTTCCAATGGCCAAATAAAGAAGTTTAATTTACGTACAGGAGATATGGCATGTGGAGAAATAAGGCCACCTGGTGATAAGGAAAGATATTTTACTTTAACTAAGGTTCACAGTATAAACTCTACTGAAATCAGTGAATTAAGAAAGTACGTACATTTTGATAATTTGCTTCCACTTTATCCTGAAAAAAGCCTCATCCTTGAAAACAACAGTAGCGGAGATAATAAAAAAGATATAAACATGCGTGCTGTAGATATAGTTACACCTCTTGGAAAAGGACAAAGAGCATTGATAGTTGCTCCACCTCGTACAGGAAAAACGATATTGCTTCAGCAAATGGCTCACTCTATAGCTACAAATCATCCTAAAATAGAACTAATAGTATTACTTATAGATGAAAGACCCGAAGAGGTGACAGATATGATACGCTCTGTAAAGGGTGAAGTGGTAAGCTCTACATTTGATGAACCTGCCTACCGTCATGTCCAACTTGCTGAAATAGTAATAGAAAAAGCTAAAAGAATGGTTGAACACAAAAAAGATGTAGTGATTTTGCTTGATTCTATAACTCGCCTTGCACGTGCTTATAATGCAGTCATTCCTTCGTCTGGAAAGGTTCTAACCGGTGGTGTAGATTCAAATGCGCTGCAAAGACCAAAACGCTTTTTTGGAGCAGCTCGTAATATTGAAAATGGTGGTTCTTTGACAATCATCGCTACAGCCCTTATAGAAACTGGTTCAAAAATGGATGATGTTATTTTTGAAGAGTTTAAAGGCACAGGTAATGCTGAAATTATACTAGATAGAAAACTTGCTGATAAACGTATATTCCCTGCTATTGATATTACAAAATCCGGAACAAGGAAGGAAGAACTATTAGTTGATAAGGCCATACTAAATAAAATATGGGTATTGCGTAGGATACTTAACCCTATGGGATCTGTTGAAGCAATGGAGTTTTTACGTGACAAACTACTTTTAACAAAGAGCAATGCTGACTTTTTTAACTCCATGAATCACTAAAAGTAAGCCAATTCTGATGGAGCAAAAAAGCAAAGCTCTCTTATAGCTAAAATAATTTGGATTTATCAAAATATATTAAGCTGGCAATCTACCTTAAGTTGCTATTCCAACTTATAGCACTGATTTTGATCAAAAATTTTATGTAGTCAGTTTATTTACAATCGATTTTCCAGTGTCAGCCACTTAGATGACATCTTTTTGACTCTTAATATTAATATCAATTGTGTACACCAGTGTTGAAATGACACACTCAAAAGGGGATTATATTTACTCTGAATCAGATGATAAATTAGATGCTTGGTAAGCGTAATTTGGAGCTTCCTGTGTAATGATTATATCATGAGCATGACTTTCTCTTAACCCTGATGAAGTAATAGTGACAAATTTGCAGTTTTTTTTCATCTCTTCTATATTACGGTTGCCAGTGTAACCCATTGCAGCTTGCAACCCACCAATTAACTGACAGATCACTCCTGAAGCTGGACCTTTAAAAGGAACTCTTGCTTCTACTCCTTGTGGGACTAAATCAAGTTTTGAATCTTGAAAATAACGGCTAGCTGACCCTCGTTTCATTGCACTAATAGATCCCATTCCTCGATATTCCTTATATGCTCTACCCTTATACATGATAATCTCACCTGGGCTTTCCTCAGTACCAGCAAAGATTGAACCTATCATCACAGTATCAGCACCAGCTGCAATAGCTTTTGCAACATCTCCCGAATATTTTATTCCACCATCAGCAATTAGTCTGACGTTTTTTGCTCTACACACCTCTGCAATATTCTTGATCGCAGAGAATTGTGGCATACCAACGCCTGTAACTATTCTGGTAGTACAAATTGATCCTGGCCCTATTCCAACTTTCACTGCATCAACACCAGCATCAATCAACGCTTCAGCAGCCTCTGTTGTTGTGATATTTCCGCCGATTAATTGAGTATTCGGGTACATCTTTTTTATTTCCTTAATAGTGCTGATAACGTTCTGGGAATGACCGTGAGCGGTATCTACAATAACCACATCAACTTCTTCTTCGACCAAAGCTTCACATCTTTCTATACCATCTTTTTTACCAGTACCAATTGCAGCGGCAACTCTGAGTCGACCTTTACTGTCTTTACATGAATTTGGATATCTATTGTATTTTTCGATGTCTTTAACTGTGATTAGACCTATGCAACAAGAATTTTCATCAACAACCAAAAGCTTCTCTATTCTATTTGCATGCAACAATTTCATTGCTGAGGCGCTGTTTACTGCCTGCTCTCGCACTGTTACTAACTTATCTTTTGTCATTACCTCGGAAACTTTTATATTCATGTTCTGGTCTTCAATAAACCTCACATCTCGATTAGTTAAAATTCCCACTAACTTGCGTTGATCAACTACAGGAATGCCGGAATAATTATACTCTCTCATTAATGAAACTGCTTCTGCAACCGTTTTATCTGGGGAAATTGTAATTGGGTTATACACGATCCAGCTTTCATATTTTTTCACCCTTCTTACTTCTAACACTTGTTCATCTATTGATAAATTCTTATGTATGCAACCTATTCCACCATGTTGGGCAATAGCTATTGCAAAGCCTGATTCAGTGACAGTGTCCATTGCAGAGGATATGAGAGGGATATTTAGTTCTATATTATTTGTTAGATAAGTTCTTGTGTCTGCATCACGAGGCAATACATCAGAATAGGCCGGTAAGAGAAGTACATCGTCAAACGAATAACAAGCTTCCATTTTCTTCATATGCTTTATTTAAAGCTTATACGCCAATTAATGAAATTGCAATAGAGCTTTTGCAAAATTAGCCTGGCTCCAGCTATTTTTAGATCAAAATAGGATAGAAGAGGGATGTAGCTCCTAATATATTTATCGCAAAATCACATTATTTGCTAGCAAACAGAACTGCTCAATAGTTAAGCTTTCTGGACGTTCGTCTCCACTCAGTTTAGCATTCTCAAGAATAGTTGAGACATCACTAGTTATACTTTGCAAGCTATTTCTCAGCATCTTTCTTCTTTGAGCGAACACAGCACGTGTTAGCTTTGTTAAGGTTTCTAGATTTACTGCAAATCTTGGAGTGGGTAAAGGTTTTACTGTAATTACTGAAGAATATACTTTTGGTCTTGGAAAAAATTCCTTAGGTTCAATATCAAATTCCTTTTTTATGTCGCATAGTAACTGGCTTAGCACTGATAGGGAACCATAATCTTTAGAATTAGGTTCTGCTGTAATACGCTCTGCTACCTCCTTTTGGAACATTAACGTCAAATTCGTAAAAAATTTTATATTATTTAACCACTTTAAAAATAACGCTACTGAGATATTGTAAGGCAAGTTAGCAATGACTTTGACTGGACATTCTACCAGCTCTTTTTCTACAACATTAAGTGCATCTGCTTCTATAATTCTATATTTTCCCTGATGCTCATTTAGCAATTGTTCGTGATGTTTCACTAAACTACTATCTTTTTCTATAGAAAGTAGAAACTTTGGATTATACGCCAATATTTCTCTTGTTAACGCACCATACCCAGGACCAATTTCAATAACATTAAAATCTTTCAGGCTACCAGCTAAGGCAACTATTCTTTTTGTTATCTCATTCGATAAAATAAAATTTTGCCCTAGACTCTTTTTTGGCTTCAGTGAAAATTTTTTCATATGATCTTAGTATGCAGTATTTTAAAAATTAGTTGACGAAAATTCATCAATAATTGTATATTGTTAGTGTATTTAATGCCGGCTTAGCTCAATTGGTAGAGCAACTGACTTGTAATCAGTAGGTTGTCAGTTCAAGTCCGACAGCCGGCATTCTCATTCATATAAGAAAAATTGATGTCTTTTTTAATAGTAGCAAATTGGAAAATGAATGGAACACGTTCTTCATTTGTTGACTTTATAGGCAAACTTAACAACAAGAGCAACGAAATTACCTCTAAATTAGTAATTTGCCCTCCTTTTACATCATTTCCAAGCAGTATAGGGTTGAACAATAATATTAAAATAGGAGGACAGAATTGCCATCATAAAGAGTTCGGTTCTTACACAGGTGAAATTAGTGCAGGAATGTTGAAGGAACTAGGATGTAGTTACGTAATACTTGGACATTCTGAAAGGGCTCATGAAAAAGATAGTGAAATAAAACTTAAATCGAAAACAGCAATAGAATCAGGATTACACCCAATCATCTGTGTAGGTGAAAATTCAGAAGATTATAAAAATAAAAAAACAAAAGAAGTAATAGAATATCAATGCAAAAACCGTTTGCCAACACAAGGTGAATATACCATAGCATACGAACCGATATGGGCAATAGGAACAGGAAATGTGCCAAATAATGACGCAATTGCTGAGGTGATAGAGATAATAAAATTGTGTACTGGTAAAAAACACATTATATATGGTGGCTCAGTCAACTCAGAAAATATAGGAAACTTGCTCAGTATTCCAAATCTATTGGGAGTTTTAATTGGTAGTGCAAGCTTAGATTTTGATCACTTTTATCAAATTATACAACAAGTCGAGAAAAATTTTCTCTTAATTAATTCTAAAGGATAAATACTCTTATTGTCATGGCAAGGGAGTTGGCAAAATGTGTCAAGGAGTTTTCTATTGGCTAAGGTTGTGACAATAAAGTTAAGCACTGCCAAAAACTATGGAAGAAGTCATTATAATTTGTATTATATCTTTATAAAATGGTTCGCATAAGTTATCTAGAAGTGCAACTAAACAAATACAAAAATCAAAGTGTTGCGGTTTTCGGCCTTGGTAAAACTGGTTTGTCCGTTATTAATGCTCTAACAAAAAGCAGTGCAAAAATATATGCATGGGATGATAATAAAGAGCAAATAGCAAATGCAAAAAAGATATATAAAGAGTGTAACTTTACTCATCCCAATGAGTATAATTGGCATGAGATAAGCACACTAATTTTGAGCCCTGGAGTGCCAATACCAACGCATTGGGTAGTAAAACTTGCAAGAAGCTTTGACTGCAAAATAAAATCAGACATTGAGCTATTTCTTGAAACTAAAACTACAAGCCAGAAGGTTGTAGGCATCACCGGAACAAATGGCAAATCAACCACCACGTCACTAATAGGGCACATATTAAAATCCACAGGGAAAAAAGTAGCTATTGGCGGGAATTTAGGTGTGCCTATTTTGGATTTAGAAAGAGATGCAGAAATTTATGTAATTGAATTCTCCTCTTTTCAATTGGAGCTAATAAATAAAATTAATGTAGACATTTCTGTATTGCTCAACATCACACCAGACCACATAGATAGACATGGAAGTATGAATAACTACATAGCAACTAAATTAAAACTGATAAACAGTAGCAAGATTGCCGTGATAGGATGTGATAACAAAATTACCGCTGATGTATTTAATAAATTCACTGGGAACAAAATTCCAATTTCAGTAACATATTCCCTGGTGTCATTCCAGCGCATGACCAGAAAAGAAAAACCATTGCCAACTACTCAGATGACAGAGGGTAGTGCAAGAGATCTAATATCATTGGCAGATAACAATTTGCTTGATTATAGTGAACAGATTACTGTTATAGATCGAAATTATCTGGATCCCAGTGTCAGCTACTTGGATGACAAAAGGAGTGCTGAGATTCAGGAGATCTCGCTAAAACTAGAGAATCACAACTTATCAATGAGTGATATGAAAGTAAACCTAGTATCCAATGTAGAAAATATAGTAGCTGCACACGCTGTGTGCAAGTTACTTGGAGTAGATAGCAGCACTATTGTCAATGAAATCAAATCCTTTCCAGGGCTAAGACACAGAAATGAATTTCTTGGCAAAATACATAATGTACTTTTTATCAACGATAGCAAAGCAACCAATGCAGAATCGACCGAAAAGGCAATTTTATCTTATAAAAACATATATTGGATTGTTGGCGGAAAAAGCAAAAAAGGTGGAATAGAATCATTAAGCAAGCATTTCACCAAGATTAGAAAAGCTTTTCTTATTGGAGAATCAACTGAAGTTTTTGCAAACATTATGGAGAACAAAATAGATTATATGAAGTGCTATAATCTAGAAAACGCATTTAAACTGGCTTTTGAAGAGGCCATAAATAGCAAAGAAGAAGTAGCGATATTACTTTCTCCTGCATGTTCTTCTTTTGATCAGTGGAAAAATTTTGAAGAGCGCGGTGAAGCATTTTGCAGAATGTTTGAAAATCTCAGGTATAATTATATGTGATGTTTAGTATAATATTGTATGGAACAAAAGTTAATAGTAGATGAGCTGATTAAGGTTATTCCATTTGAAGGAATAAGTGATGCAACCTTATTGAAAGTGTGCACGAACCTTAACCTAGCCAATAGTTTTTGTAAATTTCAAAATGGAATATATAGTGCTTTGGAGTACATAGCAGAGGACTTAAATAGCTCAATGGAAACTGAACTTTGGAATTCCAATTTAGAAGATATTAAGGTAAGAGAGCGGATAAAGTTAGCTGTCCAAATACGCCTTTCAAACTATGCTAAGTTACAAAATTACAGAGAGTTTTTAAAAAATGTTTTATCATTCTCTATATTACCCAAAAATACATATTTTTCTAGTAAACTCTTGTACAGAACTGTTAGCGCGATTTGGTATGGCATTCATGATCAATCAACAGATTTTAACTACTATACAAAAAGAGCAATATTAGCTGGAGTGTACTTAAGTACGATACTTTTTTTTATCAATGATTATTCAGAAGATTTTGTAGATACCCTGTCGTTTCTTGACAAACGTATCAACAATGTCATGACATTTCAAAAGTTTAAAACCCGTTTGAATAGAATGGTAAGAAACTTCTTATAGCCTCTTTACTTATACGAGTTACTCGTATTTATACCTAAAGCTGCCTTGATTTTTATGTTAAGATAATTGAACATCCACTAACAGTGAGCTTAACAAAGAACTTGATTGAAAGCAATACATTAGAAAGTAGTTTTGCTGGAAACTTGAAGTAGACAGAATTGATACACATAAAGCTGATCCATGTACAAAAGTATCTGTTCAGATACACGACTAATGCTGTGTGATCCATAGAGGTTATTACAATAAGAATGTAAGATCAAATAGAAATTTGGATTTGCAGTAGTTTATAGACCTTATTACAATTGCAAAGGATAAATTAGTTAATCTAGGGTTAAACTACGTCTGAGTTGGATAAAACTATACAAAATGACTACTTTTAGCAGCAAACATTAGAGCAGTTTTTTCATAGTCAAAATGAGGTAGACTAAGAGTACTAACTACATAATTAACACCTGCGTTTGCTATTTCTACTAAGTATTTTACTACATCCAAGTGACCTGCTTGAGCAGCATCAAGTAAAAAGAGTGGAGCAACTATCTCCATGAGGCTTCTTTTGCCTTTTTTTGCTTGCTTAATATTTATAGCTAAAGCTTCAGGGTGTCATTTCAGTGCGTGACGCAGAGATGTACGGAGATTGAAGATCAGTGCTTGACACTAAAATCCAGAAATTTTTTGAGAACAAAAGTTATGCTAAGTTTTTGTTGGTAAGAAAGGCTGGTGTCTGGGCACTGGGATGACAGTAGTGTGAGATGGGGCTACTTGGATGATAGGACCTAATTTGCTATTCACAATCCAATTATTACCTTGTTTCAAATAAATATTGAATTTTTATTTTAATTATATAATAATTAAATATATCATTTAAGATTAAAGATGAGATTATGAGAAGTGATCAATTACTAGCAGAAGTACTGAGTATAATTAACGATAAGACAGATTTAAATGAAGATAATATAATTCAGGAAATACAAGAAGAACTAAAGAAACAGAATCAAGATCTACATGAAGAGTGGAGGAAAGTTAAATTTGATGTAAATCATTTATTTAGTCAAGAACTTACATTGTTGCACGTAGCTGCTAGAGGTGGCTTTGAAAACGTAGCAAAAGTTCTGGTAGCAGCAGGAGCTGATGTTAATAAGAAAGATAGTAGGCACGAGAAGATTCCTTTACATTTAGCTGCTGAAAATGGTCATGTTGAAGTAGTAGAATTTTTCTTAAATAAAGGAATAAGTGTTAATGTAATGGATAAAGAGGGCAATACCCCTCTGCATTATGCTGCAGATAATGGAAGTAGAAAAACAATATCAATTCTAATAAGAAAAAATGCAGATCCTTGGTTAAAGAATTTTCATGGTAAAACTCCAGTGAATATTTATGCATTCAAGCATCCTAATGGCTCTGGATACTTAATGCAGCTGAAAAAAGCGAAAATTCAAGGTTATATCGTTTTTGGCTCAATGTTGTTGTTAGGTGCTGCTATGGCAACATCAATTGTTGCGGTTAATTTAATTGTACCTGATGTGCCTGTATTAAAGGTGTTATTGTGTGTAAGTATTTTGTATGCATTTGCATCTATAGCTAAATATATTACGTACAAAGCGGCTGAATTGGATGCTGAAAATGAGATTAAAAACGAGCAAGATTCAAACATAATAAATATTGAAGAAGTGAGTGATGAAAAAAAATCGGTTAATAAAGCAACGCGCTCAAAAAAATTAAATGATCTTGTTTGTGCAATAAAAGGCTCTTCTAGAATAGAGATAGTTGATCCAGACAAGCAGAAAAAAGTAACACTTGATGATGTTATTGTTTCAAATGAAGTAAGAAAAGAGTTAAAAATGATTTGTGGTCATATATCAGAGAAGAAGAAGAAAGCTCTTGAAATGCTAAGTTGCAAAATGCCAACAGGCTATATTTTATATGGTCCACCTAGAAATGGTAAAACTCTTATTGCTCGTGCAATTGCATGTGAAGCTAATGCTAAATTTATTAGCGTTTCTGGATCTGAATGTATGCAAAAATATGCTGGACACAGCGCACATTACATAAAAGATCTTTTTGCAAAAGCGAGAGAAAATGCTCCTTGCATAGTCTTTATAGATGAAATAGATGCTGTTTGTACAAAACGTAGTAATAGTGGACGAAGTGATGAAGAACACAACCGAATTGTAAATCAGTTTTTATGCGAGCTTGATGGTTTTAATCCTATAGAAGGCGTGACAGTCATTGCTGCAACTAATCGTCTAGAAAGTTTAGATGAAGCAGTAATTAGATCAGGTCGCCTCTCTAAACATATTGAAATTCTTTTACCAGATAAAAGCCTACGTGAAAAAATATTGGATCTTTATACGAAGAAAGTGCCAATGGCACCAGATGTAAATCTAGCAGAACTTGCAGAAGAAACTAATGGTTTTTCAGGAGCTGATCTAGAAAATTTGGTAAATGAAGCAAAACTTCATGCTGTAGATCAGATTTGCGAAGAAGAGTCAGAAGATGAAGAGCTAAAAGTGACAGTGACCATAGATGATTTCAATAATGTACTTAAACGTCTTAAATCTAAAAAGATTGAAGTTGGGAATGAGAATAAAAAAGTGAGTAGCTTGATAGAAGGTTGGGGAAATATTTTGAATTTTAGAGAATTAAAAAATATTGTGGCTTAGCTAAATAAAAAACATATGGATCTCCTTATTGTAAAACAGGAAAGTGATTCAGCGAATGTAAATGCAAAAGTAGAGATAGAGTACAGAGAAAGCAGGTAAAATAGTGATTTTAATTGTGTTAGATAGATTTTGACTTTCTGTTCTTTTTCTTACTATTTATCACAAATCTCCCTAACATTTATCTCTCTCTTACAGATTCATTCAAACTTAATTAAGTGGGAGTATTGTTAATGCGAAAAGGGTTTAATTAAAATGGTATGGCGTGTGAGGAAGACATACATCAATTGGTAGAAAGTGGATTTGATATTAACTCAAAAGATGTAAGCGGAGTCACTCTCTTGCATAAGTTTACAAAAGAAGGCGATTTAGTTGGAGTAAAATCATTATTAGAGCACGAAGCTGACTTTAATGTTGTGGACAACGAAAATAGAAATCCACTGCATTATGCTATTATGCATGGACACAAAAAAATTGCTAAACTTCTTGTTAATCAACTGACAATTAATTCTAGAGATAAAAATGGATTTACTCCACTTCACCTTGCTACACTACAAGATGACACAGAATTAATGGATTTTGTAATAGCAAAAGGCGCAAAAATTAATGAAAAAGATGCTGAGGAAGGCTATACTCCTCTTCACATAGCTTCATTATACGGTTCTAAAAAGAGCGTCCAGATTTTAATTGATAGCGGAGCAAATCTTGAATGTGAAGATAACAACTTTCGTACTCCTTTATTTTTGACCATTTATCAATGTACTACACATTATGAAAGTAGAGCAGAGATTATAGAATATCTGATAAAGAAAGGTGCAAACATAGAAGCAAAAGATGCAGAAAATAATACTACGCTTTTTCTAGCAGCATATAACAACAAAATGCAACTGGTAAAGCTTATTGTAAAGCAAGCAAAAGCTAAGTTAAAAGAGTTTATTTGCACAAAAAATAAACATGGTTTTGATGCACTGGATTGCGCTATTAAGCATAATAATAGGCAAATGGTAACATTTCTTGTTTCAAAGGGAATAGAAGCAGATGACCAAGATTGTAGCGGTAACACCAGGTTACATAAAGCTAGCTATAATGGTGATACTAAAGCAGTTAAGTTCTTATTGGAGCTTAAGGTAAACGTTAATGCCGTCACTAGATGCAACAGAACTCCTCTGCTACTTGCAGCTAAAAAAGGCCATGTAGAAATTGTAAGAATGTTGTTAGCAGTAAAAGCCAATATGAATATTTGTGATCAACAAGGTTTTTCACCTCTGCATCTTACTATTCAAAAGGATTATTTTGATATAGCTCAGCTATTAATAGAAAAAGGGGCAATTAATTGTAGTAATGATTATACTGCAATAGATATGTTTATTGACAAGGCTCATAGCAAAAAAAATATTGAAGAAAATTACAAAAAATTTTGTAGGTTTTTGATGCTTTACTTGAAAGAGCTACATAGTAAACACAAAGCCTTTTATGTACTTTCAATCCTAGCTCTAAGCTTAACAATTATAGGTTTACCATTTATTTTCAAGCCTATTATTAAATATAGAGAAAGAAGTAAAATATATAAAAAAATTAGGGCTATGCTGATTTATATTTAAGTATAACAGGAGAACTAAGCTAATATATGACAATTATCTGCTCGATAAAATGGAATTAAATGTATCCGTTTAGCAGAGTGGCAAAATAAAATAGACAAAACCATAAAAATAAATGGTGTCATGCAATTTGAGCTTCGGCATAGATCCCACATAAATTTTTTGGTACATATTTTTTCAACATTAATTTCGTATTCCATGCAGTCGAAAAAGCCCTCTATTTCTAAGCTTTATTGACTCAGATAATCCATAACTGGGGTATATAGCATTTCTGCTTACATTGATCCTGTCTAAATTTAATCCCTATATCTTTGTTTGATGCTTGTTATTCCATAATATTCTTCAATTCAAAGAATATTAATATTGGCATATAAGTATGAATATTATGCTAATATAATTACTTTTTAGGTATATATGGCAAATTTATGCCTAGAAACAGTTTTTGGTTATTTCCTACACTTTCTTTATAAAAATCACAGGCGCCTGTTATTAGCTAAAGTAAAGGTCAAGTATCTGGAATTCTGGACATAAAATCCTCCTGTATAAAAAGATTAGAAAAAAATGCAGCGCACATATGACAGATCGCTGAAAAAGATACGCTACGTTTTTTATTGAAAAGTTAACTGAAAGTCTGCAGACAAAGATAGATTTTGAGCTCTTAAAATATCTCTAATTGTCATTATAATCAGATTCAAAATATGCGGAAGTAATTTTTTTTGACAATAGATTTCTTGTATAACCAAGTGTCATTCCAGCTGGGATCCAACTAAGTTGGTAAACACTTTACAACGTTTTTTGCGCGAAAAGGCTGGATGCCAGTGTCAGCTACTTGCATGACACCTATTTGTTCCTATGATAGTCTTATCTGTCTATCTTATTTTGCTACTCTGCTGAACAGATACGTTTCTTTTACCTTTTTTATTCTGTAAATTTTTTAGTATTTGTATGTTTAACATAAGAACTACACAAGACTACAAATGGTGAATCAGCATTACCTTAAAGAGAGTACCCATATTTTCAGTTAACCTTAAAAATTCACTGAAGATCTTATTCTTCTGTTCATTACTTGCATTTTTCATTAAAGCTTGCGCTCTTTCCTTTATACCAAACAAATATAAAAATTCTCTTTGAGTTAAAATCTCACAATTTAAGTATTTTAATGAATCTTTTAACGCTTGAAAGTTCACAAGTGCAGTGATGTCACTATTACCGACGTTTTCAAGAAAATTAGTATATTTATGCTGCCTTATCGATTGCAAAGTGCTCTTATATTCAGGATATACATAACCATAATCTATAATCAGGGCAGCTCCTCCGTTATTGACTATCTTATTCTCAAGTTTCTTTAATATTTCGATTCCGGCTAGGCATACTTCCACTACTGCACCATTGAAACCCCCTGTCATTCCAGTCTGGAATCCAGTTTTTGGTCTGGTTAAGCACTGGAGTGACAATGAAAGACTGCCATCATCTTGTTTTATTACTCTATTTTCATACCACTGCTCATCACAATAAATAAATTGGTCAATTGGAAGGGCGTCAAATAACTCATTTGCAAAAAAAATAGTTGGCTGATTTGGTAAGTTGTCGACATCTGTGTGCCAATTAATATCTAATCCCTTTAATTTTTCCTTTTGTATTTTCTGTAAAAGAGGACTTATTTCAACTAGGTAAATGTTCATTGAGCTAAAAAAACAGCTGTATTTTTTAGTAACTCTTATTATATCGTTAATGAGTGTTCCTTTACCTGGTCCAAGTTCAACTAGAGAAAATTTTGATGGCTTTCCTAATTTTTCCCATGTATTCATTATCCACACTGCAATTGTTTCACCAAATAGCTGACTAATTTCAGGTGCAGTAATGAAGTCACCATCTTTGCCAAGTGGTAATTTACTCATGTAATAACCATACTCTTTGTGATATAGAGCAGCATTCATAAAATCACTGATTGATATTGACCCTTGTCTTTTATCAATTAATTTGTATATATAAGTGAGCATATTATTAATAAATGTTTAACTATAGTGTGCCATACTATAAAATAGTGGAGTATTTATATATATAATATAAGTTTAAAGGCGATAGTGCTTTGGTTATGAATAGTCAAGATACGGATTATGTTACCCTTATACCTCAAGATGATGGTATTGAATATAAATTTAAAGAAGCTATCAATTTTGTAGAAAATAAGGTTGTAGGTGCCGACGGATTAACTTTAGCAGAAATATTTCAAGTACTAGTTCGAATGTTGAATGGTGACCTAGAGTTAGTAAAAAAAGTGCTAGCATATGCTAATATTATGGTAAAGCATGGAATGAGGTTAGCACAAGAGTCACAATTGAGCAGAGCTGATGTTCGCAGAGCTTTGGAAGGGAAAGAAAGTGTTTTCAATAGGCAAGATTTTATCAAAAAACCACCTCTTGTACCTTCTATAAAATCGGTTAAAAAGAAAAGCAGAGGTCTTTAAATGGTTGAGTCTATAAAAAAATTTACTGTACAGTGTGATTTCAAAGGGCAAAGTTCACCTTTTGCAATATACATAGGAGATCCAAAGGGTGATACTCATCCAATTCACCATCAAGATTCCTGGCTTGCAAAGGAGCGTGGAGGAAACATACCTAATAAAGTCAAAGAAAGTCTGCAAAAATTATATAAGTTATCTAAAGAAAATGGAGTCTCTTTTTCAGAATTATGTGCATATGCTATTACTGTAGTTAGTAATAATGATAAAAAAAATAATGGCAAATAGTTAGGTTCTCAATATTTCATTTATGGAGGTTTTTGATCTTGTCTTCTCGTCTACTTTTTTTACTATAATTGCGCAATAGGTTGAAATGTTATTTTTAGATGGAATGGATCCTGGCACTACTACAGAATAAGGTGGCACTTCACCGTAAGATAGTTTACTCGTTTCTCTATCAATAATTTTTGTTGATGCTCCAATAAACACCCCCATACTAAGGACTGATCCTTCCCTTATTATGACGCCTTCGGTTACCTCACTTCGTGCTCCAATGAAGCAGTTATTCTCTATAATGACCGGAGAAGCTTGAATAGGTTCAAGAACTCCGCCTATTCCCACTCCCCCGGAAATATGGCAATTTTTTCCTATCTGTGCACAACTACCAATTGTTGACCAGGTGTCTATCATTGTACCAGAATCAATATATGCACCAACGTTGATAAAGCTTGGCATTAGAACAACATTTTTACCTATGTAAGCAGATTGGCGGACAAAACACCCAGGAACTGCTCTAATTTTTGAATGGTAAAATTTTTCTTCATTCCATTCACTAAACTTACTACCGATTTTGTCAAACCAGCAATTGGTGTTGTCTATTATTTTGCTTTCCTCAGTGAGGAAATGTAATAATATTGACTGCTTTATCCACTTATGTACTATCCATTCTCCACTTGATAGCTTTTCTGCTACTCTAATTTTACCACTGTCAAGTAACTCAATTACCTCTTTGATTATTAATCTTGCTTCGTGTTTTAGATTATAGTCGTTAAGTTTTTCTTTATCTTTCCAAATATTTTCTATCTCACCTTGTAATTTTTTAGTTGCAAATTTTTCATTTATTATATACATATTGATATCAAATTTATATTATTTTATACGTAAGCACTATGAAAATACAATGTCATAATTGTACTAAAACTTACTTAGTGTCTCGTGGGCAAATAGGTGAATCTGGAAGAAAAGTGAAATGTACAAACTGCAATCACATGTGGCATGAGTATCTAAAAGAAATGTCAAGTGAATTGTGCCCTGCTGTTATACAAGAAAAAAAAGCTAGCTGGAGGCAAAGTTTAACTCTAGCTTTTGCAACAGTTGCAGGGTTATGCGTTATAATTGTTGGTGGTATCTTTCCAGGAGAGGTAAGTAAGATATATAAAGCAGTTAGTTCATATAAAGATTCAATAAGCCATAAATTAGGATACAAAAAAGTGCAAACGGAAAATTCAAATGCGAGAGAACTTGTTGTAAATGAGTTTTATCAAGATTACCTTTTTCTATCTAATTTTAGATCTAGTTAAATAGGCATGAGTCATCAATGTTATGCAAGTAACTACACTGACTCCTTTATGGTAGTGTCAGCTACTTTCATAACACCCTATGGTTGTTATGAATCGTTTACTATAGGTTTGTTTTAGAAGCTTACATTTGGAAAACTAGTATGGATTTTTCCTACTTATGTGCTACTATAAGCCTGTAATGATAAAATAAGTAGATATGGATAAGTTAGCATACGAAATCATAGAACATGAATATGATGTGGTAATAGTAGGTGCAGGTGGAGCAGGGCTTAGAGCAACACTTGGAATGGCTGCAACTAATTTTTCAGTTGCCTGCATTTCTAAAATTTTCCCTACACGAAGTCATACAGTTGCAGCGCAAGGAGGAATTAGTGCAGCTTTGAGTAATATTGCTGAAGATGACTGGCGCTGGCATGCATATGATACAATAAAAGGTTCAGACTGGCTTGGCGATCAAGATGCAATAGAGTATATGTGTAAAAATGCTGTCAAAGCTGTGATTGAACTTGAAAATTTTGGTGTACCCTTTTCTCGTACGGAAGATGGAAAAATATATCAGCGTGCCTTTGGTGGAATGACAACTCACTTTGGTAAAGGAAAATCGGCTCAGCGTACTTGTGCAGCAGCAGATAAAACTGGGCATGCAATTCTTCATACTCTATATCAGCAATGTCTTAAATTTAACGCTGAATTTTTTGTCGAATATTTTGTAATCGATTTGATTATGGACAAAGGGACATGCTGTGGGGTGATAGCTTGGTCGCTGTGTGATGGTACGTTGCATAGATTTCGTGCACATTCTGTGGTAATAGCAACAGGTGGTTATGGACGTGTTTATTTTTCTGCAACAAGTGCACACACCTGCACAGGTGATGGTAATGGCATGGTGGTAAGAGCTGGGTTGCCACTTGAAGATATGGAATTTGTGCAATTTCATCCAACAGGAATATATGGCTCAGGGTGCTTGATGACGGAAGGATGCCGCGGTGAAGGTGGGTACCTCGTTAATTCTCAGGGTGAGAAGTTTATGGAACGTTATGCGCCAAAGGCAAAAGATTTGGCTTCTCGTGATGTAGTAAGTCGAGCAATGACAATTGAAATTAGAGAGGGAAGAGGAGTTGGGCCAAAGAAAGATCACATGTACTTGAATATAGCTCATCTTGATCCGGAAGTAATAAAGCTCAGATTGCCAGGTATTAGTGAAACAGCAAAGACCTTTGCAAGAGTTGATGTTACTAAAGATCCGATACCTGTTATTCCAACTGTTCACTATAACATGGGAGGTATTCCAACCAACTATCATGGGGAAGTGATCACGTTGCAAAAAGGTAAAGAAGAAGTGGTAGAAGGATTATTTGCAATAGGAGAGGCAGCATGTGTTTCTGTACATGGTGCAAATCGACTAGGTTCCAACTCGCTTCTTGATCTTGTGGTTTTTGGTAGAGCTGCCGCGCTTAGGGCAAAAGAAAAATTGAAACCTGATACACCACATAAAAAATTGCATTCAGACTGCACAGACTTGATAGTAGATAGATTTAATAAAATGAGATTTGCTTCTGGAGAGTTCAAAGTAGCAAAAATACGAAGTGAAATGCAGAACACTATGCAGAAATATGCATCGGTATTCCGTGTTGCTAAAGTTTTAGAGGAAGGTAAAAAAGCTATAAAAGAAGTAGCAAAAATGATGCCTAACATTGCAGTTGAAGATCGTAGTATGATATGGAATAGTGATTTGGTTGAAGCTCTGGAGCTTGCCAATATGATTCCACAAGCAGTTATTACCATGGAATGCGCATCTAATCGCGAGGAAAGCAGAGGTGCTCATGCTCGTGAAGATTTCCCTGAACGTGATGATAAAAACTGGATGAAACATACTATGGCATGGCTTAAAGAAAAGAAAAACCAAGTCAGTGTAGAGATTGACTATAAAAAAGTTGCTGAAAAAACTCTGAGCGATGAGATTGATTTCATCACCCCGGAAAAGAGAATTTATTAGTTAACCCATCTGGTTTATTTATAAATTGACGTAGTATTGATACATAGCTCATTTGAGTAGCTGGGCTTTCTGTATGCTCCGATTGATTTGACGATCTTTGTACTTCTTGCTCTGCTGAGTTGTTAGCTAAATTTTGTTGTTCAGTAATATTTTCAGGTTGTTTTGCAGCTAGGTGATCATCTTTACGGCTTTGCTTATCGTTGGTTAATTCCTTAACAGACTTCCTAATGCCGCTAAGTCCCAAAGTGAATATCAGACAGACCACTCCTGTTATAGCTATGATGGGTAACGCCGCTTCCATTGCAATTTGTCCTTGAAAGCAAGAAAGTGTTACCATTGTAATAATAGTAGTTGCTACTGTGATTGCTAACAATACACTAGCTCTTCTGCCAGGATCAATGCATTTCCATGCAGCTTTGAGGCCATCTCCTGTTTTGTGTAGAATATGCTGACATTTTTTTGAAAAAGTTCTAACGTTATATTTTTTTTCAAGTTTTTTCCTTAGTTCTTTAGCTTTTACCTTTCCTTCTTGTGGAGTTTTTGAGTAATTTTCTAAATTACGTAAAGTGCAATAATATTTTTCAGTATGAAATTCTCGATCTTTTAGTTTCAGAGAACGGGAATCAGCACCTATTTCTAGCAGCTTTGCACAAAACTTTGTTGTATTGTCGTACTTTTTCCCTAGATCAAAAATTGTTTTCATTTGCGAAAGGTGGTTGCCTTTTTCTGCTTTTTTTGTTAATGATACTTGTAGCGGTGTTCTTCCTTCTTCGTTAATGGCCTTTATGGCCTTACCTAACTGATCTTCAGATATTTCTTTTTCTTTTACTAAACTGGAAATCAACTCCAAGCATGCAACCTTTTGTTCTCCTTTTAGCGAAGCAATATAGTGCAAAGCATTATTACCCTCTTTGTCTTGAGCAGTAATGTCTGCACTATTTTGGAGAAATAACTCTAAGGCTTTATATCTATTTGTTTTTTCAAATTTTTTATCTGTACATGATCGATTCTCATTTTTTTCTTTTATATGCTGGAATAACTGATGTAGAGGTGTTTGTTTTGCTGTATTTTCAGCATTTATAGCTTTTTTAAACTGTGCTTTAAGATACTCTTTTTCTTCCTCCTTACTTACATTTAATATTATATTTGAAAATTCAAACTTTCGTTTTTGCTTTAATTCTAAAACTATTAGATGTAAAGCATTATTACCATCTGTATCTTTCAGGCTAATATCTGCCCCTTTTTGCAATAACTCTTCAAAACGTTCTTTATCATTATCTTTAATTGCTAAATGTAGTTGATAATTATCATTACTATCTGGAGTATTTATGGTATGGGCTATAACTTCTTCAACTTTTGTTTTTATTTCTGGTTTTCGCTCAGCCAATTTTTCTAAAAATTTAAGATAGTATTCATTTTGCTTTTTAGATAATTTTTCTAAATCCTCTGTAGGTAAGCTTAGCTTGGCTCTATACTTTAACAATTTTACAAGAAACTTAAGTGTGTTATCGTTATCTTGGATTGTGTGAGAATCATGTTTCCCTTTTTTTATCTTGTTAATTAGTGCTACCTGAAAAGGAGTCTTTCCTTCTTGATTTTCACTATCAATAAGTTGTACTAAATTTTTCTCGTTAGCTATTTTTATCAAGGTATCTAGAAACTTAAGCTTTTGTTTCTTTTTGAGCGATGCAATAAGGTGTAAAATATTATTTCCTTTTTTATCTGTTATGCCACTGACATTTGTGCAATCTTTTAGGTATTTTCTAAATTTCCTGTTGTTTCCATTTTGGATTGCATTTAGTAACTGGTCATTATCAGAATCCGATATTCCATTTATTCTATCTTCAAAATCGCTACCGTAGCCACTTTCTTGTTCATTGTATCTACTCAAACAACTTTTAGTGATTTCAGAAATTACTTGGTTTTTTGTTTCATTTGATATTCTTTTCGATCGTTCTATTACTTCACCTAGCACTGGAAGGAAACATTGGACATAATATCTGTGATATTTTTCCTGTTCTCTAAGCGATTCTTCTAATTTAGTTAATACTTCAGGACTAGCGCCTTCCTTAAATAACCTTTTACATTCCTTGAGTGTTCCATCTCGACTTCTTGGTTTTTCATGCTTATGTTTTTCTTTTTTTACCTTTCTCTCTATAATATTATACAATTGCTTGTCTTTTTTATCTTGCTCTGGTTTTTTATTTTTGTTTATACATTTGTCTAGTTTATTTGCATTACTAACTAATACACTTGAATCTATAACCATATAAAAACCTCAATATTAAAGCTATTTGGCGTTAGCGCTTCAACTAACAGCCTATTGAATTGGACTTTTAAATTGAGCTAGATGTTATCGAAATATAGGTGGAAAGCTAGTTTCTATTAGAAAATCTATTGTCATAATTAAATCCCCACTTTAGCACTTGTCTACTATTTTAACTATTTTATCTTAAAGAATAATAAATGTGGCTAAACTGTGAAGCGTGAATGCTGCTAAAAGAGATAAACAAATATTTTTATAGATCTTTCGGGCTTTGTTTTTCTTCTAATTTTTTAATCCTTTCTTTATTTAGTATTGATTTTATCTCTTCTACGCTTTTATCAAGATCATCATTAACTATGACGTAATCATATTTATTACTTTTACTTATCTCTTTTTGGGCTTCGGATAATCTTCGCTCTATTTCAATTTCATCATCACTATTACGCCTTTGTAGACGCAGTCTAAGCTCTTCCATTGAGGGAGGTAGTATAAAAACACTTACAACTTTTTCTCTTAAGATTTCAAATAAATGAAATGCTCCTTGCCAATCTATATTCAGTAAAACACTTATGCCACTACTCAGGTTTTGTTCTATAAAATCTTTTGGTATACCGTAAAAATTTTCAAAAACTTTAGCATATTCAAGCATTTGACCAGCCTTACATAGTTCATGAAACTTTTCTTCAGTAACGAAAAAATAGTCTTTTCCATTTACTTCACCGGGACGAGGTTTGCGTGTAGTTACAGAAATAGACATAACTAAATCGGTTGATTGCTCAAGTAATTTTTCTGATATAGTAGTTTTTCCAGCTCCAGAAGGAGAGGATAGAATCAGTAGTATGCCCTCATTTTTTACGTTCATTTTTCCTTATTTAACAAGTACATTATAGAGCTTTTTTAAGACTTTGTATTTTTTGAATCAAAGTTTAAAAGACTAGAGCCCTCTAAATTAGAATTTGATAAATTGGCATCAATAAGAGAGGAATTATCAAAGACAGTATAACGTAAATCGGCTTTTTCAAGACTTGCCTTATTCAAATTAACGTTTACAAACTTTGCTCTACTTAATATTGAATTAGAAAAATTAGCATTTTCTAAATTCATGTCTTTAAACTCAAAGTAAGAATAATTTACATCAAATTTTTCACCCTGCGATATTTTCTCTTGCAGATCTTTAATTGAAGTTATAGCACTCTCTAGACCTGTAATTTTGTTCTGTCCCTGATTGTCAATCAAAATTGAATTATCAAATTTGCAATCTGTTAAATGAATATCAGCAATTGAACTTTTATATATGCTTGAAGAGAGAAAAGACATATCACTTATTGTCGAATCACTCAAATTGCTAAGAAAAAAACTAGTCTTTCTAAAGGTATTATCATATAACACGGAGAATTTGAAATCACTTTCAATAAAATTTGAATTAGTGACTTTTAAGTTAGACCAGCTCGAATTATCAGCTAATAATTTGAAGAATATTGAATTTTCTATCTCACTGAAGTCAATACTATGGTGGGAAAGAGTACTATTATAAATTTGAGAGTCTTGAATTTTTGTCTTATACATTGAAGTTGTGGAAAGATCTGAATCTTCTATTTTTGCAGAGGTAAACAATGAATGGTCAAAGAACGAACCATTCATGTCAGAATTTACAACTTTAGTATTATGAAACTTTCCATGACAAATGTTAGCGTTATAGGTATTAACTTTATGCAATTCACTAAAACTAAAATCAATATTAGATAAATCAGCATCCTGAAGGTCTGATTCGAAAACATATGCATGTTTTATCTTGGAACCATTTAGTATAGATTTAATGAAGTTTGAATTATCCCCTTTCACATAGGAAATTTGTGAATTGCTTAAATTGGCTTTTTCAAAGTTACTATCAACTATAATAGAAGCATTAAAATAGGCGTTCGAAAGATTGCTACCTGTAAAATCCAATTTTTTTATTTTAGCACCGTATATATTAGCGTTTTTTAGTGAAGAGAATTGTATCTTGAGCTTGTGTGCATCCACTCCAAAGAAACTTGCATTGTCGAAATTATTCTTCTGCATAACAGTGTCGTTTATTTCACTATCACTAAAATTGATGTAGCTGGCACTTGAGTTTGATAAATTGGAGAAATTCATTTTTACATTCAAGAATTTGGTATGCAAACCAATTATATTACGCATACTTACTTTGTTGAGATTAGAATTGACAAAATCAGCATAACTGATATTAGATTGATCAAATATGATATCTATTAGATTTGTAGAAGCAAATTTTGAAAAACTTAAATTTGTGCCTTTTATTTTAACACCATGTAAATTAGCATTGGAAAAATTAGCACCACGCAAATCAACATCGATAAAAGACACATCTGATAAATCGGTGTTAGAAAAATCGGCACCAATTAAACTTACTCCATCAAAAATAGATTTGCTTAAATACAATTGACTAAAATTAGCACCATTTAAATTAGGACCAAAACCTTTCTTAAAATCTTGTGGTATGCCTGCTTTGTTGCACTGTACTAAAAATTTAGCAAAATCTTTTGTATTGTAAGATACGTATTTTACATCGTGCAGAGCACTTAAAAAATCATTGATTGCATCATCTCCATAGCATAAATGACCAACTAAAATTAATATCAAAAGTCTAATTATCTTTTGCATCGCAGGTACTTTCTTTTGTTTTTATAGCAAAGTTATACATCTCTGAGTCTTCTTCATTGTTTATTTCTTTATCCTCTAAAAGGTATGGCATCATTTCAGCAATTGCATTTATTATATCGATCTGCTTTTTCTCAATTGCTATGTCAATAGGGGACTTAAAATTATTATCAACTACTCTAGGATCAGCACCTTGTAATAAGAGAAAGCGAACTGTGTCTATTTGACCTTGTTTCACTGCATAAATTAGAGGAGTATCACCCAATTTATTTCTAAATCTTAGTATTTCTTGAATTGTTAATCCAATTTTTTCTAGCTTATTTATTACTCCTCTTAGACAAATTAAGTTGCCCTTCTTGATGCAGTAAAAAAATTGCTTACTGTAATCATCAGTAAATATAGTTTTAGGAAGGTGCTCATTTAGGCTATCATATTGTCTTTTATATATAGACTTGCTTTTATGTTTTTTTATTTCTTTGTTTAGCTTTGTCCATTTTTCGCTTTCTTCATTTTTTTTGTTCACAGGTGTTATATTGTCAGGCTGTTCTTCTTTCTTTTTCTCTGTTAATTGGCTTGTTGAAAGTTCGGTGTCTTTTTTGCTAATCTCCTCTTCAGGCTGTAGGTTTGTTTGATTATTGTGACTGATTTTCTTCTCTTCAGGTTCTTCTTTTTTTTCTTCTGATAAAGGACTTGTTAGAGCTTTGGTATCTTTTATATTAGTCTTCTCTTCAGACTGTAGGTTTGTTTGATTACTTGAAGGTACTTCTTCATTGATTACATTTGTTGGGTCTGTGCTTTCTTTGAGTTCGCCCAGAAGCGGAGAAGTTTTTTCAGCATCAGTGTTGCTTTTCGATACGTCTTCTTGATTTATATTTTCTTCAGGTTGCTCTATAGCAAACAGGTTAGATGATAAAAATATAGCAACTAATAGTATGAAATATAAAGTATTCTTCATAAATATTATGATTAATTAAAATGATACTATAATCAAATGATTAATCTACAGTAAAAAATGCCTTAGGGTTTTATTTATAAAAAACATTTATATTACCTTTTCTATACGAGTAGAATTTTGCAAAGACTGAATATCAAAGTTTTTCCCATTTATTTAGGTTTTACCTTAAATTGTCATTGGAGTAGCTGACACTGTTTTTTTTCTGGATTCCAGCGTCACGCGCTGGAATGACACCTTCATAATGTTATTCCATTTCTCTTGTCATCCCAGTACTTGATACTGGGATCCATTTTCCATCATCATTAGAAACGTTATATTTTAGCATAACTTTTATGCTCGCAAATTTAACTGGATGCCAGTGCTGGCTACTTTTATGACATCTATCATTTTATGTTTATAGTATTTTTTGCAAATAAACGTTCGTAGTTGTAAATTAAATGCAAAAAAATACTTGACACATTTGGTAGTTTAATTATTATTAGTGAGAATGAGGGTATTTTAGAGCTCGAAGTTCACCTTATTCAAGTCTGCAGGCTTTTCAATTAATCTTCTAACAAACTCCTAAGAACCTTTTTCATCTATCGGCTCCTCTTTCATTAGTATATAACCAAATTCCTTTGCTTTTTTAAGCAAATTTTTGACTACTCTCTCTTTGTAAAGTGTTTCATAATAGTTCATTCCTTTCTCTACATATTCTTGTCCATATTTCAACATTTGATAAAAGATACATGCTAATTTCCTTGCTGTCGCAGTTATTGCTTTTGGTGCTCCTAGCCTTTTTTTCAGCCTTCTACTATATGCACCTATTGCACTTTTGCTTCTCAACACACAATGGGCAGCCATTCGAAATGCATTCGCAGCGCGGTTAATAACTTTACGAGTTCCTGTTCCAACAATTTTTCCTCCTGTAATTTTATTAGCAGGGCTTAATCCAAGCCAGGAAGAAAAATGTTTTTCTGTTGGCCATTTATTATGATTTATACCTGTTTCCGAAATGATAGTTTGTACACTTAATACATCAAATCCCGGGACTTTAGTAAAATCTATCCCGGTTATTCGATTTAAATCCTCATCCGCAGCAAAATCTGGACCATTCTTCTGCTTCCGCTTTCGTATTTTATTCAACATCCTGTTCTCATTTGACTTTGCCTCAAATGTTTTATAGTAACTCTCTATACTTTTATCACATTCCGTTATTTGCTCTTGAAAAAAAGTATATGCTGCATATTCTTGTTTTAGTGCAAACAAGTGTTCTTCTCTATAGTCTCCTGTTAATGCTTTTGCTATAGTAGGCTTGTCATTCTTCATGTTTGAATTTCTAAATTCAGCTAGTTTTTGGGGGTCTTTCTCTCCTTCAATTATTGCTTTAATAATTTTCATGCCTGTTAAACCGTTGATATCACTAATAACCTTATGCAATTGAATATTCATTTGAATTAGCGCTTTTTGCATACGTTGAGTATGTTTAGCTGCATTTTCAATTAGATTAGCACGTTGTCTAACGTAACTACGCAATACACACATTTGATTATCCGGTCTAAATGATCCTTGAAGCAGTCCATAGCTGTGCAATTGTTGCAGCCATTGACAATCCTGAACATCAGACTTTCTACCAGGCACATTTTTGACATGTCGCGCATTTACTAGTTTTACCTCAAATTTATATGATTCTAATATTTGAAATAAGGGAATCCAATATACTCCAGTTGACTCCATGGCCACAGTTCTAACCTGACACTTTTTTAACCACTTTGCTAAGTTGTGTAGATCTACTGTAAAGCACCCAAATTTTTGGATACGTTGTTCATCTCTTCCTTCAGGTGCACATACATAATGTACAGTCGAGCCAATATCAATCCCTGATGCGTCAGGGTTTATTATTTTTAATTTACTTTTTGCTTCTGCCATATAAAATTCCTCCTATACTATTATGATAAGAAGCACTTCAGCTTGGGACGGTTAGGTTATACAATCTTCTAAACGAGGTAGTCCAGAAAGAACTCCATCAATGGCTTTACCGTTTCC
Source organism: Wolbachia endosymbiont (group B) of Germaria angustata (assembly GCF_964026725.1). NCBI lineage: Bacteria > Pseudomonadati > Pseudomonadota > Alphaproteobacteria > Rickettsiales > Anaplasmataceae > Wolbachia > Wolbachia endosymbiont (group B) of Germaria angustata. The sequence continues at coordinate 880,035 of NZ_OZ034691.1, forward strand.
CCCAAAACCATGCTTTCAAACGGGCATTTATAGCACCATTGATTGTTTCGGTTATAGCTGCAGAAGCGCTTCTTCGTAAAACTATATCCAAAAAACATAAAGTAAAGAGAAAGAGTTTCTTTTTGGTTTTATAGATTTCGTCTGTTCAGGCTTTCAGTGAAATGGGCAAAAGTGTGAACAATCAGCAAACACCAGCAGAGGAAACATTTACAAAAGATTCACCACAGTCAGCTACACCAAGTAGCAGTGGATATTCTTCTCTTAATACACCTTCTTCACGCAGAAGTTCTTTGTCTATTAGTAGTGAATTTAATGGTGAAGATGAAACATTTGAGAGCAACACGTTTGATGAAGAAGAGAACAAACAAGAAGGAAATGAGTTAGAGGATAGAATAAGGGAGTTAGAGGAAGAAAACACATATCTCAAGGAGCAAAGCGCAAAGTTAAAAAAACATAATACAAGGATAACAGAAGAAGGTGATGAGGAACTAAATAAATTAACCAAGGAAAAGCAAGATTTGGAAAAAGAAGTCACAAGACTTAAAGATGAATTGAAAAGAAAGGAAAAAGAGTTAGCTGAAAAGGATAAAGACATAGAGCAATTAGCACAAAAAGTAACCGTACTAGAACAAAGTCAAAAAAATAAAAATGTTGAAATAATAGATTTAACTAATCAATTGAACGATAAAGAAAGTGAGATTCAGTCAACAAATAGAATAAATGAAGAGCAGCAGGAAAAATTAGAGCAAAGCAAAGCTAAGTTAAGTGCACTAGAAAAAAAGAATGCAAATTTGGAAAATGATCTAAAGAAAACATTGGCAGAAGGTTTAAAGGATAATCACGAAAAGCAGTTGTTAGAAGAATTGACGGAAGAAAAAGGGAAAAACAATACATTGGCTAAAGAGATGAAACAATTGTCTCAAGAATTCAATGAACTAAAAAAAAGAAATGAAAATTTAGAGAGGGAAATTTGGCAACTTAAATCTGGAAAATCACTTGCGGATGAGATGAGTGAAGTAACTACGAAAGTAGCTACTTCAACTCAAACTGAAGTTGAATATGAAAGTAGAGGAATAGAGGCAAGTGATCACGAAACTACAGTTCCTAAAACACAAGACCACGGTACAAATGCAGGTGTTAATGCATCATCTTCAACAGATCAAAAAAAGACTAAAGAAATGGAAGTTCAAACTGAAGAGCAAGTGATTGATTTATACAATAAAGAAGGCAAATATGTCAGAACAGAACTATCAGATCCAAAATCAACCCCTGCTGAGATTCCTAAAAATCTATTTCTTGAAAAGGATGAGTTTTTGCTTCAGCTATAGCCAGTCCAAACGAGATATTATATTGCAATAATCACTAATTTTCTGTGCTTTCAAAAAAACACATCAAGCAAAATCATTTGAAAGCAAGTGGACATTGTTAGGTGAATTAACCCTAACTTAAGAATCAGATATATACAATATTAGTATGTTTAATTAATAGTGAGGTTAAAAATGTCACCTAGTGAAATAAAATCTAACTCACGTCCTGTTGAAGCTCAACAAGATAATTTGGGTGTTAGTACAATTATGCAAGATTCATTAAGTGCAGGTATTGTTCATGATTCTAAAAAACTAAAGGAAAGAATTACTGACTTGTTAAAAGGAGATACAGAATTTTCTAAAATGAAGCAAGGAGATAAGGCCCTTGTAGTAGGTACAGCAAGTGGATTATTTGCAGCAGTGATACCACTTTTGGCAGTTGGTGCAACACTTGCTATACCAGGTGCTATAGTTGGTCTTACCTTATATTTCGCTGTGAAAGTTGCTGTAAAAGCAGTTCAATCTGGATATAAAGGACTCAAATGGTCAGCAGAAAAAACAGTTGAAGGAGCGAAGCATATTGGCGGAAAAATCAAAGATGGTGCTGTATATGCCAAGAATTCGGTAAAAGAAACTGCAAGTTCTGTAAAACAGGCAACACAAGAGAGAGCTAGCTCTACATTAAGAAAAATGGGGGATAACATTCAAAACCTTGGAAGGAAGATGAGTGATAGTGGTGCAAGCATTTCTAGTTTAGGTGGCATCGCATATTCAATAGGTAATGAAGATCAAACTGTTATTTTGAAAACAAAAGAAAAAACGAGAAGTTTTAATAGTGTAAAGGAAATGTTTGTCAAGGAAGTTTTTGAAGACAAAGGTGTGAATAGCTCTGCTTTAACTAGGAAAATATTTTCTAAGCTGGGGGAAAAAATATTAGAGAAAGCTTATTCTGTTGATGGTCAACACAGTGCCAAAAAGGACCAGTTGATCAACCGATTGAAGCAGCAAATAGATTTTATCAATAAATTAGATGCTAAGAAGTTGCAACATTTGTTAGCTAAAGATAATAGCAGCCTATATGAAATTTTTTCTGAATATCATGATGAGATTAAGGAAGTTATTAAAGAATGCAAGGAAAAGCATACTCGTTTTAATACTTTAGAAAGGCTTAAAGCAAGTTCTATGAATTCACTGGAAAATAGCTTATCAGGTAGTAGTTCAACGAGTTCTATAAGTACTGTTATCAGCGAAGCGGAGTTGTTAAACCCTAGTGAGCATAAGAAAGTAAAAGAACCTACTTCATTTTGGAGCAAGTTGTTACTATCACTAAAAGGTGGCAAAAAGCCAGAGGAAGCTACTTATATAAGATATCAAGATTCTGAGTTGGATCAGATACAATCTGCGGAGATAGGAAATAGCCGTTTTTATGTTGCTCCGGAGAAATCGCCAAGAAGCAATTCAATGGGTTCTTTAAGCACTGACAGTACTGCTACAACTTCTAGCTTTGCTAGTTACCGTCGTAATTCTGATAGTGGGTTCAATTCACCAAGTTCTTCTCCGCAACATGGTATGTTCACTGAGAAAAATGGCAAGTTAAAAACCCAAGCTGACTTAAGAAAGACAGATTCTTTGGACAAATTGGTGGGACCTTCTTCAACAGTAACTGCTGAAGTTGATGTAGAGCAGCAAGCTCCAAAAACGAATGAAAGACAGTAAACAAAATTACCTACTTTCTTCAAAAGGATGTTACTAACTGAGTAACATCCTTTTTTTCATTTGATCAAAAACATTCGCTTGTTTATGATCAATTTTTTATTACTAGGCCAACTATTGAGTTTCTCTTGCCTTTTTCATAGGTTACGCAAGAAACTTAAAAAATAAAAGTTTTTATTCAATAATTTGTGTATAAGGGATATTATTTTACTGATAGTGAAATAAACCAGAATGAAGTCTATTTTATTGACAAGGCCTTTATTAGATTCGTTGAGCACAAGAAGCACGCTAAAAAAATATGGATACAAAGTTTTTATAGAGCCAGTATTCACAATAAAGTACTTAAATCCTGATATATCTACGTATGAATTTGACGTTGTGATATCTACAAGTAAAAACAGTGTAAAGGCTTTCAGTCAAATATGTAAAGAGTATGGCTTTCCAATTATTACGGTTGGTAATTCAACTATGCAGGCTGCAAAAAATTTGGGATTTTCCGATATAATCTCAGCAGACAGCAACGTTGATGGTCTGATATCATTCATAAAATCTCATTATTCAAATACAATAAAGTTCTTATATATAAGGGGACAAGAAGTATCATGTGACCTAAAAAAGAGATTATCTGAAGAAGGTTTTAACGTAAGAGAAGTTGTACTCTATAAAACAATTACTAAAAGGAGTCTAACTAATAGGTGTAAAAATTTACTATTGGACGGTAAAATTGATAGCGTTGCTTTTTTTTCCTCACAAACTGCAAGGGTATTTTGTTCATTAGTTCTAAAAAGTGGGCTATCTACTGTGATGAATAATACAGTTGCATATACCATGAGTAAAAACATTGCTGATAGTTTAAAGTTAATCAAGTGGAAAAAAATTATAACATCGAGGTTGCCTACAGGGGAGAGTTTAATTGATATAATTAATAAGGATTGTTGATGCTAAAGATTGCAACTTGGAATGTAAACTCCATACGTAAAAGAATTAACCAACTTTGTAGTTTTATAGTTGATAGTCAGATAGATATAGTTTTGCTGCAAGAGATAAAATGTACGGAAGAGCAATTTCCTTATGCAGAAATAGAAGAATTAGAATATGAATATGCTATCTATGGACAGGTTGCAAGAAATGGTGTTTGTGTTTTATCTAAATATCCAATACTGGAAAAATTAAAAATTGATGTTGTAGAGAGTCATCAAGAAGCACGTTATATAGAGTGTGTGATAAAACACACCAATAATAAGGTAAGGGTAGGAAGTGTATACGTTCCAAACGGTCAAAGCCCAGACTCTCATACGTTTGAGTATAAACTCAAGTTTTTTGATAACCTATATGAAAGGATGGGCACTTTGTTGAAGAATGAAGAGTTAACCATCATAGCTGGCGATTATAATGTTGCACTGGATGAAATTGATGTTTTTGATTCAAATTTATTAAATGGCCAAGTGTGCTTTCATATAAAAGAGCGTGAGAAGTTAAGAGGAATCTTGAATCTTGGATTTAAAGACGCGTTTAGAATATCTCACCCAAATTTGCAACAATTCACTTGGTGGAATTATCAAGGCAATTCACTCAGAAACAATCAAGGAATGCGAATAGATTATATGCTATTATCGCCACAAGCTTCAGATAAATTGGAAATATGTTACATAGATGATAGGTTGCGTAAACTAGAAAACCCATCTGATCATACTCCCGTTGTATGTGTTATAAAACAATAAAGGACCTATTACACAATTCACCTTTGGCAAATAGGTCTTACTTGACTGCTGTCTTTTCTGTGCTTTTGGTTGGCTGATCTATAGTAATTTTTCCATCAAGCATAGTAAGCTGCTCACCCCCTTTATTTCCTACCTGAGGAGCTTGTTCCAGAGTAGGTTGTTTTTTACTCCCGTCAGCAATTGTTTCAAGAGAGCTTTCAATTGGGGTTTTTAAAATATCATCAATACCCTTGTAAATTTTTTCATTCAATTTTGCTCTCTTTTCTGTATCATCTTTATCTGGTGAGCTAGGGTCATATAAAGTACCTGGACTATTATTTGAAAAAAGAACCTCAACTCCTCCCTTTACAGCAAATATTGTACCAATAACAGCAGCAACTATCGCAAGTGTAGTAGGACCAAAAATTAATATTGAAGCAATGGAAAAAAGAATAGGAAGAAAAACTTTACGTAAGAACTTTGTTACCATCTCTTCATCACTAAGTAGTGGTTCATCCTCTTCTTTTTTATCCCCACCTAAAAATGGTATTTTTTCTTTCACTCCCTCCATAAAGGAGCCAGAAATATTTTTCGGGTCTATTTTTATTCCCAATGGTAACCCAACAAGTTTTATTAGTGAATCCTTAGCTTCTGTACCACGTATATCAGCTACACAATCATCTACTAATTTCTTTATTTCAACATTCTTGACATTCTCTTTGTTCGCTAATTTTTTCTCTCTAACTTCTTTAAATACAGAAAGTAAAAACTGACAAAAATTCTCCTCACTGAGTGATTTTATATCTTTTGGATTGACATTATTAAGTAGTATGTCCTTATAAGCTGATATAAAATAATCAGTTATTCCTTTGTCCTTCTTTGATTTGGCTTTAGCTTCTAATACTTTTACAAAGTAATCGTAAATTTCCTTATGTTCCTTCTTGAAGAGCATCTCATTTTGCCCGTTCACCTGAGTAGATGACTCTAAAGGCTTATTTTTTGCTTTTGGAACTGTCATAATGATCTATTCGTACTAACCTATGTTTTAATTATAGCATATTTTTCACATTAGTTCAAATTTCTTAGAACCTGTCTTGAAAGAGAAAAAAAGAAAAGAATAAAGCAAAAAATAGAAAAGTAACAAATGATATAAGTGATAAGGGAATGTAAAAAATTGCTTCCATATATTTTAAATCTGATTATAATTACAGTTAGAGATATTTTAAGAGCTCAAAATCTATCTTTGTCTGCAGACTTTTCAGTCAAATTTTTAATCAAAAAGCGTAGCGTATCTTCTTTAGTGCATGTAAATATGCTTAATCTCTGTTGTATGTGCGCTGCACTTTTTTCTAATCTTTTTTTTTTACACAGGGGGATTTTATGTCCAGAATTCCAGATATTTGACCTTTACTTTAGCTAAAAACTAATAGGCGCCTATTGTTTAACGCTAATTAAAATAAAAATTTTTCTAATATATAGAAAAATCACTGTTTACTGAAAACGGGGCAAGAAAGCTGCTAATGTCACAGAATTTTAGGTAAACGTTGTTTGCTTAACGTGCTCTCCTTACTTCAAGAACTCTTTAATATGACTACTATTATACTTGCGAAATTAACCACTCAAGGCATCCGTTCAGGGGTGTGGCAAAATAAGGTAAAAGTGAATTTACAACAATAAGGTGTCATTCCAGTGCTTGACACTGGAATCCAGCCTTTTGTAGTCTCATTGAAAGCGTTGCTTTTAATATCTATGATTAGGTTGCTTGTGAGCAATTTGGATCCCAGTGTCAAGCACTGGGATGACATTACTTTTGCTTCAATATTTACACATTAGCCATGCATCTGAACAGATACTACTTAAGTCCTTTCAAGACAGGTTCTTAGGGTCTACGGTATAATTAAGAAAAGCCCCAGTTGTCGCTAATTTTTATTTCTACTTCAAGTGGTATAGAAATTTCTACTGCATTTTCCATTATATCTTTCATAAGTTTTGCTGTTTCTTGCACTCTGCTCTCTTCCACTTCTACAAGTAATTCATCATGAACCTGGAGGATTATTTTACCTGACTTTAACTGATCAAAAAGCCGAATCATCGCGCGTTTTATTATATCAGCGGCAGTTCCCTGCAGTGGTGCATTTATTGCTGCCCTTTCTGCAAATTGTCTTAGATAAGGAATTTTATTGTTGATGTCTCTTACAAAACATCTTCTACCAAACAAAGTCTCTACATAACCATGATTTCTCGCGATAGATACTGCTTTTTCCATATAGACCTTTATTTCTGGGTAACAAGAAAAATAGTAATTAATGTATTCAGCAGCCTCTTGAAAGGTAATGCCAAGTCGCTTTGCAAGGCCAAATGGACTAATGCCATATATAATGCCAAAATTAATGGTTTTTGCTTTGCGTCTTAATTGCTCATCTATTTCTTGCACTCCAAAAACTTGTCTTGCAGTGATATCATGAATATCTTGCCTATTTGCAAAAGCTTCTTTAAATGCGGTAACATTTGCAACGTGTGCCAGGATTTTTAATTCTATTTGTGAATAGTCAGCAGAAATTATCTTGCAACCTTTTGGCACAATAAAGGCTTGCCTGATAAGACTACCTTCTTCGCTTCTGATAGGAATATTTTGTAAATTAGGATTGCTAGAGCTCAGCCTTCCAGTTGCAGTCACAGTGATTGAAAAGCTTGTATGTATCCTACCATCAAGCGGATCAACCTGTTTTATTAACGCGTCAGTATAGGTACCCTTTAATTTACTTGAATGTCGCCAACTTAAAATTTTACCTGCGATTTCTGTCCCCTCCTCTTCAAGTGCCTCTAGAACTTCAGAGTTTGTGCTATAAGACCCAGATTTTGACTTTTTCTTTTTACTTAGCTCCATTTTATTAAACAAAACATCACTTAATTGTTTTGGCGATGCAATGTTGAATTTTTCTCCTGCTAAATTATGTATATCGTTTTCAAGTACAGCAATTAGCTGCTCAAACTTATCAGACAATTCCTGTAGTTTTTGAATATTGAGCAGTATTCCATTTTGCTCCATATCAAATATTACTTTCATGAGAGGTCTATCAAAGCGCTCGTAAATCGTAAAAAGTTTTTCCTGAAATAATCTTTGTGTCAGTTTCTCATGGATCGCTATTAAAATTTTTGCCGAGAAAGTTTCTACATTTTTACTTAAATTGTGTGCAATTATGTTTGGAATGCTGTGATCATGCTTACCTGTGTCAAGGCTGTATGACATGATCATCAGGTCATCAATTGAGTCTAGCACTCTCTCTATTGTAGGAAATATTTCTCTGATCTTTCTAATATCATGTACTATTTTAAGCACCCCATTTGAAAATAAAGTTGAATTTATTATAGTAAGTGCATCTTGTAGGCAGCTTTGATCTATGTAGAAAATATTATCCTCACTACAAGATAAGGAGATTTTATTCAATCTATTGTTTTCAAAGTGGCAATGAATTGCAATTTTACCTTCATATCTGCAATACTCCAAAAATTTTTCTAATTCTTCACTACTATATTCTATTTTCTCTTTTGTGCTAGATCCACTATAAGAAAAGAGCTTTTCTACTTTTCCTATCAATGAATTAAATTCATATTTCTTCAAAAAGGATAACAATTTTTCCATATTTGGAGGATGGACTTCATATTTTACAATATCATGTTGAAGATCTACTTTTTTGCATAGTGACAAAAGTTCTCTTGAAATTAGTACTTTTTCCTTATGCTCAGTAAGAATATTACGAACTCTTGTTTGCTCAATGTTATTGATGTTTTCTATAACGTTATCCAATGAATCAAATTCATCTAGTAATTTAGCTGCAGTCTTTGGCCCTATTCCTGGAACGCCTGGAATGTTATCAGATGCATCTCCAGTTAGAGAAAATAAATCAAGAAGCTTATTTGAATTTACACCAAATTTTTCTATTACTTTTTTTTCATCTATGTATATATTTTTAATAGGATCAAATATTAAAATATTGTAATTCAAAAGTTGAAATAAGTCTTTATCTGATGAGACTACTACTACTTTAAAGTCTTCGTGGTTGGCATATTTTGCAGCTAGTGTTGCAATTATGTCATCTGCTTCATAGCCTTCAATCTCTTCATAGCTAAAGTTAAAAGCTTCTACCGCTTCTCTCAGTATTGTAAATTGTGGAATTAGATCCTCAGGAGGTGTTACTCTGTTTGCTTTGTACTCAGAATACAAACTGTGCCTGAAATTTTTTTTGCCAGAATCAAGTGCTATAGTTAAGTAGTCCGAATGGGGAATATACTTCAGAACCATATTAAGAAAACCGTACACAGCACCTACTGGAATACCAGCTGTGGTAGTTAAATGATGTAAGACATAGTAAGCCCTGAAAAGAAAACCATAACCATCAATGATTGTGAAAGTTTTTTCTTTCATTGTAGATATTTATGTGTGCCTTTGATGGTCTGTTATTTAGCTATAAAAATCAAGCTCTTGTTTCCTATAGCCAAAATAATCATAATGCTATAGTTACTATAAGAAAACATATTACGTAAGGGAATTAACTATTCTGCCACAATTTTGCTCTATCACACTTGCCATATTTAATATTCCAGCTTCATCGTAATAATTTCCAATTACTTGCAAAGCAAGTGGTAAGCCTTCATTGGAAAGTCCAACAGGAACAGAAATAGCAGGTAACCCTGCTAAGCTTGCCGGCACGGTAAACACATCATTGATGCACATAATTAGCGGGTCTGGCTTTTCATTTAAGCCAAAAGCTTCTGTTGGAGCAGATGGCACAAGTATGTAATCTATTTTTTCAAACGCTTTTGTAAAATCATTTCTGATTAATGCCCTAATGCACTGTGCTTTTTCATAATACTCATTGTAATGATCTGAAGAAAGCGCATAAGAACCAATTAAAATTCTCCTTTTCACTTCTTTACCAAAACCTTCTGCTCTTGTTAGCGAATACATTTCTTCAAGGGTATCAGCATCAACCCTAAATCCGTAACGTACACCATCATAGCGAGCAAGATTAGATGAAGTTTCAGCAGAACAAATTAGATAGTAAACCGGTATCGCATATTTAGTATGAGGCAGAGTAATGTCAACAACTTCAGCACCATTTTCTTTTAAATTGGAAGAAACTTTTTCCCAATGATGAACGATTTCTTCTGAAATTCCATCCATTCTATATTCTTTTGGTATACCAATGCGCTTACCCTTGATATCACCATTTATAAGATTAGAGAATTTAGGCACTGGTCTTTCGCTCGATGTTGAATCTTTTTCATCATAGCCACAAATTGTTTCCAGCATTAACGCTGAATCAGAAACGGAACGAGTAATTACTCCTGCTTGATCGAGAGAACTTGCAAACGCAATCATACCAAAACGCGAACACCTTCCATAAGTTGGCTTTATTCCCACTACTCCGCAATAAGCTGCTGGTTGACGTACAGACCCACCAGTATCGCTTCCTAATGCTCCAGCGCATAAAAACCCAGCAACTGATGCTGCAGATCCACCAGATGATCCACCAGGAACAACTTTTTCTCCGTCACTTTTTCTAATCCATACATTTTTAACAGGACCAAAATAGCTATTTGTGTTCGCAGAGCCCATAGCAAATTCATCCATGTTAAGTTTACCAAGCATGGCTGCTCCACTTTTTAAAAGCACATTAGATACCGTAGATTCATAAGTCGGGATGAAATTTTCCAGCATTTTTGAGCATGCTGTTGTTTTTATTCCTTGTGTACAGAATAAATCTTTAACACCAACTGGTATGCCCATAAGTGATGAAATATTATCTTTTTGTTTCAAAAAGTATTCATCTGCTATTTTAGCAGCTTTTATCGCGATTTCTGGGGTTTTTGTTACAAATGCATTTAGTTGCTCATTTTCAACTGCACTAACATGCGCTTCTACAAGCTCAACAGCAGAAAAATCCCCCCGCCTTAGTCCATCATGCATCTCTGTAATAGTGAGCCTTCTCAATTCATTCATTAATATTCAATTTAGCGAGGCATTAATTATAACAACAATAGGACAGAAAATCTATATATTTATGATCGAAAACGGGAATACAACCGAGATCAATTCAGATTTCTGAAATGGATTGGTTAGTAGTACGTTTTAAATAGCCGGTTTAGCACACAATGCTAAGCCATAAGGGTTTAGCGTTTCTAAAATCAAATATCAACATCATGCACGTTAAGTGCATTGTTATTTATAAAGTCACGACGTGGTTCAACTATATCACCCATTAGCACCGAGAATATGCTATCTGCTTCTTCACAATCTTTTATTTCAACTTTTAGCAGAGTTCTAGTTTCTGGATTGAGTGTAGTTTCCCAAAGCTGATCAGCATTCATTTCACCAAGGCCTTTAAATCTCTGCAGAGTTAAACCTTTTTTACCATAATCCATCACTATTTTTGCGAGTGCACTTGGAGACTTTATTTTTATTTCAGTTTCTTGCGATTGTAAAAATGAATCACCATTAAATAAGTCAATTATGTTATCAAGAGAACTCAATATATTCCGTATTTCTTTACTTTCAAGCATACTAAGCGAGAATACATATTTGTCTGCTAACCCTTGAAACAATTTAGCAATGTGAATTTCCTCATCTTTTACTTCTACTTCCCAATTATATTCACTATACATCAATTTTAAATATTTTAATATCTCATCAGCAGACAATAGAGCATTCTTTTTGCTTAAAATTAGCAATGATTCTAAGAGATCTTTTGGTATTTCCCTATCATAATTTTTGCTAATGTTTGAAATACTGAGGCACTTATTCAAAACGAAACGCAAATCTTTGCCTACACCATTTAATGTTAATTTTTTAATCGCTGAATTTACTATATACTCTTCAAAAGTTTCATCATCTTTGATATAAGTATCTTTAGCATTTTTTGTAACTTTATAGAGCGGTGGCTGCGCTATGTATAAATATCCTTTTTCAATTACTTCACGCATATGTCTAAAAAAGAAAGTTAGAATCAAAGTTCTTATATGCGAGCCATCAACATCTGCGTCTGTCATAATGATAATTTTATGATACCTAGTTTTTTCAATATCGAAGTGCTCACTCCCTATTCCAGCTCCAATTGCCGTGATCAGAGAGCCAATTTCTGCAGATGAAAAAATACGATCCAGCCCTGCACGTTCTACGTTTAGAATTTTCCCTCTTAAAGCAAGTACCGCCTGTGTTTTACGATTACGTCCCTGCTTTGCAGTACCACCTGCGGAATTACCCTCTACTATAAACAATTCCGATAACTCAGGAACTTTTTCCTGACAATCGGCAAGCTTTCCAGGTAGAGTTGCAATATTAATATTGTTTTTATTTTTAACTAACTCTCGTGCTTTTCTTGCGGCTTCTCTTCCTTTTGCTGACCTAATCGCTCTTTCTACTATACTTGCTGCTAACTTGGGGTCAGTTTCAAGTATTGTACTCAACTTGTCAAAAACTATGCTCTCTACAACTGCCCGCGCTTCAGAACTGACCAATTTATCTTTTGTCTGTGAAGAAAATTTAGGATCAGGCATCTTGAGAGATAAAACACAAGTTAAGCCTTCTCTAACATCTTCTCCAGTCAAATTCACTTTTGCCTTCTTCAAAAAACCTTCATTGTTTGCATAGTTATTGATACATCTGGTTAGTGCAGATCTAAACCCTGCCAAATGCGTACCACCATCCCGTTGTCTTATATTATTTGTGAAGCATAGCATATTCTCATAGTAGGAATCATTCCACTCCATTGATATTTCTACACTGGTACCTAGATCTTTTACATTATCTCTAATGCTGGCAATTTTAGTAACATGTGTCTTATTCTTGTCTAAGTACCGTACAAAATTCGCTGTACCAAAATTATCTTCAGACTCTTTACTATCGTTAAAATGAGACTTTACATGTGGTTTATTACGGAGATCACGCAAAATGATCTCAATATTTGAGTTTAAAAATGCCAATTCTCTGATGCGACTCTCAAGAGTGGAGTAACTAAAATCAATACTACTAAAAGTCCCCGTTGATGGCATAAACGTTACTCTAGTTCCTCTTTTATTTGTGTTTTCATTAATTACCTTTAAAGATTCAATAGACTCACCATCTTCAAAGCGCATGAAATATTCCTTCTTATTGCGCCAGATGGTTAATTCCAGCCAACTCGATAACGCATTAACAACTGAAATTCCAACACCATGTAATCCTCCAGAAACCTTATAGGTATTGCTGTCAAATTTACCTCCTGCATGTAATTGGGTCATTATCACTTCTGCTGCTGATATCCCTTCCTCTGGGTGAATGTCTGTTGGAATGCCACGACCGTTGTCGGTTACAGAAACTGAACCATCTTCATTTATGCTAACTTCAATCTTACTGCAATACCCAGCTAAAGACTCATCTATCGCATTGTCAACAACTTCATACACCATATGGTGCAGACCAGATCCATCATCAGTATCACCAATGTACATACCCGGACGCTTTCTCACAGCATCAAGACCTCTTAGGATTTTTATTGCGTCAGCATTGTAGTTACTTTCCATGGAATTGCTTTATTTATAAATATTAATTAATATTACATTTGTATGTGCTGATTAGCAACATCTTTAAGTTGAGAGATAGATAAAACATAACATATCACCTACACGAAGTGGTTTTACATGTTATTTCAATACATAAACTTAAGTTCAAATAATCATACAAAACTCTGCTTCATATTTCAAGATAAATGGCTACAATCAAATACAATTTACCTTCTTCTTTCAATTGGACTTTCTAGCGCAACACAGGATAAGTTGCTCATACACTCTTCTAATATTTCATTCTTTTTATCATTGTTTAATCTATTGCTGAACTCTTGACACCTTCTCTCAAGAGCTGAATGCGTAGTCATAATATATCTTACTGTTTCAGATGATAACTCTGGTAACTCGCTACGGATCCTTTCTTGTTCTGTTCCAGAGAAATTGGTGAAATTGGCTCTGGCCATTTCAGGGAATTTTTGTGTGATCGTTTCTTTTATCATTGCTCTAGCCTCTTCTCCATCGAGTGTAATAACCACTGATGGATGTAAGCCAGATAAAGACTCAAATAATTTATTGTATGTTCCACCTGCACAACTTTGACCTTGATTACCGTAAGTTGTTGCAGCGTCTACAAGACCTTTTAAAAACATATCTTTTCTGTTTTTTATGTCTTCATCATTCAAAGGAGTTCTTTGATTTTCTGTCCCTGTATTTCTATCATTGCAGGCTTTCCAACACAAAATAGCTGCTTGCTTTAGTGTTAACTTACTATGATTGTCTTTAAAATTATCTCCTGTTCTATTGATAAATCTTAAGCATTCAAGTGCATGAGATTTATCGCCTTCTGTAAATTCATTTGATTGTTTGATGTACTCTTCAATGTCGGTTGTGTTGCCTCTATTTAGCTGTACATAGAATTCATCTTTGCTTAAATTCTCTTTATACTTTTCTATGAGTCTATCAACACTCAAGTTTATACTAGCAACTGCACTTGGATCATGAGTAGTTTGTGCCATAAAAGGAATGGCTGCTAAATCTTGAAAGAAAATAGGCCTTTCTTCCTCTGGAATTTGTTGTATTAAATCGTTAAACTGCTGTATTTCTTCAATGAGTGATTTATTTAGCAACCATAAGCACAATATAGGCAGTACCAAAAGCACACAGGAATTAATAATGTGTATAATTAAAAAAATGCTTAATGTTATTCTAATAACATTTTTTGGCCACGCTGATAATCTTTTTTCATTTTCCCTTGGTTTGAAAAAATAATTTACTAATGATAAATACAAAGAGAGCTGTAAAAGAAGAAAAAATGAAGGAATCATACTTACTAATAAAACTATATTAATGAATCTTTTAATTTTATTAGTGTTGTTGTAAGCATTTTGCACTCTTTCTATTAAAGCCTGTACTCTATTTCTATTTTGCTGTTGATTATTATTTTGACCTGCAAACATACCCTATTCTAACATTAATATATCATACTATAGAAAGAATGTAAATAAAGCAAGAAACTTATCAACTACCTGTAAAAAGCTTTATTTTTGCTTGATAGGAGGTTCTATCTTTGTACTTTCTACATTATTGAGAGTACTGCCTGTTTTTTGTGCAGCAATTTCTTGAATACCTTTCACAACAAAATACACTACTAGTGCTAAACCAAGAGTTATAATAGTTAGCGTAACTAATGACGCTAACTGAACTTTGATCTCTAAACCTGTTTTTGCTTTATTCTCTCTTAGGAATCGAGCCATGACTTGATCGTTTTCCTGCATCGCAAGATCTAAAGGAGTAAGACCCTTTCCATTTTTTATATTAATGTTTGCCCCTTGCTCTAAAAGAAGCCCCGTTTTTTCTATATCACCTTCTTTTACTGTACGAAATAGACGACTTTCACCTTCTATCTTCTCAATGTCTGCTCCATATGATCTAAGCACTTCAATGGCCTCTTCATTTCCACTATTGAGCGCAATATCCAAAGCATCCATTCCAGCTTTATTTTTGTGGTTGATAAAATTCTTCAACCGATCTCTACCAAAGCTTTCTATATATTGTTTAATGATGAGTTCCACTACTTTTCCAGGACAATTATTAGCAGCAGGAAAAAGTATTGTGTTGTTATTATTATCTTTTTTCGTTATGTCTGCTTTGAGTTTATTTATCAAATACTCGATAACTTCTATTCTGCTATCACCCTCTGCTCCAGTGCATTGCCTAATAGCTAAAAATAAAGCTGTACGCCCATTATTATCAATATCTTCAATATTCTGTCCCTTATCAACTAAGGCTTGTATTACACTTTTATTTCCATATAAAGCAGCAAGGTGAAAAGGTGTATGTCCTTCAGTGCTTTCTCTTTCATCAATTGACGCACCATTGCTAGCTAGCAATTCTATAAACTCTGGCGTGTTTTCAAAAATTGCAAGGTGCATTGGTGTTAAATCATCTTTGCCATGATTTTCAGTTTTTGCGTTAAGGAGAGTAGACCAGTGGAACTTCCCCACCAGTCTCTCGCAAAACTGTACGTAAACCTCTTGATTTATACAGCTTCCATTATTCAGCCTTTTGGCCTAACCCTAGTGTCCAGTGATAGAAAATATCCGGAGACCTCTTTCTCACCTTTCCTAGAAATTGTCTTGCTAGTCTTCCGTGACTCCTGAGTCTCTTATATTTCCTTTTCACCCACTTTTCTAGATGCCGCTCTATATTCTTTAGAGATTTGTATACTTCAGTTCTGTAAAATTTGCCATAGTACTGATACCAGCCTCTGACTATTGGATTTACTTTTCCTGACATCTCCTCTAATGTTATATGCGTATTTCGTAGCATTTTCCATGACCTTATGGTTGTAGTAATCTTTTTCTTGGCCTTGTTGCTAATTGCTGGGAGAAATGAGACAAAATATTTCCCTATTTTATTTCTTGCTAACCTGGGTCTGAATGTGTAACCCAGAAAATCAAAACTTTGTTTAGGAAATCCACCACTCCTATTGTCATCCTTACAGTACACTATCTGTGTCTTTTCAGGATGTAATTTCAACTTATACTCAGCCAATCTTTCTTCGATCATTACTTTCACAAACTCTGCCTGTTTCTCTGTTCTGCAGTGTACTATCGCATCATCCACATACCTCTCAAATGGTACCGTCGGGTAGTTCTTTTTCATCCATATATCAAACACATGATGCATGAATATATTAGAGATGATTGGGCTAATTGAACCTCCTTGCGGAACTCCTTTATCCCTAACTACCTTACTGCCATCTGCTTGCTGAATGGGGGCTTTCATCCACCTCTCAACATACAGTATGACCCATTTGCAGTCTGTGTGCTTTTTGATAGCTTGCAATGCCAAGCCGTGGTCCAAATTGTCGAAAAATCCAGATATATCAAGATCTATCGTCCAATCGTACCTCCAGCATCTTTTACGAGCTGTATCTACCGCATCCAGTGCAGACTTATTTGGTCTATAACCATATGAATCCTCATGAAATTTTGGTTCTACCAGCGGCTCTAGATACATAGCAGCAGCCGTTTGCCCTATCCTGTCGAATACTGAAGGAACACATAAAATTCTTTGCCCTCCTGTATCTTTTGGTATCACAACAGCTTTTACCGGCTCTGGAAAATAACTTCCGGATGACATCCTATTCCATAGTTTGTACAGATTATCTTTTAGATTTTCTTCAACCTTTGTTATCGAAACCTCATCCACACCAGCAGCACCTTTATTTTTCGATACTTGTTTATAAGCTCTCCAAATAAGTTGCTTTGATATATCAAAAGACTTTGTTTTACTCATTAACTCCTCCCTTTCGGTTGATAAATCATTAAAACTAAATAACTCAGCCCCTTCTCTCGATTTCCATTACAGAAACTTCTTCACTACTACGAGCTGATCCGCCCCTGTTTTTCGCATCGGTACTCTCATCCTTAGAGTTTAGCTCCTTGGATTTCTCCCTTATCATCGAAACGACAGGTTCCCGTAGTTCCACACAATAGCCTGAAATGGATTCATGCCACCTTTATGCCGGACGCCATCTATCCAGTAAACAAGCTCCCGATAGATTTATCCCAGGTTACAAACGACCCCCTGGTTTTGACGTCATTTAAAAGGTTTCGACACTTCATCAGTGGTTCACTTTCGTTCATCTCTCTATTCCTTACATGACATATAATTATGCCTTTTCCATAACGCTCACTACCTTACCAAAGCAGCTTATGGTTGTTTGAAGCCTGCTCTTGTAAACCGGCTCCGAGGGACCTACCCTCATCTACTGTGCAGCTTTTGCACTTAGTTTGCTCTTACTTGAACATTCTTTGTATCTCTACGGCACACCATCTGCACCAAACTTTATTAGCAGCTCTGTAGCTTCAATATCACCTCCCTGAATTGCATCTCGTAGAGAAGGAGATTCATCTTTTTCTATTTCCCCTGTCATACGAAATTAAGAACATAACAATTCATATATTATTAAGAATTATTATTAATTTTTTATTAAAATAATATTAAGAACAGCTAAAAATCTTTAATTTTTATTAAAAATTTAACACCCATCAATGATTACATAAGCATTTGCTTATGTAATCATTCCAAAAATGAAGCAGTGAAAAAAAAGCTTTTCATGAGAAATTATAAATGATAAATTGTTAATAATGAATTATTGAGAATAAATTATGTGCTTTGGTTTGCCTAATATAAACAGAGAAGGTTATTTATTTATAGTTGTTTCCTTTATCGTAACATGTATAGCATTCTCTATATCTTGTGGAGCTGGAATTACTTGCTTATTTCCAACGTTATTATGTACCTATTTTTTTCGTGATCCAGCAAGAGCTGTACCAAACAATAAGGACTTTATATTAAGCCCTGCTGATGGTGTAATTTCAAAGATAGAAGAAATTAGTTACTCTTTATCAGAAGAGAATGAAGAAGAAAAGAAGTTTACGCTTGTTAGCATATTTCTAAGTGTTTTGAATGTCCACGTTAATCGTATACCAATATCTGGTACAATAAAGGAAATGAGTTATAAAAAAGGCAAGTTTGTTTCCGCAATAAGCAATAGGTCTAGTAATGAGAATGAAAAGCAGGTTATTGCGATTGAATATGAGAAGGGAAAAGAAATCATTGTAGAGCAAATAGCTGGATTTATCGCACGCCGCATTGTTTGTAATTTGAGGACATCTCAGAGCGTAAAAGCAGGTGAAAGATTTGGAATTATAAGATTTGGTAGCAGAGTAAATATTTATATTCCTATTGGTACAGAAGTAAGAGTTTCAGAAGGGCAAACTGTTATTGGCGGTGAGACAGTTATAGCAGATTTTAATAAACAAGAGAAGCTTACTTTTGATGTTATATGAATAACGATGAAAGTAACAGTAAATTTTTACCTATTACCAAGTTATTCCCAAACTTTATAACCTTATTAGGTTTATGTGCTGGCCTTACTTCACTTAAATTCACATTTAATGAACAATGGGAATTTTCAGCAATTTTTATTATCATTGCAGCAATAATAGATGGAATGGACGGCAGGATAGCCAGAATTTTAAAATCAACTAGCGATTTTGGAGCACAACTCGATTCTTTTGCAGATTTTCTAAATTTTGGTTCAGCACCTGCTTTTCTTTTATATTTTTGGAAGTTAAATGAAATTAAAGTTATAGGATGGATTTTAGTAATGATATATGTAATCTGCATATCAATAAGACTTGCAAGATTCAATGTTTCGCTACATTTAGAGCAATTATACTGGAAAAAATTTTTCTTTTCTGGTGTTCCAGCTCCTGTATGCGCTTTACTTGTTCTGTTTCCAATAATTATTACCTTTCAATCTCATGAAAGTGAATATTTACTTCTTATAGAGCAATTTTTTAACGTAAAGAATACAGCTTGTTACTTTTTGGCCATTTCATTTTTTTCGATAAGTCATATTCCAACTTTCTCTGCAAAATACATTTATGTTCCTAAAAGTTTATCTTATATATTTGTGTCATTTTTTGGAATATTGATCATATTTTTTATAAGTAAGCCCTGGATAACACTACCAATTTTAGGTGCAGTTTATATCTTGACTATTCCAATAAGTATCGGACTTTATATACATTACGCATATAAAACTAGTCAGCTATATAAAAAATAGTGAGCAGCATGATTATAAAAGTAACTGATCTATTAAACTCTTTTTTATATATAAAGATATTCAACATACCATTTATAATTATTTGGGTAATTGCAACTGGGGTTTTTTGTACGATTCGATTCAAATTCATTAACTTTAGGTTGTTCAAACATGGGATACAAACACTATTCAACCTAGAGAGCCATAATAATAACGGCATAATCACCCACATTCAGGCATTTGCAACGGTAATTTCAGGAACAGTTGGTCTTGGAACAATATCAGGAGTTGCAATAGCTATTACAATAGGGGGGCCAAGTGCAGTTTTTTGGATGATAATTACCGGGGTACTTGGCATGTCAATAAAATTTGCTGAAGTAGTGCTTGCATTTACTCATCGCTCTGAAAACACAACTGGTGGGGCTTTTTATTATATGGAACATGGACTTGCAAAGATTGGATTTATGAAGACTGGCAAATTCCTTGCATTTATCTACGCAGTTATGCTGCTTGTTGCAATGATTCTAGGCGGCATACCATTTCAGGCAAATCAAATTGCAGCGTTGTCAAGTAACTTATTTGAATACAACATATCTGTTATTATCTCGCTATTTGTATTAATTGTAATACTGGGAGGAATAAAGCGAATTGCTTTAGTTGCAACAGGTTTAGGGCCGATCATGATAATGTTATATATAGGCATGTGTATATATTTAATCTGTGTAAACGGAAATAATCTACTGAATGCTCTATCTATAATATTTCAAGATATCTTTAACAAATCAGCTATAGGAGGTGGAGTATTGAGTGGATTAATAGCAGGGGTAAGAAGGTCAGTGTTTGCTAATGAAGCAGGTACTGGAACAGCAGCTATAGCACATTCGATTGTAAAAGAGAAAGACCCAGTTAAAGTTGGAAGTGTTGCAATGATTGCACCATTTGTAGACACAATATTAGTCTCATTTTTGACTGGTATTGTGATAATTATCACCGATATGCATAGCACTAATACCGTAGGTGATATTACGTTAGTTAGCTCAGCATTTTCAACAGGCTTGCCTTTATTTAGCAAGCTAGCTCTCCCGCTGATAATGTTTTCCTTTGCATTTTCCACAATAATAGCTTACTATTACTACTGTGAAGTTGCCCTAGTGTACTTATTTGGTAACAAAAAAGTACTGATATTGCTTCAGTTTTTTATAGTAGGTTCAGTGTATATCAGCTGTATATCAAAAAATATAGAATTTATATCTTATTTAGGTGATAGCCTGTTTATGTGCCTTATGATCCCAAATGCTGTTGTGATATATCTACTGAGAAGGGAAGTTTTAAATACAATAGACTCTTATTACAAAAGGTATTAAACATGATTTATAGAATGCTTTATATGGTGTTATTTTGCCTACCATTTAATGATGTATACGCTGCTTCAATTTTTCATAAAAGTTATGACACTGCGTTAAATGGAGTAAGCAACTTCATGAATGAAGTGTTGTTTTTCAAGATCTTTCACGTACCATTTATAATACTTTTATTGGCCTTTGGTTATATATTTCTAACACTACGTTTTAGATTTCTCAACATAAGGATGTTTAAGCATGCGTTCGCTATTTTATGTGGAAAATATGACACAGATCATCATGATGGTCACATTACGCATTTTCAGGCATTTGTAACCGCGCTATCAAGCACAGTAGGCCTTGGAACTGTTGCTGGTGTTGCAATCGCAATTTCAATGGGAGGGCCAGGAGCGGTACCTTGGATGATGATTACAGGTTTTTTTGGTATGTCTACAAAATTTGCTGAAGTAACTTTAGCATTCAGACACAGAACAGAAGGCCAGGAGCAGTTATTCAGTGGTCCCTTTCAATATATAAGAAATGGATTAGAGAAATTTGGATTTAAGAAACTTGGTATTGTCCTAGCTGCAATATATGCAGTATTTTTTATATTATCAGGTCTTGGTGGAAGTGTGGCATTTCAGACTAACCAAATGGTTTCAATATTATCTGGCTATTCAAATTGGGTAGATGGTCATCCTTGGTTTCTCTCTTCCATAATTTCTACGTTACTTGCTCTGGTAATTATCGGTGGAATAAGGAGAATAGCTAGAGTATCTTCTGCACTAGTTCCTATTATGTCACTCATATATATTTTGAGCTGTGTCACAATCATTGCATTCAATATTCACAATTTTAGCAATACATTGAAAATATTGTTTTCCAGTATGATAGACTTCAATGCTGTTGGTGGAGGAGTAGTAGGAGCATTTGTTGCTGGAATTCAAAGGGCAATTTTTGCCAGTGAAGCAGGTGTTGGTTCTGCTGCAATTACTCACGCTGTAGCTAAAGATGAGGAGCCAGTTAGAACTGGGCTGGTTGCGATGATAGAACCATGCTTTGATACAATGTTAATTTGTTGCTTGACAGGAATAACAATAGTAATATCAGGTGCATACCAGACCGGCATTGGCGAGGGAATATTGATCACCCAAAAAGCATTTGAAACAGTTTCTTCTTGGTTTCCTATACTTTTAACCATCGCTGCGCCTTTGTTTGCGTTTTCCTCAGTAATTTCATTTGTATATTGTTGTGAAATGGGATGGCTGTATTTGTTTGGTGTAAAAAGTGTAGTAATATATCGTATAGCGGTGGTAGTAGTTGCATTTTTGTCAAGTTTGTCTAAAGATATAATGGCTATTGCTAATATTGGTGGGGCTTTATTCTCTTGTTTAGCACTCATCAATATGACAGCACTTATACTGTTTAGCAATCAGATTAACAATGAAGTTCAATGTTATCTAAAAAGGCTAAGGAATAATAAAATTAATTAAATTCTGGCATATGAAGGTACAACAACAGATGTCATTCCAGTGCCATCTTCTTTTCATAGCAAAATTCCCTTTTGTCATCCCAGTGCGTGACACTGGGATCTATTTTGCATATAGTTCCACCGTAGTGTTATATTTTAATGTAAAATTTTATATTTATCTACTAGATTCGTTTGCGAATAAAGTTCGCTGGATCCCAGTGTCACGCACTGGGATGACAAGAGAGAGGATGCTAGAATAATGGAGAAATATATAATTCTTATATTATCCTACATACTAGGTTCAATACCGTTTAGCTTAATTATTGCAAAAATAAATGGTATAAATTTAAGAGAAGTAGGTTCAGGAAACATTGGCGCTACAAATGTTGCAAGGACAGGAAATAAATTTCTTGCTGCTATTGCGTTATTTCTGGATACCTCTAAAGGGTTTATCGCAGTTTATACAGCACAACAATTTTGTGATAATAACGATTTTTATATATATGTATCTGCAATTTTAGCAGTTCTAGGGCATATGTTTCCTATTTGGCTAAGGTTCAATGGAGGAAAGGGGGTTGCAACAACTTTGGGAGTTTTAGTAGCACTTAACATTTCTATAGCATTAGCATTAGCATTTATATTTGTCTGGCTAATAGTATTTTTTATCTTTCGGTACTCCTCTCTTGCTTCCTTGGCTGCTAATGCAGCAGCTGTTATAGCATCTTTCTTTTTTCAAAAGGAGTTATTCCTTATACTACTCACTGTAGCGATATTAATTTTCTTGAAGCATTACAAAAATATTGCAAATCTTCTGCAAGGCAGAGAGCATAAGTTTTTATAAGCAATGAGATGTTAAATCACTGACACTTAAACTACGAGATAAACTGCTTGATGGTATTATTTTATCTTCTTTATTTAAGATTGTAATTTTTACTCTTGTTATACTCTCTACTTCTTGAGGTATTAAAAATTCATCTTCAATGAATCTTTGCTTCACTTCTTGTATTTTTTCATAAAGTGTGGTTACATTGCGCTTATTTTGATTATAAATATCTTTAATCTCTATCTCTAGCCTGTGTGAAGCTTCTTTTTTTAACATGTTATTTATCACTGCTTCTGTTATTGCTAGCTTTTCTTGCAGAATTTTCTTTATTTCTTCTTTATCGTCTCTGCTATTTTTACTCAGTTCCGTGTATACCCTATAACACCTTTTCTCTAGTGGTAACGTTCTTAAACTATCTAACATTCTGACCACTTGACCCTTAATAGTCTTCTTGGCTTTCAATTTTAATTCTTTCACTTCTTCTTTTATTATTTTGCTAGCTATTCTCTTAGCTTCAGTTAAAGATGAGTCCTTGAGAAAAAAATCTGTTCTAAGTAAATTTTGGTTTAAAAGCTCCAAAAAAACTTTTCCTTTGATGTTTTCGAGTTGATCGTCTAAACCATCCCCCTGTAGTTCATTTGTTATGTGCTGAGACAGCGCAAAGTGCTCTAATTTATTTAACTTTACAGAGTTAATATTTTTCATTAACGTCAGCACAATTTGTTCACTATATTGAGAAGTAAAACTCAGTAATCTTCTCATTAAAGTAATGCTTACTTCTGCAATAAAATCATCAACTATTTTTTGACTTTTATCATCTTCATAATTATTTTGGGCGTTATGCCAAGCCCTAAGAATTTCTTTACTGTTTTTCTTATTTTTTAGCCTGTCTAACATAAACTTACGTGCTTCATTTTCTGCTTCTGTAAGGAGCATTTGTCTAGGTGGTGTAAATTTAATCTCTGGATCGGAATGAATACCCTCTAATGTACTTAACATTCTGTAGATAACACCAGTAAAACATGTGTTAGGAATTCGTTCTTTTCTAGAGAAAGTTTGGCTATCTAGTAAATTTGCAATCAACGCGTCTTTTTTATTTTTTACATCTTCTCTATCTCCATCATTGCAGGCTCTAAGAACTAACAGAAGAATTTGTCCACCAGTGAAGCCAGAGCTATGTTTCTCATTACCTTTGCAAAAATCTTGCAAAAACATTACTAATTTTCCCTTATTCTCATTACTAAATGGTTGGCCATCAAGCATATGTAAGTGATTTATATATTCAATAAATTCTTTAAATCCCTCATTATTAATAGTGTCTTCAGATACTTGTTCAGTATATTTATCTTTTAATTTGTCAATATTTTTAATGATATCATTATTTAATTGATGGGGCAGTAAATGCTCATAAGTACCATCAAACTTATTTGTCATACTGCGAGTATTTTCTTTTATGCCTTCTAAAAAGAAACTTATAGCAGCTTTGAGTAACGTAAATGGATTAAAATCCTTTGGCCTTAATTCACTTTGTAATAGAATTAAAACCATTGCAAGTGGTATTGTTGCAAGTAACGAAACGAGCAGAAAAGTAGTTGTAAAGGTTAGATATGTTACAGAAGCAAAAAATAAAAGGAAAGATGCTATCTTAATTTTATTTTTCTCAAAAAATATTTCCCAATATTCCTTTTTACTTATTTTTTCCTGCTTTGCAGCTTTTATGTCTTTATAAACGTAAAAAGTTTTTATTTCAGATCTAAAAAACAATGTGGCAAAAGATAAAAAGACATTGGCAGGATTAACTAAAATGCTTAAAGAAACAAAAGCTGCGAAGTAACTTGCTGTCTTTAATCTGTAAGAATCCTTTCCAGGAAATTGTATTTGGGAAATACCTATCATAGCCTACTCTCTATAATATTATGATATTGTAGTAATAACAAATAGCCTATAGATGTCAATGCTTAAGTATTTTACTGTCTACGCACTCATCGTATTCAATTTCAACTGTAGAGTGTGCAATTTCAAATCTATTTAATAGTATTTTTTTTATCTCATACAGAATATTAGTATGTTGCCCATTTTGCTTTATCTTGGCATGCATAGTAAGTATAAAATAATTATCAGATAGTGACCATGCATGTATATGATGCACATCTATCACTTCAGGTAACTTAGATACAATCTCACTTTTTATCTCCTCAGCAGATACACTCTCAGGTGTACCTTCAAGGAGTATATGGCAAGAATTCTTGAGAATTTTATATCCACTGTTTAAGATTATTACACTGACAAATACTGACAAAATAGGGTCCACTATTTGCCATCCGGTAAACATGATAATTATGGATGCAAGTATAGCAGCTACAGAACCTAAAATATCTCCGATAACATGCAATACAGCACTTTTTATGTTTATATTACTTTCGCATTTACTATGTAATATAAAAAAGACTATAATGTTAGAGATTAGGCCAAGTGTGGCAATTATTAGCATTACTTTCCATTCCACATTGACTGGACAAATGAATCTCTTTATTGATTCAATTATAATGACCGCTGCAATGAAAAATAGAGTTAAACCATTAACAAATGCTGCAATTATCTGCAATCTGTGATACCCATATGACCTCTGTAAATCAGATTTCTTAGCTGAAAATTTGTGCGCTATCCAGCTTAAAACCAAGGCAAAAAGATCAGTGAGCATATGTCCTGCATCTGATAACAGAGCAAGCGAATGTGAAATTATTCCACCTGCTATCTCCATAAGCATTGTTATTGCAACTATTATTATGGAATAAATTAAGCGCTTAGACTCTGCTATTGAGTGTTTGCCATTGTGCACTGCTGTCATATAAAATCTTTTTATGAGCAAAAAAACGTGGGTAACACTGGGCTCGAACCAGCGACCCCTTGCACGTCAAGCAAGTGCTCTACCAACTGAGCTAATTACCCATCGTAGCTTTAGTATAGTGTTTCAGTGAAATGAAAGTCAATTTGCTTTTAGATTCTTGCTGGATGAAATTCCTTGACAAACCTTCTTACCTTCCTTACTATAGTAACAAGAGTATTTATCCTTGTTTTTAATCTCCGCAGATTTAATAACAAAATTCAGTAAAAAACTCAGATATTTATTGGCAAATTACATAAAAATTATAGCGACTTTTTAAATTTTTTCTACATTCAGCCAAATCGCGCTTGTTAGCACATTATTACAACGCCAATTTACATTGTTATAGGGTCAAAACTCGCTACATAGGGATTTTTTTGCCTTTTTTAAAATTGATAAATTTCTTAATATTTATAATTCCGTTACTTGTTAGCAGCCACCTAAGGTCAGCTATAGAATTTTAGCCACATTCTAAATGTTACATATTAAGTTAACTATCTATACTTTTTTATTAAGATATAAATTATACCAATATAAGAATTTACGTTTTTTTCAGATGAGTCACTTTATGCTTGATATTGTAAAGACTAATAAATTAGAGGTTAGAATTATGACAATTAATCAACAAGTAAATAAAAATATAACTAAAGAAGAATATTTTAACGATAAGCATGTTATAGAAGTTAAAGATTTAAATATTAAAGTAGAGGTTTATTCTCACGATTTAAGAGCAAGTAAAGTTGCTAAAATTGAAAGTGAAATAAGAGAAACAGCTACTAATTTTAAAGATGCATTTAAGTTGGAGCCTGGTAGCTCAGAACAAACGTTCAAAATTTATGTGTTTGATGATAAGGCTGATTACACTCATCTTGGCGGAAGCAAACGTTTTGGTTCTTACCTTGGAGATGAGGGTGGTAAATGTTACTACAAAGGAGAAGCTGATGTTTTTGCTGAGATGTATGTCTATCAGCAAGGTGGCGTTCATAACCTTCAGCATGAATTTGCACATGGTTTAACTTACTTGGCTACAGGAGGAAAATCTCTACCTACAGTATTAATGGAGGGAATTGCAGATTACTTTGAACATCATTCAGATCACAAGTTCAATGCTCAAGGGTCAAGCATTGATAAAACTGAAGCCGCAAATTTGGATCTAGGTGGAATTTTAAATTTACAATACTCAGCCAATGGTAAAGAAAACAGTTTAGTGTATAAAACTGGTCATGCGTTGATAATGTACTTACAGGAAAAAGATCCTAGTTTATTAAGAGACTACCTAGATGCTTTACGTCAAGGTAACTCAGATGAATCAAAAAGTTTCTTGAAAGACATAAAAGGACATGATACTGACTTCAAAAGTTGGCTTGCTGAGAATGATACAGAAACTGCAATGGAACATCTCAACGCTTTGCAAGTTACAAAAGGAGATTTTATAGCAACTGGTCAAGGAATAGTGGGTGGAAAAATTAAAAACATATCCTACTATAAAGCAAATATAGAAAAGATAGATGGAGAAAACGTTGGAAGTTTTTCTCCTGTAGAACATGTTGCATTTTATGATGTTGCTCGTGCTATTAATAGGGCAACAAATGATAACCTCGATATATCAAAGGAATATCATTTCTTAAAGGCAGTAAAAACTACTGATGGGCAGGTTAAGCTGACTTACTCTGATCAACAAGGTAATGAATATCAAAACAGTCAAGAGTATAAAATGCAAGCTTTGAGGATATTATCAAAACATGGTGAAGATCTTAGAAAATCTTACTATGATAGGAAAGAAGACTTAGATAAGCAGAAGGATATAAAATATAATGATGTGTTGAAAAGCCTGCGTGAACAGGAAGAAACACAGCGTCATGATGCATACGAGCAATACAAAAGAGGAGAGATCTCTTATGCGAAATTTGTAGAAAAATGCAATTCAGCCAGCACTAATTATCATAATGAAGATAAGAGATTATATAATGCTACACAGGACAAATATACACAACTGAAAGATGATTTGCTTGATAAAACCATAAACGCTGGCTTGAAACAAGTAAAAGAAACTCAGAACATTGACGTAGAAAAGATGTTAGAAGAGATGGTCAATATCGATCCAAACCTAATCAGAGGTGCTCATATTAATCTACAAGAAGGTAAAGTTTTCTCTATCAAAGCTCTTGGTCACGGAGATATGGGTGCACTATCTATATATGATGGGAATACAAAGCTTGGAGAGTTGTCGAGCGAATCGGGCTTTTTTAAGCAAGTTGAAGGTCAAACTAAAGAAACTTTTGTTTTTGAGGACATATTGCACAACTTGAATACTCAATATGACGGTGGTGCTTATATGGCTATTACAAAAGAAAATGGTCATTATAAAGCTTCTTTAATAGACGGTAGAACAGTTGAACGTGATGAATACTTTGATGAAGCACATTTACATGAAAATGAATTGTTGCATCCTAGCACTGGACACATTCAAAAAGATTTAGATTCTCTGCTTCTTAGAGGGACCAAAATTCTAAATCATCAGGATTCAAAGCATGCTCAATATTCTGATGAGCAAAGAGAAAGCGGCGTAATCGTAGAAAAAGAAACATTATTGGATGATAAAGGGACTGATAGAACAGACGACGATGTATACGAAGCGGTTGTAAAGCAAGGAGGCGAAAATCTACATGCATTCAAAAATATGGGTTTCTATATTACTGAAGAGATAAAAAATGAAAGAGGTGAAGTTATAAATGAAAGTAACTTGTTCATTCATGATCATGGAAAAAACGTAAGGTTTCAATTGCCAGGCAATGTTACTCACCTAAAATTGGTGGAAAAAGATGGACAATATAAATTAGCACCATCTGATTCTGAAGGAAGAGAATATAGTAGCATACCAGACGAATACAAATATATTGACCCAGTATTTGCACATGAATATGAAAAGAGAGATTATTCTCATAAACATATAAATGTGGGCCTTATAAACTTAGAAAAATATGCCCCTGGTAAACTTTTTACCATTAAACATGATCCAAATGATTATCAGATACAAAGAAACTCGAGTGGTGAAATAGTGAGAATCAACAATCAAAGATATTTCACTAAAGTAAAACTATTTGATGGTGATACTGATGAAGAAATTGGAATGTTATCTAATAATTTCCATAACTTCAAAGGAAAAATATTCTTTTCTGCTGATTATAACTACAGTTATAACGATTTCCTAGCATCTGTTTCTCCTCAAGTTGAAATTGAGGATATGGGAAATGGAAGTAAAAAAATAACTTTTGATCAAGGTGATGGCGATATCGGTGAAACTAATAGAGGCTACACTGACTATCAGAGAATATTCACAAAAGAGAAACAAACCGAAAGTCCAAAAGGGCAAGTAAGTGAAACTAAGACAGAGGTTAACATGAGCCATAGTACTACTAATGTTGTTGCTGAAGAGAGAACTGTATCAAACGACAATAGTGAAATACAGTCTGATCAACCACAAATTCCAACAAGGGCAAAAAGGTCAGATTCAGTGGAGGAGAAAGAGCAGGTAGTGTTGAAAGACACAATCTTGAAAATAGAAAAGAGCTATGATAGAGATGTAGAAGGAAAGCATAAGGCAAATGTAATCATAGATTATAATGATGTGAAAGCCTTGTATAATAGAGCAGAAGGAGCAGATAAGCAATCTGTGTTAGATTTTTGGAACAAACTGCACACATCAGATTATAAGGTTGGCGCTTTGCCGGAAGACAAGTATTACTTTAAAGATGGCAAATTTCTAATTCACGATAGTGATACGAAAAAGCTTATAGTGTTACCTGAAGATAAGGTATCCATCAAAATAATGAAGGATGGTGATAGTTATAGTTTGGCTATATCAAATGGTAATGGCAAAGTAATAAGCAGCATTAGTAAAATAGATAATCCAAATTACGAATTGCTATCAGATTCAAGTCACTTCAGCTTAGAAACACAAGATAACTTTGAGTTATTAGATCAACATCATGAATATAATCTCTATCTAGAGAATGGTTTTGTGAAAATGTTCGACTGTGCAAGCGATCACGTTTATCACGATCATAACTCAGCCTATATCTAATATACAAGGAGGGCCCTGCCCTCTTCTTGTCATTCAAGTAGCTCCTTCGGTGTCATTACGGTGTCCAGACACACAACTGTACGAACATTGAGATATACTTGTCTCCAGAAAAAAGATGTCATTCCAGTGCCCAGACACTGGAACTTAACTTTAAATAAGTGGCCGCACCTGGATCCCAGTGTCAAGCACTGGGATGACAGAAGAAAGGACTGGAATGAAAGGGGGGCTGGGACGGCAACAGAAGAATTCTGAAGCGAAAAGCTTCAAGGAAATCTTCTGCAAAATCTAGTATTTACGGAATTTATATTATTTTCATGCACATTATGGTTTTTATAATTAACGGAAAGTGATATGGCTAGTTTAACTTTTAAAGACAGTGCTGGAGCAAATGTAGTATCCCCTACCATTAAAAGCATAATTTATGAAGATGCTGCACAGAATAAGTATACCTTTGGTGTAGATAATACTAGTGTTTTCAACACTTTTAGGTATGAACCTAATGGTGCTGCTGAAATAGATTACAGTGCTACAGCAACAAACTTCATGACTGGAGGTGCAATTGCTACATTATTAAGTATTGGAACTAACGTAGGTGCAATAAAAACTAAGACTGATTCTATTTCAGCTGACTTAAGCGCTGACTTAGTTACCATAAAAACTCAAGTCGGAACAGATATGATATCAGGAATAAAGGCTAAGACTGATAAGATTACAGATACCTTAGGAGCTGATGTCACTGCTATAAAGGTTAAAACTGATACTATTCCAGCTGACTTAACAGCTAAAGTAACTGCTATAGAAACTGCTACAAATGCTGCTAATTTAGGAGACAAGGTTACTGCAATACAAACTAAAACTGATAAGATGCCTGACGATTTAGGAACTGAGTTAGGTAAGTTAGCTAAAACTGCTGAACTAGCTCCTTTGGCTAAAACCGCTGAACTAGCTCCTTTAGCTAAAACTGCTGATGTTACTGCAATAAGGGCTAAGACTGATAAGATGCCTGACGATTTAGGAACTGAGTTAGGTAAGTTAGCAAAATCTGCTGAACTAGCTCCTTTAGCTAAAACTGCTGACGTTACTGCTATAAAGGCTAAGACTGATACTATTCCAGCTGACTTAACAGCTAAAGTAACTGCTATAGAAACTGCTACAAATGCTGCTAATCTAGGGAATAAGGTTACTGCAATACAAACTAAAACTGATAATATTACAGATACCTTAGGAGCTGATGTCACTGCTATAAAGGCTAAGACTGATACTATTCCAGCTGACTTAACAGCTAAAGTAACTGCTATAGAAACTGCTATAGAAACTGCTATAGAAACTGCTATAGAAACTGCTATAGAAACTGCTATAGAAACTGCTATAGAAACTGCTATAGAAACTGCTATAGAAACTGCTATAGAAACTGCTATAGAAACTGCTACAAATGCTGCTAATTTAGGAGACAAGGTTACTGCAATACAAACTAAAACTGATAAGATGCCTGCTGACTTAAATGCTGAGTTAATTAAGTTAACTACAATAGCAGAAACTCTAAATGGTAGTCCTCAGGCAGCTGCAGATGCTAAAGCTGTACTAGAGAGCAGTTTCAAGAAAGCTATTGAAGAAGCTGGAGAAGATGGTAGCGAATGGCTTAAAAATGAGATAAAAGAGATAGTGTCACAGCCATCTTTTGAAATTCCAAAAGATTCAAGTGAAGCACTTTCTTGGGATTGGTAATTTAAGTGCTGGTGAATGACATAGTACGATGTCATTTACTGTTGTCATTCCAGTATCACATGCTGGAATGACATCCTTGTTTTATTGCAACTAATTTGCAGTGATTTTTGTTTTAATGTAAATGGAATATAGTCCTATTGCTGCTGCATTTGAAACATTTAGGCTATCAATTACGTTTGACATTGGGATTTTTAAAAGATAATCACAATTTTCTTTAACTAGTCTCCGCATTCCTTTCTCTTCAGAACCAAAAATAATTACTCTTTTTTGCCCAAAATTCTTTATTTCATCTATATTTTCCTTTGCATTGCAATCAAACCCATAACACCAGTAGCCTATCTTTTTTAAAGACTCCATCGTCTTTACTATGTTTGTAACGTATATTAGAGGGACAATATCCAGTGCTCCACTTGCTGCTTTTGCGATAGATGCATTTTCGCTCGGTGAATGGTGATGTGGTAAAACCAGTGCATCAATGTTGAAACAAGCTGAGGTTCTTAAAATCGACCCTATATTGTGTGTATCAGTAATTTGATCTAAAATGACTATAGTAGAGTTTTCACCTGATCTTTCAGCTATTTCTTCAATATTTAAGCTGTGAAAAATAGGAGTAACTTTTAAAGCAATTCCTTGGTGATTTGCACCTTTGGGTAAAACATCATTGAACATTTTGTTCTCTACCAGTCGAGCTTTAATGCCCTTACTATCTGCACATTGTTTAATTTCTTTCTCAAATTCTCTGTAGAAATTTTCTGTTACTAACAGTTCTATACACCGCCTATTTTTGTTTCTTAATGCTGAAATACAAGTGTGCTTTCCATATATCCAACAGTTTTCATTAGCTTTTGATGATTTCATCTCATTATTAAAAATCAGATTTTTATAGAGTAAGCAATATTTTACTGTGTTTATATATTGTTGTAAAATTATGCAGTTCAATTAATGAATTTATGTCAGATGATGAGTTAGATTGGCAAAAAAATGTTAAGCCAATAGAATGTGGAAAAGTTACTTTGAAAGTTGATCACAAAGTAAATATAAAATCTATGATTGATAAAGGTGCCTCTAGTTTACAAGAAAATTTTCTTAATACTGATAATGGT
Organism: Wolbachia endosymbiont (group B) of Germaria angustata; assembly: GCF_964026725.1. Taxonomy (NCBI): domain Bacteria; kingdom Pseudomonadati; phylum Pseudomonadota; class Alphaproteobacteria; order Rickettsiales; family Anaplasmataceae; genus Wolbachia; species Wolbachia endosymbiont (group B) of Germaria angustata. The sequence continues at coordinate 912,850 of NZ_OZ034691.1, forward strand.
GATTCATCATTTTGTCTTGACTACAATACAAAATTAAAGATCGATAGGGGCAAATATTTTATAAGCGATAAACTCGATTTGCATGGCTATAGTATAGATAATGCTTATTGTAAATTGATAGATTTTATTATCAAAAATTATCAAGCAAGGAATAGGTGCTTATTGGTAATTACGGGGCATGGTAATAGTACAGATAAAATAGATTCTATAAAGAATAGCTTAAATAAGTGGTTGAATGACACAAAAGTTCGGAATATGATCTTATACTATCAGCAAGCCATAAAAAAACATGGTGGCAAAGGAGCTTTTTATGTCTTATTAAGAAGAAATAAAGGTTAATTTTAGAGTACCTATTTAGGAGTACCTTTCTTAGAATTCACGTGTTGAAGAATGATTTCTGCTAAACCTTTACTAATTCCAGGTACGTTTTGAATTTCAGCTAGAGAAGCTTTGCTTATATTTTCTACCGAACCAAAATGAGACATGAGTGCCTTCTTTCTTTTACTGCCAACACCGGATATTTTACTTAATTGTGAAGCAAAAAATTGTTTATCGCGTTTTTTTCTATGCGAAGTTATTGCAAAACGGTGAGCTTCATTACGCAGCAATTGTAAATAAAGCATGACCTTGCTGTCACTTGCTAGAGTAAATTCTTCTCTGCTCGGCACATAAAATCTTTCATTTCCTGCATTACGATCATGACCTTTCGCCATACAAGCAAAAGGAACTTTTATATTCAATATTTCCAACACATTATGCACTATGGAAACATGTCCTGGACCGCCATCAATCAGTAAAAAATCAGGGATTATATCTTTTATATTGCCAGAGAAACGTCTAGTCAGCACTTCTCTCATCATTTTATAGTCATCACCTGAAATTTCTTCTTTTATAGTAAATTTTTTGTATTCACTTTTTAAAAAACCTTCCTGCCCTGCAACAATCATCACACCAACTTGTTGATTTCCAGATATATGGCTATTATCATAAACCTCGATACGCTTTGGAATATTTGGTAACGAGAAAATCTTCCTAAGCTCTTCGAGCTTTTCTAGGTTATTTCTATAATCAGTAAGCTTCTGCTCTAGGCTATGCTTAGAATTATTGTAAATAAAATTCAACAAATCACGCTCTTTACTATTTTTCGTATGCAAAACTCTTATTGATTTTTGAGTAAGAGCATAAAGTACTTGTTCTATAATTTCCTTATCCTTAATAAAATCGGGAACGTAAATTTGTGCTGGTGGTGTGCTAACTGGATTATACAAATTGACCAAAAAGGTGGATAAAATTTCATCATTTGAATGATCACTACAATTCTCAATGAAGTAAGGAATGCTTCCATAGTTACCTTTATCTCTGAAAGATAGTACACCAATGCATGCTAAGTCTGCCTCACGTACAACGCTAAAGAAATCTGCATCTTCTTCAAAAGAAAAATCCATTGGCTGCATTTGAATTTGCTGAAGAAATTTCAATCGATCTCTATAGACAGCAGCAAGCTCGTAGTTCATCTCCCTACTGCACTTTTCCATTGTAGAAAATAGCTGTCTTTGCACTTCTTTATTCCTTCCTAGCAGAGTATCTTGTGCTTGTTTTACTGATTTGCAGTAATCATCTTTTGTAATTTTATCTACGCATGGTGCTGAACAGCGCTTAACTTGATACTCAAGACATGGTCTTTTTGTTGAAGAGAAATATTGATCTGAACATACTCTCAAGAGAAAAGCCCTTTGCAATGATAATATAGTGTTCTTAACAGCAGCAGCAGATGGAAAAGGGCCGTAGTAATGAAACTCATTCTTCTTAAACTTACCTCTATATTTCGCTATTCTTGGATAATCATGCTTAGAAATTGTTATATAAGGATAAGATTTTCCATCCCTAAGCAAAATATTATAAGATGGTTTTAACGATTTTATTAACTGTGCTTCAAGAAGCAATGCTTCGATTTCATTCTCAGTGATGAATATTTCAACCTTAATAACCTGTGAGATCATTACTCTGATTCGTTCAGAAAGGTTTTCGAATTGAAGGTAGTCGGATAATCTCGACTTCAAGTTTTTTGCTTTACCAATGTATAAAACCTTATTCTTATCTCCAACCATCTTATAAACGCCACAGGATTGTGGAGATGATTTGATTTGTTCCTTATATTGCCTGAGCATTTATCAATTGTTTAACCTGTATAAGGTTAAACTCTGCTACTAAATGAAAGGTAGAAACAACATTTGCAAGCAAAGATAACCTGTTTATTCTAAGCTCATTAGAATCACAGTTAATCTTTACACTGTCCATAAATTGATTGATAAATGGAGCAAAACGAGCAAGTTCATCAAGCGCTGTATTAAAGTCGTTATTTTCTATCGCTTGTTTGATGTTTTTACAAGCAGCTATAGCACAATTTGATAGCGCAATCTCCTCATCTTCAATCAAAAACTTCTTACTGTAAGATGCATTATAAGTAGTGCCATCACTTTTTCTCACTTTGCTCATCATATTACTGGCTCTTTTATAAGTGCTTAGAACCTGTTCACCTTCTTTTGTACTAAGATAACGATCCAATATCACAGTTTGCTTTTCCGCTTTCAGCAGATCATTAATATCGACTTTATATAGTATTGAATCTACAACATCTTGCCTTATATTTCTATTTTTTAAAATAATCTTGAACCTTTCTAAGCAGAATTTAAATACTAGTTCTGAAATTTGTTTTTCACTTGGCTTATTAACTGGAGTTATATTTTTATTCAATAGAAGTCTTGAACATAAAGATACTGACTTATCTATCAGCAATCTAATTGGAATATGCAAATTATTTTCAAGTATTGTTCTAATTATACCAATTGTCATTCTCCGCAAACCAAACTGATCATACGAACCAGAGATTTTCTCACCTGCTGCAATTAAACCAACCAAACTATCCATCTTGTCTGCAATAGCTACAGCAATCGCAGTAGGAGATTTAGGACATTCTTGCTCCGATCCAATTGGCTTATAGTGCTCAGTTATAGCTTCTACTACTTCTTTATCTTCTTGAAAGTAAGAAGCGTAATATCCACTCATTAATCCTTGCAATCCTGGAAATTCTTTCACTATCAACGTTGCAAGATCTGCCTTTGCTAAATATGCAGCACGTTCAACTTTAATTAACGAAGCATGTGGAATAAATATCGCTATATACTTTGAAAGAGCGATAATACGCTTCACTTTTTCTTCTACGCTACCGAGCGAAGCATGAAATGAAATAGAGCTCAATTTTTTGACATAGTAATCTAGGTTTTCCTTCTTGTCTTGAGATATCAAAAACTGGGCATCAGCAAGACGTGCTTCTAATATTCTTTCATGACCTTTGACAACTTCATTATTGTTAACATTTACAACAGTAACAAAATGTGATATTTTCTGTCCATCACTTAAAGCAAGATACTTTTGCTGCGTATTAATTATACTAAGTATTACTTCCTTCGGTAATTCTGATGATTTTACTTTACCAAATAATACTATTGGCCACTCTATAAGCCCTGCCAATTCATTAAGCAAATAATCATTTTTTTCAAGTTGTAAGTTCTCCTCTTTTGTAAACTTATTAATCTGATCTAGTATAAATTGCTTTCTTTTGTCCAACTGGAGAATGACATTATTTTTTTCTAACAATTCAAAATAGTCTTTGGGTGTTTTAACAGTAAGTACTGCATCACCTGAAAAAAACCTATGACCACACGTCACGTTGCATGCTGTAACCCCTGCAAAAGATATAGGTATTATTTCGTCATTTAAAATACATAGAATATTTTTAATTGGCCTAACCCATCTCTCTTTTCTTTCACTCCATCTCATACTCTTTGGCCAAGAAAAGTTTTTTAGCATTTCCTCCAGTTGATTTTTGAGAAACCCGTTGATGTTAAATAAGCAGCTTTCTCTCTTCATGAAGTAAAAATCTTCATCGTTTACTTTGCGAATGAGTAAATCTTCTTCACCTTTCCGATTTTTTCTCAAAAAACCTTCGATAGCACTTTTCGGTGCATTAACTCTTGGTCCTTTAATCTCATTGTTAGAATCTTTTAGCTCCAAAGCACTTATGCCATCAATAAAAAGAGCAATACGACGCGCAGTCACATAAATTTCTATAGATGCAAATTTCACATTATTTTTACTAAAAGCATTAGTGATATAGCTCTTAACCTGAGCTGCAGATGAATTCTGCATTCTTGATGGAATTTCTTCTGAAAGACATTCAAACAATAATTGTGACAACATATTCTACTTTGCTCTATATAATTCACAGCATTTTTTTGTTAACTCTCTCACTCTACCAATATAGGCTGTACGTTCATTCACACCAAGCACACCTCTTGCATCAAGTAGATTAAGTAGATGGCTCGTTTTAATACATTGGTCATAAGCTGCTATCGGCAATTCTTTTTCAACAAGGAATTTACACAGTTTTTCTGTATCCTCAAACTGCTGTTGTACTACTTTAGTATCATAATAATCAAGTGCCAGGTAAGAAAACTCTCGCTCTCTTTGTTTAAAAATATCTCCATAAGTTACACCATTATCGTTCCACATTATATCGTAAACATTATCTACACCTTGTATGCACATTGCTAAACGTTCCAACCCATATGCCACCTCACCAGGAATTATTCTGCAGTCAATGCCTCCCACTTGCTGTATATAAGTAAGTTGTGTTACTTCCATTCCATTGCATGTAACTTCCCAGCCAAGTCCCGATGCTCCAACACTTGGGTTTTCCCAATCATCTTCAATAAACTTAATATCATATTCTTTTGTCGATACACCAAGAGCTTTTAAGCTATTTAAGTAAACATCTTGCAAATTGCTGCCAGATGGTTTTATTATAACTTGGTATTGATGATGCTGATATAAGCGATTAGGGTTGTCGCCATAACGCCCATCTGTAGGTCTTATTACTGGTTGTAGATACGCAATTTTTGTTGATTTTTCGTCAATTGCTGACATGATTGTTGCAGGATGTAGTGTTCCAGCTCCAACTTCAGACGTATATGGATGAAGTATAGTACACCCTTCATCTGCCCAAAAATCTTGTAATCCCTTTATTATATCCTGTAGATTCACGCAAACTGTATATCTTTTAAACTGAATACATAAGCAAATAAGTACTATTCTATACTTATTTTTTTAATAGTGCCATGAAAATAGTCACTCAAGGCTATTGAACTTTCTTTTACATACTCAAATATGCTTTTGTTTAAAACAATCGCATCATGCATAGTCAGATCGCAGAATATAAATGCAGTCAAGTACAATAAAATCACTGCATAAAACACATGAAAAATCCCTTCAAATGTGATTGATATTGCATTGTTATAACTAAGCTGTATCGTACTTATCGGCCATGGTTTTATTACTTCTACAATATTAAAAAATAAATAAGGTATTATAAAGAAAAAGAACAAATGCATAAGATCATTAAACCAAAATGGACATTTAAGTATTGCCTTGCATATACTTAAATAGAATTTACTTACAATATAATAAATTGACATTATTGCCGGCATCGAAAACGCAACAGTCATCACCTGTCCTGATGCTATTTGTACTACTATATTCTCATCACTGCTGGCTGAAGGATCTTGAATGTGAAAAATGGATATTGCAACTAATTGCAGCACTAACATAACTATTGCTAGCTTGGTAAAAATAGCAGCTACAACTATGCCTGAATTCGGCATTTTATATAGTATAAAATCACCTCCGTATATAATCATTAATATAATGTAGGTAATAAATAATATTAGAAAAGAAGACCAATAATGCTGCCAACCCGGTAAATATCCTACTCCTAAAAAAGAGCTTACTATTTTGGCAGGAAAAACCTTGCCTAGCATCTTACCCAAAAATTGAAAAAAAATCCCCATGTCCTAACTAACACTTGACTTATATTTTTCACAATACTGAATTGTAATGGACTTATCAATACACTTCTTGCATAGAAAAAAGGCAAATAGTTAAAAACGATCTAAACCGTTGCCCCTTTATACTAGTAGCCTCCTTTTTTGTCATCCCAGTGCTATCCCCTTCTTGTCATCCGAGTAGCTGACACTGGGATCCAGCCTTTCTTACCAATAAAAACTTAGAATAAGATCTCCTTTGTGCTCAAAAAATTCCTGGATTCCAGTGTCAGCTACTTGAATGACATCTTTAATCTCCGTATAGCTATGCGTCACGCGCTGGCCTGAAGCTTTAACTATAAATATTAAAAAATTTACCAAGTGAGAAAAAGGCAAAAGAATCCCCTAGTAGTGAGTTTTGACCCTATAATAATGTAAATTGGCATTGTAATAATGTGCTAACGCTTATTTAAAGCGCATTTTGGCTGAATTTAGCAAAAATAAAAAAGACATGCAGCCGCTATAATTTTATGTAATCTGCCAATATATACCTGAGTTTTTTACTGAATTTTGTTGTTAAATCTGCAGAGATTAAAAATAAGGATAAATACTCTTATTGATATGATAAGGAAAGTGGGAAGGTTTGTCAAGTCACTTCGGCAAGCTACCTACTTAGATGTTCCACACTGCTAAGTAGATACCAAATTTTTTGCAACATCAAGTGCAGCATAGGTAAATATTGCACTTGCACCTGCACGTTTAAAACCAATTAAGGACTCATAAATCACTCTGTTATAATCCAGCCAGCCATTATTTGCTGCAGCTTTTATCATTGCGTATTCACCGCTTACTTGGTAAGCAAAAATCGGAAAATTAAACTTTTCACTTGCTGTTTTTATTACATCTAAGTATGGCATACCCGGCTTTATCATAATAAAATCTGCACCTTCATCTATATCCATTTCGATTTCGCAGATTGCTTCGCGTGCATTTCTATAATCCATTTGATAACCACTTTTGTCGATGAAATTTGATGATGCGCACGAACCGACAACTTGCCTGAATGGCGCATAGAAGCTAGAACAGTACTTTACTGCATAGGACAATATTGACACATTCTGAAAGTTATTATCATCCAATGTTTTTCTTATTTTTCCTATCCTGCCATCCATCATATCAGAAGGAGCAACTATATCGCATCCTGCTTTTGCTAAAACAAGTGCTTGCTTACATAATGCTGACACAGTCTCGTCATTTTCTACATCTATCCTACTGCTTTTTAAAATGCCATCATGACCGTGAGTAGTGTATGGGTCTAGTGCAATGTCTGCAATAATGCCAATATCCGGTACATTTGATTTTACAGCACAAATTGCTTTACAGATTAAATTGTCAGGATTGTACGCTTCCTCGGCGTTTTCAGATTTTAGTTTACTATCAACTACAGGAAAAATTGCAACAGCATTAATCCCCGAGTCCTTAGCTTTCTGAATTATAGAAATTAATCCATCTATTGAATAACATTTGATATCAGGTAAGCCAGAAATTGGCTCAATTGTTTCTTCTCCGTCATGAACAAATAAGGGAAAAATCAAATCATTTACTGATAAAGTGCTTTCACTTGTTAAATTGCGAATCCACTTGCCTGAGCGCCTACGCCTTAACCTTGTATTTGGGAAATTAAACATTGGATCCAGGCAAATTCCCAGTAAAAAGCAACACTCCTGAAATGAGTATTACCCAAAGTACCGATATTGGCAAAAATACTTTCCAACCAAGACGCATTAATTGATCATAACGATAACGAGGTATTGTAGCTCTAATCCAAACAAATATAAACAAAAGTACAACTATCTTCAAAACAAACCAGATTAAACTAGGAATTTTATACAGCAAACTAAGCTCTAATGGAGGATACCACCCTCCTAGAAAGAATATTGTCATCATAGCGCTTGCTAAAATCATATTTGCATATTCTCCCAAGAAAAAGAGAGCAAAAGGCATTGATGAATACTCGACGTTATACCCAGAGACGAGCTCTGCTTCAGCTTCTGGTAAGTCAAATGGGTGACGATTAGTTTCGGCAAGCAAAGAAATAAAAAATATTATTCCTATAGGCATTAGTAATAAATTAATCCAAAATGGCATATTATGTTTCGCTACCACCATCTCTCCAAGATTTAATGTGCCAGTTGTAATAACAACTGTAGCAACTATTAGACCTATTGAAACTTCATATGAAATCATTTGAGCAGCTGACCTTATAGCGCCAAGAAATGCGTAATTAGAATTACTAGACCAGCCTGCAATAATAATGCCATATATTCCCAAAGAGGATATAGCTAGAACATAAAGCACTCCAACATTAATATTTGCTATTACCTTAGGGATTATTACCTGCTGTCCATTTTCTGTAGTTATTTCAGTTCCAAATGGTATAACTGCCCAGGAAATTAATGCTAAAATAAAGGTGATCATTGGAGCCATAATAAACAGTATTGTGTTTGCTCTAAATGGTATTATCGGCTCTTTAATTATCAATTTGATAGCATCTGCAAACGGCTGCAATAAACCAAATGGCCCTACTACACTTGGACCATGCCTTAGTTGAATTGCACCAATAACTTTACGCTCAAAGTACACTAAATATGCTACTGAAAGCAAAAGTGGAAGAAGAAAAAGAATATCAAATATCAAGTACATGCAACCCTAAATCAAAAAAATAGTTCATAATTGTGGCAATAAAAAATATAGCAAGTCCTCTAGACACAGCAGACAATGTCCCTATTGAAATCAATAGGACAACATTTTTCTGTACAGCATTTAGCTTAATAGAATAGTAACATGATATGCATATGAATGACACTAGTGACATCATAATTAAGATCATTGTGAGAGGCAAATAATTCCCTCTTCCCTCGGTAACTATAATAAATGTTATTGCCATCCATACATATCCTTCAGTAAATAGTACAATAATATCATTGATAAAATAAAGTAGCTTATAAACGAACTGTTTTTCTAATGCATTTTGTTCTTTACACAAAAATATAGAGTTTAATTTTCGTTGAAAATATACCAGAATTATCAGTAATAATGGTGTTAGAATAAATAAAATATTAAGTAGATTGTTCATAAAAATCCTTAGTACAATCTGACATTATTTTTGAAGCGCGACTGATTGAATCCGTCATATAAAAATTACACTCCTTTAAAGTGAAAGGTGTATTACTTAAGCTTATCCCATCATTGCTAATTGGCACCCATGTGTTTTTTACCACTTGATCAGCATTTCTAAACTGTGGACCAATAGTGTCTAATTTTTTCCTAACATCAAATAAACTATCATATAGCAAGGAAAGACCCAAATATTGGGATAAATTTTTTATAATCAACCAATCTTCCTTTGCTTCACCAGGAGGAAAAACAGCTAAATTTGTTCTCTGTACTCGTCCTTCAGTATTTACATAAGTTGCATATTTTTCTGTGTATGCAGCTCCAGGTAGAATGACATCTGCTATATGCGCTCCCCTATCACCATGATGTCCTTGATAAATTACAAATGTATTTTCTAATTTTGATGTATCAATTTCATCTGCGCCAAGAAGATAAACAACTTCCACCTCACCACTTTCTGCCTGCTTTAGTATCTGATTAATGTCTTTTCCACCTTTGCTAGGAACAAATCCAATATCTAGTCCACCAACCCTTGCTGCAGCCTTATGTAGTACGTTAAAGCCATTCCAGTTATCTCTGATCATGTTAAATTTTTCTGCAATTTTGCCAGTTAGCGCTAAAATTGATTCAGAATCATCTCTTACTAATGCATCTTGACCGATGATGAGCATAGGATTTGAGGCAACACTCAGCAACTTGCAAAATTTATGATTTCCTTTTGCTATTTCGTCTAAGATATTTGGGTTATTGCCTAACCTCTCAATATGGTATAAATACTCAACGTTAGGGCCAATGCTTGCAATAGGAAAATTGCCTTGTAAATATCTCTTTCTCAATCTTGCATTAATGATTGGTGCTTCTATTCTTGGATTTGTATTTATAAGCAGACATAAATCTGCATTTTCTATACCCTCGATAGTGGTATTGAACACATAAGATCCACGATTACTTGATATAAGATTTGCACCATCTTGCCTGCAGTCTATATTCCCCGAACCAAGCTTCTGCATCACTTCTTTGAGTAGAAGCATAGACTCACAATCTGCTAAATCACCTGCAATTGCAGCTATTTTGTTTGATTTCGTATTCTTTAGTTTCTTTGCAGCAAAAGCCAATGCTTCATTCCAATCAACTGGAATTAATTTGCCCTCTTTTTTTATATAAGGTCGATCGAGGCGTTGTACTTTGAGTCCATCGTAAGCAAAACGAGTTTTGTCTGATATCCATTCTTCGTTCACTTCTTCATTGAGTCTTGGCAATATTCGCATAACTTCAGGACCACGATAATCAACTCTAATACTGCTTCCTACAGCATCCAGCACGTCTATAGTCTCACAATGTGATAGCTCCCATGGACGTGCTGTAAAGGAGTAAGGCTTTGAAGTTAAAGCCCCTACCGGACAGAGATCTATGATATTTCCAGATAATTCAGAGCTAATATGCCTTTTTATGTAAGTGCTAATCTCTATATTTTCTCCCCTTCCAATTCCTCCAAGTTCATTTGTACCTGCAACATCGGACAAAAATCTAACACATCGAGTACAATGAATGCATCTATTCATTGCAGTTTCAATCAGCGGACCAAAATGTTTTTTTGGCACAGCTCTTTTATGCTCATCAAATCTGCTTATTCCTTTCCCATAAGCCATTGTTATATCTTGCAAATCGCACTCACCACCTTGATCACAAATTGGACAATCAAGTGGATGATTACTTAGTAAAAATTCGAGCACTCCTTTACGCGCCTTTTTTACCTTGGGAGTATCCGTGTGAATAACCATACCCTCTGCAACTGGCATTGCACAAGAAGCTACTGGTTTTGGAGGCCCACCCTCCACTTCAACCAAACACATTCTGCAGTTACCAGCGATTGCTAAATGCTCATGATAACAAAAACGTGGAATTTCAACGCCCACAATTTCACAAGCTTGAATTATAGTGAGCCCATGTTCTACTTCACATTCTTTAGAATTAATAGTAACTTTAACCACAACTATTATACAGCTTCCCACTTTATAGGATTGCCGCTTACCTCATCTTCAACCAGATTGCCGTTGTCATATTGAGCAGACATGTAATTCATGCGCGAGTCACGATCTATATATCTAACAGGTTTTACCGGTTTATCTTTATACATTTTTTGCTCGGCTTTCTTACGCTGAGTAGGGTTATTTTTACTAGCTGTCTTTGCTTTTCCACCTACTGCCATATAAACTCCTAAAAACTTCTTATTTTATTTTAACACTTAAGTATACACCGTCAATGCTAAATGGCTTTAAAGTTTCAATAGATCTCTTATTATAATCATTATTTGAATAAAAAGTCACTTCTTCCAGTGCCTGACCAGAAAAAAAAATATATATCAGCTACTTTCATTTCTCGAAAATAAACGTTTATGTAGCCATGAATAAGCCGATATAAAGACCTTTAATCATTCGCTTCGTAGTACTTCTCAACCAACTTATTAAGTAACCTTACACCAAAACCTACTGCTCCTCTTGGACAAATGTCAGTACCTTTTTCGTGCCAAGCAGTGCCTGCAATATCTAAATGTGCCCAGCAAGTTTCATTCACAAAACGCTGTAAAAACTGTGCAGCCATTATGCTATCTCCACCAGAACCTGTAGGAGCTATATTTTGCACATCAGCAATCGGCGAATCAATAATTTTGTTATAAGTTTCATTCATAGGAAAGCGCCATAATTTTTCATTTACTTCATTTCCTGCATCAATCAGATGATTTGCTAATTCATCGTTATTTGAAAAAAGACCAGCATATTCATTATTTCCCAGTGCAACCACTATAGCACCAGTTAAAGTTGCAAGGTCAATCATAAATTTCGGTGCAAATCTATCTTGTGTATACCATAAAGCATCTGCAAGTATGAGCCTTCCTTCTGCATCAGTGTTCAACACTTCTATCGTCTGTCCAGACATCGAAGTTACTACATCACTTGGTCTTTGAGCATTACCGTCCACTGCATTTTCTGCAAGTGCAACTACACCAACTGCATTTACCTTTGCTTTTCGTCCAGCTAGAGTACGCATCACCCCAACCACAGTAGCAGAACCCGCCATGTCATATTTCATTGACTCCATGCCACGCGAAGGCTTGAGTGACACTCCACCAGTATCAAACGTTATGCCTTTACCCACAAAAGCTACAGGCTTTTGTTCCTTGGAAGCTCCATTCCATTTGATCACTACTAATTTTGGCTCTTTACTACTTCCCTGTGCTACCCCAAGCAATGCTCCCATTTTTTTCTCTTCCATCTGCTTCTTACCAAGCACTTCGATTTCAAGGCCAAGCTTAGTAAGCTCGGTTTTTATATAATCAGCATAGGATTCTGGATATAAAACATTAGGTGGTTCAATGGTAAGAGTACGTGCAAGAAATATGCCTTCACCTTCTTGTCTTAAACGCTCAAATGATTTTTCAGCACTACTGAATTGCTCATCTTTCGTTAGCACTGTGATCTCCTCTACTTCTGTAACTTTTTCATCCTTTCTGGTTTTATACTTATCAAATTTAAAACTGCGCAAAAATGCACCGTATGCAACATTTGCTGCATTGCCTTCGATTGAGATTGCCGCTCGCTTGATTCTTAATCTGCTTAGCTCACAATATATTTTACCACCAATATTTAATCCTTTGCTTTCATCCCATTCATCTCTCATTCCAAGACCAGCAACTATAATATTTTTTCCCTCTGATGAAGTAACGGAAAAAAATTCACCAAAACCTCCATTAAAATCACTAAATTTCTTGATGTTATCTATAGCTTGCTTATCTTGTAGAACATTAGTTATGAGCTTATCACCCTCAAACAAACCTACCACTAGCGTCTCAAAATCGGGTAAAGCTTTAGAAATTGTTATCTTCATCGTTGACATCTCCGTTGCAAATAATTGTAAGCTGCACATAAAACATAGTAAAAACATTAGTAAGATATTTTTCATATACATTTTAAGTACAATAGCGCTTAAGACTACTATGAACTCCCCTGATATGCAAGGGCTTTATCTTTTATCAGAAAATTTGTTATGCCCACCTAGGGTTATATTAAATGTGTAGGTCTTCACAACCTGATTGTTATAAGTAAATGGTGCTATCAGAAGGCTTGCAAGTCCACTCTCAATAAGATTACCAAGAAGAAGATCATCACAGTTATCGCAATTATAATCAGCAAAAAACATTTGTGTTGTGAATTCTGGAAAATCTGGATGTTGGACCAAAAAGTTGATGTGTGGAGCCCTATCACCAATTTTACCTGGTACTATTGTAATAAAATTATAATAGCCAAGGTTATTTACTACAAATCTTCCTGATCCAGCAAAATTTGGATCAAGCTCCACATTTTCATCATAATAGCTCATGCCAAGTGAGTCTGCGTGCCATATAGAAACCACAGCATTTTGTATCGGTAAGCAATTTACATCAGTAACTCTACCCACTACATTTATTAATTCTCCTGCTGCATTATTTGGAGAGCCAGGTTTTCTTCTTAAATTATTTGAAGAGTTAAAGCTTTTTGGCCTTGTTTCAAGATCATAAATCCCTGGAGTTTCAATACAATTAAGCAAAATAGGATCAGCTGCAAATAATGACAAATCGAATATAAATTGTACTAAAAACGCTAATAAGATATTTTTTACATTCATTTTGTTTATAGTGCTTTTATCAGAATTATAGCAACCTTTTTCTTTTATTAAAGACAAGACTTTCTTTGAAGCCTCCTTAGAATCACAACTATCCTTTCAGTGTATGAGTTTTAGGTTTTAGTACTGCATACACAACTGCACAGACTTCCAATTTAGAAATTGCAAATCAATCCAAACACGCAAGTGTAATGTTACCACTACATGCTGTAGTGTTGACACTTACAACCTTTTCTATAGAAAAACGTTGCAGATAATTAGGACCACCAGCTTTTGGTCCGGTACCTGACAGTCCTCTACCGCCAAATGGTTGTGTTCCAACTGCTGCACCTATTTGATTGCGATTGATGTATACATTTCCAACTGATATTTTCTTGCTTATTAAATCGATCTGACTTTGTACACGGCTTTGCAAAGAAAACGTAAGTCCATATCCTGTATTATTTATATCACTTATAACTTCATTTAACTGCGACTTATTAAAACGTATGATATGTAAAATAGGCCCAAACACTTCTTGCTTTAATTGCGAAATTTTTTGTATCTCATAAATGTACGGAGGAAAGAAATAACCATTATAAGAATTTGTATCCATGGGTACCTTGGACAAAAGGTTTGTATCTTCATCCCTTGATATTTTTTCCGTATGTTTAGTGAGCATATCAATAGATGCTTTGTCAATTATTGGACCAATATCTGTGCTCAGTTGTATTGGGTCACCTATCTTTAGTTCTTGAGCTGCATTGCATATCATTTTTATCTGTTTTTCTGCTATATCTTCTTGAATAAATAGCACTCTGAGAGCAGAACAACGTTGACCGCCACTGCGAAATGCAGAAATTAAAACATCCTTAGTTACCTGCTCTAAAAGAGCAGAACTATCAACAATCATAGCATTTAATCCACCAGTCTCAGCGATAAGTGGCACAATAGGACCATCTCTGCTGGCAAGCATTCTATTAATTATTTGAGCGGTCTGTGTTGAGCCGGTAAAAGCTACACCGGAAATTCTATTATCTGGCACTAATATTTTACCTAAATATCGACCATCTCCTGGAACAAGATGTAATACATTTTTTGGTATTCCAGCTTCGTGTAGTATCTTAACGGCTTCATAGGCAATAATCGGCGTTTGCTCTGCCGGTTTTGCCAGCACTGCATTACCTGCTACAAGTGCAGCTGAAACCTGCCCAATGAAGATAGCAAGTGGAAAATTCCACGGTGATATGCATAAGAAAACTCCTCTGCCCTCAAAAAAGATGAAGTTATCTTCACCTGTTGGACCTGGCAATTTTTTCCAGTCATTCAGTTCGTTTTTTGCTATCATTGCATAATAGCGCAAAAAGTCGATTGCCTCTCTTACTTCTGCTATTGCATCGGATAAAATTTTTCCTGCTTCCAAGATCAGAATGTAAACCAACTCTTTCATCCTTTCCTCAAGCAAATCTGCAGCTTTTTCAAGGCATTTAGCGCGCTCTTCTGCTGAAATATTCTGCCACTTAGTAAAAGCACTATGTGCTATTTCAAGAGCATTTAAAGCCTGAGCACTTGTTGCACTTGACACTTCTCCAATTACATTTTCCAAATGTGCAGGATTCACTACTTCGGTAAATTCCGCATTGTCAAGAAACGACTCTCCATCAATTATTGGGCCAACTTGCCATTTCTTTTCACTAAATTCCCTTACATCATTTGCAAATTGTGAAACTGCAATTGAATCGCTAATATCCATTCCCAAGGAGTTTTTTCTTTCCTCTCCAAAAATATCTCGTGGCAACGGAATGCTTGGATGAGGCTCATATTCTAAGCTTTTTACTTTTTCTAATGGATCTGAGACTAATTCTTCAATTTTAACGTCAGAATCATTTACTTGATTGACAAACGAGCTATTAGCTCCATTTTCAAGAAGGCGCCTAATAAGGTATGGCAATAAATCACTATGTTTACCAACTGGTGCATATATACGACAATTGATGCTTGTTGCAAGTTCTGAAATTGCATAATCATACAAACTTTTACCCATTCCATGTAAGCGCTGAAACTCAAACCCAGGATGATTTTTATCGGCAAGCTCTATTATAGTAGCAAAAGTATAAGCATTATGAGTTCCAAAACATGGATAAAAGTGATTCTCTTTGCTTAAAAGTTTCTGCGCACAGGCAAGGTAGCATACATCTGTGTGGCTTTTTCTAGTAAACACCGGATAACCAATTAACCCTAATTCTTGTGTGCGCTTGATTTCTGAGTCCCAATATGCTCCTTTTACAAGCCTCACCATAATTTTATGCTTTGATCGAATGGCAACATCTTCAACAAAATCAAGAACAGATAAAGCACGTTTTTGATACGCTTGCACAGCCAAGCCAAGCCCCTCCCACTTAGAAAGTGAATCATCAAGACGCAATTGCTCAAATAAAACTAATGACATCTCAAGTCTTTCTGATTCTTCTGCATCTATACAAAGTGAAATGTTATATTTCTTCGCTTCATGACACAGTTCCAGCAACTTAGCTCTCAGCTCTTCAGCTATATTACCAAATTGGCTAAATTCATAACGTGAGTGCAGTGAAGACAATTTGATTGAAACCCCTTGAGATTTAAAGCAATCATTTATGTCAGCAGCTTCACCTATGGCTTTTATTGCATGCATGTATAAATTAAAATACTCTTCCGCATCCTCAACTGTGCAAGCAGATTCACCAAGCATATCAAAAGAGCATAAATACTTACTGTAGTCATCTGATTTCACGCTTTCCAATGCTTTTGCTATAGTTTCTCCAACAATAAAATGCTTGCCAAGAATGGATATTGCTTGTTTCACCGCTTTGCGGATTATTGGCTCTCCTAAATTTTTCAATAACCTGGAAATTATGTGATAGAATTTTGAATCCTCTTCATTGTTTCTTAATATACTGCTTCCTATAATTAAACTCCATGTAGAAGCATTAACAAACAATGAAGAGGAACGCCCCAAGTGTTTATTCCATTCTTGGTTGGCAATTTTATCTTTGATCAATTCATCTATTGTGTAATCGTCTGGTATTCTAAGTAATGATTCAGCAAGACACATTAGCGCTACTCCTTCGTCGTTAGAAAGTGAGTACTGTTGTATAAAAGAATCTATAATGCCTAATTTACTACCTCTAATCTTTTCGACAATTTGTTTTGCAATATTGTAAATTATGTTTTTTGAATCAGCCGAAAGTTCTGATTTTTCTACAAGATAACGTACGTGACTTTTTTCATCAGCACGATAAAATGCCTGCAATCGTTTTCGTAATGCGTTAGGTTCTTGTATAGAACTGATCATAATTATCTACAAAACACCCTTTACCATATATAAGGTAAGATTATATCATAACTTTGCATCGAATAAATTATTATTTAAATAAAGAGCGAGAATCGATTCAAAAAACCTAGTTAATGACTGTGATAGCTCAAAAGGACTGCGCAAGTATATAACTCAACACTCCGCCACTCATCAAGTACTTAACCTCAGTTGCAGTTTGTACACAGCACTTGAGTTGAATGGATTGCTCTGAATCATCCTTTCTTTTAATGATACATTCTAGATTTCCATTTGGTACTACTTCACCTTTTATGCTCACTATCTCACTACCATCAAATATCTTTCTCGTTACTCCATCCTGAAATGCAAGTGGAAGAACACCCATACCGACCAAATTGGACCTATGTATGCGTTCAAAACTTTCTGCAATCACAGCTTTAATTCCCAGTAATGCAGTACCCTTTGCTGCCCAATCCCTACTTGAACCTGTACCATATTCTTTTCCTGCAATGACAACTAATGGAACAGCTTCTCTTTTATATTGCATTGCTGCATCAAAAATTGACATAGTTTCTTGAGAAGGAATATGTTTTGTATAGCCACCCTCAGCGCTCACCATTTTATTTCTTATTCTGATATTAGCAAAGGTTCCACGCATCATTACGTTGTGGTTACCGCGGCGAGATCCATATGAATTGAAATCTTGCGGTTCAACTCCAAGACCTTTTAAATATATGCCTGCAGGACTATTTGAGGCAATATTTCCAGCAGGGGAAATGTGGTCGGTAGTGACGCTATCGCCAAACATCGCTAGTATTTGCGCATTCTTTATATCAACTATGTTGCTTTTATTGTTCTTAGTCGATAAATTATCAAAATAGGGAGGGTTTTGTATATAAGTGCTTTTCGCGTCCCAATCATAGATTTCACTTTTCTCACACCTTATCTTTTGCCAATGCTCATCACCAGAAAAAACATCCTTATACTTTTGTATGAACATTTCACGCGTCACAACACTTTTAACACAGCTCTCAACTTCACTATTTGTTGGCCATATATCTTTGAGATAAACATCACTTCCATTCTTATCTTTGCATATAGGATCTTTTGTCAGGTCAATTTGTACAGTACCTGCAAGTGCATACACAACAACAAGTGGCGGAGATGCCAAGTAATTAGCTTTGACTAAAGGATGGATTCTTCCTTCAAAGTTACGATTACCGGATAAAACTGTTGCAACAGTCAAGTTTTTATCCTTAATATCACTTTCTATATCTTCATGAAGCGGGCCGGAGTTTCCAATACAAGTTGTACAGCCGTACCCAACCAAATTAAAACCCAAAGCATTTAGATCTTCCTGTAACCCTGACTTTTCTAAATATTCTGTTACAACTTGTGACCCTGGAGCAAGAGAAGTTTTAACCCAAGGCTTTGATTTTAATCCAAGGTTGACTGCATTACGCGCTACAAGTCCAGCAGCAATCATTACACTTGGGTTTGAAGTATTAGTGCAGCTTGTTATTGCTGCAATAACTACACTTCCATCTTGGAGTTTATCGCTTTCCTCTGACTCATTAACTGGAAATGATTTAGAAAAAGATTCTGCCACTTGCGAAAGAAAAACCTTATCTTGCGGTCTTTTTGGACCGGCCATTACCGGCTCTACGCTCGATAAATCAAGCTCCAGTGTATCAAAGAACGCCAATTCGTCATTACTACGCCATAGCCCTTGTTCTTTTGCATAGACTTCAACCAATTTAACCAACTCTTTTGGCCTTCCAGTTAAGTTTAAATAATCTAGTGTCTTCTGATCAATTGGAAAGAATCCACAAGTTGCACCATACTCTGGAGCCATATTAGCTATGGTTGCTCTATCTGCCAAAGATAAACAATCTAAGCCATCACCATAAAATTCCACAAATCTGCCAACAACGCCTTTTGTTCTCAGGATATTAGTAATCGTTAGCACTAGATCAGTTGCTGTTACTCCCTCTGAAAGTCTTCCTATTAATTTAAATCCTACTACTTCTGGAATTACCATACTAATTGGTTGACCAAGCATCACAGACTCAGCTTCTATTCCACCAACACCCCAACCAAGAACCGATAAACCATTTACCATAGTAGTATGACTATCTGTACCGACTAAGGTATCTGGATATAGAACTCCGCTATCGTTACATACAACTTGCGCTAAATATTCAAGATTCACTTGGTGGCAAATTCCAGTACCTGGTGGCACTACTCTAAAATTTGTGAAGGATGACTCTCCCCATTTTAAGAATTGATATCTCTCCAAATTTCTTTTTACTTCCAGTGCAACGTTTTTACCAAATGCAGAAGTGCTTCCGTAACTATCTACTTGAACAGAGTGATCGATCACAAGATCAACAGGTACAGATGGATTTATTTTGCTTGGGTTACCTCCGTTTTTCTTCACATAATTACGCATTGAAGCTAAGTCAACGACAGCAGGAACTCCTGTGAAATCCTGCATCAAAACCCTTGCTGGCTTGTAGCTAATTTCGTGATTAATGTGTTTCTTGACGCAATTTGCTAATATCTTTATGTCATCTAATTTAACGCTTACTCCATCTTCATTGCGCAATAAATTTTCAAGCAATACCTTGAGTGAACAAGGCAATTTGGTTAAATTTACTCCTAAGAATTTACCAGCGTTACTTAGGTTAAAGTAGTTATATAACCTTCCATCAATATTTAAAGTCGTCTTTGCATTTAAAGAATTGTTCATCCTGTATTAGTTAAAGTTGGAATTACTAGCGCTACTTTTTTGTTGTTGACTTTGCTGCTGATACATAGTTTCAAAATCTATAGGATCTAGCATAAGTGGAGGAAACCCACCACTACTTGTAGTTCTTGCAATTATTTCTCTTGCAAAAGGGAAAAGAAAAGTAGGTCCACCAATAAATAAAGCTTGTCTCACCTCTTCTTCACTTAGCTCTGTAAAGTTTTCTATTGAAAAAATACCGCAATACTTTACCTCGCAAATGAAAGCTATATCACCCTTTACATCTTCATCTTTTACCGTTGCTTTGGCCTCTATATGCAAAGTAATTTCATGAAAAGGCTTTTCTTCACTTATTCCTTTTTTATTTTCTGTTCCTTCTAATTCTGCTGAATTAATATTAACCATTACATTAATATCAGGAGCTTTACTAGAAGGAAGGAATGGCGAATTTGGATTCTCAAACGAAAAATCTTTGACATACTGACTATGAATTTTCATTTTGTGTTGTGACATTTCTTACGCTCCTTTAATTAAGTTGAGATGTTTAATACTTTCTTATATAATATATCCATTTACAAATGAATAGTAAACCTAACTATAGGTTAATATGAAAAACATATTTTTATCAATAATTAATAATATTTAGATACTTTATATATCAAGGAGTAAGTTACCATGATAGAGCTTGTAATATATGCTTTACTAGCGGCGTTTATTTTTTCACGCTTATATAATTCTTTAGGAAGATCATCCAGTCTCAATCTAAAAAAGCTAACAGGTGTATTAGATGTAAGTCAAAGTAACGAGGATGTGGTAGAAAATATCGAAGATTATACTTATAGCAATAACAAAAGTTCAATAGAAGCTACTTATGAACAAATATTACAAAAAAACAGAAAGTTCTCTATTTCCAATTTTATAGAAGGTTCAAGCATAGCTTTTGAATTAATAATTAAATATTTCAACCAAGGAAATTTACCTCAATTAAAATCTCTTCTGGACAAAGATTTGTATAATAGCTTTGTGGATAAGATTAAACATCGTAAAGAGATACACGAGTCTATAATTGTTTCTATTGTTTCACAAAAAATCTTAGAAATAAAGCTAGTAAAAAACGTAGTATTTATTGCAGTATACTTCCTTTCAGAGCAAATTCACTTCGTTAAGAATGGTGAAGGAGACATCATATCAGGTAGTATGTCTACTATTAACAAAGTTGAGGATGTATGGCAATTCAAAAAAAATATTAATTCATCAGATCCAACCTGGTTGCTTGTTTCCATTAACTATAAGAAGGCAAGTACCGATAAAAATTTAACAGCAAATGACAAGTAAGATTAGTTACACCTATGGAAAGTAGGCTACGAGAAATAGTACTTGATACTGAAACTACAGGTCTTGACACTGAGTCTGGCCATCGAATTATTGAGATAGGATGTGTAGAACTAGTTAACCGTATTCCAACAGGTAAAACATTTCATCGATATCTTAATCCAGAGAGAGATATACCTTACCACTCATTTAAGATTCATGGTATTAGTGAGGAGTTTTTGGAAGATAAGCCACTATTTTCAGATGTTGCACTTGAATTTCTTGACTTCATATCTAATGACATCTTGGTAATTCATAATGCTGAATTTGATATTAAGTTCCTTAATATGGAGTTAGGCAAGTTAAATGCTGGGTTAATTTCCTCAGATAGAGTGCTAGATACATTACCACTTGCAAGAAAAAAGTTTGTAGGATCACCTGCTTCTTTAAATGCATTATGTAAACGTTTTGATATATCGTTGGAAGGTAGAGAGTTGCATGGAGCATTAGTTGATGCTCAATTGCTTGCAAAGGTCTATGTTGAGCTTACAGGAGGATTGCAAACCTTTTTATTTAATAATGAATGTGCTCAGGACAATAACTCTACGTTTATTCAGCATAAAGTGCGTAATTTAGCTCGCAGAGAACATTCACCAAGTAGTAAAGAAATTGATGAGCATAAGAAATTGTTAGATAAAATTAACAACCCACTTTGGAAGGAATATATTGAATCAATCAACTAATCAAGATATGATTTAACTTTATTGGAAACGCTTTAATGATAAAGTTTATAAGGTTATTGTCTAGTTTGCTAATAACAGTAGCAGCTATCTTCTTAGGTTATTGTTATTTTACCAAGCAAGGCATATTTGTTTCACAAAATACAGAAATTAAAATAGGTGGGGATTTTTCTTTGATTAATCAAGACGGACAAACAGTACGCAGTAGTGATTTTAAAAATAAGTATATGATGATTTTTTTCGGATTTTCCTCATGCAAAAGAATTTGCCCTATGAACCTCGGAATAATTTCAGAAACACTTGCAAAGTTAGATAAGGAAACTGACAATAAGATACAAACATTTTTTATCACAGTTGATCCTGAGCGCGATAACATAGAAAGGCTTAAAGAATTTCAGCAGCAATTTGACCATAGAATACAAATGCTAACTGGTGAAAGACAAAAAATAGATGAAGTAGTTGCAAAGTATAAAGTATATGCAAACAAAGTAGGTGGAGAAGAGGAAATTAACCATTCTTCAATAATATACCTTATTGGCCCTGAAGGAAAATATGTCACACACTTTGTAGCTGATTTAAATTCAGATGAAAGTCAATCTGATAAGATTCTGGCTGAGATAAAAAAATATGTAAGCTGAACTAAAGAGCTTAGCTTACTTTAAATTTATGCTAACGGCTATTTTGATTAAACTAAGTCGTTTTTTTAATTTTTTCTAGGATCAACTCAGCAGCTTTTTGTTCAGCAATTTTCTTACTAGGAGCGCATGCAGAAACTTTGTCATAACTCTCTATGCAAACTGATATAGTAAATTCAGGATTGTGTGCTGGTCCAGTTTGTTTTACAAGCTCATACTTTGGTAAAGGTAATTTATTTCTCTGAGTCCATTCTTGCAGTGAAGTTTTAGGATCTTGAGGAGGATCGAGGATGTCTTTAGCTAGCTTTTCCCAATGTCGGATAATAAATTTTTCAACACTCTCAAGTCCACCGTCAATATAAATTGCACCTATTAGTGCCTCAAGCGAATTTTCTAAATTTTTTAAGTTACATTTCCCTCCGTTGCAACGTTCACTATTATTCATGATGATAAAGTTACCTAACTCTATTTCTTTAGCAACATTAGCAATGGTACTGCCACAAACTAGATCCGTTTTTCTTTTTGCCAATGCTCCTTCTTTTTCTTCAGGAAACATTTTAAACAGCATAGCAGATACAACCATGTTCAAAATACTATCGCCCAAAAACTCTAGCCTTTCGTAGCTTACGATCTGGTCTTCGCTATTCCTTTTATTTACGCTTGGATGGGTTAATGCCTCTTCTAATATTGCATGATCTGTAAATTTATAATTAATAACTTTAGATATTATATCGTTCAAAACTTTCATGTTCATCATTCAAAAGAAAAGCACTCCCTATCATACCTTTACACTAAAAAGTTAGCTCTACTTTACTAAAACAATATCAATAACTTCCAAAATCAATGTATACAACCCACTGCTTCAGTAATGTTACTAAATCCATCTCTTTTTACCAATTCTGCAAGCTCCAGATTGATTTTGTTCACAACTTGATGCCCCTGATATACGAGAGCAGTGTACAGTTGTACTAAAGAGGCTCCTGCCTTTATTTTTTCATATGCGTCAATACCACTTGAAACTCCCCCACATCCTATCAATAGAATCCTGCTCTTAGTAAGCTTGTACATATCACTCAATAACTCGGTTGAAAGTTGAAACAATGGTCTGCCGCTCAACCCACCACTCTCATTATAGTAAGAATCTCGACTTATCGTAGTGTTGCTTACTATTAAGCCGTCAATTTTATATTCTAGTGTAAGCTCAGCGATATTTTCTTTTGTTTGCTGATCTATATCTGGAGAAATTTTTAATATTATCGGTATGGATTCAGAGCTATCGATTGATTTCCGGGTTAGAGTGATAGATTTCAACAATTTGGATAATTCTTGTTTATTGTGCAAATCGCGCAAGTTAGGTGTGTTTGGGGATGAGATGTTCAGTACTATATAATTGCTCTTTCCATATACTATCTTTATTAAATCAACATAATCGCTGATTTGGTCCTTTGATGTACTGTTTCTTCCTATATTTATACCAAAAATACAATCACCAAGTTTAGTTTTACTTATCTGTTTAAGAAAATAGTCTACTCCTTTATTATTAAATCCCAATCTATTAATTATTCCTTCATCTTTAATTAATCGAAAAATTCTCGGTTTTTTGTTTCCATATTGGGGATGTTTAGTTACAGTACCAGCCTCAATAAATCCAAAACCAAATGAGAGCATCGGCTTTACAACTTCCGCATTTTTATCAAAACCTGCAGCAAGACCTACAGGACTCCTAATTTTATTACCAAAAAAGTTTACATTTAAAGACTTAGGTAGTTCTATAGGTTTCTTACAGGGCATCTTTTTTAACGCCGTTATTACCAAGGAGTGAGCGATTTCAGGCGGCAGTAAAAACAATAAATTACGTAATATCATTTTGTAAAACACTTTGCTTATTTTTAGTTTATTTTTTACCATGCAACAAGAATAACTTAGAAAGCTTGAGGTTTATCAAAATAGTAAGTATATAGTTTCTATGAGTAGTAAAAACTAATTTTTCTGAAGGGAAACCAGAACTTGATCAGTATTTTTATCTACTAATTCGAGGTAGCCAAATTTGTTAATTTGAGATTTTATTAGTATAGGAATCTTATTTCGATTTAAATAAAATCCCTGTTTTGATTGTTTATTAATCCGCAACCTTACATCCCCATTTTTCCAAGCAAGCATCTTATTTATTCCAGATTTTTCTTTACAATTATCTTCATTTACAAATCCTAAGTATTCATCTTCTGAAGAAGATATTGCAATCTTGCATATTCTATATCCTACCCAATTCCCTAGATATGGATCAGTATCGTCTTTTTCGTGAAGCTTGAATTCTCCTTTGACATATTCCCATGGAGCTTTTGCATCACCTACCTTTTTTAGAAAGAGTACGTCCTGATCAAAGTTTATAATGGTCCTTGTATGAAATGTTGTTAAGCTTGTGTCCCATAATAGTTTTTCTGTGATGCTAAAATGCTCTTTATCCTTTTGCATATTTTGAAATGATACGATTATCACATTTGCTCCAACTTCTCTTCCATAGTTAACATATTGACTAGCACGCCCATGTTTGGCTGTGAATGATGACTTACCTATTAACAGAAAGTCATTAAATAACGCATTATATATAGTCTGTGCACTGTAAGCTGTACCGACGTAAACCGGCTGTTTGTTGGATGAAGGGTACTTTTCTGGTGCAAGATGAGTATACGAGCTCTTTAATAAATAGTGAAAAGTGCAACTGGTAAGCAAGAAGGGCAAACCAATTAATAATAAAACTTCTGTTAATCTCTTTGGCATTTTACTGCTTATATTTTGAATATAGTATCTTATTTTTTTTAATATTTCATTAAAAGCCACACTTCTTGTTAAAATTTCAGAAGAAAAAACGATCTAATTGGAGTAAGAGGCCGGGACCGGAATTGAACCGGTATAAAAGGATTTGCAGTCCTCTGCATAAGCCATTCTGCCACCCAGCCGTTTTTTATGCATAGATATCCATTATATCTTTTAGCATAGATAAAGCATCCTCTCTTTTTCTTTGAAAAGTGTTACGCCCGATAATTGAACCATTACCACCGCCTTGCTTAATTTCTTTCGCTTCATTGCATATGTCATTCACTGATTTCGACTCGCCACCAGAAAAAACTACTATTCTTTTCCCTGCAAAACAAGATCTTTTAACATATTCAATTCTTTTAGATAATGACTCAATATTTTCTGTTTCTATTTTCTCCCTTTCCAAATAGTTAATTGGAAGTTTTACTTTGATTATATTAGCGCCAAGTAAAGCTGCTATGTGCGCAGCATAGGCAATAACATCAACTGCTGTTTCGCCTTCTTTGGAAATTCCTTCACCGCGTGGATAAGACCATAGCACTACGGCAAGGCCGCAAGACTTAGCCTCAGCTATAATTTCGCGAGCTTCTTCCATCATATCGAAGCACTTAGCAGAACCAGGATATATAGTAAACCCAACAGCTACGCAACCCAAACGCAGCGCATCTTTTACAGAAGCAGTTATTGCTTGATCAGAAGTTAAGTTTTTCGAGTGCAAGGAGTTAGCACTATTAAGCTTCAAAATAAGTGGTAGCATTCCAGCATAAGTTGAAGCACCAGCTTCGATCATACCAAGCGGAGCAGCATATGCGCTTACTCCCGAATCAACTGCAAGCTGAAAATGATAATGCGGATCGTAAGCATCAGGATTAACTTCAAAACTTTTTATTGGCCCATGCTCAAATCCTTGATCTACAGGAAGAATTACTAACTTGCCAATTCCACTAAGTTTTCCATGCATAAGAATACGAGCAAGATTTGCTTTTACTCCAGGATTTTCACTTTCGTAATAACTTAGGATTTTTTTTACTTCTTCACTCATTAATATCTTCAAATTTACTTAAAGTGTAGCAAAAACTATAGTTGAAGCAAAGACCTTTTTATACTCTTGCTCCTACACCTATATTTAAAGGTGTAACTTTAGGATCGGTGGTGTGCTGTTGTGGTTTTTCTTGAATTAAATCTTCAAAATACATTTTAACAATAGGAAGAATGAGCGGCATAAGCACTAATTTATAGTCATACCATGAAAACTTTTCCTTGTAGCTAAATTCTGCATCTTCTTCGTATAAACGCTGGATGCAGTGCTCACTATATAATTCAGAAGCTTTCGTAAAAGTTCTAAGTAAAGCAATCAATAATAAATCCAATGCCAAATTAACTATCAGCATTGTTCCATATTGAACAGGCCAGCCATTTTGTGCAATTTCCGATGCTAAACTGCACACAGCAAACGCTACTGCAATACATATCACATAATTATCAGCAGCAATAAGTAAATTAAACCTTCGGTTGAATCTATCCATATTTCCTTCTTGTGAGCCTCTTTGTTTACTTGCTGCATAGATAATACTACAAAAGGATATAATAAATAACCATGGCCAAACTCCGATGCTGAATGCATAAAATTTATAAGCAATATTTTGCACTTTGCCACTGTTAGCAAGTTGTGATAAGCAATATTTGACTTGAGGCGACGGACCAAGTACCACATTTGCTAATATAAAAAATAAACATGCTCTATTCACAGCTTTCTCTCTACGCAATAGAATCTCATTGATTCTCCTTTGTTTTTCCTGCACTTCTCGCTGTAATGTTATAGATATGCCAGCTGCTTTTAAGTCGTTAAGATATTGCTCTAGCCTATCTTTATCTGCACTAAGTTTTTTAAACTCTTCTTCAGCTATTTTTTTCTCTTTCTCTCCTACTACTTTATCAGGGTGACATTTTAATGAAGCTCTTCTAAAGCGCCGCTCAACTAACTTAAGTACATCATCAAACTCCTGACTTATTACTTCTTCCGCTTTTATTCCCAGCCTTGAAAATAAATTCCGTAAATCTTGATTACTGTAATATTGATTTCTGGTTAAACTTGCCACTATAGCCTAATTAAAAAATAGTGACTATACT
This sequence comes from Wolbachia endosymbiont (group B) of Germaria angustata, assembly GCF_964026725.1. NCBI lineage: Bacteria > Pseudomonadati > Pseudomonadota > Alphaproteobacteria > Rickettsiales > Anaplasmataceae > Wolbachia > Wolbachia endosymbiont (group B) of Germaria angustata. The sequence goes on from NZ_OZ034691.1 coordinate 940,236, forward strand.
ACAAATTTAATACTCAAGCAAGAATTTAAACTATATCAAAAGCAATTCCGTGTTTACCAATATAAATCCTTAATTTCTTTCCTTTAATTAATCGACGATTCAGTATTTCTTCAGCCAAATGACTTTTTATCTCTTTTTCAATCAGCCTCTCTATTGGGCGTGCTCCCATTTCTTTGCTATAACCTGTTTGCGCAAGATAAGACTTTACTTCTTCTTCCACTGAGCAGCTTATACCCTTTTGCACAAGTTGTTTTTTTAATTCCTGAATAAATTTATCCACAATGTGCAAAATGACATCCGCATCCAAATCAGAAAAGGAAATGACTGCATCAAGACGATTACGAAATTCAGGGCTAAAAACCCGTTCCATTGCTTTTTCGCTGTCACTGATGTTGAAGTTTTTATACCCAAAGCCAATAGAACTTTTGTTACGTTCAAATGCCCCTGCATTGGTTGTCATAATTAAGATCGTATTGGAAAAATTAACCTTACGTCCGTAAGTGTCTGTAACACACCCATAATCCATGATTTGTAGTAATATATTATAAATATCACTATGAGCTTTCTCAATTTCATCAAGAAGTACTACGCTATATTGATTATTAGATACAGATTCTGTAAGCAATCCACCTTGGTCGTAACCCACATATCCAGGAGGGGAACCAATCATTCTAGATATTGTGTGAGGTTCCATATACTCAGACATATCAAACCGAATAAGGTTCATACCCATATTTTGTGCTAGCTGCTTCGCAAGCTCAGTCTTACCTACACCAGTTGGCCCTGCAAAAAGATACTTTGCCAAGGGTTTATTGTAACTTCTCAGACCAGATTTAGCAATTTTAATAGAATTAACGAGAAACTCTATCGCTTGCTCTTGACCAAAAATGGCCCTATTGAGATTTTCTTTCAAAGATTTTACTCTTTGCATATCATCAAACCCGCAAGGTACGTTTGTAATCCTAGCGATAGTACTCTTAATGTCTCTACTGTTTATAACTTTTCGCCTGTTTTTTTGTAACTTACAATATGCCCCTGCTTCATCTATAACATCAACTGCTTTATCAGGTAATATTCGCCCAGTGATATACTTGTGTGAAAGTTCAGCTGCAGATTTAATGGCATGTTTCGTGTAATACACTCCATGATACCTTTCATAGTAATGCTTTATACCATCTAGTATCTTTACTGTATCATTAATAGAAGACTCTTTTACATTAATTTTTTGAAACCTCCTTGCTAATGCTTTATCCTTTTCAAAGCTATTGCTATATTCTCTATATGTAGTTGCACCTATACAACGCAACGCACCTCTTGCAAGTGCAGGTTTGAGCAGATTACCAGCATCAAGAAAGCTGCCACTTGTTGAACCTGCTCCAATAATAGTGTGTATTTCATCAATGAAAAGAATAGCGCCAGGTTTTGCCTCAATTACTTTTATTATAGATTTTATTCTCTCTTCGAAGTCACCTCTATAGCGTGTTCCTGCAAGAAGTGAGCCTAAATCCAAAGCATAAATTATGCTCGATCTCAGTACACTCGGAACACTACCTTCAATAATTTTCAATACCAAGCCTTCAACTATTGTTGTTTTACCAACACCTGGTTCTCCGACATATAAAGGGTTATTTTTTCTGCGTCTTAGCAAGATTTCTATAGTGCGATTTAATTCATAATCACGACCAATGACATAATCTATTTTTTTGCTTCTTGCATAATCATTTAAATTTCTACAATAATTTTGCAGAACTGCTTCATCTTTTAATAATTCACCTTTATTTGCTACAGTAGAGATATCGTTATTCTTATCAAGTTTTATCTTGCGATTAGTTACATATTCTTCTATATCACCTGAATATTTTATATTGGATATGTTATAAATCAAATTAGAATCCTTTGCATTCTGTTTGCGTAATAGCTCTTCAATGTATAAATCTTGCTCAGACAGAATCTCTAATAGAATACTTGCTCCATTTATTTCTTTTCTTCCCAGACGATGAGCTCGTATCATGGCTTTATGTACTATGCGTTGAAATAGCACATCAGGCTCAACTTTGTTGACAGTTAATTCGGAGTTGTCTTGTAAAAAACCTTTTGTATTATTACCATTATCATTCCTTAATATAATATTATCTATATTTATGATTTCACCAGCTCTGATGTTATATCTTGATAAAACATAATTTACATCCACATCTTTGGTTAATGCTAGCAACAAATGTTCCACTTTTGCATATTTAAGCTTACAATCAGAAGCAATCTGTAACGCTCTATTTAAACTTGCCTCCAAATTTTTAGAAATCATCTATTATCTTTAAAAGTGTAAATTTATATATAATTAGTAGCACACAATTATTAAAAAAACTGAAATCTAGCAGCTCGTTGTAGCCAAATTGAATGAAGCTACAGATTATAGTCCACACAGCCTAACATTATACCGTTGTGATAATCTCAAAACGTTATAAGCAGCAGAATTAAGATTATCAAATTGTAGGTAAATCTAATTTGGGCTAGCTATATATTCTTTCTACCATCCTCCAATCACTTCACTTTGCAGCAAGCTTACTGGAGCTTTTAAAGAATAGAAGAATAGTTAAGTACATTAATACGCTTTTTCTAGTACTCTGCTTTTCTTCTTAAATACATTGATCTTTTTTCTACCGTATTTAGCCTTTAACGTACTTGGCCTTTTAAAGATCTTTTTGCTGTTACGTTTTTGAGATTGCATACTACAATCAAAATTTGGCTCTCCTTCTTTATCTGCTAGTGCAGGCAGTCTTCTCTTATCTTGAGGTGTAACAAAAGATAATGCAAATCCTTCAGCTCCCGCACGTGCAGTTCTACCTATACGATGAACATAATCAGCTTGCGATTGTGGTACATCATAATTGATAACATGTTGAATGCACGGAATATCAAGGCCGCGAGAAGCAACATCTGTTGCAACCATGATTTGATTGCGGCCACGACGAAAAGAATTAATGACTCTTTCACGCTTGTGCTGCCTTAAATCACCATGAATTGCCAAAGCGCTATAGTCATCTTTGTGCAATTTGTCAGCTAGCTGATCCGCTCCTCGCTTTGTTTTGACAAAAATAATGATCGATCCTTTGCGCTGACATAATTGTGTAATAAGTTTTCCATATTTTTCTGATTCTGATGCATAAACAATTTCTTGCTTAATTTTTGCAGAAATTGTAGCCTGACAATCAACAGAAACACGCTCTGGCTGATTAAGGTACTTCTCAGTAAGTTTAACTATATCACTAGGAAGAGTTGCAGAAAACATAAGAGTCTGACGTATTTTTGGCAGATATTTCATGATCCCTTCAATTTGAATTCCAAAGCCCATATCAAACATACGATCCGTTTCATCAAGTACAAGAGTGCTGACATTGCGAGTAATCAAAGCTTTACGCTCAATATGATCTATAATACGACCAGGAGTACCTATTATGATTTGTGGTTTTTTCTGAAGCTGATTTAGCTGCCTAAAAATAGGCTCACCTCCAATCAACAAAGCGACTCTTAGTACAGAATTTTGAGATAAGAGTTTTCTTATCTCATTTGTTACCTGATGAGCAAGCTCTCTGGTTGGCACGATGACTAAAGCTGAACCAATGCTTGGCTCATTCAGCAATTTAGCAACCAGTGGAATAGCAAATGCCAAAGTCTTTCCAGTTCCCGTTTGAGCAGATCCAAGAATATCTTTGCCCTGGAGAGCTAGAGGAATCGCTTGCATTTGAATCGGGGTTGGAACACAAAGATTATTTTTACTTAGAGCTTGCCTAAGCAAAGTTGGAAGCCCCATTTCATGAAAATTACTCACAATACATTACCCTATTAAAAAGCTTCACGATAGACTAATCTTCTAATCTTAAATTTATTGCAGACTTTTTATCTTCCCCGTTCCTACCACGCTCCTCTTTAAGCTCATAACTTACTCTTTCCCCTTTCATTCCTTTCTTTTTATCCTCTCCTCGAAGTGCATCAGGTCTTATTCCTGAACGTTCTAATGTACTAACATGTACAAAAACGTCCTCACCTTTACCTTCTGGCTTGATGAAACCATAGCCTTTTTCAACATTAAACCATTTTATATTACCAAATTCCATATGGATAACTCCTAAACTACTAACTAATATTATTAATGTGATGAAAAACTTTGAAATTACGATTTAGAATGCTTTAAGCTTAGTTACTGCAACTAAACTCCTATACTCCATAGTCTATTCTTAACATTACATAGTAATAGTACACAATTATTGTACTTAATGCAACTAAAATTTTTAATCACTAAGTGAACCTGCTACTGTCATTTCACTAACTTTAATCGTTGGTGAATTAAATTGCCCACAGAAAGTTAGATCATTTGCAACAACCAAATTGCTAAACATATCTTTCAAATTGCCAGCAACAGTAATTTCGTGTATTGGGTCAGTTATTTTACCATTTTCTATAAAAAATCCGCATGCACCTTGACTATAGTCGCCATTGATTAAATTAATACCAAAACCAAATAAATCAGTTACATATATTCCTTCTTTTACTTCCTCAATTAATTCCTTAAATGACCTATTACCATTTTTGAAATAGAAGTTACTAGCTGAAGGAATAATTGCAGCATTACTTGTACGAGTTGCATTTGCGGTCGTTTCCAAGTTTAATTTCTTAGCCGAATATAGATCTAAAATCCAGTTTTGTAGTACTCCATTTTTTACAAATTCATTTCTCCTACTCATCATTCCTTCCCCATCAAATGGTCTTGATACTATACCTCTTGGTAACAATGGATCATCGATAATGCTAATCTCAGTATTAAAAATTTGAGTATTTAAACTATTTCTCAAAAAAGAGCTATTATTTACAATATTGCTACCATTTATGGCAGAAGCAAAGCTCTTTACTAGCTCTTTTGCTGCTCTTTTTTCAAAAACAACCGGAAATTTGCCTGTCCTGATTGTACATGAATCCAATTGATCTATTGCTCTTTTTGCTGCTTCTTTCCCTATTGACTCCGGTGTTTTTAAATCACTGAAGTTGCATGCTACATCGTAATCGTAGCCTATTTTCATTTCACTCTTTTCTCCAGCAACAACAGAAACCTGATTAACAAAAGTTGACTTACTAAATGAACCAACAAAACCAGAAACGGTTGATAATACTGTATTTACTGAAGTATGTGAAGATGAAGCTCCTTCGGAATTAATAATATTTTTATGTGCAAGAGCTGAATTTTCTGCAGCTTCAGTAATTTCTTTTAATTTATCAATTGTTACAACATTATTATCTGAGATATTTAAATCTGCAGAAGAGATATAATTACTGCCATCTACAGCAAAACTAATATAAGGATCTTCCTGGGCATTCTTTGCCATTTCCACCACTTGGCTCACTGCACTACTAAGATTATTCAAATCGTTTGTGGAAATATACGCAGCTTTGTTCTTACCTGCTATAGCTCTAATTCCGACAGTACAGTTTTTAGATTGTGATATTTGTTCAATTTTTGACAGACGCTGAGAAACCGAGGTCTTATTAGTTTCATATATTGTAACTTCTGCGTCTTGATTCTGCTTTTTTATTAGTTTAGTGATATCTGCTGCAATATTTAATATATTCATTTTTCATTCCTTGAGTTTCTATAAAGATTCTGCACCACCTATAACTTCAATCAAATCAGTTGTAATTGCTGCTTGACGAGAACGATTATAAAGTAATGCTAGTTTATTTAGCATTTCTTTTGTATTTCTGTTTGCTGATTCCATAGCAACCATCCTAGCACTATTTTCACTTGCTGCACTTTCAAGTAAAGCAGAATAAAGAGCAGCTGTAACATAATCTTGAGTCAAAGATTTTAAAATAAACTCAATATTTTGTGGTTCATACTCATAGCTGTAATCTGTTAGAGGACTAACTACAGAATTATCAATTAATAATGAGTCTTTACTCCATGGTTTTATTGTTTCTAATATTGGCTTTTGCATGAAGGTATTATAGAATTTACTGTAAAAAACCTTAACTTTATTGTATTTACTTAGATCTATATCACTAACCAAGGCTTCCACACGCTTTAGTGTGATTCCCTTACTATTTTCAACCTTCAAGATATTTTTAGAATTAAATCTATTTTTGCCTGTCTCAAAAGCTTTCTTACCAAAAAAAACAATGTCTACTTTCTTATCATTTGCAATTAATTTGTTTATATGCTCCTGACTGAATTTAACAACAGAGGAGTTAAAGCTGCCACATAAACCACGATCAGATGCAATAATAAATACTAGGAAAGAATCTTCATTATTGATATTTAGAATTCTTGCTAGTAACTCTTGATCCGCTGATAGCGCTAGTGAAGAAATAATGCTATGCAGCTTAGATATATGCAATTTTGAATTTGATAATTTCTTTTGGCTTTGTAATAACTTTGCTGCAGAAACCATTTGCATTATTTTCGTGATTTTCTGCACAGACTTAATATTTTTAATTCTTAAGGATAATTCCTTTAAGCTCTTCATTTTGTATATAATTCTAATTTATTAAAATATATAACTGGTAATGTCTAAAAACAAGTTTTTTTGACATTGGAGTCAAACCTAACTAAGAAACTCACAGATTTACTGTTTTGAGATAAAGATTATATTAAAGCAATCTCGATGTAAAAGTATCACACCTTATGGAGTCTTATAATATAAGGTAAATACAATTAAGACTATTGCAACTTGAGCACTTATAATCCCATTGCTTTAGCTCTTTATTACAATCAACACATTTCCAACCTGGATCAGGCACAGCTTCTGAGTCCATCTTATTTAGCCAGTAAATTGCTTGATCATACTCTTGTAGCATAATCTTGAGCTGTACCATAACAAGGTAGATTGATATGTAATTAGCTTTTTTCATAGCAATATCTAAATGCTGACTTGCAAGATCATATTTCCCTAAGCTAATTGAAGACAAAGCAAGCAAGCAATAACTAAAATAATAATCAGGGCGTAAGTTATATAGTCTTTCAGCGCCTTTATTATTTAACTTGATATACATTCTAGCTGATTGAAGAGTAGGATTTACTCTATACTCTTCCTCTAATACTGTGGAAGCTTTTCTGATTTTTTCAAGCTTGATATATAATTCTGCCTTTAAATAATTGATGGGCTGAAAAGTTGCATAATAACTTTGTGCTTTAGCTAAATAATCTATAGCTTTGTAAAAACTTCCTTTACTTTCGTATTGCTTTGCTAAAGCGCAATAAAAAACCGCTAACATCTTTTTACGATCAAAGGGAAGAAAAATATTGAATTTGATAGCTTCCTTTAACTTTGAAATTGCATTTATCCAATCTTCTTGCAATATACAATGCTCTATTTGAAAGGGAATAGACAAAATTTTATCATTAATTGAACTAGAGCAATATTCTATAAATTTTTGAAAGACTAACCTTTCTTGCTTTAGGTGAATAATCAGTTTATTGATCAGAAGTAGAGCTAAGTTGCGATTTTTACTTGCAATACTCGTTAAATTATGGCTGAAAAAGCTGTAATTTCCCGTTTTACCTGAATTAAAGAGCTTTACTAAAGATAATTTATCACTTTCTTCATTTAGATTTTTAATTAGCTTATTGGTGCTCTCTATATTACCTAAGTCTAAGCTAAAGAAAGCTTCAAAGAGAAGCAATTCTTCCCTACTTCTTCTTCTATTTTTTATGTTAGCAAATGTTGATGAAATAGAAGAACAAAAACGTGCAACTGCAATCAATAAAAATAATAAGACTACGCAAGCAAGAATAACGAAATATAGATCAATACTTATAGTGTAATTGCCTAATTCCAATTTTATTACTTCACCACTTACCTTGATCCATATGCCAAATAAAAACGAAAAAGCAAAAATTATAAAATAAATCATGAGATGTATTGTAATAAGTGACGATATATTATTGAAGTATTCTTGAAAGCTACAATAAAATCATTCAATTTATTAAGCCATGGTTTGAATTCTGGGTATGTTAAGTCACTTATTGCGGTGGCTATGCTCTGCCAATCATTATCGCTTATTAATTCTTCAATTTCTGCAAGCTTTAACCTGAGTGGATCACTACGATCATCTATCTTTATCCAATTTGAAATGATTTTTTTAAACAAGTTACTTTTATTGTAGTTAATAACAGTCATGTTCTTCTCAAAAGACAATTTCAACCCGCGTAAAGTATCTACCTCTTTCAAATTTTCCAATTCATTTACTGCATTTTCTATTTCTGGATCGTCAAGCTCTGATATCAAAGGCTTTATTGAATTTATATGATTATCAAACTTGGCTTCTTGCAATAACGAATTCTTCATCTTAATCACAAGTAGCAGCAACTTTGCGAGGTTCTTATGCCTTGAACTACCGTCACCTTGCTCACATTGAGTGTGCAGATTTCTCTTTAAATCAAATATCTTTTTCTCTACCTTAATTTGATTAACTTCAAGCAACATTTTAAGTTCATCTATCTTTTCCGTTACAATACTTATACTATTTTCACTCTCTTGCTGATTTATTTTAAAAAATATTATGTTATTTATTGTAATATAGCTAACAAACAACAATATAATTAAGAACCAACCTATGCATTTTTTCCAAGTATCATTCATAACGTAATATCTCCACAGGATCTTGAGCAGCTGCTTGTAATGTAGGAGGAATTGTCGCTAAAAATGATAAGAACAATGCAAGTGCAGAAATGTTAATCACATCTTGAGAGACTAATATCACTGGCAAACTTGAAAAAAAGTATATCATAGGATCAAACAGTTTGATGTTGGTAATGTTTTCTAAAAACACTCTAATACTTTCAATATTGAGAGAAAAAACAACCCCTATAATAGAGCCAAGACAAGTTCCTGTAAAACCAATCAGCAATCCACAAGCACAAAATATGCGCATAATGCTTCCACTTGTTGCACCAAACGTACGCATAATTGCAATTGCGGATTTCTTTTCTTGCACTATCATCATCAAACTTGAAACAATATTAAATGCTGCTACAACTATAATCAAAGTAAGAATTAAAAACATCACATTTCTTTCAGTTTTTAAAGCATTAACATAATGGCTTTGCTGAGATTGCCAACTTTCAGCTTTCATTCCTGTTTCTTCTACTATAGCATTTGCTAGCTTATTAGCCGCAGCAATATCGTCTATAAACACTTCTATATTTCTCACACTATCTTTATAATTAAAAAAAGCCTGAGCTGATTTCATGGGCATATACATCAAGGTATTGTCGTACTCAAACATACCCATATCAAATATTGCTACAACTTTATATTCTTTCATTTTTGGTATTTCACCAGACAGTGCATCAAATCCTTCAGGTGATATAAGCATAATGTTATCACCATAATCAATATTCAAAGCTTCTGCTAATCTTGCCCCTATTATGATACCTTCATCGAATTTTTCCACGTTACCCATAACTACATTATTCTTAACGGTAGTATTATTAAGTAAGTCTTTAGTTGACACACCACGGACTACGCTACCCACAATTCCACTATTTGCTGCAACGATCACTTGATCATTAGTCATAGAAGTAGTTTTTAATACACCTGGGATTTTCTCAATAGATTTTAACACTGCGTGGTAATCTGAATTTATGCTTCTATCAAAGTAAACATTAATATGACCATTAATGCCAAGTACAGAGTCGAGCAGCTTTGCTCTGAACCCATTCATTACAGACATTACTACTATTAGCGTTGCAACTCCAAGAGCAATACCAATAATAGAAAACAAGGCCATTATAGAGCAAAATCTAGAATTCTTTGCTCGCAAATAGCGAATAGCCATAGTAAATTCAAAGGCAATAGACATTATACTAAGATTTAAATATCATACTTTTTATGCTTCATATAACTGTAATTTTTCCTTTACCTCAAATTAGGTTGTCTAAATTTAGCAAGCTTATAGAATATATTCAATATTCTATATTAAGACCTTCCATATATATCGTCCAATCTTACTATATCATTATCAGATAAAAACTTTCCTACCTGAAACTCAACTATCTCAAGAGGAAATCCTGTACTTTTATTCTCAATTTTATGAAACACCTTCCTTGGAATCTCTACTACATGATTTTTTGTTATAGCATATGTTTTGTCATCTAAACTCACGCATCCAACCCCTGATAGTATTATATGGTATTCATCTCTATAGTGGTGAAATTGCTTAGAAGTGCAGCTCAGTGGATTTATAAAAAGGTATTTTATAAGAAAATCCTTGCCCATTAAAACTACACTATAAAATCCCCATGGCTTAACCTCTTTCCTTATTGGCTTTACTTCCTTAACTTTATTAATGAACAACATTAGGCTCTTACTTGGCCGTTTATAAACTCTACCTAGTAAATTTTTTGCATCATTTTCTGTCATCAAAACTGGCTCTCTTCCTTTGGTTACAGCTTGAAACGACTCAAAATTCTTATTAAATCTCTTACTTAACTCTAAAACTGAACCCCAAGTGCCAACATCCATCCAATCGAAATTGGCTTCTATCATTACAATATTTTCTGCTTTTTCTATCACTAGGTGATCAATAGATGTATCACCCATTCCTGCACAATTTTGCTGTTCTAAATACAGAAATCTCTCTCGTGATACAAAATGCTTTATACTTTCACAACATAAATTATAGAGAGTCGGAGCAATTTTTTTTATCTCATCTATATAGCGTTTTGCTCTAAACACAAATATTCCAGAGTTCCAATAATGATCGTTACTTACCTTACGCTCGGGTTTTTCTGTAAAATCTTTTACTATATGACATTTTTCTTTCTGACCATATACTGCATTTATATAGCCGTATTCAGAATTGAATTCATGAGGCTTTACCCCAAAAGTGACTATAGAGTCAGTTTCAGAGGCTAGCTTAGACGCTTTCTCAATAGAAACATAAAAACTATTCAAATCACCTATAAAATGGTCTGAAGGCAGAACTAAGATTGTCTCGTTCCTATCGCAGAGAAGCACAGCAATTAGTGTTGCTGCCGCTGTCCCAATTTTAACTGGTTCAAAAACTACTTTACATTCCTGTAATGAATGTAATTCCTGCATCAATAATGACTCATATTGTATATTTGTGGTAATGATGGGTGGCATATAATCGCCTTTTAGCCTCAACAAAGTGTTGTGAAACATAGTATTCTGACTAAATATTTTCTGAAATTGCTTTGGCTTAGATAGAGGCCAAAGTCTGCTGCCACTACCACCACACAGTATTACAGGGCGTATTTAATTAAGATATTAATTATTTGATTAATATCTTATACTAACGGCAAAATGCATGCAAGTTTTTATTGTGAGATGATTAAAGTAAAAAGTAATTTAAAGTGATGGTTGACTACGAGCATTATGGAATCCCTACATTTCGTGATGAGTCTTGTCTTCTTTCTATCTCTCTATCAATATGAGGAGTGCTGCTTTTTTGATTAACGGCTGCAGCTATTTTTTTATCAGTTTTGTTTTGCAGCTTCTCCTTTAAGCTTTCTCCAACACCTGATTCTCTGGATTTATCTATACTTTCACTACTTTTATTCAGCGCCTTTTCCAAGTCTCTTTCAATACCTGGACTTCTAGCGTCAAGCTCATCCCATGTGCCCACTATACTGAGTGGCTTATGATCCTTCTGCTTCAGCTTTGGCCTTTCCCCATTTGTAACAACATTAAAGTCGCTTTTTATTTCTTTCCAACATTCTTTCAATTGGTGTTTCGACATAGTAAGATAAGCATCACCATACTTTTTCTCATTTGCTACAAATAATAAAATTGGAACCTTAAGTATTGTAGCTCCCATATTTACTAAATTTTTTACTACCACTGCAGGAGTGAAAAAAAGATAACCAAAAGATTTTGCAACTCGATTTTTTCTAGCTATCAAATTCTCTCCTAATTTTATAGGAATGAAAGTCAGCAGTCTAGCACAAATCTTAGCTAAACCCGCAGCAAAAACAATAGGAACAGATATCAGACTTTTATCTAGCTCTAGACTACCATTTTGATCTCTAATTTCTGAAAAATTAGTGCTTAATTTTTTATAATTACTAGTGTATAGTAATTCTCCATTTTTTACCTTTTTCATTAGTACAGAAGAGTGAGTTAATTCAAACGGATATTTAGGATCATTAGTTTTTTGAGCTTCGAAAATTGGCACGTGTTTTTTCAAATCCATTCTCGAAAAGCCTAATGGCTCAAAGTATGACTTACTTAACCAATCTATAGGAATTTGCTTATCCTGATTGTCTATATAATTGATAGTAAAATAAGATCTATCATTATCTTTATCTTCGGTAACTAAAGATAATCTGAAACTTGGTTGTTTTCCATTCTCATCTTTTTGACCATACAAAAGTTTATAGGTTGGATTTTTATCGTTATCTAGTATAGCATTTCCATGCATATCCCTGTTTTCTATGATTTTAGCAGACTGTACAATTTGATCATAATTTTTTGGATACTGGCATTTCCTCCCATCCTTATATACCATTACCTTTCTAAGATCTTTGACATAAACTTGAGACTCAGATGAACTAAATAGATCCTTCACTTTTAGCGTAAGGTCTGTTCCCCACTTTTTCAATGCCTCTAACATATTGCTAAACCAAAATCACTATAGTTCAATGATAAAACTAGTACACTAATAATATATTAATACAGAATTGGCAATTTTACAAGAAAATATGCCTGTAGAAGACAAAGATTGTAAAAGCGAGGATTATATAAGTAATGCTCGACAAGTACTTTATACAAGTAATCGTAAAAACTCTTAGAGGTACACTGTGTATGTAATCTTCGCACACTACTTGCATTCCAAGAACTGCATGCCAAAAAATGCAAAACACCAGTATAACAAAAAACAAAAGCTCTAGTGGATGATTAATAGCCTGAAATAATCTTTCATTAAAAGATAAAGGGCTATCAACATAAAATGTGCAAGAAAATGAGTAAATAAACCAAGGAAATAAAAATAACAAAATCACCGCAGAAACACGCTGGATCCACCAATGATGTACTGAATTTACAGATTGACTCATATAAATATAAATAAAAAAGCCATAGTAGAAAGAAATAGCATTATTGTTAGTAACATAGCACTTTTTAAAACACTAGCAATTTCTAAATTAAGCCCAGCATCCCACAATAAATGACGAATACCATTAAGAAAATGATACACAAAGCTTACAAAGCATAAGATATAAGCTAATTTAGCAACAGGAGTGAACAATAATGCATTTAAGCACCTTACTATAATTAACTTAGGGGAGTAAACATATAATATAAAATACCAAGAAAGTATGATTAATAAAAGAAATAGCAAGATACCAGTCAATCTATGCATAATAGAAAAAAAACTAGTAACTTGTACTTTATATATTTGTAAATATGGGGAAAGAGGCCTATTACTCATAAAATTTCGTTATCGAGAAATTAAAAAATAAAGTAGAAGTAAAGACAGCAGTATAGTACATAATGACACTATTATTTGAAATGGTGAATTACGTACAAAGCCTAAGGAGGTAATCCAGCTGCAGATTCCCCTACTGCTACCTTGTTACGACTTCACCCCAGTCACTGATCCCACTTTAAATAACTCCTTCCTTGCGGTTAGGCCATTAGCTTCGAGTGAAACCAATTCCCATGGCGTGACGGGCAGTGTGTACAAGACCCGAGAACGTATTCACCGTGGCATGCTGATCCACGATTACTAGCGATTCCAACTTCATGTACTCGAGTTGCAGAGTACAATCCGAACTGAGATGTCTTTTAGGGATTAGCTTAGGCTTGCGCACCTTGCAACCCATTGTAGACACCATTGTAGCACGTGTGTAGCCCACTCCATAAAGGCCATGATGACTTGACATCATCCCCACCTTCCTCCAGCTTATCACTGGCAGTTTCCTTAAAGTACTCAGCATTACCTGATAGCAACTAAGGATGAGGGTTGCGCTCGTTGCGGGACTTAACCCAACATCTCACGACACGAGCTGACGACAGCCATGCAACACTTGTGTGAAATCCGGCCGAACCGACCCTATCCCTTCGAATAGGTATGATTTCCATGTCAAGAAGTGGTAAGGTTTTTCGCGTTGCATCGAATTAAACCACATGCTCCACCGCTTGTGCGGGTCCCCGTCAATTCCTTTGAGTTTTAATCTTGCGACCGTAGTCCCCAGGCGGAATGTTTAACGCGTTAGCTGTAATACAGAAAGTAAACTTCCCATATTTAACATTCATCGTTTACAGCGTGGACTACCAGGGTATCTAATCCTGTTTGCTCCCCACGCCTTCGCGCTTCAGCGTCAGATTTGAACCAGATAGACGCCTTCGCCACTGGTGTTCCTCCTAATATTTACGAATTTTACCTCTACATCAGGAATTCCTCTATCCTCTTTCAATCTCTAGATTAATAGTTTTAAAAGCAATTCCAAGGTTAAGCCTCGGGATTTCACTTTTAACTTATTAACCAGCCTACGCGCCCTTTACGCCCAATAATTCCGAATAACGCTAGCCCTCTCCGTATTACCGCGGCTGCTGGCACGGAGTTAGCCAGGACTTCTTCTGTGAGTACCGTCATTATCTTCCTCACTAAAAGAGCTTTACAACCCAAAGGCCTTCTTCACTCATGCGGCATGGCTGGATCAGGCTTTCGCCCATTGTCCAATATTCCCCACTGCTGCCTCCCGTAGGAGTCTGGACCGTATCTCAGTTCCAGTGTGGCTGATCATCCTCTCAGATCAGCTATAGATCATTGCCTTGGTAGGCTATTACTCCACCAACTAGCTAATCTAATATAGGCTCATCTAATAGCAATAAATTTTTCCCCCGTAGGGCGTATACGGTATTAGTTGCCGTTTCCAACAATTATTCCGTACTACTAGGTAGATTCCTATACATTACTCACCCGTCTGCCACTAAGTTATACTATAGCAAGCTACAATATAACTCCGTTCGACTTGCATGTGTTAGGCCTGCCGCCAGCGTTCATTCTGAGCCAGGATCAAACTCTCAAATTTAGACTTCAACCTATAAAAGGTTGAGGGTACATCGGATAAATCCGACAAAAAATAATTTAGCTTAATACTGCTGTCTTTATTTCTACTTTAGAAATATTTTAATCTCCAACTATTCAAACAACCTTAAGAATATTATTATGTGATATAATCACTATGTCAATATGTTTTTGCAAATCAAAAGCATTAATGTATAAATATATAACTATTTGGAATATTACCATGAAAAAATACATCTTTCTGCTTGCTCTCGCGCCAATGTTAGTTGGCATCACATTATACTTATTGCGCAACATTGATAACACAAAACAATCTATAACTGCAGGTGACAAGTTTTACGAAGTATTATTCTTAAAAAAAGATAATAAGTCGCTGCTAGAAGAAATAGATTCAAATTGGGAGTATTTAGCAAATTTTGAACGCGCATTCAATCATATCTCAGATTCAATGCCAACAGACACAGCATCTATTATTTATAATAATTTGGCAGATGATAAAGATGCTCCTGATGTTTTGCGTGAGTTAGCACAATACTTAGAAGTAATGAGCTTACTTCACTCCAGCGTTGAAAAAACAAATAAAGATAAAATTAGTAATTTAGAATCAAATGCAGTGTACCCTTATTCAAGCCAAGAAGCTATTGCTATAGTAAAGATACACAGTAACGACATTAAAGGTGCAATTGAAATATTGCATTCATTATTAAATGATAGAGAATGTCCGACTCTAATCAAGGCCAATGCACAAGAATTACTTCGGATATACGAAAACTAAAAAACTTGCTTGCATAACAATTTGGCAGCGCATCTGATGAAATAAAGAACTTTACTTGACAAACCTCCCTATTTTATTATGGCACTAAAAGTATTTATGACTCAAAATTTGTTTTTGACTATAGGATCAATCACAAAATCCAGTAAAAACTTAGGTGTTTATTGGTAGATTACGTAAAATTATAGCGGTTTTTTAAATTTTTTCTATACTCAGCCAAGTCGCGCTTGTTAGAACATTATTACAGCACCACTTACAGTAATATAGAGTCAAAATTTCACTACTCAGAGGTTCCTTTTACCTTTTTATTTAGTAAGACTTCTCTATATTTATAGTTAATATATCAAAGAATAAACTTCACTAGCAGAATGTCATTCTAGCACTAAAATGACAAAAAGAGAATAAAATCGTAATAGCTATGTATCAAGCACCGTTGTGTATTTTCTCTATATTTTAGATTACTTTGTTTACCCCCCTACCTTTACCATTCAGATACGCAGATAGTTACTACAAACCGTAAAGATGTTTAAAAGAAATCTAATTTTTTATCAACTCATACATTTCATTACCAACTTCACAATAAGGTTCTGCAGTTGTATAAAAATAATCAAAGAAGAAATAATCCTTTAGTATTTCTGTGCTGCATCCAGAATTATAGTAAGTATCAAGCCTTCCTTTAAATATCAACAAGAGTATCTTCATACTTTTTCCAAATCACCCTCCCCCAAACTGGTCTACGATGTTTGATAGGTATGCATCTCGATCATTTAACCCTTTGCTCTTATATTTACCAAGCATACTTTTTATTTTAGAGTTAAGATCGAATGCTTTTATTTCAAGATCTGCACCTTTCTTCATATAATCTAAATCATTAGCTAGTTTTGTATTGAAACTCTGTGTAAGCTTTGCAGCCAGCTCTCTTGCTTTTCGTCTTTATTAAAGCTAGTATCAAACCAACCTCAGTCACATTTGCAACAATCACATGCTTTACACCATATTCATTTAGAACCAAATGCATACATATTTCACTAACCGCTTTATTTCAATACTTTTTCTGCTTTAACATTGTTATAAGCAGTGGCACCCATAATATTATTTCCTCGATTATAATGAAAAATAAAATCTCCTTTACCTACGTCTGGATGATGTTTAATTACTGCGTTTAGCTGATTAACTAAACGAAATTTATTGAGGAAATAAGAAAAAATAGGGTTAAGAATTTCAGATGCTGTTGCATATAAAATCGCATAGTTATGATCTTGCTGTTCATAGTATCAATCAAAAAATGAGCATCTCCATGATGACTTAAATTCTTCTAAACCTAAATACTTTGCTAAATATTCAACAACAGTAAGGCCATTGCTAAAAATCCTCCTTAATAAAAAGGGGCATTAAGTTTCACATTTCTTACAAAGGATAAGTTATTAAAATTTCAATAATTACACCATTATCAGATAAACTATCACCCAGAACACAAAAATTTTTACACTTTGAATTAGAGTTATTATTTTTATTTGCCATAACATTCAATATCTAATCATACTGCTCTATAAAGCCTATAAAAAAAGAAAAATAGGGTAAAATTATAGAACTTTGGCTGAATTTACCTATTTTTTGAGCAGCCCTTCTGCCTTAAAAGAAACCTCTAAGTTTTTTAGCACGGCTTGGATGTTTCAACTTACGTAGTGCTTTTGCCTCTATTTGCCTAATTCTTTCACGTGTAACATTAAAAATTTTTCCTACTTCTTCTAAGGTATGCTCCTTTCCATCTTTACCAAGGCCAAAGCGCATCCTTAGAATTCTTTCTTCTTTTGGTGTTAAAGTTGCAAGAACATTGGTCGTAATGCCACGCAAGTCGGCAAGTATTGCAGCATCCTCTGGTTTAGAAACTCGCTTATCTTCTATACAATCACCGAAGGTACTACTATCATCCTTTCCTATTGGAGCTTCAAGACTTACCGGATCTCTTGCTATCTTCATAACTTTGCGTATTCTTTCTAGCGGCATTGCCAATTCTATACTCAATTCCTCTAATGTAGGCTCTCTACCCATTTCATGAGTCATCTTTCTTAATGCTTTGTTGATTTTACTGATAATTTCCACCATATGTACTGGTATTCTAACTACTTTAGACTGTTCAGGTATTGCCCTAGTGATTGATTGTTTTACCCACCAAGTACCATAAGTCGAAAATTTATACCCACGTTTGTAATCAAACTTATCCACAGCCTTCATAAGACCAATATTACCTTCTTGTATCAAATCAAGCAGATCAAGGCCTCTTTTTGAATACTTTTTAGCAATCGAAACCACTAGCCTTAAATTAGCCTTAATCATTTCTTGCTTTGCTTGAGAGACTTCTTGTTCATGTTTCTGTATTCTCTTAATTACCTTCTTAAACTCCTGAACTTTATCTCCTTGTACATAACTCTTAATATTGCTTAAGGCACTAGCTATATACTCATAGCTATCGTTTATAAACCTTAAGAATTTATTTTTTAATTCACCTGTAAAAAGAGATTGATTTTCATTAATCTTGAGAAAACTTATTTCACTAAACTCGTGCTCTAAAAGCACATCATCATAAACATTATAAAAACTTTCTCTATCAATATCGTACTTTCTAGCTTCAGTAATAAGATTAGCTTCTTCAAACGTGATTAGTCTATTTATTTCGTAAAGTTTTTGTGTAATTCTGGTAATAGCAGCATCACTAAACTGAATTTGTAATGCTACAGACCATATTTGATTATATAAATTTTCTAGCTCATTAGAGAAATCTTTAGAATTTTTTTTCAATACCAATGCTTCATTTGTTAAAGCAATGATCTCATCCAATGCCGTGATAACCTTTGGCAATAAATCACTTTCCATTTCAAGAACAGAAATATTTAAGTTAGCTGAACTTATGTCTTCACTCTCATTACCTTTTTCCTCATCATTAACACAATCTCTAACATCTTCAGCTTCACTTTCTTCTTTGTCTACCATATTGAAATCAGAGTTATAAATTGCATCCAGATTTATAATTTCTCTCAGTAAAAAAGTTCCACCACTTAAATCATCACGCCATGTTTTGATTATTTTGAATGCCACTGATGTTTCAATTATTGCACGTAACATGTTATGCTTTTCAGATTCAATTTTTTTTGCTATCTTAATTTCATCTGCTCGTGACAAAAGCTTTACAGAGCTCATATCTTGTAAATAAATCCTTACTGGATCATCATTTTGCACTAAAGTTGTAGTAGTATTCAACGATGTCTCATCATCATCAAGCTTATTACCACCATCATTAGAAGGAGCTTCTTCCTCATCTTCACTACTTTCGAGTATGTTAATTCCAGAGTCTTGCAATAAAGCTATAGTATCATCTATAAAATCAGGTGGAAAACTTTCATCTGACAACTTATCATTTATATCATCAAAAGTGATAAAACCGCCCTTTCTTATACTTTTGGTTACAAGATCTTTGATGATCTTTTTCCTATCTTCCGTACCATTAATAGTTGACATCATTACCTTTACAGTTCATAATTTTATTTCTTACTTATCAAATAAACCTACAATTAGCAAGCTTATAGTTTTATTCTTAATTTATAGTTACTTGCTACTTCATATAGTTTAAGATACTGTCAATTTATTCACACTCTTCTTAATCAACTAATCTCTCCATTCTTACTACTATGGACAATCCAACTGAAAATGTTGCAATTCCAACCACTATAGCAGTAAGCATTAAGACGTGAGGTATAGGATTGGTATATAAGTGAAAATTTGAAGTCAATATAGGAGGTGAAGAACTTTTTACATACCCTAAAGATATGTAAAACAACAAAACAGATGCTTGTAAGATACTTAATCCCATCATTTTTTTGATTAAGTTTTTATCATTTACAATGATATAGAAACCTAGCACCATTAATATAGTAATGCCTACATAATTATATAGAGTCATTGTTTTTTCTTGCGAGCAAAATTTATATATATGATTAACATGGAAGAAGAGACGGTAAGCAATACACCCAGCTCCACTAAGAAAATACCCAATTTTTGACCTGTTCTACTATCAGCTGACAATATACTATAGGATAAAAAATTTTGGCCAAATAAAACTGTTATAATACCAGCTCCTCCATAGGTTAAAATACCTAGTACGTTAGTAAATTTGATAATAGAGTAAGGTATTGCTTTTAAAGTTGTAGGTATATCAAATAACATAGAATATAATATTATCCCAGAAGCAATAATTATTCCCGCCTGAAAACCTCCACCTGGAATATAGTCACCATGAAACTGTATGTATAAACCAAACAAAATGATAAAAGGTATCATCAAAAATGTTACTGCACTTAATACCGGATCTTTAATCACTTTCTTTCTCTTCTAATATTAACATTATACAAAGTGCAGCAGTAAAAACTACTATAGTTTCTCCAAATGTGTCATAGCCACGAAAGCTTGCTAAAACAGCTGTCACTATATTAGGAATACCAATAGCTTTTTCAGTATTTTCTACATAATAAGGAGCAACGTGCAAGTGAACTGGAGCATTATGACTGCCAAAATCTGGTAATTGAATCATAAAGTATGATAAACATGCAGTCAAAAATAACATAAAAAAAAGTGTTGTGGGGCTATGAGATAAATTTGCTTTGTAATTCTTTACCAAAGAGAGTGCTGCAAACGTAAAGACTGTGCTCAATCCTGCACCAACAGAAGCTTCAGTAATTGCAACATCTGGCGCATTCATAATCAAGTACATAAGTGCAATAAGTGCACTAAATACACACATTAGAACAGCACTTACAATCAAATGTTTCGAAAGAACTATAAAAACTGTAACCGTGAGTAACAGCAAAAGTAATATTAGATTCAGTATTTCTAGCATCTTAACCTTCTTTAGTAGTCTTTACTTTTATAATAAGTACGCGCTAAAATATAACTGTTAGTTGAATTGGCTATCCATATTATAAAAATCAATAATATAACTTTAATAGTATTGATTGAAAATTCATTTTGCCAAGCAAAACCAATCAACAACAACATTGCTCCACTAGAATCTGCAATACCTGCAGCATGTAGTCTAGTATAGAAATCAGGAAATACTACTACTCCTACGCTTGAAATGACTATTAAACAAACACCTAAAAATATGAGAATGGATGCTACCATAAATTATCAAAACAACATTAATCTCATTAGCGCTATAGTTGATATAAAGCTGATGCTAGCATATAGCAATGCTATATCAATTAAAAAAAAATCATTCAGAATAATCGATATTGCTGTTATGAGTAAAACTACTTGTGTTGATAAATTATTGAATGCTAAAATCTTATTGTACACATCACTTGACCTAAATACTATACAACATAACATTACACTCATACAGAACAAAAGCGCATAGATAGCAATACTAATCATTTATAAGCTATTTAACCTCTGCAAATTTCTAAATCTGTACTTCTTCACCACTATCTTAATCATCCATTTCATCATCGTGGCTTTCTTGACTTACATCCAGACTTGTGTTAAATTGATGATCAGAAAAATTTAACAAATTTGCTAGCTTACTTGGACTATTAACATAAGTATTATCTGTGTTTCCTTTCATGTGCTCCTTGCACCTTTTCACCAAAAGGTTAAACAACTCATGGGTATTCACCTTCTTTTCTGCTATTTCATATAAAGAAACTATCGTATCCTTATGATCTTTAAACTTAACCATTTCAACGGGATCGCTTGCCCCTGTACTCAAATCATGCGTTCTTTGACTTGCTAGAAGAACCAATTTAAAACGGTTATGTACCTGTTCTACACACTTTTCTACAATAGACTCAACCATAAAATACTACCTTGATAAGCTTTATACTATATCACAAAAAATAAGATGTCAACTTCGGATCTATTGAGATCCAATTCTATATTCTACTTTTTCTTCTTTAGCTTTTACTGATTGATTTCCTGTTATTGTAATTGTTATTTCATGATCAAGCTTTTTCAAAAAACCTAACAGTCTCTCTAAAGAAAAACCACTTATCTTACCACTTTTAATTTGTGACACCTTTGGTTGATCAACACCAAGTTTCTCAGCCGCACAAGCTTGAGTCCAAGTATTTTTTCCTATAATTTTACTTATTATGTCAAGCAATTTTTTTTTTATTGCTTGACTATCCAGATTGTTTAATGATATTGTTTCCATAATTTTTACTCTCACATACCAACTAGCTATATTAAATATTATATCATAATATTTAATATACCAATATATTAATAGTATATAACTTGTCAATAACTATCTGATACTCAAAATTTTAAATTGACTATAATTTTTATCAAAATACTAGTAATTTCAAACTATTATTTTGTAAAAAAACTTACTATTAAAGAGAATAAGTTGAAATTGCAAAGTTTAAAATACAGAAATAATCATTTTACAAACTCGTTTTAGAGACTGTATATGATCTCAAGAAAGGAATAAAGCAGGAGATAGAGTATGTAAATTATGAAAACAGAGCAAGATGAGTAGGAGAAAAACTGAGTAGAGTTCTGTAGAAAGAAACAAAATCAAGAAGATTTAGGATGTATTTTACATAGTGTTACAGGTCCTAAAAAGTGGCTTCAGTGAATCAACAATGTTTTCAAAATGGCAAGATTATTTTAATAAATGAAGTAAAAAACATAGCGGAAGTAAAGAAAGTGTTTTGAAACATATATAAAAAAGTAGTTGCAAAGAAACAAATAAAAGGATGTAACTGTAGAGATCTTTGCCGTATTGTCAAAAGGTAAGTCTCTAATACTCTTATAGAAAAGTGTAGACAATCGTGATAAGCAAAATTCAATACTAGCTTACAAATCGTCTTCTTGCTTCCACCGCTTTGCTTCTAAAAAGATTATGAATAGACCCTTAATATCCGAAATTTATACCTCTATATTTATTTTAATATAGGGATTCATTTCAATTTTTAAAGTTTCTATTTAATGAGAATGCTATATCATATTCGTAATTTAATTTAAATATCTGTTGCTTCTAAAATACTATTTGGTTAGTAAATAAAATCATGTCTAATACAGAAAAAATGAAAAAGGATGTTGCTGTAATTATGGGAAGCGAGTCGGATTATGGCACTATGGTGCATGCTATTAACCTATTAAAAGAATTGGAAATTTCACATGATGTATTTATAATATCCGCACACAGAACACCAGAGAGACTCTTTAATTTTACTAAGTCTGCTCAAGAAAAAGGCTTTAAGGTTATTATAGCTGGTGCAGGAGGAGCGGCTCATTTGCCTGGTATGGTTGCATCGCTCACTTATTTACCTGTTATCGGTATTCCTGTGCATAGCAAACAATTAAATGGGCTAGATAGTCTATTATCTATAGTGCAGATGCCAAAAGGTGTTCCGGTTTCAACAATGTCTATAGGAGAGAGTGGAGCATGCAATGCCGCTATTACTGCTGCATCTATATTGTCGATTTCTAATAGTGAAATTGCAGATAGATTAAAAAAATGGAGAGAGGAGCAAACTCAAGCAGTAAAAGAAAAACCAACATTATAATGGCAATAGTTCTTTTAGATACAAAAACCATAAATCGTATAGCAGCAGGAGAGGTAATAGAAAGGCCTGCAAGTGTGGTAAAGGAATTAGTGGAAAATGCAATAGATGCCAGAAGCTCAGAGATAGAAATTAAGATAGAAAGTGGTGGGCGTAACCTCATTACTGTAATCGATGATGGTAGCGGAGTAAAAAAGGATGATTTAGAACTTGCGTTTATGCGCCATGCTACTTCAAAATTGAGTGACAGTGAATTGATAGAGATCAAGCATCTTGGCTTTAGAGGAGAAGCTTTGCCTTCAATTGCAGCAGTAAGCAGAATAAAATTATCATCTAAGGCAAGCAAAGTAGATCAAGCATGGTCTATAAGGTATGAGGGGGGAGAAAAAATAGGAGAGCTTGTTCCTTATCCTTTATCGATAGGAACATATATTGAAGTACGAGATTTATTTTTTGCCACACCAAATAGACTAAAATTTCTCAAAACCGAAAGGGCAGAAACACAAAGCATTGTTGATATTGTAAACAACTTAGCAATGATCAATTATGGAATTGAGTTTACTCTTATCTCCGATAATAAGAAACTTCTTAAGTATGCTAAGCAGACCTCATTATTTAGCAGGCTATGCGAAGTAGAAAAAGAATTTCATGAAAACTCTTTGCAAATTAGTGAAGAAGAAGATGGCATTAGACTTACAGGATACATCTGTAAACCTACTCTCAATCGTAGCAATTCAACTCAGATCTATACATTTGTTAATGGTAGACCAATTAAAGACAATCTACTTATTGGCGCAATCCGTTATGCGTATCATGATCTTATTCCAAGCAATAGATATCCCTTTGCAGCGTTGCACTTAGAGATACCGTATGATCAAGTAGATGTAAATGTGCATCCAAATAAATCAGAGGTAAGGTTTCAGAACAAGAGGCTAATATATGAAATAGTGAGAAGAGGGCTAATAAAAGTATTATCAAAGAGAATAGATCTTGCAGAAACTGTGGTGAGCCAGACTGAGATAACAAGGAATCATCTATCATCAGATCCTTTTAGTAGGTCTAGTCTTAAAAATGAATTTTATGGAAGAAGGTCTGATCCTTTTGAAAACCAGTTAATGAGAGAATTTACTTCTCCAAATATAGAGACAAAAAGCTTATCAGAACATTCAAAATCGTTTGATTATACTGGTATGCAAAAATCTCCTCCGCGAGCGGAAACTACAATTTTGGAAAAGAAACAAACCGATCTAATAAGGGACTATCCACTTGGGTTTGCACACTGTCAAATCTACAATACTTATATTATTGCCGAGGTAAGAGACAAACTAATTATAGTAGATCAGCATGCAGCCCATGAAAGACTAGTATACGAGTGCTTAAAGGAGAAATCAAGTATAAAAAGACAAAAACTTCTTTTGCCTGAAATGGTTGAAATCAAAAATCAAGCTGGAATGGAGATGATTAAAACTTATAAAGATAAACTTTTTGAGATGGGTTTTGAGATTGAAATTAAACCAGAAAATAAGATCATAGTAAAAGAAGTGCCTGCAATCTTAGGAACAGTAGACACAAAGAGAATGCTCATTGATATAGTGGATAGACTAACAGAAATAGAAGATATATTACCTATAGAGGATAAGGTGAATAAAATACTAGCCACAATTGCTTGTTATGGATCAATAAGAGCAGGCAGAAAGATGAAATTGGAGGAGATGAATGAATTATTGAGGCAAATGGAAAAGACACCTTATTCTGGACAATGTAATCACGGAAGGCCAACCTATATAGAAATGAAATTAAGCGATATTGAAAAGTTATTTGAGCGAAGGTGAGAAGTTATCACAAATATGTATAGATTATACAACCCTAGTTTCGTCATCTCAAAACTCAGATACACAATTGTTTGAACATTGCAATTTGCAGGTAATTTGCATAGTAGATAATGTCATTCCATCACTTGACAATGATTTATTACGCAGCTACTTGATTAAAATTAAGTTTCCTAAATCCCAGGCATTGTCTTTTATGTTAATAATTAATATACAACTAAAAATACTTATCAAAAACGACAATAAAGAGTTTAAAAAAAGCCAGAAAATTCTATAGAATCAACCGTACTATATAGAGAAAAGAAAGTGTATGATAATATTCTTCGTTTCAATTTGCAAACAAAATAGTTTTGCATTTTTCGATAAGATTAAGTAATATCAACGTATTAGTTATACAATTAATAATTTTTATGGATGAGCGTAATCCTTGGAATCTTGGAAAGAAACCGTCAGGTCCAAGTAATGAAGATATTTTAAGTAAAGCTGTGTCTGATATAAGATGCTTTTTTAATGGCTTAACCAGAAATAGAGGGAAAAAACCTTATTTCATCATTTTCATTGTTTTGTTGTTTTATTTTTGTACTGGTTTCTATATTGTCCATCCGAGTGAGGAAGGTATAGAACTTACTTTTGGCAAATATTCCAATACAGAAACATCTGGTTTGCGTTATCACTTTTCCTACCCTATTGGTAAGGTTTTTAAAGTGAATGTTAAAGAAGTAAATCGCGAAGAAATTGGGATAAGCAGCTCTTATGGGCGAGATACAGATCGTGGTGAAGGAGTGATGCTTACCGGAGATGAGAATATAGTCAACGTTAACTTTGAGGTCCAGTGGCGAGTTAGAGATGCCAAAGATTATTTATTCAAAGTGCGGGATTATAAGCCTGGTTTCAGCGTTAAAAATGCTGCTGAAAGTGCTATGAGAGAAATAATAGGTAAAAATACGATCTCTTTTGCACTCGAAGGTCAAGGTAGGGCTGAAATCTCCAGAGATACTAGAATTTTATTGCAACAGATTCTTGATGGATATCAAATGGGTATAGAAATTTTATCTGTTCAAATGAAAAAAATTGACCCACCAGAAAAAGTGATTAGCTCATTTAGGGATGTACAAAGTGCTCGTGCAGATAAGGAGCGTACTATAAACGAAGCATATGCTTACAGTAATGATATTATACCTCGTGCAAAAGGTGAGGCAATAAAGATAAAGTTAGATGCAGAAGCATATGAGAACGAAATAATAAATGAAGCGAAAGGTAATGCAAATCGCTTTTTATCTCTTTATGAAGAATATAGACAAAATCCTTCTCTTGTTAAGAATCGTATTTATCTTGAAACTATGGAAAATATTTTCAGCAAGGTAGATAAGTTTGTTATAACAGACGATCTGAAAGGTATGTTCTCTTATTTACCTCTTACAAATTTAGGGAAATAGTCATGAGTAGTAATATTAAAATTGTTTTTGCTTTTATATTTGTTGTATTATTGATTGCCTTATCTAATTCAATCTTCGTTGTTCAAGAAACAAAACAAGCGATAGTTATACAACTTGGTAAAGTCGTAAAAGATGTTAGGGACAGTGGTTTATATTTTAAGCTACCATTTATAAATAACGTAGAATTTCTTGATAAGAGAATTTTAGATCTAAGTCCTGATAAAACTCCAAGGGAAGTGATAACTGCAGATCAAAAGCGTATTATAGTAGATGCTTATGCAAAATATAAAATAATAGATCCTATCACTTTTTATCAAACTGTGAAAAATGAATCAGGGCTAGTTAGAAGATTATATCCTGTCATAGAAGCTCACATAAGGGAGAATATAGGAAGATTTTCATTAATTAGTTTATTGAATGAAAAGAGATCAGAAGTTATGCAATTAATTCAACGTGGAGTTTATTCTGAAGCTGGAAAATTTGGCATAGAAATAATAGATGTAAGAATTAAGAGAGCAGATCTACCAGAAGAAAATAGTTCTGCAATATTTCGCCGCATGCAAACTGAAAGGGAAAAGGAAGCAAAAGAAATTAGAGCAGAAGGAGAACAAGCTGGACAAGAAATTAGATCAAAAGCTGATAAATTAAAAAGGGGAATTGTCTCTAGTGCAGTAAAAGAATCACATGAAATAAGAGGCCGTGGTTATGCTGAAGCAACTAGAATCTATAATGAGGCATTCAAGGTTGATGAAGAGTTTTTTAACTTTTATCGCTCTATGAAAGCTTACAGTAAATCATTTGCTGAGGGTAATACTAAATTTGTGCTTTCACCAAATAATAATTTCTTAGATATTTTGAACAAGGGATGGAAATAGTTTATGAAAATTATTTTATCTATATTTGCATATTTTTTAATTTCATTTTCTTCATATGCTAATCTGTTTGCAAAAACAGTTGCAGATTCTGTATGCAATTGCAACCAAGGTCTTGCTGACACAGTGGAAGAACTGATTCCTGCAGTTGTAAATATTTCAAGTGAGCAAATAGTTAAGCAAGAGAATAACAGTAGAACTAAAATTCCTTTTACACCAAGAAATAATTTCTTTGATGATTTTAGAGAATTTTTTGAGCATTTTGATCAATTTTTTGATAGAGCTCCTAGTGTTAACAGAGAGGTGACATTGCTTGGCTCTGGATTTATTATAGATAAAAGTGGAACCATAGTAACCAACTATCACGTTATTAAAAATGCTCAAGATATTACAGTTACTATGAACGATAATACTTATTTCAAAGCAGAAGTTTTAGGCTATGATGCAAAAACTGACCTTGCTGTGCTTAAGATTAATTCTGATAAAGATCTTCCTTTTGTTGAATTTGGTAATTCTGATAAAGCAAGAGTTGGTGATACAGTTATTGCAATAGGTAACCCATTTGGTTTAGGTGGCTCTGTGAGTACAGGAATTATATCTGCAAGATCTAGAGACATTAGTATTGGTACTATGAATGAATTTATTCAAACTGATGCTGCAATTAACAGAGGCAATTCAGGAGGACCACTATTTCATCTCAATGGAAAAGTTATAGGTATTAATACTGCTATTTATTCCCCATCTGAGTCTGGTGGTAATGTTGGTATAGGCTTTGCTATACCATCTAATCTAGCTATTTCAATTATTGACACATTAAAAAGTGGTAAAAAAATAAAACATGGTTGGCTTGGTGTGCAAGTTCAGCCTATAACAAAAGAATTTGCTGAATCCTTGGGTTTAAAAGATATCAAAGGTGCATTAGTTGCAAGCGTAGTAAAGGGCAGTCCTGCAGAGAAAGGAGGAATCAAAGTAGGTGATATACTATTAGAATTTGACGGCAAAAAAATTGATAGAATGACGCAATTACCTCATATGGTTTCACGAACTGAGCCCGGAAAGAAAGTACAGGTTAAGTTACTTAGAAAAGGTAAGGAAGTCAATATCAAGGTTGCAATCGAGGAATCTACAAATGATGATTCAGGTAATAATCAAGAAGAAAATAAATCAACATCTAGTTATATAAGTGGTTTAACCGTTTCAAATTTGCCAAAAGAACTAAAAAATAATGCACCCACAAAGGGTGTAGTAGTTACTAGTGTAGATAGTAGTAGTAATTCTACACTACGTGTTATTAAGAAAGGTGATATAATTATTCAACTAGATGGAATCGATATTGAAAATACTAATGATTTTCAAAAACAAATTGATTCAGCAGTAAAAAAAGACGGCAAAGATTCAGTAATGTTGCTTATTTACCGCAACGGCAATCAATTTTTCACCTCAATCAAATTGAAGAAGTAGCTATTTATCTAGCTGGTCATGAAAAAATTGCTTGACAAATTTAACTAGCTTCTTTATCCTGAGGGTAAGGGTGTTTCTGTAGATTAATAAAATTTGTCCCTATACTGAAGACCTTTCCAACGAGGTTATGGAAGAACTAGATTTCAGTATCAAGCACTGGAACGATATCATCCATAAGATGAAAGAGCTGGAGTGGTAAGAAGTTCGATAATACAAAGCATTTTTATGCTCAGTTGTAAAAAAACAACTTTCTTTCACAAATCAATTTATAATTAAATTAGTGTAAAATATAATTATATTTTCTGATCATCAGTATTAATCAATAATTAATACCCATCAATTAATTATATCTAATCGCAAAAGGAGGTGGAAATGCGTTTTAAACTAGAAAAGGAAGATATTCCACAAAACGATTGTAATAATAGAACTGGTCGTAGGATACATGCACAAATAAGATTAAATAACAAAACAACATTTAGCCTGCCTAGTGTATCTTACATTATCATCGACAACAATATTGATCTGCGTTTTCAAATTTGGGATTTGAAGCATGACGTGGGAAGTATACTAAACGACTTATCTCAAGGGCTACAACTAAAGCTAGAAAGCGTAAGAAATGATTACAAATTTGCTTTAGTTACTACCTCTGATCAACCTTATTATTATTACTATGATAGATACTATTGATCGTATACCTCATGGTTACACAGATGGTTTACATGTTAAGGCATATAATCGTGAAAGCTGTAGTATTTATTATGAACTGCTAGAAAACAGGAAAGTTTTAATAGATCCAAAAGACATAATTAGTAGCAAAAATGTCAGTCTTATTTTGGAAGATCTTAAAAGTTCACCTGATAAAAGACTCAAAATAAAAATAGGAGACTATTTGTTTAAAGAATCAAGAAATATATACAAAATATATAGGAGCGCTCAGGTATATAATTTAACTAGTGGAAAAGTTGGCATATTGAATGATATCATTTCAGCATTTACTCGTATAAGCAATACATTCGAGTTATTCCCTTTTCATACAATGGAAAGCTTGAAAGCACAAGATACCTATTTCGCAGTAAAAAAGTTAGGCAATAGTTATGTTGGTTGCATATCGTATGAAAATAGCACATGCAAAAATTTTTATAATTTTAACCCTAATTCTTTTGGGTATGAGAACGACAATAGACCAGGTCCATATCCTTATTATTATAACTTAGAAAATTTTGATAACTTTTTGGAGGTTGATGTGAATATTCAAGAACATATAAATTTAGAAACAGAAATTGAACTTTTAAAACGCAGAATAGACAGATTAGAACATACTGGTGTACAAGGTCCTAAAGGTAAGCCAGGTAAAAGGGGACAAAAAGGTGATAGAGGCTTCGATGGAGCGCCTGGTCCTCAAGGTAACAAGGGGGATACTGGATCGTCAGGTGCGCATGGATCAAAAGGCGATCAAGGACCTAAAGGAGAAAAAGGGAATCAAGGCACTAATGGAATAACTCCAAGTATTAATCAAGTTGTTACCGAATTTTCTTCTAACAGAGCCCATCTATATCCTTTAGCAGCAGCTATAATGGAAGAAGATCAGCGTAATTCTATGGGATTTTTAGAAAGAATAGCACATTTTTTTGGTGAGCGTGTAAAGCGAGAAGATTCTTTAAAAGCGTTAGTTAAGGGCAAACAAGGTCCTCCAGGCCAAAAGGGCGAACCAGGTCGTAACGGTGAATGGGGGTTAAAGGGCAAACAAGGTTCCAAAGGTAATAAGGGTGACCGGGGTTTTCCTGGTCCAGAAGGTTCTAAAGGAAATACTGGCTCAAAAGGTGAGAAGGGAGATGCCTCAAGTGCTATAGAAATTGCAACTGAATTAGTTATCAGTAAAAAAGCTGAGCTAGGAGAAGCAGTTCTTAACGCAAATGGTATCAAAGGTGAAAATCTTGCAACTCAGATTGCCGGTAAAATTAATCTTAATTCGCAGGAACTTGTGAATAAAATTGATGTAGCAAAACTTACTGAAGGAGTAGTAAGTAAACTTTCTTTAGAGGAAGCAAAAAACATTATAAAAGATACTGTGAGTCAGATAACAAGCGATGCCATAAAGAAAAATAATCCCGATCCTATAGCCTTCCAAAAAGATAAAAAATTTGCAGAAAAGCTTGCTAAACTACTTGTTGATAGAAGCAATATGAGCGAGATAGAAGCTCACAATCTTATAAAAGGTAAGGTGAGCGATTGGGCACTTGCTAAGTATCTTCTGCTTCATAGTGATTTAAATAAGCAGGCAAAGGCTCTAGAAATCGTGAAGCAAGAAATAGACAAGGAAAAATTAGTTGAGTATTTGCTTGAGTATGCCAAATTAAAAGGCGATGTGAATGCAGCAAAAACAATAGTTGAAAATATTGTTCATCAGTTCTTTGACACTCAAAAAGTAGGTGAATTAGGAAGAGCAGTACTAGAAGCAAAAAATGATCAAGATAAAAAAGTGCTGGTAAATGATCCAGTCTTACGTGAAGGAATAGCAGAAGAGTTGAGACAAAATCCAGGAAAGATAAAAAGTCCCAAAGGAGATACTGGAACAGATGGATTGCCAGGTGCACAAGGTCCTAAGGGAGAGCCAGGCATAAAAGGAGAGCCAGGTATAAATGGAACAAAAGGAGATATTGGTCCTAAAGGATTAGATGGAGCCATGGGAATAAAAGGTGATAGGGGTGAAAAAGGAGAGATAGGTTCTAAAGGTGACAAAGGAGCGCCAGGTGCAAATGGATTGCAAGGTCCAGAAGGTCCTAAAGGAGAGCCAGGTCTGAGGGGCTTCAATGGTACACAAGGTCTTACAGGCAACAAGGGTGAGCCCGGTATAGACGGATTAAAAGGAGATATAGGCCCTAAAGGCATAAAAGGTGAGCCAGGTATAAATGGAACAAAGGGAGATATTGGTCCTAAAGGATTAGACGGAGCCATGGGAATAAAAGGTGATAGGGGTGAGAAAGGAGCTCCAGGTGCAAATGGATTGCCAGGTTCCAAGGGAGAAGATGGAATAGGTGCTACATTAGCTGATCAGTTTTTACATGAGATAAGAAAAGCAAAAAATGAAACTCTGGATGCTAAAAAAGCAGCAGAGGCAGCTAAAAATGCTTCAGAAGGTTTTGCCAAACAAGCTAAAGATACGGAAGATAAGGCTAAAATACTACACAATCAAACAGTGAATCTTACAGGAGAAGCTGAAGATTCTGCTGATCAAGCACTGCAATCCGCAAACAACGCGGAAGCATTTCATGATAGCGTAAGAGATATGTTTTGTACAACAAATCCTGCATATCAAGTTTGTAGTGCACGCAGAAAAAGGAGGGAAACTAAAAAATCATCAGTGACAAGCGGAGCAAGCAGACCAACTTCATTTATATCTCAAGTAATAAATTTCTTTTACCCTGCGGTAGGACAGGACGAATATAAAGTAAAAAATGAAATAGAGGAGCTTAATCGAGTGACAAAAATAATAGATGCAGTAGATATTGTAAAAAATTTTGAAGAAGTATTAGGAGAAACAGCTGTGAAATGCGGCATTTCAAAGAAAAGTCTAAATTTTAATCCAGTAGAACTGCAGTCAACCATTATCAATAAGTCATTATCTAATGATGAAAATCATAATGAGTTGTTGAAGCTCTTATGTGTAGCTGCGAAAAAATCATTACCTGATTACAAACAAACTAGTAAATGTTTAGCTACTTTCAAAGATCATATGGAAAAAAGATTAAATGAGCAGCAAAGAGCTTTCGTTAATACTGAAAAAATAGTGGCAGATAATGAGCAGCCAAGGAGTTTTATGAGTTATGTCTCTCCTCCTAGTAGCCTAAGTGCCATTAATCAGCAAGTTGTTGGTTATTTAAGGTAATATCATGGAAAAACATATATTTAAAATAGAGGATAAAAATCCGCTCTATAAAAAATTGACTAAACTTCCTGCTGAATATTATATATTAAACAAAAATAGTAAGGTTATCCATTCACATATTGGTCCAATTAAAGTAGAGAATATTAATGGTTTAAAGTTAAAGAAGCAGGGAGATAAAATATCTTTATATGAAGGAAACTTACCCCTGCAGGCAGAAAGATCTGATGAAAGTGGAAACTCTATTAAAGAGGATCTTATTGTAGAACAAGAAGCTATAATAAGTACAAATAGAAACAATATTATAGAAAAGCTTGAATCAACACCTATCTTGATTTCGCTTTACAACATAAAAGATAGTCCTGACTTTGGCCTCAAATTGTCTGGTAGAGATATAACTGGAGTACTCAATTTTATCAATTTTAACGATGAAAATGACCCAGTACTAGAAAAGATTAAAGAAGAAAAAAGTGGACTTTATTTTACAATAGAAGGTGATTATATCTATATATCAGATGAAGAAGGAAAATGTCTTCCAGTATATGAAGATGGTAGTTGCTATAAGTATCAATACACAAAAAATGAACATGATATATTAGAAATTAGTGAGGTATCAACAATAATAAAAAACTTAACTAAGACTGAGCAGTGCAGTACACCAGCTAAGGCAGGGCAGGATTTTACTTTGCAGAAGGGAAAAGAATTATCGGATGATATCTATCAAGCAAATATCATGTTGAATGGTAAGCTTGTAGCTACTTTACCAAAAATAGGTTACTGCATGCTTGATGACCAATTGGTCACACATAATCACATTACAGAAGAAAAGATAAAAATTCCTAGAGACTTTCATTATCTTAAAGTCGTTAAGTCTAGTAATAATGATGATTATAAATTAACGTTTTGTAATTTCTTAGGTAATGAGTTTTTTGAACATAAAAAATACGATTCTCAATACTCAAATATTCCAGATAAATATCAATATATAAGTTTAAACTGTATGAAAAAGGAATATAAGCTAAATTTCTGCAAGTTACTTAACGATAAACCATCTTTTTTTATTGTAAAAGGAACTACTAATCAAGATTCTTCAGGCCACTGCCCAGCTGATGTATTTGAATTAACAAAAAGTGGAAAAGGTAAGAAAATGGCTACATTAATTGATCAATTTGGCGTTTTTAATAAAGAGGGTAAGTTTCAATATTGTGATTACCATAGAAAAGCAGATTACGATATTTATAATTCTTATAAAATTAATAAAGAGTACACAGCAACAGATGAATTTCTCTTCAATGATGACATAGTTCTTTATACTATTCCAGAGCTATCTTAACCACACACAAAGTATATTTGAATTGTTTCAATAATTGTTTTAAAATCGAATTGAGTAAACTTTCAAGCAGTGTAAGAATGTATTCTTTTTAGTTTAGATTCGCTACCATTTTACCACTCGTTAGTACCACAGTGGTTTTGTAATAGAACACAAGCTGCAAAAACTTAAGGAAAAAATGGTCAGTGCTTGACACTGGCATCTAGTTCTTTCCATCAAAAATGCTGTAAAGTGTTTACCAATTTAGTTGGATCTCAGTACTGGGATGATATTATGAAGACCTAGCAGTTTATGACGGTGTCATTCCAGCGCGTGGCGCTAGAATCTAGTTCTTATTACCTGAGTCTTCTGGGTCCCAGTACTCAGATGACAAGAAAAGGGAGTATTGGTTTCAGCATTAGCCATGCATCTGGATCCCAGTATCAAGTACTGGGATGACAAGAGAAAGAGGACACTGGGATGAAATTATGAAGGCCGGGATAAACACTATGAGGACTGGAATGACATTATGAAGACCTCTAGCAGTTTATGACGGTGTCATTCCAGTGTGGAATCCAGCTTTTTGTAACTTCATTGAAAATATCGTATAGCTATTTGTTCACAATTAATTCTTCTGGATCCCAGTACTCGGATGATAAGAAAAGAAACACTGGTTTCAATATTTGCATGCATCTGAACAGATACAGATGGCTCAAATGTTAAAAAAAGTATACGCGTCAAGTTAAGAGCAAGTTTTACCCTAGCCTTCTTTGACTTGTTAAGAAAGGTCTTTTTTCCCCAGATTCTATTATCACATGCTGAAATGACATCAAAGGATGCTCTTGCTTCTTCATGTAATTATGCAAAAAGTCCTTTGAATTTTTGCAGCTTGAAAAATCTTTATAAAATTTACTTTCTTTAAATGCTTTAATCTTCTCTTCATTATTTAATGAGCCATATTTAGAAAAATATTCATCTGTAATGTGAATATATAAACTAATCAACTCAGGAAAAGTGTAATCAGTTTTGTTAGAAGACTTTAAACACGTAATTGGCAATTTATGTATATCTTTATCAGCTTTTTTAGAATCAATACATTTATCATTCTTTCTTAATGTTGTATGCTGCTTAAAAAAGCCTTCATATTCCTCAAAATCTTCAAATATTTCTTTTTTTTGATAATCTTTCCTTCTACCGCTTTGATCTATTTTTTCTATTTCTGTTGCAAGTTGCGCTGGCTGTTTTATCGTTTTATCTCCCTCTCGATTAAAGTAGATTGTATAAGGAGTAATTGAATTTACGATTTTATATGTCTTCCAGTGGCAGTCAAAAATCTTTAGTACCAATTTGATTATCGGAGCAAGAAAAATTTTTAATTTTACTATGAATCCAAAATAATAAAGAGAAGCTTGTTTAAGTGAACTTGCAGAATTGCTAACGATGCATCTTAAATGTATATCCTTATACTTAAAATTTTTATGAACCTCTGCAGCTACATGTCCACCTAGGCAGTCTCCAAACAATATAATATCATCTGGTTTTATACCTTTTTCCAACAAGTTAGTTACAACTGCTATACCAGATTTAACTCTATTGCTACGTATCAATGAACTGTTTTTACTTAAACCAAGTCCAGGATAATTCAAAAGATGTACAGTTATCCCTTGCTCTGTGGCCCAATTCCAATTTTGGGAATAATCTTTACCCGGGCTTAACGCTCTATTTCCACCAATAAAGTATATCAGATGTTTTTCACCTTGATTATTGTTTTGATTTTTACCAAGAAGCGTAATTGTCTCTATTTTTATCCCGTTTTGAGTTTTTATAAATTCTCTCTCAGTTTGCTCTCTTGTTTCTTTCATATTTTAACTCTCACTATGCTGGTTTAATTACACAACAAAATCTTAAAAAAATCAACAAACCTTAATTTATGAACAATATAAACCTTCTCAAATTCATTGAATTATGCTTTCAAACGGTAGTGCCGGGGTGTGAGTATAATGATTATCAATATATAAAAGTCATAGCAGACAGGCTTGAAGCAGCAAGCGCTGGTGAAGCAAGAAGAATAATATTCAATATGCCGCCGCGTTCAATGAAGTCCATTTGTGTAAGTGTTGCATGGCCCGCATGGATACTTGGAAATCAGCCAACTGCAAGAATAATAGTTGCAAGTTATTCTCGGTTGCTTAGCGAAAAGCACTCACTCGATACCAGGTGCATAATGCAATCTGATTGGTATAGAAAGCTATTTCCGAAAGTAGAATTATGCAAAGATCAAAACACTAAATATAAATTTCAAACAGTGCAAAGAGGATGTAGGATTGCAACATCAGTTGGGGGAACATTAATCGGTGAAGGTGGAGATTTCATTATTGTGGATGATCCACTAAGTCCCGCACAAGCTTTGAGCGAAACATTTAGAAAGCGTGCTGCAAACTGGTTTGATCAGGCTTTAGTAACCAGGCTCAACGACAGAAAAAAAGGAGTCATTGTTCTTGTAATGCACAGGTTACACCTGGAAGGTTTAACTGGTCACCTCCTCTGTAAACCAAAAAACATATGGCACCATGTATGTTTACCAATAATAGCTGAAGATAAGGAGATTATTTATTCAGTTAATAATCATATTCCAGAGCATGAACAGGAAATATACTCAAGAAAAGAAGGTCAATTGTTGTATTCCCTAACTGAAGGAAAAGAAGAAATTGAGATGATAAAAGCTGAACTTGGGAGTTATGGTTTTGCTGCTCAATACCAACAAAACCCTCTACCACTTTCAAGTGGTATAATTAAACGAGAGTGGTTGAAGCGCTATAAAAATTTTCCTGATAGCCTCTTGCATGTAACACAAAGTTGGGATACTGCAATTTCAACAAACAATACAAGTGACTTTAGTGTCTGCACTACCTGGACAAAAGTAGATAATACATTCTATTTATTCGATGTATATCGCGCAAAACTTGAATATCCAAAACTTAAAGAGAAAGTTCTATCGCTGGCTGCAAGGTGGAAGCCACACGCAATTTTAATCGAAGCAAAAGCAAGCGATCAGCAATTGGTTCAGGAGCTCAGGAAAAACAGTGATTTACCTATTATTCAAATAGTACCACATGATGACAAATTAACTCGATTTCACCGAATTGTCCCAATTATAGAATCTGAGCGGGTTTTTCTCCCTAACCAAGCAGTATGGCTTAGCGACTTTGAGTATGAGATTTTAATGTTTCCAGAAACCCGTCACGACGATCAAGTAGACAGTACCGTGCAATATCTTCAGTGGGTGAGAAACAATATTGCTAGAGTGGTAGCTATACGTTCATTGTAGCTTGAAAAGGTTCCTCGGAATTGTGTATAATTTTTTTAACTGAGCTTATTTAACTTATCCATTTTCTAAATGATATTTTAGGGTTTATTGAAATAAATACTACGCAAAAATTCTATCTCTGGGTGCTTAGATGAATATCTTTATATTAGACGAAAATCCTGTAACTGCAGCACAAATGTTATGCGATAAGCACATAGTAAAAATGCCGCTAGAAACTGCTCAATTGCTTAGCAGTGTTTTTTCAATAGCATTAAAAGAGCCAAATCCTTTAGTTAGCATTACAAACCAGAATATAGAAGTTCCATATAAACTTACTCACAAAAACCATCCTTGTTCTTTATGGGCTAGACAATCAAAAGGAAACTTTGATTGGTTAATAAAACATGGAAAAGAATTGTGTATAGAATATAGCTTGCGATACAAAAGAACGCATAAATCCGAAGAAGTTATAGATTGGTGCGATAATAACAAGGATTTGCTAATATTTCGATCAGCTGATATACAAGCTTTACACAAGCGTTACCTGATCGATATAAATGTAGTAACCCAATAGAAGCCTATAGAGAATATTACCTAAAAGAAAAGATGAGATTTGCTAAGTGGGAAAAAGGTAGAGAAGCACCAGATTGGTTGATAGACAAAATGCTATAAATTATAAAATTATCCAAATCGGTCATAAAAAAGGTAAATTGAAGCTACAAAAGCAATGCTGGATGATAATGTTGATATTTATCAAGTTTATTGATCTTCCTAGTGAGATTAAAGAATTTAGTGAACTGTTATTTCCAATACATAATGGGCTACTTGAGAATGTCATGTACACATCTGTACTAACAAGTAGAGGTAAATCTAAGTCAGTTTAGATATAACACTTACTTTAAAAAACTTTATTTTACGCTGATATTCTAGCGCTTTTCTGTGGTATTTTGTTGGGGTATAATTTGCAAAACTATCTTCCTTATAAGTTAAAGAGTTACACTGCTTTATATGTAACTCTATCCACTCTGCATAATCCTGATGATCAGTTGCAATAAATATTTCCCCTGTGACAAGTATTTTTTTTGCTAATAAATTTAAAAATTCCGTATTAATTAACCGTCTTTTGTTGTGACTTCTTTTCGGCCATGGATCTGGAAAGAGAATAAAGAATTTTTCAACACTGTGGTCAGGAAAATTGACAATTAATTCTCTTGCATCTTCTGTCCATATTAAAATATTTTTTATGCTGTGTGCTTCTATGCTTTTTAGCAAGGAAGAGACCCCCTTTAAATAAGGCTCACATCCTATAAATAATAGATCAGATTCATTGAATGCCTGATGGAGCATATTTTCACCATTACCGAAACCTATTTCTACCCGTATTCTTTTTTGTAAGTCTACGATCTTTTTTATAGATTCCTTGCTGTTTTTAATAGAATACTTCTCCAAAACATTCAACTTCAACCTAGATCTTCTGGAAAATGACCTAATCCAATTATTATTCCTAGATAGCATATCTTACATAACTTAATCTTTTATAGCTTAAACAATTCTCGAAATGAATTAATGAGAATTTACTTGTCACTAATTATTAATATTATATAATATATGAGTTCTAATGAAGTTAAAATTAAAAGGTATGGAAAGTACAGTTGCTATCAAGAGACTATTATCAAATAGGTTCATAGAAGAGATATTTCAAGATCAATTTGATAATCAAGATAATGACTTTTGTGAAGATTCTTTTGCTAACAAAATCAAAGAAGGAGATGTGGTAGAAGGTATAATCACAAGAAGAAATTCTAATGACATTGTGGTTGATGTTGGTTTAAAGTCAGATGGAAGAATTCTGATTAAGGAGCTCAGTTGTAATGATGATATCACTGTTGGCTCGAAAATTAGAGTTTATGTTGAAAGAATTGAAGATTACCATGGTAATGTTGTTCTTAGTCGTGAGAAAGCAATCAGAGACGAAAAATGGAATACATTGGAAGAAAGCGCAGTTACAAAAGATGAAGTAACAGGAATCATTAAACGCTCAATTAAATGCGGTTTTATTGTTGGTCTTGGTGATGGAATAAGTGCGTTTTTACCGCTGAGTCATGTGGATTTGAAGCAAATAAAAGATGCTAATCACCTTATTGAAACTGAACAAAAATTCATCGTGCTTAAAATGGATAAGAAGCAGGGGAATATTGTAGTATCAAGAAAGCTGGTATTAGAGAAATTGCATGTTGGTGAAAAAATTAAGTTTTTAGAATCTTTAAATGAAGGTGATGTAGTAGAAGGCAAAATAAAAAGCATCACTAACTACGGTGCATTTGTTGGCATTCATGAATCAGATACAGTGGGAGTTATAGATGGGCTGCTACATATTACAGATATCTCTTGGAGTAATGTAAGTCATCCATCTGCAATTTTTTCTTGTGGTCAGCATATAAAAACTAAAATTATAAAAATAGATAGAGAAAATGGAAAAATCTCCCTGGGTGTAAAACAATTAGAAGCCAATCCTTGGCAAGATCTAGAGTCAAAATGTCCAATTAACAGCGTACACAAAGGATGTGTAACGGGTATAAAAGATTGTGGATTCATTGTTGAGATTAAACCTGGGATTGCGGGTTTGGTACACTCATCAGAAATAACTTGGAGCAAGAGTAATTTACCAATTAGTAGTTTTGTAACAATAGGACAAGAAGTGGATGTAAAAATTCTCGGTATTGACATTATTAAAAATAAGATGAGTTTAAGCACAAAAAGGTGCGTAGAGAATCCTTGGCAAGTATTTATTGATAAATATCCTCTTGGTTCTATTGTTTCTGGTAAAGTTAAAAGCAACAATGGTTCACAAATATCTGTGACTTTTGATGATTCTGAGATATCTGAGGATGTAGAAGGAACAATTTATATGCAAAATCTAAGTTGGTCCAAAAACAATTCAGATGAAATAAAAAAGTATAATGTAGGTGATGAAATAGAAGCAAAAGTGATAAGGGCTAACGTAGATCGAACAAGAATTTATCTTGGATTAAAGCAAATAGAGTATGATCCTCTTGAAGAACTGATAGAGAAAGTTAAAGT
Source organism: Wolbachia endosymbiont (group B) of Germaria angustata (assembly GCF_964026725.1). Taxonomy (NCBI): domain Bacteria; kingdom Pseudomonadati; phylum Pseudomonadota; class Alphaproteobacteria; order Rickettsiales; family Anaplasmataceae; genus Wolbachia; species Wolbachia endosymbiont (group B) of Germaria angustata. The sequence goes on from NZ_OZ034691.1 coordinate 980,793, forward strand.
AGGGGATAAAATGCAGGTTACTGTAAATAAGAGAGAGGAAAATGGTCTAATCGTTGAAATTGAGAACAATGTAACCCTTTTAGTAGATCAAGAGCATTTACCAGAAAATAAAAAGTTTTCTATATCAGAAAAAATACAAGTGGAAGTAGTAGGTGTTGAAAAATATAATATCATATTATCTGCCAAATAACTTCTTGTGCTTCATATAAATGGCAACGAAATCTGATATAACAGCAAGAGTGGCAAAAAAACACCTTTTGTTAGATAAGGTCATTATAGCAGCCATAGTTGATATTTTTTTTCAAGTGTTTTCAAACACGTTGAAATATCATAATAGAGTTGAAATCAGGGGGTTTGGTTCTTTTTCAATTAGAAGCTATAACTTGAAAGAAGCAAGTAATTTGACGTCACAGAAGGTTGCAAAACATCAATACTTTAAAACTTATTTTCGTAGCAGTAAAAAGTTATCCCTCTTGATAAATGAATGAAAATCTATATTGTAGATTTGAAAGTTGTACAATACAGCATCATATGCAAGTAGTAGAAATAGTTATACATAATAACACATATAAAATATCTTGCGAAAGTAAAAAGAAGGACCATTTATTACAACTTGCTAATAGCTTCAACAAGCTAGTTAGCTCCATATCTCAAAGAACTGGAGGTAAGGGCTCAGATGCATTAAATTTCTTACTTGCAGCATTGACTCTCGAAGACAAAATTTTAGAATTAACAAAGCGATTAGACGAAATAAATCAAGAATGCAAAAAGTATAGGGAGGAAAAAAGAGTAGAATATGCTGAAGTATTAGATAGGGTAAACAAGATTATTGGGTGCATAAGTGATTAAAGCAAGCAATCAAATCAACTACCTCACTACTCAAATCAGGGGGGAGAAGTTTCTTACGAGTTATGTAACAATATAATTCGCAATCATCAAGATCAACTATTTTTTCGTATTCAATTAGTTCACTTAAGGAAAATTTATCAAGATATTTCAATGCAAAATGCCCTAAAAGTATATCAGTTTCTTTACAACCCCTATGCCAACTCCTATACATCAGTTTTCTTCTTAATAAGGAGATATCTATCATTGTCATTAAACTTTTTTTTAATTTAAAGACTAAACTAAATACTTGTCAAGCAAGGCGCATTTTAATATACTCAACGTTTGATTAAGATTTAAAACATAGGTGGAATTAATTTCTCATCAACTTAGCGCTGGAATATATTATTTTTTATCGTTTTCTTTAATAATTTCTATCATAGTATTCGTGCATGAATGTGGGCATTATATTGTCGCTAAAGCATGCAAGGTTAAAGTTGAATCTTTTTCTATAGGCTTTGGTCCTGAAATTTTTGGTTTTAACGACAAGTCTGGAACTAGATGGAAATTAAGTGCCTTTCCATTGGGTGGCTACGTTAAAATGTTAGGGGATACTAATGCAGCAAGCGTTCCTGTTGATCAACAAAAATTAACTGAAGAAGAAAAATTATACTCATTCCATACAAAACCTCGATATCAAAAAGCAGCAATAGTTTTTGCAGGGCCTTTTGCAAACATGATATTTACCGTTATAGCTTTCACAATATTTTTCAGCGTGGCAGGTTATTATCGTACTCCACCAGTAATTGGTAATGTAATTGAAGAAAGTGCAGCAAAGCAAGCTGGCCTATTACCAGGTGACACTATTACACAGATCAATGAGTACAAAATAAAATACTTTGAAGATATTTCACGCGTGATAATGTCCAACCCTGAAACAAGAATAGAAATTAAGTATAGCAGAAATAACGAAGAGTACAGAACTATTCTAACTCCGTTTATAGTTGAGGATAGAGATGTCTTTGGTAACATAATAGAAAGAAAAACTATAGGAATTACCTCAATTAATATGATAGGATTAAAACAGTCATCTTTTCTTGGAGCTGCTAGCCTATCAGTGAATGAAACCTACCACACTATGTGTTTAACAATCAAAGCACTCTTTCAAATTGTTTTTGGTAAAAGGAGTATAAATGAAATAGGTGGGCCAATAAAAATTGCAAAATATTCAGGGCAATCAGCTAAAAAGGGACTTATTATGGTTCTATATTTTATGGCAATTATTTCAGCTAATTTAGCTGCAATTAACTTGCTGCCAATACCACTACTAGATGGTGGGCATTTATTTCATTATATTATAGAAGCAGTTATACGTAGAGATTTGAGTTTGAAATATCAAAAATATGCAGTCACTTTTGGTGCTACCATACTGTTTTTGTTGATGGCAGTTGCAATCACAAATGATATTAGGCATCTTTTTTAAGATACATATGAAAAAGTTATTTCACATACTAATAATATTTATTTCTTTTCCCACTCTACTTGTTGCTCTAGAAAATAAAGAAAAAGTACAGATAAAAAATATTAAGTATATTGGCAATGAGCGAGTAAGTGATCAAACAATAAGGTTTTATACAAAATTAGAACCAGGTAGTCATATAAATGATGATGATGTAGATTCAGTTATAAAAGATTTATACAAAACAAAGTTATTTACTAGTATTAACGCCTATATCGATGATGAAAAAAACTTAGTAGTAAAAATTCATGAGAATCCATTGATTAACAAAGTAATATTGAAAGGCAATAAGTTATTTAACAGTAAAGAGTTGCTAAATAACGTTATCCAGTCAAAATCACTAACTATTTTCACTGAAACAAAATTACAAAACGATTTAATAAATATAGCTACTCTTTATAGGAACAGTGGTAAAATTGGTGTTAAAATTGCATATGAGCTAGATAAGCTTGGTAGCAATAGGATAAACCTAATTTTTAAGATAAAAGAAGGAAGAACGTCTAAAATTAAGGGTTTACGATTCATAGGTAATAAAAACTTTTCAGCAAATGAGCTAGAGCAAGTTATCAAAAGGCATAGCAATGATATATTTAGTAAGTTATTTAGAGCCATTTTTAAAAGAGGAACTCATTATTCACCTCAATATCTACTGATTAACACAGAACTGCTTGATCGCTTCTATTCATCTAAGGGATATATTCAAAATAATATCCAACCAATTGTTGAGGTTGATAATAACAACCAAATAGAGTTAACTTTTTTGATTGATGAAAAGCAGCAATACTTATTTGGAAATAATGAAGTTGATATTGAAACTGAGATTCAGGATTTAAGTTTAAGGGAAGAAATATTAGAATTTATCAAAGAGGAAAATAATCAAATATTTAATAGAGTTAAAATTAACAATACAGCAGAAAAAATCAGTAAACATTTAAACGAAAAAGGATATATATTTGCAAAAGTTAATCCAGAATATACACAACATAACAATATTGTGGATGTAACTTACAAAGTGCTACCAGGTAAAAAGATTTATATAAACCAAATTACCATTGATGGCAATGACCGCACTTTAGATAAAGTAATTAGAAGAAAACTTAGCATGGCAGAAGGCGACGCATATAACACATCTGAGATTCAAAAATCACGTAGAAAACTTATATATAGCGATTTTTTTGAAACAGTAAAAATAAATAGTTATATAGTGGATGAAAATGCAGTAAATCTTGATTTAAATGTCAAAGAAAAAAGAACTGCCTCGTTATCTTTAACAGGTGGCATGTCTCTTCCTGGTGGAGTATTTGTTAAAACCGATTTCACAGATCGTAATTTATTTGGTAGTGGTAAAGAGGTATCTTTTGCTCTTGAAAAAAGTCAATATGTTCTTTCTACTAGTATAGACGCTGTTGAAAATAATTTTAACGATTCTGATACTTCACTAGGCATGAGTATTTTTTATGAAAAACAAGACAAACCAAACACTACTTTCGATACCTGCAACTGGGGAGGAATAGCAAAAGTATCATATAAAATCTCAGAAAATCTAACCAATTCCTTTCAATATTCTTATAAGTATAATCACATACACATGGACAATAAGGGTGGAAAAGATGAGGATATCTCTGAGATAATAAGAGATCAAGAAGGTGAGTATCAGGTTTCATCAGTGGGATACACGTTAGCGTACAATAAACTGGATAACCTCTATACTCCTAAAGAGGGATATTTATTGCGTTTAAGTCAGGATATTTCAGGATTATGGGGAAATGTAAATTTCCTAAAATCTGAATTCTTATCTTTTTATACACACCCTATATTAAGCAAAATTGATGATGATATAACATTGCGCTTTAAAGTAGCAGCAGGTCATATTTTTTCCTATACTAATAAAGAGCTCAACATTGGCCAGCACTTCTTTAAAGGTGGCAATGAGATTAGAGGATTTGACCTTTCCGGCATTGGACCAAGAGCAGAAGACAAAAATAAAAGCTCATTGGGAGGCAAAACTTATTTTAATTTAACACAGCAAGTAGATTTTCCACTATCTAAATTATACGACTATGCTGGTATCAAAGGCTCACTATTTGTTGACTATGCAACACTTTTTGGTTTAGATGAAAAGAAGGGATATAGTGGGAAATATTACGATAGTAAGCTTATAAGAGTATCACCAGGTTTTGGCTTTTCAATGCCTTCTCCTTTTGGTAGAATTAGATTAGATTTTGGGTTTCCTTTAGTAAAGGAAGCTTATGACATAATACCATCGACAAACGTTAAAATTTCTATTGAAGCGGGGATTTAAATGAAATATATACAGTTATTTACATCAGTTATTGCCTTAATTATTTCCTTATTTGTGGGGTATAAGTTTGTAGGGTATCAACCTCAGAGCACGCTTAATACAAAGGCTGCCATTATTGATAGTGATAAGGTTATCAATGAATCTCTGGCTCTGCAAAATATACAACAACAAATAAAGGAGCAGAATTCTAGATTACAGAAGGAATTTGAAAATGAGTTAGAAAAATTTAAGCCATCGAAAGAAGAATTTGACCTTTTGTCAGAAGAAGCAAAAAAAGAAAAGACAGAACAATTTAGTAAGCATACTGTAAGTGTTAGGGATAATTACGCTAAGAAAATGTCACATTTAGAAGAAAATTATAGAGAAGCAGTAGAAAGTGTCTTTAACAAGATAAAAGAAGTTGCTAAAAAAACAGCAGAAAAAAACAACATAGATTTGGTACTATTTATTTCAAAAAAGAATCAAGTTTTATACTCTATGGATGAAGTAGATTTATCGGATGTAGTATTAAAAAATGTAAACAAGGAAATACCCGAATTTGCTTTGCAAAACATTGAATAGACTTATGCAATGTAATATCAATGATATTATAAAAATACTACCACATTCTTATCCTTTTCTCTTAGTAGATAGGGTTATAGAATGCGATCCTGGTATGAGTATAAAAGCAATTAAAAACGTGACTTTCAACGAGCAATTTTTTATTGGTCATTTTCCTAGCCATCCGATAATGCCAGGAGTTTTGATAATTGAGTCTTTAGCTCAGGCATCTGCTATATGTGTTCTCGGTAAAAAAACAGTAGAAAATAAAGTTGTATACTTTATGTCCATTGAAAACGCAAAATTCAGAAAGCCAGTCACTCCAGGAGATACCTTAATTCTTCAATCTAACTTTGAAGGCTTGCGTTTAGGTGTATACAAATTTAAGTGTGTTGCATCTGTTGGAAAAGAAGAGGTTGCAGGAGCAACAATCTTAGCAAAACTGCAAGATAAATAAAATCTCCATCTATAAGAAACAGTATGTACACTGTATAGTATAAAGATGCAACTGAATTTCAAAATCTCATTTTCAAACTTATACACTCGTAGTGAATTAATAAAGTTAGATAAGGCGTTTTTGGAGTACATAAAATCGTGCGATGAAAGCTTGTTTTATTCATTAGTTGAAGCAAGAGAAAAAGCAGCTTCTTCTTCGATGTCATCCCAGTGTTCATCCCAGTGCTTAACACTGGGATCCACAAAACAAGAAGGATGGATTCCAGCTTGGATGAAAGATGGTTGTAATAGCCAGTTAATAATGGATCTCTCACATTTACTTGATGAATTTATTGCAAAATTTTTCAATATTGAAAAAGAAGTAGAAGAACTAAAGAAAAAACACAATGACTTTGCTGTAATATACAGATGCAAAAGATTATTTGTTCAGCGTTATGCATTGAAGAAATACACTGATGTAGCAAATATTGATTATGTCACTAACAAATTAAATAATTTCATTACTTTACCGACAACAGAAAAAAACTTTTCTGAGCAGGTAATGAGTTGGCTTGAAAATAAAGAGGATCACAAAGAAGAAATAGAACTTGCGGCTCAATATGCAGTTTGGAGAGTGAAAAATAAACAGAGTATACTATTTAGCATACATAAGAAAATTGATTACGAAAATCTCGTATCATTCTTGAAAAAAGAAGTAGACGAGGTTGAGGTTCTGTATTCAAATGAGGTGAAAAGAAGATATGGTTTTGATCTAACAAGCAAAAAGGTGAGTTTGAATAAAGCACTAGATAATGCTCACTACTGCATATTTTGTCATAAGCAAAGTAAGGACAACTGCTCAAAGGGGCTAATCAATGATGACAACACTTTCAAAAAGTCTCCACTTAGAGTTGAGCTGCACGGCTGCCCACTAGAGCAGAAAATATCAGAAATGAATCTGGTAAAAAGCGAAGGATACAGCATAGCAAGTCTTGCAATTGTGATGATAGATAACCCATTATGTGCGGCTACTGGACACAGAATATGCAATGACTGCATGAATTCGTGCATATATCAAAAACAAGAACCCGTAAATGTGCCAGCAATTGAAACAAGGATTCTAGATGATGTGCTTAGTTTACCGTATGGATTTGAAATATATTCTCTGCTTAGCCGTTGGAATCCTTTAAATTTTCAGCGTCCATTGCCAAAAGGAAACACTGGAAAAAACGTTCTAGTTGTAGGCCTTGGTCCTGCGGGTTTTAATTTAGCTCATCATTTATTAAACGATGGGCATAACGTTATCGCCATTGATGGACTAAAGATTGAACCTTTGATCGATAATTTACAGCTAATTAAAGATTTTGAACACGAAAAATTGAGTGAACGCACGGCAGATGGGTTTGGTGGAGTGTCAGAATACGGCATTACTTCTAGGTGGGATAAAAATTACTTAAAGATTATTAGATTACTGCTGGAAAGACGTGAGAATTTTGCACTTTATGGAGGCATTCGTTTTGGCAGCACGATAACTGTTGATGACGCATTTAACTTGGGTTTTGATCACATTGCCTTGGCACTTGGCTCTGGTAAGCCACGAATGATCAAAATAAAAAACATACTAGCCCGTGGAGTGCGCATGGCATCTGACTTTCTTATGTCGTTACAACTGACTGGCGCTCTTAAATTTGATTCTATAGCAAATCTGCAAGTTCGTATGCCGATAGTTGTCATAGGTGCAGGACTCACTGCAATTGATACTGCTACTGAAGTTTTAGCTTACTATCCGATTCAAGTAGAAAAATTTCTTCTTCGTTATGAAATATTGGTTGATAAGTATGGAAAGAAATATGTCGAAAAAGATTGGAAAGAAGAGGAATATGAACTTGCAAATGAGCTGATATCGCATGCACAATTGATCCGAAAAGAGCAAGAATCAGCAAAAAAAGAGAATAGAGAAGCAAAAATATTGGAACTAATGCAAAGTCTAGGGGGAGTGAAAATTGTATATAGAAAAGAGCTAAAAGATTCACCAAGTTATCGATTAAATAGCGAAGAGGTGCAAAATGCACTATCAGAAGGGATTTACTTTATTGAAAACTTAGAGCCGATTGAAGTTGTAACAGATAAATATAACCACGCTGAATCAATAAAACTAATAGACACAAAATCTGATGAAATCAAGCATATAAAAGCACGTTCTATTTTTATAGCAGCAGGTACTGAGCCAAATACAGTTATTGCAACAGAAGATAAAAAGCATTTTAAATTAAGTAACAGATATTTTACTCATTTGAATTCATCGGGAAAAGAAATAGATCCTATCTTTTCTCCTAAGATGCAGAATAAAGACAGAATATTAGTATATAAGCAAGGCAATAAAACAATTAGCTTTTTTGGTGATCTTCATCCTTCGTATAGCGGCAGCGTCGTGAAAGCTATGGCAAGCGCTAAGAATGGTTACCCTATCATTTCTCAGCTTTTGAATAGAGTTAATAGCTTCATTTATGTCACTCCGGCTAGAATCTCGGAGTCATATGCACAATTGTATGAATGTTGTAATATAAGAGTAACTTTCACCAAAAAAGATGTCATTCCAGTGTCAGCTATTTGCACGACACCACCTGCTATGCGAATTACCTACAAATTGCAGAATTTGCACACTAAAGCGTCACGCGCTGGAATAATATCAGAACACCTAGCTAACAAAGAATTTTTCAATAAAATCAAAGAGCAATTCACTGCAAAGGTTATAAAAGTTCAATATTTAACAAACAAAGTTGTGGAAATAGTGATCAAAGCACCACTTGCGGCAAAGAATTTTAAACCTGGACAGTTCTTTAGGTTGCAAAATTTTGAAACCAATAGCAGAAAAGCCAATAATACAAACCTTGCTATGGAAGGTATAGCAGTAACCGGCACTGAAGTAGACAAAAAAAAAGGATTTATTTCCACTATTGTGCTTGAAACTGGCGGTTCCACTAATTTATGTAAATGTTTTAAAAAAGGTGAACAAGTAATTCTTATGGGTCCAACTGGCAGTCCTACTGAGATTGGTTAAACCTATTTTGTACTAATTATACCATAATGTATATTATTTATTAATAAATCTATACTACAATAATGATTTTTATTAAGGTAGTATTATGACACATCAGTTAATATTCACACTTCCAAAAGAAAGCTACTCTATAGCTATAGGACCATGTTCTGCAAAAAGTAGAAAGTGTAAGGAGTTTATAGCAAAAAACGAAGACGTAGGTATGAAATTTCTTATTTCTACTAAAGATGATACTGGCAAAACAGGAAAAATGTCCCTTTGTAAAGATAATAACGGTCAAGATGAGTGTACAACATCCTACACAGTTCAATTTCCAGTAATTTATAATGATCTTTTTAATGATAGCTTGAGCTACGTAAGTGTTCTTTTGGATCATGATAAAGGACATTTAACTAGGATGCGCAATGAATTCGATAAATATAATATTGATTACACAGTTATGGACAATGATACAACACAGAATGTGTTGTCAGAGGTTTTTATATAATCTAATTTTCATTATACAGCTACTCAGAGCTCTCTTGGTTCCATTATCTCTACTCGAATGCCGTCATTACAGTGCTTGATACAGGGATCTATAGATAAACAATTTAATATTCCACTACGTGTTAGCGGAACCTATCTATATCATTATCCAAAAAACATAAAAAACTAAATTAACGAAGAATTCTTTAATAGAATCAGATATTGCGAAGAGCATAAAAGTCGAATGAGTGCATTAAAAACTGGCAGCTCCATTATATTTATGCAAATACTGAAGAGAAAGCGAGTAAATAACTCTCAACTGACAGACTTAATGAAGTTCTAGATATTAAAGTGATGCCAAACTTTATTTCAAAAAGTAAATAATTTACTAACGCTCGTGCACAAATTAAAAATAAATTATGCACGAGTGTAGCACAGTGAATTAGGAGTGCTATATTAAAGCTTACCTCACTATTAAAGCTATCGGTCAGATTAGATTAAAAACCTAATCTGACCGGTTTCTCTATAACCTTCTAAACCCTGATATAATTATATGGTAATTAGCTTAACTAGTGGTTAATATGCAAATTGATTTTATTTGTATGTTGAGGTAGCATAAACCATACTATTTTACATCATTGTGCAACTTTATAAATTTTTATTGCTACTTCTATTGACTACATTAATAGTGATAGTCCTAATATTACCTGAAAATTTAGGTACTACACTGAATTGCTCTCATCCAGTTCTAAATTTTGATTTATCTTTTCGTATCGTACTAATATCTTTTTTATCAGTTGCATTTTTAGCTGTTCTACCAGCACAAAATTTGACTTTTTCAGAGATGCTATCTTTTGCTGCTTACACTATTAGTTCACTTTATGCAGTTTTATCTGAACATATGATATTGGTTATAATATTCTGTGAATTAATGACTGTCAGTGCATTTTTTACTATCGCAGCTGGCTGTAGAGATAGTGGACCTACAATAAGGTACGCTTGTGTACACTTTTTCGTTGGAGTTATATTAATAGCAGGATTGGCACTTCAAAGCACTAACCTGATGATTTTGGGTTTATTGATAAACTGCGCTTGTTTTCCTTTTTCGTTTTGGATTGTTGATGCATATCCTGCTGCATCGCTACATGGCACCACATATCTCTCTTTATTTACCACTAAAGTCTCTTTTTTAGTGATGCTTTTACACACTTATAACCTATGGCAAGATTGTACTGAAATATTAGCGCTTGTAGGCGCCATCACTGCAATTTACAGCATTATATTTGCTTCTCTTGAGCAAAATATTCGAAGATTTTTATGCTATAACGTTGTAGGACAAATGGGCTTGCTGATTATTGCAGGAAGTTTGCTCAGTCCTTCGGAAAAAGCAATACCAATTTTGATACTGCATATAATCTTCTCTCTTGTTTATCAATCATTATTGTTTGTGGTCAGTAATTCGATTATTTTACAAACAAAAACAATTAGTTTTAATGGAGTGGGTAAACTGATGTCAGTGGAAGGCATGTGTGCTATAATCGCAATACTTACAATGGCTGCATTTCCTGGAACCGTTGGATTTATCAGTAAATCATATATCACAGCTGAAATTGAAATGAACACTGTTGCCTTAAAAGGGTATAAAAATTTATATAAGCTTCTAAATTTGCTGCTTCATTTAAGCGTGGGGCTAAAGTTTCTTTATTACTTATTTATTGCAAAAAGTAAGTCAAAACCTTTAGCAGAGAGGGGAGGCAAAATGACTATGATTATTTTAGCATTTATATGCGTAATCGCTGGCAATCCTTACTTACCTATTTACAATAAACCTTCGATTTTCGATTTTGTGTACAACACAAAAAATATTTTGTCGCAATTTAATTTATTACTATGTACCACTTTATTGTTTATTCCTTTACGCAAGTTATTTTACCCGAGAGTAAATTTTAAAATGGATGTTGATTGGACTTTTAGAGCTTTCATACCCTATATTGTCTTGCTGTTCAATCAACTGGTCCTTAAAGTGAGAGAAATGTCTGCCAATGTACTGCAAAACTTGACTAATTCACTTACTAGTTTATACTTTAATAATATTACCAAACTTAAAGAAGTGTTGAGTTATAACTCAGTGAGTTTTGTTTCAGTTTCTTCTCTCTTTTTAATGAGTATTCTACTAATGCTATTATGTTTAAATCGTTAACCGAAAGTTTAAATTCCGTATTTAGTAAACTGAGAGGAAAGTCAATCATTTCTGAAGATGATTTTAATCTTGCCATGCGTGAAATACGTATAGCTTTAATTGAAGCTGACGTTTCACTTGAAGTTGCGAAAAAATTCATCAATGACATTAAAGATAAAGTGATCGGGGGAAAAGTCATAAAAAGTGTTTCCCCAGCGCAAATGATAATCAAAATTGTGCAGGATAATTTAGTTGCAGTTCTCGGATCAGAGAAAAGCGACTTAAACCTAGCAACTAAACCCCCTGCTGTGATTATGATGGTGGGCTTACAAGGTGCAGGTAAAACAACTACCTCAGGAAAGCTTGCTTTAAAACTAAAAAAGCAAAAGAAAAAAGTGATGCTTGCCTCTTTAGACATTTATAGGCCTGCTGCCCAGAAACAACTTGAGGTGCTGGGTAAACAAATAGACGTACAAACTTTATCTATAGTAAGAAATGAAGGGCCTATTGCAATTACAAAAAGGGCACTAGCAGCAGCAAAGAACGATAATTATGATGTATTAATACTAGACACCGCAGGCAGGCTTCATATTGACAATAATATGATGAATGAGTTGAAAGTCGTAAAGGAAATAGCTTCACCTACAGAAGTTATTTTAGTAGCCGACGCAATGATAGGCCAGGATACGGTCAATATTGCCAAATCATTCAATGAGGTAATAGGTGTAACCGGCATTATTCTCACCCGTGTTGATGGTGATGCACGTGGTGGTGCTGCTCTTTCTATGAAAATGATCGCCAATTGTCCAATTAAATTTATTGCTTGTGGTGAAAAATTAAGTGACCTCGATGATTTTTATCCCGATAGAATTGCAAAAAGGATACTTAGCATGGGTGATGTTGTATCATTGGTTGAAAAAGCTGCTGAGATTGTTGGTCAGGAAGAAATTGATAAGTTACAAAAGAAAGTAAAAAAGGGTAAATTCGACCTAAACGACCTAGTGGGAATGTTAAAAACTCTGAGTAAAATGGATGGCATTAGCAACATAATGAAATTCATCCCTAGTTCATTCACAAAAAAGCTAAGTAGCAGTGTGCCAGATGACAATAAAGTGAAAAAATATATAGCCATCATAAACTCAATGACCGAAAAAGAAAGGCAAAATCCAGATATTTTAAATGGCAAAAGAAGACTTAGAATTTCTAAGGGGTCCGGAACAAGTGTAACTGACGTTAATCTTCTAATTAAGCAGTATAATCAAATGAGCTCTATGGTGAATAAGTTCAGTAAAATTGACCATAGTAAACTTAAAGAATCTGATTTGATGGATATGCTAAGCAGAAAGTAAGTCAGCAGGTAGTGGAATGAAATAAAATCATCAGTTGTAATTGCTGTTGAATAGTAAAGTATATTATTTTAGCGTGAAGTAATAAATTCAATAAATTTCTTCAGTTGGAATTGGCATGATAATAAAAATTGATACAAGTTACTTTATCTATATTTAATGCGCTGTTTTATAGCTAACACACTATACCACCGTAGCACTACACTAGTAACAGACCGAAGGTTATCGATATCTCAAGTTAGGCTAGTTACAGCATCCACAATATCGTTTGTAAACCTGTAGCTATATACAATAAATGAACTTTTTTATATATTCGTTATTAGTATTTTGTATTTCCTGAACAATTCCGTGAAAAATGATCTCCCCTTCATATAATACTGCTATTTTGTCAGCTATTTTAAATGCACTATGAATATCATGTGTAATCGTGATAATTGTAGGACGAAGATCTTGAGATAATTTTATTATTATCTCGTTTACTACATCTGACATGATTGGGTCTAATCCTGAAGTTGGCTCATCCAATACAATAATTTCTGGGTTGTGTGCAATTGCTCTTGCAAGTGCCACTCTTTTCTTCATTCCACCTGATAGTTCTACTGGAAACATGTCTGCTATGTTTGCTTCCAGTCCAACGTCATTTAACTTCTCGATTGCTAGGCGTTTTGCCTCCTTTATGTTGATATTAAAGCGTTTTTTATAATTAAAAGATATATTTTCCCACACTGTAACGTAGTCAAACAAAGCGGAATTTTGAAATAAGACTCCAAATTTATTTTTGCTTTTACTATTTATTTTAATAGACCCTGAGTCTGGTGTCAGTAATCCAATAATTATTTTTGTTAATACAGATTTACCACTTCCTGAGCCGCCAAGTATGACTAATGATTCTCCTTTCGATATATTGAAAGTTATGTTGTTTAATATCGTTCTATCATCAAAGGATAAGCTTAGATTCAATATTGATATTATGGGGCTATGCATGTATTAAAGTAATCAAGTAATTTGCTAAAATTATCAATATAGAGGATATAACAACAGTTGATGTTGTTGCAATACCTACTCCTCGTGCACCTTCCCTACAATGGTAACCGTAATAACAACTTGAAACAGAAATTATGGCGCCAAAAGCAGTCGCTTTCATTAGCCCAACAATAAAATCGTACATATTAAAGAATTGAGCTGTATATTTTATGTATATATTTAAATTGTGGTTAAATTCAAAGACTGCGGTGACATAGCCTCCAAATATTCCTATTAGATCTGCACATACTGTAAGTATTGGAAATACTATAACTGACGCTAGAATTCTTGGTACAATTAAATATTTGAAAGGATTGATGTCCAAAGTTGTAAGTGCATCTATTTGTTCAGTGATGCGCATCGTGCCAATTTCTGCTGCAATTGAGGACCCAACCTTTCCTACCATTATTAAGCTGATCAAAACTGGCCCTAACTCTTTAATGATAGTGATCGTAACAAGTTTAGGTACTACTTGTTCTTGATTAATCAATATACCACTTAAGCTACTCTGTAAAACTATCACTACTCCTATAAAAACTCCAGTGAGCCCAACAATTGGCAAAGAGAAAAAGCCTATCTCTATAATTTGTCTTGCCACATTGCTAAAATAATATGGAGGAATAAAGCAGTGGTATAGAGATTGAATAAAAAATACAAATGCGTTACCAATCCTCAACAGAAAGTTCATAAAGCATCTACCGATTATTCTAACGCTGTCTATATTAAAGGAACTCACTTTACATTTATCTTAGCTAAAATTAGTTTTACTGATTTTATTAAAATTTTTATTAACTTCGCCAGAGTATAGTCAAGATATGTCTTAAGTTCAATATACTTTGATCAAAATGCTTGAGTTTAAGTTTATAAGACTGAATTGTATAAGAAAACCTTACTTATTTCGCTATTTACTTCTTGTAAAAAACATGCTACTAATAAATTGTGTTATATAGTTGAATTGGAGTAAGTTTTGGCAGTTCCAAAGAGAAAAAAGTCAAAGTCAAGGCGTAATATGCATCGTTCTCATCATGCTATTAAGCCTAAGAATATTGTGGTATGTGCAACAACTGGAGAATTCATGTTGCCTCACAACATAGCAGTTGACAATAGTTACAAAGGAAAACGTGTTTTCATTAAACAAAAGGCGGAGTAACTCATGATATGTTACCCACGGTCAACAACAACATAGTTATCGCACTTGATGCTATGGGAGGGGATTTTGCACCTCTCTCCGTAATTCAGGGTGCTAGTTTTTTCTTGGATAATCTTGTTGACCCAGGTGTTGAAGTTTTTTTTCATATTTATGGAGATCAGAAAGAAATATCTCCTTTGCTTTCAAAATACAAAAAAGTAAGCGATAACTCCGAATTTACCCATTGCTCTGATAATGTTCTCCCAAATGATAAACCCTCTTTTGCACTTAGACATCGCAAAGATTCAAGTATGAAGGCAGCTGTTGAAGCAGTGAAAAAAGGTAAAGCTTTTGGGATGGTGTCTTCAGGCAACACTGGAGCATTGATGGCTATCTCCAGATTTATTTTAGGAACATTACCCAATATCTATCGTCCTGCTATTGCATCTGTCTGTCCAACTAAGACAAAAAGCTTTGCATTGCTTGATCTTGGTGCAAATGTTGACTGTAATACTGACTCATTATTTCAATTTGCATTAATGGGGAGTATATTTGCAAAAATAGCATTAAAAGTTGAAAATCCTGAAGTCGCTTTGCTAAACATTGGTACAGAAGAAGTGAAAGGTACTGACTCAGTAAGAGGAGCTTTTGAGTTACTCAAAAATGCTCCAAGTATTAACTTCAAAGGATATATAGAGGCAAGTGAATTTTTAGATGGTAATATAGACGTAATTGTTGCTGATGGTTTTGTTGGTAATGTAATGCTCAAGACAGCTGAGGCAACTGCTGGTACTTTTATCAGTCTAATAAAACAGGAAGTATTTAATTCATGGATGACAAAAATGCTTGTCGGCATATTGTTGAAACCCAAGCTAAATAAAGCATTAGAACGTTTTAATCCTAAAATTAGAAGTGGAGCTATGTTTTTAGGGCTAAATGGTATCATTATAAAGAGCCACGGAAATTCTGATGCTATTTCTTTTGCTCACGCTATAAAATTTGCAGTAAATGCAATCAGTGAAAATTTAAACCAGAAGATAATTAACGGGGTAAGTCATATTGAATAAAAGTTTCATATTAAGCACTGGTTCTTACCTACCAAAAAAAATTTTGAGTAATAACGAAATTGCATCGATAGTTGAAACAAACGATGAATGGATAAGGCAAAGAACAGGAATAGTTCAAAGACATATAGCAGATGAAGAAGAATTAACGTCAGATCTAGCTGTTAATGCAGCAAAAAATGCTATAGAAAAAGCGAAAATTTCAATAGATGAAATTGGTTTGATCATAGTTGCAACAACAACACCTGACAAAACTTTTCCTAGCTGTGCAACGATTATACAAAGTAAATTAAAGTGTAAAAACGCATTTGCTTTTGATGTACAGGCGGCATGCTCTGGTTTTATATATGCAGTTACAGTTGCTGATTCACTTATAAAGTCTAACGATAGAATTAAATACGCGCTTGTTATTGGTGCTGAAATAATGTCTAGGATTGTTGATTGGGAAGATAGGTCAACTTGTGTACTCTTTGGTGATGGTGCTGGTGCAGTGATAATGAAATCAGAAATGAGTAGCAGTAGCATTATATCAACAAACCTACACTCTGATGGCAATGTGGACTTATTATGTACAAACGGAGGAATATCCTCTACTCGTGATTCTGGAAAGATACTTATGAATGGAAGAGAAGTGTTTAAACATGCAGTAGAGAAATTAACAGCCTCAGTAGAGGAAACTCTAAAATGTAATAGTTTGAAGATTACTGATATTGACTGGTTAATTCCCCATCAAGCAAACATTCGTATTATTGAAGCAGTAGTAAAGAAATTAGATTTTCCTATAGAGAAAGTGATTAATACCGTTGATAAGCATGCAAACACCTCAGCAGCATCAATTCCACTGGCCTTAGACTATGCAATACAAGAATCAAAAATAAAATCAGGAAATCTGGTACTGCTGATTTCAATAGGTGCAGGCCTGACCTGGGGTTCTGTGTTACTGCGCTATTAGACTTCCTATTACCCACGCTTCTTTTTTCTCAGTTTTATCGTTACATGCTGTACTGACAAAGTTTTGAGATATTATCACAAACATTATATTCACAAGAAATACTTGACTTCACGTGTACTAAGAAGCATTTTATATATGATGTGTGCCCGTAGCTCAGTTGGATAGAGCAACAGCCTTCTAAGCTGTGGGTCGTAGGTTCGAATCCTACCGGGCACATTCTTCTATCAATGCTTTCTATAAATTTTCAAGTATTCTGGTACCACATTTTCAATTGCTAGTGGTCTAATTTTCATTGTTCCGAGATCATCTGACTTTTCGATTGAACTACTCATCATAACTTTCACCTGATCTCGAGTAAGTATAGGGCTTGCATCTCCGGTTATAGGTTTTAACAGCACAGAAACAACTTTACTTTCTAAGAAAAAGGCTATCAATCTTGCCATTGGAAAAGGTACATTGATCAGTAGACACTTTCTGTTAGTCACATTCAGAATAAACTTTAATAAGCTTTTAAAAGAGTAAACTTTTGGTCCACCTATATTATAAATTTTTTTATCTTGCTTATTAAAGCTGATAATACGGTATACCACTTCAGCTAAGTTTGTTACACATATCGGCTGAAACTTCGTTATTCCACTACCGATTAACGGCAAAAAAGGAAGAATTGTTGCTAATCTTGCAAATTTATTGAAGAAACTATCTTCTTTACCGAATACAAGACTTGGCTTAATTATTATTGCTCCCTGAAATGCTAAAGTTACAGCTTTTTCACCTTCTAATTTACTGTGGGCGTATCTTGACAGCTTCCTATTTTCTATTCCCATGGCAGAAAAATGTATCATCATGTATACACTTTTTATTTGCGCAGCTTTTGCTATTCTTTCAGCTACTCCAACATGAACGTCATAGAAATCGTATTTTCTTTTTTCATATAATATTCCTACTAAATTTATAACAACATCACACCCCTCCATACTTTCTAAAATTGATTTTTCATTAAAAAAATCTCCTTCAATTATTGATATTTGTCCTAAATTTCCACATAACTTCAGACAAGCAGCTTTTTCCTGATCACGAGTAAATATTCTTATTAAATACCCCGCCGCTGCCAAGCGTCTTACGATGTGTTTTCCTATAAATCCCGTTCCACCAAAAATAACTATACGTTTTATCACAGTTAAAACTTCCAATAACTTAACTTTAAATTAATACAATAGTTTTATTTAATATTCTATTGTGAATTCCTGCACTATAAGGTCCATTCTCATTCCATGAGAACCTTTAACTAAAATTACATCATTACCTTGAACAATATTAGCTAAATTACTTTTCAATTGGTTAGAATCATCGAAATGCATGCCTTTTATATTCTCCGGTAAAAGTTTATTCAATTCTAACATAAATTTACCAACTGTATGAACTTTATTCACATTTTGTTCTACTATAGAGTCAAGCAATTCTGTATGAAATACTATGCTTTCATTACCAAGTCCTAACATATCGCCAAGTAGTGCCACTTTTCTTAAATTAGAATATGTACCTAAAGTTCTTATTGCAGCCTTCATTGAAGTAGGGTTAGCATTATAGGAGTCGTTAATCAAATGTACTAATTTTCCATTGTATTTAGCTTGATGAACATTACCTCTACCTTCTGTTACAGTAAAATTCTCAAGTGCTAGTGGTAATTTAGATAAATCAAGTTCGAGACTTTGCAAAACTGCTGTAACAACTAATGCAGAGTATGCAAAATGTTCGCCTTTTACAGGTAAATTACAGTTCATAATTTGACCACTGTTCAGTTTGATTTTTAAATTTAGACCGTTATCGTCTCTTATTAGGTCTAACAAACAAACAGTAGCACTTTCATTCTTACCAAAGCTTACTACATTTCTGTTAGCATTTGATAAGAGATAATCATAATGTTCATTATCCTTATTCAAAACCAAAGTACCATTATTTTTCATACCATGTAGAATTTCTAATTTCGCTTGCGCAATATCAAGTAGAGATGAAAAATTTTCAACATGCGCAGGTTCAATGTTGGTAATAACTGCAATATCCGGATTGCTAATCTCCGATAACTCTTTTATTTCACCAGCTCTACTCATTCCTATTTCAAGGATTAAATACTGACAGTCTTCTGGCGCTTTTAGAATCGTAAAAGGCAATCCTATATTATTATTCAAGTTACCTTCATTTACATGAGATACTCCATAATGCAACAAAACAGTGTTAAGCATATCTTTTGTAGTGGTTTTCCCAACACTACCTGTAATTGTGATAACTTTAGCATTAACAAGAATATTTCTAATGCAATATGATGCCATATTATGCAAAGCTTTTAGAGTATCTTGCACAATAATTAGAGGAAAATTTCTATATTTATCTTCGCTTACTACCGCAGCAACAGCTCCTTTTAAAAATGCTTCATGTAGAAAATCATGCCCATCAAATTTCTTTCCCTTGAGAGCAATAAATAAATCACCTTTTTTTATGCTTCTTGTATCCGTTGAAATATTTGAGCTATACACCGAATTACAAACACCCTCCCCTCTTCCACCAGTAGCATCGATAATATTATTTGCGTTCCATTTTAACATAATTTATCTTTAAAGGTAATTTGAACAAGAAAAGCAGCAAAAATACTACATACTTTGGTAATGTACAAATAATGATTGCTATCTCTATAATTTCATCTTATAATAAATATACAAGCTTAAATGTTTTCGTCTATAATTGGGTGTATTTTACTATCTGATTGTAGAAAGTGACTTGGAGGTATGTATGGCAAAAGATGAGTTAAATAAAAAGTCTATTTTGGCTAGAATAAAAGGCGTGTTTTTTCTTGTGCCTAAAGCACTTATTTATCCTATAAAGAAACCGTTTGCTTCAATTGATGAAATGAAGCATGATGCTAAAGTTTCATTAAAAAAGGCTGTGAGTGATGTACCTAAAGAAGAAGAGAAATATGACCCACCTATAAAAACCACAGAAGCTAGTAAGTACCTTGGCATACAAATAACAAAACAAGAAAAAGGTAAGGTGAGTTTTTTAGCGTCAAGAACTTTAACGGGGGATATACCTTACTTGAGTCCAGAGAAATTAGATAAAATAAGGAAAGATCTGCCAAATATAACTATTTTTAGAGAAGAAAACAAAATTGTAATTGAAGTTGATGTTGAAAAGATTATTCAAGAAATAAAAGATAAAAATCCAGGTATAGATGAAAAAGTAATGAAAAAGTACGCTCTTGAAGGAATTTATAATAAAATTGATTGTGATCTCAAAAATTTGGCAAAAATTACTGGTGGAGAGTTTAAAGTTCACACAGACCGAAAGTTGCTGTATGATATTGCAGAAAAGTTGTATAGTGGATACGATAGTAAAAAGCAGCATTCAAAGGAAGTTGTAAGGCCCATGGATAAAGAAAAGTCATCAGAGAAAATTCTAAATAATTGGCAAAAAGCTATTAAACAAGATTTTGAAAGTTGCGAAAGCATAAGAGGTAGGGGGAAATAAATTATGGAGAGTGTTATGAAAGAAGTTAAAATAGAGGAAAGGTATCATAGCCTAACTATTCCTGGAGATATGTATCATTTACAACCAGAAGTTATTGCTGCAAGAAGGGCAAATAGAATAGAAACGTTTTCAAAAAGACACCAAATGGACTATGGGTCTGTTTTACGTAGACAAGATATACAGCTAAAAGACGTTTCAAGTCTTGAAGATGCTTCTAGCGAAGCAGCAATAAGCCCACCTTCTACACCAAATCATAAGCAAAATAGAAGAGGACCAGGAATTTAATAAAGTATGGGTAGTACAGCTTATGATGACACTAATATCTTTGCTAAGATATTAAGAGGTGAGTTGTCTTATGAGGAAATACACAAAAATGAAAATGTGCTAGCTTTTCGTGATAAGTATCCTGATGCACCAGTTCATATTCTAGTTATACCAAAAGCTCAATACGTTTCATATGATGATTTTGTTCTGAAAGCTTCCGAAGAGGAAATAGTAAGTTTTTTTAAAACTGTTAGAGAAATAGCACATAAATATAACTTAGAAAAAACAGGATATAGATTAGTTACTAATCACGGTAAAGATGGAGAGCAAGTTATACCGCACTTTCACATACATATTTTAGGTGGTAAAAGATTAGGAAAGCATGTAAATTCATAGTGTTATATGTTTTTTAAATGAGTGAATATTTAACCATATTAATTTTTATCTGTGTATCAATTGTAGTATCCTTTACTTTAGGTGTATTACCTATGTTTCTTGCAGTCAGTAACCCAGATGGTGAAAAGCTTTCTACATATGAGTGTGGCTTTAATCCTTTATCAAGAGCCAGAAAAAGTTTCGACATAAAATTTTACTTAGTTGCAATATTGTTCATAATATTCGATTTAGAAATTGCTTTTCTTTTCCCTTGGGCCGTTTCTTTATCTAAAATAAGCTATTGCGGATTTTGGTCTATGATGATATTCCTTGCAATACTTACTATAGGCTTTATTTATGAGTGGTGTAAAGGTGCGTTGGAATGGAAGTAAATTTATCTAATGGCGACTGGAATCGTTACAAAAAAGAAGGTTTTCTTATCACTAAATTTGGCGATTTAATAGATTATATAATGAACTGGGCAAGGTCTGGTTCATTGTGGCCAATGACATTTGGTCTTGCATGTTGCGCAGTAGAGATGATGCACACTGCATCCAGTCGTTATGATCTTGATAGATATGGAATAATCTTTCGTGCAAGCCCAAGGCAAGCAGATGTTATGATTGTTGCTGGCACGTTAACTAATAAAATGGCAGCAGCATTGCGTAAAGTTTATGATCAAATGGCGGACCCCAAATACGTCGTTTCTATGGGAAGTTGTGCAAATGGCGGTGGCTATTATCATTATTCTTACTCAGTAGTCCGTGGTTGCGACAGAATTGTACCAGTTGATGTATATGTTCCTGGATGCCCTCCAACTGCTGAGGCGTTACTATATGGAATGCTATGTCTACAAAATAAAATAAAACGAACTAAGAATATATAGCATGGATAAAACTGCAAAATACATACAAAAAAAGACTAAATGTGAATGTATTCAGAAAAATGATGGCACTATTGTAATATATTCAGCTTTGAATGAAATTGAAAATCACTTACTCTTTCTACGTGATGATGAAAAGTGTAGGCTTGAATTATTAGTTGACGTTTTTGGAGTTGATTACCCAGATAGAGAAAAACGTTTCGAGCTAATATACAATTTGCTCAGCGTTGTACACAATATCAGAGTACACATAAAGCTTCAGTTATGCGAAGGTGATATACCTCTAAGTGTAGCAAAGATATTTAACGCAGCTTCGTGGTTTGAGCGTGAAGTATTTGATATGTATGGAATAGAGTTTTCTGATCACCCAGATTTACGTAGGATTTTAACGGATTATGGATTCAAAGGTCATCCAATGTTAAAAGATTTTCCTCTCACTGGCTACGAGGAAGTAAGATACGATATAGAGGCAAAAAAGGTTGTATATAATACTATAGACTTACCACAAGATTTTCGTATGTTTGACAGCTTATCCCCTTGGGAAGGTAGTAAAGCCACAAAAGTAAATATAAAGGAGTAGAAAATGACAGCACAAAGAAAAAAAATATCTTTGATTGGTGCAGGAAATATCGGTGGGACTCTTGCCCATATGATTGCACTAAGAGAGCTAGGAGATGTTATTTTGCTTGATGTCAGCAATGGAATACCACAAGGTAAAGCGCTTGACATTACAGAATCATCTCCTATTGATCGATCTAATGTCAATATTACTGGTACAAATAGGTATGAAGATATAAAAAACTCTGACGCAATTATAATAACTGCTGGCATTGCCAGAAAACCTGGAATGAGCAGAGATGACCTTCTGCAAACTAATGCTGCAGTAATGAAAGAGATTGGGGAAAATATTAAAAAACATTCTCCAAACGCATTTGTAATAGTGGTTACCAATCCTTTAGATGCTATGGTTTCAGTAGTATACAAATCTTCAAGCCTGCCAACTAATATGATTATTGGTATGGCAGGAGTGCTTGACTCTGCTCGTTTTCGTTATTTTCTTGCAAGTGAGTTAAATATTTCTGTCGAAGACGTATCTGCTTTTGTGCTTGGAGGACATGGTGACACTATGGTACCACTAATCAATTATGCTTCAATTGCTGGCATTCCACTTACCCAAATCATTGAGATGGGTTTGATTACGCGAGGAAAAGTTGATGAAATAGTTGAGCGCACTCGTAATGGTGGAAAAGAAATAATTGATCTACTTAAATCTGGATCTGCATACTATGCTCCTGCATCTTCAGCCATAAGCATGCTAGAATCATACTTAAAAGATAAAAGGCGTATATTACCATGCGCTGCTTATCTTAATGGTGAATATGGTGTGAAAGACTTATTCATTGGTGTTCCTACTATTATTGGCAAAAATGGAGTTGAGAAAGTTCTAGAAGTTAAAATGAACGATAGTGAACAAGAGATGTTTTATAAATCTGTAAGTGCAGTAAAAGAGCTCTGTCAGCTAAATTAATTGCCCTATAGAATTTCTTTGAGCTCAAGCTTCGAAAACAGTCTAAAAAAATTATTTGTAGTTATTTTTGCTACTTCTTCTGGCGATTCATTCCATAATTTCGCTAAACAATTCACAACGTATTTCACCATTGCCGGTTCATTTTTTCTTCCTCTGTAAGGCTCAGGAGATAGATAAGGTGCATCAGTTTCAACTAAAACACGCTCACGTGGCACATTTTGTGCAATTTCTCTTAGTAAGTTCGCATTTTTAAAAGTAATAATTCCAGAAAATGAAATGTATAATCCCAAGTCCATAGCCTTATAAGCAAGCTCTTTAGAAGAAGCAAAGCAATGCATTACTCCACTAAAAGCGTCCTTCTTCATTTCTGAATTTAACATATCAATCATCTCACTATCAGCACTTCTAGTATGAATAACTAAAGGTAATCCTGTTACTTTTGCCGCTTCTATGTGTGATGCAAAACTTTTTTTTTGATTGCTTTTGTTATCAGATTTATAAAAATCTAATCCAGTTTCACCGATACTAATTACCTTTTGACCCTTAGTAAATTCAACTAATTCACCAACACGTATACACTCACCTTTTTCCACAGTAGTATCAAGCGGATGTATACCAACGGAGCAGTAGACTTGATCATAGGATGAAGAGATTTTTAATAATTTAGGGATATCATTAATGCTTATACATATGTTATGCAAAATTCTCACACCATTTTGCTCTGCTCTTGAAATTACCTTTGGTATTTCATCATCAGAAAAATAAATTAGATGACAATGAGAATCAACTATCATAAATAGATCCTTTTATGATAGAAGAAAACTCTTCTATCACTTTTTTATAAACTTCTTTTTTGAACGGTATGGCACTGGCTACCAAATCATCCACATTTTGCCAACGCCACTCTTTGAACTCTGGATGATCAGTATAGTTAATATTAATATCCTTATCCTCCCCACAAAATTTCATTAAGAACCATCTTTGCTTTTGGCCAGAATATCTCCCATTCCAGCATGTTGGTATAACTTCCTCAGGTAAGTTATAGTGTATCCACTCTTTATTTTTAGCCACAATTTCTGCTTTATCAGTACCAACTTCTTCCAATAGCTCACGTAGCGCTGCCTGCTCTAGCTCTTCACCATCGTCAACTCCCCCTTGCGGCATCTGCCAATAAGAGTCACTATCAAAGCGTTTTCCAATAAAAATATTCCCCTGTTTGTTAAATAGCATTATGCCAACACAAGGGCGATACTCTTTCTCCTGGCTAACCACAAATATTCTCTGTTACTAAATTATCTATCATAGAAGTTTCAACTACTTTTTTACCATTCATTCTTTCAACAATTTTTTTTTGCAACTTCCTTCGTGCTTAGGTTTGAGTTATCAATTTCAAGTGAACCTTGAGGCACAAATAGTTTCTTTCCTTTAATTCTTCTCATAGCAAAATCTGAATCAGTAATTTTTCTCTCCTGCTCTCTTTCCTTTAATTGAACGCGCTTTACTAGTTCTCCACTATTACAATATAACACCACAGGGAGAATCTCCACATTCATTTTTTTACTTAAATTCACCACTAAGTTGTATACTCTTTGATCATAGGAATCACCTTTTATCAATTCGTTTGTAAATATATAATGCTTTGATTCTATATGGTATTTTTCCAATATTGCTAACATATTCTCTCTAATCACAAAAATTTTTTCCCATATTTCACTTGTAACCTCAGCGTTTCTGAAATCAATCATATCAAATATAATATTATTAAACAGGTTATTGTCTACTATCACCCCATCAATAATATTACACAGCTCTTTTGCAATCGTAAGTTTGCCACTACCCGGAAATCCGATTAAGTAAATGATCATACCATCAGAAAACTATCATATATTACAAATATATGTATTATAAACGTTACACTAGAAACATATCAAAAGTAGTTCATATTCAGAAATTTTGAGTGTATCATTACAGATAAATTATATAATTTAGAATAATGAATGGTGATACAGAATCAATAAAAAATACAATTGTAGATGTAATAGATCAAAACAAAGGTCAAGATATAGTTACTTTTGATGTACAGAATAAAACTGTCATTGCAAAATATATGATCATTGCATCCGGTGATTCGAGCCGCCATGTAAAAGCATTAGCTGAGCAAGTGATGAAAAATCTCAAGCAATATGATAAAATAGATGTAGAAGGTATGGATGAAGGTAACTGGGTGATTGTGAATTTTCAAGGTATAATGGTTCACCTATTCAGGCCAGAAGTAAGAGAATATTATAAGATAGAAGAGTTATGGAATTGATTATCCAGGTAGCTGGTATACACTTGCTCAAATGTTGTAATTTTGAAGGCAACCCTTATGAAGTTGGTGGTGTCATTCCAGTGCTTGACACTGGAATCTAGAAAACTTAATCATAAACGAGCACACTATACAACATTTTTGATGAAATTTCATAATAAACTGGATTCCAGCGTCAAGCACTGGAATGACGCCATCGTTAACAACATCGTTTACACACAAAATAACATATTATGAAACATAAATCCGAGTTTTTAAATTTCATTCAAGAAAGAGGATACCTATATCAATGTACAAACATTGAAGGGTTAGACCAGCTATTATCACAAGATAATTATATAATTGCATACATTGGGTTTGATTGCACTGCACCAAGTCTGCATATTGGTAGTCTCATTCAAATTATGATGCTCCGCCACCTACAAAAATTTGGTTATAAACCAATAGTTCTACTTGGAGGTGGTACAACAAAAATTGGTGACCCTTCTGGCAAAGACAAAGCAAGAAGCTTCTTGCCGATAGAAGATATCAAACAAAATATACTAGTTATAAAGAAAACTCTCGAGAAAATGATATCTTTCGATGATGGAAAGACTGGCGCAGTGGTAGTAAATAACGCAGATTGGCTAGATAACATAAAATACATAGATTTTTTGCGTGATATAGGTGCACATTTTTCTGTAAATCGCATGTTAGGCTTTGATAGTGTGAAAATTAGGCTAGATAGGGAGCAAAATCTAAGCTTTCTCGAGTTTAACTACATGTTATTACAAGCCTATGATTTTGTCGAGTTGAATAAAAAGTATGGCTGTCGTCTCCAGATTGGAGGGTCAGACCAATGGGGAAATATAGTAAATGGAATTGAACTTGGCAAAAAGTTGAATTTATCTGAGCTGTTTGGTCTTACCACGCCTCTTTTACTAAATGCACAAGGAAAAAAGATGGGCAAAACTGAAAGTGGAGCTATATGGCTTGATGGCAGTATGCTAAATCCTTATGACTACTGGCAATATTTTCGCAATGTTGATGATCGAGATGTTGGCCGTTTTTTGAGACTTTTCACCGACTTATCAATTGATGAAATAAAAAAACTAGAGTCCTTGAAGGATCAAGAAACAAACGAAGCAAAAAAGGTTTTGGCAACAGAAGTGACGAAAATATGTCACGGTTGCAAAGAAGCCGAACTTGCACGATCTGCTGCAATCTCTGCTTTTGAAAATGAAGACAGTTCATTGCTTTCTGGTTACACTATTACAAAAGAACAAATTGCAAATGGTATACCCTTGATAGACCTGCTGTATGACACCGGTTTTGAACCTTCAAAAGGTGCGGCAAAGCGTTTAATACAAGGCAATGGATGCAAAGTTAATGATAATACTATAAACGATGTTAACTATACAATAAAATCTGAAAGCTTTAAAGGTCAGCCATTTATAAAATTATCTGCAGGAAAGAAACGCCATATTAAAATTTTAGTGAGTGAAGTAAGAAAGTAAATTTGTCTCTGTTCAGCAGAATAGCAAAATAAGGTAGCCAAGAAAAGACAATTATAGGAACAAATGGATATCATTGAAGCAGCTGACACTGTGGCAGAATCGCTAGGCAACCCTACTATCGCTAGCAGTTTCTTGCTGTCGATTTGCTGAGATTGGTTTATCAACTTGAGTATCAGGCTTTGACAATTTATATATAGCATTGCCAACTATTAGTGCTGTTGCTGTCATTGCAACTACTGCTATCACTATAGGTATTAACTCAGCTGTAATTGCTCCGGCTGTAAAAAGTGCTATAGATATAGCAGTACCTAATAATGCAGTTACTCCACCGGCAATCCACCCTTTCTTAATTGCTTGACAATTAAGATAGTATAAAGGAGTCTCTCCCCACATATCTACTGCATTAACATTGACACCTCTTTCCACAAGAGCATCTATTATGGCCATACTGCGAAATAAAGCAGCATAGTGTAAAGGAGTCCTTCTCCATATATTTATTGCATTAACATCTGCACCTTTTTCTATGAGAGCGTTTGCTATGTTTATACTATCAAGATAAGTAGTATTATGTAAAGGAGTATCTCCTTTTACATCTTTTTCATTAACATTTGCCCTTTTTTCCATGAGAGCCTTCGCTATATTTTCTAGGTTAAAGGAAGCCACCAAGTGCAAAAGAGTCGCTTTTTCACCATCTTTAAACACATAATTTATATCAAAGCCAGACTTTTCCCACTCTTCATATTCCTTTGAATATCTTTTCAGCTCATTTTGTATTTTTTCAATTACGTTATCTTTGCTTAAATCTTTGTCAACATTAACTAAACTCAATAATTCGTGCCAATTTGAAATTTCCATTGCCATAACCTTACCTTTAATTTTCAATAATGTATTTAATTATATGATAAGGAGTCAATTTAAATAAATTACACATACATGGAACTTATCAGATAAATATATAATATGAACTAGATTCCAGCGGGCTTTGTTGCATCACTATCTATGAAAGGCTAACTATACAAGCAGCTTATTGAAAATCTTATTTTTTGCAATCAATCTGATTAAATTTAAGAATAGTAATTTATTGTTTGTACTAGTAAATTTAATTCTACTTAAAATAGCTAAAGCATTGAAATTCTTGAATTCTAGCTAGATTAGTGAATGATAGTAAAACTTCTTTTACTTAAATTTAGATATTTATTGACTGTCCTTACTATAAATGCTAGAATAATAAGCTATTGATATTCTACATTTTTATCTTTTATCCATCGTAGATAGCGATGCAACAAAGCCCAATAGCGTCAACTTAAGGAAAGATGTTAAGGAGTAAAATACTGTAAAAAATAGGACCTTTGGTTTCTATTTTATTTCAATAAAGAAGATATCAGTAAAGCTTATCTATTAAGGTGTCACATAGAGGAGTGCTATAAACGACTCAAAGTAGAAGCAGAATTAGAGAATTTTTCTGGGATAAATTTAGAAACAAGAATTTTGTGCAAACTTGGTCATGTGCAATACTTCATATGTGTGATGCACAAGAGCCTTGGAACCCAGATCAAATTGCTGAGTATCGTTTAAATTTTTCAGTTTTATTTGTGTAATGAGACAGAAACTTTATCAGGTGCTTATTAGCACCAAAAAACTTTCAAGCCCTTTTTAAAATACGCACTAAAGTTAACGTGAAGATTATATAGCCTCAATAAAGTAGATAAGCCTAAACGCCATCATGCCTTTAGGAGAGCTTGCTAATTTATTCTCTTAAGTTAACGCCATTGCCTGAACAAATACATAAAAAAGTAGTACTTGCAAGAAAGAGTTACTTAAGAAATTAATTAACTTTGCTATTTTCTCTAACATACCTAGAAGAAATAGATACATTATCTAATGCGGTCCTAATACTAGCATTGTTCTCATTAACAACTATAGCTAGCTCACAAGCATTCAAAGTATATCTACCATATGGAAACAGTACAGTACTTACTTCAGTAAATGCATCTTGTAGCATGGTACTATTTTGAGCTCGTATTAAAATAGAATTGACACATTCATTATTACCTTTATATATAGCAAAGGCAAGTGGTTTAATGACATACGTCACGCCTGGAAACTGCACAATATCTTTAGAAGTAAGGATATTTCGCAGTGTATCACTATTTTGAACTCGTATTAAAATAGAATTGATACATTCGTTATTGCCTTTATATATAGCAAAGCTAAATGGCGTTAAAGTATACGCTATAATATTTAAATACTGTACAATATTTCTAGAAGCAAGAATATCTTGTAATATACCATTTTCTTGGGCTTTTGTTAAAATAACATTAATATACCTCCCCTTATTATGATGTATGGCAAAGCCAAGCGATGTTAAGGTGTACATCAAACCATTTTGATAGTTTATAATATTTGCAGTAGTAAGAATATCTTGTAGTATACCATTGTTTTGAGCTTGTTCTAAAATAGAATTAACACATTCATTATTGTCTCCATGTATGGCTAGGCTAAGCAGTGTTAAAGTGCGTACTCCATCTGTTGGAAATCGTGTAGTACATCCAGTGATAAGAACTTTTAGTAAATCATTTCTTGAAGCTGCTTTCAAGATATTACTGATGCTCCTTCCATTCCATATGGATCTTTTTAGCTGAAAATACAAACCTTTTTGTTTTCGTGTTAAATTTTGATGATTTAGCATATTTTTGTAACCTCGCTTTAAAGTCAGTGCAGTTTAATTATTCTATGTTAGTATACACCGATAGAAAAAATTTCATCATATGTTCTGGAAAAAATTTACACAGGTTAATGAGGAAATCGTAAGAGAGAGCCTAAAAAAGGTTATAGAGAAGAAAAGTGGTAAGAATGTTGGTGTAGTATCCTCAATTGTTATTAAGGGTAAAGATGTTGCTTTTGCTCTTGAAGTTACTGAGCCAAATGAAGAATTAAGAAAAAATTGTGAGCAAGCTGTTAAGGCGATACCGGGAGTAGGGAAGGTTACTGTAGTTGCTACTGGTCAAAAACAAGCTAGGCAACAAAAAGCTAAACTTCATATCAAAGGAGTGAAAAATATAATTGTCGTTGCTTCTGGTAAAGGAGGTGTGGGTAAGTCGACAGTTGCACTAAATCTAGCTCTTTCGCTAGCAGAATTAAAACATAAAGTTGCGCTAGTTGATGCAGATATATATGGTCCTTCGATTCCTAAAATGTTGGGCACTGAGAAATTAAAATCAGAAATACAGAGTGGTAAAGCAATGCCTATAGAGAAACATGGTCTCTATACTATTTCAATTGGCTATTTTATTGATAAGGACCGGGCAGCAATATGGCGTGGACCTATGATCACAAAAGCACTTTACAATTTGCTAATGGGAACAAGGTGGTCTGATATAGAATATTTAATCATTGATACACCTCCTGGCACTGGCGATGTACATTTAAGTCTGATGGAGAATTTTAGTTTAACTGGAGCAATAATAGTTTCAACTCCACAGGAGCTTGCTTTAGTCGATGCACAAAAAATTTATGATATGCTCACAAAGCTCAGCGTGCCAATTATCGGCATTGTGGAAAATATGAGCTATTTTGTTCAAGATACTTCAAAAATATACATATTTGGAAAAGGTGGTGCAAAAAAAATGTCTGAAGAGCTGGGAGTCAAACTCTTGGGCAGAGTTCCTCTAGATCCGCAAATATGTAGTGCTTCTGATTGTGGAGACCCTTCAATGCTAAGTGAGGATTTAGTAAGGATTTATGAAGGCATTGCTAAAGATGTTAGGTCTTTTGTATGCAGTCTATAAAGTTTTTTTAAACTACTTTTAAAATAGGTAGAATGTAATTTTAGGTGAATAAAATATTTCAAATGGCAGCAGCTACCTCGTATCTGAACAGACAATAGACTTCTTGGATAACTTAGGAAACAAGTAGTAGAAGCAATATTAGGGAAGGTATAAATTTTGAGCAGGTAAGTAAACTTGATGAAGAGAAGCTTCGAAGACTAAGAGGAGTAAAAGGAAAAACATTAGAAAAATAATAGAAATTTTAATAGAGGAAGAGGCCAAGAAAAAGGCAAGAGGAGGAAAACCAAATAAATAATGCATATTTATTAATAGCACTCGAATATTTGTGTAAATACCGTACATATTTCCATATAGCGCAAAGCTATGGAATAAGTGAAAGTTCTTGCTAACAGCTGAATAGAAGATGCATTGATAAAACATCCAGATTTCAGGAAGATAAAGAGCTATTAAAGTTAAATAGGAGTATGCAAAAGTTTTATAAAAAGGGAATGTTCAACTCCCCCATAGAAGATCAAAAAATATCCTTAGGTTATCCAAGAAGTCTATTGTTGGTAAACATAAAAGGCTATTTGCCTTTTTATCTAGTTTATGCAGGAGATCTATATTTATTGTTGAGTGTGATTTTAGGCATTTCTGCTAAAACGCAACTTTTAAATCGCCAAAATTTCTCCTTGCCTTTACTAATTCCGATTCTTGGAGTGCACACATAATCTGGTTTGAGGTGATATTCATAGAGACAAAATTCATGACTTATAGTAAGGTCTTGTTTATTATGTTCTTTTGTAATGTTTAATTTTTTGCACAGTATGCCTGGCCCGCCTAAATTTGCTTCAAGCGGTTCAGTGAGCTTTAATCCTCGTATTAACACTGCTGCTGGAAATCCTTCTGCTTCTGTTACAATATTTAGACAATAGTACATTCCATATATAAAATATACGTACGAAAACCCTGGCGTACCAAACATTACTGAGGTTCGATTAGTATAGCCTCTTGCTGCATGACAAGCTGGGTCATCCATTCCTATATACGCTTCAACTTCAGTTATTATTCCACTAAAATTAGAAAATTTCAGCATCTTCCCTAGCAGCTCCCCAGCTACGGTTAAAGTTGGCCGTTCATAGAAATTTCTTGGTAATATTGTGTTATTCATCATAGAAGTACAAGTTACTTACATTTGTAAGCAAGTTATACTATTTTTGCTTTTTCTTATTTATTTAGTCAAGAGCATCTCTGAGAAGTAGAAGTTGGTGTTGTTGTCACATTTGTTACATCTGTTGAAGACTGCTGTAAAACCTTGACTGATTCAGAGCTCTTTTGTTGCAATTGCGTTACTAACGCTTCATATAAAGATTTTGGCTCACGTCTCTTACCTATTTTGACTTCTTTATTTGCACGCAACTGCTCTGCAGTAATACCGTTGCCTTCAAGGAGAGTTACACCATTCTTACCATCAATGTTAACTTTGCATTCTCTTCCATCAACATACCACTTTAAAGTCATTTCATATAACCCACTAATTATTTCATAAACTCTTTCCTCATTATCACTATTATTATTAATATAGCAACATGCCCCCCTCTTTTTTTCTTGATTAGGATGACAAAATGTAATTGTTCTTACACCATACTCTTTACATATACTACCGCCTAGAAGTTTAGCTATATCTACTCCTTCTTTATTGGCATGTAGCACAACTCTCACGGTGGGGTAAACAATATTCTCTTCCCTTTTGCCTTCTTTTATCATTATGGACCCTATAGTATGATTTTTCATACCTTCAGATATCTCTGCTTTAATTTGGTCAGCAATTTTACCTATGATCTCTTTGCCATGATAGTGAGATTCTCCTTTCTTCGGAGAAAAAGGCTCTTTGTTCGTAGTATTAGTGTCTGGATCATTCTGTAACTCAAAGAATTTATCCCATTCTTCATCACTGTCTAATTTGATATATTCACGCTTGTTCTTGCCTGATACTGCATTCTGAATACTAGACGATCCTTCTGTTACAGTTGTACAGAGCTATTGCCTTTACCTTTTAGAAGAACAAGATGCTCTTCTGACCTTTCTTCCTTACTCAACTTTGAAGCTGCATCACCAAAAGAAGGTTTCTCTACTATATGCGTGTAAGAACTTTTAACTCTACTCTCATTATCAGGTACTGTAGTAGCCCAAAAAAGCTTTTTAATATAATCTAACATATGCTACCTCTTACCATTAACTAAATATCAGTATGCAAACTTTGCTATAACTAATCAATAACTAAATTTACTCCAAATAAAATGAGCTGATAAAAAGGTATAAATTGAGATTAGGTAAAGCTTTTGGTATAATATCTAGTTAATTTTGAATAGGCAGGTGATCTCAGCTACAAAGACGTTTTTTATCTCATTTATTTTTGGGTTTATTCTCTTTCCCTATTTTATAAAACTTCTAAAAAAGATAAGTAAAGATGGACAACCAATCAGATCATATGGACCAGAAAGTCATTTAATAACAAAAAAGAATATACCACCTATGGGTGGAATAATAATACTCACTTCTGCTTTATTACCAATCCTGTTTTGGACTCAATTAACACAAGAAATTTTATTTTTAGTATTTATAACCCTATTTTTTGCTCTACTTGGATTTATTGATGACTATTTAAAATTGAAAACAAATCACCACCGAGGTTTAAGTGCAAAAACCAAAATACTTATTCAGTTTGTCGTTACTCTGGTCTGTATGTTTATACTTAAGCTACAATCTGCTGAAGGTTTTACAAAAATTTCTCTATTTAGAGAAGTAGCAATCGACCTTGGCTATCTATATCTTCCGTTTGCTGCATTTGTTATTGTTGGCTCTGCCAATGCTGTGAATCTCACAGATGGTTTGGATGGCCTTGCTGCAACTCAAGCCATTACTTCCTTTGCTTTTTTGGGGCTAATTGCATACATAACTCAGGCAGATGTAAACATTACTTTCTTCTGCATTGCATTTATAGGAGCTATTTTAAGTTTCTTGTGGTTTAACACACATCCAGCAAAAATATTTATGGGTGATGTTGGAAGCCTATCAATCGGTGCAGCTTTAGGACTCACTAGTGTTCTAATTAAAAAAGAAATGCTTTTTGCCGTTATTGGAATAATCTTTGTAATAGAGACTTTATCTGTGATTATTCAGGTATCATATTTTAAATATACAAAATTTAGATATGGAGCAGGAAGAAGAATTTTCCTTATGACACCAATACATCATCACTTTGAAAAGAAAGGGTGGTCAGAAAATACAATAGTTATAAAATTTTGGATAATTTCTATCGTTTGTTCGATTTTTGCTTTAACTTTCTTATTATAGGAACTATGAAATATCCAGATTTCACATTAGAAAATACATTATCAGGAATTATAGCAGGAGTAGATGAAGTTGGAAGAGGTCCGCTTGCCGGTCCAGTGATATCTGCAGCTGTAATATTTACTGATAGAGATACGGTTATTGATGGAATAAACGACTCAAAAAAGCTAACCCCTAAGTGTAGGCAAGTTCTATACGAAAAAATAACGTCTGTTGCAAAATTTGGTATAGGAATGGCAAGTGTAGAGGAGATAGACTCATACAATATCTTGCAAGCAACAAAGCTTTCAATGAAACGTGCGCTGGTAAATTTAGATTTAGAACTAGATTATGTGTTAGTTGATGGTAATCAACCACCTGAAGTAAAATGGCAAGTAAAATCTATAGTGAATGGTGATAGCTTAAGTATATCAATCGCAGCCGCTTCAATCGTTGCAAAAGTTACAAGAGATCGGCTTATGGAAGAATTGCATAATAAACATCCTCAATATAATTGGTATAAAAATAAAGGATATGGAACAAAAGAACACCTCAGCGCTATTGGCCTTCATGGAATTACGAAGCACCATAGAAAGAATTTTGCACCTATAAGAATACTATAGCCTTTAATCACTTACCTTTTTTGAAAGGTATGTTTTCATTAAACAGGCAGACTGTACTTGATCCGTTTCTTAAGGTAAATACCGAGCTTACTCTTTCAATTATCAGGTAGTCATCAACTGTACGAAAATTTATCAAGGACTCATATCCTGCAGAATCAACCATAAAAACTGCCGGGAAATCAGAGTTTATTTTATTAAATTGTAGATATGTAAATTTTCCGTCATCAAAAACCTTAATTGGTATTATTGATTGACTGCCTTTAACGTGCGAGATGGAATAGTTAAAATTCAAGCCTTTCTTTATAACCTCAATATCACTTATATCAGGGATAGTGGTATAACTAGCTTGCTCTAGAATATCACCGTTACTCGTTGAATAAATTTCATCACTGTTGAACAGTGGATAAAGAAACCTTACTTCATATGCTAACCTTGGATCATCTAGCCCGTTTGCTTCTTCAGCATGAAATTCGAAATAATAAACTCTTTTATTGGTAATTATAGTTGCATTAGTATCGGCAATATCATCTATAGGCTTAATAAATAATCTATTACCTTGAGGAAGGAGTTGCCAACCGGTTGCATCACCCATTGAAAGACTCTCTATTACCTCCCCTGGCTCAAACAATATGCTGGATTGATAACCATAAAAGCCCGTGTACTTATGTATAGCCTGTGGATTATAATTCATTACCTTTATGTGGTTATCACCAGCTATTGGTCGTGGTTCCTGTTTTGCAAGTGCATAACCACCACAAAAAAATAATAGTGCAACAAAGAGTACCCTAATCATAGTAT
This sequence comes from Wolbachia endosymbiont (group B) of Germaria angustata, assembly GCF_964026725.1. Classification (NCBI taxonomy): domain Bacteria; kingdom Pseudomonadati; phylum Pseudomonadota; class Alphaproteobacteria; order Rickettsiales; family Anaplasmataceae; genus Wolbachia; species Wolbachia endosymbiont (group B) of Germaria angustata. The sequence goes on from NZ_OZ034691.1 coordinate 1,016,527, forward strand.
CAAAATAAACTGATTTTTATTTTATCATTGATAGACATGCACTGCAACTGTTAAGCTATCCCAGTAGTAAGCGACAGAAAATGCAAGCTTCATAATAATTCATTACTGCAGGAAAAAATTCTTTAAACATTATTTTCATATATGTTAAAATGAGTTGTGAGGTAAATTAGGGAGTGTTAAATAAACCATACGCGTCAAGTTAAGGAAAAGTGGTATAAGGAAGAAAGGAAACGAAAAAAACTATTTTATATATTAAGTAATAAAGTTATTAATTTATAGATTCTTCTGAAAAAATCATCTCCTTCTAGATAAGAACTCCCTAAAAAAATAAATGTAACAAATAAAATGCCCATCTCAAATGTTGCTATATTTCACGATATTTCCTTAACTTGACGCGTATGGTTTATTTAACACTTCCTGCAAATTAACTACAGATTTTATGTCTAGGTTACTCCACAAAATTTTTTCTTTCCTTATCCAAGATTCAAATTTATAGTATCGAGTCCTTTTCATGAAATATGAAGCCATCTCAAGTTATAGTTAAGCCTATATTCAGCGAATTACTTTCGCAAATACAATTGATTTTAGTGTTATAATGCTCTAACAGTAAAGAAGTCATATAGATACTAATGTTTTTTGTGTCCAAAGGAATATCATTTTTTTTTGTTAACTTGCTTACTAATGATGTGCTTATTGATCTATGTTCATTTTCTACTTTTATAGTTAGTAGTGTTTTATCTTCTGTTTTAGCCAGCAAAATAGACACTAATTCAATTTGTGCCACTGCACTGACTATAGTTATCACCATATTGGAGATTATCTTATTTATTCTTTCAATTAAGTCTTCTGTAGGGCATTCACTTATCTTCCACTTAAGCTTTACTTTTTTTTTTAATAAATAATTTTCTATATTGGATTTAGTCTTATCAAAGCTGCTATTATCTGATGAACGAGAATACGCTTGCTTCATAACTTTATATTTATATATTAAATCATTAGAGCTTTCTTCAAGTAGTGATGTTATTTTTTTTAGCATATTAGAATTGTTTTCTTCAAGCTCTTCCAATCCACCCACTATTCCTTGCATAGAACTAGCAAAATCATGAAGAATTCGTCCTGATAGGCACTCTGTTATTAACATTATGTTTTTATTCATTGGATAAAAGTATAAATGATTTAAGTTAACCCTATATTGGTAGGCATGTAGTAGTCAATTTAAGAGAAAGTTTCGTTGCGCTTTTTGTGTCAAAGCATTAATGTAGTATTAATAATTATAAGATTTATGAAGGCGTTATGAATACTTATGCTAAATCTGGAATAGACCTTAAACTATATAATGAACTAATAAAAAAAGTTAAACCTATTATTGAAAAGACTAAAGGAGAAGAAGTAATTAGTGAAGTAGGATCATTTTCCGCATTGTTTGACTTTTCTTCGCTGAGTAAGAAATACGACCATCCAGTACTTGTTTCTTCAACTGATGGAGTAGGCACAAAACTATTAATAGCTCAAGAGGTGAATAAGCATGATACTATAGGTATAGACTTAGTTGCAATGTGTGTAAATGATTTACTTGCACAAGGAGCAACACCTTTATTTTTCCTTGATTACTTTGCAACAGGCGTTTTAAACAAAAACGTTTTATTGTCTGTAATCCAGGGCATTGCAGAAGGGTGCAAGGAATCTAAAATAGCATTAGTTGGTGGAGAAACTGCAGAAATGCCTGGAATGTATGGTAACAATCACTATGACCTTGCAGGGTTTGTGGTTGGTGTTGTTGATCGAAAGCAAATTCTTCCAAACTGTAGTATAATGAAAGCAGGTGACTGTGTAGTTGGTTTAGAATCAAATGGAATTCACTCAAATGGATTTTCTTTGGTGCACCATATTTTTAAAAGCTTAGGTATAAATTATAATGATATATCTCCATGGAATAATAAATCTTGGGGTGAAATATTACTGAAGCCAACAAAGATATATGTTGATTCTTTGTTGCCTATTATGCCAAAGGTAAAAGGCATTGCGCATATAACAGGTGGCGGGTTAATAGACAATATTCCAAGAATTCTCTCAGGAAATTTATTTGTAGACATAAATATTAATTCTTGGAAATGGCCAGATATATTTTTATGGCTGAAAGAAGAAGGCAAAATAGAAAAGAGAGAAATGTTAAAAACATTTAATTGCGGCATAGGTATAGTACTGATTGTAGATCCCGATAATATGAAGGATGTGGAAAGCCATTTCCAAAAGCGTGGAGAAAAAATTGAGATTATTGGAAAACTTGATGAAGCATGTCAGCCTCCACTTGATAGAGTAGTATTTAGTTAGTCTAACTTTACCGACAGTCTTTTTGCAACTTCTGAGTATGCTTCCTTTAAGTTTCCTAGATTTAAACGGAAAACATCTTTGTCTAGCTTTTTATGAGTATTTTTATCCCATAGCCTACAATTATCAGGGCTGATTTCATCGGCTAAAATGATTTTAGTGCTGTTGTTTATCAATTTGCCAAATTCTAACTTGAGATCAACTAAATATATATTTGCATTTGAAAATAGGTCGACTAAGATTTTGTTGATCTTTAAAGTTGTAGTTTTAACTTCTTCCATTTCTTTATGGGATAACCAACCAAAATATAGTATGTGATTTTCATTCACCATTGGGTCGGCTAGGTCATCATTTTTGTAAAAAAACTCGATTATAGGAGATGTAAGTGCCTCACCTTCTTTGATATTAAAACGTTTGCAAAAGCTGCCAGCTGCAATATTTCTAACCACTACCTCAAGAGGTATTATCTTGAGCTTTTTGACTAGCTGTTCTCTTTCGTTTAGAGCTTTTATAAAGTGCGTGCTAATTCCTGCTTCTTCAAGCTTTTCCATGATAAAAGCACTAACATGATTATTAATTATTCCTTTGCCCTCAATAATTTCATATTTTTCCTTATTGAATGCTGTAACATCATCTTTAAAGTACTGTATAACAGTTGATGAGTCTTCAGTTTCAATAATGACTTTGGCTTTACCTTTGTATATAGTTTTATTCAGTGGCATATTTAATTTAACTATGTATCATATCAATTTACTGTTCTTAGAGTATAGCCCCAAATAACTTAAAATAAACCTTAATGGCGTTCAATGTTACAATATTAACCATATTTCCAGAAATGTTCCCCGGATTTTTGAACTATTCTCTTGCTGGAAGAGCGTTGGAAAAAAAAATATGGAATCTTGAAATAGTAAATATTCGTTCTTTTGCTAAAGATAAACATTCAACTGTGGATGATGTTCCATATGGAGGTGGAGCAGGGATGGTTATGCGCCCAGATGTGATTGGTAATGCAGTTGATAATGTGCTTTCTGCTCATAAAAATACTAGATTTATTTATATGACTCCATCTGGTACAAAATTTAATCAGAGAATTGCAAAGGAGTTAACAGAAATTCCTCATGTAACAATATTGTGTGGTCGATTTGAAGGTGTTGACCAAAGAGTAATTGATGTGTATACTCCTTATGAGTTAAGTATTGGAGATTATATACTTTCGGGAGGTGAGCCAGCTGCGATGGTGGTTCTTGATGCATGTATTAGGCTTCTTCCAGGTGTAGTAAATAATTTCGATAGCGTTGCTGAAGAAAGTTTTAGTTATAGTGGTGGTATGCTTGAATATCCTCAATATACTAGGCCTGAGCAGTGGAGTAGGTACAAAGTTCCTGAGGTTCTGTTGTCTGGCAATCACAGAAAAATAAGTGATTGGAGAAGGGAACAGTCATACGTTAGAACAAAGGAACGTCGACCTGAATTGTTGAATGGAGATGATAAATGACAAACTTGCTTGAAAAATTTAACGAACAACAAATACAAAGATTAGCCAAAGAGATGCCGGTTTTTTGTCCTGGCGATGATTTGAAGGTCACTTTTAAGGTAGTTGATAGTACGGGTGAGCGTATACAGATATTTGAGGGCGTATGTATATCAAAAAGAAATCGTGGATTACACTCTTCTTTTTCAGTTAGAAAGGTAAGTCATGGAGAAAGTATAGTATCACAATTTTTTGTTTACTCTCCTGCATTAATTTCAGTACAAGTGATGAGAAAGGGAAAGGTCCGTAGAGCAAAATTATATTATCTGTGCAAGCTATTTGGGAAAGCTGCAAGGATCAAAGAACGTACTACTTATGTTAAAAAAAAATCTAAGTAGATACAATAGGGAGTGATGTCAATTGTATCATCTCAAAACCCTCTCTTATTATCCCAATGTGTGACGCACAACTGTACTTTGCCTCCCGCTGTGGTGTCATCCCAGTGTTTGACACTGGGATCCAGATTCTCCTTTTGGTTTGTGCTTTCATGGAAAATATAAAAATTATTTGCAGGCAAAGCCTGCTAGATCTCAGTGTCAAGCACTGGAAAAAGGGGAAAGTTTTTTCAAATCCTCATGTAAAGAAAAGTAAATGAGTATAAAGAAAAACTTTCTTAAGTTACTTCAATCTAAGCGCGTACATGCTCGTGTAAAAAGAAAAAATAAAAAGAACAGAGCGTTACGCTTTTGTTCTTTCACGGCACTAGTTATCTCACTTGGCTGTCCTGTGTGTATATTGTTGAGTATATTAGTTAACTCTTACAGTGCTTTAACAGTAACGAAAATTTTATTGCCAGTTGAAATAAATGCTGATCTTATTTTAACTAATAATCCTGGTGATTTACGATATAAGTCCATTGGCTTACTCAACAATTCTTTACGTAAGGTGTTTGAAGGAACTGATTTTAAAGACGGTGACGAAATTTTAAGTCGTAATTCTTACAAAGAACTAGAGAAATTTTTTCGTAAGAGAGTAAAAAATAGTGGTGAATATGAGATCTGGTTTACCGCGTCAAGTATAATTAATTCAATAAATAAAGATAAACATTTGAATGATCGTTATGCTAAATTACTTGATTGGCTAAAAGAAAAGGGGAGAGTGAAAAAATTTTTTAATAAGTCTTTATTCCTTAAATCTGACTCTCGTGAACCTGAGAATGCAGGGATTTTAGGGGCATTTATCGGTTCATTAATGACAATTATAGTATGCTTAGCGTTGGCATTGCCAATAGGAATTATGTCAGGTATCTGTCTTTATGAATTTATGCCTAGAAATAGGCTAATAACCAGTATTGTAGAAATTAGCATGAATAACCTTGCTGCAGTGCCTTCAATAATATTTGGTGTGGTAGGACTGACTCTTTACTTGGGCATATTTGGGCTACCCCGTTCTTCACCGCTTGTTGGCGGGATGACTCTTTCATTTATGATGCTGCCTAATATTATTATTGCAACAAAAAATGCCTTTACAAACGTTCCTATTGCAATAAAAGATGCAGCGTTTGCGCTCGGTGCACCTCACATCAAGGTAATATTGGATCACTCTTTACCGATTGCGTTACCAAGGATAATACATGGTGCAGTGCTTGCAATTGCAAGGATTTTAGGCGAATCTTCCCCTTTACTTATGATAGGCATGGTAGCATTTATTGCTGATACACCTACATCCTTCTTCGATCCGGCAACTGTTTTACCTGTACAAATATACATATGGTCAAGTAGTCCTGAAATTGCATTTATTGAGCTTGCTGCCATTGCAATTATAGCTTTATTGTTAATGCTATTTGCTTTGAATTTAATAGCAAATTTTGTAAAAAGAAAGTTTGAGTTTTTTGATTCATGAAAATTATTGTTTTATCTGGTTATGGCTTGAATTGTGAAAAAGAAACTGCATTTGCATTTATGGAATGCAGCAGAAAGCTTGGTATTAATAATATTGAAGTAAAAATCGTTCACATTAATGAAGTTATAAGTAATTCAGATGAACTAAAATCAAGTAATATACTTGCAATTCCAGGAGGTTTTTCTTACGGTGATAACACTGGTGCTGGCAATGCATTTGCTTTGCGTATAAAAAACAACTTGTTAGACGAATTTCAAAATTTCTTATCTCAGGATAAGCTTATTATAGGGATATGTAATGGTTGCCAGATATTAGTAAAGTTAGTTCCAGAATTCTCTAATCTAGCTTTAACCTCTAATGATATAGGTAATTACCAATGTCGTTGGATTAGAGTGAGAGTTAATCCGCAGAGTAATTCTGTTTGGCTACGGGGCCTGAGTGAACTATATCTCCCTATTGCTCATGGGGAAGGCAAATTTTTTATGGATCAAGATACTTTGAATCAATTGATTGAAAATAATTCCGTTGCACTGCGTTACGTTGATGAAAATGGTGACTATGCAAATTTACAATTTCCTTACAATCCAAACGGATCTATATACGACCTGGCAGCTTTATCAGATAAAAGTGGAAGAGTACTAGCTTTAATGCCTCACCCAGAGAGAGGAATATTTTTTACTCAGCAGGACAACTGGCCTCTTGAAAAAGAAAAATGTAAACGTTCAGGAGTGGCTATGCCAAAATATGGTGATGGAATGCTCATATTTGAGAATGCACTAAAATATTTTGCGTAAGTATTACAATACGTTACATACAACAAGTTTTTAAACCATAAAAAGTTACTTGATCAGGTCCTGTTATGACAATAAATCCTTATCTTTGATCTGCAGAGTAGCTTTCTCTAACGTTAGGGATATAATTGTTCCACTTTCCAATTGCTTTTCTCAACAAGAGTATATCTAAATCTAGTGTGTCTCCTATATTCACCTTCTTGCCAAAATTCAATTACCTTTGGGATTACGCAAAATCCCACCCAAAAGTCAGGACGAGAAACTTGTGTATTGTGAAATTCTTTCTCTTTCAATTCTATAGCCTGCTCAAAATCTTGCCAATTTTTCAGAACTCTTGATTGTTTTGAGCACCACGCGCTAATTTGACTATCGCGTGCTCGAGAAGAGAAATATTCGTCAGCCTTTTTGCCGCTTAGAAGCCTAACTTCTCCTTCAATTCGTACTTGTCTAGAAAACTCTATCCAATGAAATACGAGTGCAGCTTTGGGGTTCTCAGTCAATTCTTTTCCTTTTCTACTGTTTACGTTAGTAAAGAATACAAAACCTTCTTTACTATATTCCTTTAGTAATACCACTCTTGCAGATGGAATGCAGTCTTTGCTACACGTTGCTAGCGTCATTGCAGTTGACTCTTTACACGGAAAATTAAGTACTTCTTGATACCACTTTGAAAACAAATCAAAAGGATCTTTTTCAGGTAAGAGTGTCATATGCAAAAATAAAATTTAATTCTGACATGCATTGCAAAAATAAGTGCTACGACCATTTTGTCGTATAAGTGTTATGATATTGTTGCAGATTCTGCAAGGTTTTTGCACTTTACCATATACGTAAAAGTTATTTTGAAAGTATCCAGCAGATCCAGATGGTTGTGCATAATCTTTCAGTGTTGAACCACCAGCAGCAATTGCATCACTCAGAGTATTTTTTATTTCGATAGCAAGTTTTTCGCACTCTATATATGTTAAATCTTGTGCTAGCCTAAGTGGTGATATGCGAGCTCTAAATAAGCTCTCAGAAGCATATATGTTACCTACGCCAACTATTAGCTTATTATTCATTAATACTGATTTGATATTTGCTTTTCTGTTCTTTAGCAACTTCTGTAAATAATTTCCGTCAAATTCATCTGTGAGGGGTTCTATTCCTAGGTTATTAAAAAAATTTAGTTCTTGCTCTCTGTTTAAAACAATCACTAATCCAAACCTTCTTGGGTCATTAAAGATTAGTGAAGTGTTGTCAGAAAATAAGAATATCACATGATCATGTTTGTTCTGTGCTTGATTGTCTTCAGCATATATAAGCTTTCCGCTCATGCCAAGGTGTATGATTACATCCATACTAGCATCTATATTCGAGATTATATATTTACCTCTACGCTTGATATCATTTATAACTTTGCCCTTTAGCAAATCATCAATATTTTTTGTTATTGGTACACGCAAATTACAATTATTGACTGTCACATTGCTTATTTTCTTATTTTTGATTTTATCAAATAAGAAGTTAGAGATTACTTCCACTTCTGGCAGCTCTGGCATGATACCTCCTTAAAAACTTAAGTTTCTGATGGTAATTTTGTCGTTAAAGCTTCCTCAAATATGTTTGGGTATTCTGCGGCGCTTTCTCCTAAAAATTCCTCACCACAAACAAATTTTGAAAGGGGTCTGCTTTGTCTACTCTGTTGCTGTTTTTTTCTTTTTAGAATATTTTGCTTTAAAGCTTTTGCCAATCTTTTTCTCTCTTCTTCTTTTTCCTTATTTTTTTTTATGTTATTCATTATCATAATACATGAACTTGCCGTTGTAGCTCAGGTGGTAGAGTACGTCATTGGTAATGACGAGGTCCCAAGTTCGAATCTTGGTAACGGCAGTTTAGAGGACGATATTCATAAAGTCAACCCTCTAGATGCTAATTAGATTATAGAAAAATGTCTAGTAAATACCTTTTATACACTACCATTAAGCTGCTTTTTCAGTATTACTATTCAATAATACCTACCGTAATTTTTCTTTAGAAAATCCATTTATTAAAAGCCTGAACAGACGAAATCTATAAAACCAAAAAGAAACTCTTTCTCTTTACTTTATGTTTTAAAGAAACTCTTTCTCTTTACTTTATGTTTTTTGGATATAGTTTTACGAAGAAGCGCTTCTGCAGCTATAACCGAAACAATCAATGGTGCTATAAATGCCCGTTTGAAAGCATGGTTTTGGGGGAAACGGTAAAGCCATTGATGGAGTTCTTTCTGGACTACCTCGTTTAGAAGATTGTATAACCTAACCGTCCCAAGCTGAAGTGCTTCTTATCATAATAGTATAGGAGGAATTTTATATGGCAGAAGCAAAAAGTAAATTAAAAATAATAAACCCTGACGCATCAGGGATTGATATTGGCTCGACTGTACATTATGTATGTGCACCTGAAGGAAGAGATGAACAACGTATCCAAAAATTTGGGTGCTTTACAGTAGATCTACACAACTTAGCAAAGTGGTTAAAAAAGTGTCAGGTTAGAACTGTGGCCATGGAGTCAACTGGAGTATATTGGATTCCCTTATTTCAAATATTAGAATCATATAAATTTGAGGTAAAACTAGTAAATGCGCGACATGTCAAAAATGTGCCTGGTAGAAAGTCTGATGTTCAGGATTGTCAATGGCTGCAACAATTGCACAGCTATGGACTGCTTCAAGGATCATTTAGACCGGATAATCAAATGTGTGTATTGCGTAGTTACGTTAGACAACGTGCTAATCTAATTGAAAATGCAGCTAAACATACTCAACGTATGCAAAAAGCGCTAATTCAAATGAATATTCAATTGCATAAGGTTATTAGTGATATCAACGGTTTAACAGGCATGAAAATTATTAAAGCAATAATTGAAGGAGAGAAAGACCCCCAAAAACTAGCTGAATTTAGAAATTCAAACATGAAGAATGACAAGCCTACTATAGCAAAAGCATTAACAGGAGACTATAGAGAAGAACACTTGTTTGCACTAAAACAAGAATATGCAGCATATACTTTTTTTCAAGAGCAAATAACGGAATGTGATAAAAGTATAGAGAGTTACTATAAAACATTTGAGGCAAAGTCAAATGAGAACAGGATGTTGAATAAAATACGAAAGCGGAAGCAGAAGAATGGTCCAGATTTTGCTGCGGATGAGGATTTAAATCGAATAACCGGGATAGATTTTACTAAAGTCCCGGGATTTGATGTATTAAGTGTACAAACTATCATTTCGGAAACAGGTATAAATCATAATAAATGGCCAACAGAAAAACATTTTTCTTCCTGGCTTGGATTAAGCCCTGCTAATAAAATTACAGGAGGAAAAATTGTTGGAACAGGAACTCGTAAAGTTATTAACCGCGCTGCGAATGCATTTCGAATGGCTGCCCATTGTGTGTTGAGAAGCAAAAGTGCAATAGGTGCATATAGTAGAAGGCTGAAAAAAAGGCTAGGAGCACCAAAAGCAATAACTGCGACAGCAAGGAAATTAGCATGTATCTTTTATCAAATGTTGAAATATGGACAAGAATATGTAGAGAAAGGAATGAACTATTATGAAACACTTTACAAAGAGAGAGTAGTCAAAAATTTGCTTAAAAAAGCAAAGGAATTTGGTTATATACTAATGAAAGAGGAGCCGATAGATGAAAAAGGTTCTTAGGAGTTTGTTAGAAGACTGTCTTATCCTTTGCCAAAAATCCCTCACAATATACTGAAGGATTATTAAAACTTACGTTGGCAGGGTTAAACCTGTTACCATAACTTCCCCCACCACAAATATTTTCATAACCACACTGCTTACAATCATCAGGCCTATTTTTCATATCACTCAAAAAGTTATTAAAAAATTTATCTGATAAGAACTTAGCCCAACTAGTATTGCTGATGTTATATTCGACAAATTTATGAGGGACACATGTTCTCCTTGAGAAATAAGATCATTGAACTTATCAATCATTTCCATCGATATATGAGGCTTTCGATTGCGCCACGATTGGTCAGCTTTATTAAAATAATAGCAGTAGGTGCAATTAATATTACACCTTTCTATAGTTTTAAGTATAACACCAGCCTTCACCAACATACCTCACATTCAAATTGACAGTAACTATTGTGCTTAAAGTAATTACTTCTATCGTGGAAATTACCTGGACACTTCCTTACCCTTTCCGCTATTAATTTTACTTAAGTCTTCTGTAATCTTATCTGCCCAGCATATATTACTATGTCCTCCACCATCTCTATCAAACTGACAATGGCTACTGTGATTATTTCTACCATGAAAATTACTTGAAAGCTTTTCTATTCTTTTAAGTATGACACTACTACTAACTTGACCGATATTAGCGCTAAGACGCTCTAATAATAAATCCACTTGTTTTTCTTTATTGTTTACCATAATTATTTTACTTTAAAATAGCAAAGTCTAGGTTTACTATAGCTTTTGTCAAGCATTTATTTGAGCTATTTATATATTGGAGTGCTACTCGTTATTTTGTTGGCTTTCAAATGTATAACTTTCGGTATCTTGTTTTCAAGGACTTTTAACTTAATATTACCACTATTGAAGTCAATACTATAACACTTTAGTCCTTGACCATCCTTGAGTCCCATATTATGGCAATCACTACCTAATTTAACCCCACGTATTTTTTGTAGCTCTAGACTTCTGGTTAAGTTAAAGCATATATCACTATACTTATCAGTATCTTGAAAAGTTAAATTTTTATTTAGTAATCTACTAGGTAATAAACTGAGAAGTATACTAGAATCTCTTATAGAGGCTATGATATCTTTTATAAAGGACTCTGGTAAGTGGTGTTTTAAATGACTTGCAAATAAGTCAACATTAAAATTAACTTTCTTTGAAGTTATTTCACTTATTATACTATTTATAGTATAATAAGTTATACCTTCCATTACTAACCTCATTTAATTTCTCATCAATTATCATTGCAAGAATAAAACCTTTGTTATAACTCAACATGCTTATGTTTTGATCAAGTAAATGCTTTTGATTTATTTTTTCGAAATCAATATTAGTTATTAAAGAATTAAAATACTCTTTTAAAGTAATATTAATTATTTTTAAGTACTCATCTTTATCAATAAGTTTCGTGTCAAGTAAGGTTTTCACTCCATAAAATTCCGTAAATCCTTCAAAAAACCACTTATATTTTATTTCATTTTTCTTATCGTTGTCTTGCTCTATTATATGTCCTATATATCTGTGAATTAATTCATGTGATATCACTCTAGTATAATCTTTGATATTTTTTTTTAAGCTTCCCTCAATAATTACATAGTCCTTTCCTGCAGTACCTGTAGTTCTACTAAGATTTGGATTATCAACAAGTACTATATTATACGGCTTACTTTCTAGTATGAATAAGTTATCTTGAGCTAAGATAATTTTATTAATAATATTTACAAGACTGATACTATTATGAGCATTGGTATAAAGCTTATTTCTTTTATCAAGATCAAAACTTCTAAAATCGTCAGTTCTAATAATTTTTTCTATATTATCAAAAGGTTTTCTAAAAGGTAAAAAATCAGGTAAGTTTTTTAAATGTGATGAAGAGTTATCTAAAGCAATAGCAGAATGCATATACTGAATGTATATAAGGAAAAAACAAATAATATAATTCAATAGACTGTGTACATTTTTAAGCTTAATGTTTGCCATAAATAAAACAGGACATTGAAGAAGTGTAAGTAATTACGATTAAGCAAATATAATTTATTGCTAAGTAGGTGATAAGGATAATTTTAATTATCTCTTTAAAACTTTACTCTTCCCATATTATTGAACACCTTATAATAAAGACTGAGAAGAAAGTTATAAAGGATTCCATATTCTTATCATCATAGCGCTGTTACTATAGTAATAACACTAAGAATAACTATAAGTTTCTTTGAATGATAGTTGAATTTTGATTGAAATTTTGAGGCTATAAAAACCGCAGGTACCAGTTGGTTTTTATTAGCTAAAGTAAAGGTCAAGTATCTGGAATTCTGAACATAAAATCCCCCTATGAAAAAAAGATTAGAAAAAAATGCAGTGCACATACGACAGAAATTAAGTATGTGTGTATGCACCCACATACGCTGAAGAGGATACGCTACATTTTTTTATGAGTTTAATAAAAAAAGTCTGCAGACAAAGATAAATTTTTGAGCTCTAAAAGTATCTCTAATTGTCATTATAATCAGACTTAAAATATGCGGAAGTAATTTTTAGCTAAAGTAAGAATACATTGTAGAAAAAAGAACCCAAAAGTTAGCGTTATTGGTAATCCAAGCGCTATTCTTGGTGTAACGGCACTGTAGACCTTACAATAAAGACTGAGAGGAAAGTTACAAAGGAAGATTATCATGCTTCTTCCATATTCTTTCTACTTTCTTGTTTTTAAGTAGTTCTAGTGCTTTGTGAAGGTGATACCTTGTTTTACTTGGCACTATTATATCATCAATATATCCATGTGATGCAGCAAAAAATGGATTAGCAAATTTCTCTTTATATTCTTTGATTAACGTTTGCTGGTCTTTTTCATGCCTAAATATAATTTCAACTGCACTTTCAGGGCCCATTACAGCTATTTCAGCGGTTGGCCAAGCATAATTTATATCACCTTTTAAATGCTTTGAGTTCATAACAATATATGCACCACCATACGCTTTTCTAGTGATAAGGCTAATTTTCGGCACGGTCGCTTCAGCGTAAGCGTAAAGCAGTTTCGCTCCGTGTTGTATTATATTATTGTATTCTTGATTTGTACCTGGCAGGAAACCTGGAACATCAATAAGTGTGATGATGGGAATGTTAAACGCGTCACAAAATCTTACAAACCTCGCAGCTTTTCTTGAAGAGTCAATATCCAAGCATCCTGCAAGGTGCATAGGTTGATTTGCAACAACACCAATAGTATTTCCTCCAATTCTGCCAAAGCCAATTATGATGTTACGAGCAAAATCGGGCTTTAGTTCAAAAAATTTCCTTTCATCACACACCTTTTCAATAAGTTCATATATATCATAAGGAGTGTTAGGATTGGTAGGGACTAGAGTGTTCAAAGATTCATCAACATCATCAATTAAGTCACAGATTGTTACAGGTTTTGTCAACTCTTGATTGTTTGCTGGCAAAAAGGTAAGGAATTCACGGATTTTCAGCAGCATTTCAACATCGTTATTGAACGCAAAATCTGCTACTCCTGTTTTGCTTGTATGAATTTTTGCTCCACCGAGATCTTCGTGGCTTACGTTCTCATATGTAACTTTTTTCACTACATCTGGTCCGGTTATAAACATGTATGAGCTATTTTTTACCATGAAAGTAAAATCAGTCAGTGCTGGAGAATAAACTGCCCCACCAGCACATGGACCCATGATTAGAGAGATTTGTGGTATAACGCCTGATGCATTTACATTCCTTTGAAAAATTTCTCCGTAACCAGCAAGGGAATTTACTCCCTCTTGAATTCTAGCTCCACCAGAGTCGTTTAGTCCGATAATTGGAATCCTGGCATTAATTGCCATATCCATAATTTTGCATATTTTTTTTGCATGTAATGCACCAAGTGATCCACCAAAGACAGTGAAATCCTGAGAATAAACAAAAACTTTTCTGCCATAAATAGTACCATGGCCAATTACAACTCCATCACCTAAAAAATCAGCATTTTGCATGCCAAAATCAGTTGCGTGATGCTTCACAAACTTATCATACTCTTGAAATGAATTTTCATCGAGCAATATACTCAGCCTTTCTCTAGCGGTTAGCTTTCCTTTTTCATGTTGCTTATTAACCCTATCAGGACCTCCTCCTTTTTCGGCTTCTAATGTTTTGATCTTTAGAGTTTCTAGTATTTCAGAGTCTTGCATGTAGTAAAATAACTTTCAAATTGGTTGTAAACTTTATTGAGCTTACAAATCCTATTGATTATACACATACACCGTTACTGCATGCAACGGTGTATGTGTACGATAATTAATGCGCTAGCAATTTCTATTTAATATTTTGAGAATGCTGAGACTCACTAACATTCTGTGCACTTGCACTTGTTACACCTGTTGATGGATTAATTGTTATAACTTCTCTTTCAATTCCTTGTAAGTTTGAAGCTAATGAGACCAATTTTGCTAGAGTCATGTCATTATATTTATCCATCTTCTTATTCTCATAATAGCCAATTTTTATTTTTACAGCTTTGTTTTCCTCGAAGTCCTCAGGACTTATATTATCACTTAAATCAGTACAAAATACGTTACCATTTCCACTAATATTTAAAGCAATACTGCAATCTCTATCACCCACTTTCCAGTTAAATTTAATTATACAAGACTCATTTAGTATTTGATAAAGCCTTACACCATTATCACTTTGTAAAACACGCACCAACCTTTTATCTTCTGGAGATACCAATGTAAAAGCTCCAATTTTTGGATTACTATCCTTTAAGGCTTTACTAGGAAATGAGTTATCAAATTTTAACTCACCTCTGCCTTCTTTTAACGATACCCATGCAGTAAATGATTTATCTTCTTTTCCTCTCAACCTCACATCTACAGAATCATTACCTGTATATTCAGCAATTCCTTTTCGAATTACACTCAGAAATTTCTTAGTTTCTTCATCATTTTCACTCAAAAAAAGCTCCTTATTTGCATGTGACCGGGATGGATCATTGAGATTCTCCAATGCTTTAGCTAAAGTTATATAGTTATATATACGTGTCCTGTTGTTATAAGGTATCCCTAATTTATAAATTTTAGGAGTTAATTGAGCAACTTGATCGAAATTCATTATTAAAGTTTCATTTGCATTATGCATAGCGCCTCCAATTTTACATAATAAACTTAAGATAAAATATCCTAATATTAGGATAGATATATAATCTATCAAGTCAATAGTTAAACTAAAAAATTTTGATTATAATTTACTATGTATAAAATACGCTCTTAAACTATGCTGAAAATAGTCATAATAGGCCTTCCAAATGCAGGCAAGTCAACTCTATTTAATAGGCTAGTAAGAAGAAAAGCAGCGGTAGTTAGTGACATTCCAGGAGTAACGAGAGATAGGCGTGAAGGAATTGGAAGAATTAGTGATTTAGAGTTTAAAGTTATAGATACAGGAGGATGGAATGACCAAACCAGTTTTTCACTACAAGTTATTGAACAAATAGAGTTTTCTTTATTAAGCGCAGATGTAATTTTTTTTCTTGTTGATGCAAAAGTGCAAAACGAGCAGAACAAAGAGTTTGCAAAGTGGCTGAAGAGAAAAACGAACAAACCTGTAATACTAATAGCAAACAAATGCGAAAGTCATAAATCGGAAAATGTTGATTATTTGCAGTTCTTCAACTTCATAGGTCCGGTGTATATCTCAGCCGAACATAATCTTGGTATGATTGATCTTTATGATGTATTAGCTGGTGTTATTGAAGATTTTAACAAAAAAACTGAGCTGCCTGAAAGTGAGTCCATTAGACTGAGGATTGCAATCATCGGTCGCCCAAACGTTGGAAAATCAACTTTTTTAAACAGTTTACTTGCAGAAAATAGACTAATAGTAAGCTCAGAACCCGGTACCACGCGTGACTCTGTGGATATTTCATACGACCATAATGGGAAATTAATCACTCTCATCGATACTGCGGGAATCCGCAGAAAGGCAAATGTTGTTGATAACTTAGAATCAAGATTTGTTGAAAAAAGTATAGAGTCAATAAAGCGCTCTCATGTAGTGATTTTAATGTTAGATTCCTTGCTTGGCATTGAGCAGCAGGATTTATCAATTGCTGAAGCTGCAATTAAAGGGGGGAAGGGAATTATCATTGTTTTAAATAAGTGGGATTTAATAGGTAAGGATGACAGAAGTAAGTTAATAAAATTTGTCAAACAACAGGAAGTGACTCGGTTATTTTTGGAAGTGCCAACTGTAACAATTTCTGCATTGAAAGGTATGCGCTGTGGTGATGTGATAGATAAGTGTCTTGAAGTGAGTGAATCCTTAAACAAGAAGATCAGCACTGCAAAACTGAATAATTGGCTAATAGATGCCGTGGAAAAACATTCTCACCCACTTATAAAAGGTAGAGCAATTAAAATGAAGTATATTGCTCAAATTGGCACCAAACCTCCAGCTTTTTCTTTGGTATGCAACGTCCCGGAAAGTGTTGATGAGAGTTATAAACGTTATTTGACTAATGGTCTTAGAAAAAACTTCTTTGTTGAAGGTGTACCAGTTAGATTGCTTTTGAAAAAGAATAAAAACCCCTATGTAAAGTAGATAATCTTGTTTTACTAATAATATACTTTTTTATCTTAGTAATATTATTAATAAGTAAATAATATTACTTAAATAAGTAGTTGATAAATTAATATTATATAGTAAAATATTAACTTATTTAGTACTTTTGCTATGAATTATAAAGGACAAGATTTAAGGCCTGGATCTCCACATACTTTCACGGTTGATACACCTTTAGTATTTCAGTGGCTTCCAAAAAGATATGGATACCCGATTCCAGAAAAATATTTGGAAAGATTGAGCAATTGGGCAAAAAGGGAAGATACGCGTGTAGTGAAATTAGTAATAAATGGATCTGGTTTTACTCCTGAGCAACGCAAAGAGTTGGAGAATAAAATATCAAACAGAAAATTTAACCCAAACAAAAATATAGAACTTATAGATTTTAATGAGCTGGATTTAGGAGAGTATGAATTCAGCTTTCACTTACAACCAAATAAGAAAACAGAACTATCTAAATGTCCTTTATACAATGTATCTCAATATTTCAAAGATCTATACTCTATTCCAGAAAGTAAAAGATTATCTTTTGGTGTTGAGATAGACAGTATGCGTATATTTATGTTGTTAGCACTGAAGTCTCCTATGATCTATTTTGATTTTGATATCTTACCTAAAGAAGATAAGAAAGTTGGTGAGTTTCAGGCTGTGCATGGCTTTTTGGTTGCTGAAAATGACAGAAAAGGTTATGACTATGATGGTATAGCAAGTATTGAAAATGCTATCATTGCTCTAAGCGATGCTGGTAGAGTAAAAATTATGGAAATTTACAATGAAGTAAAGAATAAGTTTCAAAAAGATTATCCTTTGTTTAAGTTATCAGAACATGAGATTTACAAAATTATGGAAGAGATAGTATATTTCACTCTTTCTAATGACGTTCTTCTTCTTATATCTAGCTATCAAGATTCTAACAAACGTTACAATAGACGTTTGGAAGAAGCAAGATTGCTTATGCAAGAAACATTTGGGTTTAAAACCAATGGAGGAGAAGTTGATGTTCAATATGACAATAGCTGGACGAAAAACAAGGATGAATTGTATACCAAAGAAGAAATTGCAAAAATAGATAGTGATACTAGAGTTGCAACTGATATGAAAGGGCTGATTACTGAACCAATATACAACGGCGAGCATATGTATAGAGGTGTAAAAGTAGTAACATAGTACTTAGTGTTCTATCGTTACATGAAACGTTGTCAAACAAGAGTTGACTCTTCACAGATATTGTAGTAATTCATTAACTATGTCAGATGTAAATAACAGTTCTATAATTTTTCTCTTATCAAGCGCTGTCGCTTTAATTTTTGCATATGTGCTAGAGTATTTTTTCAATATGATACCGTGTAAGTTATGTATATACGAGCGAGTAGTTTACTATGTTACAGGGCTACTTGTAGTTGCGTATATGTTCAAAGACAACAAAATCCTAATCTATGCGATGTTTTGCAGCTATCTCATTGGTGCAATAATATCTTTTTATCATGTAGGTCTTGAACTCCACTTATTTCATGATGTTTTAGGCTGTACAGAGCAAGCAAGTGGTAACGTTAGCATAGAAGAGCTAAGAAATAATCTATTAAACCCTAACTACTCTCCGTCTTGTGACAGACCTCATTATATTTTTGGTGTTTCGTTAGCAACATGGAATCTTATTTATCTTATAGTAGCTCTATTCTTATCAGGTAAAATGTATTGTGGAGAAAGAAATAAGGTACAACAGTAACTGGTATAGACGCTGTACTTGTGCGTTACTTGGTGCTGTCCGTAATTTAAAAATTTAGCAAGTCATACCCACTGATTCTTGCACAGCTGTACGAACATTATGGTTCAGCATGCCAGTGCCCTCTTTCTTGTCATCCGAGTAGCTGAAACTGGAAGTGCGGCTATCACCCAAATAACCTTTCGTTGTTATTCAAGCAACCTATTTCTTGTCATCCTAGTGCCCAGATACTGGGATTAAGTTTGTCCATAATCTCACCAAAAACGTTGTGTTTTAGAATAATTTTGTGCTCAATATGCTTATTTGTAGTAAAGGTTTCTGGATTCCAGCATCAAGTGCTGGCCTGAAGCTTTAGCTATAGATATTAATAAATTTACTAAGTAAAAAAAAGGCAAAAGAATCCCTATATAGCGAGTTTTAATAATGTAAATTGATAATGTGATAACAAGCGTGTTTTGGCTGAAGTAGAAAAAATTTAAAAAACATGCAGCCGCTATAATTTTTATGTAATCTGCCAATAAATATCTGAGTTTTGTTGTTAAACCCGCGGAGATTAAAAATAAGGATAAATACTCTTATTGATATAAGAAGAAAAGTGGGAAGGTTTGTCAAGCCGCTTCTATGCACCTGAGCATTGATTATACGGGTTCCATCTGTTATATATAATCTTTTTGAACACGAAGAAAGCTGATGAATGAGTATGATATTACAGTTATAGGCAGCGGTCCTGGTGGTTATATAGCAGCAATTAGAGCGGCGCAGTTTGGATTTAAAACTGCAATTGTTGAAAAGGAAGAAAATTTGGGTGGTATATGCTTAAATTGGGGGTGTATACCAACAAAATCGCTACTTAGAGCATCTGAAATTTATAGGTTAATAACAAGATCAGAAGAATTTGGCATAAAAGTAAAGGATGCAAGTTTTGATATACAATCAATAGTGAAATACTCAAGAAACGTTGTTGATAAATTGTCAAGCGGTGTTGCATATTTGATGAAAAAAAATAACATCAAAGTTCATCAAGGCTTTGGTAAACTTGCAGGTAATCGTACTGTAAAAATTCTTAATGACAAAAAGGAGGAGGAAATTTCTTCCAATCATATCATTTTAGCAACAGGTGTTAGAGCGCGAAATCTACCTGGAGTAGAGGCGGATGGAGATTTAATATGGAATGCGCAGCACGCTATGACTCCAAAGAAGTTACCAAAATCGCTACTAATCATAGGTTCTGGTGCGATAGGAATAGAATTTGCAAGTTTTTATAGTACTTTAGGGGTTGATGTAACAATTATAGAAGTAAAAGACACTATTTTACCGCTGGAAGATAAAGACATTTCAAATTTAGTACAAGAGATATTTACAAAACAAGGAATAAAAATATATACGAGTAATAGTATAAAAACTTTCACTAAAAATAAAGACTCTGTTCAAGTGCAGCTAAGTAGTGGTGATAACAAAGAATTTGATAGAGTAATTGTTGCAGTTGGCGTTCAAGCAAACACTGAAAATATAGGTTTAGAAAATACAAAAATTAAGTTGAGTCCTTCTGGTTTCATTGAAACGAATGAGTGGTATGAAACAAGTGAATCAAGTGTGTATGCAATAGGTGATGTAGCTGGTCCCCCATGTTTAGCGCATAAAGCAAGTCATGAAGCTGTAATCTGTGTTGAGAAAATTGCTGGTAAAAATGCTCATAAGTTAAAAAAAGAGTGCATACCAAATTGCACTTACTCTCATCCGCAAGTAGCAAGCGTTGGCCTTACTGAGGAACAGGCAATAAAAAGTGGATACGATATAAAAGTAGGAAAATTTCACTCCAACTTTAATGGTAAATCTATTGCACTAAGTGAAACTGAAGGTTTAGTGAAAACAATTATAGACAAAAAAACAGGCGAACTTCTTGGAGCTCACATGATAGGAGCGGAAGTAACAGAGTTAATTAGCAATTTCGCTCTTGCAAAGCAACTAGAGGGAACAGACTGCGACATAAAATCTACGATTTTTCCTCATCCAACTATTTCGGAAATTATACACGAATCAGTACTTGCCGCAGATGGTGAATCGTTAAATAGTTAAGCTAACGATTCATTGTTTTAGAGCTACAATTATCCTGATTAGGCGATTCAATTCTAATAGATTGATTACCAATATCAGATTTTTCTAACTTTTCTTTTAACCCTTCAGCTGCTTCTTTCACTTCAAGCTTTTTTTCCTGATTAAGATCCTCTGGGCTTCTTCTTTTACTGTCTAAACCTTGTTGTCTATCAATATTTTTATTGAGTTGTTCTTGCTGAGGTAGATCAACAACTGAGTTAAAAAGAGCTTTTGTTATGCTTTTTAACAATCCTATAAAACCTCCTCTTCCGCCTTCTCTTTGCTCTTGAGGCTTGTTTTTCACGTTTTTACTGTTGCTGCTTTCAGGCATTTTTAACTCAACTATCATAAAGCTTAATAAAATTTTACATGCAGATTATTAAAAAATGATTAATAATCTATTATCAAATTGCTATTTACAGATGGATATTATTCTAGCAACAGGCGGTACAGGTGGGCATGTTTTTCCAGCTATAACCTTAGCAAAAGCACTAAAGGTACAAGGGCACAATTGTATATTATTTACGGATCAAAAAACCATCAATGTAGAAAGTTATATTTTACCATTGTGCAAGCCAAGTGGCAACAAATTGAAGTTTCTCTTTTTGTTAATGTATAGTTGTGTATTAGCACTGTATCAAACAAGAAAATTAAAACCAAAGCTAATCATTGGTTTTGGTAGCTACGCTTCTTTTCCAACTCTTTTTGCAGCAAAGATTTTTTCTATACCTATAATTTTACATGAACAAAATATAGTTTTAGGGAGAGTAAATAGATTCTTTTTCAAGAGTGCAAAATTAATTGCAACTAGCTTTCCAGAGACTAAGTATGCAGAAGGTAGTAAATGCGTTTTTACAGGAAATTTTGTCGATATAGAAGCACAAGGCTATTCTAGAGCTGAAACAGTTTTAAACGTGTTAATAATAGCAGGCAGTCAGGGTGCAAATTTTTTTGATGATGTAGTGAGCAGCGTAATTTGTGATCTACCTGTTGAAGTAAAAGAGAGGATTAGAGTAACGCAGCAATGTACGAAGAAAAATATAAACAAGGTCAAGAGTCTATACAAAAGTGAAGGAATTGATTGTGAGTTAAGTGAGTTTTTCGATGATATGGAAAATAAACTGGCCAATGCTCATTTGATAATTAGCAGAGCGGGGGCAACTTCAATAGCAGAGATTACTCTTGCTGAGCGTCCTTCTGTATATATTCCTTATCCTCACTCAAAAGATAACCATCAATTTTATAATGCAAAACATATTGAAGATTCGGGAGCAGCTGTAATGGTTGAGCAAAATAGTAACGCGAAAAAGAATCTAGGAGAGTTGCTAGTTGATTTATTGCAAAATTGTCAAAAATTGCGTGATATGGCTAATAATACTAAGGAAACAAGAATAAGGAATGGAGTTACTGAATTTATTAAGGCAATAGCTCAAGAACTTAGTTGACGAATTGCTTTTTCTTCAAATGCATTCCATAGTTCTTTTTCTAGTGATTTACTATACAACTTATTGATATAAACTACTCCCGTAGGCGAAGTTGTGTTAATTTCAAGAAGGAAATTATCTATAATATCAATGCCAACGAATATTAGCCCTCTTTTCTTTAGCTCAGGACCAATTTTATTACATATTTCGTTGTCTCTATCATTCATTTGGGCAGGCTCAAAACTTGCTCCGAGTCTCAAATTTGTTCTGATTTCTCCGCTAGATTTTGGAACTCGCTTCATTACTCCTATTGGCTTTCCATCCAGTAGCATTATTCTTTTATCTGTATTTATCTTTTTACAAAATGCTTGTGCAATTACAGGACATTCATATTTTGCAATCATGAGATCGACTACCACTTGAATGCTATTTTGGTCTTGTATTCTTATTACGTCATTTCCTCCATAGCTATATAGTGGTTTCAAGATGATATCTTGATAGTCGTGACAAAAATTTCTAATCATCGATATATTTTCAGTGATCAAAGTTGGAGGAATTAGCTCTGGAAATAGTGAAGTAATTAATTTTTCAGGACAGTTTCTTATTTCTGTTGGATTATTTATTACTAACGCAGTAGTCTTTTCTAAGATATAGGTTGTTGTAATGTACCGCATATCAAATGGTGGATTCTGTCTGATAAATATGATATCCATTTCATTTAGGTTGATTACTACATCCTCTTTTGAAATGAAGCTACAATCATCAACGCTGACTTTCTGAGCAAGGGCAATTGGCTGATTTAACTTGAGTGCTAAATTATTAGGTACATAAACAAAAATTTCGTACCTTCTTCTTTGCGCTTCTTTTATTAATGAAAATGTAGTATCAGCTTCAAAATTTATACTTTCATCCATCTGAAAAGCTACTTTCATTTATCCTCCCTTCCTATTACAATATAATATAGTACCATAAAAGTGTTAATAATGGAGCAAAGTATGGAATTAACAATAGGAAATAATGCACCTGATTTTAGCTTGCCAACAGATTCTGGTGAGATTTTATCACTGAGTGAATTTTTTAATAAAAAAAATGTAGTTCTTTATTTTTATCCTAAAGACGATACTCCGGGCTGCACAATGGAGGCAAAAGGCTTTAGAGACAATATAGAAAATTTTTCTTCTCTTGACACAGTGATAATTGGTGTATCAAAAGATAGCGCTAAGTGCCACGCTAACTTCAAAGCAAAATATTCTCTGCCATTTTCTTTAGTTTCTGATGAAAATGCTGAAATGTTGGAAAAGTATGGTGTTTGGGTAGAGAAAAGTATGTTTGGCAAAAAGTATATGGGAGTAGAGCGTACTACTTTTTTAATAGATAAAAAAGGCAAAGTAGTGAAGATTTGGAAAAATGTAAAAGTGAGTGGACATGTTGATGAGGTTTTAGAGGAAGTAAGCAGAATATAAATTAAAGAATGGCTACCCATTGCTATATAAAAAAATTGAAATTACATAATTTCCGTAGTCATTCAAATTTCGAACTGGATTTAGACGATAGATCGGTTGTAATAACTGGTCAAAATGGTATTGGTAAAACTAATATACTTGAAGCAATCTCATTGCTTGCTAAAAGTAATGGCATGAAAAAAGTAAAAATTAGTGAGATGCAAAATAGACTCAGTAATGAAGATTGGGCAGTGCATTATGACTTTTTTAATGGAACATACTTTAACTCAATTGGTATAGGAAAGAATCTTAATAATAAACTAATACAAATTGATGGAAAAACACAATCAAGTTATTCATCTCTGTATAGAACATCCAATGTAATATGGCTCATTCCACAAATGGACTATATTCTTCTTAATTCTCCGAGCGACAGATTAAAATTTTTAGACCGTATCGTCTCACTATTTGAAGAAAATTACACTTATTGCTATATGAAATACAGGAAAGCTAAACATGAGCGAAGTAAACTGCTTAGAGAGAATATTTTAGACGGAAATTGGCTCTCTAGCCTTGAAAATGTCATGGCTACCAATGCAGTTGATATTTTACGTATGCGTTTGTCTGTTTTAAAAATACTACAGGGCACAATTGATAACCATTCTTGTGAGTTTTTTCCAAAGGCAAGTTTGAAATTTAGCAGTCAGCTAACTTTGAACGATACTGCAGAATATTTTCAGAATCGTCTAAAGGAAAACAGAGAAAAAGACTCATTAACTGGTAGAGTAACCTTTTCTGTACATAATGATAATTTTCGGGTTTTTTGCCAAAAAGGGGACATGCCAATAAATCTTTGTTCTACTGGAGAGCAAAAGCTATTACTGCTTTCTATCATCTTATCCAGTGTAAAAGCAAGGTGTATTCATTACAATAAAGCACCTCTTCTTCTGCTTGACGATATAATGTCGCATCTGGATAAAGATTACAGAAAGGTGTTAATGGAGGAGGTGTTAAGCATTCAATGTCAAACTTGGATAACCGACGTAAATCAAGATAATTTCAATAACTATCTTTGCTCTTTCAAGTTTGTTGAATTATCAAGTAAATAAATTTCAAGCGTGCTGTCTCATACATCAAGCTCATATTCGGTATGTAAATCTCTAATTAAAGCCTCAGCGTGTTTTTTTTGAACAACTATACTGATCTTGATTTCGGACATTGTGACAGCAAGTATTTCTATCTTTTTTTTGCTTAAAACCTTGAGTGTGCGGTACATCACTTCAGTATTAGACATAATACCAATACCAATTATTGAAATTTTAGCTATATTATTGTTTACGACATAATTTTCATTTTTGTTCAATAACTTTGTCATTAAATCAACATCAAATTTAGAAATCAAAAAGCTTGACCCATGTATCATGTCAACTTTAACGTTTGCTCCTGCTATATCTCTTAAAGTATCCAGAGTATTTGCAAAGTTAGTAAAAGTTACAAGAGCTTCGTGAGTGCTATAAGTTATTCCAGTAATTAAGTATCTTTCCAATACATCCTTTTCGTGTAGTACTGTAGTGCCTTCTACTTCCTCAAAAGTGGATAACACTTGCACCTTAATATTATGCTTCATTGCAAGTTGTACTGAACGATTATGCAATATTTTAGCACCAGATGACGACATCTCCAATATTTCATTGTAAGAGATAGATTTAAGCTTGCGTGCCCTTGGAACAATTTTTGGGTCTGCTGTATATATTCCGTCAATATCAGTAAAAATTTCACAAGTCCTAATACCAAAGACTACAGCAAAGGCAATTGCTGAGATGTCAGATCCTCCTCTACCAAAAGTAGTGATTCTATCATCGTATATACCCTGAAAACCAGCAATGATTGCAGCAGTATAACCCTCAGCAAAAGAT
This sequence comes from Wolbachia endosymbiont (group B) of Germaria angustata, assembly GCF_964026725.1. NCBI lineage: Bacteria > Pseudomonadati > Pseudomonadota > Alphaproteobacteria > Rickettsiales > Anaplasmataceae > Wolbachia > Wolbachia endosymbiont (group B) of Germaria angustata. The sequence continues at coordinate 1,041,956 of NZ_OZ034691.1, forward strand.
CTTTTTACATGGTCAATTTTTATCTTTTTTATTTTAGACTCAGAATAAAAATTATCCGTTAGAATTGGTAACTGCCAGGCGAGCCATGATTTAGCATTAACTCCAACAGACAGAAGAGTGATAGCTAATAACCCGCAAGAGATTTGTTCTCCTGCTGAAAGCAGGACATCATACTCTGATAACTCTTGTCTACAATTTAAATTTGAAATTTTCCTGGCTTGAAAAGCCATTTGGTCAGTGAATCCTGCAGCAGCAGATACAACAGCAATTACATTATAACCTTTTTCAATATCGTTTTTTATTAGATTTGCAACTCGATTTAAGTCAGTTAGCGAAGTACCACCAAATTTTTTTATTATTATTTTGTTCATAGTTACAATAAGGTCAATTTCACCTTTCTAGAGAGTATAGTTGCTTAATTAAATGTGTTTTTCTGGTCACTAATTAAAGTGATAGAGGATTATTCATCTTTATCACTACCAAGGTCTTTTAACATACTGTAGTTGCCTTTTCTGAATTTACCTTTTAAAGATGTAACTCCGCTTTCGCTAATACCACTTAAACTTAATGCTGCTCCACCTAGCTGCAATCCAATTTCAGACGTTTCGGGAATAACTTTACTAGCCCCTAGATCTTTATAAACCTCCACATTATTCAAATCTGGTAAACGTATTATAATATTTACATGCGGGAAGTTTGTTGCAACTAGAGAAACTATTTTCTTTATAGTGACTTCGTTCTTTATTGAAACCACAAGAGCTTGAGCTCTTTCTATTCCTACTGATTTTAAAATTTCATATCTTGTAGCATCTCCAAGATATATAGGGAAACTGTCATTTTTTCCTTCTTTCACTATTTTTGATTGAATATCTACAACAACATAACTTAAATGCTCTGCAGTAAGCATTTTCGTTACCATATATCCCACTCTACCAAACCCGGCAACTATTACGTGGTTATAAAGATCTTGTGTGTCTGTTTCGATTGCTTCATCGTCTAGTATTATTTTTTCAGTGCTAAATGAATTTGCTATCCAGTCTCCTATTCCCGATAAAAGAGGAGTAAAAGCCATAGTTACTGTAGTTACCATCATAAGCACTTGAGCGATTTCACTTGATAGTACATCTAATTCATCTGCTAAACGGAATAAAATAAATGCAAATTCACCGCCTTGTGCAAGCAGTAATCCAGCTTGTATTGCAGGTGCACTTCTAAATCCAAAAAATCTACACAATGTATATATAATGGACGTCTTTAAAACGATAAGGATAATTGATAATAAAGTAACGAGTGGTAACTTATTGAGTAAAAGGTCAATATCAATAGACATGCCAACAGTCATAAAGAATAAACCAAGAAATAAGTCTTTAAATGGCAATACTGCATGCTCTACCGAATTCCTGTGTTCTGTTTCTGCAACTAGTAACCCAGCAACAAATGCGCCTAATGCCATTGATAAATGAAATTGTTCAGTAATAAATGCTGATCCTAATATTATCAGAAGTGTTGTTGATATAAAGATTTCATTACTCTCCATTTTGGCAATAACCGAAAACAATGGCCTCAGTAATAACCTACCAGTTACGAATATCAACACCAATGCAATAGCTGCTTGCACTAATGAGCCTGCCAACGAGCTTATTAAGCTGTGTTCAGAATTGCCAGTAAGCAGGGGCACTAGTACTATTAGAGGTACCACTGCAAAGTCCTGCATTAGTAGCACTGCTATTGACAATCTACCAACTTGGCTTGCTTGAGAACCCTTTTCTTGCAGAACCTGCAACACTATTGCTGTTGAGGATAGTGCAAGTCCACCACCGATAACTGCTGCCATGTTTGTATTTACTCCAAAGGCAAGAGCAATGCACCATATTGCTATCATGGTAACTATAACTTGAAGGGAACCAAACCCAAACACATGCCTACGCATAGCGATAAGGCGTTCAAATGTCAATTCAAGACCTATAATGAACAATAGGAAAACTACGCCAAACTCTGCAAAGTTATCCATTACTTCAACTGAATTTATCAGATTAAACCCATGAGAACCAATCAACGCACCTGCAACAAAGTAACCAAGCACTGGGCTAATATTCATTTTCCAAAACGCTATGACTATAAACACAGCAGCAGAGAGTAAAATTATAATATCAAACAAATGCTGAGAACCGCTGTGCATAATATTCAACCTGTAGAATTAGACCATTTTATTGAACAACCAACGCTTGATTTTTGGTCAACTGGAGGATTGCTAGTTTCTGCAATAAATTTCATGGCTTGAAATAAATCACTACTTCCTACTTCGTAATTTTGAACTTTCTCTTTTTTTGTGTTGTAAAAACGCCCGCGATAGCAGAGGGCTAGTTTGGAATTAAAGCCAAAAAAATCAGGGGTACAAACAGCACCATACTCTTTAGCTACTTCTTGGTTATTGTCAATCAAATATGGAAATGTAAACTTATTTTCCTTGGCAAAATTAATCATGTTTTCAAAGGAGTCTTCTGGGTACTCATTTACATCATTTGGCATGATTGCAACGGTGTTTACCTGATAATCTTTTTTTAACAAATTAACATCGCTTACTAGATTGCTAATAATTGATTGAACGTAAGGACAGTGATTGCATATAAACATTACAATGAGACCATTTTCCCCATAGCAGTCACTTAATGTATAATATTTGTTACCCACTCCCAGGAGATTGAAATTCTTTGCAGTAAAGTCTAAATTTATCTTAGGAGTGTCTAGCGTAACCATAGCTAATAGAGATTGTATACCATAATTTATGATCTTATTGCTTAAATGTCAAATGGTTTCTATGTAAACTGTTTGCATTTAGCATTGTAATTATAAAATTTATGTTCATAACCTTCGAAGGAATAGATGGTTCTGGTAAAACAACACAGTCTGAGTTACTTGCAAATTATTTCAAGCAAATTCACGGTGAAAATAATGTCGTATTGACTAGAGAACCAGGTGGTACTGATTTTGCAGAAAAAATAAGAGGATTACTACTTAAGGATAATATTGATCCTATTTCTGAACTCTTGCTGCTTATCTCGATGAGGCACGAACATATGAAAAAATTAATATTGCCAGCTCTTTTAGAAGGGAAAATAGTGATTTGTGATCGGTTTATTGACTCAACTATTGCGTATCAAGGGTATGGACTAGGTGTTGACTTGAGTCTAATAAGAGACTTACACAAATTAGTGGAAATTAAATATCCAGATATCACATTTATTTTAGATATTGATGTTCAAGTTGGACTCAGCAGAGCAAAAGACAAAAATAAATATGAAGAGATGAACGTTGATTTTTATAATAAAGTTCGAGAAGGATTTCAAGAAATAGCTAAAAAAGAACCCAACAGGTGCAGTGTTATTACTAAAATTGAAACAAAAAGTGATAATCACGTACAAAATGAAATTATTGATATTGCAAAAACTTAGCTACACGCATTGAACTTTTGCTAGTTTAAACAGTTACCATACCAGCCTGTAGCAAAAAATTGTCAATTTTAGGTGACATTATTTCATATGAAAGACTCTCTTTTTGATTATCTAAAAAACTTTGTATTTCATTTTTAGGTTTTTCACTTATTGTTCTATATATTCTTGCGCGATTAATTAGCTCATTTCTAATATTCTTATTGCTTGCTTCAGTTATGGTAAAAAATTGATCAAAGTGATTTAACAGATCCTCGTCTTTTATCGAGGATGCAACGCTATCAATGTCTCTTACATATAAAGCAAGTTTGTGCGCTTTGCTACGATCCTCAAAACAAAGATTAATCAGTACGTTACAAAACTTACTTTTTGTAATATCTCTTGTTTCTGCTAGCAAAGATTCGATCTCGTCTTGGCAACGCACCCTCTTAACTGATTCAGCAGGTTCAACCATACCAAGAACATTCTCTACTACATACTTTTTCTCACAACCAAAAAGAAACGTATAATATCCCATAGATAGGGTCAAAAGAAGGAATATAGCTGGAAGCAAGAAAGGAGCAAGTACATTTTGCGATCCAGGAAAGATAAACCAAACAGCAGTTGCTGCTGATACAGCTAAAAATAACCCTGACATAACGAGTTTTATTTTTCTTCTGTATCCGTTATCAATAACTGTATTTATGCCAATAAAAGCTACATCAACCATTGCTCATACCTCACTAAAAGTAATATTAGCTTAATAATAGCATTGTTGTGATAAGAAATCAATATTATGAATATTTTAATTAATTTATAAAATCATCCAACCAAATAGAAAAAAGGCAAAAGAAGTCCCGAATAGCGAGTTTTAATAATTTAAATTGATAATGTACTAACAAGCGTGATTTGGCTAAATGTAGAAAAAATAAAAAAGACATGCAGCCACTATAATTTAATGTAATTCACCAATAAATACCTTAAGTTTTTTACTGAATGTTGCGATTGAGCCTACAGGTCAAAAACAAGCTTTGAGTCAGAAATACCATTGCTATTATAATAAGAGAAATCGCGATGTTTGTACAATTGAAAGATGGTTGCGGGAGTAGGATTTGAACCTACGACCTTCAGGTTATGAGCCTGACGAGCTACCGAGCTGCTCCATCCCGCGTCGTTGCTTATTTATTATTATATGCGTAATAATAATAAATAAAAGAATAAAATCACACTATTACATATATTTATATATCTATTAACCTTTCTTAACATGATGGTAAATTATATACATAACAATCTGTGCAATGAAAAATATAACTTGATATTGTGGTTCCCTGTTTTTCAGTGTGCAGGAATTTTAACATATTTCTCATTAAATTTTGAACCAAGCTGTGCTTTCACTATATCTATTTTTCTCTTGCTTTCACCTATACTAATTCTGATTGCAACATTATACAGGAAGTGCGTAATATTATGCATTTCTTTAATTGCAGTGCTCATAGGATTTACAACCAGCAAATTCAGAACAGATTCAGTTAATACTCACATTCTTGATAATGAAAGGTATGTGAAAGATATTGTTGCTACAGTGAAGGATATTAATAACAGGGGCTCATACAAACAATTTCTGCTTTCTGTCTCTACTACCTCAAAATCCTCTCCTGTCATCCCAGTACTTGATACTGGGATCCAGAAAAAAAAGATATGGATTCCAGCGTTACGCGCTGGAATGACACCGTATAGAGCTCTAGATAACATCAGAATATCAGTTAGAACTAAAGTGGAAGAAGGCATAAAAATAGGCGATCAAGTAAAATTATCAGCAAAACTCTTTCCTCCAAAAATTGCGCCTTCGGAATATGCATATGATTTTGCAAGAATAGCATATTATCAGAAAATAAGTGCAACAGGCTTTGCAACAAGCAAAATAGTCCTGTACAAAAAGGCTGAAGCAAGAAAATTTCAAGAGTATATAGAATCTTTCCGTCAATATATCTATGAAAACCTACAGCAAAATACCAAAAAGCCACACGCGGACATAATCTCTGCATTATTAATTGGCAAAAAAGACGGGATAGATCAAAAAACTATGAATGCGATACGAGATTCAGGTATAGCACATTTATTCGCTATATCTGGTTTACATTTATCGTTTGTTGCTGGTCTATTTTTTATAGTATTCCGTAATTTATTTGCAATATCTGAAACTTTGACTCTTAAATATAACACTAAAAAAAATATCTGCATTCTTTACTATCTTGCCAACTACCTTTTATTTGTTGATTACCGGTATGCAAATTTCTGCTCAGCGTGCCTACATCATGGTGATCTTGGTACTTGTTGCAATAATCATAGAAAGGAAATATCGAGGATTAATAGCAATTGCGTTTGCTGCTTCGGTGATACTCATAGTGGAGCCAGAAGCAATCTTAAAGCCAGGTTTTCAAATGTCATTTTCTGCTGTTTTGGCACTAGTTGCCAGCTATCAGATCAATGCTAATAAGTTATTCAAAATAAAAATAATAAAATATTTTGTGTCGATAATGATCAGCTCAATAATAGCAAGTTTAGCAACTGTTCCGTACACAATATACAATTTTAACTATTTTTCAATCAGTGGCATTATCACAAATTTGATTGCTATACCAATAATTACACTCATTATTATTCCACTTGGAATAATCTATGTTTTATTGATTCCTTTAGGTACTCAGTGGATTATAACGCCTCTCATGGAACGCCCAATTGACAGCGTTTTATATATAACAAACGCAATTGCCAGTCTTCAGTATTTGGTTATTCCTATTCGCACTTTTCCTGCCTCATTAATTATTATAATAACGCTTGGGCTATTATGGTTATGCTTGTGGGAAAGGAATTGGCGTTTCTTTGGAATTTTCTTTATTGTGCTAGGTATTTTCTCTAGCGCTATGTATACAACTCCTGACATTCTAGTCAGTGCTGATAATCTTGCTGTAAAAGAAGATGACAATTTACTATATTCCCTTACTAGAAAAAACAGAAATTTTGTTGTCAAAACGTGGGCAAAGCAAAACGGGCAGAATCAAATTGTGAATCATACTAAATTCAGTAATTCAAACAAAAGGCTAAAATGTAATGATTATGACTGTACATATAATAAAGGAAATAATAAGTCAGTGTTGCTAGCTCATAAAAGAGAAGATATTTTAGAAAATTGTAACAATGTCGATCTAGTAATTCAGTTAAGCAAGTTTAACTATCCAGCTTGCAATACTAAAATCATCAAATACTCTGACTTAGAGGCATATGGCACACACTCTGTTTGGCTAGCAAATAGTGGCATAAAGGTTAGCAAAGTCCGTTCTAATCGTCCTTGGCATAAGCCAAAAACTTGTTTTTAAAGTATCATTTATATATAATTACTTAATTAGGATGCAAGGAAATTTATGTCTTTAGATACAACAAATCCTTTCAATGTTAAAGTAGATCATAATTTTGCCAAAATAGATGATGCTATTGGTTTTTTTCCTAGGTTATGGCGTGCAACAAAGAAATATTCTGTAAGTAACACTCTACCCATAGCGATTGTAAATATTTGGCTTCAATTTTCTTTGGCTTATGTAGCTGCAATAATAATAACCCATAATGATCTAAGGTTTATTACAGATATTTTTAACCCAACATTCATGCCAATTTACACTTTGGTTTCTATTATTCTTTTAACAACTTTTGTAGCCTCTTCTGCTATGAGATATATGCATAAGCAGGAGATAAAAGAAGGAGAAAAGTTGATAGAGGAATTAATAAATAATAAAATTAGAGGTGGCAAAGACAACGAGATGAGTGAAATCGCTGAAAATGCTCTGAAAATAGAGATAAAACCAAATTTAAGTCTTATAGATTCCAAAAAAGCAAACTTTTCAATAGTTTTGCCAATTTCTGAAAATCAGAAAAAAATATTAGATAATCAAATACAAGAGAATAAAAATAAGGCCATTTTTCTTACCATACCATATGTAATTAGTGCTGTAATTATAGTTGGTGCGTTAATACAAAATAGATTGAGCTTTGCCAATATTCAGGCTTTGGAATGGGTTCCAGTTGTACTGGCTAGTATCATTGCTATCGTTGGAATATGTATAACATTCAGCAAGCTAAAAACCAATGAGATAAACAATAATCATAATATTGTTAAAAAATTTAATAATTTAGATATTCTCTTTTCATGCAGAAGAGGTGGTTTTGTATTGGTAATGGAAAAAAAGACAAAAGATGAGGAAGAAAATGATCCAATATCTCGATTAATAAAATTACTAGATAAGCACTTGACTAATTTTACAGATAAAATTGTTGACTCATTTGATAAGCGCTTAGATGAAGCTAAAGATCTACTTGATAGCAAACTTCTAAAACCTGCAAATGATGAAATTCAAGAAACACTTGTTCATCTACAAGGAATTAGAGGAGACATCAAAAAAGATTTAGATAAGTTGCGTAAGGAAATGATGGTCATTTTAAGCGAAGCTAAAGAGCTGGCAAAAAGAACAAATTCACTAAAAATTGAAAGCATTTTTTCTAGTTTAGAGAATACTATTAAAATCGCTGAAGATAAGGTTGAGCGATTTGAACCAAGCAGATTAGTTGGCTTTTTTCAATCTAGAGAAAGAACAATTAGCGATGATCGTGAGTTCATAGATACATTGGAAAAACAAAAAGAAGAAGCGGAAAAGATAAAGAACGAATTAGAAGAAGAACTAAAAAAAGTAAAAGATGAGCTAGCAGAATTAAAGAATAAACAGACTCAATCAAATGAACCTAATAGCAGTGAAGGCAGTATTACTGCTACTTCTCTTGAAAAACAGCGAGATGAAGAGAAAAAAGCAATAGAAAAACATAGATTATTAAAATCAAAAAAAAGGATGAAAGAGCTGGAGCAAGAAAATGCAAAATTGGAAAAAGAATTATCTGAACAAGAAAAAATGGATGAATGGAGAAAAAAAGTTAACGGTAAAGCAAGTGACTTTCTATATTATTTATTAGAGTCTATTAAGCTAGAAGAAAAAGATAAAAAAGAAGAAAAGAGGGAGTTAACGCTACGGGATTTTGATAATAAAATAATAATTTACTGGAAAGATGGCTCTCAAACAATTTGCCATATTAAAAAACAAGACTGCCTTCAAATTCAACCTAGTACAAAAGTTGATTTTGTGAATCCAGATGTTCATGCAGCATTCAAAGTAGCTTGCGCAGGGTAGTGACCATAGATATAACCTTAAATGTTAATAGTGACGAAAAAAAATTAAGGCTAGATACTTACATAGCTAAAAAGTGTAACATATCACGCAGTAAAGCACAAAGATTGATACAAGATGAGCGGGTAACATTACTTGGCACGCCGATAATTAATAATGACCACATAGTAAAACCAGGTGAAGAGTATATAGTACATCTCGTTCAACCTGACATATCCACATCAATTGAACCTAACTATAATATAAAGCTTGATATCATCTACGAAGATGGGGACATTATAGTTCTGAGTAAACAAAGTAGATTAACAGTACACCCAGGTGCTGGAACAAACAATAATACACTCCTGAATGCAGTGATCGCTCACCTTGGCAAAATTCCATATATAAATACAAGACCAGGAATTGTTCACAGGCTTGATAAAGATACTAGTGGACTCATAGTAATTGCAAAAAATGAACAATCCCACAGCTTCTTGTCTGAACTGCTATCAAATCGTAAAATAAAACGGGAATACTTAGCAGTAATTTGGGGAGCATTACCTAATCTGCAAGGAACAGTAAAAACCCATATTGCTCCAAAACGCAGTAATAAAGAAATGATGTGTGTCACAAAAACAGCAGGTAAATTAGCAATCACTCATTATTCAGTGAAGAAAATTATAGGGCAAGCAAGCCTGGTTAAATGTACTTTAGAGACAGGCAGAACACACCAAATTCGAGTACACATGAGCCACATAGGACATTCTGTAGTTGGTGATCAAGTTTACGGAAAAAATAGTAGTAAAAGTGAAAAACATGCTAAAAACTCTGACTTTATCCGTAATTTCAATAGACAGGCACTACATGCTCACACGCTAGGCTTATATCATCCAAAAAGTAAAGAATATATAGAATTTGTTTCTGATTTACCACAAGACATGCAAGTCTTAATCGGTGAATTTGAAAATATATCTTAACAACATTCATATCAATATTATCATCCATGTTATCAAGAAGTTAATTAATGAAAGAAAAACTGCTGCACTACCTAGATCTTTCACTTTTTTTGAAAGTATATGTTGTTCACTGGAAATACGCTCAATTATTGTTTCAAAAGCAGTGTTAATAATTTCTACAATTAACACCAAAAATAGGCTACTTACCATTACTGCACGTTCTAAATTACTTACATCTAAAACAAACAAAGTTGAAACACATATTATAAAAAGCAGTAACTCCTGTCTGAACGCAACTTCTGATACAAAAGCTGATTTTATTCCTTCACAGGAGTATTGAATTGCTTTTATTAGACGAGTAATGCTTTTCTTCATTATCAATTTTGGAAACTCAATGAATTACACTTATTGCTCTCAGGTAAAAAATGCATGAAAACACCTTTCAGTCGTGATCACTTACAAAGATTTTTAAGTTAAAGTCTAGCATATTGTTTGAATCAAGAAAATTAGTACAAAGCCTTTCAACAAACGCTCAAGGCAGTTATATATTGATACTGACACAAAAATCCTTTAATTAAATTTCTCTCTCCTTAGCTTACACGATCCTCATTTTGAAATAAGTAATAATTTATTATAGTCTTGATATTTAAATATTTTGTATCTGCTGTAATGATTTCACTTCCAATTTGCTATTCTTTACATATTGAATTGCAAGCGCTAACGCTTTACTCCCAGAAGCTGTGGTGCTATAAGCTATATTTTGCAAAATAGCAGTTCTCCTGATATCTTTGCCATCTGAAACTGATTTCACACCTTTTGAAGTATTGATTACTAGATTTATTTTTCTATCTTTGAGCATATCAACTATGTGGGGTCTGCCTTCTCTCACTTTATTTACAGCTTTTGCAGCAATGCCGTTATTGTTCAGATACAAAGCTGTGCCTTTGGTGGCATATATTTCAAAACTCAGTTCTTTCAACATTCGTACAACAGGCAATATATACTCTTTATCATCATCTTTTACTGAAACCAGAGCTGTTCCTTCTGTTGGTAACTTGTATCCTGCAGCCATGTGCACTTTTGCAAGTGCAGCTCCGAAAGATAAGTCAATTCCCATCACTTCTCCTGTTGATTTCATTTCAGGACCAAGTAAAGTGTCAATTCCCGAAAAACGCGTGAATGGAAAAACAGCAGCTTTAACTGCAAAATGATTGAAAGGCTTGTTTTCCTGATTCAATTTTTTACCCAAAATAACCTGAGTGGCAAGCTTTGCAATAGGAATATTGATTACCTTGGAAATAAAAGGAACTGTACGGCTAGCCCTTAAATTCACTTCAAGTATGTATACATCACTCTCTTGAACAGCAAACTGAATGTTTATCAGACCTTTCACTTCTAGTGCAAGAGCTATTCTTTCAGTTTGGAGCTCGATCTCTTTTATTACTTCGTCACTCAATGTATTTGTCGGTATTGAGCATGTTGAATCGCCAGAGTGGATACCAGCTTCTTCAATGTGCTCCATGACCGCTGCAATGAAAACTTTTTTCCCATCACATACAGCATCAACGTCAACCTCAACTGCATTGACTAAAAATTTATCAAGAAGCAGTGACCCGTGTTCAAAAATTTTGGTTTGATTCAAGACATACTCTTTAAAGCTCTGAGTATCGTGTCTAATCGACATAGACTGACCGCCGAGGACATATGATGGCCTGACTACTAGTGGAAACCCCACCTTTTCTGCGTTGGTTAACGCTTCTTTTACTGAATGGCAGATAGAACTTTCAGGTTGTTTTAAATTAAGTTGCAAAGCAAGGTTTTTAAATCTCATGCGATCTTCTGCAAGGTCAATAGAATCAAACGAAGTTCCCAGAATTTTGAAACCTCTCTCGTTAAGCACTTTGGCTAACTTTAAAGGTGTTTGACCACCTATTTGAACTATTACACCAACCAGTGTGCCATTTTCTTGCTCTTTGCTTAGTATTTCAAGCACATCCTCTGCAATCAGTGGGGCGAAATATAAACGATCAGCGGTATCATAATCAGTTGAAACGGTTTCCGGATTACAGTTAATCATTATTGTTTCATACCCCATTTCTTTGGCGGCAGAAGCTGCATGTACGCATGCATAATCAAACTCAATACCTTGACCAATGCGATTTGGACCACTTCCTAAAATGACAACTTTTTTTCGATCCGAAATATTCGCCTCACATTCCGTTTTATTTTCAACATCACCCTCATAGCAGCCATACATATAAGCAGTGCTCGATTCAAATTCAGCTGCACAGGTATCTACACGCTTATAAACTGGATTAACATCAAATTTTTTCCTTATTGCTTCAATTTGTTCTACTTTCTTATTGCTTAATTTTGCCAATCTTGCATCTGAAAACCCCATTTTTTTCAGCTCTAACATTTCATATGCAGTTCCAGGAAGGCCGTTTTCCTTGATTTTTTGTTCAGCCAAGATGATTTGCTGTATATTTTGCAGAAACCATAAGTCATATCCTGTAATCGAATTTATTTCTTCTATGCTAATTCCGTGACGCATTGCGTCAGCAGCAATCAGTAATCTGTTTGGCAGCAATTTTGCTAATTGAGATTTAACATCTGTGTCTTCAGAAAACACTTCATCAAGTCCCGTGAGCCCTGTTTCAAGTGAGCAAAAAGCTTTCTGTAGTGACTCATTAAAAGTGCGGCCTATAGACATTACTTCTCCCACTGATTTCATGGAGGTTGATAGTTCACAATTCGTCCCCTTAAATTTCTCAAACTCAAATCGAGGAATTTTAGTGACAATATAATCAATCACTGGTTCGAATGCAGCAGGTATAACTGGAGCACAGTCGTTACATATTTCATCGAGCGAATAGCCAATAGCAAGTTTAGTTACAACTTTTGCAATAGGATAGCCTGTTGCTTTTGAAGCAAGTGCAGAGGAGCGAGAAACCCTTGGATTCATTTCAATTACAACGAGGCTTCCATCTTCTTTAGGATTCACTGCAAACTGAACATTTGCACCACCGGCGCTAACATCAATTTCTCTCAGCACTGCTATAGATGCATTTCTCATTTGTTGATATTCAGCATCACGCAGAGTCAAAGCAGGAGCAACTGTGATACTATCTCCGGTGTGCACTCCCATTGGATCAATATTTTCTATTGAACACACTATTATACAGTTATCCTTGCAGTCACGGATAACTTCCATTTCATATTCCTTCCAGCCCATAATTGATTCATCTATCTGAACTTCATTTATTGGTGAAATTTTTAGAGCACTTTCTGCAATATTGAAAAACTCCTCTTTATTGTATGCTATGCCGCTACCTGTGCCACCAAGAGTGAATGATGAACGGATAATTGCTGGTAATCCAATGTAATCCAAAGCCTTTTTTATTTGTTCTTGATTTTTTATAATGATACTTTTGGGGTATTTTAGACCTATTTTATCCATGGATTGGCGAAATAATTCTCTATCTTCCGCTTTTTTTATTGCTTCTCTATTTACTCCTATTAATTCTACGTTGTATTTGTCTAACACTCCATCATCTGCAAGTTTTATTGCACAATTAAGTGCTGTTTGCCCTCCCATTGTTGGTAATATTGCGTCTGGCCTCTCCTTAATTATAATTTTCTCTATGATTTCAGGTAGCACCGGCTCAATATAAGTTGCATCAGAGAATTCAGGATCTGTCATTATAGTTGCGGGGTTGGAGTTAACTAAAATGACTTTATAACCTTCACTTTTTAATACTTTACAGCTTTGCGTTCCAGAATAATCAAACTCGCATGCCTGACCTATAACTATTGGGCCTGCTCCTATTACTAATATAGATTCTATATCTGTGCGTTTTGGCATAATTACAATAATAGTCTCGACTCAAATAATGTTACCAATCTTTCCTGTATATGTGAATTTTTATTAAACCTAACTACCTTTAGGCTTAACGGTATCTTTGCAGATACTATGGTAATTTACTCGGGAGATTTGCTAAGTGGTAAGATTTGTCCTGATATGCTACAATCTTCAGAAGCAAGTTCTACAAATTTGTCTGTCAGTTTATCAGGTGGCACCAATTCAGATATATCTTTTCCCGAAAATGCTTGCTTATACATTTCACTATCGATAGGCCCTTCCGAATACACGGCATTTATGCATAAGTTCGTATGTTTTGTCTCAGATGCATATATCTTCACCATTGCTTCTAGTGCAGCCTTACTTGCAGCATATGGTACCCAATATGGATAAGAGGAAGGAGAAAGTGTTATCTCTGAGGTCATGAATATCGCTCTTCCAGCATTAGACTTTTTTAGTATTGGACCCAAATTTTTTAGCAAGTACCAACTGGCAGTAAAATTTGTATTCATTACGTTCTGTAGATCTTCAAGCTCACAATCATGAACAGAGCTCAACTTACCTAAAATTTCAGTGCATGCAATCAGTATATCAAGTGTTCCAGATTCTGATAATTTTGGGCTTTCTATCATATTTGCCAGTTTTTCTACGTTTTCAAAGTCTAAAAGATCAAGCTGAATTAGTTTCACAGAGCCTTCTTTCAGCTCTTCAATTTCGTTATACAATGGCTTGAGATTATCAAGAGATCTGGAAATCAGAATTACACATGCACCTTCTTTTACAAATCTTTTTGCAACAGAAGAGCCTATTCCACCTGAAGCTCCGTTAATTAAAGCTATTTTACCTTCTAAGTCACCCATTTCTTTCTCCTTAGCAAGATCCATTGAAATATTTTAGCTGAAAATTAAATTTTGCTCCATATATAAAAATCAAACTTAGCACATAAAAAAATAGTAACGATACTATCACACCACCTAAACTTCCATATATCAAATTCAGTTGGTCAAAGGAAGCTTTTAAGTATTGCTTGAAAGCTGAAGCAGAGATCGTCCAAAGAATAACAGCTACACAAGATCCGGGAAATACGTCTGATAAATTTTGTTTTATGTTTGGCAATGTAAAATATAGCCAAGATACTATAGTAAAAAGCACAAACTCAATAAGTAAATATCTAGTATAACTTAGCCCTTGGTAAGAAAAATCAATTAACATTGGCACTAATGTAAAAAATACTATAGTCAGAGTTGTAACAAGCGTAATTGCTAAAAATTGTAATATACTGAGCACCCTTCTCCATATATAAGGCGATGAAACCGGGACTTTATAGGCCTTATTCAATATCGTTCTGAATCCTTCAATTGTCGATGAGGCAGTCCAAACAGCGCCTACAATTGCCAAGGTTAATAAGCTTTGCGGAGGGCCTGATATTATCTCCCTAATACGTGGCATCAAAGATGATAAAATATCCTGTGGCATGTTATCAATAATAAATGCCCAGCCGACATTGTATTGATCTAAGAAATTTGCGAACGTTGATGCCATGGCCATTAAAACAATAAGAAAAGGAAATATTGATAACAGGATTAAAAATGATAGATATCCTGCGTGCTCCACTCCATCATTATAAATTGTGTCAATTAAAGCACGATAAAGGCAATAAACGATACTATAAAATTTCTGTAGCACTTGTAATATAAATAAACTAAGAAAAGTATTCTAAATGAAATAAAGCATACTTTTAAGCAAAAAATCCTCACCGTTTACTTAAATTTAATCAAAATGATAGATAATCCAGCGTTAAATACGGAGGCATAATGAAAAATTTTCTTCTACTTGTAGCTTTAATTCTTTCCTTTGCATTTGATAATGCTTTTGCTGCTGCTGTTACTGATGATACAACAACCAATACAATATGCAAAATAGTAGGCTATACTCACGGTATAGGCGGGCCTATGATTACAATAGTGATAATAGGTGCAGCATTGCTTGCAATATTTGGCAGAATGCCATGGCCAGCGCTTTTTGCACTTGGTGCATTTACTGCTGTGTTTTTTGGTGCACCTGTAGTTGTTTCAAAAATAGTACCAGGTGGTGTGATTTGTAAAGATGGTGCAACTGCTTGCCCTGATGGTAAAACATGGAATGCAACAACAAATACATGCGCATAATAAGCATTAAAGCTTCAAAACATTAGCAAATGGTGCTTCTTAAAGAAGCACCATCATTGCACGAACTTGTGATTTAAGAGCAATTTTTGCCAGTTCATCCAAGTACTGGTTTACTTTATGACGGTGTCATCCCAGTGCTTGACACTGGGATCCATCCTTTACTTACCAACAAAAACTTAGCATAACTTTCATGCTCAAAAAATTCCTGGATTCCAGCGTCACGCGCTGGAATGACATCTGTGCTCTTTTTGCTATAAATATTAAGAAATTTACCAAACGAAGAAAAAAGGCAAAAGAATCCCCGTGTGACGAGTTTTGACCCTATAATAATGTAAATTGGCGCTGTAATAATGTGCTAACGCTTAAAATAAGTGCGTTTTGGCTGAATGTAGAAAAAATAAAAAAGACATGCAGCCGCTATAATTTTTATGTAATTTGCCAATAAATATCTGAGTTTTTTACTGAATTTTTGTTGTTGAACCCGCGCGGATCGAAAACAAGGATAAATACTCTTAGTACCATAGTAAAGGGAATGACGAAATTTGTAAAGTAGTTTTTACTCAAATGACGCCCAGGCAAAAACTATATGGTTATGCAAAAAATCTATTTTTAAAACTGTTAATATAACATAGAAAAAACCTCACCTTCATTAATAATAGATTACTTACCAATCGGATAATCACCAGTGAAACAAGCATCGCAATATTGCGGTGTAGCGTTGTTACGTTTTTCTTCTTTAACAGCCCTGTATAGTCCATCAATACTCAAGAAGGCTAGGCTATTTACTCCTATAATTTCCTTAATTTCCTCTACAGATTTATTTGCAGCAATTAAATCTTTGCACTCTGGCGTATCTATTCCATAAAAACAAGAATGCTTAATTGGTGGACTTGAAATTTTGAGGTGAATCTCTTTTACTTCCGCATCCTTTAGCATAACTATTATATTTCTGAGCGTACTACCACGCACTATACTATCATCTATTAAAATTATGTTTTTGCCTTTCAAAGTGTGCTTATTAGCATTGAATTTTAATTTTATTCTAACTTTACGTACTTCAGCGGTGGGTTGTATAAAAGTTCTTCCTATGTAATGATTACGAATTATCCCCAGTTCCATAGGTAATCCTGAATGCTTTGCATATCCAATAGCTGCAGGTATTCCAGAATCAGGTATTGGTACAACCATATCTACATTGTTTTTTGGTGGGCTCTCTTCTGAAAGTATTCTTCCTATTTCTTTTCTTATGTCATATATGGACCTATTCTCCATTATGCTGTCTGGTCTCGAGAAGTAAACGTATTCAAAAATACAAAAACTTGATTTTTGCTGTGGGAAAGGAAACATTGAGGCTAGCTTACTATCCGAACTGATGGTAACTAATTCGCCTGGTTCTATTTCTCTAATAAACTCTGCATTTATTATATCAAGAGCACAAGTTTCAGATGCAAGAACGTAAGAACCGTTTAACTTTCCTAAAACAAGAGGCCTGATTCCAGATGGATCACGTACTCCAATAACTACTTCTTGATTGATTGCCACAAAAGAATAAGCACCTTGTATTTGCTTTAATGCATATATAAAACTCTCTAAAAAGCTATCTTTTTCACTGCTTGCTGTCAGATGCACTACTACTTCTGTATCAATATCTGACTGAAAAACGCACTCTTGTTTAATTAATTGTTCGCGTATCGGAGAAATATTAATTAAATTACCATTATGTGCTATGGCAAAATCCCCAAATTTGCCACTTTTGCCAAACATGGGCTGCACTCCAAATTTACTACCACTTGTTGAGTATCGAACATGACCTATTGCACAATCTCCAGGTAAGGATTTCTTTATTTCATCTATATCATCAAATACACTGCTCACTTGACCTTGAAAGTGATAAGAGTGCAGCTTATCGTTGTTACTGGTTACTACGCCAAAAGACTCTTGACCTCTATGCTGCAAAGCGTGGAGAGCAAGTATAGAGTTAAAAGCAGCACTTTGGTTGTAACTTATGCCAAATACCCCACACTCCTCATGTACTTCATCAAGCATGAAAAATATTAAATAAAGCCTGATTGTACTTTAGTAGAGGCAAATTACAAGAATTTTATTTGTTAATCCCTTTCAAAGTTGAAGCTTTCTACGGTAGTTTTGATGTATACCAGAAAGTAGGTTATATGCAATTAACCAATTTTGAGATTTTTGACAATTTTTTAGTACTGAAGAGAAAAAGATATTTTTATTGACTTATCTATGTATTAAAGTAATCACTAAAAAGTTTTAGTGGTTATGGTATATAATATGTCTAAGCAAGTAGGTAAACAAGGTGAAAGTAATCTTATTTTAGAGCCTGAACAGTTCTCTAACAGCTTCTTCAATAGTCAACAGAGTAGTTCATCAAATCCAAAATTACCGACTATAAGTCGTAAAGATAGGCATATGGATTTAACCAAGAAAAGGTACGCAAAAAACAAAGATGTTGCAGAATATCTAAGGAGTTATGATTTTGTTAAAAGAGCAGAGGAATTGTCAATAATTTATCTTTTTGAGCGAGACCCATCTTCTACGAAATTGCAAATACCATTGACTACAGATGAACAAATTCTAGTTAAAAAATTTTGTGATGAGATGATAAAAGGTATAACAGAACACGATGAGCAAGAAAGCGTTTTAAAGTACATGGAATGCATAATAGAGGATTATTTAAATCAAGGAATAAGATTAAACTCATATTACGGTAAGGATAATAAGACTGTAACAAATTTTATATTTGAAAAAATGGAAGAATTAATTAATCGCTTTCATGCAAATCCACACAATTCAACTACAAAAAATATCATACAAAAGATCACTCGTAATTTAGTGTTAAAAGGTGGGGTAGAAAAAGGATTATCTTTTTATAGCGATATTGAAGGCGGATATTACGGCTCTAATTATTTAAATGATCTTAACGAACAATGTAAGAGTAAGAAAAAAATGCTAGAGGGTCTAGCATATGAAGGTATTGTGAAAGAAAATAACAAGCAAATTGATAAATATGATCTTGAAGTAGAAGTAGATAATAAATATTTTTATATTAAGTATCCACAAGGTAGTATTGTTGAAACTGCAAGAACTTTAAATAATGAAAAAGCTAAGGATTTAGAAGTTGGCATATTTCAGATTGAGGAAAGTATAGTAAAAGTTGAAATTAC
The DNA here is from genome assembly GCF_964026725.1 of Wolbachia endosymbiont (group B) of Germaria angustata. NCBI lineage: Bacteria > Pseudomonadati > Pseudomonadota > Alphaproteobacteria > Rickettsiales > Anaplasmataceae > Wolbachia > Wolbachia endosymbiont (group B) of Germaria angustata. The sequence goes on from NZ_OZ034691.1 coordinate 1,060,768, forward strand.
AGAAGATGGAAAAAGAAATTACACAGATATCTTAAAAGGTGGTATTGAAATATTTTTTACTACTAAAATAGGAGAGATTAGTATTTATCTACGGAAAGATGGTAACAAAATGGTAGTAGAAATTGATGAGAAAAGCAAAATAAGGTTTAGCAAGTTAGAAAACAAATCAAGCTTTGGAGGGAATTGTCTTATACAGGGGAAAAGTGTTTTAGAAGTTATGGGCAAGAGTTTTGAAAATATTCCTGAGGAGTTAACTCAGACTATTAAAAACGTTCCATCTACTAGTCTTATGCAAACATGTTTACAACAACAAGAAAACTCTAGTAGGGAATTAAATTAATGTATTTTTAGGATAAGAATTAAGAAGTTAATTATAAACATCCATACGCATTCGATTGGAGTAGAGGATATGGGGCAGCAATTAGCACAAGAACTAAAGGCAAATGTGGTTGGTTGTCAAATAGTGATTGATTAAATCAATTTAGAGAAGTAAATAGCAGCTTTGCAGCTTGTTTTTATGAACAAAGATAAAACGTTGTAGCCAAGTGCGCTTTCAGCATTGTGCTGAATTGCAATATCTCTGTGTTCTAACTCCTCATCACGAAACTTACTTATAGTTTCTCTTAATTCCCCATCTTCTAAATGTAAGACCTGCTTCTTGTAATGCTCTCCGATCACCTCTTCAACTGCAGCAGTGCAAGCCATAGCAGCTTTTTTACCCATCATAGCAGTTACAACACCAAGTGACACCCCTAAAACATTCCAAACTGGCAGCAAAGCAGTAGGACGAACTCTTTGCTCCTTGATTTTCTCATTAAAATAGTGGAAATGTTCTTTTTCCTGCTCCTCCATTTCAATTATTTTGTCAATTATAGAAGATTTTTTAAGAATAAATTTTTGACCAGAATAAATGCAAATGGCTCCATATTCGCCAGCATGATTTACTCTAATTGCTCGTTCTAAAAAATTTCCTTTCAATTTTTTTACATTGCTTTCCAATGTCTCCTCCCTTTATTTCTGCATTAGTACTACTATAAACCAACATATTATAGAGTAAATAAAATTCCATGCATACATTGCACCAACATTGTGATTACAGGAACTCAAGTAGCAATAGCAAAAGTTACTTGACAGACTCTCCCACTTTCCCTTATCATATCAATAAGAGTATTTATCCTTGTTTTTAATCTCTGCAGATTTAACAACAAAATTCAGTAAAAAACTCAGGTATATATTGGCAGATTACATAAAATTATAGCGGCTGCATGTCTTTTTTATTTTTTCTACATTCATCCAAAACACGCTTTAAATAAGCGTTAGCACATTATTACAATGCCAATTTACATTATTATAGGGTCAAAACTCACTACTGGGGGATTCTTTTGCCTTTTTTTTTGTTTGGTAAATTTCTTAATATCTATAACTAACATGAACTAGGCAGCGTGTCAATAGGGTGTCATTCTAGTCTGGAATGATAGGAGAAGGTACTGCGATGACAACAAGTAGTAAGCTAAACGTCCGTGTGGTTATTGGTATTATCAAGATATTCTCTAATCTTCTTTAAATCTTCCCAAGCTAAACGTTTTTGTGCTGGTTGACGAAGCAGATATGCTGGATGAAATATAGCAGCTGTAGTAATTGAATGAGATAAATATTGGTTAGTATACGTATGAAACCTGCCACGCAAGTTCGATATAGTTTTTGTGTTATCAAGAAGGCTATAACATGCAATTCCTCCGACAAAAATCAGAATTTGCGGTAAAACAAGAGCAATGTGCTTCTCAACAAATGGTCTGCACATATCAAGCTCTAGGTCAGTTGGTTTTCTATTACCTGGTGGACGCCAAAACACCGCGTTGCTTATATACACCTTAGTGCGGTCCAGACTAATTGCAGCGAGCATCTTATCGAGCAGTATTCCGCTTGCACCACAAAATGGTATGCCTTTCAGGTCTTCATTTGCTCCTGGTGCTTCACCAATAAGCATGATTTTTGCATTCGGATTACCATCAGAAAAAACAGTATTAGTTGCAGTTTTTTTTATTTCACAACCCTCAAATGACTTAACTGCACTTCTTAGTTCGTCTACACTACTACATTCACTTGCAAGCTTCCTTGCTTCAATGATCCAGTCACTTGGGAACATGGCTTTTTTCTGCTCGATGACAGAAGACTGTACAGCTCTCTCATTTTCCATTTTTTTTTCCTCTTCACTTTCAGTTAGTGTGCAATCAACTCCCACTTCATGATAGAACTTCAACAATTCTAGATCTTCATTGCTCATAGTGTCTCTTAACCTTTTGTGCTTTTTTCATAGCCAAATCATACTTCAACTTAGATAAATGTCTAATGTATAATATACCATTTAAGTGATCCAATTCATGCTGAATACACCTTGCAAGCCAACCACTAGCTTTTAGCGTCTGTTCTTCGTTATTTAAGTTTTTATATTTTACAGTTAAATATTTTGGACGCTTGATTTCATGGCTTTGCTCCGGAATTGAAAGACATCCTTCGCTCATAATCACTTGTTCATCGGATAATTCCTTAACTTCAGGATTAATCATGCAAAACTTACCAACTGAATCATATCCTACTAACTCATCTCCAGCCTTTTCTGTCTGAACGTCCATGACAAAAATTCTCTTCAGCACTCCAACTTGTACTGCAGCAAGACCAAGACCTTCTGCATCGTACATAGTTTCGAACATGTCGTTTACTAATTCTTTAATTTTATCGGTTATATCTGTTACTTCACTGGCGCGTGTAGTTAATCTTTCGTCAGGGGCAATTACAATTGGTAACTTAGACATAAAAATTGTAATTCTGTGTTTTATTTTTCTTTTTGTCTAGGTATATTAAAATGTTGCTACATTTATGATAGAAATATAAATTCATTCAGGGAAGCTACAATTTAAATGGAATCGCATCATAAGGTCAACCAATGTACTCTGCAGTAATAACAAAACCAAAGCAGAATGTTTTTGCTGTTTTAGACGTGGGTACAACAAAAATTATCTGTCTCATTGTTAAAATCAATAGCAATTTTAGCTATAAAATAATAGGAGTGGGTTATAAAAGTGCAGAAGGTATAAATGGTGGATCAATAACTGACGCAAAGCATGCAAGTTACTCTATTTCATCAACTGTAGGTTTAGCTGAACAAGTATCAGAAGAGACTATAGACCAGATATATGTGAATGTGGCTGGATGTGGGATTTCGTCTTTTAACGTACATAACGAAATAATTGCAGCTAATCACGAAATTTTAGACCGAGATATAAAACGTGTAGTCTTTCAGACATTTGAGAAATATATCGAAGAAAATGTTATAATTCACAATATACCACTTAAATATCACTTAGATGATATGGCTGACATAAAGGAGGTCAGTGGATTATATGGAAAAAGATTGTCTGCTGATGTTAATGTTGTCACTGCTTCGCGTCCAGCTCTTACCAACATTGAAAATTGCATAACTAATAATAGTGGGATAAGTATGGCTGGTTGTGTTGCTTCTGCATATTCTGCAGGTCTTGCTTGTCTAAGTGAAGATGAAAAAGAGCTAGGGACTGCCATTGTTGACATAGGAGGTGGATGCACTGCAATTGGAATTTTTAAGAGAGGAAAACTTGTGTACACAAGCAGCATTCCAATTGGTGGCATTCACATTACCCGAGATATAGCTTATGGACTATGCACAAGTATAGAGCATGCTGAACGCATAAAAATACTATACGGTAGCACTATTGTAACTTCAATAGATGAGAATGAATGTATTGCAGTGCAAAGTAATGAAAGCGATGAACCAACTCAAGTGTTTAAGTCTGAACTTGTTAACATCATAAGACCAAGGATTGAGGAAATACTTGAGCTGATAAGAGAACAATTTCAAGAACAGAAAGATCCAATTAATAAAGTAGTGATCACAGGTGGAACCAGTCAACTCACAAGCATGAAAGAAATTGCAAGCTATATATTCAATAAACAAGTCCGTATCGGATGCCCTGAATCTTGTAGCGGTCTTGATGGCGAATACGACAAAAATCCTGTATTTTCTGCTGCTTTAGGCTCTATAAAGCTAATAGTTGACACCTTTTATAGAAATAATTCTGGAATGCTTGGTCACGATGGCAAAATAAGTAAGTTATACCATTGGGTTAAATCAAAAGTCACAGTCTAGATTTTTGTCTTTATCTCTTAATATACAAATGGCTTGATCTAGGAGCTTATTTTTATAGTATTATTACACTGATGTATCCGTAAGAGAAGCAGAAAATTACAATAAAAACGTAAGAAACATGAACATAACTATACATTCACAAGAAGATTTTGACTTTATGCGTAAAGCTGGCAGGCTTGCAGCTGAAACCCTTGATTTTATTGCACCATACGTCAAAGTAGGGGTAACAACTAATGAATTAAATAATCTATGTCATGATTTTATAATCAATGCAGGTGCAATTCCAGCACCACTGAATTATAAGGGATATCCGAAATCAATTTGTACTTCGAAAAATGCTGTTGTATGTCATGGTATTCCTGATGATAAACCTCTTAAAGATGGAGATATTTTAAATATTGACGTTACAGTGATTTTAAATGGCTGGTATGGTGATACAAGTCGCATGTTTTGGACTGGTAAACCCTCAATAAAAGCAAAGCGTTTGTGTAATGCTGCCTACAATGCGCTAATGGAAGCGATAAAACAAGTTAAGCCCGGCAATAAGTTAAATGAAATAGGATTTGCTATAGAAAAATATATTGAAGATTTTGGATATTCTATCGTACGCAATTATTGTGGACATGGCATAGGAAAGGTTTTTCATGCTCCACCAAATGTTGTACATTTTTATGATGAAGGTGAGGATCTTATCTTAAAAGAAGGCATGTTTTTTACGGTAGAACCAATGATCAATGCTGGAAAACATGAAACTCTGCTCAGCAAGCTAGATGGCTGGACAGTGACAACACGTGATCTCTCACTTTCTGCACAGTTTGAGCATACGCTTGGAGTCACAAAAGATGGAGTTGAAATATTTACACTATCACCTAAAAATTGGCATTTTCCACCTTATGATTAGATTTTTTAAACACTTGGTTTTTGAAAAAATCTAACTCTTAACTTGTGATATAGCAACTAACCCAATTAGTGCACAGAAAATCATGTAAAAACTTGCTAAAGTTCCTTGTCCTGTAACTTTGATAATAGTTGTGCATATAAATGGTGCAAGACCACCAAAAAATCCCGAAGCTATATTTCTTGATAAACCAAATCCACTGTATCGTACCTTTATTGGGAATAATTCGCACATAAACGCGCTAACAGGACCAAGAGAAGCAGCTATTGGGATTATAAAAAGAACGTGCGCCATTATGGTGAGCAAATTATTACCACTTAGTATCATTGAAAAAACTGGATAACTTACTACTATAAAAGTCACAAATGCAAATTTCATGACTCTTTTTCTCCCTACCTTATCAGAAAGCATTGCAAATAGTATAGTCAATCCTCCAAGTGCAACCTGATTCAATATTTCTACTGCGTGATTAAAGTGAGTGTTTATTGTTGATGCAAGTAGATTAAAAAACACTAAATATATGTAAAGAGATGCATTCTCAACTATGTCAACTCCAATTGATATTAGAAAAGGTTTTTTATAGCCATTTAACAGTTCTTTTAACGGTAGTTCATGTGGCTTTTCCTGCTTTTTATATTCTGGGCTTTCATCGAGTATATATCTCATATATATACTGATTAATCCTATTACAAAACTGAAAATAAAAGGCAATCTCCATCCCCAAGATTCAAAATCGGATACTTTTTTGCATATAAGCACTACTATAAGACTTAATATTGAGCCAAGAATTGCGCTCAATACTTCAATACTGCCAAAGAATCCTCTTTTATTTTTAGGAGCATGCTCTATTAAAAATGGGGCATTTCCTGCCTCTCCTCCAAGAGATATACCCTGCAATAATCTTAAACATACCACCAGTACTGATGCGAGTACCCCAATGTTCTGATACCCTGGAACAAATGCAATAAGTACGGTTGATAGAGTCATCAATATGATAGAAAGAAATAGAGCAATCCTTCTTCCATATTTATCGCCAATGTGGCCAAATATAGCAGCACCAATTGGTCTTATTAAGAAACCCACTGCAAACACTCCAAAAGCTTTAAGTATGCTGACTAATTTGTCGTCTGATGGAAAAAACACATCTCCGATTATGCTTATTAGATGGCTGAAAAGCATGTGATCATACCACAACAAAGTGTTACAAATTAAACTTGATAGTATTACTTTTGTTATTTGTTGCACAAAATCTTCCGTAATTTGTTTGATATTATAGTAATATTACTTACTTTTTCAAACGTGAATTATGTAAATGTTATATTAATAATATTATCTTATTAAATTTTTATATCGTTGATTATATTTAAATATTCTTATACTATACCTATATATTTCCATATATTTTTTGGCGAGAAAGTTATTTTAGTTTAAGTGCACAAAGTCTCTTGATATGACACATATTCCAGTTTTGTTAAAAGAGATGCTACTGCAATTGTCACCACACAGTGGTGGTATATATGTGGATGCCACGTTTGGAGCTGGAGGATATAGCAAAGCAATATTGGAATCTGCTGATTGTAAAGTTTATGCAGTTGATAGAGATGAAACAGTTACTAAATTTTATGATGATCTAAATGTTAAATACCCTAATAGAATAAAGTTATTTATTGAAAAGTTTAGTAATATCAAAAGTATACTGAATAAATCCTCTGTCATCCCAGTACTTGATACTGGGATCCAGAAGAAAAATAACTGGATTCCAGCGTCACGCGCTGGAATGACATCAAATGGAGTGGACGGCATAGTTTTCGACGTTGGAGTTTCATCTATGCAGCTTGATAATGGAGATAGAGGATTCTCATTTCTACGTGATGGTCCACTTAACATGAGCATGGATAATTCTTCTCATATGAATGCTTCGACGTTTGTTAACGCTTTACGTGAAGAAGAGATTGCGAACACTATATATAATTATGGGGGTGAGCGTCATTCCCGCAGAATCGCAAGAGCGATAGTAAATGCGCGGAAGAAGAAAATTATCAAAACTACATTTGAACTTGCGGATATTGTACGTTCTGTGGTGTTTCGTGGAAAAAGCAAGATTGACCCTGCAACTAGAACATTTCAGGCAATCAGAATATGGGTAAATGATGAGCTAGGAGAGCTTGAAAAGGGTATTAAAGCTGCATCTGAGATTTTAAGTGAAAACGGCAAATTAATTGTAGTTACCTTTCATTCTCTAGAAGATCGTATAGTTAAAACCCTTTTTAAAGATTTGTGTGAACCAGGATTTACCAAGACATTCTCCCTTTTAAACAAAAAAGTGATTAAAGCAAGTGCGGAAGAAATAAATGCAAATCCGCGTGCACGTTCAGCAAAATTAAGAGCTATACAGAGGTTGTCATGAGAACCTTCTGTATTATTTCAATAACTATGTTTTTATTATAGGGTTATTTAAGGTAAAATTACATGTCCACTCACTAAATAAATAGCTAACACAAATAAAACGTGAAATTAATTTAGTGCAAAGCGGCATAAAAGTCCTGCGAGCAGAGTGGAGTTATTTGAGTAATCCAAAAAAACTTGCAGTCTTACGGAGAAATACCTAAAAAATAACTCTTTGATACCTAGCTAGCCAGGTTCAACTCTCTAAGTAGCCGCAGTGCGTTAGCACAATTTAAAACCTAGAGTAACAATTAGAACCTATCTTGAAAGGGAAATTTGAAATATTAACGTAAAAAATTGCTTCCATATATTTTAAATCTGATTATAATTACAGTTAGAGATATTTTAAGAGCTCAAAATCTATCTTTGTCTGCAGACTTTTCAGTCAAATTTTTAATCAAAAAGTGTATTCTTCAGAGCATGTAAGTGTGCTTAATTTCTGTCGTATGTGCGCTGCACTTTTTTCTAATCTTTTTTACACAGGAGGATTTTATGTCCAGAATTCCAGATACTTGACCTTTACTTTAGCTAAAAACCAATAGGCGCCTATGGCTAATTAAAATAAAAATTTTTCTAATATATAGAAGAATTACAAAATCACTGTTACTGAAAACGGGGCAAGAAAGCTGCTAATGTCAAAGAATTTTAGGTAAACATTGTTTGCTTGACGTATGAGCGTGCTCTCCTTATTTCAAGAACTCTTTAATATGACTATGCTTGCTACTTAGGTCCTTTCAAGACAGGTTCTTAAATTTAAGCTTTTAGATAAACACATTACGATAAAATTTATTTTAGTATGAAATTATTCGTATAAGATTTTGGCAGTCTTTTAACATCTTTTGGCATTTCAATTGTGTACTTTGTGTTGTGTTTCTTTGCGTAAGATACTGCTTTTTCAAGAGAATCAAACTTTAGTACAATCTGTTTTTTGGGGTCTTTTGAACCAATCCATCCCATCAAAGGTTCAATATAGTAAGAACAAGTCTCAATTTTTAGGTGCCAGAATTTTGTATTACCTAAACCAGATTGTGTTGCAGTTTTTGTTGGCTTATAAATCTTAAAAACTACTTGATCGTCAATACTCATAGTCCTTACTACGTAATCTTAAGTATATATCTAAATAAATTTTTCCACAAAGAATTAGTGTGAAAGAATGAAGTTTGAAATAAATATTTTTATGTTATATTATTAAATTATATAAAAAGGATTAGCTGAATAGGAGTAATCGATGGCACAGCAAGAAATGGTAACAATTAATGCAGAGTTACGTGATGTAAAAAAAAAGAAAGCGATGCAGGCTCTGAGGGAGAAGGGAAGTATACCTGCAGTTATATATGGTAAAGGGCATGATAACGTAAATTTGACATTGTCTGCAAAGGAATTTACTAAACAATATAAATCAGGTGCTCTTTCTGCACATTTAATAGAACTAGATATTTCAGGGAAAAAAGAATATGCTCTTGTTCGTGATATTCAATGGCATGTAGTAAAGGATACTGTGCAACATGTTGATTTTCAGTTTGTTGATAAAGGTAGTGAAATTAAAATAGATATACCTTTATCATTCATCAATGAAGGTAAATCACCAGGAATCAAATTAGGTGGAGTGCTTAATGTTTTGTGTCGTTCTATTACTGTCAAATGCTCTCCTGAGAAAATACCTCAAGTCATAGAAATTGATTTGTCTGGCAAAATGATTGGTCAGTCTATACATATCAATGATGTAAAATTGCCAGAAGGTGTTAAATTTGTAGCTCATGAGGAAGAAAATTTTACCATTGTCACAATTTCTGCTGCTGATAGTGATGTTGAAGAGCCTCAAACAAAAACAGAGGAGTAGTGCATTTAATAGCTGGGCTTGGTAATCCTGGTAGTAAATATGAATTAACTCACCATAATATTGGCTTCATAGTTATTGATGCAATTCACAAATATTGGAACTTTCAGTCATTTTCTAATAAAGCTGATTACTTGATAACCTCTGGCATAATTAATAATAATAAAATTATGCTGATAAAACCTTATTCATTTATGAATAATTCAGGTATTCCTATTGCAAAAATAAAAAATTTTTACAAATTATCGCTAGACAATATTGTTGTCATACATGATGATGCTGACTTGAAATTTGGAAGAATAAAAGTAAAAAAGGGCGGTAGCTCAGCCGGACATAATGGACTTAAGTCTATAGATAGCCTTATTGGTAATGATTATTGGCGTCTGAGATTTGGAGTAGGTAGGCCTGAAGACCAAAAAAGCTTAGCAGACTATGTGTTATCAAAATTTGAAAATTTTGATAACGTTATCCTCTTAGTGGAAAAAATAGCAAAAAATATACACCTGATGCTACAAGGAGATAACACAGCTTTTATCAACTCAGTTGGGAGAGTGTGAAATATAGCAATTGAACAGGACATCCTATTCAATATAAAACTTGTATCCGTTCAGCAGGGTAGCAAAATAAGATAGACAAAAATATAGGAACAAATAGTCAGTGTGCAAACACACAGCTATACGAACATTGTGACAATTTGCGTAACAAATGGTGTCATCCCAGTGCTTGACACTGGGATCCAATTTTTCATTTAAGCTCATTAATTTAGCATAAGCTTACCGAATTAGTTTGCCTGTGAATTTTCTTAGATCCCAGTGTCAAGCACTGGGATGACACCAAAAGGGCTACTTAGGCGACAAGAAAAGAAGCACTGATTTCAACATTTGCACATTAGCCATGCATCTGAATGGATACTAAAACTTCACCCTAATCTAGATTAGAATACTGATTCTTCTAGAAGTTGTTCGCGTTCCTCTTCTATTACAATAGAATTATCATTATTTTTAAATAAATCTCTGATTTTTGTTTCTATTTCATTTGCAATTTCTTTGTTTGCCTTGAGGTAACTTTTTACATTTTCTCTTCCTTGGCCAAGACGCGTATTGTTATATGAATAATAAGCGCCTGCCTTTTCAAGGACACCAAGTTTTACTCCTATATCTATTATTTCTCCAAGTTTTGATATGCCTTCATTATACATTATATCAAATTTTGCCTCTCTAAATGGAGGAGCGACTTTATTTTTTACAACTTTAACTCTCGTTTCATTACCCATAATATTCTCTTTATCCTTTATCGCACCAACTTTTCTTATATCAAGTCTTATAGAAGTATAGAATTTTAACGCATTTCCACCAGTGGTAGTTTCAGGATTTCCATATACTACTCCTATTTTCATACGAATTTGGTTGATAAATATCAATATACAGTTTGCTTTTGAAACTACAGAAGTTAGTTTCCTGAGTCCATGGCTTAGAAGCCTTGCTTGCAATCCCATGTGCTGATCTCCCATATCCCCTTCAATTTCAGCTCTTGGAGTTAGTGCTGCGACAGAATCAATAACTATTACATCAACTGCACTAGAACACACTAAATACTCAACAATATGCAACGCCTGCTCTCCAGTGTCTGGTTGTGAAATTACCAAATCATCAGTTTTCACTCCAAGTTTACGAGCATATATAACATCCAGTGCGTGTTCCGCATCGATAAATGCACATAAACCTCCTTTTTTCTGTGCTTCAGCAATTACATGCAAAGCAAGGGTAGTTTTACCAGAACTCTCAGGGCCAAATATCTCAATTATACGTCCTTTTGGCAATCCCCCAATACCCAGAGCTGAATCAAGTGCAATCGACCCTGTAGATATCGTGTCTATTTTTTCTACAGGGTTTTGCTTTAGCTTCATTATTGCACCTTTACCGAATGCTTTTTCAATTTGACTTATTGCATTATCTAGTGCTTTTTGCTTATCATTATTTCTTTCTTCTGGGTTGTTTGCCATGGATCATTTATTAACTTGTATGTCTCCATGGTAATTGAACGCAACCAATCTGCCAAGGGTTTTTTAATAACGAAGAACGTTAGTTACCTAAAATTAGATAGATAGACTTTGTAGTGCGATACAAAATAACGATAGAATACAATGGTAGTGGTTTCTCTGGCTGGCAAAAGCAACAACACTCTGCTAACTCAATTCAGGAAACCATAGAAAGCGCTATATTTAATTTCAGTGGCGAGAGAGTCTCTTTGCATTGTGGTGGCAGAACTGACACAGGAGTTCATGCTTTAGGGCAAGTTGCTCATTTCAATATGGAAAGGCAATTTGAGCTTTACAGAATAAGAAATGGAATAAACTATCACTTAAAAGTGATTCCTATAGTTGTGCTTAGTGCAGAAGCTGTAGATGATGCATTTCATGCACGATTTTCAGCAAAAAAAAGATATTATGAATATAGAATAATTAATCGCTACGCTCCTGCAGCTCTGGAAATCGGTTATGTGTGGCAAGTATTTAACCCACTTGACGTAAACATCATGCGTGAAGCTGCTAGACACCTGCTTGGAAAACATAATCTTTCAAGCTTCCGCTCAAAAGATTGTCAAGCTACAAATCCGGTCAGAACAATCGATGATATTGATATAGTAAAAAATGGAAGTCACATATACATCAAAATATCTGCAATTTCCTTTTTACATAACCAAGTGAGGATCATTGTCGGCACTTTAGTTGAATTTGGAAAAAACAAAACTAATCCACAAGAAATGTTAAATATATTAAGTCAATGCAAAAGAAACGCCGCTGGGGTCACTGCGCCGCCTCACGGCTTATACTTGGTAAAAATAGATTACTAGTTTAAGTCCTCATTGGCATCACTATGTATAGTGCGCTTGAATCATCTTCATCAGTGATAATTGTAGCACTATTACCATCTGATAAGCTAAACTTACACTTATTTTTTATGCAGGATAAAGCATCAAGCAAATAACGTGAATTAAATCCTACTTCCATAAGAGCTCCATCGTAATCCACCTCTATAGACTCAGTCGCATCACTGCACTCTTGGGAATTTGAATGTAGAGTTAATAAATTCTCTTGCAATGAAAATTTAATTGATTTTATTTTATCGGACACAACAACGGAAACTCGGTCTATAACACTAGCAAGTTTGCTACTCTCAACAATCATTTGTTTATCTTGAGACGTTGGAATGACAGCTTTGTAATCTGGAAAAGTCCCATCTATCAATTTTGATATTAGAATATACTCACCACATGTAAATTTGATTTTTCTATCTGAAAGTTTTATATTAATCTCATTACAATCACACAATACTTTCAATAATTCCATGATAGTTTTACGTGGAATGATCACCCAAAATTCGCCGTTGATATCTTCAGGTTTAGGCCTTTTTATACATGATAAACGGTGGCCATCAGTTGCAACGCAGTACAGAAATTGCTCATCTGTATGCAGATATATCCCGTTTAAATTATACCTTGTATCATCCAGCGACACAGCAAACTTCGTTTTAGTCAATAAGTCTACCAAATCTGCACTTAGTAGAGTGAAATCGTATTGATGATCACCTTCTTCCAGAACAGGGAAGTTATTTGAAACTACGTTCGGTAAAGAAAAATTTGCATTTCCACAGGATATCAATAATTTTCCTTGATTATTCATTTCGAAATTGACATCCAAATTAGTTGGCAATTTCTTCACTATGTCATGTAAAGTATGTGCTGAGATTTTCACTTCTCCTTCTGCTGATACACTTGCAGTAAGTGAGGCAAATATTGAAATGTCAAGATCGGTAGCCTTTAGTTTTATGCTGCCATGTTGTGCTTTGATATTTATACACGCTAAAACGTCTATCGCGTTGCGCCTTTCAACCACCCCGCTCACTCTGGATAGCGTATTTAAAAGACTTGCTCGGCCAACGCTAAAACGCATTTGCTCACATACAACTTGCTCTTTACCTGCAACCTCTAACATACTAATTCTCAAAAGTATATTTTAAATGATATCTACATTCTATGTAAAGTGCTATTTATCTTTTTATCTGAGAGATAAAAACAGCCTATCTTATACTTTAGTAATCAATAATTTACTTTGTATGGCATAAGTCGTGCATTTTTTGGTAAGCTTTTTGAAACCCAAGCAAAGAATAAGTATCATCAACATTTGCTGTTTTTATTTTTCCATTAACTATCATTGATAATCCTTGTTTCATTTTTAGAATCAAATCTTGGTCCGTTTTTGTATCATCTGTCCACGCAAGACTTCTCTGTATTATCGGCAATTGATATTTTATTTTTTTATCGATATTGAGAACTACGGGCTCATTATTATACTGAAAGCCAGAAGTGACGCTCACCTCATCTGCTTTTTTATCAACGTAACTGACCATTACATAAGGCTTGCGATCGGCTGTATAGTGTTCACTTTTTTCCTTAGGATAGGATACAATATAACACACTTTCTCACCATCTTCCAGTGCAGTATACACAAACCAGTCTTTATATTTTTCCCTCAGTTGTACATTACTAACCGATGCAAGAGTGTCTATTGAAAAAAATATTAGAAATACGAAAAGACTACGCATGTAAACCGAATTTCAAACTCTCTGATTTTATATGTTGTTTTACCTTACTCATCGCTTGTTCAGCCAGCTGTCTTATTCTTTCTCTTGAAACACAATATTTTTTGCTAAGCTCATCCAAAGTCTGAGTATTCTCAGACAAATATCTGCTAATGAAAATGTCTCTTGATCTTTCATTAAGACTTGCTAATGCATTGCTTAAGATTGTTTCTTTTAATGCCTTTTCTTCATGATTCTGGTAAGCTAATTCTTGATTGACTAAATTACACGGAATCATATCTTGTAACTCCTTTTTAGAGTCATCACCTATTTTTATACAATTATTTAACGACTGATCCTTACAAGCCAAACGATAGTTCATCTGTACAACATCTTCTTCAGATACAGAAAGCTCGTTTGATATTGCTTTTATTTCTTCTTTACTCAAAGTTTCTCTGTTTGTGTATTGTAAAATTCTTTTTTTTATTTTACGTAAACTAAAAAACAATCTCCTTTGTGCTTGCGTTGTACCTATTTTTACAAGTGACCAAGATTTTAATATAAAGTCTTTCATTGAAGCTTCAATCCACCATACTGCATAAGTTGAAAAACGAAATCCCAAGTTAGGATTGAACTTTTTCACTGCATACATTAAACCCATATTTCCTTCCATGACCAGGTCCATCAACAATAGACCGTAATTCTTAAATTTCATTGCAATTTTTACTACCAAATTCAAATGGCTAGTAATCAACCTGTGAGCAGAAGAAATATCCTGGTATTCTTGCCAATTTTTTGCTAATCGCACTTCCTCTTCTTGGGAAAGCATAGGAAATTTTCGCACTTCAGCAATATATTGCATGAGATTAGTGCTACTATTAACAGATAAATTCGCTACTGGGATCAACATAATAACTTAAATTAAAACTCCATGTATATAATATATTGATTTTCAGTGAAAAATTCAAGCTTTAATTAAAAAAAGCATAACTTTATATCTAATTAAGACCTTAGCAACATTAAACTTCAACCAGAACTACCTGAATGTAGAATTAAAATTACTAATGTGTAATGATAGGCTATATAATTTAAAGTAAACAGTGTGTTATTCCAGTGTTTAAACACTGGAATTCACATTTCTTTTTTCTAGATCCCAGTGTCATTCTACTTGAATGACAAGAAAAACCCACTGGGATAATAAGACAAAGATAGACTAGAAATTAAACGCTACTCCAGCTTCTGCACCAACAGTGCTGTAAAGAACTTTGATTCCGCCATCATCTTTAGCTTTCTTACCAAAATTAGCACCATAAGAACCAAAATAACGAGCACCAGCATAAAGCTTGATTTCTGGGGTTACATCATAACTAATACCAGCTTTTGCTTGATAAGCAAAACCAAATCCAGATTTTTTATCACCAGTAACCTCTGTTACTAAAGGATTGCTTACATACGCTGCACCAACACCAACACCAACGTATGGAGTGATAGGCATATCTTCAATTGCTATATCGTAATAAACATTAACTAGTCCTGAAAATGCTGTTAAACTTTCTACAACTGCTGGAGAAGTATCTACTACATCTGCATCTTTACTCAATTGTGAGTAAAGTCCTTCAACATCAACCCTGATATCATCCATTTTATAACCAAATGCACCACCTCCAGCTAGAAAAGATGCTTTTAAGGGACTATTGTTGTCCTTACCTGATTTATATGTAACACCATCAATCTTTGTTTTAAAAGATAAAACTTCACCGTTGTATTGTAAACGAACGTAGTAGCTAGTTTCTTCATCACTTATTGGACCAATAGGATCTGATGAAAAAGCAGAGTTTGATAGGCTTAGCAACGTCACTAAAGCAGCTGCCGAAAAAAACTTTTTATAATGCATAATTGCCCTCGTTAAAAAAATTAAAATTCCACTTTAGCAGTCTAAATAATAACTAAAGTTAAGTCAAGTGCTAACTTAATAACACAAAACCTTCTGTATCTTAACTAACTTTTAGGAAAATACAAAGATTTTATTAATTAATAAATAGAGTTACTCTACTTTTTTTACTCTTGATTTTTTGGTATAGCTAACGTAGGTAAAATTTACTATCGAAAGACCTCGTCATTCCGCTACTTGTTAGCGGAATCTATACCGCGGCGGTATGACGTAGGGCTGTGCTAGCTATAGGTGCATTATATGAAGAAGTACTAGCGTTGGAAATATTAGAAAAAAAATACTTACACTAAAAGAAATTTCAGTAGTATAGAAATAAATTCAAAAAGGAAGTTTAAATCCAGGTGGTAACCCCATCGTACCTGCAAGATCAGAGGTTGCATTTGCCATATCTTCTTCTGCTTTTTTAATGGCATCATTAAACGCTGCTGTCACTAAATCTTCTACTATGTCTTTTTCTTCATTTCTCATAAGCTCTAAGTCTATGTTTACCTTTTTAGCTTTATAGCCACCTATTTTTATAACTTCCACTAATATAGAAACTTTGCCACCACCAGAAATACCTTGAAACTCTTTTCCAATATACTTTTCTTGAGCTTCCGCAAGCTTTTTTTGCATTTCTTGCGCTTGCTTCATTATTTGACTGAAATCCACAACCTACTCCTTATTTTCTATATTAACTACCTTTGCACCTTTAAACGTATTTAATATGTCCTTAACTGCAGGTGCATAATTTAAATTACTCACTTCCCTATTCATGTAACTCGTATCAACTATAATAACCCACTCCTGATTAGTAGCTTGATTTAAGTAACTTTTCAAGTCATTACAAAAATTACTGTTCAAGCTAGATACAGCTTTTAATTTTAAATACCCAAATCTACAATCTATTAATTGTAGATTACTACACAGTTGTTTGTAAAGATAAATTTGGTTACTCCGCCTTAATAGTTGCAAAATCTTATCAAAATCGTAATTTTGTTGTTTATTTTTCACATGGATCCCAGTGTCGCGCACTGGGATGACAGAGTGGGGTTTTTCCACATATTTTTTTTGATCCAAGTAGTCAGCTACTTGGATGACAGAGGGGGAAGGTGCAACAGGTCTGCCCTGTCTATTTCCTTGCTCTACATTCTGTGAAAGAATTTTTTTGATCACCTGTTCTGGAGAAGGTAGATCAGAGAGATAGCAAAGACTAATTAGCATCATTTCAGCAGCAACATCGTTGCATGTTGAAACCTTTATATCTTGAATACCTTTAAGCAGCACCTTCCACAATCTCGAAAAAAATATTAAAGACTTTTTCGCACTCAAATCTTTTACTCTGCTCTTCTCATATTCTGTATCAATCTCTTTTGTAATTAAAAAACGGCATATTAACTGGATTGTTTGCAGCAGATCTTCAAAAATATTAAGCGGATTTGCTGTTTTTACCACATTGTCGAATACTAACAAAGCCTTCTGTAAATCACTATCTAATACTGCTTCCAGTAGATCAAATATAACGTTTCTATCTACTAGACCAAGTATGTCTTTAACACTTTGAGTGGATATTGTACCATCTTTGCTATATAGGACTGCTTGATTCATCAAAAATAAAGCGTTACGCATTGAATGATTGCAGTGGTGAGCAATTAATCCCGATGCTTCTTTTTCAATAAAATAATTTTCTTTTTGTGCAATATCATTTAAACGCTCCATTATCTTAGCTGAAGGAATGTTATGTAAGTCAAACCTTTGACAACGTGCAATAACAGTTATTGGTATCTTTTTTATTTCTGTAGTTGCCAGAATAAACTTTACGCTAGATGGTGGTTCTTCTAGAGTTTTAAGTAATGCATTAAATGCATTACTGGATAACATGTGTACTTCATCTATAATGTAAACTTTAAATTTAGAACTTATTGGTAAATAGCAAATATCTCCCAAGATCGCTCTAACATCCTCAACACTAGTGTGACTTGCCGCATCGATTTCAACTACATCTGGATGGCTTGAATTTTTTATTGCCAGACAACTTGTACATGATCCACAAGGTTCAAAAGTTGGCCCCAACGAGCAGTTCAAACATAAAGCTATTATTCTTGCAGTGGTGGTTTTACCAATTCCACTGCTACCAGAAAGCAGTATAGATTGTGGAATTTTGTTGAGAGTAAAAGCATTTTCTAGTATACGCACCAATATATCTTGACCTACTAAATCTTTAAAGCTACTAGGACGATATTTTAATGCTATGTTCATAGCCTAGAATAAAACAAATAGTACAAATAGGTATGCAACCCAAAAAGATTCTGATATGGTTGCTTCATTTCTGACCTGACCAAGTTACAGAATTTTTGCCTGCATACCTTATAAAAGGTTATACTTTTTTTTTTTTTTAGCAAGGTATATTCTATATTAGTCTTATAATTTATATGTTAGACCTTTTGCAACATTACTTTGGAGTAAACAGCTGTTACCTAAAATACTCTTCTTCTGTCATCCCAGTGCCCAGACACTGGGATCCAGGAAACTTAATTTTAAATGAATACATTAGGCTGTTGTATAATAAGAACTGGATTCCAGTGTCAATCACTGAAATGACACCCTTCCGGTGGGGATTGCTCTCAAACTACAATGTTCGTACAGTTGTACTGGGATCCAAGTATAAAAATATTTGGAAATTACACAATGGACAATGGATTCTAGGAATATATGTTAAAAGCAATGTCCATAATGAAATAAGCTGGATTCCAATGTCACGTACTGGAATGACAACATATAGGTATTGGAATAACAAAAGAGGAATATTATGATTTTATATCATTTTCCTCTTTGTCCGTTTTCACGAAAAGTTAGAGCTCTTCTCAAGGAAAAAAAGCTGAATTGTGATTTGGTATATGAAAATCCATGGGAAAAGCGGAATGAATTCATGGAGATCAATCCAATCGGACAAGTACCAGTATTAATAGATAATAACTTTGTAATAGCGGATAGTAATGCCATTTGTGAATATATAGAAGAGACTTACAATAGTGACGTCAAATTACTTGGTTCATCAACTATTATTAAGTCTAAAATACGCGCTTTAATCAATTGGTTCGATAGCAAATTTTACAATGAAGTTACTAAGTATATTATGAATGAAAAAGTAATTACTAACCGCAGCCCTGACTCTAGATTTCTTCATGCAGCTCAGCATAACCTGCCTTGCCATATGGAATACATCGAACACTTAATTAACAAGAACGTTTGGCTTGCAACCGATAAGTTCACTTTAGCCGATATTACTTTAGCATCACATATTTCTATAATAGACTACGTAAATAGTTTCCCATGGGAAAAAAGTAAGATTTTAAAAGAATGGTACTCCATTGTTAAATCAAGGCCTTGTTTTCGCGAAATATTATTAGAGAGAGTTTTTGGCTTAACTCCCCCTAGACATTACGCTGACCTTGATTTTTAACTTGCGTTAGTTTTAAAGCTACAGTCATTCCTTCGTCAGTAGGAATCAATATGGAGAAATATTTTTTTTCATCTGACAATCTATCATTAAACTCTCTCATAGCATGCCATGACTTTTCTGATACTTCTTTTGGAGGAGATTCTAAAAATACTGTATCAAATAATAGAGTGTTATCTGCAACGATTAGCCCATCTTGTTTAATGTATGACTCTGCCCAATCTAAATACTTAGGATAACTACTTTTGTTAGCATCGATGAATATCATGTCAAATGGTGCCTTTGCTGATAATTCATTAATTTTTTCCAGTGCATCACCTTCTATTAGAGTAATTTTATCACTTAGATTAAAAGCACTAAAATTTTTTTTTGCTATTCTTGAGTGTTGAGGATTATTTTCTATTGTATATATATGACCATCTTTCGGTAAAGCTTTTACCATACAAATTGACGAATAACCATATAACGTGCCAATTTCAATTATGCTTTTAACTTTATGGATTTTGATAAATAAATTTAATAATTTTCCTTCTTCAGGAGTGATTTGAATACGTTGTTTCTTATCAAGAGTACAATGTTCTTCTATTTTTTTATACTCTTTTGCAAATAAGCTTCTTATGTACAACGATTTTCTGCTAAAGTTATGACGCATTAAGTTTTATAATATAAACTAAGGAGGTTTAATCTATATAAGATTTATAAATATAACAATAGGGTTAAGAATAATAAAATTTTTATTTTAAGTTGTTATTTTATAAAGTAAAATTTTAAGTGACAAAGATTATTATATATTTTACTATAGTTAACTAGTATAATAACCAATTGTTATACTAGAATTAAGGGATCGTTTATTTACATCTCTCTTAAAATGTAATTTTTATAATCAATTAGAGGGGGTTATATGTCTTATAACATTGCTAACGAAGTTGAAACGTTAAGCAAGAAGTCTAATAATAATGAAGGAGTGAAATTACTGCACAATCCAGCTTATCGCGAGAAGTACAAAGAACGCTTTAACGAAGCTCAGAAAAAAGTTATGGATATGGTCCAATTTTATGATGGAACGATAGTATTAATAGAGAATAAAATTGCTATGTATTATTATGCTTGGCACAGTAAAAAAAGAGAGTTTGAGCGTAAAAAGCAACAAACAGTATCAAAAAATAATGATTCAGCATAGGGTTTTTATATGGTAAGCTACAGTGTTATTACTTCACTATAGCTTTTCCATATGACTCATCTATTACATTAGTGAAGTATTCCAGCTCTCTATACCCTTCATGTTTGATTTTACCATTCTCTACATATGATTTGTCATCGTTAAGCTTGATGATGAATACAGGAGTAGCTGTGATATCAAGTTTATTAATTGCAAGTGATTTATCATTTATAATTTTGTCCATCATCTTTTTATCATTAATGCATTGGTTAAATACATCTTGCTTCAAATTGCTTAGTGCAGCAATTTTTTGTAGTATAGTTAAATCACTAAAATTAGAGTAGTTCCACGAGTCTATTGCATTAAACACAGCTTTGTTAAAATTAAAATAGTCTTCTTCTTTTTCATAGCAATAACTTAGCATTGCAGCTTTTAATCCTCTGTAATCTAGAGGAAAATGACGGAATATGTATAACATCTTACCTGTATCTATGTACTTCTCTTTGATTTTAGGAAAAACTTTCTTATGAAAAAGAGAACAGTGATAACAAGTGAGCGAGGCGTATTCTATCATTAAAATTGGTGCTTTTCGATCTCCTAATAATTTATCATCAGGCAATAGCAACAGTAGTTCTTTTGGTGTTATTTCATCAGTTTTTTGAGTGTTGGGTAAGTTTTGTTCAATAGCTGCATAAGAACTAACACTTATAAAAATAAGCAAGAACAATAATCTAAAAATCATTACAATGGAAATACTGAACTTATTAAAAAATTTATGCATTTATATAAATAATGTCAAGATAACTTTTGCTTAGCAAGACTTTCTACTCTGTCTTTAAATGCAGTAATTATTTTATTTTGTGCATATTTATACACCGAGTTTAATAAAGTAGAAAACAAATTGGATTTAAACTCAAACTCTATATAGAACTCTACCATAGTTTTATTTTTGCTCATAGGAGTGAATTTCCATTCATTGTATAAATGTTTAAATATTCCATTTGATGACACAGCTTTTATCCAGCTTTCATTTATTCCATTTGGAGAAAGAAAGGTCACTTCTGATGTATAACTTCCTTTAATGCCATGAAAAGCTGCAAGGAGGTCCACAATCATTTGGCTATCAGTTTTTTCTTTTATATAAACAGCTTTGCACCAAGGAACAAAATCAGGATACTTCTCAACGTCAATTACAACTTGAAACACCCTATGAGATGAACAGAAAAAAATACCTTTTTCTTTATATTGGTGAAGCATAAAACTGAACAATAAAAATGGGATCCATATCTACCGTCAGTCTTAGTAGATTCCTGAGACCTAAAGTTAAGGTGGGTATCACATACTAATTTCAATGAAATTAACAGAGGCAATCCCCTTGATCAGAAATTATCGCTCGGGAAATTTAACTTAACTCATAACGCATAGCACAGACCCCTAAATTAATTATAGATTATTTATATAGAGTATGTCTATAGATATATTAAAACTAGCGATCATTATTTTGCCTTTGTTAAATTTTGCATTTTAAGTATCATAGCTAATAAATATATCTTATGAATGTTATTAAGTTCTTAACCATTTTTATTGTAATCTCCTCAAGTGCTTATGCGAGTTGTATAGGGCACAAAACTTTTGTGCTTGCCATGAAGCAGCAAGTAGACAACACGTCTATGAAAGGGAATAGAAAAAATTCAGAACATGTACAAGAAGAACTTCTGAAAATTATTCAGAATAATGTTAACCTCAAAGGAATATCTCGATTTGTCATAGGGAAATATTGGAATTTATCTACTCAGAAAGAAAAAGAAGAGTTTCTAAAAGAATATGAAGTATATCTCGCGCGTTTGTGCGCTAAAATTTTGTATCAATACATAAATAATAGTGAAATGATCATAATGAGTACAAAAGCAGTTGACGATGAAACTTGTCTGATAGGAACAAGATTTTCTTATGGTGATGAGGAATTTACAAATATTGACTTTAAAGTTACTAAAAGTGACAGTTCTTTCTTAATAAACGATGTTGTAATGAGTGGAATAAGTATTTCTATTAATCAACGTTCTCAATTTAGTGAAAAGATCGACACGAATGGCATGGCAAGTGTAATAGATGAATTAAAACGTAACAATAATTTATGATATACATGCCTCATTGGCCTAAGCCGATTGGCAATAGGCCAAAGGATTTTTCTCTTGATCGCATAAAAAGTTTTCTAAATAAACTGGGTAATCCCGAGAAAAAAATACCGCCAATAATTCACATAGCTGGCACTAATGGCAAAGGATCAACACTATCCTTTATAAGATATATAATGCAAGCAGCAGGGTATAAAGTTCATACGTACACTTCTCCACATTTAGTGAATTTTAATGAGAGAATAGTTGTTGCAGGCAATGATATCGATGATAGTGAATTACATAACTCACTGGAAGAATGCCGTATAGCAGTCGCAGAACAACCCATCACTCTATTTGAAGCCGCAACGACTGCAGCCTTCTTAGCTTTTTCTCGTCATAAAGCTGATATTACTTTAGTTGAAGTGGGTCTGGGTGGAAGGCTTGATGCAACAAATGTTATAGATAATCCGATTCTAACGATCATCACTTCCATTGCACTTGACCATACAGAATATCTTGGTCCTACCGTAGAAACCATAGCGGGTGAAAAGGCTGGAATAATGAAACCTAATGTTCCTTGCGTAATAGCACCACAAGAAAAATCTATAATGAACACGCTAGAACAACACGCAATAAACAAAAAATCTCCCTTATATAGAGGAGGATTTGAGTGGAATTGCGAAAAACAGAATAACAGAATAGTCTTTCAATCGACTATTCAATCAATAGAATTTTCTTTGCCATCTTTAAAAGGAGATCATCAAATAATCAATGCAGGAAACGCAATTGCAGCATGTAGCATTTTAAGTGGGAAGTATGGATTTAATATTGGAGAAGAGGACATTGCTTCAGGTTTAAAGCGCACTTATTGGCCTGCGCGGCTAGAGTCTATAAAAGAAGGTAATTTAATTTCTTTATTACCAAAAGATTGGCAATTATTTCTAGATGGCGCGCACAACAATGATGGTGCCAGAGTGTTAGCTAAGTGGGTAAGAGACAATTTTGCTGAAGGTATCTATATGATCTTTGGTGTTACTCGTAACAGAAACGTCGCAGAGTTCTTAGAGCACTTAAAGCCATATATCAAACTACTATGCGCGATTTGTGTTAAATCTGAACCTAAAGCAACAAGTACAGATTTAATTAGAGAAGGAGCTCATAATATAGGAATCAATGCTATCGAATGTGAATCAATCAGAGATGCTATATCAAATCACATACTAAAAGCTTCTATACAAAACGTCAAAACCATACTAATCTGTGGCTCGTTATTTCTAGCTAGAGATTTGAGTATGGAGAATAGCTATCAATTAATCCAAGAACAATAAATGCACTGCACAACTTGCTCTCTTCCATGAGCGTGAACACTATCGGGATTTATGGTACTATCTGGCAGTGGATCACTACCTTTAAATTGCTCCTCTGCTTCTTTATTGCCTGGATTTTTATCTGGGTGATATTTTAGCGATAATTCACGATATTGTTTACTAAAATTTTTCTTAATATTCTCAATATCAGAATTTACCACATCCTCCTTTTGAATATTAAATGTTAAAAACAACTGCTTTAAAGCGTGGTACTCATTTTCATTCAAAACATTTCTAGCCATATCCCCACCTAATAAATTAACTAACTATTAATACTTTATAATATATAAATTTCCAAATTATGTAAATTCTTTCATTCATGCTTATTGTATGAATTATTTCTTTCACGACGACCATGACAAGTGTATGAAAGTTATCATTTAGTGCATAATAGTGCTTCAATGTTTAGGGTTACAGTTTTCATTGGTCATTTGAGTAACTCAAATCCGATTAATGCCAGTTCTATCTATCTTGTCACTTAAGTAGCCTCTATTTCAGCACAGGAATCTACTTTATAGTGATGTCATTCAAATATCTGACATTGATTCCTTTATGATGCTGTCATCCCAGTGCTAGACACTGGGATCTAGTTAAATTTACGAGTATAAAAGTAATCAATGTTTTGATGATTATGAAAAAGCTGGATTCCAGTGACCATCTACTATATAAATAGTACCTTCAAAAATAAACGTTAGTGCGGTTGTGTGTCCCATGCTGGCTCTCTAAAATTACTTTAGCTACAAATATTAAGAAATTTACTAAATAAAAAAAGACAAAAGAACCCCCGTATAGCGAGTTTTGACCCTATAATAATTTAAATTGGTGTTGTAATAATGTGCTAACGCTTATTTTAAGCGCGATTTGGCTGAATGTAGAAAAAATAAAAAGACATGCAGCCGCTATAATTTTTATGTAATTTGCCAATAAATATTTGAGTTTTTTACTGAATTTTGCTGTTAAATCCGCGGAGATTAAAAACAAGGATAAATACTCTTGCTATCATAGTAAGGGGGATGGCGTAATTTGTCAAGTTAAATAAGCTAAGTTATTAACATGTAATAATTAGGCAGCTATTGCAGATTGAATGTTCAAATGATCACTAACTTTGAGGTTTTGGTTTCATCTATTTGCGGCTGACTAATCATAGTTCGAATGAAATTGGTTGCCATAAAGGTACAGCCTAGAATAAAAAAAGCAGTAGAAATGAAAGGAATAATAGGAGATTCGAGAGGCAATATATATATTATTCCTCCTATTAAAAATGAAACGCTAGATGCAATATCAAGACAGATCTTCATTAGTTTCTCTTGCCGAGGAACGAGTTGCTTATTAAGGTCACGCTGCTTGAAATGATCAGTTAATGACCATACATTTAAGACAAGAGAAAGTGCACTTAGTATAGTGCTGGCAATAGTAAAATACAAGCTTAAGGCAGAAATATTCAAAGCTAATGCTGCTATGTACCCACTCAAAGAAGCAATAGATAATGCAGTAACTAAGCGTTTTGAATAAGTTCTTATTTTCTTTCTGTAAACAAGCCTCTCTTTGTCGCAACTCATAAACTTAAGTATAGTAAATATGTTATATTATAGCATTAATTAACTCAAAAATCAATATAGAGTGCCCGAGAAAAGACTTGAACTTCCACAACTTAAAAAGTTACTAGCACCTGAAGCTAGCGCGTCTACCAATTCCGCCACCCGGGCTTTTTGTGATTTACTATGTTAAAATAAAATAA
The DNA here is from genome assembly GCF_964026725.1 of Wolbachia endosymbiont (group B) of Germaria angustata. Classification (NCBI taxonomy): domain Bacteria; kingdom Pseudomonadati; phylum Pseudomonadota; class Alphaproteobacteria; order Rickettsiales; family Anaplasmataceae; genus Wolbachia; species Wolbachia endosymbiont (group B) of Germaria angustata. Next base: position 1,086,482 of record NZ_OZ034691.1, read on the forward strand.
TATACTCAAATAGTTTTTAACTTAAAGGTAATGCCAAATCTAGATCAAATATTTTTTGCTCAGAACAATGTTAATATTAATAATGTATATAAAATAGTCAACAACGCTTTGAACAATAGTGATGGTGGTGAGCTATTTTTAGAGTTTTGCCAATCAGAATCCCTAGTTTTTGATGATAATATATTAAAACATATGGATTTAAATATCAGAAGAGGATTTGGTCTAAGGTCTTTTTGTGAAGATAGTACGTCTTTTGTTTGCTCTTCTGAGATTAGCGAAAAAGAAATTACTAAAGCTGCTTCCATGGTAAAAAGTTCAGCATCTTTAAGCAAAACGAATTCAGTAAACTTAAATGAGGAGGCAAAAAGCCTGTATTCAACGATTAATCCCATAAATGAAATGGACCTGAGCTCAAAGATTAAACTACTTAATGAGGTTAATGAGTATGTAAGGTCGAAGAATAATTGCGTGAAGCAGGTAAAAATAACTCTAAATGGAGAATGGCAAGTTGTACAAATAATAAAAGATGATCACAGGTTAAGCGATATTAGGCCTTTGGTACGTTTTAATGTACTAGTCATCGTAGAGAAAAATGGCCGAGCTGAGAGAGGCTCTGCAGGGCACGGTGGAAGAGACTCTTATAGTAAATTTGTTTCTGAGAAGAAGTGGAAAGAAGTTGCAAATCAAGCGTTAGAGCAAGCGCTAGTAAATCTTGAGGCAATTCCAGCTCCGGCTGGAGAGATGACAGTTGTTTTAGGTTCAGGTTGGCCAGGAATATTATTGCATGAAGCTGTAGGTCATGGACTTGAAGGTGATTTTAACCGTAAAGGAATCTCGGCATTTTCAAATTCTATGGGTAAACAAGTGGCAGCCAGTAACATTACTGTAATTGATGATGGAACTCTACCTAATTTGCGTGGTTCTATTAGCATAGACGATGAGGGTACTTTACCTGGCTATAATGTGCTTATAGAAGATGGAATTCTAAAAGGATATATGCAAGATCATATGAACGCTAAACTTATGGGTGTAAATCCAACTGGTAATGGTAGAAGAGAAAGTTACAAAGAAGTTACTATGCCACGCATGACAAACACCTATATGTTGCCAGGAAAATATACACCAGAAGAAATAATATCCAGTGTAAAGAGAGGCCTATATGCAGTAAATTTTGGTGGTGGACAAGTTGATATAACATCAGGAAAATTTGTTTTCTCATCTTCGGAAGCTTACCTAATAAAAAATGGTAAAATTACACAACCAGTCAAAGGAGCAACGCTAATTGGTGATGGGCCAACAGTGCTAAAAAAAGTATCAATGATTGGTAATGATCTAAAGTTAGATCCTGGTGTTGGCACGTGCTCAAAAGACGGACAAAATGTTCCTGTTGGAGTTGGTCAGCCAACACTCAAGGTCGATGCAATAACTGTTGGTGGAACTGAATATGTAGATAAGGGCTAAGCGAACTCAGCTCATACTGTACAATTGTACAAATATTGTAACCATTATTCAAGTAGCTCATATAGATGCAAAAACTACTTAACAAATCTCTCTGCCTTCCTTGCCATAACGTGTATAACAATCTCACAAAAAATAATATCATAGAATTCAATAGGTGGTCTTTAAAAAATCCTTAAGGAAAGTAAAATACTGTTTAAATAGGCCGATATAGATGGTTTTACGATATAATAAAATTATTATAAACAAGAACTTATAAACTCTAGCAAATGAATTTGTGAGTTTAGTGGTGTTAGGAATACCTGGCTCTTTTATGTGGATTGACATTCTCAATAACCTGCTCTAGAGATAGATTATATAATTTTGACAAGGTTCTTGGCATGTGATATTTTTCTCGAATATAGGGAATGGTATAAATGACTTTATATCTATATCCAGCTCTAGGGGAAGATCTTCAATGTTTACGTCCATCCCTGATAAAGGATATTCTATGTCCATGTGCAGCTTTGGAGGATAGTTCTACTTTGAAGATTTCTTTCACTTTTACTATTGCGACTCCCGATTCCATTGAAATCACTCTTTCCCTTAATTCATATTGATATGGTGACTCCATTTATTCCCTCACTTTCAGCTTTTTCTTGCTTTACCATATCTCTTCCCCTCTTGTCTCTATCTTTATGTATTAAGCTATATAACTCAAAATCTTGATAAAATGCAGAAAAGTTTTTTTAATTTCAGCTCCATCCTCGAAGAGTTAGAAAATAACTTTAAGCAAGTTAGTCAGAATTTTTCTGACGCAAAGGAACAAGTTTTAAATTTAGCTGTCAACTCTGAAGATTTGGCAGGCAAGTTTCTTAATTATCACCCGAATATGTGCATAGTATAAAATTAGCTTGATAGACTTCAAGAGCTTTGCCTATGAAGTCAGTGTGCTTCTTGAAATGGAATATACTTTTATTACTTTAATTATAAAAACCCGTTAAGCCTTCTTGCCAATTACTACAATATTTTCACTTGGAAAAAAGTAGTCAGGTATAGCCATGTTTTTTGGTGCAGGACCGCCAATTACTCGGCCTGATGTGTCATAATATGAACCGTGACAAGGGCAGAACCAACCGTTGCCGTCTTTTGTAGCGTGATCAACTGGTACACATCCAAGATGGGTGCATATTCCAATCATAATTAACCATTCATCTTTGCCTTTGTATACTCTTTTTTCATCTGATTCAGGATCTCTCAAATTTTCTGCATTTATGGCTCTTGCAGCCTCAATCTCTTGTTTTGTGCGCTTGCGGATAAATACTGGCTTACCTTGCCATTTTACCTTTTTTCCTTGTCCTTCTTGAATATCAGATAGATTAACCTCAACCGTAGACATCGCTAAAACCTCAGCAGAAGGATTCATAGACTTAACCAATGGCCAAAGACCGCTTGCAGCTCCTATACCTGCCATGGCACACGTAGTTAATGTGATAAAATCTCTTCTACTCTTATTTTTGGCAAAATCTTTAACAAGAGATGTTTTTTTATTCTTCTCATTCGTTAATGATTTTTTATTTTTAGTTAACTTCTTATCCATCAATCTCTACTTGAACATAGACATATATTTTAATTTAAATACTATAGATTAATCAATAGAAATTTGCACTATTTGCTTAACCTTTGCTATACAGTTAAGAAGAAACAGAGTTTTCAATTTCGGAAATACTATCTTCAGTGGAATCAGGATCCTCAATTTTCGCTACTGACACCACCTTCTCTCTACTCTCTGTTTTAAACAGAGTGACTCCTTGAGTGCTACGTCCTGCAATTCTGATATCATTTACTGAAATACGAATTAACTTTCCTTTATCTGTAATAAGCATGATATTATCACCCTGTTCAACTGGAAAGCTAGCAACAACATTACCGTTTCTGTCGGTAGTAAGGATATTTGTAATACCAACACCACCTCTATTTGTTACCCTATACTCGTACGCAGAAGTTCTTTTACCAAAGCCATTTTCAGTAATAGTTAATATGAACTCCTCATTCATTGCAAGTTTTAAGAACAGTTTGTTATCTATTCCTAAATCATTCAAAGTTTTTTCTAATTTAGAATCAATTGAGTTGTTGGTTACAGCTTCCATCCTTTTTGCAAGCGGAACTCTTAAGTAAAGCTCTTTTGTTTCTGTTGCAATACCTATGCCGTTTAGTATGGTCATGGATATCACACTGTCATTTTTTGCAAGTTTGATACCTCTTACGCCATCTGAATTACGACTCTTAAATTGACGCACATCGCTTACAACAAATCTGATGCTTTTTCCAAGTGTTGTTGAAAGTAGAACATGATCAATTTCGCTACATACTTTAACTGATATTAACTTATTCCCTTCGTCGAGCTTTATTGCTATTTTTCCATTGCTTGGAATATAGTGAAAATCCGCTAAGGAGTTACGCCTTATGTTCCCATGAGCAGTAACAAAAACTATATTTTGATTTTCGTCATTCTCACTTGGAAGCGGCATAATGTTAGTTATTGTTTCACCATCGCTAAGCGGAAATATATTAACAAGTGCTCTTCCACGTGCAGTTGGTTCTGCAAGAGGCAGTTTATAAACCTTTAATCTGTAAACTCGACCAGTATTAGAAAAGAATAAAAGACTAGTGTGGGTATTTCCAACAAATAATTTTGTAATTACGTCCTCCTCTTTTAATCCCTGTCCTAGCTTTCCCTTTCCACCACGATGCTGGGTTTTATAATGAGAGAGTTTCACACGTTTGATGTAACCATTCATAGTTACGGTTACTACCATATCCTCTTGTGGAATTAGATCTTCAGCTTCGATGTCCATATCTGATTCTTCTATTGAAGTTTTTCGCGGCACAGTAAATCTGTTCTTTATTTCTTGTAGATTGTTTTTTATTTCTTTCATCAACTTCTCTACTGAACCAAGAAAAGCGATATATTCTTTTATCAGGTTAATCATTGAACTTAGCTCAGCTTCTAATTTGTCTTTTTCAAGGCCTGTTAAACGTTGCAATTTCATGTCAAGAATAGCTTTCGTTTGCAGCTCAGTTAATCTATACACTCCGTCTTTCAAAAAGCTCGTGCTGTCTGAGATTAATCCAATAATTGTGCTTATCTCAGCTGAAGTTTTCCATTCTTTATTTAAAAGTTCTCTACTTGCTTCCGCAGGATCTTTTGCACCACGGATGATTTTTATCACTTCATCTATGCTCAAGACCGCAATGTAGAGCCCTATATATATATGAGCTTTTTCCCTCGTTTTTCTTAGACGAAACTCTGTTCTCCTGATTAATACTTCTTTTCTAAAATCAATAAAAGCAGCTATAATTTCTTTCAACGACATCAAAGCAGGCCTGTTGTTGTTGAGGACTAAAGTGTTAACACTAAAACTACTTCTTAGTGGAGTTAGTCCCAATATTTGATTAAGTATAAAACTTGCTTCAGCATTTCTTCTAAGGTCAATTACTACCCTAATACCAGACTTATCAGATTCATCCCTAATTTCTGTTATGCCATCAATTCTTTTTTCTTTTACAAGCTCACCTATCTTCTCAATTAATTTTACTTTATTTACCTGGTAAGGTATTTCATCAATCACTATTGCTTGCCTATCTTGTGGCAGGTCTTCCATGTGAGTCTTGCCTTGCACAACAATTAATCCACGACCCGTTGCAAATGCTGATCTTATTCCAGACCTTCCAAAAATCGTTCCCCCAGTTGGGAAATCCGGTCCTGGCATCACTTCAAGTAACTCATCCAAAGTAACTTCAGGATTATCTATATATAACATACAAGCATCTATTATTTCTCCAAGGTTGTGAGAAGGAATATTGGTTGCCATACCAACTGCAACACCGCTTGCACCATTTACCAATAGATTCGGAAATTCTGCAGGCAGTACAACAGGCTCTGTTTCATTTCCATCATAGTTTGGCCTAAAATCAACTGTATCTTCGTCAATATCATTTAGTAAAAAATGCGACACTCTGTGGAGCCTTGCTTCTGTATATCGCATTGAAGCTGGCGGATCTCCATCTATCGAACCAAAGTTACCTTGCCCATCAATAAGTGGTAAAAGAAGAGAAAAATCTTGAGCCATCCTGACCAAGGAGTCATAGATAGCCATGTCACCATGTGGGTGATATTTTCCCATTACATCCCCGACTATACGAGCTGCTTTTTTATACGGTTTACCGGCATCGAACCCAGCCCTCGACATTGCGTATAATATGCGCCTATGAACAGGTTTAAATCCATCTCGCACATCAGGTATAGCTCGACTTATGATCACACTCATTGCGTAGGAGAGATAAGAATCCTCTAGCTCTTTCACTATTGAAACTGGTGCTATGTTGTCTTGCATTTTCTATACTTTGATTGAAATAATTGTAATATTAATATTCAACTAGGCTAATGGGCAATGACAGACTTGAACTGCCGACCTCCTCGGTGTAAACGAGATGCTCTACCAGCTGAGCTAATTGCCCCTCTAGATATAATTCTATAGTTCAATGTTGTTGTTGTAAACAAAAATAGCGATACAAGCAACTCTTATGGAATCGCTGGGTGCGCACTATGGAGTTGTATAAATTTTAGTCTTGCTGCTACCTTGTATAAAGGTATTCTTTCACTTGCATTTTTTGACATGTTCAACAACTTTGAATAACATGCTGTGGCATTTTTAAAATCTGAGAGCTTATCTAGAATAACAGCTAAATTATAGGTATAAAAAATATTGTTTTGATCTAAAGAAATTGCTGCTTTCATATATTCTTTAGCTTTTACGTAATCCCCTTTTTTCATATAGATCAAACCTAAATTTGCTGATAAAGGGGCGCTATTTCTGAGTGTATCATACAATTTCAACATTTCACTCAATGCTAAATTAGGATCATATTGTGAGATTATCGTCAGAAAATTCTTTAATACATAAGGGTTGCTAGGATATTCTTTTAACAGTCTTGTGTAAATCTCTACAGCTTTTTTAAATTCTTTGTTAGCGTAATAGATACTCCCTAGTCCAATTAAAGCACTTTCATGATAAGGAAATTTTGCGATAATCTGATTGAGGAGAGAAGTAGCTGTTTCACTATCTCCTAACTCAAAGGAATCTTTTGCTTTTTTTAAAATAGAGTATATGTCAAAATTCTTGCCAGAATTCTGCGAAATTTTGATATTAAATTTGTCACTTTTTCTCTCGAGAACATCAAGATCTTTATATTTTTTATCAGCTTTTATATGCTTGACAACACTATCAAAGACCTTCTGTATCTCCAAATTTTCACTAGCATAGGTAACAGAAGACCTCCATAAAATCACAACGCAAATTAACATGCAGACAAACATAGATCCTAGTGTTATGGCATTGGCTGCAGCACGTAACCAGTAAATCTTATTTCTTTGAACTATACGCAACACATTACAAATTCATAAATGCTAAATTACTTATCTAATATAATAATAAAGATATTATTAATTGGCAGATACTATTTAGAATGAGTTAAAAGAGCACTTCTACACATTCCATATGGTTGCCAATTACACTCCTCACATGCGTAGTCAAATTTCTCTAAAGACATTTTCTTTCTAATTCTTTTTACTGCTTCATTCCAGGTCAAAATCTCGCCAATTTTTATTCCTAAAATTTCCATATGCCTTCTATCTAGCTCTAAAACTTTAGCCTGTGTGGTACATTTACCTTGTTTAGTCTGGTTTGGGCAAACACTACAAATAGCGTCAAGATTATCAACTACTTCGATTTTAGTATTAGGATCACTAATTACTTTACTTGCTATCTTTTTGTAATTTTCTACAAAGCTCTGAGAATATCCATACCCTTGAAATGTAAGAGTGCACATAAAATGATGAGGACGAAACCTTATCATTTTTTCAAATACTGCAAAGCTGCTACAAGTAGAAAAATTTTTACCAAACCAGGAAGGATGAATGGTAAAACACCTACCATTATTGCTTGTTTCAGACCCACGTAAATAGCAAGCCAACTAATACCACAAATAAAGATTACGACTGTACCCGCCAGACAACTTAAAGAATTACACATAAATGATTTATATTTAGAGTTCAGTAATTCATTTACTCTGCTCATTACTACAACAGCAACTAAACAGCCAATCAAATATCCACCTGTTGGCCCGAGAAAAATATGATGACCACCAGAAAAATTCGCAAAAACAGGAAATCCTGCTGCACCAAGTGATAGATATGTAAGCACAGAATAGAATGCTGTTCTGCGGTTAAATTTAAGCCCAACAAGCATTAATCCTAAAGTTTGCAATGTGATAGGCACAGGCTTCAATGGTATGCTTATTTGAGCCATCAAGAATAAAAGTAAAACGCAAGACAATATTTCAGCCAGTGTTGACCTACTGCTTGATTGTGTTATAAACATATCTTCCCAATAAAAATAACTTACTAGATGTAATATATGTGTATAAGAGGTTTTGCAATTTAAATTTTGCTTATATTGCGCTACAATGAATTATTTATGCACTATTTAAAAATGATGAGTAAACAAGATCTATTATCGTTGATGAAAGCAAGACACAGCGGACGTTCATACGATCCTACAAGAGCAATATCTCAGAAAGAAATGGATATTTTAATAGAAGCTGTAAGGCTAACACCCTCGTGTTTTGGTGATGAACCTTGGCGATATGTGATATGCAACAAACAGAACAATCAAAGCGCATGGAAAAAATTGCTCGGTTGCCTTGATGAATCTAATCAAAAGTGGGCAAAAGATGCACAAATACTAATTATATCTCTAAGCGCTAAGAACTTCCGTAAACAAGGTAAAGGAGAAAATTTTTGGGCTAAGCATGATACTGGTGCAGCAAATTATGCACTTATGCTGCAGGCTGCAGCTATGAACTTAATGGCACATCAGATGGGTGGCTTTGACAAGAAAAAAGTAACAGAAAGTTTTAATATACCTGATGATTTTAACATAATGTCAGTAATAGCAGTTGGTTATGAGGAAGAGGGTGCTGAAGTCAAAGAAAAAAAAAGAAGACCAATAGAAGAAATATTTTTTTATGACGAATGGCCAGCGAGCTGACTTGACCATTCTTCTCTTAATATCTTAAAAACTGGATTATCTGGCAAATAACTTTTTTTCATCCTACCCTCTTCAATTGCTTGCCAATCTTTCCACGGTAATTTCTTACTTCCAAGTTCATAATCCATACCATCCCACATATCTTCTCGAAAGCCATAAACAGCAAAATGCCAATTATATTCATTAAAAATAGAAGTAAGATCTCGAAAATAGTTCTCTAATCCTTTTGAACAGCGATGCCCGCCAAACTCTCCAGCAAGGATCTTATAATCTAGTATATTATACCTCTCTTGGAAAATTTTTACGGGTTCTATGTATGACCTTAACTTACCCTTATTCCAGTACTCTACTTTTTTTTGCATCAAAAGATTGAACATGCCCAGGGTAGGCAAAGTTACCTTGGTTTAATTTTAAGTTTGTATAAGCAAAGGGCTCATATATATGAAATGAATAAAGAACATTTTTATCACTAACTGGTTCAAATTTGTTAAAAGTATTAGAGTCAGCATAACTGCTGCTATCAAGTATTATTGGGGTCTCTGAGTCAACTTGGCGGATACTGTTTACCACGCTGCTATAAAAGCCAAATAGATTCTTCTGAACTTTGCTTTGTTCTACGTTATAAATAGCCGAATCTGCAATATTATAAAGCCTTTCTGGATGTGGTTCATTTAAGATATTATATCCAACAATAGCAGGATGATCTTTAAGCTCTTTCGCAAGATCTTGCCAAAATTTTGCTGCTTGTTTTTGAAAAGCTTGATCTGACCATAAACGTAAATCATCTTTATCGTTATTATTTTGCTTCCATCTAGATCCAGGTAAGCTAAGCATCGTTAACACTACTGGTATTTTTTGTTGATGAAAAGCATCTAAAACATCTTTCAGAACTTTCAGGTCTTTGGAAATCAGGCCCGGATAATTGTCTGCATTGCCTAAGAGGAAGTCACGTTGCGTAGTTTCAAATTTGTCAGGAGCAAGACGAATAAAACCAATTTTGTATTCCTTTGCTGCTTTGATTAAGTCACTATCAACTTTTCTATTGAAAAGGAGAGTAGACCAGTGGAACTTCCCCACCAGTCTCTCGCAAAACTGTACGTAAACCTCTTGATTTATACAGCTTCCATTATTCAGCCTTTTGGCCTAACCCTAGTGTCCAGTGATAGAAAATATCCGGAGACCTCTTTCTCACCTTTCCTAGAAATTGTCTTGCTAGTCTTCCGTGACTCCTGAGTCTCTTATATTTCCTTTTCACCCACTTTTCTAGATGCCGCTCTATATTCTTTAGAGATTTGTATACTTCAGTTCTGTAAAATTTGCCATAGTACTGATACCAGCCTCTGACTATTGGATTTACTTTTCCTGACATCTCCTCTAATGTTATATGCGTATTTCGTAGCATTTTCCATGACCTTATGGTTGTAGTAATCTTTTTCTTGGCCTTGTTGCTAATTGCTGGGAGAAATGAGACAAAATATTTCCCTATTTTATTTCTTGCTAACCTGGGTCTGAATGTGTAACCCAGAAAATCAAAACTTTGTTTAGGAAATCCACCACTCCTATTGTCATCCTTACAGTACACTATCTGTGTCTTTTCAGGATGTAATTTCAACTTATACTCAGCCAATCTTTCTTCGATCATTACTTTCACAAACTCTGCCTGTTTCTCTGTTCTGCAGTGTACTATCGCATCATCCACATACCTCTCAAATGGTACCGTCGGGTAGTTCTTTTTCATCCATATATCAAACACATGATGCATGAATATATTAGAGATGATTGGGCTAATTGAACCTCCTTGCGGAACTCCTTTATCCCTAACTACCTTACTGCCATCTGCTTGCTGAATGGGGGCTTTCATCCACCTCTCAACATACAGTATGACCCATTTGCAGTCTGTGTGCTTTTTGATAGCTTGCAATGCCAAGCCGTGGTCCAAATTGTCGAAAAATCCAGATATATCAAGATCTATCGTCCAATCGTACCTCCAGCATCTTTTACGAGCTGTATCTACCGCATCCAGTGCAGACTTATTTGGTCTATAACCATATGAATCCTCATGAAATTTTGGTTCTACCAGCGGCTCTAGATACATAGCAGCAGCCGTTTGCCCTATCCTGTCGAATACTGAAGGAACACATAAAATTCTTTGCCCTCCTGTATCTTTTGGTATCGCAACAGCTTTTACCGGCTCTGGAAAATAACTTCCGGATGACATCCTATTCCATAGTTTGTACAGATTATCTTTTAGATTTTCTTCAACCTTTGTTATCGAAACCTCATCCACACCAGCAGCACCTTTATTTTTCGATACTTGTTTATAAGCTCTCCAAATAAGTTGCTTTGATATATCAAAAGACTTTGTTTTACTCATTAACTCCTCCCTTTCGGTTGATAAATCATTAAAACTAAATAACTCAGCCCCTTCTCTCGATTTCCATTACAGAAACTTCTTCACTACTACGAGCTGATCCGCCCCTGTTTTTCGCATCGGTACTCTCATCCTTAGAGTTTAGCTCCTTGGATTTCTCCCTTATCATCGAAACGACAGGTTCCCGTAGTTCCACACAATAGCCTGAAATGGATTCATGCCACCTTTATGCCGGACGCCATCTATCCAGTAAACAAGCTCCCGATAGATTTATCCCAGGTTACAAACGACCCCCTGGTTTTGACGTCATTTAAAAGGTTTCGACACTTCATCAGTGGTTCACTTTCGTTCATCTCTCTATTCCTTACATGACATATAATTATGCCTTTTCCATAACGCTCACTACCTTACCAAAGCAGCTTATGGTTGTTTGAAGCCTGCTCTTGTAAACCGGCTCCGAGGGACCTACCCTCATCTACTGTGCAGCTTTTGCACTTAGTTTGCTCTTACTTGAACATTCTTTGTATCTCTACGGCACACCATTCGCTCCCTTTCTAACTCCAGTTTGCCAAAAGAGCATTTTGCTGTTCTCCGGTATTGACTTAGCACTCGCATTACAGAAAACTATAGAATACAAAACAGCTGTAATTAGAAGAAAAATTTTCACTTATATAATTTTGCTATAATGGTAAGTAACCTAACAGACAAGATCCCGTTTGTAAAGATGCACGGTACTGGCAATAGTTTTGTTATCATAGACTCACGTTCAGCAAATAATTTAGACTGGAATTATAGACAAATTGCTGATCAAGGCAGTTGTGATCAAGTGATAATTATAACAATGTCTAATGCTGCAAACTGCTTTATGTATATCTACAATGCTGACGGTAGTCGAGCTGAAATGTGTGGAAACGCAGCACGCTGTGTTGGATATTTGATAATGTTAGAAAAAGGTACTGAATATATCACTATTGAGCTGATAAATAATCGTATCTTAGAATGTTTTAAAGTAGGTGATAAATCAATAAAGGTCAATATGGGTAAACCACTGCTTAAATGGAATGAAATTCCTCTTTCTTGTGAATGCGATCCCCTTTATCTACCTATAGAGGTTGAAATGCTGAAAGAGCCAGTTGCAGTAAATATTGGTAACCCTCATATAGTTTTTTTTGTTGATAACATAAGCGAAATACCATTGCAGAATTTAGGACCAAAGCTAGAAAATCACGAATTATTTCCTCAGAAAACAAATGTTAGTATTGCACAAATAGAAAAATCTGGAGAAATAAACTTAAGAGTTTGGGAAAGAGGAACAGGTATTACTGCTTCATGTGGTAGTGCAGCTTGTGCGGCATTTGTTGCATCTGTACTTCGTAAGTGTTTGGCTACTAAACAAACTTCAGTAAATTTACCAGGAGGTAAGTTACTGATTGAGTGGTCAGGAAATATATTTATGACTGGCGATATAGGGTTTTTATGATCTAGGCCAAGCACTGACTCATTACTTCCAAAACTTTTTTACCAATCACCGCAGGAGTTTCTGCAATTGCAATTCCAGCACTCTTCATAACTTCTAACTTCGCACCAGCACTTCCTCCACTTGAAGAAATAATAGCTCCAGCGTGCCCCATACGTCTTCCTGGAGGTGCTGTTTGGCCTGCTACAAATCCAATAATTGGTTTTTTAGTTTTTTCCGCCTTTATAAAATGTGATACATCTTCTTCTTCGTTTCCACCTATTTCACCAATAACTACAATACCATGAGTATCGTCATCTTTTAAAAAGAGCTCCATACAGTCAACAAACGTAATGCCATGAACAGGATCGCCTCCAATTCCTATACATGTTGACTGACCAAGACCAACAGCGGTTGTTTGTGCTACCGCTTCATAAGTTAAAGTTCCAGAGCGAGACATAATTCCTATATGTCCACGTTTGTGAATATGTCCTGGCATAATTCCTATTTTGCATTCTTCGGGTGTAATAATTCCTGGACAGTTTGGCCCAATCAATCGGCTTTTTGAGCCAGTAAGTGCATGCTTCACTTTTACCATGTCAAGTATAGGAATGCCCTCTGTAATACAAACTATCAATTCTATTTTTGCATCTATTGCTTCAAGTATTGCAGCAGCAGCAAATTTAGCAGGTACATATATTACCGTAGCATTCGCATCAGTTTTTTCTCTAGCTTCTGCTACAGTATTAAAAACTGGTAAATTAAGGTGAGTGCTATCACCCTTTCCAGGAGTTACACCGCCAACCATTTTCGTCCCGTAGTCAATAGCTTGTTCTGAATGAAACGTACCTTGTGCACCAGTAAAACCCTGGCATATTAACCTTGTATCTTTATTTACTAAAACGGACATGCTTTATTTTACCTCTTTTACTATCTTTTGCGCGGCTTCATCTAGCTCATCTGCAGCAATAATATTTAATCCCGACTCTTCTAAAATTTTTTTTCCTTCTTCAAAATTAGTACCTGATAATCTAACCACTAGAGGAACTTTAATGCTCATTTCTTTTGCAGCCGCAACAATTCCACTTGCAATAATATCGCAACGCATTATACCACCAAATATGTTAACCAAAATTCCTTTTACGTTGCTATCAGACAATATGATTTTAAATGCTTCAGTTACAGTTTCTTTACTCGCTCCACCACCAACATCCAAAAAGTTAGCAGGCTCTGCTCCGTAGTACTTTATTATATCCATTGTTGCCATAGCAAGACCTGCACCGTTTACCATACAGCCAATATTGCCATCCATTTTTATATAACTGAGCCCATGCTTTGAAGCTTCTATTTCTTCTTTGACTTCTTCATCGTAATCACGTAGGCTCACGATTTCTGAATGACGGTATAGAGCATTGTCATCAAAATTAATTTTAGCATCAAGTGCAATAAAATCTCCAGCATTCGTTTCAACTAGTGGATTAATTTCTATCTGGCTCGCATCAGTTGTAATAAACGCATCATATATATTTTTTGCAATATTCGTTACCTTTCCTATTTGTTCTGAACTCAGATTAAAGCTATTGAAAAGCTTATTGTTATCAAGACTTGTAAAACCAGTAGCAGGGTCAATATTAAAATTCACAATCTTTGTAGGAGAATTTTTTGCCACTTCTTCGATATCCATTCCACCTTCTGAAGAAAATATAAATACTAGCCTACTAAGCTTTGGATCGACTACTAGACTCAAATAGTACTCTTTTTTAATGCTTGAACCTTCTTCAATGTATACTTTCTTTACCTGCTGTCCGCTTGACCCTGTTTGATGAGTAACTAAAGTTATGCCAAGCATGTCCTTTACAAGTTGTTGAGCTTCTTTAGTTGACTTTGCTAGCTTTACGCCACCAGCCTTACCCCTACCACCTGCATAAATCTGAGCTTTAACCACAAACACGTCAGATTTTAGTTGATTTATTTGAGTTTCTACTTCTTCTGCAGATGTAGCAACAAAACCCTTTGGTACCGGAACATTAAACTTGTGTAAAATTTCCTTTGCTTGATATTCGTGAATATTCATAAGATAACTAATTATTAACCTTAGTAAAAACTACCAACCATAACGCTGTCTTCTGCATTCTTGCTGATATCTCTTTTTCCTTGCTTCAGCTTTTTTTTTAGCTGTTTTCTCTGATTTCTTTTCGTGATATTTTTTTTTTATTTTGAGCCCTCTTCCTTCCTTTTGAATTATTTTTTTCAACACTGGAAGAGCTCTATCTACATCACCATAATGGACTGATACTTCAATCAAACTCTATACCTCCTTCGGTAATCACTTCAAAATCCATTTATAAATTAGAAAATTAACATTGTCAATTATTTTATAAACTTGAGCGATAGAATATGATATGCAGTGATTTATATGAAAAAAGCTTCATTCTGCTGTCAATCATTTACTTGCTGATAAAAATTGCTCTTAGGTTACAGTGCTCTTGTAATTTTTCTAATCTCGGGGCGGAGAGATTTGAACTCCCGACCCTTTGGTCCCAAACCAAATGCGCTACCAGGCTGCGCTACGCCCCGACTTCTTTACTAAGAGTATCGATAGTTCGGAAAAATGCAAGTTTCATTTATTTCTTTTAGGAAAAATATAATGCAGATTTCTTTATATAGAGTGTCAAGTTGCACTAGCCATATTAAAAAATCTAGCTATACCAATTGGTGAAGGTTAATGCAGCAACTACAGCAGTATCAACTCTCAAAATTCTTTTTCCTAGACTCAGTTTCTGACAAAATTTATTGGCAGAATCAAGTTCGCAAGATGAAAAACCACCTTCGGGGCCAACAATAATAGCAACGTTTTTCTTGCCTTTTAGAACTTTATTAGGAGGTTGTCCTTCACCTGTTTCATCACACAAAACAAAATTTTTATTCTGAGAATCGGATAATTCACAAAAATTAATAGGAAGAAAAATCTGTGGTATACTTGTCCTACCGGATTGTTCCGCAGCTTCAATTGCCTGTAATTTCGCTCTACTTAGGTTAATGTTTTTTACTACTGTACGTTCTGTTGAAATAAATTGAATGCAGGTTACTCCCATTTCAGTTGCTTGTCTTACTATGTTGCTTAAGGCGCCGCTTTTTACCAGAGCACAATACAAATATAGATTTTTTTCATGTTGTTGTTGTTTAGTGCGTTCTTTTATTATAATTTTTGTCGATTTATTTGATATATTCACTACTTCTCCTAACCATTCTCCATCCTTTCCATTAAAAAGATAGATGTTATCATGCTTCTTAAGCCGCATTACATTGTAAATATAGTGACTTTGTCGTGGATGAAGCGCCAAACTTACATTTTGTGATAAAGCTTCTTCAACATAAAGCCTAATTTTTTTCATTCAAAACTTTAGTTATTTGCATTCTGTTTGAGTGACTCTTACGGGATTTGAACCCGTGTTACCACCGTGAAAGGGTGGTGTCCTAACCACTAGACGAAAGAGTCGACTTGAATCTAACTGAGTTATATCGATTATACATATAAAGTCAATTCAATTATTTTGAATCACACAGTTAGAGTGATATATCAGTGATTTTATATCGACAGCCTCCTATTACCCCATGTTCAATGCTTACTGAACCTATCTCAGATTTAGGAGCTTTAGATCCTAATTCTAATTTTGTTCAACTTTTGTATCTGAATCATAGCCAGAATCGTATCCAGAATCTCTACGCTCAAAATTTTGCCTTATTTCTTTTACGTTAAAGCCAGCCTTGGTCTTGATTTGCTGACTCGCTGGCTTATTAGCACTTTGCTCATTTAGTTTTACTTGCAAATTATTCACTTTATCCTGTACTAATCCATGATAAGTCCCAGAATTATCTTTTATATGTTTTGCTTGTCTTTCTGATCTCTTTTTCGATAAATCTACCTTAGCATAAATAGGCTCTGGTTGCTCTTTATGATTTAAGCTAGTGGGCTTTTTTGCTCTGAGAAATCATCTACATCTTCATAAATAGGTTCTCCTGATATACTAGAACAACCACTATCTTCTAACAAACTCCTAAGAACCTTTTTCATCTATCGGCTCCTCTTTCATTAGTATATAACCAAATTCCTTTGCTTTTTTAAGCAAATTTTTGACTACTCTCTCTTTGTAAAGTGTTTCATAATAGTTCATTCCTTTCTCTACATATTCTTGTCCATATTTCAACATTTGATAAAAGATACATGCTAATTTCCTTGCTGTCGCAGTTATTGCTTTTGGTGCTCCTAGCCTTTTTTTCAGCCTTCTACTATATGCACCTATTGCACTTTTGCTTCTCAACACACAATGGGCAGCCATTCGAAATGCATTCGCAGCGCGGTTAATAACTTTACGAGTTCCTGTTCCAACAATTTTTCCTCCTGTAATTTTATTAGCAGGGCTTAATCCAAGCCAGGAAGAAAAATGTTTTTCTGTTGGCCATTTATTATGATTTATACCTGTTTCCGAAATGATAGTTTGTACACTTAATACATCAAATCCCGGGACTTTAGTAAAATCTATCCCGGTTATTCGATTTAAATCCTCATCCGCAGCAAAATCTGGACCATTCTTCTGCTTCCACTTTCGTATTTTATTCAACATCCTGTTCTCATTTGACTTTGCCTCAAATGTTTTATAGTAACTCTCTATACTTTTATCACATTCCGTTATTTGCTCTTGAAAAAAAGTATATGCTGCATATTCTTGTTTTAGTGCAAACAAGTGTTCTTCTCTATAGTCTCCTGTTAATGCTTTTGCTATAGTAGGCTTGTCATTCTTCATGTTTGAATTTCTAAATTCAGCTAGTTTTTGGGGGTCTTTCTCTCCTTCAATTATTGCTTTAATAATTTTCATGCCTGTTAAACCGTTGATATCACTAATAACCTTATGCAATTGAATATTCATTTGAATTAGCGCTTTTTGCATACGTTGAGTATGTTTAGCTGCATTTTCAATTAGATTAGCACGTTGTCTAACGTAACTACGCAATACACACATTTGATTATCCGGTCTAAATGATCCTTGAAGCAGTCCATAGCTGTGCAATTGTTGCAGCCATTGACAATCCTGAACATCAGACTTTCTACCAGGCACATTTTTGACATGTCGCGCATTTACTAGTTTTACCTCAAATTTATATGATTCTAATATTTGAAATAAGGGAATCCAATATACTCCAGTTGACTCCATGGCCACAGTTCTAACCTGACACTTTTTTAACCACTTTGCTAAGTTGTGTAGATCTACTGTAAAGCACCCAAATTTTTGGATACGTTGTTCATCTCTTCCTTCAGGTGCACATACATAATGTACAGTCGAGCCAATATCAATCCCTGATGCGTCAGGGTTTATTATTTTTAATTTACTTTTTGCTTCTGCCATATAAAATTCCTCCTATACTATTATGATAAGAAGCACTTCAGCTTGGGACGGTTAGGTTATACAATCTTCTAAACGAGGTAGTCCAGAAAGAACTCCATCAATGGCTTTACCGTTTCCCCCAAAACCATGCTTTCAAACGGGCATTTATAGCACCATTGATTGTTTCGGTTATAGCTGCAGAAGCGCTTCTTCGTAAAACTATATCCAAAAAACATAAAGTAAAGAGAAAGAGTTTCTTTTTGGTTTTATAGATTTCGTCTGTTCAGGCTTTCAGTGAAGTTGATTACGATAACCGCCTTTCACGTGGTAGAACTTATGCTAATACTGGTCGAGCTTTTGGTATTCAAATCAATGGTAATACAATTACAGCCAAAGTTAGTGGTTCAAGACCTCATCCATATAAAGTTAAAATAGTACTAAACAAATTAAATTCATCAGCTATCCGTTGTATTATTGAAAATTCTCCCTCTATATTACCTAAATTAATAAATAAACAATTACCAACACTTTTGTTTGATAAACTTAACGACTCAGGTATTAAATTATTTCCTTCGAATTGGGAAGAAATGAACGCAAGTTGCAATTGTCCTGATTGGGCTATGCCTTGTAAACATATTGCTGCTGTAATTTATCTTATTGCTGCAGAAATTGATAAAAACCCTTTCGTAATTTTCAATATTCATAAGTGATAGGTGTAATTGGTACTGCACCTGAAGCCAATGAGCAAAAATTTCCACTGAATAAACCAGTACTGATAGAAGGAAGCTTAAAAGAAGTAGCAAAACTTGGAAAGAGTGGCAGTTTACCTTCTGCAGTAAATGGAATATTTTCCCAGATTGGTGCAACAGTAGTAGTTATTCGAGTTAAAGAAAGTGAAAACAGCGATCCAAAATTAAAAGAAGAGGAGACGCTGAAGAATATAATTGGCGGTGTTGATAAAGAGACTGGAGAGTATCAAGGGATAGAGGCATTCCTCAGCAGTGAAAGTATAGTTCATGTTGCCCCAAGAATATTAATTGCACCTCAATTTACTCACCAACTACCAGAAGATGGCAAAAATTCAGTGGTTTCAGCATTAATTCCTATAGCAGAAAAATTAAGAGCTATAATAGTTGCAGATGGACCAAATACTAATGATGAAGAAGCAATCAAGTGGAGAAAAAGTGTAGGCAGCTCAAGAGTTTACGTAGTTGATCCATGGGTTAAGGTGTTTATTGAAGGAAAAGAAGAAATTTTGCCAGCAAGCCCATTTGTAGCTGGTTTAATAGCGAAAGTAGATAGCGAACAAGGATTCTGGCACTCACCTTCAAATAAAGAGATAAATGGTATTATTGGCACAAGCAGGCCTATTGATTTTACGCTTGGTAATACAAATTGTAGAGCAAATCACTTGAATGAAAATGAAGTAACAACAATAATTCATCAAAATGGCTACAGGCTTTGGGGAAATAGAACATGTTTAAATGATTCGAAATGGGCCTTTCTGTCAGTGAGGCGTACTGCAGATTTAATCAATGATAGTTTACTTCGAGCTCATCTATGGGCAGTTGATCGCAATATTACCAAAACTTATATAGATGATGTGATTGAGGGGGTGAATTCTTATTTGGCTAATTTAAAAGCGCAAGGAGCAATTATCAACGGAAAATGTTATGCAACCCCAGAACTCAATACACCAACAAATATTGCAAGTGGAAAAGTATATTTTGATTTTGAGTTTACACCGCCATATCCAGCAGAACAGATTACTTTCAGGTCACATCTTGTGAGTGGTACAATATTATAAAAATGGGAGAAAGAGATGTTACCGAAGATTTTAAAGAATTTTAATGTATTCGTAGATGGTCGTGGTTATGCAGGAAAAATAGATGAGATAACCTTGCCGAAGCTCACCATTAAAACTGAGAAATATAGAGCTGGTGGTATGGATATTCCAGTAAATATAGATATGGGGATGGAGAAACTTGAAGCAGATTTCACTTTTTCTGAATACGATACAGAGCTCTTTCGGCTTTTTGGGTTGATAAATGGAAATTCGGTAGCTTTGACGCTCCGTGATGGAATGCAAGGGGGTGGTAGTAATGATGTTGAAGGAGTAACAATCAACTTAAGAGGCATTTTTAAAGAATTTGACTTTGGTAGCTGGAAACCTGCTGAAAAAGCCACTCTAAAATGCACTGTAGCTGCCCATTACTACAAACTTACTATAGGTGGCAATGAATTGATAGAAATCGATGCTGAAAATATGATTAGAAAGATAAATGGTGTTGATCAAATGGCCTTGCTGCAAACGATTCTAGGGATTTAATGGAATAGATGGATGCTTTTTCATACAACCACTTTTTTATTGAAAAATTACTAATAATACTGTATAATTATTAACGGTTTTTAGGAATTTTTGCTATGGCTTTATCTAAATTTCTCGACCCTAAAAATGATATAGCATTTCGCCGTATCTTTGGTACTGAAAAGAATAAAGATATCCTCATTCACTTTCTAAATGATATTTTGAGCTTTACTGGCAAAAATGCAATACAGGATATAGAGTTTTTAAGTACTATTCAAGATCCTGATATTGCATCTAAAAAACAAAGTATTGTTGATGTGCTATGTAGAGATTCAACAGGAGTACAATGGATAATTGAGATGCAGGTCGCTAAAACCAAAGGCTTTGAAAAACGAGCTCAGTACTATGCTGCTAAAGCCTATTCAAGACAAGCTGACAAGGGTGATCAATGCCATGATCTTAAGGAAATTATTTTTATTGCTATAGCAGATTGTATACTGTTTCCTGATAAGTCTGAGTATAAATCAAAGCACACTATTCGCGATGAAGATACTAATGAGCACGATCTAAAAGATTTTTACTTTGTATTTATTGAATTGCCTAAATTTCCCAAAACTAAAGAAGATCAGCTTTCAAATATAGTTGAGAAGTGGGTATATTTTTTTAAGCACGCTGACGAAACAGGTGAAGAAGAGCTGGAAAGGATAATAGGAAATGACGTAATAATCAAAAAAGCTTATGAAGAGCTAAATAGGTTCAACTGGTCAGAAAAAGAATTTATTGCTTATGAACAAGAGGTCAAGCGTATTCGTGATGAACAAGCTGTTCTTGCTCAAAAACTCGATGATGCTACTCAAAAAGGTAGACAAGAAGGTAGACAAGAAGGCATCCAAATCGGCCATGAAAAAGGTAAAATTGAAGGTAAAATTGAAGTTGCCAAAAACTCACTCAAGGCCGGTGTATCTATAGATGTTATAGCTCAAATTACCGGTCTCTCTCATTCTGAAATTTCACAACTCAAAGAAAAAACATAATTATTCACTTCAATATTTATGAAAACCTTCTCTAAGCTAGAAATCTACCTAATTAAGAATCTAGTGAACTGTCTAAAATAGCTATAAAGATTGCACATAGAATTAGATAGATTACTACCATAACGAAACCCTCTTATCTAGCCTTCCATTTATTTTCCGATTTCAGTCTTATTGCCTATAATTTTTACTTCATCCATGTTAGTGCCAGGAACTCCAAACTTTTCCTTACCTTGCTGTATAGCTCTTATAATCATATCCTCATCTATAGACCGCATCGATTGCTCTCTTGGTGACAAAAGATTTTCATAGATCGGTTGCTCATATCGTGTCCCATTCATAAAACGAACAGCTAAGTCACCTAATATTAGTGCACTATTTACCACAGCGGTGCTTATTTCTGGCGCAACTGTAACATTTGATCTTACTTTTTCCCGATTAGAAGACCAGCTCCTATTAGGAATATTTCCTTTCGTTACAACTAGTGACTTTCTAGATTGTGGTATGGTAGCACTGTACATCTTTTCTAACCCTGAAGAGTATGCACCGGTATCTCCTAATTTATAATCTTCCGATTCTTTAGCAGCAAATTTGTTTGCCACACTTGATACTAATCCACCCACAGAACTTTTCACCCAGCCAAATAAATCATTTATCCACGAAGGTGGTCTTGCACCACTACTTATTATATTCTCGCTGCGGCGGTTACGAATTCTGTGTCTGCTTTGTTCATATCTATGCTTATGAGCCACTTGATCAACTAACACAACTTCTGATTCACTTTTTGCATGATTGAAAACATCATTATAGACTTGCTCACTATGCTCTTTTTTCACAATATTCATGTCTCTTGCAGTGCTTATTTCTTCCCTATGGTCTTTTAAGACTATTTCCTTATCAGCAAACTTTATAGATAATGTTTCCATTTTAAGCTCCTCATAAAACCCACTGAGTGTAATAGTACAAAAATCTTCTTGAGTGATATTAGCATCAAAAACATTTGTTATCATTAGATCAGTGCCATGCTCACGAACAAATGTATAGTTTCCTCCTTTTCTAGGTATGATAAGCTCAGTGTTCTCTTCTACGTCTCGACCTGTTACAATAATAACTCCTTTATCCTTTTCAAATACTAAAGGTTGTGGCCTTAAACTCCACTCATTGTTATCTAGGCTGATTTTCACAGGAAAATTATCCACAATCACATGAGTCTTATTATACCAATTAACCCCATCTTTTAATCTAACAGTAAAATACTCATGTTTTCTTATTTTACTTACAGATGAATCTTCCGTTCGCTCCGCCTCAATTACTGTTGCTTTTAATAACAAATCACTTTCAGATTTTAGAACTTTTAATTCAAAACTATCTTTATTCGAGAATTTACTTCTTGCTTGTTGTACTAAATTCCTTAAGTCAATTGTATTCACTGAACTTTCTGCATTAAGATCATAAACAACTACTTCAGGCAGAGGAAGCTTATTAATTTCAAACCCTTCACTCTCAGAATCAATCACATACACATTTTCACCACCATTGCCCACTAGATTACTCCTATGTAGTGGATTGTTATATATTACTTCATGGTTTCCACTTCCTATTACAACGGTTTCGTTACGTGATTGTATAAAGAAAGATATTTTCTTTAATCTGTTTGCCATAGTTAAGTAACTGTTTATAACCTCATCAACAGGTTGATTGGTATTCTCAAGCATATACAGGTTACCTTTATTTCCTATTTTTATTTCAGCATTATTACCTACTATATAAGAGGCATTAGCTGGAATATCTGAAATAATTATATCAAATTTCTCATTAATAGATTTACCTTTCAATGAAGGTGATAGAAAACTGAACGTAACATTCCTTATTGTATGAGTCATCTTTCCATAACCAGTATACCAATAATTGATATCTTTAACATTTTCAATATTGACACTTGCTAAGTCAAAAAGAGTATAGTTAAATAAAAAATTATGCTTTCTTTGTTGTGTAAAAGCATAGTCATATTCAATATTGATATTAGCTTTTCCCTCATCAGGAAGAATAATGTAATCAAAAATCCCGTGACGTGATTCATCTGAGTTATCTATTGTAGTGCTAGGTCTTACTATTATTTGCTTTCTATTAACACTATTACAATATGGTATAATAATATGATCAGGACTATCGTTACTTTTGCCGCCTTGACCGTCTACATATCTTATATCGCACCCATAGTCTATTATATCCTGCTTTCCTTTTCTACCATAAATTTTATGTATGTTCTTTATTACAATATCACTAGGCGAGAATATTGAACCATAATGGCTAGACAGTTTAAATTTAACATCTATGTAATCTCTATCTAAAGCAAACCCTGCTAAGTTTAGAGTGTTATTTCCATTGCCTCCATCTAATGTTCCTATAGTCTTGTTACCCACAAGGATAAAAACGTCATCTTTATCACCTCCAGTAAACTCCTTATCTCCATCATCTACTAAGAAAATATTAGGACTATCCCTAAATCCTGTTGCTTGATCTTTACCTTTTCCCAAAGCAATTAAAGTACTATTTCCTGTCCTATCAGCTAAATAGGAGAGACCTATTGCATTATGACAAAGATAAGCATTCTCACCTCCAATGCTAGAACGTATTGGGCCAGTAGGAAGACAGAATAACTTACCTATATTTGGATTATCTGGTTTTGCTCTATGCAAAATAACATTATCTACTTTGTTACCAAGAAGTGCTAGATTATCTAAATCCATTTGGAGCCTATGTGATACTTTTTGATCAGAATCTACAACTAACTTACCAGTAGGAAAAACATACCCTTCAATATCACTATGTCGTTTTAAGTACTCAAGTCCTTGATTAACTAGTTGGTTACTAACCTGTTTCTTTTCGATAAATTTTTCTATATACTGTTCAGGTTGCATACCCATAAATGCACGTAATCCTTCGATAAGTCTTTCATCTTCCTTGAGGTGAATAATCTGATCAATTTTATCAACTCTTTTTACTGCAATGTAAATATCAGTGCCAACAAACACTACAGCCCCAATTGTTGTACCAATAGGCCTAGTAACAGATGATACTCCTTCTAGCACTTCAAAAGCTTCAGCAACTTCTATACCAATCTCTGCAGCGTCAACCCCCAGATAAATACTATCTCCTACTATACCAACCAGTGCTTCTTCAGTACCATTTTTAAATGCTTTTATCTGATTTACTAGGTCATAGACAATAAAAGCAGAAGTACTACGAGCAAGAAAAGGAGATGCTGCTTTTAAAAATTGACTAACTAATAACTTTCCCTCTTCAGATAGTTTTAATCCTTTAAGAGATGCAGCTTCAGCAACTTTAGCAAATCCTTGACCACCTGCTATAAAACCAACATTGATTGCTACGCCTTGATAATTACCATTTAAAAAGTCAGCCAATATATTTTTAGCCATCATTCCGTGCATGGTCATTCCGGAGATTTTTCCTACCTTACTTAAATGATTCATGATTTTTTGATTGCCAATTAGCTTATTAACCAAACTTTGAGATTCACCAGTAACTTTTACCCCACTGGCCAATTGAATTAGCTGACTCTGCTTTCCCTCTGGCAAATCTTTAATGTAACTGACAAACTTTTCACTATCTATTTTAATTTTACTAAAATCTCTTTTTTCATCTTTCTCCTCATTAAACTCATCTACGTCTTCCCAGGTAAATAAACAGTTACTTTCAGCTTCTCTTTTCTGCCTATAACTTGGACTTGGCAAGCATTCATCCGCTACAAATCTACCCTTTTCTTCAAGATATTCTTTTACCTTCTCATATCCTCTATCAATAGCGCGTTCTAGAGGAGTAAAACCAAACTTATCACGGAGATAAAAGTCAGCTCCTTTATCTACAAGAAATTTCACTATTTCCAAATGACCATTCTGAGCAGCTAACAGCAGTGGTGTTCGTTTGTCATTGTTAACAGTATCAATGTTATAAAGTTTTTTATCTATAATATACCTTACTATTTCAAGCTTACCATTTTCAGCAGCTCGGTGTAGAGGAGAGGAACTATCATTGTCAACTCTGTACAAATCAGCATTATGATTTATAAGAAGCTTAATAAGAAGCTTAAAAAGATCCAAATTACCGTCCCAAGCAGCCTTGTGTAAATAGGTAAAACCAAATCTATTCTTAACTTCTGTAAGATATTTTACTATATCATCTTGCCCTCTATCAATAGCGCGTTCTAGAGGAGTAAAACCAAACTTATCACGGAGATAAAAGTCAGCTCCTTTATCTACAAGAAATTTCACTATTTCCAAATGACCATTCTGAGCAGCTAACAGCAGTGGTGTTCGTTTGTCATTGTTAACAATATCAATGTTATAAAGTTTTTTATCTATAATATACCTTACTATTTCAAGCTTACCATTTTCAGCAGCTCGGTGTAGAGGAGAGGAACTATCATTGTCAACTCTGTACAAATCAGCATTATGATTTATAAGAAGCTTAATAAGAAGCTTAAAAAGATCCAAATTACCGTCCCAAGCAGCCTTGTGTAAATAGGTAAAACCAAATCTATTCTTAACTTCTGTAAGATATTTTACTATATCATCTTGCCCTCTATCAATAGCGCGTTCTAGAGGAGTAAAACCAAACTTATCACGGAGATAAAAGTCAGCACCATTTCCTATAAGATATTTTGCTAATTCTAAGTTACCATTTTCAGCAACAAAATGTAAAGGAGCCATGTGCTGATTATCTAAAACATTGATATTAGCCTTTTTCTCACCTACGAGGTACTTTACCAACTCTATCCTACCATTTTCAAAGGCAAAATGTAGGGGGCTTTTTCCATATTTATCTAAGACATTAAAACTAACATGTTCTTCATCTACAAGGTATCTTGCTAATTCCAAGTTACCAAATAAAGCAGCAAAATGCAGAGGAGTAAAACCCTTTTCATACTTAATATCTAAATCAGCACCATTTTCTATAAGATACTTTACTATCTGTAAGTTAGAATTCTCAATAGCAAACCTGAGAGGAGAATAGCCATATTCATCGAGAGTATTGACAACTTTAAGCAATTTACTTGGATACCTCTCGCGTCTTAGATTGTCTAATATATTTTTAACCCCTTCTTCTCTATTACCCTCAATAAGTAGATTAAGTGGGGTATATTTACGCCCCTTGTAAGTAAAATCAAAATTATTAATCAATTTATTATACCTACTTGCATAATCCAAAACAGAAGTAACGTGACTTATATTTTCCTCTTTTATAGTAGAGCTCTTTATTAATTCCAGAGCTTTTTTCAGAACTTCTTCCTCTTTTTGCTGTTCTTGCAGTTTTAATCTTGTCACTTTTTGAACTAGCCTATGAATACTCAAGCTTTGCTTTTGTTTACCGTTTACCATAGAGTAATTTACAAGCAAATTGATAGCTGATTCTAATTTCGTTTGACTACCACCTGCTAAACTCAAAAACATTTCTCTCATAATATTTTCAGGTGCAAAGTAAGCCATGGTATTAAGAATATCTAAAGCCAACTGCCCACATTCTTCATCCTCTATTATTCTATCAAGCGTAACTTCCCAAACTGTATAAGTTGTTTTAGTATAACTATTATCCCATTCAAGCCCCTTATAGTTAATCAACTCCTTAGCCTTTTCCCTATATTTTTCCAAGTAACCTTCAAAATTACAGCTCTCTTGTGTTTCTTTTATATGTGCTATTGCTTGTTGTATAGCTAAAGGGAAATGCTGCAGTTCTTCTACTAAATTTCCTATTTGGTCATTCTGGGATTTATCTTCTATCTCTAGCCCTTTCTTTATAAATTTTATTGAATCATCTAAACTTAACGTGTCTAGATCTATAGCTCTTATTTTTTTGCCCCATTCTTTACTGCGGGAAGTAATCAAAATATAAGGTATTTTAACATTAGGCATTGAAATATTGAGTGGTAAAATTTTCTTTAAATGTTCCAATCCTTCAGCATTATCGAAAACAAAAAGACTCTTTTCTGTAGAGAAAGATTCAAACACTTCTTCTATAATGGACTTTACATGTTTTTCTTCTCCATCTGTATTTTTTATGGTAATCCCTAATTTATCTGAAGCCAGTCTATAAAATGAATTTGCAATTGTTTTATCATTTTCAGCATTTATCCATATAACATTGCTATAATGTTTTTCAGCGTATTCACAAATATACTTTTTGGCTAACTCAGTCTTACCTATTCCTCCTAAACCGCTAATTCTTGATACTTGTGATATTACTCCTATTCTACCCTGATCATGTAATGCTCTATGTAACTCTTCTAATTCTTCTGTCCTTCCAACAAATAATTCCGATGGATTTTCTGCATCAAACCAAACATCTTTTTGTGCTTGTTTATTGTTCTGCGCCTTTACAGTATGCTCTATTAAGTATTCTAGTTTTTGTTTTATTTCAACTACAGTACTGACTCGCGATTCAAAACTATTAAAAAAATCTTTCACTTCTTCGTAAGAAAGAAAACGTCCCTGTCTCTCTTTCATCCAATCTTGTACTACTCTTTGAAATTTATTATAAGCATCTTCACTCAAATTACCGGCATAATTAAACTTTTCTTCGAATTCCTTGCCTATTTTGTCTTGAAGGATTGTAGCTAGCTTATCTTCATTGGGCTGATTAACTGCAAATACTAATTCGCCAAAAAAATTTTTTATATTTTTTTCTAATCCACTATTTGCTATTTGTTTAAATTCCTTTTTCCATTTTTGAATTTGTTTCAATTTATTTTTTGAATCTTGATCTGACTTGTCTTGAAGTTTTTTTATTTCCGTTTCCAACTTCGGGATTGTTTCTTCCACAGCAACTTTAAATTCTTGTTGCACCGCTAGAGCCATATTATCTTTATCATCAAAAAGCTTATATCTCTTACCTCCATCTTTAAAGAAGACATCATTATCTTCAATCATTTTAACCAAAATTTCTTTTCCTTTATTTTTTCCTTTAGTTTGCATTTTCAACTTTTTTACTCCATTTTGTGCTGTATCTTGATCCAAATCAAAACCAATATTAGTACAGATAATAAAATCTTTCAGGACACCATCTGCAAAATCTTGATTATTTTTAATCTTTAGATAAGAAATGAAATACTTTGCCAATCCAAATTCACCATTTTTATCCTCTGTAAGTAAATCACCTATTCCAATTTTCTTATTGTCTTCATTTTGTTTGTGTTTTGCTTGCAAGAAACGATAACTTTTTCCTCTATTTTGATCATCATGTATAAATACCAAGTCATCAAATTTTTCAGCATTATCCCACTCTGTAGCTAAACGAAAAGAGTATCCTTCTTCTAGTCCACGCTTTAAAAATAACATTAACAATTTTAGCTGATAAATATTTCCATGAAGAGTATGCTTTAATCCAGAAGCAGGGTATGTTCTTGGATCACCCTCTTCGATTTTTGCTCCTTCAGGCTCTTCTTTTTTTATAGAGGAAATTCTTAGCTTTTTAGGAGAACCAACTTCTGGCTTATTTTCTCCAGTGTTTTCCCTTTTTAGAGATGAAGCTCCCTGTAATTCTTGAATAATATCTTGATCCAAAGATGTCTTACTCTTACTATTAAGATCTTCATTAATAACATCGAGAGGCGTCTGACCCCTATTATTTTTAGCTTTCGGGTTTATATCGCGAGTACTTAAAAGAAGTTTGACAATGTCTAGATGTCTTTTGCTGACAGCAACATGTAGTGGTGTATTACCATTATCATTGTAATCAGTATCATTAATATTATCTACTTGAGTAAGTAATTCTTTAATTGCATTAGTCTTGTCTAGCTGAGGATTACCTGTTCTATGCTCACGTATAGCAAGAAACAATTTGGCAATGTTAATATCATCAGGATTATACTGACGTCTTATTCTACGTTTAAACTGAAAAGATTTATCTTTTGCTTGTGAATTAATCTTTGTGCTCTTTAAATAACCCACTGAAGATTGTTTTTGTAGCATAAAACTCCCTCTATTTAACTCAAAACCTAAACTTTATATTCCATACATACTAGTAAATAAAGTTGGCAATGCAAATAGCTTGTATAAATACTTTATCTTAGAGCTATCTTTAATTTAGCAGCATATTCTACTAAAATTTAATAAAATAACCATTCCCAGAGATCAAGGACTGTGAAAAGTATTTTTCTTGGGATTAGTTGATTTATTAAATATTGTACACAAACTTTTCTTTATATCAATCTATTTCTTGGTTTGACACACTTTTTTGAACATTACCTTAGATTATGGTCATTTTACCTCACTTTTACTTGCTCTATCTTTCTTTATATAAACATTTCTCCTCCTTCCCAGCAAGTCTAATGCTGAACGGAAAATTAGGCATTATGTCATCTACCGTAAAAACTCACATTTTACACAATCACAGCGAGGAACTTGAACAGATAATTTCGTTATACTTAATACGGAAACAAAGCAACCTAACCCTTTTCATAATCTTATATCTATCGTTTCTTAAACCACTCTCCTGAACGGACAATGGCATCAATTTAAGGAAAAATATCAGTGATTGTATAGCTGCAATAAAGTTGATAAGCCTAAACGCCATCAGTCTTTAGGAGAGTTTGTTAATGAAGGCTCTTAAGTTGACGCTATTGCCTGAACGGATACCAAATGAATCTCCTACCTCCATATCATTCGCGTTATTTGTCATAACATTGTCATTAAAAGCATCAGTACTAATAAAATTATATTTATCATAAAGAGAGGTAACTACACTGCTTTGAGTTAACCTAATATCCTCTTTTGCTCATTGATTTCCACGTCCACGACCTCTGGGAACATTACTAACTCCTGGAGATTCTAACTCACTTCTAGGGCTCATACCACGCCCACGACCCCTAGAAACACTACTAATTCCTGGAGATTCTAACTCACTTCTTCTCACACCACGCCCACGACCTCTGGGAACACTACTAATCCCTGTAGATTCTAAAGTCCGCCGATCTTCTCCTTGTTGTTCTACTGTATCAGGATGTATCATATGAATAGAACTATGAACTACTATAGCAGGAATAAACTCATCACTTGTTAATATTAAAGAATTTTTATCTTTAGCCCCTATATTAACAACTACACCCATGAAAAACATTTTATCACTATCTGTGATTGCTTTCAGTGCTGCCCCTTTAGCATATCTAATATTTTGTTCTTTTGTTAATTTATCAACTTCCTGTTTCAGCTGATCTTGATTTAAATTTTTATCTATAAGCTTAAATTCCAGCGCTATAGGAGTGTATTCTTTAGTACCCTGAGGTGAAGGACCAATACCTTGTATTACCATATCTACATGACCACCTGTTCCTACTTGAAATTCAGGTATAATTATAATTTTTGCAGAATCTTCTTGGTTTGTAGAAGTCTCTTTTAGCTTCAAATCACTATAACTACTAAGGAAGCCATTAAGCACAGCTTGTAATCTTGCTTCATTTGTAATCAAACCTTTAACAGGGTAAATCGCATCTGCTATCTCAGTAAGTAGACTTTTATAACCTAGCAATAAGTCTGTACCTTCAGAAGAAGTAGCATATTGAGAAGTAATTGCTTGATTAAATTTTGCCTTTAATTCATCAGAATTAGGTATCTTAAGAAAACTACCTGTAAATTGTTGATCGGCACCACTTGGTTTATATTTACTTATCTGTTCTATTTTAAAAAGGTCTTCAAAAGATAATCCTGTTTCATATTTTTTTAGACTCATTTTAATTTCTACGGCATTTCCTACTTTTCCTATTTCAGGTATGTTCAGTACTGGAATTTTTTTATCAGCATAGAATTCCTTTGTATTGGACTCTCGTATATGAAAAATGAATGCTGTTTTTTCTTGTCCTTCATTACCTTGAACAAGTATTAATGTCATAACTGGGCTTTTAGATAAAGTGTATTCTGTTCCCTGAGGCCAGTTCAGCGGGTACTCATCATATGAGTATATATATTTTTTTTTACGTTATCCTGATCTTGACCAATCTCGTTAATTAAAATTGATTGACCTAATATATCTCTACTGAAATAGTAATGATCTTTTGTTTCTTTATTCGCTGGAAAAGTATGGTATTCGCTTGATAACAAATCTTTTACCTTTCGCTTAAAAACTTCCTCAGAAATTGATTGATTATCCCACTCGCCAACTAGTTCGATAAATTCCTCCATCAAAGGAGCTGGTGGTTGTTTAATAGGTTTTACTTCAGTTTTAAATGGTTCTTTGAGATCTAAATTTAACCCAACAGCAATAGCATTCTCCGCATTGGTTAAGATCCTCATCTTATTTGGTCTAAAACCTTCAATGTAACCTTTAGCTTGCTCCAGCGCATCACTTGGATCAACTTGTCCTTCAGTTCCAGCCTTGAGTTCAATAAGAATTGGAACTGAATCAATAGCACGATCAGGTCCACGAACAAGCAAAACAATATCAGCATAACCTCCTCCAGCAAATTGTTCCAGATAGAGTTTGGTATTATCACGATATCGAAAGTTATCAAACATTCCTGCTACAAAACCATGTTGACCAGCTTCACGAGCTTTAATGCCATAAACATTAGCTTGCAAGTCTAAATTGGTGTGAATTTTTTTAATATAATTTAGAATGTCTTCGAGATTTTCCTTAGCTTGACGTGTATCTGAACTGACAAGCTTTTCTATATAATCCTCTAGGTAAATAGATTTACCCAGCTTTTTTGTCACTTCTTGAAACTTTACTGTAGGCTCAATAGGTTGATCTATAATCTTCTTTTTACTTTCTACCTTAATGTTTATTTTTTCATCTTCTCCATCACTCTTTAAGGTATATCCCTTTACTGACGTAAGTCTTGATAACTCTTTTCTAACATCATCACTAAGATCCTTACCTGATTTACCTAGAAACTGCTTGATTTCATCAAAAAATTTATTTTTAAACGCATCATTACCCTTTAACTCACCAGAATCAATTTGCATTGTTTGAATATTTCCATATATATCCTTAGCTTTATACTCCAATACGTTATTCTTCAGATATAAATGTAACTTCTTCGACTTAACATCCTTGTCTGACTTTGGTCTGCTTTTTACTAACTCATACTTATCTTTCAAAATTTTTATCACATCAATTTGAAGCTTACGTTCGTCTAATGGAGTGTAATCTCTACCCATCACATTCTTCCACTCACCTGTGGTGAATTCAAAATTCCTAGTGCGTGTTTGTGGGGAGTTAGAATGTTGAGCTTCTATATCTTCAGTGAAAATAAAAACATGTGTTTTGGATTCTGTTTCTGCTACAACTTTTAAAGTTCTTGCTCCTTCAAAATGAAAATGTAACTTTTTTATACCTAGCTTATCGTTAAGCTTAGTATCTAACACACTGGAAAACCAACCTAGAAATCGATGAGGAAAAAAACCAGCCTTTTCACTAGAGTGCAAATAAGATTGTATTTGATCAACCAATGATTGAAATCTTGCTTCAAAGGACTTATCCAGTAGATCTGCAGAGGTTGAAGGGTCTACTTTCCCAAAAAGTAACTCTATTAGTTCAAAATCTTGTGATTTCTCTTGTTGTTGATTGTTATCAACCATAACTACCTCCTGATTTTAACCTTATTTTAACCTTTTACAATCTTTACTCTCACTAAAATTCTTTGTATGCTTTCGTTTAAGTCTAAGTAACTGAATTTTCAAAAAGAGAAACTCTACACTTTGCTTCTAATATCAGTAACTTCCTGTTTTACAGATTCTACATCTAATGATGCACTTGGTAACTGACTATCACCTGCTCCGCTATCTAATTGCCTGTTTCTAATTCTAGTGAATATCTCATGTATTGATTTATCTTCTTCCATAATAGATTGCATTTGCTCTTGATTAAGAGATTTTATAATTTCCGGCAATACCTTAATATCCGCATTCTTTTTGATCAGACAAGCAATTCTATTCCTAGATGCATATCCTATACCCAACTTATCTAAAAAGTGTTGCTTATGAGTTTCAAAGCCAGAACGATTCCACATGGAGGTGAGCATGTCACTACCAGATTTAATAAAACTATCATCTGGTACAGAAACAAGTGAGTCCAATGCTCCAAACATTGATGTACTATAACCTTCAAGAGATAAATCTTCTGACTTTAAATGTTCAAATAGCTTTTTGGCACTTTCAAAGAAATAACCTGCTGTTAGCGTGCTTAACGTATAATGATACTTATTTTGCTTAAAATCCCTTTTCAATAACTCATGATACTTATCTTCATGAAGGTTACGTAGACAAAAATCAACCATTCCAACATCGTCAGCAGAAAAACGTCCTTTATTATATGCCACTTCCATCAACAAATCTTCTTTCCTTTTCGAAGACACAGAATCAATTGATTGTAACTTATCCCAGAAGAATTCCAAAGCTTCAACATACTTTTCTAGCATCGCAGATTTAAAAGCATAAACGTATGGATGCTCATTATTTAACTTCAACTGATGTTCCTGGTTATTTATAGCATGTGACCAGTAGATCATTAAAGCCCCGTTATTACATCCCTTAACTAAACTCTCTACTGTCTTATTACCTAACGTTAATTTAAATTCTTCAAAAATAGCTCTTATCTCGTCTTCAAAACAACACCAGCATGCAATCCTGTAGCGATCAAAGGGTCTAATAAGACTTCTTTGCCCATCTAAAGTTTTCAAGGCTAACAATTTTTCCCCGAAAGTATACCTATTGAGTCTAATTTGTCCTGAAGCATCTTCTATCTTCCAACAAGTTTCATCTTCTAAAACTTTCTTAAAAAGGGATGGTATTATTGTGCTATCCCATTTATTCAGCAATGTCTGATATGCAATACACCATCTTTTAATCTCTAACTCTTTAAGCCCTTTATGAGGATCATCCTCTTTAATGGAAGTTAGTAATACCTTTTGTACATTTTCGTAACCCATACTTACCCCCCCTAACAAGATTTAATATATTTTAGACATGTTGCTCTACCTTTAAAACTTTGTCAATTACCATTATGTATAGAAAAATTTTCTAACCCAAAGTAGTTTTAGGCAAAAGACCCTTAATAGACTCAATACATGACATTTTATTTATTTTGAATTTTGTTTCATCATGAGCTTGTCTTCATTATTCTTCCGCAAGTAAATCAATATTAATTTAGCAAAACATATTATTAAGATCTCAGGTAAGATAACCGTTTTCAGCACTCAAAACCAAGGGCGGTGAGAGCTTTTTGTTTTGGGATGTGTTGGTCTACCATGTGTACCGTACGAACTTTATTTATATGGTAATTTCACTGTAAGCTAAAACCAGCTATATTGGATCACTTTCGCTAAATCTACGTACGAACTGGTTTGCCTAATTTTGTTGTAACAATCTCAAGCTTTTATTTTTACAACCCTATTTTTACGCAACGCGTTCTCGTAAATATACGTACTATTTTTGTGTTTTTGGGGAAAGTAAATAATTAAATCCTTTACGACGCTAATTCGCAGTATGTTTCTAATGCTATTTTCACTGCTTCAAATATAATTGACATTATATTTAAAACATATTAGACTTAGTTATATAATAATAGAATTTATATATATGATATCTGTAGAAATTAATAATTTAAATCAAGGATGGCGTTGGCGTAAATAATTTTACATCAATTTTAGGCTTTGTTTGAATTGTAGTTTTTATAGGGTATCACGATGTTGTTTTCCGTCATTTTTAAAGCTTTCTATTATAAGAAGTATCTTTTAGCGTTTCTATCTGTCCTGTTTTTTACTGTTGCAGTTTATGCTAATCATAAAAATATTGGTATTATTGTACCTCTTGAACATGAAGCAATGACTCAGATTGTTAATGGAATTAAAGAATCGTTGCAAGACCAGAGTGTTAAAATTACAGTTAAAAATGCTCATGGGGATCCTAATGTTTTACTCACAATAATTAAGCAAATGCAGCAGCAAGACATACTCATGCCTATTGGTTCTTCTACCTCTCTAATGACTATTTCTCATATAAAAAATAAACCTATCGTTTGTGTAGCTGCAGCAATAAATAACAAAAATCATCCCTTGGTGACCGGGGTTAATGATGAAATATCGATAATAAAGTTAGTTGATAAACTACCATCGTTGTATGATATAACATTATTATATAGTAGTAGTGAAAAAGTAGCACCTGCAGTAAAAGAATTAAAATTATATGCAGAAAAAAATAATATTGTTCTCCATAAAATGATGATAAATAACTTGACTGATCTCCCGCTAGCGGTAAAAAATAGCCCTAAAAATACGCAAGCTTTTCTAATCTTAAAGGATCATTTACTAGCAAGTGGCATAAATATCTTAAAACAAGAAGCGGATAATAGATCAATTCCTATAATTGCTTCAGATGAAGGGTCAGTAATTGACGGTGCAACTATAGCAATAGGGGTACGAGAAAAGGAAATTGGAGTTAATAGTGGATTAATTGCCAAAGATGTTTTAAACGGCATTCTCCCTAAAAATATTCCTTTTAAGCTTATGGATAGTTTAATGCTCTTTATTAATTCTAAATCATTTTCTAGACAAAAGATTCTAACTAAACTTGAAATATCTTCTTTACCATTTCAGCGTATAGAAATTGAGTAACAAATAATGGACATACTATTTATAGCGTTAGAACAGTCCTTTTTAATACTACCTCTTATTTTGGGGATGTATATAAGTTATGAAATTATGAAAATTACAGATTTAACTGTTGATGGTACTTATGTTTTAGGGGCCGGTATATTTGCCCGTACCATTGATTTTGGGCTATTTCCAGCATTAATATTTAGTATGCTTGCAGGTATGATAGTTGGAAGCATAGTTAGTTTTATGCAAAAAAATGACCGTATTGATAGTTTAATAGCCGGAATACTTGCAAGCTTTATGCTATATTCGGTTAATCTGCGAATACTTAGACGCCATAATATATCAATATTAGGAACGCCAACGATCTTATCATTATTTAATTTAGAAAATTGGTTGATTCCACTAACTATAATCAATTGTATTATCATTATATCACTAGTATTTTTACTAAATGGAAGGTTAGGATTATTACTTCGAGCATTTGGCTATAATAAAAATTTATTGGGTATTTTAGGGAAAAGACCGGAAGTTTATCGAACTATAGGTCTTGCATTAAGTAATGGATTCGCGGCTCTAACAGGTGCGCTTGCTGCTCAAGTAAATGGATTTGCGGATATTAATATGGGAATAGGACTTGCGCTTACTAGTGTTGGAGCTATTGTCATCGGATTACATATTTTTAGAGGTAATCCTCAGTATTTTCATATTTTTATGCAAGTAATTGCATGTTTTGTCGGAATATTTTTTTACTTTGTAAGCCTTAGCAGCATATTGCATATAGGAATTGATCCTGTAAATTTGAAGCTTGTTTTAGGGGTAATATTATTTATATCCTTGCAACGCAATAGGAATTATGGATAAAGAAAAAATATGGAATCTTATTTATATGCTAAAGAAATTGAGTTTAAAGTAACGAACCGTGATAAACCAATAATTTATGATACTACCCTTAATATTGACAAAGGTGAATTTGTAGTGTTACTTGGGGCCAATGGAAGCGGTAAATCTACCTTAGCTAAAATACTAGCCGGCTATCTTGCACCAACGAAAGGAGAAGTATTTTTAAATCAATTACCTATTGATAAAATCTTACCTATCCAAAAGGCTTTTATGGTTGTTACTTTAACCCAAAAAGCTGAAGATAGATTATTTACTGAATTAACTCTGGAAGAAAATATTCTTCTATGGGAAAGTAGGTTCCCAAAGAATGAGCGTTTTACAAGTAAAGAAGTAATTTCTAAAACCTATGCCCCTAAAAAATTTTTATCTCTTTTAAATCAACCGATAAATAATTTTTCTGGAGGAGAGAAACAAGCTATTTTATTAGCCCTTGCAATTAGTCATCCACCTCAAATTTTATTTCTGGATGAACATACAGCAAGTTTAGATCCGAAAGCTTCTAAAGAAATTATTGCGATAACAGCTAAAGTAATAGAAGAACATAACATCACTTCAGTAATGATAACTCATAATTTAGAGGATGCTGTAAATTATGGCAAAAGGATTATAGTATTGGATAATGGGCGAATAGTAATAGATAAAGTAAAATCTTTTAATTTTTACTTAAAAGAGTTAAAAGAAATTTTGAACTCTCTATAACAAAATTGATTTATTAGTAAGTATGGTTGTAGCTTTACTTTTGGAATATTCAAAAAAGCATACGCGTCAAGTTAAGGAAAAGTAGCTGATAAAAAGGGGCAAATGCTTTGAAGTAGAGTATCATCTCTTTGCATTTGATGGCGGTAAATAGGCACAATGTTGTTACTGGCAGGTGTAGCTAATTAAAAGTAGAAGCATCAATGTCAGTGAAGTTTAAAAAATACAAAAGTTAGAAAAATTATGCTTGCATTGGTTTTCTATCTACTATACATAATATTTCTATAAGCTGGGGAAAGCGTATTAAGTGAAGGTATTTTAAAACTTGAGCATGGTTATGGTAAGGCAAAAGTAAACAATCAAAAAAGCCAGAGAAGAGTAATAGTTTTAATGCGGTGGGCTAAGAATGGGGCTTTGTTATGGTGTTTGTCTATATAATATTTGGTGTACTTTTTATTGTTATCTTCTCTAATTTGTTAGACTCTTAATAAATGGAGTAGAATGTTAAAGGCTCCATAAGCTCAAATTAAGAAAAAATGACAGTGGGGCTAAGGTAAGTGATATTAGGTTAATAATTTAAGAGATTTTTTAGAGAAGTTATCTTGGCACTTATGGTTTTTGAGTATACGCTGGATTTAAAGAAGACTGAATATCTTCCACTTTCTCGAGCTGGGTATTGGGCTTTATAGCATTATACAGGGCAAAACCCATACAAACCAACCCAATAATCCCGCCAACTACCGCTATAACGTGTACTTTGGAATATTCAATCAGTAGATAAGATGCAACACAACTTACCAATAATACCGCACCAACAACACCAGCCAGGATTGCTTGTCTTTGCTGCGTTGTTTTTGTTAATGATTTCTCTTCCACAGCATCACATGGCTTTATTTCATTTGAAGGAAAGTCATTGGGTACATTGGACGTCTCTATTGGAGCATCTTGAGTCTTTTCGCTGGTTTCACATGTAGGCTGAGATATATTAATATTATCACTATTTTTATTGATATTTTTACATAGCTGAGTGTCAATTTCTGCAGCTTTATCA
Source organism: Wolbachia endosymbiont (group B) of Germaria angustata (assembly GCF_964026725.1). Lineage (NCBI taxonomy): Bacteria > Pseudomonadati > Pseudomonadota > Alphaproteobacteria > Rickettsiales > Anaplasmataceae > Wolbachia > Wolbachia endosymbiont (group B) of Germaria angustata. Next base: position 1,124,833 of record NZ_OZ034691.1, read on the forward strand.
GCATTAGCGATCTCTTTTACCTCAACTTCTTCTGGAATATTAGAGTTCCTTGATTCCTCTATGACAGCTTCTTTTGCAGTAGTGGTATCTTTTCTATTTTTTAACTTTCTGGTAATACCTCTCCATATTTTCTTCGGTGTTCTCATGATGTTTTTCTCCTTGTTACTTTTATAAACGTTACATCGCTAATCCATAAAATTTTTCTACCTGCTCACTCCACAGCATCGGTATTTCCCTCAAGTCAGATAGCTTCAAACCTCTTGGCTGCCTCCCCTTTACTATATCTTCTTTAATCTTCGGAGCTAAATAATTCAACCTTAAAATTTGCTGTATACGTCTTGTACCTATACTAATTTTGGGACTCCGCCAACAATATTGCAATAAACCTGAAACTTGAGAAGACTATTTCCCGAAAGCTTCTACAAAAAGAACGGAGAGTTGAATTTATTTATAGAGCTAATGATCAAATAACCATATGTCTCGATGGATAATATATGGTAGAGCTCATGGGCAACAAGAAATTAATAGTTCGTATTAGTTGTAGTTATGAAGTAAATCGATTAGCAGAGTTGTATCTATTAGATGCGTATGAAAAATTAGTGTTAAGTAAACCAATAAAAGCGAGCAAAAAGGAAGAAAACTCTGAATATAAGAAAGTAGATTTGAGGACGGTAAAATGGTAACAGTTAGTTTATATGCAAGAGTTTCTTCAGGGAAGCAAGCACAAGAAGATACAATAGCAAGCCAAATTGCTGCTATAGAGAATCAAATTAGTATGGATGGACATAAATTATTAAATGAATATAAATTTATTGATAATGGTTATAGTGGTTCTAACATAATCCGTCCTGGTTTGGAAAAATTACGTGATAAAATAGCAGAAGGTAACATTGATAAGGTTTATATTCATTCTCCTGATCGTTTATCTCGTAAGTATGCATATCAGATGATATTACTTGAAGAGTTTAAGAAATTAGGAGTGGAAGTCATTTTTTTAAATCATCAAATTAGCGATAATCCAGAATCTCAATTACTATTACAAATGCAAGGTATGATAGCAGAATACGAACGTGCAAAAATCATGGAACGAAGTCGTCGAGGAAAGATTTATGCAGCAAATAAGGGTTGTATAAGTGTAATGAGTGCTGCTCCTTATGGCTATCGTTATATAAACAAAAATACAGAAACAGGACAGGCCTTATTTGAGATTTATGAAGAAGAAGCTGAAGTTGTTCGTAAAGTATTTTCTTGGGTAGGAAGAGAAAGAGCCAGTATAGGAGAAGTATGTCGTAGGCTAAGTGCTATGTCCATTATGACGAGAACTGGAAAAGAGTATTGGGATAGGGCTGTAGTTTTGAGTATGTTAAAAAACTCTGCTTATAAAGGACAAGCAGCTTTTGGTAAAACAAGGTTTGGTGTCAAACTAAAACATATAAGACCGAAAAAAAACTCCTGCGAGCATCCAAAAGATAATTATTCTACTTATCATGTTCCAAAAGAGGATTGGATTTATATTAAAGTACCTAGTATAGTAAGCGAAGATTTATTTGAAATCGTTCAAGAACAATTAGCTGAGAATAGAAAAATAGCAAGAACAAGACAAAGAGGAGCAAGACATTTATTGCAAGGTTTAGTAGTATGTAAGCTTTGCAATTATGCATATTATGGTACTAGCACTGCAAGGAATAAGGAGGGGGAAAAAACTAATAATCAGGTATATTATCGTTGTGTTGGCACGGATTCATACCGTTTTGGCGGTAATAAAATGTGTAACAACAAATTAATTCGTACAGATACATTAGACATGGCTGTGTGGGAAGAGGTAAAACATCTATTAAAAAATCCAAATAGAATATTAGAGGAGTATAAACGTAGACTTTCAGAACTTAAAAAATCACCACTAGATCAAAAAAGTGCTTTGCTTGAAACACAAGAAGATAAATTAAAACGAGGTATTGCAAGGTTAATTGATAGTTATGCTCAAGAATATATTGATCAAGAAGAATTTGAGCCAAGAATTAAAGCAATGAAACAAAACTTAAAAATGGTTGAAGAACAAAAGAAAAAGATATTTGATCAGAAAAAACTCACACAAGAGTTAACTCTAGTAGTAACAAATTTAGAGGGGTTTTCCTCTAGTATTAACTCAAGTCTTAATAATGCAGACTGGCTAACTAAACGTGATATTATTAGAACGTTAGTTAAGCGAATTGAGATTAATTTTGAGGATGTAAACATCGTGTTTAGAGTAAAAGAGCTTCCAGACTCTTTTCATATGGAGAAAAATCAATGCTTGCAATGTTGTTGTAGGGGTAGGAGTATCATTTCTTGGTATGAAGCCTGCAAGGCCACTTAAGATATTCTATCTACAGAATGAAATGGAATATGATTACATAAGAGAGCGCTTACAGAAGCTAAGAATCAGCAAGAAAACCCTTGATGCAGGAACAGAAAACTTAGTTATTACTAAAAAAGTACAGTTAACTTTGAATGTGGAAAAAATAAAAGAAATTATGTCGGAAAATCTCGATGTAAAAACAGTTGATCTTATAGTGATAGACTCTCTTTTTGATTATAGGAGTATGATCTCTTTTCTGCAAAATAGTATTGATGAACTACGCTCTATAACTAATCCTGCTGCTGGAGTAATAGTTACACATTACACCAAAAAAATGTCAACAACCACGTTAAAAAAGAATCCATTTCAAGCATTGAGTGGTGCTAATGTTTTAAGAAGTTTATATACATCTGGAGTAATGATATTTAGGCCAGAAAGGAATACTCTGCAATTGATGTACGAACTTAAAAACGGCAAACCAATACCAACAAAATTCATAAATATGGTTAACGGACGCTGGATAGCTACAGCTTAACCAAATTTCTAAACTTTAAATATATTGGAGATTTTATGGATATCTATTGTGATTTTAATACTGCAGCTCCACGAAAAAATGCACCGTTAGTAGAAAAAGAACAACTTAAAGCTCAGCTTCTGTTAAATATCAGATCATGCCTTTCTTATCTATTGCCAAGAGGGATTTTTCGTGGTGATAAGTTTTATGTAGGCAATGTACAAGGTGATAAAGGAAAGAGTCTAGTAGTAGAATTAAGTGGCAGTGAAGCTGGCCTATGGCATGATTTTGCAACAGGAGAAGGTGGTGACATTATCGACCTTTGGGTAGAAGTGCATAGAAAAAGTACTAGAACAGAGTTTACTGAAGTAATGGACTCTATAGCTGAATGGCTTGGTCATTTTAAAAAGATCAAAACTGACAAAACTGCAGGTAATCCAACTGCATATTGGGATTATTACGATGAAAAAGGCCAAGCTCTTGTTAGAGTATATCGTTATGATGATGATAGTGGAAAGAGATATCTTCCTTTTGATATCAAAAAATCCACCTTTAGTGTACCAGAGATAAGGCCACTATATAATATTCCAGGTATTTTAAAGTCCGATAAAGTTGTTCTGGTTGAGGGAGAAAAATGTGCAGAAGCGCTGATAGAGAAAGGAATAATTGCAACAACAGCAATGTCAGGAGCAAATGCACCTATTGAGAAGACAGATTGGACTCCACTTAAAGGTAAACACATTATTATTTGGCCAGATAATGATGAAGCAGGCAAACGATATGCTGAAAATGCTGCAAAAAAGCTGTTAGATCTTGGAGTTGCATCACTTGCTGTGCTTGAAATTCCTCAAGATAAGCCTGAGAAATGGGATGCCGCTGATTGTGTAAAGGAGGGTATAAGCATTGAAGAATTTTTAGCTTCAACTCCTTTACTTACTATTGATACCCCATCTACTGACATTCCAAATACTTCAAATATGAAAAGTTTAGAAAGATCTACAAAACAGCCGCTTAACATTTTAGACTGGAGTGTGAGTCGTTATTTAGGTTCAGTACCAATACAAAGGTTTCTTGTTGAAGGTTTATTTCCTTTAGGTGTTACCTCAATAGTAGCTGCTATGGGAGATACAGGTAAAGGTATGCTACTCCTTGACTTGGCACTTAAGGTTGCAAGTGATGCAGATCAGATATGTGGTTTTGGTTCCCTTGTTACAGAGCATGGATCAGTGGTGATTTTTTCAGCAGAAGATGATGCAGGTGAGATACACCGTCGTCTTGATCGTCTTGATCCTAGTAGCAAGAGAGCAGAATATCAAAATCGATTATTTATTATACCTATTCCAAATACGGGAGAGCCCTTTTCTATAGTGAAAAGCAACATGCGTGGTAAATGTCCTGAAACTTCAGATAAATTTGAAGACATCTGTAGACAATTAGATAAAGTAAAAGATCTAAAACTAATAGTATTTGATCCACTAGTATCATTTGTCCATGCTAATATAAACTCAGATCCAGAAATGGGATATTACGCAATGGGGTTACTTGCAAACTTAGCAAATGAAACAGGAGCAGCTGTAATTGTAGCACATCATATGAGAAAACCCAAGTGCAGTGAACCGATTACGACTGTGGAACAGGCAAGAGATGCGATAAGAGGTACAACTGCACTTGTTGATGGTGTGAGGTGTTCTTTTGCATTATGGCCTGCTTCAACAGAGCATCAGAATACTGTGTTTAATACATTAAAGGTTAATAAAGTTAATAATGCAGTATACCAAGGAGCTATAGTTAAGTCTAATGGAGCAACAGATAGGAATATAAGAACTTACTTACGCTCCTCAACTGGCTTGCTTGAGGATATATCTGAGGAATTTAAGCTTGGAAAATTATCTGATGAATACTTAAAAAAGATACTGATGCAAGCTATTGCAGTGTCAGCAGAAGAAGGTCATCCGTTTACTCATACAGGTGGACCAGGAGTGTTTCAACAACGGCATAGATTACCAGCTGCATTTCATGGTGTTAGTAGGCATAGACTTGAACGTTTAGCACAGGAACTATTAAACGAAAGAAAAATAGTAAAAGGTATGGCTACAAACTCAAAAGAGGATAAATGGCTTGATATCAAAACTGGTTCTTTTGCCAGAGGAGAAGGTAAGTTTAAGCTAGGTGCAGGAAGGTTTGAAATAGGTAACTTCTAAAAAATACTTAAAGCTCACTTATGAAAGTTTTGTGGGTTCATTTTGTCTCTCTGAAAGTAAGGTTTTAAGAACAAAAAATGAATTCCACACGACCAAATTTCCATGATTTCCGGAAAATTTATCAAGATTTGGAAATTAGAGTATATTCACACTTAAACTATTGAAATTCGTTGATTTTTAGCCATCTAATATAAGAAATATTACGTTTCCATTTCCAAAAAATTTAGCTAATTTGGTAATACTCAAACCCGCTACAGTGGCTGATTTCCACTTTCCGAGAATCTTATATATTATATATATATAAATAATAATAAATGATATAATAATAAACTAATATAAAATACAATAACTATAGTAATGGTTCATAGTAACTTTTGAGCAAAAAGAAAGAAGTTTGGAAAAGTAGTCACTAATAGAAATACAACACAGAGACAAAAATACGAAAAACCTACTATTGCATTTTGAACAACTTGAAAAAAAAGATGAAGGACCTAAAAGTGAAAGACAAAACAATTTATAATAGCGTTTTAAAAAGACTCTATGACCCAAGGGTACCAATTATACCACCTTGACCTAAAGAACGCTTATAACAGCCCTTAAAAGCCGATTAACACCATGTCCTAACTTACAAGAAAGACCCTATGTTAGTTTTATCACGTTTTACTTTAGTTGTAAAGAAATTTTTTTAATGTATGAGACAGATTTGTATAGTCGATACTTTACGTAACTTATGGCGCTTAATTGGTTATTTAGTATCTCTAAAACTTAACGAGTTGCTTTTATAACCAAAGTAAAAGGGTTAATACGGTAGCCATAATCTTTACGTGATGATCCAGGCCAACCAACTGTTTGAATCACATCATTACGTTCGATGTTTAATCCTAACTTTTTAGCTAAAGTGGTTTTTATTGTTCTTTGGATTGTGTTTATTGGTTTTCTAATGTAATGTTCTGGGTCTGCTTCTGGATCAAGATTTAGGCGCTTTTCTATTTCAGTTATGCTAAGCAACATGTGTTTTTCAGGGGGTAATTCTTTTTTACAATCATTCAAAAATTGTTCAAATAATATGCGAAAAACTTTCATACATGTTACAGCTTTCTTATTTAGAATCTCTATATTGTTTACGTAAAGTGAGCCCTCTATCAATTGCAACTTTAGTAATTCCTTCTCTTTAGGAGGTTCAATTAGATTAAGTGAAGTATGCAAAATTTGCATTGAAGTATTTGGTATTAACTCTGGTACTCCTCTTTGTACTGCTTCTTGAAATACTTCAATTAAAGTCTGATGCTGAAAGAAAAGGTCAACCATTTTTACTATGGGCAAATCAAGAGGTATGTTTGATGGATTTTTTCTCAGTATTATTAATACAGTTGGATTAGCTTTAAGCTTATCTATCGTTAAGAATGTTGGATTGGTGCAAAAATCAAGTATGATTAAACTTACAATCTTACCTTGTCCACCAACATGATAAACTCCACTTTCCACTTTTTGCCACATAAAATTTGTATCACTTAGCTGACCTTCAAACCAATTCATAAATTTCTCTGGGTTAAAATATACAGATAAGCGGTGAAATCTTTGCTTCTTGTAGGTATTAGGTAAAATATCACGGTTACAATTTTCACAAATTATATTATCGCATGCTTCGTTAAAGTCCTCATCAATGAAAATCTCATTGTTACAGTATGGATCAACTATATTTGGCCAATCTAATTTATCTTGTCTACGAGAGCAGATAATGTAAGACCTCTCTTGCATCTTAATTAATTCAAGATCTGACAAATACCTTGCTGCTTTGATGTAATTTTGATTTGGATTAACCCAAGAGCTGCCAGAATTAAGAAGATCAGAGATTTGCTCTTGGCAAGATTGTAAGACCATAAAATTGTTTTATGTATGCTTTAAAATCCTCTCTTTCCCTTTTATTCAGAGGATGTTCAGAGTAGTAAATTGCTATATACTCATCACTTCTCTTGAAAAATAAGCCTATCTTTTTGCCTTGAAATATTACTTTAATCGACTCTATAAGTGGCACTATGTTTCCTACAAATGGCTTTAAAACATGCAATTCCGGTGCAATAGGATCATATGGAGCGACAGTCAAAGTGATATTAGTATAGCTGTAATTGAAACGATTTGACTGAAACTTTAACTCAAAAACACGAATATTTGAATCAGATTCATTAATACAAGTTTCTATAAATTTATGCACCTGTTCCGCGAAATTTTTATCCTGCACATCTACAAAAATACATTCGCAGCCAAAGTAACAACTTGCAATGCTATTTGCTATTTCTATAGCTTGATCAATATTTCTAGCACCAAGATCTACCTGAGTGCCATTTAGTAGAAAATCCAAAATCATCCACTCTGCCTTATGGCCATGAATAACTTTGTTTGAATTTAACAACAAATCTATATCGCTAGCTTTTCGTATTAACACATATAAACGATTCTGATGATAGAAGAAACCTTGTAGTTGATTCTCGAAACTGTCATTTCTCTTAATGTTATCTTCTTTCAGTATTTGTTGTATGATTTCCTCTGAGATAAAGTCCTTAAATGGAGTACTTGGTCGTCTTGGTATTTTTTGTAAGGCAAAAGACATGAAACTCTTTCTTTGTATTTTTTCAAAGTGATAGACAGACTTTAAAAGATTGTAATCTGCATGAAACAGTAGAAACAGCAAAGACTTCTTATCATATTTATTATTATTTTTTACAAGGTAGGATTTCATGAGTTCTGTAGTTAATGCAGATCTTGCAATTTCACTGACAGTAACTTCTAGTTTTGCACGGTCAAAACAGGTAATCAAGTAGTAAGTAACGAGAGAATCGGAATAATTAGCAATCACTTTACGTTTGTATTGTACAAATGTATTATCGTAACTTTCATCATCAAAGAGTTGAGCGTTTAATTTATCTTTAAAGGAGTTTTGAAAAATAATATTTAATTGCTTACCAGAAAGTGAATCTATCCAAGACTGACGTATTTTTGTATTGTGAAAACGATCAAGCAAATGGTTAACAGGGACTTCTAAATCATCTTCCCAAAATTTACGATTTGGATAAATGTTCATAAGAAACTAACCACACCATAATAACATAATAGACTATTTAAATAGTTAAGATAGAAATCTGAAAGTCTTGACCAATAATTATGCAAGGGCTGTTTACTGATTTTTAACCAAGTTTTTTCTAAAAAGTTTGCTTAAGAAGAAGATTTTTTGGACAAAAATTTTTCAAATCCTGAATATATATTATATAGCACTCTAGCAAAACAAATTCTGAATATAAATGTCAACCCTAACACTGGACCTTGGCAAACAAACAGGCTGGGCAATTCTAACCAATGGAGTAATTGAAAGTGGAAGCAAAAGTTTTCATGGTAGCCGTTTTAGCGGAGGTGGCATGTGCTTCTTGAATTTTCGTAATTGGCTCAATTCTTTGAAAGACATTTCTGCAGTGTATTTTGAGGAAGTGAGAAGACATCTAGGAACTGATGCAGCGCATTGCTATGGCGGTTTTCTCGCAGTTCTGTCTGCTTGGTGTGAAGAGAACAATATTCCCTACCAAGGTGTTAATGTTAAAACTATAAAACGCTTTATAGCAGGCAAAGGCAATGCAAGTAAGAGTGAAGTTATTGAAGCGATACGTGAAAAAGGTTTTTCACCTAGAGATGATAATCAAGCAGATGCTTTGGCATTAATGTTCTACGTTATGAATCTTAGTAAAGATTTTAACACATTAAAAATACCATAGAAAGTGGGTCCTTTCGGCCATACTGGCGGGTTTGGTGGTGCTGACCCCAAGCCTTCTTTAGCGTCAGACATATTTTAAATATTAACTTTTTAATTATTAAGAATTTAAATTATATGAATTTAGCAATCCACTACTATCCTACTCGAAATCTGGTCGAATATGAGCGTAATCCGCGTAAAAATGACGATGTAGTCAACAGAATGTGTGCTTCAATCAGGGAATTCGGCTTTCGTATACCAATAGTTGCAAAAAGCGATGGAACTGTGGTTGATGGTCATTTAAGACTTAAAGCAGCAAGAAAACTTGGTATGGAAAGTATTCCAGTGGTCTTAAGTGATAATCTAAATGAACCACAAACCAAAGCTTTTCGATTACTGGCAAATCAATCAGCTAATTGGGCAAAGTGGGATGATGATCTTTTAAAGGTAGAAATTCAAGAGCTAGAAGATTTGCAGTTTGACCTTAAAATGACAGGATTTGAATTGGAAAAAGTTCAACGGTTTCTCGATGATTTTGATGGTGAAAAAGAAGATCTTTCTGACTTAGTTGTTGATGACAAAAAGGTAGAAATAACAAAACTAGGTGATCTATGGATTTTAGGTGATCATAGAATCTATTGTGGTGATAGCTCTGTAATTGAATCATATAAAGCACTGTTAGATGATAAAATGGCAGACATTACTATTTGTGATCCTCCATATAACGTTGACTATGGTAGTAGCCAAGAGAGAGAAGATAAAAAAATATTAAACGATAATCAAGGTGAAAAGTATGAGCTTTTTCTCTATGACATCTGTTCCAATATTTTAGCATATACGAAGGGAGCAATTTACATCTGCATATCATCATCAGAGTTTTCAACGTTGCAAAAAGTATTTGAGGAGGCAGGAGGAAAATGGTCAACATTTATCATTTGGGCAAAAAATCACTTTACGCTAGGAAGATCAGATTATCAAAGACAATACGAAGCAATGCTCTATGGATGGAAAAGCGGCAATAAACGTGAGTGGCTTGGAGGAAGAAATCAAAGTGATCTATGGTTTTATGATAAGCCAACGCACAATACACTACATCCAACGATGAAGCCAGTAGAGCTAATGGAGAGAGCAATAGTAAACAGCAGCAGATCAGGAGACATAGTACTTGATCCATTTAGCGGTTCTGGAAGTACACTGATTGCATGTGAGAGAACAGGAAGAATTTGCAGAACAATAGAGCTAGATTCAAAGTTTGTAGATGTAACCATAAAACGTTGGCAAATATACACAGGTAGGGAGGCAATTCTTTCTGGTACTGGTAAAACTTTTGCAGAAATTCAAGAAGAAAAACAGTAAGAAAAAAGTGGAAGAGATAATGCAAACAGAAATTTAGTAAGCCTGAGTAGGTGTAATATTAATTTACTGGTATATACCGTATTTTAATGAGTTTAGTGTAGTAAATAACTTTGGATTAAATGTGATGCACTCAATGAATCAAGCAAAGACGTTAGCTGGAGTAGTAACGTCGCAAACAAATAATGAAGCATCGTTTTCTGAAGAAGTAGAAAATAATGTTTCAAATTCTACACTATCTGTTAAGGAGAGAATTGAATTGTTTGAAAAAGGTACGAAGCAAGAACCTGACTTGAACACTGAATGCAAACTAGCTTCTTTAAATGTAATTACCAATGGTAGCGATATCAGTATTACACCAAAAATAGACGAAGCGGGTTCTGATTTTTCAGTGAGTTGTTCTTCTTTAGTATTTGATGATGGTAAAGACATAGAGGACGAATTTAATGCAGTTTGTGAGGCAAATGGAATAGAATATAACCGTCCGTATTCTCTTGATCAGCTTGAGGCAGCACCCAACACATCTTCCAACCCCAAAATAGACAATACAAAAGAAATGCAAAAAGAGGAAGAGGATAAAGAATTAGGAGATAAACCAAAGCCGTTACCTAGGAATGGAATGTTGGAGAAGGACAATATTAGAAATGTAGCTCCACCTTCACCTAGAACAGCAGAAAATCATCGGTTGAGTATTATTCAGGATATTGCACCACCAAAGCTACCACATTCTTCTTTCCAATTAAATGGAGAAAAATGTGATGAGCAAGAAGCTATAGGAGAACCTATGTATGCAACTATAGACAAAAATAAAAAATTCTCGAAAAGAGGTTTAGATGGTGAAATAAACGATCAAAGTCCGGAGATGGAAAAGTCAAATTCTGAAGAAACATCAATTAAGAAAGGATCAGAAGATATAATTGGTGAACCTGTAGATCTGAATACAAAATTTTTAAAAAAGAGTTTGGAAGGAAGTGATAGTGGAATAGACAATAGAAGTGCAGAGATGACAAGATCAAATTCTCAAGTAACAGAAATGAGTGAGTTTTGTGGCAGTCAAGGATGGGAGAATATGTCATTAAATCATGATAGTCCAGTTACACTTTCAACTAGCTCATCAGAAAAAAGTGATAATGAAGAAACCCCGTTAATTAAAAAAGAAAAGAAAACAAATAGAATTTTGCCAAGGGTAAAATATGCAGTGCAGCAGAAGGAATTTGTAATTTTCGGTATAGCTGCTGTTGCACTTAGCGCTTCTGCAGCTTTGGTATATCTACAGGATAAAGGACAATTTATTGCATTTTTTGCAAACAGCCCTCTCTATATTACTATGCCAATGATAGCAATTACTTCATTGCTTGCAATTAGCACAATATTTTGTGGAATAAAGCAATTTAGAGATACTGAAGAGTGTCAAATAGGAGGAAAGAATGCGAATGAAACTTTGAATCAGGTGCTAAAGTATCAACCAAAAGATAAAGTAATAAAATCATTCAAACTTGAATACAGCAATGGTACTCATTCACATTTTACACTTAACGCTTGGAAGGGTAAGAACAACTTCATTAATATTGACGACAAAGTCATTAGTAGAAGAAATAAAGTAGAATCAGTAATCAAAGATAGGCCATTATTTACAGCATTATTAAGCAGTTTGGTTGCTGCAAATATAGTATTGCCTTTATTACTGTATGTAGAAGGTGGTATTAATAGTGTACAGAAGTTTTACCAGAACGCTTTGATTAATAACGTAGGGTTATCACTACTTATAGGCTCGAGTATACTTGCACTATCAGTGATATTCCTTGGAGTACATTACTACAGAAAAACAAATTGCACAAATCTTGTATATTGTGAGGAAAGAATTGAACCAGAAAAAGTTAATGGAAAGTTCATTGAGGAAATAAAGGAAGCAAGGACAAAAGTGCTTGAAGAAAACCATAGTAAAGATGCCAAATGCAGCAGTTTAACGCTAGAGCAAGTAGTGGTTGAATCTCATAACTACAAAGATGCAATTTATAGTATTAGTTGAAAATGGCCAAATTTCACTATGTAAAAAGAAAGCAGCTATAAACCGGAGTACTTCGCTCTATATTAGTAAAATATCTCTAAGACGCCGGCAAGTATAAACAGGTAGGAAATTGCTGATACTGGCAAAACCTTTTCAGAGATTCAAGAAGAAAATTCGTAGAAACAAGAGAGAGGAGAAAAAAAAGTGAAAATCACACAAACAGAATGGGCAAGAGAGATAGGAGTATCAAAGCAATATGTCTGTTATTTAGTAAAAAAAGGAATAGTTGAGTTGGAGGATGGTTTGATCAATAGAGAACAAGCAAATGAAGCGGTGGCAGCAATACGAGATCCAAGTCAGCCACTGAGGAGGAAAAATCCAGAAAACGAAAATACAAGTAACCTCTCCACAATGTTGCTAAAAACGCGAATAAAAAATGAGATGGAACGTGGCAAATTGCTTGAGGCAAAAGCTAAGGCTGGGATTGGTGAACTTGTAGCAGTAGAGGAAGTAAAGCGCGATGCATTTAATGTAGCAAGAGTTGTGCGTAATAATTTGCTTAACATTCCCAATAGAGTTTCAGCACTGCTTGCATCACTGAGTGACACTGAAAAGATTCATAAGACGCTAACCGAAGAGATTACAAACTCACTTGAAGAATTATCTAATGCTAAATTTAAAATATAAAAAGATTTTGAATACAAAATGGCTGATAACCTAAGTTTGGAGTTAATAAAGTGCCTCATTAATCAACCAGGGGTAGATATAAACATTAGAGGATCAAACGGAAAAACCCCACTACATTGCGCTATAGAGTTTGATGAATTAAGTATGGTAGATCTGTTACTCACGAAAAAGAACATTAATCCTTTTATAGAAGATAATGATGGTAAAACATCTCTTGATTACGCCAAAGAAGGGAAAAAAGCAGAAATATTACAAGCGCTAATCAACAATAAATATGGATCAGAGCAAGATAGTTTACTTCATTTAGCTGCAATGATAGGTGAAGTTAATGCAGTTAGATATTTGATAGGAAAAGGTGTTGACGTTAATGTACGAAATGCTCTGCATCATACGCCATTACATCTAGCAGCAGGCATAGGACATGCAGAAGTTGTAAAGATTTTGATAAGAGAAGGAAAAGCTGAAATCGAGGTTTTTGATGCACGAAATCAGACACCGATGCACTATGCAGTTAACAACAAAAAATTGGAGATAGTAAAGTTATTACTGGAGCTAGGAGCAGATGTAAATAGCGCACGTGTAGGACAAAACTCGATGAAATTATCACCTGTTCATATAGCTGTAAGTAATACTAATTACGATGAAAGAGACTTATGTCTTGATATTCTCAAATGCTTAATAAAGGAGCCTAATGCTCAAGTAAATTTGCAGGACTACGAAAATAAAACACCACTACATTATGCTGAAAGACTGAAAACAATAGAAGTTTTACTAACGCGAGAAGATATAGACCCTCTGGTAAAAGACGATAGCGGCAAGACACCATTTGATTACGCTAAACCTGAGATAAAGAAGGCTTTGATGAGTAATAAATACGGTTCTGAAAAGAATAGTCTACTCCATTTAGCTGCACAAAGAGGAGAAATTGAGATTGTAGAATCTATTTTAAAGGAAGAAATCGATATTGATATTGTAAATAATAAAGGTCTATCACCGATTTACCTTGCTGCAGAAAAAGGACATTTACATGTAGTAAAATTACTACTGAAAAAAGGAGCAAACTATACACCTGTTTTGCACTTAGCAATCAAATCAAATAATTTGGAGTTACTTAAAGTTTTATTTACTGAAAAAAATGGGTCATTGCTCTGCAGAGATACCGTTGTTAATTTTCCAACCCTTCATAATAAATATATAGCACAGAGAGAAATAGCAGATAAAAGGATGAAAAAACATAATAATATTATCTGCATCTGTATTACAGTTAGCGCAGTAGTAATGGCAGCATATATAGGTTTAACAGCAGCAACAATAAGCAGTGCAATCATTTTTGCAACAATAACAGGGATATTTGCTCTTGTTATAGCAATAATGATAAGTGAGATGAGCAAAAGATATATAGAAAACGAATTTCAGAAAAAGATGCTTATGGAGATGGAGGAGTGTAGTTCTATTGTTAATGATGTCGAGATAGAACCAATTATGAGTAGATGCAGACAATGATATACGCTAGAGCTTTTTCTGAAGGTTTAAGACCAGATCCCCAGCTTAAAGTATCAGAGTGGGCAAATGAGTATCGAGTTCTAGCGCCAACTGCAGCATCAGAACCAGGTAAATGGAGAACGGAAAGAACTCCTTATTTAAAAGAAATCATGGATTCACTATCTCCATCTTCTCCAGCGGAGAAAATAGTATTCATGAAAGGAGCGCAGATTGGGGGAACAGAAGCTGGTAACAATTGGATTGGCTATATCATCGATCAGACACCAGGTCCAATGCTAGTAGTACAGCCAACAGTTGAAATGGGAAAGCGTTGGTCAAAAGGAAGATTTGCGCCACTGATTGAAAGTACACCATGTTTAAAAAGTAAAGTAAAAGACCCAAGATCAAGAGATTCAGGGAATACTGTACAAAGCAAGGAATTTCCAGGTGGAATAGTAGTAATAACCGGAGCAAATAGCAGTGTAGGTCTCAGGTCCATGCCAGTAAAATATCTCTTTCTTGATGAAATAGATGCCTATCCAGGAGATTCAGGTGGTGAAGGAGATCCAGTGCTGCTCAGTATTGCTCGAACTAATACATTTGCACGACGAAAGATTTTTTTAGTATCAACACCAACGATTCATGGAATAAGCAGAATTGAGAAAGAATTTGAAGCAACAGATAAGAGATATTTTTTTGTACCATGTCCATATTGTAATTACTATCAAGTTCTAAAATGGTCACAAATAAAATGGGAAAATAACGACTCAAGAACAGCACATTATGTCTGCACTGAATGTAGCGGCAAAATAGAAAATCATCAAAAGACAGAGATGCTAGAACGTGGAGAATGGAGAGCTACAGAGGCAAAAGAAGGGGAGAAAAAAGGATTTCATCTTTCAAGTCTTTATAGTCCAGTTGGGTGGTATAGTTGGCAACAAGCAGTAGAGGATTTTCTCCATGCAAAGGAAAGTGAACAATTACTGAAAGTTTGGATCAACACAACGCTTGGAGAAACTTGGGTAGATAAAGGAGAAGTACCAGACTGGAAGCAATTATTTAACAGAAGAGAATTTTTTCAGATTGGCACAGTACCAAAAGGCGAAGTAGTTCTCACAGCAGGAGTTGATGTTCAAAAAGATCGTTTAGAAGTAGAAGTTGTAGCCTGGGGAAAAAGCCGCGAAAGTTGGTCAATAGACTATCGAGTATTTGAAGGAGATACAGGAGGTGGAGAAGTATGGGGAAAGCTTTCGGAGCTCCTCAATCATCATTTTATTGGTGAAAATGGGCTTGAATATATGATAAGCATGATGGCGGTAGATGCTGGATATGCAACGCAAGAAGTATACAACTGGGTAAGAGGTCATCAAGGATCTGGAAGAGTAATGGCAGTCAAAGGTGTAAATAAAGCCCTAGTGCCACTGAGCAGCCCAAGTAGAGTAGATATAACAGTTGGTGGTCAAAAGCTAAAAAGAGGAATAAAGCTCTGGCCAGTAGGAGTATCGATATTAAAGTCAGAGCTTTTTCAGCTACTTAATATTTTAAAAGAAGAAGAGAAAGTGCCAGCAGGATATTGTCATTTTCCTGAGTATGCACCCGAATATTTTAAGCAGTTAACGGCAGAGCAATTAGTCAGCAAAGTGGTGAAAGGATACACCAAACAAGAGTGGCAAAAGGTAAGAGAAAGAAATGAAGTGCTAGATTGCCGAATTTATGCGAGAGCTGCATCTATTGCGCTTGGAATCGATCGTTGGCCAGAGAGTAAATGGAATAGTTTGAGTGGAAAAATGGAAAGCAAAAAGCCTAAAAAAGTAAGGCAAAGCCAATGGTTGAATGAGAAGTGAAATGTATAACGAAGAATATTTAATTCAAGTCGAAGAAGCGATAAAGAAACTACAAAATGGAGAGAGAGTAGTATCAATTGCATATGGTGACCATATTGTACGGTACGGGGAAGTTCAAATAAAGGATTTATTGGAGCTCAGGCAACGAATAAAAGCGGGGTTAAAAGTTGCGGGCATGAAGCCAAAGAGGAAAATTGTTTTTTCAACGAGTAAGGGGATCATATAATGATGAAAATCGTTGAAAGGAACCGTATGACAAAAATTATAGCAAAAGAATATACAGAATTTTTAGAGCAGCTGAAAGAACAGATTGCTATTAGTCGTTATAAAGCAGCAAGAACAGTAAATAAAGAGCTACTACTACTTTATCATTATATTGGAACACAGATTCTAGAAAAACAAAAGAGCCAAGGTTGGGGATCCAAAGTAATTGAGCAGTTAAGTAGAGACTTAAAGGCTGAGTTTCCAGAAATGAAAGGTTTTAGCACAAGAAATCTAAAATATATGAGGCAGTTTGCAGGGGAATATCAAGATATTGAATTTGTGCAACAACTTGTTGCCCAATTGCCATGGGGACATAATGTATTTCTGATGGACTTAGTTCGGGACAAAGAAGCGAGGCTATTCTACATAAAAGAAGCTATAGAACATGGCTGGTCAAGAAACATCATGGTAATGCAGATTGAACTTGGGTTACATAAACGTCAAGGAAAGGCTATCACTAATTTTAAAGAGAAGTTACCTTCACCTCAATCAGATCTAGCGCATTACACGTTAAAAGATCCATATATTTTTGATTTTTTAAGTATAGGAAAGGATGCTCATGAAAGAGAAGTAGAAAAAGGTCTTGTAGGACATATGGAGAAGTTTTTGTTAGAACTTGGTGAAGGCTTTGCATTTGTAGGTAGACAATTTCATTTAGATGTTGGTGATGAAGACTTCTTTGTCGATCTATTATTCTACCATCTAAAATTACGTTGTTTTATAGTAATTGAATTGAAAGATAATAAGTTTAAACCAGAATACGCCGGTAAAATGAATTTCTACCTTTCAGCAGTAGATGACTTGCTAAAACACGAGACAGATCAACCATCTGTAGGGTTGATTTTATGTAAATCTAAAAATGATGTACTAGCAAAATACACTCTAAAAGATATGACAAAACCAATAGGACTAGCAGAATATCGAATAACTGAAAGTCTACCAGAGAATATAAAGACAGCTTTACCAACGATAGAGGAATTAGAAGCTGAGTTATCTAAAGTTTCAGATAAAGAGAAGTAATGCTACTCAAATCATTCAAACAACTATTTAGTAAGCCAAAAATCAAAAGCTCAGCGTGGGATGCAGCAGGATCAGGAAGAAGATTTTTTCACTTTCAACCAGAGTTAGGAAGTATAAACAATTTGCTGTCTCAAAGCCTTGAAACTTTACGTAGTAGATCACGTGATATGGTGAGAAAAAATCCTTACGCTGCAAATATAATTGATACGATAGTAAGTAACTCTATTGGAACAGGAATAAAACCACAATCAAAAGCAAGAGATGGAGAATTTCGAAAGAAGGTGCAAGAATTATGGCTAAAATGGACAGACGAAGCAGATAGCTGTGGAATAAGTGATTTTTATGGATTACAAGCTCTAGTATGCAGAAGTATGATAGAGGGTGGAGAATGTTTTGTACGTTTAAGAACGAGAAAGCTGGAAGATAGATTTTCTGTGCCATTACAACTGCAAGTACTTGAGTCTGAACATTTAGACAATAAAACAAATCAAACTTTAGCAAATGGTAATGTAATAAGAAACGGGATTGAGTTTAACAAGCTTGGGCAAAGAGAAGCTTATTACTTATTTAAAGAACACCCTGGTGAAAATACCTTTGGAGAGTCAGTAAGAGTGCCAGCAAACGATGTTTTACATATCTATAAACCACTGAGACCTGGACAAATTAGAGGGGAACCTTGGCTTTCTAACGTGCTTTTAAAACTTTACGAACTTGACCAGTATGATGATGCAGAATTAGTACGAAAAAAGACTGCTGCAATGTTTGCGGGATTCATTACGAGACTCGATCCTGAAGCAAATATTTTAGGTGAAAGTGAGTCAAATGAGCAAGGAGTAGCACTATCAGGCCTAGAACCTGGTACTATGCAACTACTTGATCCAGGTGAGGATATAAAGTTTTCAGAGCCATCTGATGTTGGAGGAAGTTATGAAGCATTCATGAGACAGCAGCTGAGAGCTATTGCAATAGGCACAGGGATAACATACGAACAACTAACAGGAGATTTAACGGGTGTTAATTATTCATCAATCAGAGCAGGACTGATAGAGTTTCGTCGTCGATGCGCTATGCTGCAACATAACATTATGGTATTCCAATTTTGTAGACCAGTATGGAGTAGATGGCTAGAGTTAGCAGTACTTTGTGGAGAACTCCGTATAGATGAAAAAGTGGCAAAAGCAGCGAAAGAAGAAGTAAAATGGATACCACAGGGATTTGATTGGGTGGATCCACTGAAAGATCAACAAGCACAACAGATGGCAGTAAGAAATGGCTTCAAGAGTCGCTCAGAAGTTGTTTCAGAATTGGGTTACGATGTTGAAGAAATTGATCAAGAGATTGCCGAAGATCAAAAGCGAGCTGATTCTTTTGGACTTTGTTTCGATTCTGACATTAATCATAAAAGGGAAGGAAGGTGATGTGGATAAATAAACCAGTAATGGTAGAGAGAAGAAGCTTTGAACTATTATCATTATATAATAGCAAACAACCTATCTTTAAGAACTTAAAGCATTTTCATATAAACCCAAAAGGAATAGCAATAATACGTATTTATGGAGTTTTGACAAAAAAAACAGAAGCTTTTGATCATATTTTAGATATGACTTCGTATGAAAATATTCATGAAGAGATAGAGAGTGCTTTAGAAGATAAAAGCATAGAGACGATTCTACTTGACATAGATAGTCCAGGTGGAGAAGTAAATGGAGTGTTTGATCTAGCTGATTTTATCTACGGTGTAAGAGGAAAAAAGAGGATAATAGCGATAGCAAATGATGATGCGTACTCTGCTGCATATGCTATAGCTTCAAGCGCTGAAAAGGTTTTTGTGTGTAGAACCTCTGGTGTTGGAAGTATAGGTGTTATTGCAAGTCACATTGACCAAAGCGGTTTTGATGAAAAGCAAGGAATAAAATACACAACTATTTTTGCAGGCAAGAGAAAGAATGATTTAAATCCACATGAGCCAATGACGTCTGAAAGTCTGGAAAGCTTACAAAAAGAAGTAGACCGACTATATGAAATGTTTGTGCAGCTAATAGCAAGAAACAGAGGTCTTTCAATTGAAAAGATTCGATCAACAGAAGCAGGTCTATATTTTGGCGAGAAAGCAGTAGAAATAGGTCTTGCAGATGGAGTTACAACATTTTTTGAATTTATTAACAAAGGAGAAAATACTATGAATAAACAAACTACAACTGACCTAGAAACTGATAATTTAACTAAGTATCGTACTGAAGTTGTTGAATTAATACGTTTATGTAACTTATCACGAATGCCAGAGAAAATAGGAGAATTTATTGAGCAGGGCGTAAGTGTTGAGCAAGCAAGGGAGGTTTTAATGGAATTACTTGCAGAGAGAACGAAGAAGACAGAGATACTGAGTGCAATACCACAGAATTCGCAGGAAGATTTGATGACACAGGTAGCGAAAAGTCGGTGCATTTAAATTTTATAACCGCCATATATAGTGCTCTGCGGTAAATAAGTGTCCAAAATGCGCCATAATGGCTAATTATAAGGTAATAACCGCAGTGTATAGCAGTTATAAACACGGCGGTAAAAAAAATAAAAAAAGGAGAGAAAAAGACATGATAAGTATAACTGAAGGAAATAATTTAGGCGATCTTCTGAAATATGAAGTGTCCAACCTATATTCAAGAGACCAAATAACAGTAGCTAAAGGTCAAAATCTTAAGCTTGGTGCAGTAGTTGCCAAAAAGACGGAAGATGGTTTTATTAGAGTACTTAATCCTGCTGGAACAGATGGCACACAAACAGCAATAGGTGCAATAGTAAGTGATGTAAATGCGACAGAAAATGCCAAAGCAGTAATTATTACTCGTGGTGCAATACTAGCAGATCATGCAGTTGTGTGGCCAGCAAATATCACTGAAGAACAGAAAGCTGAAGCAATAAAGCAACTTGAAGGACGAGGGATCATTGTCCGCAAGGGAGTGTAACTTAAATTAATAAGGGGGAAAAAGAATGCAAAATCCATTTACAAATACAGCATTTAGCATGACGGCACTAACAAATGCGATGAATATATTGCCGATAAATTATGGACGAGTTGAAAATCTAAATTTGTTTCCAAGTAGGTCAGTAAGATTTAGACATATTACAATAGAAGAACATAATGGAGTTTTAAGTCTACTACCAACGCAAGTACCAGGGGCACCAGCAACAGTAGGAAAACGTGGTAAAAGAAAGGTAAGGACATTTACCATTCCTCATATTCCTCATGATGATGTGGTGTTACCAGAAGAAGTGCAAGGAATAAGGGCATTTGGATCAGAGAGTGAACTGAAAGCGCTGGCAGATGTAATAACTGACCATTTGCAGCTAATGAGAAATAAACATGCAATAACGTTGGAGCATTTGCGTATGGGAGCGCTGAAAGGAATAATTTTAGATGCTGATGGGTCAGAATTATTAAATCTGTACAACGAATTTAAAATAACACCAAAAGTAGTAAATTTTGCCCTTGGAACAGCAACAACAGATGTAAAACGTAAGTGTCTGGAAGTATTGCGGCATATTGAAGACAACTTAAGTGGTGAATATATGACCGGGATTCATGCTTTAGTAAGCCCTGAGTTTTTTGATGCACTTACTTCTCATACTAAAGTAAAAGAAGCATATGAAAGATGGCAAGAAGGAGCAGCGCTTCGGAATGATATGAGGTCAGGGTTTACGTTCTGTGGAATCACATTTGAGGAATATAGAGGGCAAGCAACTGATCCTGAAGGAACCGTGAGAAGATTTATAGAAAGAGATACAGGGCACTGTTTTCCAGTAGGAACAGCAAGTACATTTACAACATATTTTGCACCAGCAGACTTTAATGAGACAGTAAATACCCTTGGACAGCCACTATATGCAAAACAAGAGCCAAGGAGGTTTGATAGAGGAACTGATTTACATACACAGTCAAATCCTCTGCCAGTGTGCCACAGACCAGGAACATTAGTAAAAGTCGTTGCAGCATAACAATACTGGTAGAGTAACTACAAGTTGGTGAGGCACAAGAGGACTCTACTAGTATATACCTTATTAGCATACTTATGAAAGAATGCAAGAGAATATTAAGAGATTACTAAAAGATTGTTTTGCCCATTTAGGAGAAGTGGCTTTGTATAAATCAAAGGATAAGTCATACATGGTACAAGTATTAAAGCAACAGCCAGATAAATTATACGAGATTGGTGAAGGACAATTTGTGGAAGAAACTTTAGCGTTAGAAGTAAGTGCGTTTGATGTGTTAAGGCCAATAGTAGGAGATGTTTTTGTTATAGGTGATCGAAGATATAAAGTACACTCACCGCCACTTAGAGACAAGTCTGGAATAACGTGGAAAATAAAAGCGTCTGGGGTGTAAAATGTCTGTTCATATAGAAGTTGAGGTAATAGAAAATGTAAATGCTAAAAGAAGAAAAGTAGAATTAGCAACGGTAAAGGCATTAAACAAAACGGCACTATGGTTAAAAGCGCAAGCAGCTAAGGAAATCAGTGAAGAAAAGCAGATAAAATTAAGTTTGATAAGAAAGAGATTAAGAATTTTTAAGGCGAAAACTAGCAGTGTTAATTAGAGCAAATCTCTATGACATTAGAGCATCGACAATTGGCAAAATACAAAAAACAAGAAGAGGATCGAAAGTAGGAAAGCATGAGTTTATAGGAGGATTTGCAGCAGTTATGCCAAAAGGAAATAGCGGTATGTTTAAACGTGAAGGAAGAGCAGCATTGCCAATAAAGGAAGTTAAATTGCCATTGGAACCAGAAGCATCAAAAGTAATGAGAGATCTTGTTAATTATGAGGTTGAGAAAGTGTTTACAAAATTTTTTGAACGTGAATTGAGCTATAAAGGATGAATTTGAAAGATTTACATGATAAAATTTGTACCACGCTGAAGAAAGAAATTTCTGCGATACAAACATGCGAAGTATATCCAGCAATAAGGAAAGAATTAGTAGCACCGGCAGTATTTGTGGAACTTAGTGGCTTTGAAAAAGGACATGATCCAGGAACAGAAGAATTAGCGCTGAAAGCAAGATTTGAGGCAAGGATTGTAGTTGATGGAACAGTCGAGTATTCCTCGTTAGTTGTAAGGTCATTAGCAGCAGAAGTAGCAAGAGTAGTAAATAAAAATACTTGGAATGTGGAAAATGTTTCACCTGCTGAATTTATCTCTGCGGAAGTTGACGGATTTAGGCCAGAGCTAGATGCTTATCTTGTGTGGCTAGTTGAATGGGTTCATGAGGTACACTCGGGTAAATCAGTATGGTCAACTGGCATAATGCCACATGTTATTGAGATAGGTGAAGTGCATGTTAGACCATAGTTTTGCAATTTCAGAGCTGAATAGGAAGCTAGCAAACGTTATTCGTATAGGAATTGTAAAAGAAATAGATTATGAAAAAGCAAAAGTAAGAGTGAAAATAGGAGAACTTTTAACAGATTTTCTTCCATGGATAACTTCTAGAGCAGGAGAGGAAAGAAGCTGGCTACCACCAAGCATAAATGAACAGGTAGTAATATTGTCACCATTGGGAGAGTTATCATTAGGAGTAGTACTAGCTGGAATATATCAGCAAAATTATTCTGCTCCAGAGAATAGTGAAATGATTAACAGTTTAGTATTTCAAGATGGAACAAAGTTATTGTATGACAAAGAGAGCAAGAATCTTGAAATTTCTGTAGTGGATAAATTAAATTTCAAAGTAGGAAAATCAGAGATAGAAATGACAAAAAGTGGAATAAAACTGAAAGCAGAAAGGATCGACTTAAATTGAACAAAGGAATAGTGAGGTTAGGAGACTACTGTGGAGAAGCTATACCACATTTCTGCATTAGCGGAAGTAATAATGTTTTTGTAAACGGTAAGTCAATATGTAGACAAGGAGACAGTTTTAGTGAAGGAAGAGCATTAACTGAAGGATCAAAAACAGTGTTTGCAAATGGTCTTAGTGTAGGAAGAGTAGGAGATATAGTTTCATGTGGGTTTAAAGTAATAAAAGGCAGTGAAAGCGTTTTTGCAAAATAGAAATGAAGGGTATGGATGCTAAAACAGGAAAAGCGTTAGAAGGAATAGAGCACTTAAAGCAGTCGATAATTGATATACTGACCACTCCTATTAACAGTAGAGTAATGAGAAGAGATTATGGTTCTCGATTATTTGAATTAGTAGATAAGCCAATAAATAGAGATTTAACTTTGGAAATCTATGCAGCAACAGCAGAAGCACTGGGGAAATTTGAGAAGAGATTTAAGTTAGAAAAAGTAAAGATTGCTGAAGCTAAAGAAGGAAAAATGACTCTTGTACTTGAAGGTATGTATCTTTCAGAAGGCAAATTCATAGGTATTAGTGGAATAGTTGTTTAGAAATGCAGACATCTAATATTATTGAAAAACTAAGCTATGAGGAAATCTTTTCCAGAATGAAGGAGGAGTTAGTGTGTAGAGATGAAACCTTTTCAGCGTTAGTAGAATCCGATCCAGCGATAAAGATTCTGGAGGTAGCAGCCTGGCGAGAACTTTTGCTCAGACAAAGGATGAACGAAGCAGTAAAGAGTAATTTACTGAAATTTGCAAGGGGAGAAGATCTTGATAATTTGGCTGAATTTTATGGAGTAGAGAGGCAGAAAGAAGAAGATGATGAACGATTTAGAAAAAGAATTAAAGCAAAAATAGTGGGCTCAAGCACGTGTGGAAGCAAAGAACACTATCGATATCATGCATTGTCAGCAGATAGTAGAGTAAAAGATGCACTAGTGGAATCAACTATACCAGGGAAAGTACAAATTTCAATCTTATCAACACAATTATCCACAACTGGCATAGCTTCAGAAGAGCTACTTGAAATTGTAAAAAAGCAGGTTACTAGAGAGGATATAAGGGTTTTAACCGATACAGTAACAGTGATAGGTTGCAATATTACGGAAATAGATATTCACAGCAGAATGAGCATAAGTCCTATAATATCAGAGGAAGAAATCAAGAAGCAATTTATTAAGAAGTTTGAAGAAAGTAGAAGGCTGGGATGGAGTGTAACAAGATCGTGGATAATAGCGAATCTATTTGTAGAGGGTGTAGAAAACGTAGAATTAATAGAACCAAAAGAGGATGTTGTGGTATTGGGGAATGAGTGTGCAGTGCTTGGCCACGTCAAGTTAGATAGGATTTAAAACGTATTTTTTTTGTTTTGTGCCAGTGAGGGGATTGCGTGCAATAAGTGGTTTAAGGTTTACTGGATCCAATGTTAGGGAGACGAAAGTATTGATTTTCTTCCAGAAGTTGTAACTTGTTTTTTAAAGTATGGATAATATGGTCAAATATTATGGAGAGTGTTTTCGATATTAAGAACATCTTTATTTTTCTGCAATGATCTCTTGGTTACTCATAAGCTACCTAAATAAAGGAAATTAAAGCAACTTGAAAGAAAAGACAAATGAAAAGTTTATTACCGCCAAACGCAACAAAGCAAGAGCAAGCACTGGTTAATGCAATCGATTATAAAGTTGATCCAAGCAGGATAAGAGGATTTAAATTTAGCCTAGGGGAAAAAATATTGCCGTGGTTGATTGAGGAATATGGTTTAGAAGAGATACTGCGTTGGGTAAAAGATAGAAGAAAAGCCGTAATAGAAGGAGTAAAATTTCAAAGACTGCGAGGAACACCTAAATCACTTAAAATAGCACTCAAGTGGGCAAATATAGAAGACATTACAATCATCGAAGAACCACCCGGTAAACACTTTTTTGAGTTGCAAGTAGGGATAAAAGAGGTACCAAATGACTTCTTCGTAGATGCAGTAGTAGAACTTGCAAAACTATCATTACCAGCAAGATCAAGGCTAATGAGGATTTTCAATGATCACCATAACGTTGATAGGTTTATTTTAGATGAAAGTTTATTCGGCAGCTTATTGTCAGACTATTCAGGTAGAAAAGTTGAAAAAGATGGACCAGTATTATCGTTTGGAAGAGTAAATTTTTTCAGGTCTAGTGGTCCAGTTATTAGGATTATAGAAAACTATCTACGCGATCATTATGAACGAGCTTTAAGCAATGATATATATCGCCTAGATGTAGCAATCCTTGGAGAAACCGAGCCTCACACAAAGAATTATAACGGTATTTATGAAAGAAATCATTTGTGGTACAACTTAAAAGCACTATATCCATTACCACAAAGTTTATTACCAGCAATTAAGTTTGTCAAAGCACAGATTGTACTGTCAGATAGCTGGAAATTAGGAGAAATAAATAGCTGTTTCCTCTTTGTTATCAAGAAGAGATAGGAGGCACACTTTTCCTTGGTAATGATAAACTTTCTGATCAGCTATGGAACTTGGAATACAAACCAATTTTGGAAAGATTTAATATCAGCTATGAATATGAAGCAAAGAATCTTACTGATCAAAAGGTTGCGAAAGCTAATTTAACGGAATATCACGTTAGTTGCGAAAATGATAGAAGTTCAGGAAAAGAAGATTCGATACACGAATTAGAAAATTACATTTTAGTATTTTACCCAGGAGTACTGAAGTGGCACGAACATCGACATTTGCACAGAAGTTGGAAAAATAGTCAAGTAATATCTATAATAAGTTAAATACTTATATTTAGATCCTTATGCATTATATTAATAATAGGTAAAAGTATATGAAATAAAAAGAAAAAGACTTGCTTTCTCATGCTAAAAAGGACATGACTTGAATAGCGGCAGGTAAATATAAGAAATTTGTCTGGCGCTAGAAAAGCTAATTTTATGAGGTATGAAATGAGTTTTAGCAAGAGTAAGTTTTTTAAAGAAGTATCAAGTAACGGATTTAAAAATATTAACAAAAAAAATGAAGAAGGAGAGACGATCTTGCATCAAGCAGTAGAAATCTCTGATTACAAAACAGTGAGATTATTAATAAAAAAAGGAGCAGAGGTAAATGCAAGAGATAAAAATGGTTATACACCTCTACACTGTGCAGTATTTGCGAAAAGCTTAGAAAATGTAAAAGTGTTGCTAAGGTCGGGAGCAGAAGTAAATGCCACTCAATATGTCACTGGATGTACGCCACTCCACTCTGCATGCAAAATAGGAGGAGTTGAAATAATAAAAGAGCTAGTAAAAGCAGGAGCTGAGGTTAATCAACTGAATAAATATGGTGCAACACCAATGTATTACATTTGGGAAAGTGAAAAGGCGAGCAAATTTCTGAGAGAAAAAGGTGGAGTAACAAAAAGTAGAGAACTGACGTGCTATGGAATAGAGAGGCTAGTGGGAGAAATAGCAGACATGTTGAATGGAAGCTACATGCCGGAGCTAAAAATAATAGAGATAGGAGAAATAAGGAAGAGAGACAAATCACTAATAAAGGAAGAATGTGAAAATTTAGCAAGCAAAATAATGAGCCAAGTAAGTGAAATGATAGATGAGGGGGTGAAAAGGAGGGCTTAAAGAAGGGGTTTAAATTCAGAGAAAAGGTGAGGTAGGTCATGAGTAAAAAAGGAAAAGAGGAGTCACTATTAGAGAACTCATATAAAAATATTTATGCAAGAGACAAGAATGGAAGAACAGCTCTACATTATGCAGTAGAGGTAAAAACAGTGAAGTTATTAGTCGAAAAAGGAGCGAATGTGAATGCTAAAGATGTAGAAGGATACACAGCACTGCACCTAGCGGTAACGGAGAAACGTCTAGAAATCGTGAGGGAATTGATAAAATCAGGAGGGAATGTAAATGCTGAAGAGTATGGCAATAAATGCACTCCATTGCACCTTGCATGTATGGTAGGAGAAAAAGAAATAGTGGAGGAGCTAGTGAAAGCTGGAGGAGAAATAGAGCAAGCGGATAAATTTGGAATGACAGCGATGGATTATGCGAAAACCAGTAAAGAAGTAACTGAAGTATTGAAGAAAAAAATAGACAGAATTGAAAAGCTATTTATGAAGAGCTGAAAATATGGAGAAAGAAATAGAAAAGAAAGTAATGAATTTAGAGAGAAAACCTTTGGGTGAGCTGAGAAAAATATGGAAGAAGGTATATGGAGAAGAAGCGCCTAGATACTCAAAGAAATATCTGATACCGAGATTAGCTTATAGAATGCAGGAAAAAGCGTATGGAGAAATGTCAAGAAAGGGGACAAAAAGACTAGAGTATCTGGCAGATCGGCTAGAGAAGGGAAAAAGAATAAGTAGCGATAAATTACCAGTAGAGGGGACAGAATTAATATTAGAGAGAGGTGAAGAGACGTATGCGGTAATGGTAACAGATAAGGGTTTAATCTACCGAGAAGAATTTTTCACATCATTGTCAGCAGTAGCCGGAAAAATAATGGGAATGAGCTACAATGGGCCGCTTCTATTTGGAATGAGAGATAAGGAGAAAGAATGCTGAAAGAGGTAAGATGTGCGATATATACGAGAAAATCAAATGAGGATGGACTAGAGCAGAAGTTTAACAGTTTAGATGCGCAACGAGTAGCATGTGAAAAGTACATAAAGAGCAGAGAGGGTTGGGTAATATTGGCCAAAAGGTACGATGATGGAGGTTTCTCAGGAAAAAACTTAGAAAGACCAGCGATAAAGGAATTGTTTGAAGATGTAAAAAAAGGAGAAGTAGATTGTGTAGTAGTATATACGCTAGATAGGCTATCAAGGGAAACAAAAGACAGCATCGAAGTAACGTCATTTTTTAGAAGACATCGAGTAAATTTTGTAGCAGTAACACAAATATTTGATAATAATACGCCAATGGGAAAATTTGTACAAACGGTATTGTCAGGAGCAGCACAACTAGAAAGAGAAATGATTGTAGAAAGAGTAAAAAATAAAATAGCAACATCAAAGGAGCAGGGATTATGGATGGGTGGAACTTTGCCGCTAGGGTATGATGTAAAAGATAAAGAATTAATAATAAATGAGAAAGAAGCGAAAATAGTAGGGCACATATTTGAAAGATATTTGGAGCTGAAGTCAATGGCAGAACTAGCAAGGGAATTAAATAGTCAAGGTTACAGAACAAAATCGGATATCTTTAAAAAAGCAACGGTGAGAAGAATAATAACAAATCCAATATATATGGGAAAAATCAGGCATTATGAGAAAGAGTATGAAGGAAAGCATGAAGCAATAATAGAGGAAGAAAAATGGCAAAAAGCGCAGGAATTGATAAGTAATCAGCCATATAGAAAAGCAAAATATGAGGAAGCGCTGCTTAGGGGAATAATTAAGTGTAAGAGCTGTAGTGTAAATATGACACTGACATACTCAAAAAAAGAAAATAAAAGGTACCGATATTATGTATGCAACAATCACTTAAGGGGAAAGAATTGTGAATCAGTAAATCGAACAATAGTAGCAGGAGAAGTAGAAAAAGAAGTGATGAGAAAAGCGGAGCAGATATATGAAAATTGGAGAGAAAAGACCGAAGAAAAATGGGAAAATTTAAATTTTGGAAAGCAGAAAGAAGTAGTGAAAAAGTTAATAAAAGGAGTAATGATAAAAGAAGATGGAATAGAGGTGAGTTTAGAGGATAAGGTGGAATTTATACCAATAAAAAAGAAAGGAAAGAAATGCACAGTAGTAGAGCCAGAAGGGAAAACAAATAATGCGTTACTCAAAGCAGTGGTAAAAGCCCATCTGTGGAAACGCCAGCTAGAAGAAGGGAAATATAGAAGTGTGAAAGAACTGAGTATCAAAATTAATATAGGTACAAGACGTATACAGCAAATTTTAAGGTTAAATTATTTAGCTCCGAAGATTAAGGAAGACATAGTAAATGGGAGACAGCCAAGGGGTTTGAAGTTAGTTGATTTGAGAGAAATACCGATGCTGTGGAGTGAACAATTAGAGAAGTTTTACGGCTCAGCGTCGTAACGTTTATAAAAACAACATGAAAAAACATCGAAAAAAGTATGTGCCAGAAAATTAAAAAAGGTTATTGCAAAAGGAGCTACTACAAAGGGCCACACAAAAAGATGTTGAAATCGATATAGAAGAGCAAATAAATGTTACAAAATCAATTATGTAGAAAATCAATATAAGTGATGAAGATTTTAGCATATTAGGTGCAACAATGGTAGAAGATGTATCCAATTTTAGCTGCATATTTTAATAGTAGATTTAGAGGAAAATTCTTTAAACATCAAAAAAGGCAATACTCTAAACTTCAGCACACAACTCCAGGAAATAGTACATGTCGAGCAATCTATAGCCCCTTTTGAATCTGAGAGTGTACTTGAAAATCCATAAACATTAAGTAAACTTTTTAAATAAAATAGTTTCTTTTTCAACTTACTAAATAAACTTCTCCCATCATTGCTGTGTAACAAATCATATACAAAGCTATGGTCTACTTACAAGCAGTGCCTTCTGTTGATGAGATGCTTTTTCTATCTTTAACTCATCCATACTACAGCTTGGCAAGCTTGAATAGCATAAGGAATCTTTTTGTTCTTGCGTTTGTTTTGCCAAGGCCTTATTTCTATAAAGTAGGGGTTGAAAATGATCATGGCCTCCATTTACCATATGTAAGACACTATTGTGACTATAATCTATCTTACCTGCTTTTGATCCTGAGCTATCTATTAACTGATGCAAGAACGGATCTTGTTGCTTATCAATAGTGTGCAATGGGTTACTTTCTGCAACATGCAATTTCACACCATACTTATCACAAAGTATTCTGCCCTCGATATCGGAACGTCCCCAAAATTCATTCTTTCCAATGCTATTGATATATTGGTTACACGTAATTCCACGATTTACGAACTCACCTTCAACCTCATCAAAGTCATTGCCAATTTTACTTATAAACCACTCTGGAGGATTGTCTTGCGCAAATCTCTTACACTCATTCCTTAACTGCTCTACAGTAACTTTGATTCCCTTCTGTTGTTCCAGACTTTGCCTGAATGAATCAAAAAAACAGCTTCCATTATTGATTGCGTGCCCTAAATAGAAGTCATCAGGTATGTTTGATTTTTGCTCTTTATCACCTTGTTTTTCTGCCTTTTCAATAATTTCTTCCTCTAAACTAAAAATCTTACTCCAGTTGTATTTACCTTCTAACCCCAATTTTTTACTTTCCTTTTCTGCTGCTTTAGCTAAGTCTGTTTTAGAAATATCCCCTTTTTCTTCATAGAACCTAGATAAAATTTTAAAGATATCTATCAGGTAAGTTTTTACGTCAAAATTCTTCTCCTTTTTTACAATATTAGACTCAATATTGCGTAAATCTTGTAATAACTTATGCCTTCTAGCAATTTCCTCCATAGAATCCCTTCTTAACTCTTCACGTTCTGTCCATTTGTTGTTAGACTCGCTTATTACTTCAGGATGCATTAATTTTCCAGACCTTTCAAAATATCCCTGTTCAATAGCATTGTAGACCCAGTAGTCACCGAGTGCGCAATCATTGCCTAACTCTTCTTCGCGACCTTTGAATTTTTCTAATATTTCTTCTCTATTACTCACTTCTACTATAATCTTGCTTTTATCCTGTACGTCAGGATACAGTCTAACGTCTATATTTCCCAAACTGGTATAGAAAGTTAATACTATATCGCTGCCTTCTGTAAGATCTGTGTAATTCCTTATGCCATCTTGGGTTATAATTTCTACCTCACTTTTGCCAATTTTTATTATATCCCTTCTATATGATTCCTGAATTAGTTCCAGATTTCTTGTTCTATCTGTGATTCTTGCAACATCTATTATACTATCCTCTGAGTATTCTAAGTAAGATACATTATTATCGATTTTTCCATCATATAGTTGACCGCTGGTAGCAGCCTTTGCAATTCTAAAAAATTCCTCAGCATTATTAACATACTCTAAATGAGCACTGATCATATTAGCCTTATGAGCTTTGAACTTTAATTCTATTGTATCAATGACTTTTAAACTTTCTGACCTTTTTAACTTTGCTCCTCTTGATATTAATGTACATACTATATCACTCGCAATTCCATAGCTTCCTTCTAGCTGAGCAATTTTTTCTAGTACGTGATCTGCAAAGTAATAATCTTTGTCTTTAGCAAAATTTAATCTCATTCCAGAAGCTATAATCTCATTTACAACTTCTTGTAATTCAATCATGCTTTTAGCTTTTACTACCTTACTTAAAAACTCATCGCGTTTAGCAAGGTAATTTATTTGATAAATCTCTGATAAAAAACTATCGCATTTTTCATAATTATCTTGTTTTTTACCTATAAAATCAGCTGCTCCTGCTTTTAAGAGCAAGGCTTTTACATTAGGAAATTGACGAGATGGCGAATCAAGAAGTACTGAACTATCATCCTTAACATTTAAAACTATCTTTAAGTCGTTGTCATTTTCATATTGATTTAAAAACTTTCTTAGATTTTCAACCTCTGGATCATAAGCATTATCCCAATCTTCATCAGAACTTGTAGCGAGAAGCATTTTACCTAGTTGCTCTCTTAATTTTTTTTGACTATTAGTTAATAAACATCCTATAATGTTGTCATTATCAATTGCAACTTGCAGTGGAGTTTTTCCATCGTTATTTTTTATGCTTAAATCAGCTCCTTTGCTTATGAGCAAATCCATAGTTTTTCTGCTTTGATCACTACACTTAGCAGCATAATAGTGTAAAGGTGTGTTACCTTTTTCATCTTGTATATTTGGATCAGCTTTTGCATCTAAGAGATACTTTAGACCTTCATACTCACTGGAATAAATAGCAGTATCATGAAAAAGTGTTTTACCTTTATTATCCTGCATATTTAAATCAGCACCAGCTTTGAGAAGAGGATGAATGGCTTCATCGTGTGCGACAAACACATTCAATACTGTTGTTCCTAGATGTCCTCTTTTTAGATTAAGAACGTACTTCAGGTCTTTATTTTTCTCGTTACTTTCTAAAAACTGCTTAAGATTTGAAAATGAGTCATAATTCCCCATATTAAAATCTTTTATAATACTATTGAGTAATTTTTGATTTAACTTTTTTTGACTCTCTTCCAGTTTTAAGTTAGGTGCATGAATAAGCCACTCATCTATTAAATCCTCTAAGTATTTTTTATCATCTATCAAACTTCTATCAGCCCAAAATAAATCTCGCTTAATGAATTCATAATAACTATCTACTGGTAATTCAGTTGCTTCTGTTTTTGGGCTACCTATTTCTGAACACTCTTGTCCAGCACTTAGGTCACACTTCAGTTTTTGCTCATCAGTGTGTTTGCTTTGTTCACTGATAGGTTCTGCAATATATTTTACTGGCCCTGTACCCATATTACCTGCTAGCTCTAGATATAGGATATATTATATAGAATGTGTAGTATGTGTCAAGCTAATTCAACATAATCTTTTTACTACTCATATTTTTGTTAAGTTTTTATGGTGAGTACTGCTAGGTTAAAAGTTGTTTATTACTGGAAGTTTTAGCCAATTTTACTATAGATCAACAAAACTGAGAACACCAGCTATATTTAATATATAGGAATATGATGCTTTAAAGGAGTACGGAAACTGCTGAAGTTTTTTTACAACAAACTTGTAAGGAGCAACTTCAGCAAAATGAATAAACACATGCCAATATTAGTAGAGAACTATTTACAGGTCAACTAACTTTTTCAAAACATATTTTAGTGAAAGTACCATGCTAGTTAGTGTTATAAAAAATTCAATTGTTTACTCCTTCAAAAAAGGGCGTATCTTTGTGAGAACAAGCAGCTTAAAAATAAGGTTATAAAAATAGAAGTTTGAAATCTTTGCAATAAAATTAGGCAAACCAGTTCGTACGTAGATTTAGCGAAAGTGATCCAATATAGCTGGTTTTAGCTTACAGTGAAATTACCATATAAATAAAGTTCGTACGGTACACATGGTAGACCAACACATCCCAAAACAAAAAGCTCTCACCGCCCTTGGTTTTGAGTGCTGAAAACGGTTATCTTACCTGAGATCTTAATAATATGTTTTGCTAAATTAATATTGATTTACTTGCGGAAGAATAATGAAGACAAGCTCATGATGAAACAAAATTCAAAATAAATAAAATGTCATGTATTGAGTCTATTAAGGGTCTTTTGCCTAAAACTACTTTGGGTTAGAAAATTTTTCTATACATAATGGTAATTGACAAAGTTTTAAAGGTAGAGCAACATGTCTAAAATATATTAAATCTTGTTAGGGGGGGTAAGTATGGGTTACGAAAATGTACAAAAGGTATTACTAACTTCCATTAAAGAGGATGATCCTCATAAAGGGCTTAAAGAGTTAGAGATTAAAAGATGGTGTATTGCATATCAGACATTGCTGAATAAATGGGATAGCACAATAATACCATCCCTTTTTAAGAAAGTTTTAGAAGATGAAACTTGTTGGAAGATAGAAGATGCTTCAGGACAAATTAGACTCAATAGGTATACTTTCGGGGAAAAATTGTTAGCCTTGAAAACTTTAGATGGGCAAAGAAGTCTTATTAGACCCTTTGATCGCTACAGGATTGCATGCTGGTGTTGTTTTGAAGACGAGATAAGAGCTATTTTTGAAGAATTTAAATTAACGTTAGGTAATAAGACAGTAGAGAGTTTAGTTAAGGGATGTAATAACGGGGCTTTAATGATCTACTGGTCACATGCTATAAATAACCAGGAACATCAGTTGAAGTTAAATAATGAGCATCCATACGTTTATGCTTTTAAATCTGCGATGCTAGAAAAGTATGTTGAAGCTTTGGAATTCTTCTGGGATAAGTTACAATCAATTGATTCTGTGTCTTCGAAAAGGAAAGAAGATTTGTTGATGGAAGTGGCATATAATAAAGGACGTTTTTCTGCTGACGATGTTGGAATGGTTGATTTTTGTCTACGTAACCTTCATGAAGATAAGTATCATGAGTTATTGAAAAGGGATTTTAAGCAAAATAAGTATCATTATACGTTAAGCACGCTAACAGCAGGTTATTTCTTTGAAAGTGCCAAAAAGCTATTTGAACATTTAAAGTCAGAAGATTTATCTCTTGAAGGTTATAGTACATCAATGTTTGGAGCATTGGACTCACTTGTTTCTGTACCAGATGATAGTTTTATTAAATCTGGTAGTGACATGCTCACCTCCATGTGGAATCGTTCTGGCTTTGAAACTCATAAGCAACACTTTTTAGATAAGTTGGGTATAGGATATGCATCTAGGAATAGAATTGCTTGTCTGATCAAAAAGAATGCGGATATTAAGGTATTGCCGGAAATTATAAAATCTCTTAATCAAGAGCAAATGCAATCTATTATGGAAGAAGATAAATCAATACATGAGATATTCACTAGAATTAGAAACAGGCAATTAGATAGCGGAGCAGGTGATAGTCAGTTACCAAGTGCATCATTAGATGTAGAATCTGTAAAACAGGAAGTTACTGATATTAGAAGCAAAGTGTAGAGTTTCTCTTTTTGAAAATTCAGTTACTTAGACTTAAACGAAAGCATACAAAGAATTTTAGTGAGAGTAAAGATTGTAAAAGGTTAAAATAAGGTTAAAATCAGGAGGTAGTTATGGTTGATAACAATCAACAACAAGAGAAATCACAAGATTTTGAACTAATAGAGTTACTTTTTGGGAAAGTAGACCCTTCAACCTCTGCAGATCTACTGGATAAGTCCTTTGAAGCAAGATTTCAATCATTGGTTGATCAAATACAATCTTATTTGCACTCTAGTGAAAAGGCTGGTTTTTTTCCTCATCGATTTCTAGGTTGGTTTTCCAGTGTGTTAGATACTAAGCTTAACGATAAGCTAGGTATAAAAAAGTTACATTTTCATTTTGAAGGAGCAAGAACTTTAAAAGTTGTAGCAGAAACAGAATCCAAAACACATGTTTTTATTTTCACTGAAGATATAGAAGCTCAACATTCTAACTCCCCACAAACACGCACTAGGAATTTTGAATTCACCACAGGTGAGTGGAAGAATGTGATGGGTAGAGATTACACTCCATTAGACGAACGTAAGCTTCAAATTGATGTGATAAAAATTTTGAAAGATAAGTATGAGTTAGTAAAAAGCAGACCAAAGTCAGACAAGGATGTTAAGTCGAAGAAGTTACATTTATATCTGAAGAATAACGTATTGGAGTATAAAGCTAAGGATATATATGGAAATATTCAAACAATGCAAATTGATTCTGGTGAGTTAAAGGGTAATGATGCGTTTAAAAATAAATTTTTTGATGAAATCAAGCAGTTTCTAGGTAAATCAGGTAAGGATCTTAGTGATGATGTTAGAAAAGAGTTATCAAGACTTACGTCAGTAAAGGGATATACCTTAAAGAGTGATGGAGAAGATGAAAAAATAAACATTAAGGTAGAAAGTAAAAAGAAGATTATAGATCAACCTATTGAGCCTACAGTAAAGTTTCAAGAAGTGACAAAAAAGCTGGGTAAATCTATTTACCTAGAGGATTATATAGAAAAGCTTGTCAGTTCAGATACACGTCAAGCTAAGGAAAATCTCGAAGACATTCTAAATTATATTAAAAAAATTCACACCAATTTAGACTTGCAAGCTAATGTTTATGGCATTAAAGCTCGTGAAGCTGGTCAACATGGTTTTGTAGCAGGAATGTTTGATAACTTTCGATATCGTGATAATACCAAACTCTATCTGGAACAATTTGCTGGAGGAGGTTATGCTGATATTGTTTTGCTTGTTCGTGGACCTGATCGTGCTATTGATTCAGTTCCAATTCTTATTGAACTCAAGGCTGGAACTGAAGGACAAGTTGATCCAAGTGATGCGCTGGAGCAAGCTAAAGGTTACATTGAAGGTTTTAGACCAAATAAGATGAGGATCTTAACCAATGCGGAGAATGCTATTGCTGTTGGGTTAAATTTAGATCTCAAAGAACCATTTAAAACTGAAGTAAAACCTATTAAACAACCACCAGCTCCTTTGATGGAGGAATTTATCGAACTAGTTGGCGAGTGGGATAATCAATCAATTTCTGAGGAAGTTTTTAAGCGAAAGGTAAAAGATTTGTTATCAAGCGAATACCATACTTTTCCAGCGAATAAAGAAACAAAAGATCATTACTATTTCAGTAGAGATATATTAGGTCAATCAATTTTAATTAACGAGATTGGTCAAGATCAGGATAACGTAAAAAAAAATATATATACTCATATGATGAGTACCCGCTGAACTGGCCTCAGGGAACAGAATACACTTTATCTAAAAGCCCAGTTATGACATTAATACTTGTTCAAGGTAATGAAGGACAAGAAAAAACAGCATTCATTTTTCATATACGAGAGTCCAATACAAAGGAATTCTATGCTGATAAAAAAATTCCAGTACTGAACATACCTGAAATAGGAAAAGTAGGAAATGCCGTAGAAATTAAAATGAGTCTAAAAAAATATGAAACAGGATTATCTTTTGAAGACCTTTTTAAAATAGAACAGATAAGTAAATATAAACCAAGTGGTGCCGATCAACAATTTACAGGTAGTTTTCTTAAGATACCTAATTCTGATGAATTAAAGGCAAAATTTAATCAAGCAATTACTTCTCAATATGCTACTTCTTCTGAAGGTACAGACTTATTGCTAGGTTATAAAAGTCTACTTACTGAGATAGCAGATGCGATTTACCCTGTTAAAGGTTTGATTACAAATGAAGCAAGATTACAAGCTGTGCTTAATGGCTTCCTTAGTAGTTATAGTGATTTGAAGCTAAAAGAGACTTCTACAAACCAAGAAGATTCTGCAAAAATTATAATTATACCTGAATTTCAAGTAGGAACAGGTGGTCATGTAGATATGGTAATACAAGGTATTGGTCCTTCACCTCAGGGTACTAAAGAATACACTCCTATAGCGCTGGAATTTAAGCTTATAGATAAAAATTTAAATCAAGATCAGCTGAAACAGGAAGTTGATAAATTAACAAAAGAACAAAATATTAGATATGCTAAAGGGGCAGCACTGAAAGCAATCACAGATAGTGATAAAATGTTTTTCATGGGTGTAGTTGTTAATATAGGGGCTAAAGATAAAAATTCTTTAATATTAACAAGTGATGAGTTTATTCCTGCTATAGTAGTTCATAGTTCTATTGATATAGCTAAGAAAAAACATTTAGAAGGAATACAAGAGATAACTCAGAGACTTAAAAATATTGGTATACAAGAAGAGAATTTACGTACATTAGAATCTGCAACAGCAGAAAAAGATTATCATTATTGGCTGCAACAACATGATATAGCTGATATTGCAAGAATAGAATACGGTTATGGAGCTGATACATTATTTGAAGTAGTGGGATCATCAGAACACATAGTTAATCAATTGCAACAGTTTCAAGATAGCGTAACAACAAGAGGTGAAAGAAGGCCATTAACTTTAATTGTTAATTTAGATAATAATCACTGGGTTACGTTGGTCGTTGCCTATCAAAATGGGCAGTATAATGGATACTATGTAGACTCGTTGGGTAATAGTGTTCCAGATAATATTCGTCAAGTTTTACAACAGGCTCAAATTAACGTTCATGATGTTCCTGTTACTCAACAAAGAGATGGTTATAATTGTGGCTTATGGGCGTTAGAAAACGCTAGAGGTATTAATGCTGTGTTGCAAGGAAGTAGAAGTAATATTCCTGATGAAATACGTAACCGTTTGCAAGTTCAAGGAAGAGATGAAGCTTATTTTATACGCACGAGAGAAAATGTTTCAGACAAATTAAGTATAGATCCACAACGTATAGCTAATCTAGAGGCTGTACTTGCTGAAACACAAGCACCTAGAAAGAAATTTGACCTAAATAATTGTGTAAAACAAGGTAGTAGAAAAAGAAGAAGTATTAATCCTTGTTTATTTTCATTGGATGATGTAAAAAAGTTTATTAAGGGAAGGGTAGATGAAAATAATATAGATAAGATTATAGTTGATAGTGAAAAGTTCCTAACTTATGTTAAAAGTAGTCAAAATGAAGGGAAAAATGCTCAGCTAATAGAGTTCGTTGGAGATAAAAATATCGAAGGTAATCATAAGTACTTATTTGATAAGGTAGTTGAAGATCAAGGGTACGGACGTTATATTGAAAATGAACGTATTAAGAATTTGCACGGTGACATTTCACAGCAAACTGGTAGTACAACAAAAAGCTCAAAGTTGAAAAGCAGGTTAATGAACGCTGCAGGTGGAATACAATTAATAAGAGGAATTCATGGAGCTATTGTATCTTGTAAAGATGGAACAGCAATAGATTGTGGATTAAATTTAGGTGGGATAGGATGGTCTTTTGCATCTCAACCAATTGAGAATGTAATGGTTAAAATTACTCCAAAAGTTGTAGCATCAGCTGAAAAGGTTGCAGGAAAAATTGTATCAGGCACTCTGGGTAAACAGACAAAATTTGCTATTCGGATTGCAGGTGTAAAGTTTGGAAGTACAATAGCAAAAGGTACGGCAGGAGCTATAGCTGGTGTTTTTGATATTGTTGATATAGGTATGTCAGCAAGTAATCTTGTTGATTGTAAAAAAAGAGAGGATAGTGATAATCCATGTGGAGAAAAGGAAATAAGAGATAATATAGCATCTATATCTTTTTCTGGTGTGTCATTTGTTTCTGGTGTTGCTCTTACAGCAGCAAGTATGCCGGTAGTTGGTATTGCAGTTGGGTTTGGGCTCATGGTAGGTTATGGAATTTATAGTGGTGTTAGCAATATCGTGGAGTACGAGAAAAAGTATGATACAACCCATGATGAAAATGGCGTATTTTTTGGCATACATTTGTTTTTCAACCTGTACCACAAGATGTACAACATCTTGCAGCAAGAAAGGAAATGGTTAATAGTCTAGCTAAAGGAGCTTGGAAAGCTTTAAATAATGACCCTAGTAATGTTGTTGCTTATGGTATTGGTCTTGGAAAAATAAACGGTAATACTCTTCGTCCAGATTATGCAACGATTATGATGAATAGGAAAAATGCCAATACACAAGATCTTTCGCGTGTTATACCTGATTATATTGAAGGTGCTAGCATGATTTGTTTGCCACACAGTACTAGTCAAGATTATGAAAAAGGTATTACAAATTCAGTTCAACCGCCTTTATACTACTGTGATAATGCAATGGTTATTAGTCACGATGGTAGAGTGGGTGTAAAGCAAAATGGCAAAACAATTGTCTATGATCTACAGAATGTAGATAATGGTGTCATTATTGGAAGCAACGAATGGAACAATAATTTTCTAATTTATCCAGGTGCAACAAGAATAACTGGTGGTAATAATGTAGTAAATAGGTTTATTGTAAATAACATTGGCTTTTCAGGTAAAATTATTGGTGGAGGTAACTCTGTTAATATAATTGATTTAAGTCAATTGAAAGATCCAGTTATAGGAATGAACGTTAACTATCGTTTTAAGCCTAATGCCTCTGGGTCATTAAAGGCAAGAGTAAATGGTCGTTGGTTAATCAATGATCAAATTGATAATAATGGCATCTTTAATTATTACTATGTTGGAAGAAAGAACAAGGTGGATGAGATTTTGTGCATGGGTTACTCTGAGCACTTTATAGGAACCGATGATCGTGAGGTTATAATAGATAGTGGCGGTGGTCTTGATAAAAATAGGAAAGATGTAGTTGAAAATTGTAAAAAAGTAATTATTTCGCCGTATACTACAGTCAAGGGTGGAAAGAGCAATTATACTTTTTACGTAAAAGCTGCAGACTACAAAGGTAAGGGTTTATATTCAGAAATTGATGTAGATGGAACAGGAACTATAATTTTTCCGGAAATCGATTTATTAGGTGATTGTGATCAAATCACTTATTCCACAGACAGTAATACTTTATCTTTAAAAATAAATTTTGGTCAAAACAATCAATTTACTCTTGATGTAAAAAATTATGTTGAGCAAAGCAGTAATAAACCTCGCTTTGCACTAATAGATAAAAATGGTAGTAATATTGTTCCTAAGATTGAAAGATCAGACTCATCAACTATAAAAATTACTTCATTTGAATTACATTCAGAACATTCCCTAGATAATTTTGACAATGTTGAAAATCATTACAAAAAAATTCTAAATAATCATAAGAGTTATAAAGTCTTTGGTGTTATTAGAGATAAAGTACAAAATCAGGATAATAGTACAGTTCCACATATGTTTTTTGGTTCTTCAGAAGATGATATAATAAATTTTGATCAAGGAGCCATAGTTGCTAGAGGTGGAGATGGAAGTGATGTGTATTTTATTAGCAATGATATAAATAGTAGAGAAGTTAAAATTGATAATAATTCAAATGATAAAAAACTGGATATACTATTTATGCCAATGGTTGAAAAAGATTTTTCAATCCAGCAATGTGACCTCTATTTAAAGCACAATAATAGTAACATTCGAGTAAAAAATTACCTTCAAGATTCTAATTATAGGCATCTTATAATTATGAATAAAAAAGGAGAAACTTTTATCCCTAATATACAGTCAATATCATGTTCTCCCTCTTCTTCGAGAAATGGTAAATTAGTTCCTTTTTTCCACGCTACACAAGCTCAAAACATGTTTGTGTTACCTAAAGATTTTCAAGATGATCATGTAGTGATAGATTCCCGTCTTGAAGATATTGAGCGATATAGAAACAAAGATCATCTTTTACTGATAAGGAATAACGAGGTTCCTTTTATAATAAAAGTAGAAAATTTTTATGATAATCAAAGTAAATGGAGAAACGTTAATTTTTTTCTGTGGAATGATGGTAATTTTTCCTCATATCTTGGTTTACAGCAAGAAGTTAATGGAATAATGGACTATCAAGATAAACTTAAGAGTGATTATGAGAAAACTGTAAAAGAATACACTATAGACTTCACTGAGTCTGTCGATATTACACATAATCAAAATGGTACTTTAAATTCGATAGAGGAAGATGAAAAGCGTATAGGAGTAATGATACTAAAGAATATTACTCCAGATCGGATTAGAGTTTCTAGTAGTAACACAGATTTGGTGTTTTCTGATGAAGTATCCAATCACACAATCAATATAAAGAATTGGAATAATTCTGAGTCTCATAGAATTTCTACGTTGGAGTTTGATCTAGGTTTAGAACCAATAACGCTCGGTAGATTAGATAGGTTTAGCTTATATGAAGTAGGGAAAGTACAAGACCTAATTGAAAAAGCTTCAGAGAATTATAAAAATAAAAGTAAATATGCTCCTAAAGTAGAAAATGACTTTAAATGTTTAGTATCGATTGATAATTTTATAATGGAAAACAAGAACCCAATATACCAATGTTTAAGTTTTTCTTCACTTCAGGACCATGTAAGCTTTACAGAAAATTCCTGTAGTTTAGAACAAATTGAGGAATTAAAAAATAAAACGCCAAGTAGTAATCAGATTTTAACATTGCTTGAAAAGTTAGAAAACAACCTTTTGCTGAATGGCTATGATTCAAACATAATAGATCAGTGCAATAATTGGATGATCTCTTCAGGGTTGGGAGTATTGAAACCTTTGGTAAGTACAGCAGTTTATGAAGGTAAATGGGATGAAGTTAAAACCCTTCTTGATAAAACTGCTAAAAAAAGTAATGTTGATATTGAATATAAAAATCAGTGTTCACAGAACTGGACGCCTTTGCATTATGCTACTTACAACGGTAATGTAGAATTAAGCAAGAGTGTATTCAAAGCATTTTTAGAGAAGAAAGGTAATATTAATGCTT
The DNA here is from genome assembly GCF_964026725.1 of Wolbachia endosymbiont (group B) of Germaria angustata. Lineage (NCBI taxonomy): Bacteria > Pseudomonadati > Pseudomonadota > Alphaproteobacteria > Rickettsiales > Anaplasmataceae > Wolbachia > Wolbachia endosymbiont (group B) of Germaria angustata. Next base: position 1,166,995 of record NZ_OZ034691.1, read on the forward strand.
TAGAGAGTACTAGTTGCAACAGTGATAATTGGGCGCTTTTGCACTATGCTGTTCATTATGGTAATCCTGATATGGTTAGCTTTCTTATAGATAAAGGTGCTAGCATTGAAATTAGAAGTAAGGAGGGTAAGACACCCCTGCATTTGGCTGTTGAAGAAGCAAAGCAAAACGTAATTAATCTTCTTCTTGATAGAGGTGCTGATATCGAGGCTAAAAACAACGATGGTAGAACACCTCTATATTTAGCCGCTTACAATAATGACTCAGGTGTAATTGAACTTCTTTGTAACAGGATCAAGACTAAAAGTAATGACGCATTTAAAATGATAAAACAGGTTGAATTTTTAAAGAAGGAAGTTGTTAACCAAGCAAATATTCCATCTAACGCAAAAAGATTGGTAGAGTTTTGTATAAGTAGTTTAAAAGGTTCGATAAAAAGTACAGCAAAAAAGGTGCTAAAGGATGGTATGCTGCATAATCGTAGTGCTTCGACTATTGAACTTTTGGATGAGATTTATAATTTTGATGAAAAGTTGTTTGATAGAGCAATTAAGGAAGCTGTAAGTGACGTATACTGGCAAGTAGATAAAAAAGAAATATTAAGGTTTATATACAGTCATAATAACCCTGGTCAGAGTATCTCAGGTTATATGGCTGTGTTTGATAAAATGCCGAAGAACGATGGTGCAGTATTTGAGTTAGCTCACCGTATTAAAAGTACAGTGAACTCTAATAAATATTCCGGGGTCAGTTCAGAAAAAAGATCTGATCTTGAAAGGCTAAAAAGTAAATTACCAGAGTCAGTGAGAAATGCGGTATTTTCATCAGAGGTATGTATTAAAAATGTTGAGTATGGAAGGTACTTGTACTCACCTAATAATGATTGTATGTACCACTTAAACAATTGTGATAGGGATAGGCGGTATGTGTTCACTTGGCCTTCAAATGGAAATAGTGATCAATTTAAGTGGAAGGTTGAGCTCAATGGCGATAATGTGTATCTAAAGAATGTTGAGTATGGAAGGTACTTGTACTCACCTAATAATGATTGTATGTACCACTTAAACAATTGTGACAAGGATAGGCGGTATGTGTTCACTTGGAAATCAGGGGAAAGTGTTATCAATGGTGTTTGGAAGATTGAAGATTGTGGATCTACTCGCAAGAGACGTAGTATACAAGGGTCAAATGGTTATAATCAAAGTGTAGTAGACTATCAGTCAATATTGACTGAAGAAAATAGTCAGCAAATAGCAAGTAGAACATCTGCTATGGTTGAAGATGTTGAAAGGCACACCTTTTTAAATCAGTCAAAAAATAAGTTAGATTTAGATAGTTGTTTAAATAATAGAGGGAGAAGCAACGCTGCGGATTCTATGAGGAGAGATGTTTGTAGTGAACTCAATGCAAGTGGGAGAAAAAATATTGTTCTAAGCGGAAACGATGTATGTACAATTACTTCAGGTCATGAAACACTTGATATTGAAAACTTCCCTATTCAAGAGGTAATCATTAATGAGGATGTCAATGGAAAGAAAAGTTTAAGAAGTATATTAGATTTACATCAGCTGGTACAGCAAGTAGATAGGGATTTGAGTATAAAACCGACACCAACGATTATTAAAGACAAAAATGATTTATTAATTAAGTTATCTATATCAGCTACCGGCTTGCAGCAAGATGTAATAACAGTTAGGCTGAAGGATGCACTTATAAATAAGTGGTATAAAAAACTACAAATTATTTTTGATAATGCACCGGTGGAAATAGATGGTAATCTAGATTTAAAGTCTTCATTCTTTATTTCTGATGAGAAAATTATTGTAGTAAGACCTCAAGACATAGAAGAAAATAGTAAACTAATTATATCTAAAAAAGCAGGGCGGTATACCTACCTTCATGATAAATATGACTTGATAGTTACCAATGCCTTTAATGCTGGCATAGAAGCAAATGAGTTGTGTATTATATATTTTAGAGATTTCTATAAAGAACCTGAAATGAAAACATTATCTATAAAATTTACTGACAAAGAGATATTATTAAGTAATGAAGTAGATAAAATACATAATTCAGATAGTATTGATAAATTAAATAATGTGAGTTCTATTGTTAATTCACAAGAGAGTTCTATACATTTAGAGGTTCCAAACAGTGGAGACATAAATGCTCAAGGTAAACTTGACAGAACACTGTTGCATCTTGCTTCCGAGGCGGGTGAATTTGATAAGGTTAAACTTCTTCTTGATAGAGGTGCTAATATTGAAGTTCAAGATAAATTTGGGTACACACCAATATTTCTTGCTACTCAATCAGGTAAATGGAGCGTGGTAGAACTTCTTCTTGATAGAGGAGCTAATATTGATGCTCAAGACAAGGAAGGTAAAACACTTTTACACTTTGCTGCATCAGGAAATAATTTGGATATGGTTCAATTCCTTCTTGACAGAGGTGCAAGTATCGAAGTTCAAGACGGGCGTGATTGGACACCGATACTTTATGCTGCTCAGTCAGGTAAATGGGGTGTGGTCAAACTTCTTATTAGTAACGGTGCAAAATTTAATAATGAGATAACGTATCAGGGAACGCCTTTACATTTTGCTGCTCAAGGGGGTAATTTGGATATAGCTCAATTTCTTCTTGATGAAGGTGCTGTCATCGAATCTCAAGACAAAGATGATAAAAAGCCTTTAGATCTTGCTGTTGAAGCAGGAAGGTTGAACGTAGCAAAACTTCTTCTTGATAGAGGTGCTAGTGTCAATGCTAAAGATAAGAATGATAGAACACCTTTAGACTTAGCTACTAAAGGAGATATGATAGAGCTTTTGAAGAGAGCGCAGATGGATCAAGGATTGTCAATCAATGCACGAGAGGGCACTTTTGATAAAGTGGAAGATCTTATTGCTCAAGGTGCTAATTTAGAAGCTAAAGATAATAATGATAATACTCCTCTACATAATGCTTGTAATAATGGTCACTTTAACGTAGCAAAATATCTTATCGAAAAGGGAGCTAGTTTAAAGGCTAAAAATAAAGACAATAAAACACCTTTAGAGTTGGCTGATCACAAGGGTTACATAAATATAGTAGAAATGATAAAGCAGATACAATCAGGATTAGATGAAGAATTGTTGTCTGCGGTGAAAAATGGTGATCCTAATAAAGTTGATGATCTTGTTAGCCATGGTGCTAGCTTGGAGGTGAAAGATAGCAATGGTAACACTCTTTTACATTATGCTTCTCAAAATGGTCATTTAAAAGTAGTAGAATATCTTATCGAAAAGGGAGCTAGCTTAAAGGCTAAAAATAAAGATGGTAACACACCTTTAGACTTGGCTGTTAAAGAAAATATAAAAGAATTTTTGAAAAAAGCACAGTCAGGTTTAAATAAAGAATTGTTGGCTGTAGTAAACGGTGATGATCTTAATAGAGTCAAGGCTCTTGTTAGCCAAGGTGCTAGTTTAGAAGCGAAAGATAATAGTGATAATACTCCTTTACATAACGCTTGTAATAATGGTCATGTGAAAGTAGTAGAATATCTTGTCGAAGAGGGAGCTAGCTTAAAGGTTAAAAATAAAGATGGTGAAACACCTTTGCATGTAGCTGCTCAACATGATAGTACACTTGAAGTAATTGAATTTATTTTGAACAGAGATCTTAGTGGTATTAATGATATAACTAATAACGGTAGAACACCTTTACATTTAGCTATACAAGGAAATAAACCAAGTACAGTCAAACTTCTTCTCAATAAAGGTGCTAATATTAACGCTAAAGACAAGGATGGTAAAACACCTTTGGATTTGGCTATGCAAGAAGGTTATACAAATATAGTGGAGATGATAGAGCAAGTACAATCAGATTTAGATGAAGGATTGTTGACTGCAGTACAAGATGGTAATCTCAATGAAGCTGAAGATCTTGTTAGTCGGAATGCTAATGTTAATACTACAGATATATACAGTTGGACACCACTACATTGGGCTGCATTTGAGGATCGTTTAGAAATTGCAAGGTTTTTGATAAAAAAAGGCGCTGATATTAATGCTGCAGATAAAGGCCCTTATGGTAAAAAGCCTGTGCATGTTGCTATTGAGAACAATAGTAAAGATATCATAGGGTTTCTTCTCAGCAAAGGAGTGAGTATTAATGATACTGACAAGCAAGGTTATACACCACTGCACTATGCTGCATGGAGAGGACGTTTAGAGATTGCTGAGCTTCTCGTTGATAAGGGAGCTAGTATCAATACTGCAGACGCCTCTACTGCTGGTAAAAAACCTATACATGTTGCTGCTGAAAATAATAGTAAAAGTATTATAGAGTTTCTTATCAGCAAGGGGGTAAACGTTGATGAGGCTGATAAAAATGGTTGGGCACCTTTACACTATGCTGCTAAGTTTGATCAATTAGAGGTTGCAAAATTCTTGATAGAAAAAGGAGCTAATATCAATGCTGCAGATACTTCTACTATTGGTGAAAAACCTATACATGTTGCCGCTGAGAATAATAGTAAAAACATTATAGAGTTTCTTATTAGTAAGGGAGTGAGTGTTAATGATACTGACAAAGATGGCAGGACACCGCTGTACTGGGCTTCTTGGAATGGTCGTCTGGATGTAGTAGAGTATCTTATAGGTAAAGGAGCTGATATCAGTGCTAAAGATAAGGATGGTAAAACACCTTTGCATTTTGCTGCTCAAGAAGGTAATCTGGACATGGTCCAGTTTTTTCTTAATAGAGGTGCTAACATTAAGGCTAAAGACATGTATGGTTGGACCCCTTTACACTTTGCTTCTGCTTACGGTAAGTTTGATGTAGTTAAATTTTTTCTTGATAGCAATATTAACATTAGAGCTAAAGATAGATATGGTGATACACCTTTACATTTGGCTGCCCAAAATAATGATAAATCTGAAATAGTTGAGTCTTTTTTAGATAGTGATGCTAATAACATTAACGATAGAACTAATAATGGTTGGACACCTTTACATGTAGCTGTACAAGGAAATAAGCCAAGTACAGTTAAACTTCTTCTTGGTAGAGGTGCTGACATTGAGGTTAAAGATACTTACGGCCAAACACCTTTAGACTTAGCTACTCAAAAAGGTTACACAGATATAGTCAAGATTTTAGAACAAGAACAATTAGGCAAAGAGTTGTTTACTGCTGTAAGAGAATATGATTTTTCTAGAGTTGAAAAGCTTATCAGTCGAGGAGCTAATATTGATACTAAAAACAAGAATGGTAAGACGCCGCTAGATATTGCTATTAATACAAAGAACACTCTTGAAGAGAATCAAGGATCTCTCAATAATGCATTATTGCTTGGCCAACAAGGTCGTATAGTGAGAATTTTAGAACATGAACAATTAAACAGGAAGTTATTTACTGCTGTAAGAGAAGAAAATCTCCCTAAAGTTAGAGAGCTTATCAGTCGAGGGGCTAATATCGATACTGAAAGGGATGGTAAAACACCACTAGATATTGCTAAAGAAAAACTTAGAGAACATAGTAAAAATGAAGAATGTAGTGATGTTGTGCAGTGCTTAGAAAAACTTAATCAAGAAAGAGAAAAGCCTGTACAACGTAAACGCCGTCATCACCATGGAGATCACAATCATCATCATATGTCAAGAAAACCTCTTGCTATAGATTCAAGTGATCAACCTGAGATAACAGCAAGTAGTGGTACAAGACCATCTTCATGGATAAATGATTTGTTTAGTTGGGTGAAAAGTTCTGTAGGTGGGTTTAGAGCTGCTTTATCTGAGGAAGCATCAAATACTGCAAGTTCAATACCACAAGTTGATGAGCAATTTGCCAAAGCTTCGGTAAGTAATAGTAGTTCAACAAGTACCACACTACCATCTGATGGTACAGATAAAAAACAAGAAAATGGAGGTTTCTTTCGAGACAACATTGATTATGTAAATGCAAATATAAAACAAATGCGTGAAAGGCAAACACCTGTTAAATTTAAACCTAGTAGCGGAAATATAATACTAGAAATGGGAGATCACTATCTATCACATGTTGATTTTAATGGTACAATAATGTTACTTGATTTATTAATTAGAAAAGTTACAGGTCAGAAGTATATTTCTACAGTAGATCAGTCTATATCCCCACTAGAAGCACAGGGCTATGCACTCAATATTACAAAGGAATTTGAGAAAGTAGTAGAGCAAGCTGGATTAAAAAGTGGTGTATCAATGCATCGATTAAATATTGATTATATGGAAATGCAGAAAGAAATTACTAGAAAAGTCATGAGTGGTAAATTCAATGAAATTTCAGGGATTTTAAAATCGTATGTAGAGAAAGCATGTCCTGATGAAGAAGCTGGTAAATTAAGTCCGAAGAAATTTGAAAAGTTTATGGCTACATTTAATAACAAGCTAGATGTATCACTAAATCAATCAATACACCAAATGCTACATAATGAAAATAACGTACTAAAAATGGATAATATAAAAGAACCGCAAAGCTTAGGTTTATCTGGACCTAGAACTAGGTTAGATGATGTATTAATTGCGGGCAATGCCAGAGAATTAGTCGCTGGAAGAAGGTAGTAGACTAAAAAGTTTCTTCCTTAAGTTGTGTAATGTCAGCCTGAGGAAGGCCAGTTGTCTGGGAAATAACATCAATAGAAATGCCAGCATTAAGTAGGTTTTTTGCAACTTCGATTTTTTCTTCTTGTCTACCTTTTTCGTGACCTACTTTAAGACCCTCATCAAATTTTTGAGCTAAAGCAGCTACCTCATCCATTATGCGTTTTTTCATTTGTTCATATGCTAGTAACTCTTCTTCTGACCAATTAAACTTATTCATCTCTTCATAAGCTCGTTTTATTATTACGTCACTACCAACTATTTTATCTAGGTCCTCTTCGTTTGTTTCTGCTGCATATCGAAAAAAGTAACACCATTTTTCTACTATATTTTCTAGTTGGTCTTCTTTTGTCTTTGTAAATTTTGGTAGTTCTATGAATACGAAGTAAAAATCCTTTAAGTCATGTTCAAAGCTATTTTGATCTAAAATGACATGATTAGATTTGTACTCAGCCTTATCTGGAAAAATAATACAATCAGCAACAGCTATGAAGATAATTTCCTTGAGATTATGATAATTATCACCTTGATCAGCTTGACTTGAGTAGGCTTTAGCAGCATAATATTGAGCACGCTTTTCGAAGCCTTTGGTCTTAGTGAACTGCATTTCTATAATATATCTGGAACCTTGAGAGTCTTTACAAAGAACATCGACAATACTCTGCTTTTTAGCGGCAATTTCAGGGTCCAAAATGGTAGCCAAGAATTCAACATCGTGAATAGCAGCTAAGCCAGTGAAGCCTAAAATATCGTTCAAGAAATGAATAAGGATATCTTTATTCTTTTCAGTGCCAAATATTCTTTTAAAGGCATAATCATTGCGTGCATCAAGAAACTTCGAAAGAGCCATAAGAAAGTAAGATAAAAAGCATTAATAATTATACACAATTGTGAAGAAATATTCAACCCTTTTGTTTTTCTAAGCTTTGAATGTGTTGATGAAAAAAAACATCTGTCAAAGATCACCTGAGAATTACATTTTAGGCTTTAGATGTAGTGTTAGTCATCGTTTTATAACTGCCTTAAAACCCTAGCAAATGAACTGATAAGCTATAAAAAGTTTCAAAAACACTTTGGTGTAGGCTCCAAAAAAATGCGAGTACAAAGACTCAAATATGATTACCTAACATCGAGAGAACGGGCTCCCTACACCTTGTATATGATAAAGATCTTGAAACTTCATCTCAACCACTATCGGCTGAGAGCCGAAAGGTTGGATATAGCGCTGGAAGCGCGGTGAGAAGCTAAAGCTACTCCAATCTTATACTAGATATAGAATGAGGCTGATGTGCATCTGTATGTTTATTGATGTACTCATTAATGACTTCATCTGTGATATGTCCGCTGGTAGCACTAAAGTATCCTCTTCCCCAAAAACGCTTTCCCCAGTACATTTTATTTAGCTCTGGAAATTCTTGTTGAACTTTGCGTGAAGACCTGCCTTTGGCTCTTTGAACAAAATCACTCACAGCTATATGAGGAGGTATTACTACGAATAAATGTAAATGATCTGATGATATTACTCCGTTTTCTATCTTAATCCCCATTTCTTCAGATACTTCTGCTATGATTGTTCGTATTCTCTCCTTCATAGCCTTAGTTAATACTCTGTACCGATATTTTGTAATCCAGACTATATGGTACCTATGATAAAATACAGTGTGTTTTCCTTTGTCATATTCCGTCATAACTATACTTTATAAAGTACAGTTATGACATTGACAAACTAAAGTTTCTCCACCTAGAAGGTGGAGGCTTGTACCATCTTATGGAAAGTCAATAGGATAGGCTTCTATTGCCTGAAACATAACATGTGTAGTGTTATATATTCTATCTCGAGCTTCTTTGGAAGTTTGATTATATTCAAGTCCACTTACAATTACTGCATTTATCATACTAGATAATACTATTGCTGTAGAAAGTTTACCACTTCCTGGAAGACCAGTGATATATATGAAAAATTTTGTTAGCTGTTTTTTTATGTCAACGTTTATCATATTATTTTTAATATTAAAACCTACAATTATAATAACATAAAAACAAGGCTTTAAAACATATGAAATATTACATAAAAAGTCGTTTTTATAGTTAAAATACTATGTAATCTAGAAATGTAAACTCTAATCACCTAAGGCAAGTTATTTTAACGTAGGTTCACCTTTTAGTTTGTAATAAACTTTTTTTTTCACGTATAAATCTTTAGAAAATTTTAGTCAAGAGCTATGTTATTAACAAATAGTGAGTTGAAAAGAGACCTAGTTAACGCCTATCAAATTTTATCTTATCTTAAATTAGATGATCATACGTATACTCATCTCTCTGTACGTTCTGAAGATAAAAAGTCATTTTATGTTTATCCGTTTGGTATACGTTTTTATGAAGTAGATGAAAGTTCATTGATGAAAGTATCGTTTGATGGGAATATAATTGAAGGCAAAGAATATCAATATAATAAAACTGGCTATGTAATCCATGGCTTCATTTATCAAGCAAGGAAAGATATTCAAGCAATTTTTCATCTACATATACCTTCTATTGTAGCAGTTTCTTCTCTCAAGGATGGATTAATCCCAATAAGTCAGTGGGCGCTGCACTTTTATAACAAGGTATCTTACCATGATTATAATTCCCTGGCACTTGATGATACAGAAGGAAAAAGATTAATAGCTGATTTGAAAGAAAATTTTGTAATGTTAATGCGCAATCATGGATCTATAACATGTGGTCAGACTATACAAGAAGCAATGTTTTATACGTATCACTTAGAGCAAGCTTGTAAAACTCAATGCCTGACGCTAGCAATGAATAGGGAGTTGTCAATTCCAAGTGAAGAAATTTGCTCAAAAGCCGTAAAGGATCTTCTGTCTTTCGAAAGCAATCTTGGTGAGAGAGACTGGCACGCATGGGTTAGGTTGATTAAAGGTAAGTTATAAAAGTTTCTGACTCTTCGATAGATATTAGATTTCTTGCATAACCAGCCAGTCTGAAATCCAATAATGGTTTCATACGCTGTAATTCATGTAAGAAGTCTAATGTCTCCATCTCTACTTAAGTTAACACCCTTAACTAAGCAGATACAAGTAAATAACTAGTAAGTTTTTTCAATCCTGCTCCACAGCAAATTTTAATGCTATGTGAGTAGTTATAGTACTGTTAACAATTAAAATGACAAAAATTAAGATGGTGATTAGTAGTGTATAAATATTCAAGGATAAATTTTCAAATTGAGTTAGCAATTTGAAATATACAAAAGTTGGCATTATCATTGGCAAAACAAGAATTTGCGACACTCCTGATGCTAAGTTATTTCGACCAATCATCAATGCATTTCCAGTAGCTGAAATATTAATGATTATCAGCGTATTAAATAATAAAGACACTCCAACTGCTATTGAATGTTCAATATTATTGCCTAGAATTGCAAAGCTGAACATGAAAGAAATCACTGAAATCGGTAACCCAAATAACAACCAGTGAGCGAAGATTTTATAAGCAACTATCAGCCTAGAAGAGAGTGGCTGTAAAAAGATTTGCTCTAATATTCCATCATGATAATCAGATGTAAATAAATTATTTGTAGAGATCTGCAAAACAAATGTAGCACATATCCATGTTAATGTTAATATGATTTCTTGTTTACTGTTGTTTTCAAGTGTATATGAAGATAAACTTAACATTATAATAAAAATACATACTATATAAGTAAGATTATTATCATTTATTACTAATTTTTTTACCAAACTAATCATACCAGGATTTTAAATGTTTATTATAAATTATAGTATTTACTTTGAGGGTAGTATAATTTTTTGTGTTTACAAGTTATATAAGTTTTAATATATTTTATTGATAATGCTATGGAAAAATTAATAAAAATAAAGTTACCGGAAGATTACGTTCCTTCAGAAAATGAAGAATATATGAACGTAAAACAACTGGAATACTTTAGCTTAAAGTTACAATCAATACTCTCTGAACTGGAGAAACAAGATCTAGAAGATAGTAGTATTTATTCTGATAGTGAAAATGGAGAATTAATTAAGCGACGAAAAGATAGAAAAGAAAAAATTAAGGAGGCGTTGGAAAAAATAAAATTAGGCATTTATGGTTACTGCGATGGAACGGGAGAAGAAATAGGAGTCGAAAGACTTAAAGCTAATCCGCTTGCTATGTATTGTATTGAAGAACAAGAGAGAATAGAAAAAGAAAAGAACGTTTATAACATTAATGATTAGAGCTTGTCCGGGAATTCAAGCATATTTCTCTCCTTAACATAACTCTACTCATAGCCAGATATATGAAATTTTCAGTGAGTAAATCTTATTCTTTCGATAGTCTTCTATTCCTAAAGCAAAAGTCCTTTCTACAACCCACCTTCTTGGCTGTACTTTAAATCCCTCATTGGTAGTAGCTAAGGCGGTGTGTCTTTGTTGACTTATAACCTACATGAAGGCCTTTTGACAATCTCAATATCCATACCATATTCTTCCTTTATATGATTTTTAAATTTTCTCCTTGGTATCCCATCACATTTTTTTAACTATAGTATATTTTTTTCTTACTTTCCTGTATGATACTCTGGAATAGCTTTCTATTCTTGTCCATTCCCTTTGACTTAGGTCTGCTGGATGCTTTTTTCTCATCTTTACCCAGTACTAAAACTTTAGGTATTATAGCCTTTTACTAATCCCTGGACAAGCTCTAGCTTCGGTTCTCTAATTGCATACAAGTCAATAATAATTTTTTTTGTATCATGAAAAATATTTTCTGATGTAAAATTCAGCTCTAATACAACCTTTTATTTACTATCATGTTGTTTTGTTCAATCAAAGAGTGCCTTATCGGCAACTAAAAACTAGTACTAAATTTCTAATTAACCCCTTTTAAATTAGTGTAGCCAATGAATATGTGGATAAATACGCCTACACACATTTAAAGTATTTATCCACATATTCATTAAGCTTATAAAAACTAAGGTATCATTTTTTCCCCCATAGCCTTAATGATTTTATATAAGTTAAAATAGCACGCTTCCATGGTTCTCTCCGCGGTCTGATATGGCTAGTTTATATTTTAGCCAAGCCGCACTATACTTGTTAGGCGGAAGTGGACGGCAACATGTAAACTACGAAGTCTATGCTTCAACCGGAGCTCTTGCTTATCCCTTCCATCGGCATTGCTATCTTTACTTTACATAAAATTATCTACTTTTTTGCATTTATTAGTAACAAAATTCTGTTTTGTTAACCAACATTTTATGCATGATTACAGACAACTTACGTGCTACAGCAACAATTGCTTTTTTCATACCCTTCTTTTTTGCAATCCTTAATCCCCAACTCCTCAATTTAAATGTCCTTTTACATTTTACTAGTAAGACTTGTGCAGCTTCGTACAGCATATTCCTACATTCTACTGGTCCCATTTTTGATATACTTCCATGCCTATCAATCTCTCCAGAAGCGTATTGTCTTGGGCTCAACCCCATATAGGCTCCAACTGTATAAGATGTTTCAAACCTATACGGATCATCTATTGCAGCTTTATATGTCATTGCTACTATAATACCAACTCCTGGTACAGTAGTTAATAATTTACAATCCTCGTCTTTTTTGCCTTGCTCTGAAAGTATTTTATCAAGCTTTCCTATTGATTCTTCTATTGTTTCTAAGCTATGTACTAATGCTTCAATTGAATTCTTGCTAATTTCATCTAGCTCATTAATTATTTCCTGCACTTTTAAAGCGAAACTTGCAGATCTGGAACGCTGATCAACTTTTATCCCGTGTATTTTCAATAACCCTCTTATTGTTCCCTCAATTTTCTTTCTGCTACATATTAATTGTCTTCTGCTCCCAAGCACCACTTTAATCTGGCAAGCTTCGTCTGATTTTACTAATACCTCTTTAAATAGCCCAGCTCTCATCATCTGTGCTATACCTCTTGCATCATTTTTATCATTCTTATTGATTCTTGCAGATAATGCTGCTGCCATATGCCTTGCATCCACACAAGTTACTGGTAATCCAAAATTTCTCAGCTCTTTGCACATTGATATTGATAGTTGTCCACTTTCTATTCCTATGGATTCGTATCCTTTGCTTTGGTCAAGCAGGTACTTAGCTATTGCGTCACTTTTGCTTGCAACAACTTCTTCTTTAACAATTTTTCCTTTCTCATCAACGATACTAATAAAAGTTTCTTTGAGTGAGACATCTAATCCGCTATAATACTTCATGAGACTGCTCCTACTGTAAAAGTTTAAATTATCTTTGAAGAACCAATTCATTGAATTTGTTACTTCGTGCTAAAATAATGGAGTATGTCTCTCCACCATTTAATAGCAATTACAGTATGTAAACTCTAAGATTATACCTATAGTGGAAATTCATGAAAACGCCTACCATAAATCCATGATGTGCTGCTTCACGTGCACTATTATCATAGACTACTGATCCTACATACTCAGAATGAACGTTATTAATTTTTTCAAGAACTTTTTTTAAAGACCTGCTAACTGTTTGCGCATCAGAATCAGATAGCTTCGCTATATCACCTTCCGGATTATTCCATATTCCTTTTTCTATTTCATAAAATTCCTTGCTAGTAGCAGAATCAAGTATCTCTTTAGCTTCCATATTAACAAAAATATCACCCTTTCCTTTATAGATCTGTACTAATCTAGATTTTATTCTATCTTGAATTTCATTCTTAATATTTAGGATCTCATTCTCAACATCCCGATCTCTAATCTTACTCCTATCTATATTCTTTCTTAATATGTTCTCCAACTCATTAACAGTAAACTGATGGCCACGCTTACCTTCTGAAATGGAAAATAAATCTATATTATTAATAGCATCTTCAGCATTTCCAATTTGACCATTTTTAACAATAGCTACTTTTAAAGTTTTTGAAGTATCAAAACTAAAATAAATCTTTTTAATATTTAACTTTTCTGCAATTTTTATATCTGGCAAAGTAGAAAAGCTCCCTAGGAAGAAGTGTGTAAAAAATCCTGCTTTTTCTACAGAGTGTAAATAAGATGGAATCTGATCCACAAATGACTGAAATCTCGGTTCAAAAGATTTAAAATCCTCATCTTGCTGGCTTATACCAACTTCTTTACTTGCTTCCTCTATCAATAACTGTATTAACTCAAAGTCTTGTGGTCTTACTTTACCCATGACTCTTTTTAAGCCTTTTGCAAGCTCTTTATCATTATCAATAATATTCCTCTCAAGACCAAAATTATAATGGTTTCGTTTACCTGGTGCACCAACATGAAATAACTGTATTTGAGTATTTCCATTACCATATTGAGTTTCAACCTCACCAGAAACACTAATCGTTGCGCTAAGCATTCCACTCATTGCTCTTATTTCAGGTTCACCTCCCCAAGTATCAGGGTTCCTCATGTTTTCCAAGTAACGCTCAAAATCACCTTCAACAAAATCTCTGAACTCATTTCTATAAGAACTTATGTGATCAACTACTCGATTACGAAATACGTTTCTTACTAAATTTGCAAATGTATCATCATAATTCGCAGCACCTAAATTCCGAACCAAACCTCTAATATGATCTAAATTTTGGGTTACAGTTCCATCATTTCCAAATAGTACTTCATACCTTTGTCGAAATAAAGCATCGTCGTTTCTGACGGGTATTAAGTAAGCCATAGTAACAGACCAAAATAAGCAACTACCGTCTCCTGGAACATCGATTCTCTTAACCTGACTTCCACTTTCGGAATCAACATCAGATCTACGATAACGCTTAAGTTGATAAAATTCTTTAGCTTGCTCTATATATTGTATTTGATCCGATAATTCGGTAATCTTTGAATTAACGCCTTCTTTTTTTAGGTGATCTGTTAGATATTGTGTCTTAAACATAAAGCCCCCTTCATTACATTATACCAAATCCACTATTTATTATCAGAGATATCAACAATATAAGCTATTTTTACCTGCATACTAACTTGGATATATAACATTTATATTATAATGCAACGCCTTTTTGACAGAAGCTAAAGTAGTAACAAGAAACCATCACCTGTTTTATAGAATTGCCTTATAATACCTTAATTGCCCAACCCTAATTGCTCACATGCTTTGCTTAATTTAACCTCAGTCAAGCTAGTAAACCCTTCAGCTGTAGACTTACCGTATGATAAAAATTTATTTAATGAATCAATATCTCTTTGCTCTAACACAGATCGTATATACTCCGCTTGCCTAGAATCCATAAATTCTTTAATTTGATCAGAATTAGCCTTATCTAATATTGCCCATACCGGTTCCATGTAATTTTGATTTACCCAAGGTACTAATAAACTTGTAACAAGAAAGCAAGATCTATTACAAACTTCTTCCTTCAGCACATAAGTACGATGGCTATCAAATCCCTCCTTTCTCCACATATGCATGAAAAGCTTTGCACCTTCACCAGCATAATATGAGCTGTTTTCTGTTTTTATATAGTGTAGCCAGACAAGATATTTATCTTCTGAAACATTACTTGGTTTCAAATAGTCAAACAATGCTTGAAATTGATCAAAGCGAAGTGCACCCTGTAGCGTGTTTAGACTACCATAATAACCATTTTCAGCTAAGTCTCTTTTTAGAAGTTCTGGATATTTATCAGGACTTATTTGACTAAAATAAAACTCGAATATTTCAGGATAACTATTACAACGGTTCCCTGCTACATATACTGCTGTCTTCATCAAGATTTCATCCTTTTTCTGTTCGCTCATCTCACTTTCAGGTAATGATTTTATTTTATTCCAGAAGAATTCCACTGCCTGCTCTTGCTTAAGACTCACAGCACATTTAAGCCCGTACTCATATGGATGACAGCCATCTAAATTTAGTTTAGAGATGTAACCACTAACAAAATGTGACCAAAAAACTATTAAAAGGTTGCCTCCTAGAGTCTTAACTAAGTGACCATACTCCAACAGACTGCTCTTACCTTGAGCTGATAGTTTATTTTTTCTCTCTTCAAATAGAGCAATAATATCTTCTTCCAGGCAATAACGACAGGCAATCTCATATCTTTTATCAGTACTAAAAGGACTATTTGAATTTTGCACAATCAATTTTTTACCTACCATTTGCCTATCAAGCTTAACTCCGTGTAAATTGTCTACTTTTTTCCAACAATCCTCGCTAGACAATACCTGTGCAAGAAAATTACGTCCTTTCTTGCCACTTTTTTGGTGCAGACGCCAATTTGCATAGCACCAGCGTTCAATTTGAAAAAGCTTAGATGCTCTATGGGGATCATCCTCTTTAATAGACGAAAACAAAACTTTTGGAATATCTGAACGCAACATAGCCACTACCTTAATTAATTAGATTATCAATTACATTTTAAGTATAGTATTCTATCTTTAAAACTTGTCAATCATTATTGTAGAAAATTTTCTAACCCAAAGTAGTTTTAGGCAAAAGTCTCTTAAGAAGGTCGGTACGGGATTTTTCTTTACCTTCAAATTCTGTTTTCATTATGAGTTTGCCTTAAATTCCTCCTTAAGAAAATTAGTATTAATCTAACAACGTATTTTACTAATAGCTTAAATAATATAGCCATTTTCAGTGCTCAAAACTAGGGACGGTGAGAACAATTTTTCTTGGAATCAGTTGGTCTACCGCTAGATCCGTGCGAACTTTTTTATATGGTAATTTCATTGTACGCTAAAATCAACTATATTAGCCTACTTTAGCCATGTTTACATACGAACTGTTTTGTATAACTTTGTTACAACAATTTCACATTCTTATTTACACAACGCCGCTTTTGTTTAAATTGTTCTCACAAAGGTAGGTACTTTCTTGTGATTTTTGGAAAGAGTAAATGATCAAACTCCTTATAATACTAATTAGTATGGTCTTTTCATTAAATTTATCCTCTCAAAAAGACTGTGCTTTATCCATCTACTTTAATAGTATCATAATATTTTACACCTAAACTTATTCTATAAAAATTCACAATAGGAATTAGTAAATAAATTATGTTTAAATCAATTGAACTTATGACATATAGCACATACAATATATTATCTGTTTATTTTAGTAGGGGATATAGGTATGTTTAGTTCAAAGCAGGCAGTACAATATAATTTATTTGGTAGTAACGGCCTTGAAGGCATTTCATCTTGTGAATTTGCACATTTTCCTGAAGAGGTATTTGAGATTAGCAGTGAAGAAAATCAAATAATAGATAGTTTAGGAAGCAAAATAGAAAATCTACAACAGGAAAATTTTGATCTTAAAAAAAATGTAGAGTTACAAAAACACTATAAGAAAGGAGTAGAAGAGTATTACGAAGAAGTAAGTGAACTTACCAGAGAAATGCAAACCCTAGAAGGAAAAATTAAAAAGCTTGAAGTTAAATTACAAAAAAGGACGAGAAGTTTAACTGAAAATGATCAAGACATCGAACAGCTAAAACAGAAAGTAGAAATATTATTATTAGAAACTCAGAACAAAAGTGATGTAATTAAGAACTTAAATAACCAATTAAAAGAGGCAAAGAATGAAATTCAGTTAACAGACAAAATAAATGAAGAGTTACAGCAAAAATTGGATTTGACTGAAGATGAGCTAAACAGAGTAAGAAAAGAAAGTACAGTGCTGATAAACAGTATAGAGGATTTGAAAGGTAATTATGAAAATCAGATACTAGAAAAAAAGAAGGAACTTAACGATATAGGAGATCAATTGTGTATTTATTTATCGGAGTATAAAGAGCTGTTTGCAGAATTCAGTAGCCTGCAGAAGGAAAACGAGAATTTAAAACAGAAAAATTTCTATATCAGTAATGAAGTGTCTCTTGCAGATGAAATAAACAAAGAAAACGTAAGAAAAGAAACAGCAAGACCTCAGTCTATACATGAAGTAGAAACCAGGTGTACTAAAGATAATGATGATCAAGAACCAACCTGGCTACGTAGAGAAGGAGAAAATAATCAACATGATAAAACAAATGAAGATAAAAACCTTGAAAATATCGATTTCGAGATTGGAGTATGGAATGAAGCTGATAATGAAAGTAGCGATGATCATAAATCAACTCGGCTATATGGAAAAACAGAAAATTGTCTAACAAGTGAAGATAAAAATCTTGAAAATACCGATTTCCCGATTGAAGTATGGAATGGAACGGATAGTGAAAGTGAAGATGAAGACAATGTTAGCCCTTGCCCTGATTATGATGAAAGTTTTGGTAGGCGTTACAGTCAACTATTCTACTATGCAGACATAATGCGCAAAGAAGATTCTTTTTCTTTAGCAAAAATAAAATTAAATGCAATAGAGATAAAAAAGTATGAAAGTATTTGGCAAAAAATAGATAAGATCCATGATGACCTGAATGTTTTGAATAACCGTGGTAACGACGAAGATTATGAGAAGTGCGAAAAAGAATTTGATAAAGTTATAAGTGAAGCACTGGAACAAGGAATAATGTTCTCTTTTCCATATAAATCTGATATATCCTTGGTAGATCGTATAGCTGACACATTGCAAAAGCTATATCTTTCTTACGATACTACTCGAATTTATGAATTTTTAGACAAAAAAAAGGTATTGCAGATAATATCAGAAGGTGCATTTTTAAATAGATTTAGCAATGAAAAGCATGAAGATATAGTAAACGTAATTTGTTCAGATAAAGATACCTTAGATCAGCGAAAAGCAAACCTTTCAAAGCTGAAGGAGTTAGCACTTGAAAGTATTATGAATAAAAGTGAGCAAATTGATGAATATGACTTTGAACTAGAAATAGATAATGGATATTTTTGTATAGGTTATCCACAAAATAGTACTATTGAAGTTGCAAGGGTATTTGAGAATGAAGAAGCTAAAGGTTTGAATCTAAACATTGGTGTACTTCAAGTTGGAAAAAGTATAATTAGAGTTGAAAATATAGGAGGAAAGAGAAATTATACAGAGTTCTCGGGAGATATCATTGAAATGCCTTTTACTACCGAAATAGGAGAAGTCTGTATTCATATATGTCCTAGTGAGAAAGATAGTAATAAAATAGAGGTGAGGCTTGTCGATGAAGTCAGATTTAACAAGTTAGAGAATAAATCAAGTTTAGGGCAGAGTTGTCTGTTAGGTGGGAAAAGTGTTTTAGCAGCCATAGAAAATGGGTATTTCGAAAGAAATAGTAGTGTTTTTAAAGAGTTAGGTAAGACTATTAAACAGTCAGATTGTACAATGGGAAATCCATCTAGCTTTGTAGAAGAAGTTAATAGAAATCAATTACTCAAAGTAAATGCAAGAGCATATTGTAGAGGATTGTGATAGTTGCCATATATTGCAGATATAAAAACTAAGAGGAGCGAAGATGCGTTTTAATTTAGAGCCAGGAGATACTTTTTGTGATGGTGAAAGTAAGCTTGTAAATGTCAAAATAAATGACGAAGAAAGAATTAACTTACCTTATATATCGTATGTCTTTGATCATGAGGAAAGTTTTATTATATCTAATTTTATGCTGAGACCGATGAACATAATACTAACTAATTCATCTCAAAGGCTAAATTTAAAGCTAGAAAAAGTAGGTGGTGATTACAAGCTGGCTTTGGTTGATGGCTCAGATCAATATTATTATGTTTACTACTATAATTCCAATATTTCCAAGATAGCTACTTTCAATTCTATACCTAGCAATTTCATAGAATATCGAGGTCAAGAATACATTCAGTCTTATGCTGGAGAATGTTCAGTCAATCTTGTGCCGCTAATAAATAGTAGGGTTCTAGTAGATCCAAAAGATATAATGAGTAATAAAGACGTAGATTTTGTCTTAAAAGAGCTTGAAAAGCTGCCTGATAAGAGACTTAGAATAGGAGTTGGAAAGAATTTTTTAAGGGGACCAGAAAAAGTTCTATCAAGTACTTATAAAAGTGCTGAAGTATATGGTATACGTGGTAATAAGATTGGGATATTGAATAATATTGCTACTAGCTTTAGTAATAAAAAATTAAAGCTATTCTCTGGAACTGTTTCTATCGATATAATAGATCAATTTGGTGCTAAGATTAGTCTTAAAAAGACTAATCCTCATTTTAGAATAAAAAAATTGAATAATGACAATTATGTAGGATGCCTGTTAAGTAAGTATGGTAAATGTGAGAGATTTTATGCTCTGACACCTGAGAGCTTTGAGCAAGAAAAACATACTTATATAGATTATGATTATGATTATGAGGAGTTTGAGCAGCAGAGTCATCATTTACACCCTTATTACTACTATTTACATAATTTAAAGGTTAGTATGAATCATAGAAAAATTGAAGAATTAGAGAAAAAAGTTAAAGATTTAGAAAATAGAATTGGAAATCTACAGTTAAATATAAAGTCAGCAGTAGCAATGCCTGGACCTCCTGGGCTAAGAGGTTTGCCAGGTCCTAAAGGGAATCAAGGCCATCCAGGTCTAAAAGGAAATCCTGGAGAGAAAGGTGAGCATGGCTATTCAGGTTCAAAAGGAGATAGGGGAATACCAGGACTAAATATAATTGGCGAAAAAGGAGATCCTGGAGAGATGGGATTAAGAGGTTTCAAAGGGGATGTAGGTCCAAGTGGTTTAAAAGGTCAGTCAGGTGCAAAGGGCGATAAAGGTGATAGTGGTATGAAAGGAGAAACTGGTCCTCAGGGAGTAGATGGAATGCCAGGTGTACATGGTCCTAAAGGTGAGAAAGGTAATGTTGGTCCAATAGGTCCTCAAGGACTACAGGGTTCCAAAGGCTACGTTGGTAGATCAGGTTCTCAAGGTGACAAAGGAGATACTGGAACTCCAGGTAGAGATGGATTGCCAGGTGCAAGTGGAT
This sequence comes from Wolbachia endosymbiont (group B) of Germaria angustata, assembly GCF_964026725.1. Lineage (NCBI taxonomy): Bacteria > Pseudomonadati > Pseudomonadota > Alphaproteobacteria > Rickettsiales > Anaplasmataceae > Wolbachia > Wolbachia endosymbiont (group B) of Germaria angustata. The sequence goes on from NZ_OZ034691.1 coordinate 1,187,458, forward strand.
TAAAAGGAGATATAGGTCCTATAGGACCTCAAGGCATAAAAGGTAAGCCAGGTATAAATGGAACAAAAGGTATTCCTGGTCTACAAGGCCCAACTGGATCAAAAGGTGACAAAGGTAGAGATGCAATTCCTGAAGAAGTTGCACAAAAATTAATTAATAATGGAACTATTGCTAATGAGGTGCTTGAATACCGTGACCAAGGCGGAGATTTAGTATTAGAGAAGCAAGTTACAGGAAGAATCATTAGTAATCAAGATATTCAAACAGGAATAGCTATTGCATTAGCTGATAACAGAATGGAAGAGCTAGCAGATGTGTTACTACGTGGTGCTAATCATACATTAGTAGAAAAACTTGCAAATAATACCGAGCTAACACAAAGCATTTCAGAAGAACTAAGGAAAAATCCAGGAGAAGTCCAAGGTCCAAAAGGGGAAAAAGGAGAGATAGGTTCTAAAGGTGAGAAAGGTAATGTTGGTCCAATAGGTCCTCAAGGACTACAGGGTTCCAAAGGCTACGTTGGTAGATCAGGTTCTCAAGGTGACAAAGGAGATACTGGAACTCCAGGTAGAGATGGATTGCCAGGTGCAAGTGGATTAAAAGGAGATATAGGTCCTATAGGACCTCAAGGCATAAAAGGTAAGCCAGGTATAAATGGAACAAAAGGTATTCCTGGTCTACAAGGCCCAACTGGATCAAAAGGTGACAAAGGTAGAGATGCAATTCCTGAAGAAGTTGCACAAAAATTAATTAATAATGGAACTATTGCTAATGAGGTGCTTGAATACCGTGACCAAGGCGGAGATTTAGTATTAGAGAAGCAAGTTACAGGAAGAATCATTAGTAATCAAGATATTCAAACAGGAATAGCTATTGCATTAGCTGATAACAGAATGGAAGAGCTAGCAGATGTGTTACTACGTGGTGCTAATCATACATTAGTAGAAAAACTTGCAAATAATACCGAGCTAACACAAAGCATTTCAGAAGAACTAAGGAAAAATCCAGGAGAAGTCCAAGGTCCAAAAGGGGAAAAAGGAGAGATAGGTTCTAAAGGTGAGAAAGGAGGTCCAGGTGCGAATGGATTGCAAGGTCCAAAAGGATCAGATGGGTTGCCAGGACCTAAGGGAGAGATAGGTTTGCAAGGACCTAAAGGTAAGGTTGGTAGATCTGGTCTTAAGGGTAGTAAAGGAGATATTGGTCTAACGGGAATACCAGATTCCAAGGGAGAAGATGAAATAGGTGCTGCATTAGCTGATAAGTTTTTGTATGAGATAAAAAAAGTAAAGAATGAAACTCTGAATGCTAAAGATTCAGCAGAGGTAGCCAAAAATGCTTCAGAAAGTTTTGCTAAAGAAGCTAAAAATGCTAATGATAACATTATAGAACTACACAATAAAACAGAAAACCTCACAAAGAAAGCTGAAGTTTTCTGCAATGCTAGCAAAAAATCTGCAAGTGATGCATCTGTCTCAGAATCTAATACTAAAACTTTTTATAGTCAAACACAAAAGATGTTCTGTGTAATACAGCCTGATGATAAAAGTTGTGTTATAGAGAAAAGAGATAAGAGGGAAATAATAAACTCACCATTGACAAGCGGAGCAAGCAGACCAACTTCATTTATATCTCAAGTAATAAATTTCTTTTACCCTGCGGCAGGACAGGATGAATATAAAATAAAAAATGAAATACAGGAAGTGGCAAAAATAATAGATGCAGCAGATATTGTAACAAAATTTGAAGAAGTATTAGGAGAAACAGCTGTGAAATGTGGCATTTCAAAGAAAAGTCTAAATTTTGATCCAGTAGAACTGCAGTCAACCATTGTCAGTAAGTCATTACTTAATGATGAAAATCATAACGAGTTGTTGAAGTTCTTGTGTGTAACTGCGAAAAAATCACTCCCTAATTACAAACAAATTAGTAAATGTTTGTCTACTTTTAGAGATCATATGGAAAAAAGATTAAAAGACAATGAGCAGCAAAGAGCTCTCGTTAATACTGAAAAAATAGTGGCAGATAATGAGCAGCCAAGGAGTTTTATGACTTATGTTGCTCCTCCTAGTAGCCTCAGTGCCATTAATCAGCAAGTTGTTGGTTATTTAAGGTAATAGCATGAAAAAGTATACATTTGAAATAGACGATAAGAATTCACTTTATAAAAAGCTAATTGAGTTGCCTACTACATATTACAGATTAAAGCATAATAATAGCAAATATACTATCCATTCACACATTGGTACGGCTGAGCTGGGTGATGATACTAGTGGTTTAAAGTTAAAGAAGCAGGGTGATAAAATATTTTTATATAAAGGATCCTCGCCTCTGAAGGTGCACAACACAAATAGCGAAGTAAAGGACCTAGTTATAGAGCAAGGAGATATTATTAGTGAAAAAAAAAGTGATATTTTGGAAACGATTAAAACACAAGAAATAAATATTGTATTGAAGGAAGGGAGTGGTATCTCAGACTTTGCTCTCGGATTATCTTATTTTAATGATGATTTGAGTACATTAACTGGAATGTTGTCCTTCATTGATTTTTATAATGAAGATGATCCAGCACTACAGAAGATCAAAGAAGAAGGTAGGCTTTATTTTACAATAGAAGAAGATAATATCTTTGTATCAGACAAAAATGGAAACTGTCTTCCGGTGTGTAAAGATGGTAGTTGCTATAAATATCAATACACAAAAAATAAACATGATATAGAAATCAGTGAGATATCAAAAATAATAGAAAGCTTAACTAAGACTAAGGAGTGTAGTATATCAGAAACAACAGAAAGTTCAATCAAGGCCGGACAGAGTTTGACTTTGCAGCAAGAAGAGAAGTTATCGGAGGATGATATGTATGAAGCAGAAAATGGTAAGTGTATATCTACTTTACCGAAAATTGTCTATCATATGTTCAACAATGAGTTTCTCATACATAACCATACTACAAAAGAAAAAGAGGTAGAAATTCCTAGAGATTTTCATTACCTTAAAGTTGTTCAGTCCAGTAGTAATGATGATTATCAATTAACATTTTGTAATTTCTTAGGTAATGAGTTTTTTGAACATAAAAAGTATGATCCACAATACTCAAACGTTTCAGATGAATATAAGTATATAAGTTTAAACTGTATGAGAAAGGAATATAAACCAAATTTCTGCAAGTTGCTTAATCATAAGCCATCGTTTTTTATCACAGAAGGGACTGCTAATCCAAATTGTCCATGTCACTACTCAGCTGATATATATGAATTAACAAGTAGTGAAAAAGGTAGGAAAATGGCTACATTAATTGACCAATCTTACTCTTTAAACGAGGATTGTGATTGTTATACAAACGTAGAAGTATTGCTCTCATAAAATCCTAATTCTGGGGAGTGTTAAATAAACTGTGTCAAACCGAATTTTTAATTCAACTCAATTTTTAATCGACTAGGGAAAAAAATATCAAGTTGAGACATAGTCAAAGCCCAATCATGTATAGGCATATTCCATTTTTCCCCTGCCTTCTTTATAGCACAATATACCTGTTTATACAAGGCATTTGTGCTAGTAAATGAGCCCTTGGTTTTAGTAAATTTTCTGATCTGTCTATGTAGTCCCTCAATAGGATTTGTGGTATAAATTAATTTTCTCACAGGGCCAGAATATTTAAAATAACTAGACAGATTTTCCCAATTATTCTGCCAAAACTAAAGTATATTTTTCTCCCCATTTTTCCTCTAGCTCAAGCAAATAGTTTTCGGCAATTTCTCTACTTGCAGCACGGTATATTTTTTTCAAATCATTCATGAAAATTTTCACATCTTTGCTCGATACATATTTCAGTGAATTTCTTATCTGATGTACAATACATAGTTGTACTTCTGCTTTAGGAAACACACTGTTTATTGCTGTAGGAAAGCTTTTTAGCCCATCTACACATGCAATCAGGATATCTTCTACTCCTCTCTCTTTGAGGTCATTTAGCACTCCCAACCAGAACTTCACTTTCAGCCAAATAAAAACCTAATACTTCTTTTCTGCCATTTTGATTTATGCCCAATATATTATACATACATTTACTTATGCAATGTCCGTCCTCCTTGACCTTAAAAAACATGCCATCCATGAATACTATTGGATATACAGATTGCAGCGGACGACTACGCCATTCGTTAATTACCGGTAACAATTTGTCAGTAATACTTGATATTTCTGCTGCAGATATTTTATGGTCATACATCTCTTCTACATGCGACGCTATATCTCTATATCCCATGCCACTGGCATATGTACTTAAAACCTTTGCTTCAAGTTCGGGATTTAGGCTTGTTTGCCTTTTTCTGACTACTTGTGGCTCGAAACTTCCTTCCCTATCTCTTGGTGTCAATAGCTCAAATGAACCTGCACTTGTCCGTAAAGTCTTTGAATTTCTTCCATTTCTTCGGTTATTTTCTTCGCTTTCAGCCGACAACTATCTCACCTTCCAGGCTTACCTCTAGCAGTTTTTTTATAAATGGTGTTAATGCACCGTCTCTTCCCGTCAATGGTCTTCCTTCTCGTATAGACGATAAGACATTTGTTTCTAATTCTTTATAGTCTACCAATCCGGTAGTTCTGTTTGCTTGACTCATTGTCAAACCTCCACTTTTTGTTTCTATTTTATTTTTACTTCTCGGTTTGACACAGTTTATTTAACACTCCCGACTTAGTTAAAAAAATCAAGATTTTCAATAATTTACCTCAAATCTAATCCATAATTTCGGTTTAAAGAATGGATAGTAGGACGCTCTACTTTTTCAAGCCTAGTATTAGGTTCTAAATTACTGCACAATGCAAAACTTACACAAGCTAACCCGGCAATTCCAATAACTATCCCTAGCATAGGCATTTCCATAATATAAAACATAATACCACTGACCAATACCACTGCACCAATAACTCCAGCTAAAATGGGTTGATTTGATGATTTTTTATCCTTGGTAATACTAGATCTAATATGAAAATATGGTTCAGTTTGAGATGACCTATTTGGCTCTTGCATATTAGTTTGCATAAAAGTATTTTGGTCTTTCTTATTGATTTTACAGATGGGTTGATTTGTATGACGATTTTCTCTGTGCCACTCAGTGTTGTTTTCTGTATCTTTCTCAAATATATTAACGATTTCTTTTTGTTCATCAGTAATAAAATTTAAAGAATTTTCTTCGTCTTTGTTTTCCTCTTTTACACTGGTTTCACATATGAGCTTAGGATCTTTGCTTCCTGTTGAAATATTTTGGGTTTCTTCACTATTTGAAAACATAGGTTTGTGTATTTCAAGATCTCCACAGTCTTTATTGATACCCTCACATCTAGTTTCAACATTACTACTTGCAGCTTCAACTTCTATATTCATATTTCTTCAAATCCCTTGAGAATCTTTGCACTTTCTCTGCAATTATGTTTATTAGCATAGCCAAGTAGTGTATAGCTTGTTTCTTGGCTTTCTGCTCTCTCTACTTTCACTTTCTGATTGAGAATTTCTTTTAAAATACCATTCTTTTTAGAAGCTTCTAGAACTGCTCTAATAGCTTTACTATCTTCCTCTAATATGCAGTATACCAGTGCCGTGTAAGTTATTGTTAGACCATTTGGCAATTTTTGGATCAATTCCTCGCTAAGAACATCCTTTAAGATTCCTTGATTTATTGCTTCTTGTAAAAGCTCCTCAAAAGCTTGATTATTTTTATAGAACACAGAGTGGCACAGTAGCGTCAGAGTCCCTTCCTTTTTCTCATCCTTGTAAATTATTTTTTTTGTAAGAAGTTTCTGCGTGTTGTAATTAGATTTATTAAATTTTCCACTAATATTTTCACCGTTTTCTATCTTCTTTAACAGCTTGAAAAGCTTTTTTTTATCTTCATTGGTAAAATTATCCTGATCATCTGCCAGCTCATAGATTATATTTTTTGCGTTCTTAATCTTTTTAAACTTTGGCATTACTTTCCTTGCTCTACAATATTTAATTTTATAAATTAGTTATATTAACAACTTATTAATTGTTCAATTAGGTTGCTAATCCATAAAATTTCTCCAATTGGTTACTCCATAACACCGGTATTTCCCTCAAATCAGCTAACTTCAAGCCTCTTGGTTGTCTCCCATTTACTATGTCTTCTTTAATTTTCGGAGCTAAATAATTTAACCTCAAAATTTGCTGTATTCGTCTTGCACCTATATTAATTTTGATACTCAGTTCTTTCACACTTCTATATTTCCCTTCTTCTAGCTGGCGTTTCCACAGATGGGCTTTTACCACTGCTTTGAGTAACGCATTATTTGTTTTCCCTTCTGGCTCTACTACTGTGCATTTATTTCCTTTCTTTTTTATTGGTATAAATTTTTCCTCTGATTCAGAACGTAACTCTATTCCATCTTCTTTTACCATTACTTCCTTTATTAACTTTCTCACTACTTCTTTTTGCTTTCCAAAGCTTAAATTTTTCCATTCTTCCGCTTTTTCTCCCCACTTTTCATATAGCTGTTCAGCTTTCTTCATCACTTCTTTTTCCACTTCTCCGGCTATTACATTTCGGCTTCCTGATTCACAACCCTTTCCCCTTAAATGGTTATTGCACACATAATATCGGTACCTTTTATTTTCTTTTTTTGAGTATGTCAGCGTCATATTTACATCACAGCTCTTGCACTTAATTATTCCCCTAAGTAGCGCTTCCTCATATTTTGCTTTTCTATATGATTGATTCTTTATCAATTCCTGCGCTTTTTGCCATTTTTCTTCTTCTACTATCGCTTCATGCTTTCCCTCATACTGTTTGTCATAATGCCTGATTTTTCCCATATATATTGGGTTTGTTATTATTCTTCTCACCGTCGCTTTTTTAAAGATATCTGATTTTGTTCTGTAACCTTGACTATTTAGCTTCCTTGCCAATTCTGCCATTGACTTCAGCTCTATATACCTCTCAAATATATGTTTTACCAACTTTGCTTCTTTCTCATTTATTATTAATTCTTTATCCTTTACATTATATCCAAGCGGCAAAGTTCCTCCCATCCAGAATCCCTGCTCCTTTGATGTTGCTATTTTATTTTTTACTCTCTCTACTATCATTTCTCTTTCTAGTTGTGCTGCTCCTGACAATACTGTTTGTACAAACTTTCCCATTGGCGTATTATTATCAAATATCTGCGTTACTGCTACAAAATTTACTCGGTGCCTTCTAAAAAATGATGTTACTTCTATGCTGTCTTTTGTTTCTCTTGAGAGCCTATCGAGCGTATATACCACTACACAATCTATCTCTCCTCCTTTAACATCTTCAAATAATTCCTTTATCGCTGGTCTTTCTAAGTTCTTTCCTGAATACCCTCCATCATCGTACCTTTTGGCCAATGCTACCCAGCCTTCTTTGCTCTTTATATATTTCTCACATGCTACTCGCTGCGTATCTAAACTGTTAAACTTTTGTTCTAGACCATCTTCATTTGATTTTCTTGTATATATCGCACACCTTACCTCTTTTAGCATTTTATTCTCTTCAACTTTCATTTTTATCACGCATCCCAAATAATAAAGGTCCGTTATAACTCATTCCCATTATTTTTCCGGCTACTGCTGATAATGACGTATAAAATTCTTCTCTGTAGATTAAACCCTTATCTGTTACCATTACCGCATGCGTCTCTTCCCCTCTCTCTAGTATTAATTCTGTCCCTTCTACTGGTAATTTATCGCTACTTATTCTTTTTCCCTTCTCTAGCCGATCTGCCAGATACTCTAGTCTTTTTGCTCCTTTTCTTGACATTTCTCCATATACTTTTTCCTGCATTCTATAAGCTAATCTTGGTATCAGATATTTCTTTGAGTATCTAGGCGCTTCCTCTCCATATACCTTCTTCCATATTTTTTTCAGCTCATCCAAAGGTTTTCTCTCTAAATTCATTACCTTCTTTTCTATTTCTACACTTTTTTCCATATCTTTTAGCCTCTCACAATTTCTCAAATAACTTTTCAATTCTGTCTGTTTCTTTCTTTAATACCTCGGCTATTTCTTTGCTATTTTTCGCATAATCTATTGCTGTCATTCCAAATTTATCCGCTTGCTCTATTTCTCCTCCAGCTTTCACTAGCTCCTCCACTATTTCTTTTTCACCTACCATGCACGCAAGGTGTAGAGGTATGCATTTATTTCCATATTCCTCAGCATTTACTTCTGCTCCTGATTTTATCAATTCTCTCACGATTTCTAGACGTTTCTCCGTTACCGCTAAGTGTAGTGCTGTATAACCTCCTACATCTGCTGCATTTACATTCACTCCTTTTTCAACTAATACCCTCACTGTTTTTGCGTTTATTGCATAATGCAGAGCTGTTCTTCCATTCTCGTCTCTTGCATAAATATTTTTATATGAGTTCTCTAATAATTCTTTTGCTGACTTATTAAATTTGCCAAGCTTTAACATAATCCACCTCACCTTTTCTTTAAATTTAAATCCCTCTTTTAAAGCTTCCTTTTCGCTACCTCATCTATCATTTCGTTCACTTGGCTCATTATCTTGCTTGCTAAATTTTTACATTCTTCCTTTATTAGCGATTTGTCTCTCTTCCTTATTTCTCCTATCTCTATTATTTTTAGCTCCGGCATGTAGCTCCCATTCAACATGTCTGCTATTTCTCCCACTAGCCTCTCTATTCCATAGCATGTCAGTTCTCTACTTTTTGTTACTCCACCTTTTTCTCTCAGAAATTTGCTCGCCTTTTCACTCTCTTTGCTATCACATAGACGATACTTTTCACTTTCCCAGATGTAATACATTGGTGTTGCACCATATTTATTCAGTTGATTAACCTCAGCCCCTGCTTTTACTAGCTCTTTTATTATTTCAACTCCTGCTCCTCCTATTTTGCACGCAGAGTGCAGTGGCGTACATCCAGTAACATATTGAGTGGCATTTACTTCAGCTCCTTCCCTTAGCAGCACTTTTACATTTTCTAAACTTTTTGCGAATACTGCACAGTGTAGTGGTGTATAACCATTTTTATCTCTTGCATTAAGGAGAGTAGACCAGTGGAACTTCCCCACCAGTCTCTCGCAAAACTGTACGTAAACCTCTTGATTTATACAGCTTCCATTATTCAGCCTTTTGGCCTAACCCTAGTGTCCAGTGATAGAAAATATCCGGAGACCTCTTTCTCACCTTTCCTAGAAATTGTCTTGCTAGTCTTCCGTGACTCCTGAGTCTCTTATATTTCCTTTTCACCCACTTTTCTAGATGCCGCTCTATATTCTTTAGAGATTTGTATACTTCAGTTCTGTAAAATTTGCCATAGTACTGATACCAGCCTCTGACTATTGGATTTACTTTTCCTGACATCTCCTCTAATGTTATATGCGTATTTCGTAGCATTTTCCATGACCTTATGGTTGTAGTAATCTTTTTCTTGGCCTTGTTGCTAATTGCTGGGAGAAATGAGACAAAATATTTCCCTATTTTATTTCTTGCTAACCTGGGTCTGAATGTGTAACCCAGAAAATCAAAACTTTGTTTAGGAAATCCACCACTCCTATTGTCATCCTTACAGTACACTATCTGTGTCTTTTCAGGATGTAATTTCAACTTATACTCAGCCAATCTTTCTTCGATCATTACTTTCACAAACTCTGCCTGTTTCTCTGTTCTGCAGTGTACTATCGCATCATCCACATACCTCTCAAATGGTACCGTCGGGTAGTTCTTTTTCATCCATATATCAAACACATGATGCATGAATATATTAGAGATGATTGGGCTAATTGAACCTCCTTGCGGAACTCCTTTATCCCTAACTACCTTACTGCCATCTGCTTGCTGAATGGGGGCTTTCATCCACCTCTCAACATACAGTATGACCCATTTGCAGTCTGTGTGCTTTTTGATAGCTTGCAATGCCAAGCCGTGGTCCAAATTGTCGAAAAATCCAGATATATCAAGATCTATCGTCCAATCGTACCTCCAGCATCTTTTACGAGCTGTATCTACCGCATCCAGTGCAGACTTATTTGGTCTATAACCATATGAATCCTCATGAAATTTTGGTTCTACCAGCGGCTCTAGATACATAGCAGCAGCCGTTTGCCCTATCCTGTCGAATACTGAAGGAACACATAAAATTCTTTGCCCTCCTGTATCTTTTGGTATCGCAACAGCTTTTACCGGCTCTGGAAAATAACTTCCGGATGACATCCTATTCCATAGTTTGTACAGATTATCTTTTAGATTTTCTTCAACCTTTGTTATCGAAACCTCATCCACACCAGCAGCACCTTTATTTTTCGATACTTGTTTATAAGCTCTCCAAATAAGTTGCTTTGATATATCAAAAGACTTTGTTTTACTCATTAACTCCTCCCTTTCGGTTGATAAATCATTAAAACTAAATAACTCAGCCCCTTCTCTCGATTTCCATTACAGAAACTTCTTCACTACTACGAGCTGATCCGCCCCTGTTTTTCGCATCGGTACTCTCATCCTTAGAGTTTAGCTCCTTGGATTTCTCCCTTATCATCGAAACGACAGGTTCCCGTAGTTCCACACAATAGCCTGAAATGGATTCATGCCACCTTTATGCCGGACGCCATCTATCCAGTAAACAAGCTCCCGATAGATTTATCCCAGGTTACAAACGACCCCCTGGTTTTGACGTCATTTAAAAGGTTTCGACACTTCATCAGTGGTTCACTTTCGTTCATCTCTCTATTCCTTACATGACATATAATTATGCCTTTTCCATAACGCTCACTACCTTACCAAAGCAGCTTATGGTTGTTTGAAGCCTGCTCTTGTAAACCGGCTCCGAGGGACCTACCCTCATCTACTGTGCAGCTTTTGCACTTAGTTTGCTCTTACTTGAACATTCTTTGTATCTCTACGGCACACCATTCGCTCCTTTTTTTATTAATAATCTCACTGTTTTGTAATCAGAGATTTCCACTGCTTGGTGCAAGATCGTCTCTCCTTCTTCATTTCTTTTATTAATATCGTTACTTGATACTTCTTTAAAAAACTTACTCTTGCTAAAACTCATTTCATACCTCACAAAATTAGCTTTTCTAGCGTCAGATAAATTTCTTATGTTTACCTGCTGCTATTCAAGTTATGTCCTTTTTAACATGAGAAAGCAAGTCCTTTTCTTTTTATTTCATATATTTTAACCTATTATTAATATAATATATGAGGATCTAAATATAAGTACTTAACTTATTATAGATATTATTTGACTATCTTTCCAACTTCTGTGCAAACGTCGATGTTCGTGCCATTTCAGTACTCCTGGGTAAAATACTAAAATGTGCTTTTCTAATTCGTGCATTGAGTCTTTTTGCTCTGAATCTAATTCACTTTCAAAATGAATATTGTGCTCTGCTAAAACATATTTTCTGACCTTCTGATCTGTATAATTTTCTACTTTATAGTTGTGAGTAACGCTAAATCTTTCTAAAACTAAAATTGGCTTGTGTTTTAAATTCCAATATTGCCCTGAAAGTTTATCGCTTCCCAATACAAATTTATTTCCTCTTTCTTCTACGCTACTAACGGGAAAGCACGTATTTATGTCTCCTAAATCCCAACTGTCCGATAATATAACTTGCGCTTTTGCAAACTTTATTTCTGGTAATAAGCTTTGTGGTAGTGGATATAGTGCTTTTAAGTTATACCACTGATGACTTCTTTCATAAATGCCTTTGTAATCCTTTGTGTGAGGCTCTGTTTCCCCAAGCACTGCTACATCTAACCGATATATGTCATTACTAAATGCTTGCTCATAATAAACACGAAAAGTGCTAAACTTAAAACTTGGATTTAAGACTTTTAGCTCAAATGCGTTCTTCCGACCAAATGATAACACTGGTCCATCTTTTTCTATTTTTACCCCTGAATAGTCAGAAAGAAGATCTCCAAATAAACTCTCATCCAATATAAATCTCTGCGCATTATAATAATCGTTAAAAATCCTCATCAATCTGGATCTTACAGGCAGTGATAGTTTTGCCAGCTCTACTACTGCATCTACAAAAAAGTTATTTGGAACATCCCTTATCCCTATCTGCAGCTCAAAGAAGTGCTTACCAGGTGGCTCCTCGATAATCGTAATGTCTTCTATATTCGCCCATTTTAGTGCTATTTTAAGTGATGCAGGTGTTCCACGTAGTCTTTGAAATTTTACTCCTTCTATTACAGCTTTTCTTTTATCCTTTATCCAACGTAGAATTTCTTCTAGCCCGTATTCCTCAATCAACCATGGTAGTATTTCTTCTTCTAATCTAAATTTAAATCCTCTGATACAGCTTGGATCTACCTTATAATCTATTGCATCAACCAGTGCTTGCTCTTGTTTTGTTGCATTTGGGGGTAATAGCATTACTCAACCTTTAAATTTCGCAAATTTGCACATTCATTACCTAGAACCACAACATCCTCTTTTGGCTCGATTAATTCCACATTTTCTACACCATCTACAAATAAATTTGCTATTATCCAAGATCTTGTCACACTCCACCCTAATCTTTTTGCTAATTCAAACTTCTGAATAAACTGCTTCTTGATTTCCTCCTTCGATATTACAGGACTTATGCTCATTCTGCTGTGAATATCTATTTCCGTAATATTGCAATCAATTACTGTTATTGTATCTGTTAAAACCCTTATATCATCTCTAGTAACCTGCTTTTTTACAATTTCAAGTAGTTCTTCTGACACCGTGGATAACTCTGTGGATAAAATTGAGATCTGCACGCTTCCAGGTACTGGTGACTCAACTAACGCATCTTTTACTCTACTATCTGCTGACAGTGCATGATAACGATAATTTCCTCCTGTTGACCACCCCTTTATTTTTGCTTTGATTCTTTTTCTAAACCGTTCATCATTTTCCTCTTTTTGTCTTTCTACTCCATAAAACTCAGCTAAATTATCAAGATCTTCTCCCGTTGCAAATTTTAGTAAATTGCTCTTTACTGCTTCATTTATTCTTTATCTTAGTAACAATTCCCTCCATGCTGCTACTTCTAATACCTTCATCGCTGGGTCACTTTCTACTAGTGCTGTAAAACTTTCATCTCTACGCACTAACTCTTCCTTCATTCTCGAAAATATTTCCTCGAAACTTAGCTTTTCTACAATATTTGGCAACTGCATACTTATATAACCATTCCATCAAAGCAAATGTTTTTCCCACTTGGTACGTATAATCCTTCTAGGTCAAGCGTTACTTTTCCTTCTTTTACCTCTGTCATTTTTACTTTTTCTAACTTAAATCTCCTCTCAAATTTCCCCAGTGCTTCTGCTGTTGCTGCATAAATTTCTAGTGTTAAATCACGATTAACTGGCTTATCTACTAATTCAAATAGCCTTGAACCATAACTTCTCCTCATTATTCTACTGTTTACTGGAGTGGTTAATATATCAATAATTGATTGTTTAAGATGGTCTATTTCTTCTAACGCTTTTCCTGTTTTAGCATCCATACCCTTCATTTCTATTTTGCAAAAAAGACGCTTTCACTGCCTTTTATTACTTTAAACCCACATGAAACTATATCTCCTACTCTTCCTACACCATAACCATTTGCAAACACTGTTTTTGATCCTTGAATCATTACTTTTCCTTCACTAAAACTGTCTCCTTGTCTACATATTGACTTACCGTTTACAAAAACATTATTACTTCCGCTAATGCAGAAATGTGGTATAGCTTCTCCACAGTAGTCTCCTAACCTCACTATTCCTTTGTTCAATTTAAGTCGATCCTTTCTGCTTTCAGTTTTATTCCACTTTTCGTCATTTCTATACTCGATCCTCCAGCCTTAAGTGTTATTTTATCCACTACTTCAATTCCTAAATGATGTTTTTCCTTATCATATGTAAACTTCGTCCCATCTTGAAACTTTATACTATTTATTTCTTTTTTATTCTCTGATGTAGGGTACTTTTCCTAATATATTCCTGGTAATACTACTCCTAATGATAGTTCACCAAGAGGAGAAAATACCACAACTTGTTCATCGATATCTGGCGGACACCAATCTCTATCTTTTCCTGCTTTGCTTGTTATCCATGGCAGATAATCTGTCACAATATCTCCTATTTTCACTCTTACCTTAGCTTTTTCATAATCTATTTCTTTTACAACTCCTATACGAACAATATTGGCCAGTTTCCTCTGTAGTTCCGAAATTGCAAAATTATTTTCTAACATTTATTTCACCGATTTCTATTTTATGTGGCATAAATTTTCCTTCTTTCCAAATAGATCGCCCTACGTGTATTGTATGCACCCATTCAACCATCCACACTAAATATGCATCGAGCTCTGGTCTAAAGTCATCTCCTCCTCCTGATATAAATTCTCCCGGTGAAACATTTTTCACGTTCCAAGTATTTTTATTTACTACTCTCGCAACTTCTGTGGCTAATGATCTCACAATTATTGAGGCATTCTCTACCGTGCTATCAATTACTATTCGTGCTTCAAATCTTGCTTTCAGCGCTAATTCTTCTGTTCCAGGATCATCTCCTTTTTCAAGACTGCTAAGTTCTACAAACACCGCTGGCGCTAATAATTCTTTTCTTATTGATGGATAAATTTCACAGGTTTGTATAATGGATATTTCTCTCTTTAGTGTAGTGCAGATTGCGTTATGCAAATTCTTCCAACTCATACTCTATAGCTCAATTCACGTTCAAAAAACTTTGTAAAGACTTTCTCAACTTCATAATTGACAAGATCTCTTATTACTTTTGATGCTTCTGGTTCCAATGCCAATTTAACTTCCTTTATCGGCAATGCTGCCCTTCCTTCACGTTTAAACATACCGCTATTTCCTTTTGGCATCACTGCTGCAAATCCTCCTATAAACTCATGCTTTCCTACTTTCGATCCTCTTCTTGTTTTTTGTATTTTGCCAATTGTCGATGCTCTAATGTCATAGAGATTTGCTCTAATTAACACTTCTAATCTGCTAGTTTTCACCTTAAAAATTCTTAATCTCTTTCTTATCAAACTTAATTTTATCTTCTTTTCCTCACTAATTTCTTTTGCTATCTTCAATTTTAGCCATAGTGCTGTTCTGTTTAACGCTCTCACTATTGCTAATTCTATTTTTCTTCTTTTAGCATTTACATTTTCTATTACCTCAACTTCTATATGAATAGACATTTCACACCCCAGACGCTTCGATTCGCCAGACCATTCCAGATTTATCTCTAAGTGGTGGCGTGTTTATTTTGTATCTGCAACCACCTATAACAAAGATATCTCCTACCATTGGCCTCAGTACATCAAAAATGCTTACCTCAAGAAAAAGCATCTCTCCTACAAATTGTCCTTCACCAATCTCGTATAATTTATCTGGCTGTTGCTTTAATACCTGTACCATATATGACTTATCCTTTGATTTATATAAAGCTAACTCCCCTAAATGGATAAGACAGTCTTCTAACAAACTCCTAAGAACCTTTTTCATCTATCGGCTCCTCTTTCATTAGTATATAACCAAATTCCTTTGCTTTTTTAAGCAAATTTTTGACTACTCTCTCTTTGTAAAGTGTTTCATAATAGTTCATTCCTTTCTCTACATATTCTTGTCCATATTTCAACATTTGATAAAAGATACATGCTAATTTCCTTGCTGTCGCAGTTATTGCTTTTGGTGCTCCTAGCCTTTTTTTCAGCCTTCTACTATATGCACCTATTGCACTTTTGCTTCTCAACACACAATGGGCAGCCATTCGAAATGCATTCGCAGCGCGGTTAATAACTTTACGAGTTCCTGTTCCAACAATTTTTCCTCCTGTAATTTTATTAGCAGGGCTTAATCCAAGCCAGGAAGAAAAATGTTTTTCTGTTGGCCATTTATTATGATTTATACCTGTTTCCGAAATGATAGTTTGTACACTTAATACATCAAATCCCGGGACTTTAGTAAAATCTATCCCGGTTATTCGATTTAAATCCTCATCCGCAGCAAAATCTGGACCATTCTTCTGCTTCCACTTTCGTATTTTATTCAACATCCTGTTCTCATTTGACTTTGCCTCAAATGTTTTATAGTAACTCTCTATACTTTTATCACATTCCGTTATTTGCTCTTGAAAAAAAGTATATGCTGCATATTCTTGTTTTAGTGCAAACAAGTGTTCTTCTCTATAGTCTCCTGTTAATGCTTTTGCTATAGTAGGCTTGTCATTCTTCATGTTTGAATTTCTAAATTCAGCTAGTTTTTGGGGGTCTTTCTCTCCTTCAATTATTGCTTTAATAATTTTCATGCCTGTTAAACCGTTGATATCACTAATAACCTTATGCAATTGAATATTCATTTGAATTAGCGCTTTTTGCATACGTTGAGTATGTTTAGCTGCATTTTCAATTAGATTAGCACGTTGTCTAACGTAACTACGCAATACACACATTTGATTATCCGGTCTAAATGATCCTTGAAGCAGTCCATAGCTGTGCAATTGTTGCAGCCATTGACAATCCTGAACATCAGACTTTCTACCAGGCACATTTTTGACATGTCGCGCATTTACTAGTTTTACCTCAAATTTATATGATTCTAATATTTGAAATAAGGGAATCCAATATACTCCAGTTGACTCCATGGCCACAGTTCTAACCTGACACTTTTTTAACCACTTTGCTAAGTTGTGTAGATCTACTGTAAAGCACCCAAATTTTTGGATACGTTGTTCATCTCTTCCTTCAGGTGCACATACATAATGTACAGTCGAGCCAATATCAATCCCTGATGCGTCAGGGTTTATTATTTTTAATTTACTTTTTGCTTCTGCCATATAAAATTCCTCCTATACTATTATGATAAGAAGCACTTCAGCTTGGGACGGTTAGGTTATACAATCTTCTAAACGAGGTAGTCCAGAAAGAACTCCATCAATGGCTTTACCGTTTCCCCCAAAACCATGCTTTCAAACGGGCATTTATAGCACCATTGATTGTTTCGGTTATAGCTGCAGAAGCGCTTCTTCGTAAAACTATATCCAAAAAACATAAAGTAAAGAGAAAGAGTTTCTTTTTGGTTTTATAGATTTCGTCTGTTCAGGCTTTCAGTGATAAATTTTCAGTAGATCTTTTATGCAAATCATATACTTCAGCATAAATGGATTCTTCCGATACGCTCAACTCTTCTAATGAGTTACTAACCTTAGCGTCATATACCTCATCATAGATGGGCTCTTTTAAAAGTAAAATATCATCATGCTCAAAAATTCTAGGAGGTTTTTTAGGTGAGTTGGCCTTAAATTTTAGCTCTACTTCCTCTTTAAGCTTGTCACAACTTTCCGTTTGTTTCAAAATCTCCAATATTTCTTTTCTTTCTTTTTTTATTAGCTCACCAAGCACTAAACAACATTTTTCTTTACGATCTTTGAGACTGTCCTTATCTCCGTACTGCATAGCTTCTGATGCTCTTTTGTATTGAAGGATTACATTTCCTATACTATTATTTATTTCACTAATATTTGCTCCAGCACTAATAAGTAACGTCATTACATTATGATCAAGATTTGTTACTGCATACTCTAAAGCTCGATTTAAAGTTTGATCATTATTCAAGTCAAATGACCCCTTGTTCCTAAAAGGATTAATTCTAGAAAAGAGTTTTTCAAAGCTGTTTACTATATTATGAAGACTTAAAGCTAGCCTCAAGCCTCTTATATTGCTATTTCTAGCGGATTTAATTAAAAAACTATCTACTATACCCATGATTGTACCCCTCTATACAAAAGCTCACCATTGTGGTACAATTTTAAACTATAACGATTTATTTTATATTAATAACCGCTTTTCACACCCACTTAACAAGAGGCGGCATCGACATCATAATTGCATCGGGGTTACCATTAGTCATTAAACCAAACCTTGTACCACGATCATAAAGAAGATTGAACTCCACATATCTGCCACGTTTTATCAATTGTTCTTCTCGTTGTTCTTTTGTCCAAGATTTTTGCATATGTTTGTGTATGATGTGTAAATAAATTTCTAAAAAGGCTTCACCTACTGCTTTTGTGAACTCAAAATCATTTTTCCAGTTGCCAGAAGTTAGATTGTCATAAAAAATTCCACCAATACCACGTGGCTCTTTTCTATGTTGTAAAAAAAAGTAATCATCACATTGCTTTTTAAATTTCGGATAATATTCGATGTTGAACTCATCGCAAGTTGCTTTAATTGATTCGTGAATATACTTGCAATCTCCCTCATCTTTATAAATTGGAGTAAAGTCCATTCCTCCACCAAACCATTGTTTTGAGGTATATATCAGCCTTGTGTTCATATGTGCTGCAGGGATAAGGGGAGATTGCATGTGAGACACTAAAGATATACCGCTTGCCCAAAACTCTCCATTGCTTTCACTTGCACCAGGAATTTCATTAATGGCTGAGTCTTCGAGCTTTCCGTATACTCTTGAAACGTTTACTCCAACTTTTTCAAAAATATTACCAAAGATAATTGTAGATTCACCACTTCCTCCACCTGGTCGGTTCCACTTTCTTTTTTCGATTTTTGGTTCTGTGAATGACTGTACCTCAATTGATAAGAAAGATTCGGTGATCTTGTTTCTCAGTGTGCAGAACCATTCAAATGCTTGTGTCTTTTGTTTTTCCATAATGCCTTCTATTGGCTTATTAATATTATTGTACTCTATATTTACAGGACTTAATTAGATTGGGATAGTAACTACCCATCAAGGATGTTAATAAATCTATAATAATTAAATCAATATAGTAGAATATTTTTATATGTGCAAGGATGCCAAGCAATAATGAGTAAAAGATACATAGATAACAAAAAAGAGAACAGAGTTGACTTCATACTAAGAAATTATGGGATGTCAATTATTGTGATGGCAGTCATTATGTTCTTACCTCCAATAGCAATATCAGTACTCTATTTTTCTAATGTATATAGTCAGCATGTTAATATAGAGATTAATTTATTAATTAGCATTCTAATGACTCTCTTTGTGGTATATAATATAAAACGTTACAAGTATCTACTTAATATCATAGAGTTTCAAAATACAATATTTGCAAATGCGCTGAATCATAATACAGAGTTTTGTCTCATTTTACATAAAGATGAGGGTATTATTTATGCTGATGCGAGGTTCTACGAAAGGTTTAAAGATCACATAAACGATGATGTTACGCTAGATAAAATTCTTGAAGCAGGAGATGTGTCAGAAAAAGACAGAAAATCACTCTATCATGCGTTAAGAAATAACACTTCTGTAAAAGTATGCATTTCCTTAAGCAAGAAGAGTAGAATATCTAACTTTCTTTTGCTCTCTGAACCAATACCGGATAATCCACAAATTGCTATAAATAGTAATAAGACTTTAAATTTATCATTAGCCCCAATAGCAAGACCGAATGGGTATTTTGTACTGAAGGCAACACAGGTAAACAAAGAGCAGGTATATGAAGAGTTGATAGAGAAACACAATATAGCAACTTACGTTGCAAATACAAAAGGAGGTATCTTATCTGTAAATAAAAGATTTTTAGACATGTTTGAACTAAAAAAATTGGAAAAAGGTAGCTCAATCAATGATTTTATATCTCAATCTAAGTATGACGATACAATAACCAGAAATGAAATTATGTTTTTTACTATAAGCGGTGCTCCATTTAAGGCTTATATGAGTACTGCTATATTTTGTGATAAATACAATCATAGCTATATACACGGCTTTATAACACCAACTGAATCAAATATTGTTGATTATCAACTACACCCTTGTTTTACAAATTCGTCAATTGCTATTGCACAATGCGACATAAATGGCAACTTTATAAAGAAAAATATAGCATTAGTAAAACTTGCGGGGTCAAATAATGGTTCTATCTTTGCATTGATATCAGATGGTTATCATATGAAAGTGCGTGAATATTTTTCAAGTAATAGGATAAATAATGCGTCCTTTGACGTGCAGCTCAATGGCGGTAATAACATGAAAATATATTTTAATAAGTTTCTTCATAATAAAGTGATGTTCATACTTTGTTATTTTATTGATAATACTGAACGTAAAAAACTAGAGATAAAACTTGAGCATTATCAAAAGGTGCAAGCTATAGGGCAATTAGCAGGTGGTATTGCACATGATTTCAATAATATATTAACCGGAATAATAGGATTTTGTGATTTGCTTTTACTCCAGCACTCAGCTAGCGATCCATCTTTTGGAGATATAATACAGATACAGCAAAATGCAAAACGTGGGTCAAATTTAGTAAGACAACTGCTTGCTTTTTCAAGAAGACAGACTTTGCAGCCAAAGATTATTAATGTAAATGGTACGATAGCTAATCTTTATGAAATGATCAAAAGATTAATAGGTGAAAATATAAAATTTAATATTTATTATGGTAGCGATTTGGGCGCTGTTAGGGCTGACCAAGGACAATTAGAGCAAGTTATGCTTAACTTAGCAGTTAATGCTGGTGCTGCTATGGAAAAGGGGGGAGAGTTAACTATACGAACCTTTAATCAAAAGGTTGATTCATTAAATTCTACACCTCAGGATATGTTTTCTCCAGATAAGGAAACGATTGAACATGGGAATTATGTTGTGATTGAAGTGATTGATACTGGATGTGGAATGACGAGTGATATAATTGAAAAGGCATTTGATCCATTTTTTTCTACCAAAGATATTACTTCTGGTACAGGTCTTGGCCTCTCTACTGTATATGGCATTATTAAACAAACCGAAGGATACATCTATGTTGCTAGCAAAGTGAATCATGGAACTAAATTTAGCATATTTTTGCCCATAGTTTACATATCGGATGAAAATGATAAAGAGGAAGATAGTAAAGAAATAGAGAAACCGGTAGAGATTAAAGGTAATGGTATAATTTTATTAATTGAAGATGAAGATTCAGTAAGGGAATTTACTGCTAAGGCTCTTACAAGAAAAGGATTTAATGTAATAGAAGCGAGTATAGGCAGCGAGGCACTAGAGATCATTAGAAAAAAAAATCAACACATAGATCTAATAATCACTGATGTAATCATGCCAGAGGTGAGTGGTCCAGAAATAGTTAAAGAAACATTGATACATAGGCCAAACATCAAAGTTATTTTTATTTCTGGGTATGCAGAGGATGCTTTTTTAAAGAGCGATGAAATCAATATAGAAGACTTCCATTTTTTACCCAAACCATTTACTCTGAATGAGTTAGGAAATAAGGTTCAAAGTGTGTTACACAAGACAAAAAAAGGCAGTTTACTTTGAGCATGATTGGCAACAAAAAATTTTTCTAATGCAAAAATTTCTTGCATATATACAATAGAGTTATTTTATACATAAGATAAAAGGCGTGAGCAAGATCATTGCAATAGTAAATCAAAAGGGTGGAGTTGGTAAAACTACAACTAGTATAAATTTATCAACAGCCTTTGCTGCTGTGGGAAAAAGTACTTTACTGGTAGATCTTGACCCTCAAGGAAATGCTAGTACAGGACTTGGGATTTCTTATCGTAGCAGGGAAGAAAAAAATATATATAAAATACTGCTGAGCAGCGAAAGTGAATTGGTGGAATCGGCAATTTTCAATATAAAGAAAATTCCAAATCTATCGCTGATTTCATCAGTGGTTGACTTATCAGCTGCAGAAATTGAGCTATCACAACTTGAGCAGGGAAAATTCGTACTAAAAGATACGCTAGAGAAAGTACGTAATAATTATGAGTACATAATTATCGATTGTCCTCCATCACTTGGTCTGCTTACTATCAATGCTCTGACCGCTGCTGACTCGATTATTGTTCCTCTTCAGTGTGAATTTTTCGCTCTGGAAGGATTGAGCCATTTAGTTAAGACTGTAGAGCTGATAAAAAGAAATAACCTAAACCCTTTCCTGTTAATAGAAGGAATATTGCTCACAATGTATGACAGACGCAACAAACTTAGTGAGCAGATTAAAAATGATATTTGCCAATATTTAAATGATAAAGTATATAAAACTATTATCCCCTTGTATGAGACCATTATTCCACGTAATGTACGGTTATCAGAAGCGCCTTCTCATGGAAAACCTGCTATTGTATATGATCTTAAGTGTCCTGGTGCACAAGCATATATAAGTTTGGCAAAAGAAATTTTAAAGAAACACATGAGCATCTGTAAAGAGAAAAAGCTGATAAGTGAGGGTGCAGCATGAAGGACAATAGGCGCTTAGGTAGAGGTCTTGCTGGCCTCATAGGCGATAATTATGGTAATAAAGAAGATCGGTTACCTATTTCATTACTACACCCGAGCAAATTTCAGCCGAGAAAATATTTTGATGAGGAGTCATTAAAAGAACTTGCAGGTTCGATAGAGAAAAATGGTATAATACAACCTGTTGTGGTGCGCAAAGATCCAAATAATGAAGGTTATGAAATAGTAGCAGGGGAACGTCGTTGGCGAGCAAGTAAGGTCATAAATCTTGATAGTGTGCCGGTTATCATAAAAGATTTAAATGACAAGGAATGCTTAGAAGTATCGATAATTGAAAACATACAGAGGCAAGATATTAATCCAATAGAAGAAGGTGAGGCGTACAGAAAATTAATAGATGAATTCTCCTATACACACGAAGAATTAGCCTTAACTTTAGGCAAAAGCCGCAGTCACATAACCAATATGATACGAATGCTGTCACTCCCTAATGGAGTAAAAACAATGATCAACGAGAAAAAATTGTCTATGGGTCATGCAAGAGCATTGATTAATGTTGAAAATGCGGAAAGTATTGCAGAAAGAATAGTTTCTCAGGGCCTGAGCGTTAGACGAACTGAAAAATTGATAAAAGACTTACAACAAAATAACGACCGAAAAGAGCATAAGTGTACTAAAAATCAAGATATGGCAGCATTAGAAGGAGCTATATCTTCTCAGCTTGGTTTAAAGATCAAAATTAATGACAGTAATTCTAAGGGTAAAGTCATGATACGTTATAACAACTCAAATGAATTGGATTTTATATTGAAAATTTTGAATAGAAGACTTGAATCAGCTATTAATGTCGAAAGTAGCTCATAGAAATTTCTTGACAAACCTTCCCACTTTCCTTGCAATGGAAGTGAAATGGTGGAGTTTGTCAAGTAAGTTATTTCGTTTCTACCTTCAATAAAAATTTGCACGCAATAGCACAGAAGCATACGTTGCTATTGCCTCATTTCTTCCAATAGAACCTAATTTTTCCGCTGTGGTTGCTTTGATATTTACGAATTCACCATTAATTTCTAATATTTTTGATATGAATTCCTTCATTCCTGCTTTGTAAGGCGATATTTTAGGATCTTCACAAACTATAGTAATATCTAAATTAGACACGCTATATCCTTTTTCCTGTGCTTTTTTAGCAGCAAAGTCAAGAAAATGAGATGAATTGCAATCCTTCCATTTAGAGGAATTAGGAGGAAAATGTTCTCCTATATCGCCACATCCTAGTGCTCCGAGTATTGCATCAACGATTGCATGTATTGCAACATCACCATCGGAATGTGCCTCTATTGCCATATTATGCTCAATTTCCACACCGCAAATTTTTATAAAGCTCTTAGCATCATTTTGAATTTTAACAAATTTATGTATATCATAACCGGTTCCGACACGGAATTTTGGCTCTCCAAAGAGAAGTTTTGCCATATTGATATCCTCTTTTGTAGTTAACTTAAAATTCTTTTTCTCACCTTCAATAATCGCAACATGTTTTTTATGCTCCACCATTAGTGATGAATCATCAGTAAATTCTTTGACTGATTGATGGCACGATAATAATTCTCTGAAATTAAAAATTTGAGGAGTTTGCATGGCTCTAAGTTTTTCTCTTGAAATCGTAGATTCAATGAAATTATTACTCACCAACAATATAGTATCCTCGACTTCTATTGCTGGAACTACCCCTGTATATTGACCATTAATCATAGATTCAATCAAGTTGTTTATTAGAATATTTGATACAAAAGGCCTACAAGCGTCATGTATAATAACAAAATCTGGATTGATCTTTTGCAAACTCTCTAGTCCAAGTTTAACTGAACTCTGCCTGCTTTTTCCTCCACATATTGGACTCAGCAATTTAGTATCTATAGTTGATGACGTAACTTCTTTATAGAAATCTTTTTGACTTTCATTCACTACCACTCTTATATAACTTATGTACTGATTAGCTAAGAATTTTCTAATTGTGTGAAATAAAACAGACTTACCTGCCAATTTTATATACTGTTTAGGGATTTTGGCATTGCATCTACTGCCTACTCCTGCTGCAACTATTAATGCTGCTATCTTGTATTCCTCAAGTCTGTTAGTGTGCATGCTTACCATTTTCGGTGTTAATACAAGTTATCTAGCATTTTAAAAAAGTTGATCCAATTCTCAAAAAGAATATTCTTTTACTAGGTGTAATATATGCTAGAGGAAAATAATACACGTTGCTAAGTATAATAAAGAAAATGAGATACATCTTATATTTTTTCATGGAATAGGTGATAATTATACGAATGCGGCCAGGTATATACAAGATAGATCTACATATCTCCATAGGTCTAATTTTCACACTCATGCACATAAATACCCAATTGCATTTCAAAACTATATAACTTACGCAATAGCTAGTTTCTTGTTTTTAGGAACATCAATACTATTACCAACTTTAATATTACTTACTAATCCAATGACATCTAGGATAGCAAGTTTAGCCATCTTAGCAGCTTTAACTTGCACCTTTTTATCTGTACCACCACTCATGATTCCGTTTATAAATAAGAATCAAAGCTTGTCTCAGCCTTCAATAAAAGAAATCAGTAAATTAATTGACAATGGTGTGAAGCCTGAAAACATTATACTTCTCGGCCATTCCTTTGGAGGAGCAATTGCATCAGAAGTGCTGAAATATTTTACAGACAGAGATATTAAACTCGGAGGTATTATTTTTACCAGCACTTTCAGCTCTTTTTACAATGCAATAAAGCATTTTCCAATTTCTCAGACAAAAATTCTAAGCATACTACCCTCTTGTTTGTTAAAAAAAATGCTTAAGTTCCTAAATTTAGACTTTGATATAGTAAGCAATATACAAAAGCTACAAAATAATGATATATCAATAGCGGTCATTAATCATGAAAGAGACACCTTAATACCATATCCTGCACAATTAGCAAAAGGACTAGAAGATAATCAATCGTTAAATAGAAATTTGACCAAAATCGTTAATTTGAAAAGCTTTGAATATGACCCGCACAACGGAGTTTTATCTGGTTGGGAATTGGATGAAAATTTAGCTGATCTAATACTTAATAAAACAATGAATAGATAGTATTTACAAAAAACTGTATATTTTTTGGTAAATCGACTATGTTAGACATATGCAAAAATGTCATATAACTATTTGTTGTGTACTACTTTTTATAATAGGGGCATTATTTTTGATGCGTCCTATGATTGCTCCGTGTCTAATATCCGTTTTTGTTGCACATTTGTTTAACCCTCTAGTAACCAAGTTTGAAAAATACAGAATACCGCGTTCATGTTCTGTAGTTTTTATAACACTTGCCTTATTGATAGCTTTTATATTAGTTATTACATTTGTTTTACCTATTATATATTTTCAAATTACTTTAATATTAAATTTCTTAGTGAATAAGATACCTTCACTAAAACTTAAAGTGATTCCTTCTGTGCTAGAATTTCTTAATATAAAAACTGAAGATAGTTTATTTGATCACTTGTCTAACAATCTAGTAGAAAATTACAGTGATTATATATCTTATTTTATAAATGCTCTTAGCATGGGCAGTAATCTTATAATTCAAGTGCTAAGTTCAAGCTTTAGTTTGATTTACATGGTATCATTAATAGCTATTACGCTTATGGTGTTTTTTTATGTATTACGTGATTGGCCTTCAATTGTAGAAAAGGTTAGTAAACTAATACCCATTCTTTACAGAGAAAAAGCTGCAGGTTATTTTTCCAAAGTAGATTTCATTATATCTAATTACCTAAAGGGACAGCTAAACGTATGTATAGTTATGATGATCTTTTACTCCGTGGGCCTTAGCATAATTGGGCTGAAGCATTCTGTAGCTATTGGAATTTTATCAGGAACATTAACATTTATACCCTATATAGGTCCATTATTATACACTATTATCGGATTTTTGAGCGCCATTACTCAATTTAGTGGATGGTTTGAAAGTGCTGCTGTCTTGCTATTATTTAGTGTTGGTCAATTAATAGACTCAAGCATATTAGTCCCTTTATTAATAGGAAAAAAAGTTCATATACATCCAACTATCATTATTTTAGGAGTTGTCATATGCACCTCATATTTTGGGTTTATAGGTATATTATTTTTTATTCCAATAATAGCAATGTTCAGTGTATTAGTAGAATATACAGTCAATAAATATTTTGAAAGTGAGCTTTATAAAAATGGCTAATTAGTTCATGATAAAAAGAAAGGATCTCTGATACATTTGAGAAATGCAAGTAAATTCTTATGCAAAAATTATTATCAAAAAGTAGAAGTGTCAGAGGCTTTACGTGCAATTAAATTTATTTAGCAATAATCAAGTTGATTATTGCTGGCAAAACTATATCACCTTAGACGAAAATAAGCACGTATATAACTCAATAGTTAACGATTTATCTTGGAAATGCCTGATTCTTTTTGGACCTAACAGCTCTGGAAAAACTCACCTTGCTCATATTTGGCAATCAATAAACAATGCAATTTTTATTAATGTGAATAATTTTGTAAGCGAAATTAGGTATAGCGATGCGTTTATTTTAGAGGATGTACAAAACATTAAAGATGAGGAAATGTTGTTACATTGTTATAATTATATGAAAGAAAATGATAAGAGACTGCTAATCACTTCTTCAATTTCACCAAAAAAGCTTAACTTCAAACTAAGAGATTTAAGCTCCCGAATATTGTCAACTACCAGCGTAAAAATTTTGCCTGCAAGCGAGGAATTATTAAGAATTATGCTAATAAAACGATTTTCAGATAAACAGTTAAAAATTGATTTAAAAGTGATTAATTATATTCTAGCAAGAATAGAACGTTCTTTCCACAGCATTAATAAAATTATAGAAAAAATAGATAGTGAATCCATAGGATCAAATGTAACCATTCCTTTTATTAACACTTTATTAAAAAAAAGTGCCAATTGATTCCTTTTTTTGTAAGGTATTTATTATATATATTAAAAATTTATTAATACCCATACAATAATGAAGTTGAAATCACTATTTCTTTATGTTAAAGTTATAATAAATACTATGATATAATAAGAATAAACAAATATAGCTAAGGGATATTTTATATGATAGTAAAATTTACTCTACAGGATGTTTTTTATAGATTCAATGTTATAATTGAAATATGGTAAAAATAAGATCAAATTTAAAAAAAAGGTTAAAACAAAGGTTTG
Source organism: Wolbachia endosymbiont (group B) of Germaria angustata (assembly GCF_964026725.1). NCBI lineage: Bacteria > Pseudomonadati > Pseudomonadota > Alphaproteobacteria > Rickettsiales > Anaplasmataceae > Wolbachia > Wolbachia endosymbiont (group B) of Germaria angustata. The sequence goes on from NZ_OZ034691.1 coordinate 1,214,944, forward strand.
TAGTACTTACTTTATTGATAAATGCTTTGTTTATCTCATATTTTCTTATAAAAAACACAAAAAATACTTTCAATCAAATTATAGTCAAAGAAATAAATATAGGAGCTGATAATGAAAAATAAACAACTACAAAATAAAAAAGAGAATCTTTACATAACGTATTACATAGATACTTTGATTTCCGAAAAATCCTCTACACAAAATACTTTGGAAAGTTATCGTTCAGATTTACACCAACTTGAAAAATTTTTATTAGAAGGAGGCACTACCTTAGTTGGTGCAAGTAAAGCTAATATTAAAGATTATATAAACTTTTTACGTACACAAAAGAAATATAAAACTAGCTCTATATCAAGAAAAATATCTGCTATCAAAAATTTCTATAAGTGCCTATTTAATGATGGAATAATAGACTTTAATCCAGCACCGGCTAATGATAATGAATTAAGAAATCCAAAGGTTTCCCGTCCTTTGCCTAAGTATTTAAGTGTTCAAGAAATATTTTTGCTCATGGAAACAGTAAAAAAATCAGCAAGCGGATCGAATAAAAAGATAAGCAGTAAAAGGCTATGTGCAATTTTAGATATCCTTTACTCTTCCGGGATGCGTATTTCTGAACTAATTAATATGAAGTTATGTGAAGTATCACATTTAGTAAACAGTAACGGTAAAGAAGGCTATATAATAATAAAAGGAAAAAGCGGCAGAGAAAGGCAAATCTTTTTTAATGAGCAAGCATTGCAAAGCCTTAAAGATTATTTATCAATTCGTGACAATCTGCTCCCTAACAACAAAAAATCTGATTGGCTATTCCCAGGTGATAAACCTAATAAACCAATTACAAGGCAAAGAGTTGGTCAATTAATAAAGGAATTAGCAAGAAAGTGCGATATTGATGAAAATAAAATCTCTCCACATGTGATTAGGCATTCTCTTGCTACCCATCTACTGAATAGTGGAGCAAATATTGTGCTGATACAAAAAATTCTTGGCCATACTAATCTTTCTACAACGCAAATATATACTCATATTGCTAACGAAAAGTTAAAGGACAAATTAGCTGATTCTCATCCTATTACTCAGATGATCAATAATTAAACTTATTGCTTTTAGTTTTGTAGTAAAGTTAAATTCAAATAAGTTTACGTGTGTTTGTGATTGCAAGTTTATTGTTTAATTTACTCCTTATATTATGGGAAATATTCTATACTTTAATTACTCTCCCTGTAATTTTCTTTCCTGAGTGTGTAATAACCATTTTCCTTGTTTGCTCGGTGAGAGTTGTATTATTCATGTTGCGTTTATTATGTGGCATTAAATATGAAGTGAGGGGAATGGAAAACATTCCTAAGCAACCTTTTATAATTGCATCTAAACACCAATCTCCATTTGAAACATTTATTTTTATACTACTCTTTAGAAAAGCAGTTTTTATTTTAAAACGTGAATTGAAATGGATTCCATTCATTGGTTTGCATCTCATGGCATTAAAAATGATTTTTATTAACCGCTCAGATGGTATTAGTTCTGTGCGTCATATCATGAAATTAGCAAAAGTGTGTATAAAAGAAAATAGAGGCATAATAATATTTCCTGAAGGTACAAGAACAACTATAAACCAAAATATAAAATATCAATCGGGTATTGCTGCTTTATATAGCGTATTATCTGTTCCTGTGTTACCGATTGCTTTAAACACTGGTTTGTTTTGGCCAAAAAGCATACTTTCTCTGAGAAAGAATCCTGGAAAGGCGGTAATAGAAATATTACCTCCCATATATCCTGGGTTAAACAAAAATGAATTCTTGCAAAGTTTAGAAAAAATCATTGAAGAAAGAAGTAGTAGATTAATTGCAGAAAAAACTGATATTGCAAATTAACAAAAAAACTTTATAATTAAAAGAAAAGTACAGGTATTAATATATGGCAAATCATAAGAGTGCTAAAAAAATGATGAAGGTAATAGCAAAGCGTACTTTAGTAAATAAGATGCGAAAAAGCAAAACTCGTACTGCTATTAGAAAATTGGTTGATATAATCAAGTCTGGTGATAAAGAGAATGTTGTCTTGGCATTTCGGAATGCTGAATCCAATTTACACAAATGTGTAAATAAAGGTGTCATTCATAGTAATACCGCTGCGCGTAAAATAAGTCGCTTAAATGCAAAAGTAAAAGCATTGATGACCGCTTAATACGGTTAATGTAAAGTTAGCTGTATTAATATATACTCTTCAGTTTGTATATTCTGTATAAAATTTAAGTAGCTCAAGTGATGGATAAAAAAGCATTATTGGAACTAAGTAATGGGTCAAAAATTGATCTGCCCGTATTAAGTGGAACAGTAGGTCCTGATGTGTTAAATATTAAGGACTTATATAAGAAGACAGGATTATTCACTTACGATCCAGGGTTTGTTTCTACAGCTTCATGCTCTTCTACAATTACATTCATTGATGGAGATGAAGGAGTTCTTAAATATAGGGGCCATAATATAGCTGATTTGGCAGAGAATAATAATTTTACTGCTGTGATTTATTTATTGCTCTATGGTGAATTACCCAGTTCAGAGCAACACAAAAAATTTCTTCTCAAAATACAAGAATCATCCAAAGTATCAGAGCAAGTTACAAATGTAATCAAAGCATTTCCAAAAACTGCTCACCCTATGTCGATTTTAGTTGCATGTTTTGCAAATTTGTCAGCGTCTTACCATGAAATGCATGGCAAAAATGTCAATGGTGAAGATTTAGATTTTGGAATTTCTGCAATAGCAAAAGTTCCTGCAATTGTTGCAATGATTTATAGACATATCAACAATCAGGAATTCATAAATGCTAATAATAAATTAAGTTATAGTGAGAATTTCTTAAATATGATATTTGGCAGTGCTGTTAATAATACCCTTTTTGTAAAAGCTCTGGATAAAATATTTACTCTCCATGCTGATCATGAACAGAATGCTTCTACAGCAGCTGTCAGATTGGTAGGGTCAGCTGGTTCTAATCTATTTGCAAGCCTGTCTGCAGGAGTTGCTACACTTTGGGGTCCAGCACACGGTGGAGCTAATGAGGCAGTTATAAATATGCTAAAAGAGATAGAGCAAAGTGGAGATGTAGATAGATTCATTGAGAAAGCTAAAGATGATAAAGATCCATTTAAGCTAATGGGATTTGGACATCGTGTTTATAAAAACTATGATCCGCGCGCGCTTATATTAAAGGATGCTTGTCATGAGATTTTAAGCAAACTAGAGCAAAACAATAAATTACTTGAAATTGCAAAAAAACTTGAAGAAATAGCTTTAAAGGATGAGTATTTTATTACACGTAAGTTATATCCAAATGTTGATTTTTATTCAGGTATAATAATGAATGCTATTGGTATCCCTTCAAGTATGTTTACACCCATTTTTGCACTTGCAAGAACCACTGGGTGGGTTGCCCAGTGGTATGAAATGATAAACGATAAAGAAACCAAGATTTGTAGGCCAAGGCAGCTATACCTTGGCAAATAAACTTTCATTCACAATTCGTCCTCAAATAGTCTAATTTTCTTTAGCTATAAAATACAACTAGTTGATGTACGCTTTTTTGAAGAAGATTGGTCAGGCTGTGATATAGAAGGTTGGTTAAATGTTGTTTTGGGCTTATTAAAAGAAGATCGTGCTGAAGAAGGGCCAAAGCCACTATCTTTAGCCGAAGCATCATCCCCACCTTTACCTTCACCATAGTAGTCGGTCCCAAGGAATTTGCTTGAGTTTTTAGCATGTGATTTACCTATAACTGAATTCCTAGGTGAATCACCAAAACCACTATCTGTACTTGATCTATCCGTCTCTACTTTTTTTTCAGAAGGGGCAAGAGTTTGTGGTTTCATAGCTGGCACACGCGCAGGATCAATGGACAGTTTATAGTCCTCATTGATTACAGAGCTCTCTATTACTTTATTCATCACGCAGTCAGAAATGTCTGGGTTAGCAAAATCTATTCCGTACAATCCTTTACTATTACTATCCAATAGAGATTTCTGCGAAGTATAAGCTTCAACATTATTTAATACATCCATACCAAACATATTATTAACGTGATTCACTTCTTCTCTTGTTAAATATCTATTACCATTACTACCACTTACAATAGGAATTAAAACTGAATCTTCATTACTTCCCAAGTAAGAACTACGCACCATAAAATCAACTTGTATGTTTGCTTTACGAAACAAATCAACTACTGTAAACTTTAGAATCTTATGTATTTTATCCTCGGTATTTGGAGTATCAAAACAACGGCATGTCAGAGATACTATATGCTTTACTATGTCTTTAACAAGCTTAGGATTATCAAAAATGCTTTTCTTTAGATATACATAATTTCCTTTCTCTTGTAAAAAATCCTTAGTTTTTTTAGGACCATTTTCATAACCTTTTATCCTCGATGAAAGCAAATTTACAAAAGAACGTTGCAAATTTCTATCAACACACTCCGCACCATATAGATAAGATCCCTTATTAAAGACTTTATCAATTATATTATAATCTACATGATTTTCTATCTCCTCCTCTATATCATCTGATAGATCCTCACAACCTAGTTCCGATTTTTTGTCTTCTTTTTCTTGCTCTTTAATAAGATCTGTTGCAAATCGCGCAATTTCATTAGCTAGCAAAAACTTTAGATTAGAAACTACCTCTTTCCTAATTGGCACCAAAAATTTATTATCTTCAGCCCATTTCCCTTGATCAAAGTTAAAAGGAAAAAACTTTGTATAAAAATTATCATCAAGAATACTTTCATCCGGACAAAATCTTTCTATTACTTTTTCTTTCACACTTTTCAAGTACTCCTTGCGCTGATTAATAGTCATATTTTTATCAAACAAGATAACAATATGATTTTCTTTGGAAGAAAAAGTACCGTCTACAGTACAATTAGTAAAAACATCATCACTAAAACGAAGAATACTATTAAATGCTTTTACTAATTCTCGATTTATTTCACTTTTATTAGGCATAACACTACCTCTCTAATTGACCAACATAATTACTTACCACTCCTACTGGTGCCCTGACCACTAGATTGATTTTTCTTTCTTTCCTCTTCACGTCTAATCATATCTCTAAAATCATCTATTTTTTTTGGATCTATTTTGCTCAGATCAACCCTTCCTCCTCCTGGAGCAGTATTATCAAATACTCTTTTGCCTGAATCATTGTTACCATGCATATCAACCTCTAAATTATTATGTAATGAGTATATTAAGAATCAATTATCAGCACAAGCAGTTTTTTAACATAAATTTTATTCACCATTTTTATACTCCTAGACCCCAATGTCAAGCATACAACTATACGAACATTGTGACAATTTCCGTAGCAAACGGTGTCATTCAAGTAGCTGACACTGGGATGATAAGAGAGAGACCTACGCTGGAATGACAATGGAGGGGCTACTTGCATGACACCCTTTTAAAATTGGCATGACAAAAAGATGAGCAGCACACACTAAAAAAAAGCACTCCAAAATCACACGCAAATTAAAGAGAACCTTTACACACCTCTCTCTTTGACTGAAGAAGCATGGTTTTCAACTCTCACATCATCAGTTAATCCTCCTGGCAATTCCATAGAAGCATTAGACTTTTGCTGATCACTAAGCTTTCTCTCGCAGGAAGATCTATTTGGCTTTTCTTTCTTTGTTCTCATTGTATCAACACCACATTTTTGTCTTCTAACTCTCCTGCGTTCCTTTTGCTGTGGAGCAGGTGGGCACACAACTAATTTTGGTTTTTCAGTTTTCTCTTCTTTTGCTTCTTTCTTTTCTTTATTCATTTTTTCCAGTTTTGGTACTTCACTATTTTTGTGACTTATAACAGGTTTAGGTAGAGTGTCTACTAATTTTTCTACAGGCTTTGGTAAAATAGCACGTTCTTGCTTATTCAGAGTGATTGGCATTGGAACTTGAGATGAAAAATTAAAGAGGTGAACTGGCGCGACTTCATTCACTTTTGTTTCTATTTCTTGACGAACTTCTTTTGATTCTGCTTTTTTGTCTTCCTTTTCCTCAGTTACATCTTGCTCTACTACTGCTGCTAAATCAACTGCAAAAATTTCTGCAAACATTGCAATGACTGAGCCCACGAGAAAAGTTTGAAGCTTCAATTTTAAATTTTGCAACGCTTGCAAACGTTCGAGTATTGCTATTTCCTCTTCCGGAGATAACCCACCACTGAGTAATTTCTCCTGCAATTCTTTTATCTCTTTGTCTAGCCTTTTATCCCAACTTAAGTCTAAATCTTTTTTGAAGATCTTTTTAACTAATTCCTTAAGCTTATCACGCAAAAACTTAATTATCGAAAGAAGCAGATTTTTCTCTTTCTTCTCCTTGAGCATTTTGTAGACTTCCGGATCTACATTTACTTCAAAAAGATTAAAGAGGGATTCAAAGAAATTTGCGAATACCCCTTGATTATCATCAGTAAAGTAATCCTCATTATCTTGTATCTGTAGCTCTACTTGAGATAATGTTTCATCAATGCAACTCGCAGCCTGACGCTCAAGCTCTATTCCCTTGAGCTCAGCTTTCCTAGCAAGCTCCTCCATGAATCCTTTTAATTCATTGAGCTTCTGCTCTGCAGAGAGATCTTGCTCCCTGATTCGATTAATGAAGATTGAGCTACCGTCCTCTTCGTTGTTATTGATTAAAAAATTTTTCATTGCTTTTTCTCCATTAATTGAATTACTGTTTCTATAATTGTTTGGAAAACTTTTTACCATCTTATCTTAAGTCTATAAAATACAATAACTCAATCTTACAATATGAAGTATTTAATAAGTATTAATCTTAAAAAATGTCAATAAGTTATTGACATTTTTACATTTATAATATATGCAGCCTAGCATATATTACGTAATTTTTCAAGAACATATTCACTATAACAGAAGACTTTCTTATTTACCTCTAAAACACCTGCAAATCATATAATAAGAGAATATTATAATGTTAGTGTAATACTATACAATGCACTAAAATATATTATAATACTAGCATACTATTGAATTGATACTGAGATATTCCTTTGCTTGATCAGTTAAAACACGTCCTCTTGGTGTGCGCTTTACGAAACTGACCTTGATTAAATAAGGTTCTACTGTTTCTTCAATATTGCCAACATCTTCAGATAGTGCAATAGATATGGTGTCAATTCCAACAGGTCCTGAGGTGTTAAACAAAAATCTCAGATAATCCATATCTAATTTATTTAGTCCCATTTTATCTATACCCAATTTTGATAGTGCAGAACCGGCAATTTCACAGGTAATTTTTTTATCATCTTTTACTTCAACAAAATCTCTTATTCTTCTGAGTAATCTCAAAGCAATTCTTGGAGTACCACGGGCGCGGCAGGCAATTTCCTGCACAGCATCCTTTTCGATTTCAGCACAAAGAACTCTTGCACCTCTTTTTATAATATCAACCAGTTCCTCAAAAGAATAAAACTCAAGATGCAGGGGAATACCAAAACGATCCCTCAGCGGTGCAGAAAGCAGTCCAAGCCGTGTTGTTGCTCCAATCAGTGTAAATGGTGGTAAATCTATTCTTAAAGTTCTGGTAGATGGGCCCTCACCTACTAGTATATCTAGGCAAAAATCTTCCATAGCAGTATATAAAACTTCCTCAATGCTACGATTTAATCTATGGATCTCATCGATAAATAGAACATCTTTTGCATTTAAAGTAGTGAGCACTGCAGCTAAGTCCCCAGCTTTACTAAGCAATGGACCAGAAGTTGCACGAAAGCTCACCCTTAATTCCTTAGAGACAATTTGTGCTAAAGTTGTTTTACCAAGCCCTGGAGGACCATAGAGCAATACATGATCCAAAGCTTCAGCTCTCGTCTGTGCAGCATTTATAAACACTTTTAAATTTTGTATTAAGTCTTTTTGCCCGACAAAATCATCAAGTTGCTCAGGCCTAATATTTAAATTACGTACATCTTCAGAGTATTCCTTACTACATGATATTGACTTCATATTGTTTTAAGCGCCATACGAATAATATCTTTAGTGTCCAAGTTTGGTGATTCATCTTCTATTTTTTTTATTGTATCATAAGCTTTTGTTCTTTCATATCCAAGATTGATCAAAGCTGAAAGAGCATCTTCACTAATTGAGTGAAAATGATTGTTATTTGTCTCTAATTTACTTACTTTGCCATTCAGCTCAGTAATAATTCGATTTATGAGTTTCAGGCCAAGTCCACTCATCTTAAGTGCTAGTTTATCCTCATTTATAATTGCCAAAAACAGTTGCTCTGGAGTTAATTTGCTCAAAATTGACATTGCGGTTTTATAGCTGACACCGCTCACTTTAACTAATAAACGCAGATACTGCTGTTCTTCTTTACTTATAAAGCCATATAGCTGAGTAACGTTTTCTCTGCTATTTGCATAAGTGTCGATAAGTAATTTTACTCTACTTCCAATCGAACAAGCACTTAAAGTTTTGGCTGAAAGATATACTATGTAGCCAACATCATTCACATTCAGGATTATGTGATCGCTACATACCTCATCAACTATTCCGCTTAGATTTCCTATCATTTCTAGTACTTTATAAAATTCAGTTTAAATGCTCCTGAATCTTAGGTCAAGCAAACGAACATTATAGAAGTGGTTCCAGTTTCAATCATTGTAGACAGGTTTGCAGGAAATCTATTTGAATATATTATTCCGGACCAGTATGTGACTGGACCACGGAGTTACTTCAGCAGCAGAATTGCGGTCTATTAACTAAGTAATAGAAATTTCTATCTTTGGTAGAATAAAGGTAATTGTTTGCTGTTTGCGAAAATATTTGCATAATTTAAGTAACATTACTTGATAAGAATTAACTATGGAGCTTAATAAGATTGCAGCATCGATTTTACTTTCTGGATTAATAATTATAATAGTTAGTAATGTAGTTGATATGCTCTATAACCCAGAGGATTATAAAATTGAACACCAAACAATAGTAGCAGCCAGCAATGAGCCTCAGCAAAAGATTGAACAAGTGGCACTTGATATTGGGGAGCTCATGAAAAATGCTAGCTTTGAAAAGGGGAAGTCAGCAGCAAAAAAATGTATAGCTTGCCACAGTTTTGAGAAAGGTGGAATGAATAAAGTAGGACCAAACTTGTGGAACGTAGTTGAAAATAAAAAGGCCCATCTTAGCAGCTCATTCAATTACTCAAAAGCACTACTTGAAAAAGGTGGGAAATGGGAATATGAGGAGTTATTTGCTTTTTTAAAAAATCCAAAAGCCTACATAAAAGGTACACGTATGGCATTTGCAGGTATTTCTAATCCACAAGAGATTGCAGATCTAGTCAGCTATTTGCGTTCGATGAGCGATAGTCCGGTTGCCTTGCCAAAGTAGTATGAATTATTGTAAATTACTCGATGGAAGTAATGGCCATATAGCATATCGAAAGCTACAAGGAAAGAAGGCTTCTATAGTTTTTCTTAGTGGTTTTGCATCCAATATGGATGGAACTAAAGCAACTGCCGTTTACAAATTTTGCCAAGAAAATGATATAGCACTTGTGCTCTTTGATTATTTTGGCCATGGTAATTCAAGTGGTGATTTTGCTGATTATACAATAAGTGATTGGCAAAAAAATTGTGCTAAAGTGATAAGTGAATTAACTATCAATAAACAAATAATTATAGGTTCAAGTATGGGAGGATGGCTGATGCTGCTCACTGCCCTTCAATTTCCAGAAAAAATTGCAGCATTAATCGGCATATCATCTGCTCCTGACTTCACTGAAGATTTAATATTCAAGCAATTGTCAGACAAGCAAAAAGAAGAGTTAAGCTCTAAAGGTGTAATAGATTTTACTTCGGAGCATTGTGCATACAAAATAACTAAAAATTTGATCGAAGACGGCAGAAAGAATCTTCTTTTAAATAAAAAAACAATAGATGTAAACTGTCCTTTGCGCTTGCTGCATAGCATTAATGATCAAGATGTTCCTTATCAAGTTTCATTAAATTTAGCTAAAAAAATCAAATCAACAGACGTTGAAGTACACTTAATAAAATCAGCAGAACACAACATGTCTGATAATCATTCACTGAAAATTTTATTTAAGACCATCAGAGAATTTTTGCCAGGAGAAATATATAATTGAAGTAATTTAGATGTGTTTGTCGTAAGAACTGCAGTTATAGCTTCAACAGTAGGCACTATTCTTGATCACCTCAACATTTTCTCTTGGCAATTCTTTAATAAATCGAGAAGTGCGCATTGGTTGCCACTGATTATTAATTTCTCTCCCATCTGCACATGAAATGATCAACCTTTCTTTTGCTCTAGTTATGCCAACATATGCAAGTCTTCTCTCTTCTTCCAAAGCTTTACCACTTTTATCTTCAAAAGATCTTTGATGAGGAAATAATCCTTCTTCCCAACCAGGTAAAAACACGCACGGGAATTCAAGCCCTTTAGCCGCATGAAGAGTCATAACATATACAGTGTCATCGCTATTCATATTATCCACTTCCATCACCAAACTAATATGCTCCAAGAAGGTTATAGTGCTGTCAAAATTCTTCAAAGATGAAATGAGCTCTTTAACATTTTCTATTCGCGCTAAACCCGTCACTCCTTCATTCTCAAGCATTTCTATATATCCTGATTGATTTGCTACGATTTTAACAAATTCATGCAGTGGTTTTACGCTTACTATTTCTTCCCAAGCTTTAATTTTATTTAAAAAATCATTTAGTGAGAGTTTAATTCTTTCGGTTACTTGATCACTATTAACCAATATTTTTGCTGCCTGAAAAAAAGAAATTTTGTTATCCTGAGCAGTCGTGTATATTTTCTTTAGAGTTGTAGCTCCTATGCTTCTTTTGGGACGATTTATGATCCTTTCAAAAGCGAGATCATCATTATTATTTGTAACAAGCCTCAAATATGCAATTATATCCCTTATTTCTTGACGTTCGTAGAATTTTACGCCACTTATAATCCTATAGGGAATTGAATATTTTATAAAATACTCTTCGAGCACTCTAGTTTGAAAAGTCGCTCTTACGAGCACTGCAATGTCACTAAATCTGTATTTATTGAGCTTTAATATCTGTTCGCTTATGAACCTTGCTTCAGCTTTCCCGTCCCATAATTTTATTAGATTTACCTTTTCCCCTTCAATGTTTGTTGTCCACAACTTTTTTTCTAAGCGAGTCTTATTGTGATTGATAACATATGATGCAGTTGCAAGTATGTGGGATGTTGACCTGTAGTTACACTCCAGTTTAACGGTTTTTGCATTTTTAAAATCATCGGAAAATTTCAAAATATTTTCAACTTCCGCACCACGCCAACTGTATATCGATTGATCGTCATCTCCTACACAACAAATATTTGAGTGCTCTTTTGCAAGGTATTTTAGCCAAAGATATTGTATTGCATTTGTATCTTGATATTCATCTACCATGATATATTTAAACTTGTTTTGGTAGTAGGATAGAACCTCGGTCTTTTGATTAAAGAGTTGTATGTTATATAGCAATAAGTCACCAAAATCGACAGAGTTAAGGAATTTTAACCTTTCCTGATACTGGTGATAGACTTTGAGTGCAGTTACGTACACTGGCCTAAATGATTGAACGTCTTCCACTTCGAATGGCAGTAAACACTTCTCTTTCCATTGCTGAATAATATTCATAATAGTCTTACATTTTTCTGATAGGTAATCAGGGCTGATTTCATTCATGATGTTTTTTATTACCTGTAATTGGTCATCCACACCAATAATTGTAAAATTGGAATTTAGCCCCACGACTTCAGCATGATGACGTAGAATTTTTGCTGCAATTGCATGGAAAGTGCCAAGCCATGGTATGTTTGTGCCCGTGAGTTCAAGCACTCTTGATATCATTTCATTTGCTGCTTTGTTCGTGAATGTAACTGCTAATATTTCATCAGAATAAGCGTGACCGTTTCTAATTATGTGCGCTATTCTTGAAGTAATCGTTCTTGTTTTTCCCGTTCCCGCCCCTGCCAGTATCAAAATTGGCCCATTTAAGTTAGTTACAGCTAATTGTTGCTCTGGATTTAACAGTGAGAGATAATCGTTCATTGCAGCACTATAGATTATAACTTCGTAAAGTTAAACCTATGATCGAAATATTGTAAAGGTCTTATTGAACATAACAGTCAACTCATTCAAGTACTACATATTTAAGCGTAGGGATTTGTATCTATCTTATTTGAGTAATTAGTGTATGCTGAGTAACAATAACTTGATTTGAGATATTGGCATCAAAACTTCTGCTTGTTGGATGAATAGGTGGAGTTTGAAATGGCTTAGACTTATGATTCAGTTCCTTCATCATTTCCTCAGCTTTAATAGGAAGTTTTTCTGGAATATAGAAGTTATGCATTTCAGGTCGTTCAGTGAAATTTTCATATATTTCTTTCAACCAAGCTCCGATATCATATATAAAACCATATGCTTTTTCTTTAAATTCTCTCCATGATCTGCCTAAACTGGCTAGTGTATTATTGAAGTAAATTGTCACATAATCTCTTGTGGTATATTGATAACTCTCTCTATTTAATTTTTCACTTTGCTTGTCACAAGTTTTGAAGTAACCAAATATGTTATACATTTTGAGCCATCACTAACTATAGTATTTTCTAAAATGGATGATAAAGTTCCATTATGGTATTACCAACCAAAAGCTGTAAGTCTGTATATTTATACATGAGAGGTCTGAGGCGGCTTTTGATGGTATGCCAACAGTATTCTATAGGATTCAAATCTGGTGAATATGTTGGAAGATACAGCAAATGACAGCCAAAAGACTCTATTAATGATTTTGTTTTAGTGGTCTTATGAAATGTAGCATTATCCATAACTATAGTTGTGCCAAGTGGCAATTTAGGTAATAACATCTTCTCCAACCATGTATTGAATACCTCTTTGTCACACCCACCTTTGAAAGTCATTGGTGCAATAAATCTCTTTCCAATCCACCCGGCTACTATACTGATTCTCTCTCGAGTTCTCCCTGGAATATCTGCATAAATTTTCTTTCCTCTTGGAGCACGTCCATATTCTCGGTATAACTTATCCTGCTTCATCTATATATAAGATGCTGGAATGGTCTATTTTTGAGATTTTATCAATAAATTGCTCCCTATCTTCTTGATTGCGCTCTTGATATAGTGTGACTTTTTTTTAAAGTAATTTTTAGCTGTTTTAGTCTATACCAAATTGAGTTTATTCCAAATCCAAGATTTTGTTTCATCTCTGCCAGAGTATGATCTGGATTCTTTGTAACATATTCTTCGAGTATTTTGGGGTCTATTTTTCGAATAAAGCTACCGTTTTTAGATGGCTTGAGGCTTTCACCAGCAGCTTTCTTTTTTAACCAACGGTACAGAGTTGCTATTCCTATCTCCATAAGCTCTGCTACCTCAACCTTTGTCTTACCTTTTTCTATCATCAATACTGCCTTTTCCCTTAAATCCACACTATATGCCATTATAACTCAAATACTTTATTATACCTTTATCATTTACTTTAGGAAATACTATATTAATATACATATACTATAAGTTAATAAATTAAAACCGTCAAGAGTGTTTATTGCATTACTGAGAAAATGCTCTATTTAAAATGGAGCTGAAGCTTGTAGTAGAATGTTTTCAAACGTTTAATATAATATTGACTTTACAGCAATAATTACTTTAAGTTAGTAGCTATTGTTGCAGTTAAAGTATCAATGCCTTTTTTCTTTTATTCTTTTGCAATTCTAAGCATCTTATCTGCTGTTTGTGTAATTAGCGTAAGGAATCCTGTGCATGCAGTGTTATTTTTAATTTTCACTTTCGTTAACTCTGCAGTTCTTTTTATTCTCCTTGGAGCTGAATTCATCGCTATGATGGTGCTGATAGTATACATCGGTGCGGTTGCAGTGTTGTTCCTCTTTGTAGTTATGATGCTCGATATTGACTACATAAGGTTGCGCCAGGGTTTTGCGAAGCATTTCACTCCTGCTGCTATATTATGTGTTGTGTTTTTTCTGATTATCAGTTTTGTAATCCGCAGCTCAACGCTGAATATAAGTAATGTTATAAACTATAATGCCAATAACGTGAAAGCTATCGGTAATTTGCTCTACACTGACTACATGTACGCTTTTCATCTTTCTGGTATTCTGCTGCTTGTTGCAATTGTTGGTGCAATTGCTCTTACTTTGCAGGACAAGAAAAAAGGAGTTAAAAAACAGAATGTATTAAAGCAATTGACACAATCTTCATCTGTAAAATTGGTTAAGGCTAAATTTGGAAAAGGAGTAGAATGGAAATAGGATTAAATCATTTTTTGATAGTTGCTGCTATTTTGTTCACTATTGGAGTGTGTGGTATTTTCATCAACCGTAAGAGCATAATCAATATACTGTTATCAATAGAAATATTATTGCTGGCGATTAACATCAATTTAGTTGCTTTTTCTGCCTTTATGAATGATATAGTTGGGCAAATTTTTGTGATGTTTGTGTTGACTGTTGCGGCAGCAGAGTCAGGAGTTGGGCTTGCAATATTGGTTGTATATTATAGAAGTCGTGGCAATATAGATGTTGAACAAGCGAACTTAATGAAAGAATGAAAGTATGATGGATATACTGAAATTAATAGTATTTTTGCCACTCTTTGGTTCGCTATTTGCAGCACTTTTTAGAAAAAGTCAGTTAGTTACAACGGCGGGGATTGGAATATCTGCAGTTTTATCTTGGTATGTTTTTCTCACCTTCTCTGAAAATTATCACTTGAGTTTATTTCCTCTATTTTCATTAAGTGTATTAAAAGTAAATTGGGCAATTAGTGTGGATGCTCTCTCATCCTTAATGCTTATTGTTATTACCACCGTTTCACTAGTAGTCCACCTCTATTCTATCGGTTATATGGAGCATGACAAAGGGAAGTCGAGGTTTTTTTCTTACCTATCGCTATTTACGTTTTGCATGATTGTGCTGGTTGTAAGCGATAATTTCGTGCAGCTTTTTTTTGGCTGGGAAGGGGTTGGCCTGTGTTCTTATTTACTCATAGGATTTTGGTTCCAAAAATATTCTGCAAATAATGCAGCAATTAAAGCATTTGTTGTGAATAGGGTAGGAGACTTTGCACTATTGATTGGAATCTTTCTTATTTATTATACATTTCACTCTTTGAATTTTACTGAAGTTTTTGACACAACTGATCTTCTTGGCACGCAGAACATTAGGGCATTCTGCTGTGAATTTAAAATAATTCATATAATATGCATATTACTTTTTATTGGCTGTATGGGTAAATCTGCACAGCTTGGTTTACATGTTTGGTTGCCCGATGCAATGGAAGGGCCAACCCCTGTTTCTGCACTCATTCACGCAGCAACGATGGTAACAGCAGGTATATTTTTAGTAGCAAAATGTTCTCCATTGTTTGAGTTATCAAATGTGGCACGAGAATTAATAGTTATCGTTGGTGCACTTACTGCTTTTTTTGCAGCCACCGTTGCGATTACTCAGAATGATATAAAAAAAATAATTGCTTATTCAACCTGCAGTCAACTTGGTTATATGTTCATGGCATGTGGGCTTTCTGCTTACAATGTTGCTATTTTTCACTTAATGACACACGCTTTTTTTAAAGCTCTACTATTTCTTGGTGCTGGCAATGTAATTCATGCAATGCATCATGAGCAAAACATTCAGAAAATGGGAAATTGCTGGAAGAAAATCCCTTGCACTTACGCTCTCATGTGGATTGGGTCTCTTGCGCTTTCTGGAATATTTCCATTTGCAGGTTTTTACTCAAAGGATTTGATAATTGAACATGCTTATAGCACGGATAGCTTTGCTTTTGTAATAAGCTTAGTTGTTGCATTCTTCACAGCGTTTTACTCTTGGAGGTTATTGCTTCTTGTGTTCCATAGCCAAAAACAAAGTAAAATTAATATACATGAAGAACCGAAGATTATGCTTATACCATTACTGATACTTGCTTTTGGATCAGTATTTTCTGGAGTGTGGGGAGCAAATATTTTGAACATAACTAGTAATGCGTTTTGGAAATCAAGTTTAATGGTGATTGATGAGCATGGAGTTCATAATTTCTTTATAAAACTGCTGCCAACCTTAGCGAGCCTAAGTGGAATAGCTCTTGCGTACCTAATTTACCAATATCAAGTAATTAGGCAAATTAAGAGTAAATTTTTACTTAAGTTTTTGCAGAATAAATGGTACTTTGATGAGGTGTATGAGTTTGTTATAATTGCACCGATAAGGTTTATATCTAGGCTTCTATGGAAGTTTGATGTTAAGGCTATTGATTCATTTGGACCAAATGGTGTTGTAAGGTTGGTTAATGAATGTTCAAAAAGTTCTATAAAGTTACAAACTGGTTATATATTTGATTATGTATTTATTATGTTTGTTGCTTTAATAATCGGTGCTTTATATATTATTGGAATTAAATAGAAGGTGTTGTTACTTAGTATATTCTTGCTTCCACTGATAGGAGCGTTGATTTTATCCTCGATCAGGATTAATCATCAATCTATACACCTAAGATTCCTTGCCCTATTTTTTACTATACTTCCATTTTTGCTTAGCATTGTAACTTGTATAGAATTTGATTATAACAATGCGGACTTTCAGTTTGTCAGCTATCCAGTAAGAGATATTGGAATAGGGGTGGATGGAATATCGTTACTTTTCCTTCTACTTACGACCTTCTTGTTTGTAATTTGTATACTCTATAACTGCAAAATGAGTTATACGACCCTAAAAGCCTATATGGCATTATTTCTACTGCTTGAGAGTTTTGTAGTCGGTTTTTTCGTTTCACTGAATGCTATAAGCTTTTATGTGTTTTTTGAAGCTGTCTTAATACCAATGTTCTTTATTATTGGCATTTGGGGAGGGAAGCAAAGGATATATGCGACGTTTAAGTTATTTCTTTATACATTAACTGGCTCATTATTATTTCTACTTGGATTAGTGTACATCTATAGCATTTTTGGAACGTTTAATATACAAAAATTAGCCACATTAGTGCCAAGCCTTGATCTTGAAGTGCAGTCATTGCTGTGGATTGCATTTTTTATTTCCTTTGCAATAAAAGTTCCAATGTTTCCATTTCACACTTGGCTTCCTGATGCTCATGTGCAATCACCAACTTCTGGATCTGTGGTTTTAGCTGGCTTGCTTATTAAAATGGGGGGATATGGATTTTTAAGATTTTCTATTCCAATGCTTCCTCAGGCAAGTTTGTATTTTTCAAATTTCGTTGTTGTGCTGAGCATTATTGCGGTGATATATGCTTCGCTAGTTGCGTTTGCTCAAGATGATATAAAGAAGTTAATAGCTTATTCTTCAATAGCACATATGGGGATCGTTACCGCTGGCCTCTTTTCATTTTGTGAGGAAGGAGTACTGGGTAGTATATTTCAAATGATTAGTCATGGCCTTATTTCTGCTGCTTTATTTTTATGTGTTGGAATGCTATATACTCGAACTGGGACTTTGGAGATTGCAAAATATTTTGGCATAGTAAACACAATGCCAAAATTTGGTTTTATGTTCATTTTATTTTCAATGGCTTCAATAGGGCTACCTGGAACATCTGGGTTCGCAGGTGAGTTTTTGGCTATGGTTGGGATGTTTAAGAGCATAGGGTTTTTTACAGGATTTATCGCACTTGGCACTATTTTAAGCGCAGTTTATATGCTGAATTTATGTAAGCAAATAATATGGGGGGTTAGCTATTCTAAATTATTAAATAACCGTTTGGATAGCATAGAATTTTCTGTCTTAATTCTGCTTGCAGTGTTTGTTATTTTGCTTGGATTTTACCCAACCCTTGCACTGAATTATTTGAAGCCATGTATGGCAAATTTGTTAGTCAAATATAATGCGCTATGAATTATATACAGATATTGCCGGAAATGTTCTCTATTATCTCCTCGTTAGTGTTGCTACTGCTTGGAATTATATTTAACCGCCGAACTATCAACTTATTAGCACTTGGCTGCACAGTGGTAACTTTGATTATTTTAATTATTTCAGCAGAAAACAATGAAATTTTTCTCTTTAATTCGTTGTTAAAACTCAATTTATACATCAGGTCAGCCCAAGGGTTAATTCTCAGCACAGGAATTTTAATACTTTTGATGCTGAATTTATCAAAATATGACTATAAATATGAATTTTCAATACTGATTCTTTTTGCGCTATTTGGCATGATAACTTTGGTTTCAGCAAATAGTCTGATTTCTTTTTATTTAGCTTTTGAGTTGATGAGTATATCTTTGTATGTTCTTGCGAGCTTTAATAAAGATTCAGCTTATTCATGTGAAGCAGGAGTGAAATATTTTACACTTAGTGCACTATCTTCCTGCATTATGCTGTATGGAATGTCGCTGCTTTATGGATAT
This sequence comes from Wolbachia endosymbiont (group B) of Germaria angustata, assembly GCF_964026725.1. NCBI lineage: Bacteria > Pseudomonadati > Pseudomonadota > Alphaproteobacteria > Rickettsiales > Anaplasmataceae > Wolbachia > Wolbachia endosymbiont (group B) of Germaria angustata. Next base: position 1,233,421 of record NZ_OZ034691.1, read on the forward strand.
ACAGGACAAGTCAATTTCTCTGAGCTCGGTTCATTCTTGCAAAACCATCAGATAACTTATGGAATAGTTTTTGGGTTAGTTTTTATCCTTATTGGTTTGTGTTTCAAGCTTGCTATTGCTCCTTTTCATATGTGGGCTCCAGATGTCTATCAAGGTGCACCTACCATAGTAACTGCGTTTTTTTCTACGGCCCCAAAAGCTGCACTTGTAACATTTTTAATTCGATTGATGAATGAAGAGTTAGTAAATGTAAAAAGTTATGTTCAGCCTATTTTCTTATACGTTTCAGCATTGTCTGTGCTTATCTCAGCTTTTGGGGCCTTGCGTCAGCAAAACTTAAAAAGGCTGTTTGCTTACAGTTCAATTGGTCACATTGGTTTTATATTTGCTTCACTTTCTATTTTTACACAAGCAGGAACAGATAGTGCCTTAATGTATTTGGTGATATATATCATCACAAGCATAGGGCTATTCTCATATCTCGTAGAAATTGACGATGATGATTGTGATATTGCAAATTTATCTGGTATAGGAAAAAAGCAACCAATTTTAGCATTCCATCTTTCTATACTATTACTCTCGATGTCGGGAATACCTCCACTTGCAGGTTTTATCGCTAAATTTTTTATATTCAAAAGTTTAATAAATTCTGGCTTTATCAGCCTGTCTTTGATTCTTGTAATAGCGAGTGTGATATCATGCTACTATTATTTAAATATCATGAAAGTTATGTATTTTGATAAAGCTAGTGGTAATAAGGTTGCTTATTCTAAGAGTCTATTCATTATCACTTCAGTGGCTTCACTGATCAATCTCGTTCTTTTCTTGTACGCAGAAGATCTTTACTCATTGATTAATTCATTGACAAATTAACAATTTAGTGTTTATAATTAGTGATTAATTAATATTTTGTGGTGAAAAATGAGTAAAAGAAAAACTGTTTTGAAATTTTCAATTGCTGCTCTCTTGCTAGGAGGATCGAGCACTGTAGCTGTTTTATATTTTACTTATGTTGCTTTAGCAATTAAATTTGGTATTGTAATTTCTATAGCTCCTCTGGCAATTTTTGCCATTTCTGTAGTTGCTGCATTAGTTTCAGTAATTACATTAGCAGCATTTACTATTTTCGCCATACGCAGTAAGGGTAAATCTAATAAGGTTAGTAGCGAACCAGGAAGTAAAAATGAAGAAAAAGGACAAAGTCTAGTACAAGAAAAAGATGCACCTACTCCTACGCCACCGTTGCTCTCGCAAGAGCCTGAAAAGTCGGTTATTCCTATTCCACAACAACCACCAGTTGATGATCCAGTGGAAGAAACAGAAACACCGCAACCTGACGTTATGGTTAATGGTGCTGATCAGCAAGCTAACCAAACAGAGGAATCGTTGCCACCATATCCAGAACCCACCTCGCCTCTAAATAGCATGGATCAACTCAAATCGTTTCCTGAATTGCCGTCAATTGTTGTGGATGCACACAACAATTTGGGAGATGGTAGTAATTCCATCAAAAATTATCAAGAAAATATGTCACTTCCAGTATATTTGCCCCAACAATCTCAGACTTCACAGCAACTTTCCCTAGCGCTTAGAGCTATATTAGATGATTCGAATTCGCTCTTGAAATTTAAGGCTGTATTTGAGGAATTTCAAAAAATAAGACAGAATAATTTACGTAGATCCAAATCACTTCCAAATCCGAATGTGATATTACCGATGAGTTTAAGTGAGGTGAAATCGAAGTGGAGAGAAACACAAGCTAGTATGACAGATAGTTATATTTCTTGGGGTACTAATTGGGATTATTCAATTACACAACCACTAGCTTACCAAGATGAATCATCAACCTCAATAATTGAAGATGTGGAAAGCGGTCCTGAAGCAATGTCCTATGACGTAAATGAAAATAGGGCTTCATATAGCAGTATGCAATCACCTGTATTATCAAGTTCTGCTAGCCGTGGCAACAGTTTTTCTGGATAAGAGAGTTTTTTGATAGAATTAAGAAAATGATCCCTGAAACATTTGAGGGCTTTCATATTCATCATTACAAAGAAGTTCCAAGTACTAATAAAGAAGCATTGGGTTTAATTGAGAAAGGGATATCAAATGAAACTGTCATTATTGCTGATAAACAAACAGAAGGTAGGGGACGCACTGGAAAAAGCTGGATTTCTCCAGAGGGTAATCTCTATGCGAGTTTGATAATTAACCAAGAAACGGATGTCAGCAAATTGACAGAATTGACTTTTGTGACTGCTCTTGCTGTTGGAAATACTTTATTATCGTTAAATTTCTTGAATAATCAAACCCACTGCGGTGTCATCCCAGTGTCACGCACTGGGATGACAAGAGATCCATTCATAAACGATCTCAATCTTCAATATAAATGGCCAAATGATGTTCTAATCGATGGCAAGAAAATAAGCGGAATATTGCTTGAAAAAAAATCCAATTCGAATTGGCTCATTATAGGAATTGGAATTAATGTCAATCATGCACCACTTCCAGGAACAACGTGCATTAGCAATTATGGTGGATCTGTGTCTAACATAGATCTACTAAAAAAATTAATAATAAATTTTAATAAGCTAAGAAAGCAATGGCTATTTGATGGGTTTCATGCTATAAGAGAAATGTGGTTAAAAAAAGCATTCAAAATGAATGAGCAAATCAGTGTAAAGTTAGTTGACAAATTGTATGAAGGAATTTTTGCTGATATAGACAAAAGTGGTAAATTAGTGTTGCAGCAAAAGGATGGAAGCTTAATTTATTTTGATGCAGGTGAGTTATTTATTGGCAGTGCATTATGAATATATATGTAATTTTTGCTTACCTTATTAGTTTCATACTGATTGGTGGAAATTTGATTTTTACCGTTTCTTGCTATATAAAAAGTAAAAAAAACTTAGAAAGTCTTAAAAGCAACAATGAAGAAGAAACATAAGCGATTACTTATAACTTCAGGAATTTTCTGCTTTTTAAGTTGTGCAGTTTTTTTTATTTTAACAACGCTCAAAGAAAATATCTCATTTTTCTATACAGTAAGTGAGGCAATAGTTTTACCAAATAATCAAAAGCCAATCCGTGTTGGTGGAATGATTGTTGAAAATAGCGTGATACGGAGCGAAAGCGAAGTAATTTTTCAGATGACAGATTTTAATAAGAGCGTTATGGTGAAATATCAGGGAATACTTCCACCAATGTTTTCAGAAAAAAGTGGTGTTGTTGTACAAGGTAAAATGTTTGATAATGGTACCTTTCTTGCAGATACGGTGTTTGCAAAACATGATGAGAACTATAAGCCGAAAGTCCTAAAATAGATTTCCTAATTCAGTTGTATTGAAATGGTATGTGAAAGAAAGCAACAGCCTGCTAGCAAGCTGTTACTTTCCTAACTACCACAATATCTCAGAGTGAGCTGGTGCTTCCCATTCATCTATATTATCACCACCAATTGTTCCTGTTTTTAATTCGTCAATTTTATCATACAATTCATCCATATAATCTTGATGACCTTTCAACACGTCATTCAATTTAAAAATAAATGTGTCGTTTAAATCTGCGATTAGTTTATCTAGAATTGTGTGAACGTAATCGACCGATGCATTCTTTCCTTTATTGCTCTCAAAAGATTTAGGCTTAATTTTGACCTCTATGTCGTCTATTACTCTAGGGTTATCCCCGCCTATTTCGCTCATTAATTCAAAGTTGCTTTCGCTTTCTTTTACACTGTAATTACTCATATTAACTCCTGTAAAATTTTAAAATTAACTCAGCCATATTGAAATGGTATGTACAGACTGATATGAGGCTGTCACTTTTTTACACTTTAAAACATGTCATAATAGGGTGTTGCCTCCTCAGGTAATATATTATTTAATTTAGCGGTTAAATCTGCTAGATCTTTTTGTAACCCTTTACTTTCGTTGCCTATAATATCCTGCAAACTTACAACTTTAGCTTGCTCTTCCCTTAACTTAGTATTCAAGCTACTAATAAGCTGTTCATTAATATTGTTAACTAATTGATTAACTGCTTTTTTAACAGTATCACCACTAACCGCTTTCTTAAAGTCCTGTATATCCTTATCAGTACCTGTCTTAAGTGTAATAAGACCAAGAGCGCTTATAAGTTGTTCTTCATTATTAGCACTTTGTAAAAGGTTTTGCGAGTTCTCACTCATATATATTACCTCCATAAATTATTAAAGTTTAAATTATTTTTTAGTTTCACATGCACACTGTTGATTTATCAATATCCAAGTTCACAATAAATGATCTGTTACTGCAAACTCAGCATTAACATCTTGAAAAACGCAAGTTGATGGATGTGCATCATTCCAATTTGCTTCACTCTCCTCAGGAAGCATTCGATCAACCTTACTCATAAGGTCTTTCATTTTTTCATTTTGCTCGTTAAATTTCTCCTTCAATACATCAATAATAGCATTAGAATGATCTTTACTGCCAAGATCACCAATCACAGATATAACTTTCTCGTGAGGCAATTTGTGAATAATATCTTTTAGCTCTTCTGCGCCTATGTTATCCAAAAGTTCTTTAAACTGCTCATTAGACATATTGCGAGCAAAAGCTTGAAGTTTCTCTGGGTTGTCAGCTAAAGACTTAATAATCATCTGAATCCTATTAGAATCAGTTAAATCCTGAGCAATTGCTTCGAGTTTTTCAGGGTCAAGCTTATTAACTAAGTCTTTCAGTTGGTCTTCTTGCAGACTATTTACTAAAGCTTTCAACTGATCACCTTCTAATTCTTTGGAGAGTATCGTCAAGTGGTGCTCAGCCAAGTCTTTTGCAAGCACTGTAAATTGCTCGTCATTTAAAGTTTTAATAAGTGCTTTGAACTGATCCACTTTTAAGTGAGGTAAAATTTCTTTTACTTGCTCTGGATTTAAATCTCTCACTAGAGCTTCAAGCTGAGCATCATTTAAAATAGGAACAATTATTTGTAACTTTTCTGGATTTAGTTCCTGAGCGAGGGTTTGTAATTGGTGATTGGTTAGATGATCCACTAAAGTTTGGAGTTGTTCATCTGTTAAATGATCTATTAAAGTTTGAAACTGTTTATCTGTTAAATGATCTTCTAACAAACTCCTAAGAACCTTTTTCATCTATCGGCTCCTCTTTCATTAGTATATAACCAAATTCCTTTGCTTTTTTAAGCAAATTTTTGACTACTCTCTCTTTGTAAAGTGTTTCATAATAGTTCATTCCTTTCTCTACATATTCTTGTCCATATTTCAACATTTGATAAAAGATACATGCTAATTTCCTTGCTGTCGCAGTTATTGCTTTTGGTGCTCCTAGCCTTTTTTTCAGCCTTCTACTATATGCACCTATTGCACTTTTGCTTCTCAACACACAATGGGCAGCCATTCGAAATGCATTCGCAGCGCGGTTAATAACTTTACGAGTTCCTGTTCCAACAATTTTTCCTCCTGTAATTTTATTAGCAGGGCTTAATCCAAGCCAGGAAGAAAAATGTTTTTCTGTTGGCCATTTATTATGATTTATACCTGTTTCCGAAATGATAGTTTGTACACTTAATACATCAAATCCCGGGACTTTAGTAAAATCTATCCCGGTTATTCGATTTAAATCCTCATCCGCAGCAAAATCTGGACCATTCTTCTGCTTCCGCTTTCGTATTTTATTCAACATCCTGTTCTCATTTGACTTTGCCTCAAATGTTTTATAGTAACTCTCTATACTTTTATCACATTCCGTTATTTGCTCTTGAAAAAAAGTATATGCTGCATATTCTTGTTTTAGTGCAAACAAGTGTTCTTCTCTATAGTCTCCTGTTAATGCTTTTGCTATAGTAGGCTTGTCATTCTTCATGTTTGAATTTCTAAATTCAGCTAGTTTTTGGGGGTCTTTCTCTCCTTCAATTATTGCTTTAATAATTTTCATGCCTGTTAAACCGTTGATATCACTAATAACCTTATGCAATTGAATATTCATTTGAATTAGCGCTTTTTGCATACGTTGAGTATGTTTAGCTGCATTTTCAATTAGATTAGCACGTTGTCTAACGTAACTACGCAATACACACATTTGATTATCCGGTCTAAATGATCCTTGAAGCAGTCCATAGCTGTGCAATTGTTGCAGCCATTGACAATCCTGAACATCAGACTTTCTACCAGGCACATTTTTGACATGTCGCGCATTTACTAGTTTTACCTCAAATTTATATGATTCTAATATTTGAAATAAGGGAATCCAATATACTCCAGTTGACTCCATGGCCACAGTTCTAACCTGACACTTTTTTAACCACTTTGCTAAGTTGTGTAGATCTACTGTAAAGCACCCAAATTTTTGGATACGTTGTTCATCTCTTCCTTCAGGTGCACATACATAATGTACAGTCGAGCCAATATCAATCCCTGATGCGTCAGGGTTTATTATTTTTAATTTACTTTTTGCTTCTGCCATATAAAATTCCTCCTATACTATTATGATAAGAAGCACTTCAGCTTGGGACGGTTAGGTTATACAATCTTCTAAACGAGGTAGTCCAGAAAGAACTCCATCAATGGCTTTACCGTTTCCCCCAAAACCATGCTTTCAAACGGGCATTTATAGCACCATTGATTGTTTCGGTTATAGCTGCAGAAGCGCTTCTTCGTAAAACTATATCCAAAAAACATAAAGTAAAGAGAAAGAGTTTCTTTAAAACATAAAGTAAAGAGAAAGAGTTTCTTTTTGGTTTTATAGATTTCGTCTGTTCAGGCTTTTAACGCCTGCAGTTGATCACTATTGAGAGTATTGGCAAAAACCTCTAACTGATTTTCTGTTAGGTCCTCAGCAAAAACTTTAGCAAATGCGCTTGATAGTAGTATACTCTTTGATATGTTGGGTAGTATTATATCTCTTATTATCTGTTTCTCACCATAGTATGACATAATGTTTTGTAATGTTTCATTGTAAGGTGAGTCAAGTATGCTTCCCTCCCTGTCTGAAAAATAATATTTATTGTTACTAGCATCTGACTCTTCCCATGTTACATATTGGTATTGCAATCCTTTTTTCCAAATAGTACTCGTACAAGTAAGAGTACCAGTGAACATAAAAAGATCAGGATTCGCTTTCATGCCTAATATAACTAATCTATCATCAAGATATACAAATGTATATTTATTGTTTATGTCATCCAAGTTAGAATCAGGTTTAAGATTTTTGGTTGTCAGACTTCCTTCATTTTCTTCCTCTATGCACAAGAATTGTTCGCGGCAAAGATTTTTACTGCAAAACTTTATAGGCAGTGAGTCTAGCACTCTATCGTTTTTATCATCTAGTGGTACAAGCTCAACTTTTTTAATAGATGCATTACTATTATCCCTGTCAAGCCACTTTATAAATTTAATCTTATTGTTAGGTACTTCTTTTCCAGGTACTATTTTAAAAACATGTTTTTTTCCACTCATAAGTATTTCCTAATCAACTTAATTATAGCTATTCTAACATTTATTGATTAATTTATTACTAAGTTAGTATGTATTAGAATTATAATAACAAACATTACTTGCATAAAGAAAAGTTATAGAAAGAGGGATTTTTTAGGAAACTAGTATAAAATACTAATGGGCTAAAATAAGCTGACTTTATGATATGCTAGAACCTATATTGGTGGAGGCAAGCGGGATCGAACCGCTGACCTTCTGCGTGCAAAACAGATGCTCTACCAGCTGAGCTATGCCCCCAACTTTTGCTTAAAGCATAAATCACTCAGGCTGAAATGCAAGAAATATTTATTTGTGAGGCTATTGCTAAATAGTGCACAAATTCTGCATTTATGTATAATTCTCTATCTTTTTAGAGTTGTATCTCAGCTTTGTCAAATAAACCTGTTAATTAACAAGAAATTTTCCTTCAAAAATTTTTAATTAAATTATCACTAATACAGTACATTATATAATTTATTTAACCACGCATGAAAATTTTAGTTTGATTAAAACAGATAAAAACTATATTATTGTTTAGTATAGCTGAAAAATAAAATGATCCCGTAGCTCAGCCGGTAGAGCAACTGACTTTTAATCAGTGGGTCACGCGTTCGAATCGCGTCGGGATCACTGAGAATCTTAAAAGCATGCTAAAAGAACAGGACAAAATATTCACAAACTTAAATGGTAAAGAAACACCACTACTTGAGGGTGCAAAAAAACGTGGTAGTTGGCAAAAAACAAAGGAATTACTGGATTTAGGATCAGAAAAAATCATTGAGGAAGTAAAGAAATCTGGCTTGAGAGGTCGAGGGGGTGCAGGATTTTCTACTGGCCTTAAGTGGAGCTTTATGCCTAAAAATCCTTCAAAAGCGTATTTAGTAGTCAATGCAGATGAGTCAGAACCTGGTACGTGTAAAGATAGAGATATATTACGATATGAGCCACATAAGTTACTTGAGGGAATTCTTCTAGCTGGCAGAGCGATCAGCGCATCAGTTGCATATATTTATATCAGGGGTGAATTTTATAATGAATATTTAGTTCTAAAAAAGGCACTTGAGGAAGCCTATAAAGAAAACTTAATTGGAAAAAATGCCTGCAAATCAGGTTATGATCTTGATGTATTAATTCACAGAGGTGCAGGAGCTTATATATGTGGAGAAGAAACAGCTCAACTTGAATCAATTGAAGGAAAAAAAGGCTTTCCTCGCATGAAACCTCCATTCCCTGCGGGTGTTGGACTTTTTGGCTACCCAACCACAATAAACAACGTTGAAACTATATCCATGGTTCCAGATATTCTAAATCGCGGAGGAGAGTGGTTTGCATCTCTGGGTAAACCAAATAATACTGGCACTAAGGTCTTTTGCATTTCAGGGAATGTAAATAATCCATGTAATGTTGAAGAAGAGCTCGGAATTTCACTGCGTGAATTAATTGAAAAATACGCAGGTGGAGTGAGAGGAGGTTGGGATAATTTACTTGCTGTAATACCTGGTGGGTCTTCAGTCCCATTAATTCCAAAATCTATATGTGATACTATTGAAATGGATTTTGATTCATTAAGGGCTGCACAATCAGGGCTTGGTACTGCTGCTGTAATAGTGATGGATAAATCAACTGACATAATAGCTGCAATAGAAAGATTATCACATTTCTATATGCATGAGTCCTGCGGACAATGTACACCATGCCGTGAAGGTACTGGATGGATGTGGAGAATTATGAGAAGAATGGTAGCAGGAAATATTAAACCTGGTGAAGTAGATAAGCTACTTGACCTTACAACTCAAATAGAAGGGCATACAATTTGTGCACTTGGCGATGCTGCAGCTTGGCCAGTTCAAGGATTAATCAGACATTTTCGTCATATAATTGAAGAGAGGATAGTAACTTAACTTATACTTTTAAATGATTTTACTACTTAGCAGCTAAAGTTAAAGAATATTGATTTCCTTCCCTTTTAGGTGCTAATTCTACTTTTGCAATATCTTCAGCGTCTCTAATTAGCCGTTCTAACTTTTTCAGTCCAACTTCAGTGTTTATAAGCTCTCTCCCTCTAAATCTCATTGTGACTTTAATTCTATGTCCATGCACAAGAAAATCCCTTGCTTGACGCAATTTTGTTTCGTAGTCGTGATCACCAATATTAGGACCCAGTTTAATTTCTTTTATAGTTAATGTTTTTTGTTTCTTTTTTGCTTCACTTGCCTTCTTTTTTATATCATACTTTTGTTTGCTATAGTCCAGAATCTTACATACTGGAGGAGTTGAATCAGGTGCGATTTCTACCAAGTCTAAATTAACACTTTGTGCAACTTCCAAAGCTTTTTCTATTGGAACAATTCCGACCATTTCACCACTATGATCAACTAAGCGTACCTCCTTAGCTGTGATGAATTCATTAATTCTGTTTTTATTGTTCTTTTTGACTTGCAAATTTTAGCTCCATTAATTCAAATTAATAATTTTTAACAGCAATTCAGTAGCATTCTCCAAAGAAAAAGACTCCTGTTTTTCCGATCCTAAATTTCTCACTGACACAGTTTTATTTGTAACTTCATTTTTGCCTATGATCCATAATATAGGTACCTTACTTGAACTATGCAAACGTATCTTATAGCTAATTTTTTCATTGGTCAAATCAGTTTTGATTCTCACACCTTGTTCTTTTAAAACGTTGCTGATTTCTGTAGCATAAACGTCAGCCTCATTTGTAATGGTCAGAATAGCAAGCTGTGTTGGAGCAAGCCAAACTGGAAATTTTCCTGCATAATTTTCTATTAAAATTCCAATAAAACGCTCAAAAGTTCCAAGAATTGCCCTATGTAACATGACAGGATGATGCTTGTGCCCGTCTGCTCCTATATAAAAAGCTCCAAGCCGCTCCGGTAAAATAAAATCAACTTGCAACGTTCCACATTGCCAATTTCTACCTATTGCATCTTTCAAAACAAACTCTAACTTTGGACCATAAAATGCACCTTCACCAGGATTAAGTTCATAACTAAGCCCTGCTTCTTTAACTGCTTCAAGTAGTGCTCTTTCAGCTCTATCCCACACTTCATCATTACCTGATCTAGTATCTGGACGGTCTGAAAATTTCACAGAAATTTCATTGAACCCAAGTTCTGAATACACTTCTTTTAAAAGGTCACAAAACTTTACAGTTTCAGAATTCACTTGTTTTTCCATACAAAAAATATGTGCATCGTCTTGCGTAAAACCACGCACTCGCATCAGTCCATGCAATGAGCCTGAGCTTTCATTTCTATGGCATGTGCCAAACTCTGCCATACGTATCGGTAAATCACGATAGCTTCTGGTGTGAGAATTAAAAATCTCCACATGACAAGGGCAATTCATGGGTTTTATTGCTAGCTTTTTACTTTCAGATTCATCAATAATGAACATATTTTCACGAAACTTATCCCAATGTCCCGATTTTTCCCACAGCTCTTTGCTTACTAAAATAGGGGTTTTTACCTCAAAGTAGCCATTGTTCATTAACTTTTTTCTGATGTAAGACTCAAGAAGATTATATAAAGTATATCCCTGTTCATGCCAAAAAATCTGCCCAACAGCTTCCTCTTGAATGTGAAATAAGTCCATATCCTTAGCAATTTTGCGGTGGTCGCGTTTTTCTGCTTCCTCCAGACGTTTAAGATAAGTATTTAATTCATCCTTATTTCTCCACGCAGTGCCATATATTCTTTGCAACACTGGGCCCTTAGAATCGCCACGCCAGTATGCACCTGCTACTTTCATAAGTTTAAACGCTTTAACTCTGCCAGTTGATGGTGAGTGCGGACCACGACATAGGTCTACAAAGTTGCCTTGTTTATAAACAGTTAGGTTTTCGTTTTCTGGTATTGATGAGACAATATCAACCTTGTATCTTTCACCTATATCACTAAAGAAATCAATTGCCTGCTTACGAGTCCAAACTTCTCGGACGAATCTGTGGTTACTTTTTATAATTTCCTTCATTTTTTTTTCTATTGCAGTAAGATCGTCCGTGGTAAAGGTACGATCTGTAGCAAAATCATAGTAGAAACCATCTTGAATTGTTGGCCCGATAGTAATCTGAGTATTAGGAAAGAGCTCTTTTACTGCCTGCGCCATTATATGAGCAGCATCATGCCTTATTATATCTAAACCCGCTTCGTCACTCAGTTGTATTACCTCTATCTCTGTATCAGACTCAATTTCACGTGAGAGATCATACAACTCACCATTTACCTTAAAGGCAATTGCTTCTCTCAAAGCATCCGGTTGTAATATATCAAAGCCAGTGACTCTACCACTGTATTCTTTTACTTTTTGTTCGGCTAAAAAGGTAACTTTTATCATTCATTAGACCTTTTGTCATCCCAATGCTTGACACTGGGATCCATGTTTCTTTCTTTTCTAGATTCCAGCGTCACGCACTGGAATGACACCAAAAGGTGAGCTACTGATCTTTCAGTTAAATAACAGTTGTACAAGAGATCTATTACATACTTGCTGTAAGAAATTTTAATTGTTGACATACCTAGTTAATAATACGGCCTATTCTTTTTTAACCTGAGTGCAATTGCTTCTTCCCAAACTTCACCATTACGCAATAGCTTTTCTTTATTGTACATTAGCTCCTCTCTTGTTTCAGTAGCAAATTCAAAGTTAGGACCCTCCACAATTGCATCAACTGGACATGCTTCTTGACAAAATCCGCAATATATGCATTTTGTCATGTCAATATCATAGCGTGTGGTGCGGCGACTACCGTCTTCTCTTTCCTCTGCTTCAATAACTATTGCTTGAGCAGGGCAGATAACTTCGCATAACTTACAAGCTATACATCGTTCTTCACCATTTGGATACCTACGCAACGCATGCTCACCACGAAACCTTGGACTTAAAGGGCCCTTCTCTATAGGATACCTCAAAGTAACCTTTGGCTTAAACATATATTTTAATGTAATAACAAACCCTTTAATTAACTCTACAAAAGACCAGTACCAAGCTAATTTCTTGAGCATAAAATATTTAAAACTTGTGTCAGTCATTATAAATCATATTATCAGTTTTCAAAATAAATATTTTCATCTGGGTGACTTTTGTAGTTTTTCTATACAATATATTTACTAATACTGCATTAATATGAATAAGTAATATAAGTAAAAATTTTTTAGATTAAGTATTTTAAATTGCTAAGTAGTTTATATAAATAATGACAAACACAAATGAAACTATTTTCGCTTTGTCGACCGTATTTGGTAAGTCAGGAGTTGCAGTAATCAGAATTTCAGGCAACTACGCGCTTAAAGCTTTAAATCATTTTCATATTAAGAAAGAAATTAAACCAAGATTTGCTACTTTAGTTGATCTATATGATGATTCCAGTCAATTGATAGATAATGGAATAATCATCTATTTCCCTACTCCAAACAGTTTCACTGGCGAGGATGTTATAGAGTTACAAGTGCATGGAAGCAAGGCCGTCATAAAAATCATCTTGGAGGAATTATCAAAAATTTTCGTTATGGCCAGGCCTGGAGAATTCTCACTTAGGGCTTTTCTAAATGGTAAATTTGACTTAACGCAAATAGAAGGGATTGCAGACTTAATTGATGCTGAGACGAAAATGCAAGCTAAACAAGCGATTAAGCAGATATCAGGAGAATTAGAGAGACTATACAGCAATTGGAGGCAAAGATTAATAACGATACAATCCAAAATCGAAGCATATATAGACTTTCCAGAGAACATTTGGGCAGAAAAAAGTGAATTGGAAAAAATTAATAATAAAGTGCAATCTCTCGTGCAGTTGATACAAGAGCATTTAAATGATAATAGACGGGGCGAAAAGTTGCGTGAGGGTTTACATATTGTAATAACTGGTGAACCAAATGTCGGTAAATCAACTCTGTTTAATTTCTTAGCCAAGCGTGATATTGCTATTGTTTCTGAATATGCAGGCACAACAAGAGATATACTTGAAGCTCATATTGACATTGGCGGATACCCAATCATTCTCTCTGATACTGCTGGAATTCGTGAGAGTTCAGATCCAATAGAATCAGAAGGTATAAGTCGAGCGAAAAAAAGGTCTTTTGAAGCTGATTTAAGAATAGAACTATTTCCTTTTGAACAGCGTCATAATATCAATTGCAACGTTGTAAATAGCGATACTATTTATGTATTGAGCAAAGCTGACGATGTTATCAATGATCACAATATAAAAGTTAATGGCATAGATCTTTTACCCATTTCTATTCTAAAGGGAATAGGTACAAACAAATTGATCTCTCTCATAAAAGAGAAGGCAAAGGAAAAATTTGGGCATGATAGAGACACTCCTGTGATTACTCGGCAAAGACATAGGAATCACATGCAGAAAGCACTGGAACATTTACAGCGTTTTAATATCGATAATCCAATTGAGTTGATATCTGAAGACTTGAGGCTTGCTGCATTTGAACTTGGTGCAGTGATTGGAATTATTAATGTTGAGGAAATATTGGACAGTATATTTAGCAACTTTTGCGTGGGCAAGTAAAGCTTTTATAGATTGCTTAAAATCAAATATTGTGATAGAAAAGAAATGGACGGATGGCCGAGCGGTTTAAGGCACCAGTCTTGAAAACTGACGTACGTGATGAGCGTACCATGGGTTCGAATCCCATTCCGTCCGCACAGCATCTCGCTATGTTAGCTGATTTTTAGAGCTTATTTGGACTATGTGGTTCATAACGCTGGAAATCTTGTCTAATCTAGCCACATCTTTTAAAAATACATCCCTTTGTAAATTGACCTTGTTAGCAAAGAAAGCTAATATCTATAAATAGATCACCATCTGAATATGGAAACCGATATCGTAATAATAGGTGCAGGGCCTGTTGCAATATTCACTGCTTTTCAAGCGGGAATGCTTGATATAAGATGTCATATAATAGATGTTTTGGATCAAGCAGGAGGACAATGCACAGCTCTTTACCCAGAAAAGCCAATATATGATATACCTGGTTATCCTGTAATTACTGCCCAAAAATTAATTGAGCGACTAATGGAGCAAGCTTCACCATTTGAGCCTGTTTACCATTTAAGTCAAAAAGTGGAAAAGATTTCAAATAACGAAGGTGAAAACTTTACTATCATAACGAACATAGGTACAGAGGTAAAATGCAAAGCCGTTATCATTGCTGCAGGTAATGGAATGTTTGAACCTAACCGTCCACCCTTAAGTGGTATATTAGAATATGAAAATAAATCTGTATTTTATAGTGTAAATAAAATTTCTGATTTTCAGGACAAAACTATAGTCATTGCAGGGGGGGGTGATTCTGCGGCTGATTGGACTGTAGAACTTTCTAAGGTTGCGAAGAAAATTTATGTGATACATAGGAGAAAGGAATTTCGCTGCACTCCTGAAACTAGAAATAAATTAGAATCACTTGAAAATGATGGAAAGATAGAACTGGTAGTGCCATATCAATTACACGAACTAGCAGGAGGTAATGGACAGTTGAGAGCAGTGATAGTAAAAAACATTGCCTCTAAGGAAGAAAAAGAAATATCCGCTAATTTTTTGCTGCCATTTTTTGGACTGTCAATGAATCTTGGTCCAATAAACAATTGGGGTATACAGTTAGAACATAGCCGCATAGTTGTTAATTCAGCTACGCTTAGAACTAGTAGAGATAGAATATATGCAATCGGAGATATAGCTACTTATCCAGGCAAACTAAAATTGATACTAAATGGTTTTGCTGAGAGCGCCATGGCTTGTTATGACATATACAAAGTAATTCACAATTCTCCAGTTAATTTTCAATATTCAACTTCAAAGGGAATTCATGGAAATAAAGAGTAAGGAGATCCATGAACCTACATGGAGTTATCTCACGCATAAGGGAACACAAACGAAAAAGATTACTTTACAAATTTCTCCAACTCCCTTATCATGACAATAAGAGTATTTATCCTTGTTTTTGACCTGCAGGCTCAATGACAAAATTCAGTAAAAAAACTCAGGTATTTATTGGCAAATTACACAAAAATTATAGCGGCTGCATGTCTTTTTTATTTTTTCTACATTCAGCCAAAACGCGCTTTAAATAAGCGTTAGCACATTATTACAATGCCAATTTACATTATTATAGGGTCAAAACTCGTCACATGGGGATTCTTTTTCCTTTTTTTTCACTTGGTAAATTTCTTAATACTTATAACTAAAGCTTCAGGTCAGCACTTGATGCTGGAATCCAGAAATCTTTTGAGCACAAAAGTTATGCTAGGTTTTGTTGGTAAGAAACCAGTGTCAGCTACTCGGATGACACCAAAGGGGCACTTGAATAGAGGCTACTTGAATAACACCATCATAAGGTGAACCAGTGTCAAGCACTGGAATGACAAGGAAAGGGCTACTTGGATGACAAGAAAAAGGACGCTGATATGACACCAAAGAGGCTGACACCACCATAAAGTAAATTCCACTAACACTATAGGAGACTAACATGAACTTTTTAAAATTTATCGAACTATGCTTTCAAACGGTGATGCCGGGATGTGAGTATAACAATTATCAGTATATAAAAATTATAGCAGACAGGCTTGAAGCAGCAAGCACTGGTGAAGTGAAGCGAATAATATTCAATATGCCTCCGCGCTCGATGAAGTCTATGTGCGTGAGTGTTGCATGGCCCGCATGGATACTTGGTAATCAGCCAACCGCAAGAATAATAGTTGCAAGCTATTCTCAGCGGCTTAGCGAAAAGCATTCGCTTGACACCAGGTGCGTGATGCAGTCTAGTTGGTATAGAGTGCTATTTCCAGAGGTAGAACTATGCAAAGACCAGAACACTAAATATAAATTTCAAACAGTGCAGAGAGGATGTAGGATTGCAACATCTGTTGGTGGAACACTGACTGGTGAAGGTGGAGATTTTATCGTCGTGGATGATCCACTGAGTTCCTCTCAAGCTTTGAGCGAGACGTTTAGAAAACGTGCCACAAACTGGTTCGATCAGACTCTAATAACCAGGCTCAATGATAGGAAAAAAGGAGTTATCGTTGTCGTAATGCACAGACTACATCAAGAGGATTTGACTGCGCATCTTCTCTCCAAACCAAGAAATATATGGCATCATATTTGTTTGCCAATGATCTCTGAAAATAAGGAAATTATCTATTCAATCAAAAGATCAATTCTCCCTTCTCCTGTTCCTATTATTCAAGTAACTACAAATGAGTGCAAAAGCTCAACAGGCGCTACATCTTCAAGGATTTTATACTTAAAAAAGGAAAGTCAGCTGCTATATCCCCTAGATGTAGGAGAAATTGAAATGATAAAGGCTGAACTTGGGAGTTACGCTTTTGCTGCTCAATATCAACAAAATCCTCTGCCACTTTCAAGTGGTATAATTAAGCAAGAATGGTTGAAACGCTATAGAAATTTTCCTGACAATCTCTCACATATAACTCAGAGCTGGGACACTGCTGTTTCAACAAACGATTCTAGTGGCTTTAGTGTCTGCACCACCTGGACAAAGGTGAATAATAAGTTTTATTTACTCGATGTATACCGTGCGAAGCTTGAGTATCCAAAACTTAAAGAACAAGTTCTATCACTAGCTGCAAGGTGGAAGCCACACGCAATTTTAATCGAAGCAAAAACAAGCGGTCAACAATTGATTCAAGAGCTAAAGACAATACCTGTTATTGAGATAGTGCCGCATAACAGTAAAATCGCTCGATTCCACCAGATTGTTCCGATAATAGAATCCGGCAAGGTTTTTCTGCCGCATCAAGCAATATGGCTCAGCGATTTTGAGTATGAAATTTTAATGTTCCCAGAAACCCGCCACGACGATCAAGTAGACAGCACTGTGCAATACCTTCAGTGGATGAGAGATAGTAGCTTCAGGGTTGCAGCTATACGAACATTGTGATTCAAGAGGCAATAATTTGCTACCCACAATTTCGATTATAAGCTCATTTAAAATAAATATTGACTTCTTATTTTAATTATTTAAAAATTAAAATAAATTATTTAAGATTAGGGTAAAAATTATGACAATAAATTATCAGCAGTGGCGGGAAGTATTAAGTACGGTTAATAGTGATAATAAATTAGATAAAAGGAACGTAATTGAAAAAGTAAAAGGAGAGCTAAAGGCAAGCAATGAAGAGGTATTTAAACAGTGGGAAGAGAGTAATTTTTATGTAAATTATAAATTTGAAGTTGGAGATAATGAATTCACATTATTACATTTAACTGCTAAGTTAGGCTATACGAGCTTGACAAAGGCTTTAATAGTAACAAAAGGGATAGATGTTAATATAAAAGATAAGAATAAAAAGACACCTTTACATTTAGCTGCTGAAAATGATTATAAAGAGGTAGTAGATGCTCTGTTGGAAAAAGATGAAATCAGGATTAATGAACAAGAAGATAAGGAGGGATGGACACCTTTACATTTAGCTCTTATGAATGGCCATGCAGACGTGGTAGAATCTCTCGTAAGAAACGGTGCGAATATTAATATAAAAGATGACTATAGAGTGACACCTTCATCTTTGGCTATTCAAAGAGATTATGTATTTACTCCGCCAAAAAAACGTGAAGGCTCCTATGTTAATGTGAAAAATCATGCTAGAACTGCTTCTAGGAATTTAACTAAAGAGGAAAAACAACGCACATCAGCAATTGCGAAAGGTTTTTTTGCCGGTAGTGCAACTGCATTATCAGGTGTTTTAATAGCGAAAGCACTTTCTGCAACTGGAATAGTTACAGTTGAGTCAAAACCCTCTACACCAATAGCAGTGGCTAAAACTGCAGCTATAGCGCTAGTAGTTGGCAGTGCTGTATATGCATTGTCAAAACCTGATACTCAAGTTGATAAACCAGTCTTAACAAATGGACAGCAAGAAGCTGCTAGCGCTGGTAGGTTTGCCTAGCGCGTATTCGACCTAGCTGCATAAATACTGATCATAGAAAATGACATTACAGGGACAGTGGAATAACGTAGGAGAGAGCGCTGACAACTTTCGTTTAGGCAAGATTATATCTTGAAAAAATTAAGCTTTAGTGCTACTAAATATTGTAACTTCTATGCTGAAACCTGACTATGAATATGGAAAAAATACGCAATGCTAAAATAAAATTACCAATATTTCTCGATTATCAATCTACTACTAAAGTAGATCCTCGTGTTTTGGAGGTGATGATACCTTATTTTGGTGAGTTTAGTAATGCACACTCTCGTAGTCATTCATTTGGTTGGACAGCTGAGGAAGCAGTAGAAAAAGCAAGGAAGCACATTGCTGATTTAGTGAATGCAGACAGCAAAGAAATCGTCTTTACCTCGGGTGCAACCGAATCAAATAACATGGCTATCAAAGGTGTTGCTCATTTTTATAAGAATAAGGGAAATCATATAATAACTGTCTGCACGGAGCATAAGTGCGTTTTAGATTCTTGTCGACATCTGGAAAATGAAGGCTTTAAAGTTACATATTTGTCCGTTAAGCAAAACGGAATTATAGATTTGTTGAAACTTGAGAAGGCAATCACTGATAAAACAATTCTGATTTCAGTGATGATGGCAAATAATGAAATCGGAGTAATGCAACCTGTCAAAGAAATTGGTGCAATGTGTAGAAAGCATAATATATTTTTTCATACAGACGCTGCCCAAAGCTTTGGAAAAGTTCCAATAGACGTAAATGAAATGAACATTGATCTTATGAGCCTTTCTAGCCATAAAATTTATGGACCTATGGGAATAGGTTCATTATATGTCCGTAGAAAAAATCCTCGTGTTAGGTTGACGCCACTAATTAGTGGTGGTGGACAGGAGAGAGGCATGCGCTCTGGAACAGTTCCTACTCCCCTTGCAGTTGGTTTTGGTGAAGCGGCACGTATCGCTAAAGAAGAAATGGAAATAGAAGCAAGCAAATTAGAAGAGTTGAGAGATATTTTGTACAACAAAATAAAAGAGGCATTTCCTGATGTTGTTTTAAATGGTGACTACGAAAATAGGATTCCAGGTAACCTTAACTTAAGTTTTCCTTATGTTGAGGGTGAGTCTCTTATCATGGCAATCAAGGATTTAGCAGTAAGCTCTGGTTCTGCATGCACATCTGCATCCCTTGAGCCTTCTTATGTTATAAGATCACTAAACAATGGCCACGATCTTGAGCATTCATCAATTAGATTTGGCCTTGGTCGATTTACAACTAAAGAGGAAGTTCTATACGCAGCAGATCTTGTTACTAAAAATGTTGGACGGCTAAGAGAGATGAGCCCACTTTTGGAAATGGTACAAGAGGGAATAGATTTAAGCACCGTAAAATGGGACTCTCATTGAAGAATAAGACGTTAACCATTAGCAGAGTGATGGTTGTCTAAGCTCTTTCTTTGGGTGAAATCGGAAACTTAGCTTTAAGTTCTTTGTAGATGCCACGGAACTAAGTAGCAATCCTATACATATTAAGCTCGCAGCAGTTGTGCTTCCGCCATAGGATAGAAATGGAAGTGGGTCACCTATTATAGGTAAGAAGCCTATGGTCATTCCAATGTTTATAAAGAAATGAGCACTAAAAAAGGCAAAAACCCCGATAGATATTAACTTAGAAAAGTAATTTTTTGACCTGTAAGCAATGGAGAATATTATAGCAAGCAATGTGGTATAGAGTAAAATCAAAGTCATGCTGCCTAAGAACCCCCACTCCTCACTAAGTACCGCAAAAGCAAAATCTGTGCGTTTCTCTGGCAAAAATCCAAGTTGAGTTTGACTCCCATTAACAAATCCCTTACCAAATAAACCTCCTGAACCAATAGCTATTTGAGATTGCTGTGCATTATAACCTATTCCAAGTGGATCTACTGATGAATCCAAAAATGATAATATCCTTTGCTTGTGATAAGGGCGCAAAAAAGGCCAAATAGCTGGTATTGCGAAAATGCCAAGAGTTCCAAAAATTATTAAATGAGGTCTTTCCATTATTGCTGTGAATATAATTGATGCTCCTATAAACAATATTATTACAGCTGTTCCTAAATTAGGTTGCTTCAATACAAGGAATACAGGTAAGAAAATAATTATAAGTGGCTTAAATAAACTTTGAAATTTCATCATTTTATACACACTTTGTTTATTAAAATAACGAGCAAGTGCAAGTATTAAGCCCACTTTTACAAATTCTGATGGTTGTAAACTAATTGACCCAATTCTTATCCATCTCGTTGCACCCATTATATGCGAGCCAAAAAAATTTACTGCTAACAGCGCAATTACTGCTGCTATGTAAAAAAAATAAGCGTGCTTCAAATAAAAATCTAGCTCTATAAATGACATAGCTATAGCAAGCAAAAGGAAGAAAGAGAATATGACCAATTGGTGAATTGCAAATGGAGCCCACTTTCCTCCAGCAGAAGAATATTGAACAACAATGCCAACGCAAAACAGAGCTATTACGTTAATGACTAATAATAAGTGAATCTTCTTCAGCTTATCCATAGCGAAAACTTTACAGACTTTTATATACAATAAAACATAAGAAAATCAAAAAGCAAATTTATTAATTACCAACCGAATTGGACTACTATATATCCCAGTTATTACCGTTAAAATTGCCATAAATAATAGACAAAAGAGCATAAGTAATGGTACCTCATTAAGTGTCATTCCAGCGTTTGATGCTGCGCTATTTTCAAAATACATTTTCTCTACCACCCTCCACATATATATTAGTGCAAGAAAAGAGCCAGCAGCAAAAACTGCAAGGGAAATCCATGCATGAGATTCGATAATTGCTTTCATCATATACCACTTACTTACAAAGCTATTTGTCAAAGGTACACCGATTAATGCGAAACTAAGTAGAGTAAATGCAAGTGTTGTATAGGGCATTGACTTTTTTAATCCTGATAAATTTTCTATTTTTGTCATACCAAACTTATAAGAAATACACCCTGCAGTCATGAATAAAGACGTTTTTATCATGCTATGATTTACTATGTGAAGAACTGCTGAAAACAAACCTGCTTTTGAATTTAAACCCAGCATTAAAATTATATAGCCAATCTGACTGATACTGGAGTGAGCAAACAGTCTTTTTATATCTTTTTCGATTATTGCAGATATTGATCCAAATACAACAGCACAAAGCGCAAGGATGATCATCACGTTGCTTAGTGGTAAGAAAAAATTTTGCTGAAAAACAGTGTAAAAGATTCTGATAAAAACATATATCATCACTTTGGTTACTGTACCTGAAAAAAATATGCTAATGAAGCTAGGTGCTTCACTATATGCGTTAACCAGCCATCTGCTGAGTGGAAACAGTGCCATTTTGATTGAGAGACCAACAAAAATGAATAATGTACCAAGTCTTATGATGTTATTATCGTATAATGGTACTATTCTTTCAGCCATGTCAGACATGTTGAGCGTTCCGGTCATAGAGTATAAAAGGCCGATGCCAAACAAGTAAAATGTTGCTCCTAGAGTACCACTAATGAGGTATTCAAATGCTGCAACTAAAGCTTTCTTATCCCTTCCCATTGAAACTAAAACATAAGAAGAAAGAGATGAAATTTCTAAAAAGACATAAAGATTGAATATGTCATTTGTGACTAAAATCCCAAGTAATCCACTTAGGCACAGTAGAAATAGAGAGTAAAAACCAGAGATTTTGTTTTTGCTAATCTCTTTTTCATTAATATGAAAGCTATAAAGCACACTAATCAGCGCTATAAAATTCACCAAAGTTAGAATCAAGGAGTTCAATATGTCAATTCTCAACTCTATTCCGTATGGAGGAGCCCAATCTCCAAGATAATAAGTTATAATTTCACCATTGTATGTTTTCACTAGCAACATTAATGAAATAAAGAAAGTAGCTGCCGTTGTAAAAAAAGAGATAAACCAGGACACCCTATGTTTCCTGGTAAGAAAGCAGAACATCGATGCAATTATTGGTATAATAACTTGTAGAATTGGTAATTGCATTAAACTGTTGTTAATACATCGTTAAAGTATTAGTATATATAATACTTTTTGTTTTAATACCTTTATGTTATCTAAAATTTATAATGCAGTAACAAACTTATTAAGGAAAAAAGGTAAACTTATAGGTAGGGATGAAAACGGAAATTCTTACTATGAGTCAAGTAAAGGGAAAAGATGGGTAATATATGGTAATGTTTCTGAGCCCACAACAATTTCTCCAGAATGGCATATATGGCTGCATTATACTAATAATAAAGTACCAGTTAATAATAACAAAAGAAAAACTCCTAATTTAACAGGTACGAAAGGTGCATACTACCCAAATCAAAAGGTGAAAAACTACTATGAAAGCTGGAATCCTAATAATTAAAGATGCGAAGGTCAAATATACTTGAAATAATTGCTGGATCATTTGTATTAATTTTCACTATTTTTCTTGTCTTCTTCGCTATTAATAAGCTATCTTACATAAAGAGAAACTATAAGGGTTGCTATAAAATACATGGCCTTTTTACTGATGCTAACGGTGTAGGGGTTGGTGATAGTGTCAAGATCTCTGGTGTAGAAATCGGAAGCATAACTGGTGTATCGCTTGACAAAGCTACCTACATAGCACGAATCGATATGTGCATAAGCAGAGACATAAAGTTGCCAATTGATAGTTCAGCTCTAATCGCTAGCAGTGGAGTTGTTGGTAGTAAATTTGTTAATATATCACCTGGTGCAGATCCTAAATTAATTTCACACGGTGGTAAAATAGCGCATACTCAAGCTGAAGCAAATATGGGTGGAATAGTGGATAAAATTATTGGCATGTTTACAAAGTGAGAATAAAAACACATAAGCCAACTTGGCCTATGTACAATTAAGGGATTTTTCTATCAATAGCTTGAAGTTGTTCAGCGTTTGAATTATCAAGATTTCTGCTAGGTTTTACATTCCTAATAATCTCAACAAATGCTTGTACTTTCAGTATAGGAGTGTTTTTTTTACGTACTTAGGGAAGTGTTAAATAAACTGTATCAAACCGAGAAGTAAAAATAAAATAGAAACAAAAAATGGAGGTTTGACAATGAGTCAAGCAAACAGAACTACCGGTTTGGTAGACTATAAAGAATTAGAAACAAATATCTTATCGTCTATACGAGAAGGAACACCATTGACGGAAAGAGATGGTGCATTAACACCGTTTGTAAAAAGGCTACTGGAAGCGAGTCTGGAAGGTGAAATAAAAAAATCACTTGTCGGCTAAAAGCGAAGAAAATAACCGAAGAAATTCAAAGACTTTACGGACAAGTGCAGGTTCATTTGAGTTATTGACACCAAGAGATAGGGAAGGAAGCTTTGAGCCATAAGTAGTCAGAAAAAGGCAAACAAGACTACACCTCGAACTTGAAGCAAAGGTTTTAAGTACATATGCCAGTGGCATGGTATATAGAGATATAGCGTCGCATGTAGAAGAGATATAAAATATCTGTAGCAGAGATATCAAGTATTACTGATAAATTATTGCCTGTAATCAATGAGTGGCGTAGTCGTCCACTGCAATCAGTGTATCCAATAGTGTTTATGGTTTTTTAAGGTCAAAGAAGACGGTCATTGCGTAAGTAAATATATGTAGAATATATTAGCAGAATGAAAGGAAAGAAGTTTTAGGTTTTTATATAGCAGAAAGTGAGGGAGCTAACTTTTGGCTAGGGATGTTAAATGACTTAAAAGAGAAAGGAGTAGAAGATATCCTGATTGTATGTGTAGATGGGCTAAAAAGCTTTCCTAAATAAACAGTGTATTTCCTAAAGCAGAAATACAACTATGTATTGTACATCAGATAAGAAATTCACTGAAATATGCATCGAGCAAAGATGTGAAAATTTTCATGAATGATTTGAAAAAAATATACCGTGCTGCAAGTAGAGAAATTGCCGAAAATTATTTGCTTGAGCTAGAGGAAAAATGGGGAGAAAAATATACTTTAGTTTTGGGAGAATAATTGGGAAAATCTGTCTAGTTATTTTAAATATTCCGGCCCTGTAAGAAAATTAATTTATACCACAAATCCTATTGAAGGGTTACATAGACAGATCAGAAAATTTACTAAAACTAAGGGCTCATTTACTAGCACAAATGCCTTGTATGAACAGGTATATTGTGCTATAAAAAAGGTAGGAGAAAAATGGGCTATGCCTATACATGATTGGGCTTTGACTATGTCCCAACTTGATATCTTTTTTTCTTATAGAGTTGAATTAAAAATGCGGTTTGACACAGTTTATTTAACCATACGTGTCAAGTTAAGAGATTGTGAGCAAATTTAGAGAAGTTAAGGTAGATACCCTAGTTTTTCTGTACTTGTCTTTTAATGAAAATTGCAACCAAGTTATGGTAAGCTTTTTGAGAAAAATATTTAAGCTTTTAATTTTATTATTTAGTGCTAAAAATAACTCTCTAACCCTTCTTTTTAGCTCAATAAATGCCTTTGTTAAGCTAAGCTCCGTATTTTTTTCAGTTCTGTGCAACCCACTATTCCATGAAATATAAGAATTGCACACAATTTGGCATATAGCTCACATAATACTCTGTATGGCTTTCCTCTCAGCTTATCAAGCTTTATATTACTCTTATATAATTTGAACAATAATTCAATTTGCCATCTTATTCGGTAAACTACTAGTATTTGCTCAGCATTAATCTTACTTTTTGGAACATTAGTTATAAATATCAACCAATTTAGTAACTTTTGGTTCCTTTGAGAAGATCATGTGATCTTGCTAACCTATTAGCCTTTCTTCTTCTAGCCATAGCTTGTTCTTCAGTTAGTTTTTTTAATATAATTCTCACTTTAACCCTTGTCTCTTTTCCTAACAATACCTCCTGTTCTAGAAAAGATCGATCTTCCAAATGTTCTAGTAAATCTATTTTTTGACCTGTCTCTATATCATATATATTCGTATCAGATTTATAACGACTGATAAAATAAGCTCCTGCTTGACTGATCTGCTCAAAAGAACTTGGCACGAAATAACCCAAATCAGATATTAGTAAATCGTTGCTCGATATATTGCTTAAATGGCTTCTATAACCCTGATCTGACCTTATTCCTTCAAGTTATATTAAGCTGGTCTAATGTCTGTTTTAGGTAGTCAAAAACTAATTGTAACTTTATTCCAGACTTAGTATTGCTTTCATAACCACTGTAGCTGGTACCATAACCTTTATACATGTCTTCCATACTGTTAGGTAAGCTAATATAGCTGCTGTCTAATAATTTAACATCTCCAAAGTGCTTCAAGATTCTGCAATCAACTTGTAAGGTATTTTTAAGTAACGTTAAAATACATTCTTTTCATGAATTCCACTGCTTTCTTGGTAAATCTAAAGTCCAGACCTTGTTTTGTTATATTTATCGAGTCTTCATTCAATAATTGACACACTGTCTCTATACTACAATTATCAACTCCCATATTACCCAAAACGATGGCTTTTATGAACGACGAGCCTTTTAGCTTCCTCTTTCTTTTTATGAACCCTGTTTTAGCTGAGATTTTATCTGCTTTTTCATTAAAAAACTCTTTGAGCTTTTTTGAGATGCAAACTATTCTTTTCATTGTATAAGTTCTCCGTTTTCTTTGTTAAATTTAAGAGAACTTATATCTTCTTTTTCTTTTCTTTACATCAACTTTACCTCACTTCTTCTTAACTTGACGCGTATGGTTTATTTAACACTCCCTTTTTGAAAGTTACAGATCGCTAAAAATATTTAAACAACTAATTTTTATAACTTTGTACCAATAAAACTATTCCCACCTTAATTATCAAACAGTAACGTATAGAACTACAAACTTTTGTATATTAAGAAATTGTTTAAATTGCATACCTGGCTACTATGTCCCCTACTTCCAAGATAAAGTACCTTTCACTAAAAAATATTGAATTTAATTTTTGTAATCACTTAAGTCTAGTATTATTTTGTTAATGTATCGTTCATTTGCATCCTTGATGATAAATTTTATACCATTTTTATATCTTATAACTTCATCTACAGAAGGTACCTTACCAGCAATTGAAAGAACCAAACCACTAAGTGTGGCATAATGCTCTTCAGAGTCACATAACTCTATTTTTAGATTTTCCTCTATATCCTTTATAAGGGCCCTTGCCGATATTTCAAACTTATTTTGAGATGATTCAGTAATGGTGTGTTCTGAATTTGCCTCATTCTCGTTATCAATATTTGGTATCAATTCTTCTATAAGATCATTTATCGAAATTAAACCATCAGTTCCGCCATATTCATCCAGTACAATAGCTAAATATGACTTGGAAGATTTCATTCTGACAAAAAGATTTATTGCTTTCATCGAGGCTGGGACAAATATTACATTTTGTATAATATTTCTCAGATTAAAATCTTTATTCTTATTGAAAATGATATCTTTTACGTAAAAAAAGCCTATTACGTTGTCAAAGTTATTCTTATAAGTTGGTATCTTAGCATGGTAAGTGTTTTTCACCTTCTTTATTACCTCATCCTTGCTCGATTCAATGTCTACTGCACATATCTCCTTACGTGGAGTCATTATATCCATGATACTACAATCACGGAATTTTAATAGACTATTAAGTATGTCAAGACCTGAAAGATCACCCATTAATGCCTCAGTCGCACATTTTTTTAACACAGAAGTTTTGTTGAAGAGAAAGAGAAAAATTCTGTACGCTATTTTTTCTACTAAAGTTCTTTTCTTATTCAATTTATTCCCTTCAATGGTGAAAATATCTTTAGATAAGGTCTATCAAGAAAACTGTTATTAAATGTTTAATAAGCATGTGAATAATGTCAAATTAATTTGTGAATTATTTGTTGACATAAAATACTAACAATTGATCAACAATTTTTTCAATGACATATACATAATTATATAACAATCCATGATAGTAAAGCTTTTTTCCATAAAAGAAAATTACTAACATTCTAGACATCTTACTTATACACATAAATCATAAAGGAAAATCAATAGTATAGAGAAGTTATTAACATATTTATCCACAAGCTAAGTAATACTAACTTTTACTGAATTTTAAGTTAATAACAATTTATTGATAGAACTATTACTACTGTTATACTTTAGTTTAGATAAAAAGTAGATAAAGTAGAT